>JAWKWU010000008.1:0-233508 GCA_041397345.1 Paracoccaceae bacterium
TGGGCGGGCTGGGCGACGACCGTATCCTTGGCAAGACCGGCGACGACAGCATCGACGGCGGCGACGGGGCCGACTTCCTGGGCGGTCAGGAAGGCAATGACACTGTCATCGGCGGCGCGGGCGACGACCAGATCAACGGCGGCCTGGGCAGTGACCTGCTGTACGGCGGCGACGGCAATGACGACCTGTTCGTGGGCGAAGGCGACAGCATCTACAGCGGCGACGGGGCCGACCAGGTCTTTTTCGTCGGCGATCCGGCGGCCGGACTGGTGACGGTACAGGATTACTCGCTGGTGTCGCGGGATCAGTATGCCGTGGTCTTCGATGGCGCGCCGCCGGCCGGGTCGTTCACCTTTACCGACGTTGCCAATGCGCAGGGCACCACCGATACGCTGGTGTCCTATGGCGGCGAAACCTACTTCCGGCTGGTGGGCATCCCTTCGGGCTCGGTCGACGCATCCGACTTTACGGTCCAGCAGGCGGTCTGAGGCACAGGCCGCCGCCGGCAGGTCACAGGCCGAGGGCGCGCAGGATCGCGGCGACGGCCACGGCGGCGACGGCGGCGCCCACGTCGTTGCGGGTCCAGAGCGACAGGAGGATGGCGCTGCCCAGCGCCAGCGCCTCGACCAGGCCGCCGGCGGCCAGCGCCTGGGCGGTGATGCCGGACATGACCGCCAGCGGCGTGGCCCGCAGGGCGGCGTCGAGCCGGGCCGAGGGCGGCAGGAAGCGCATGGCCAGGAACCCGGCAAAGCGGCAGAACAGCGCGGCGGCGGCCATCACCGCCAGCATGACGGGCAGCGACGGCGTCATCGCATGACCCCGCGCCGCGCGGTGAGGGCGGCAAAGGCGGCGCCGGCCAGGCCGGCGGCAACGATGCCCCAGCCGTTGCCGGCCTGCGGCGTCACCGCCAGCGCCGCGATGGCGCCCACCGCCACCAGGACCAGGGCGGCGCGGCTACGGATCATCGCGGCCATCATCGCCGCGGCAAAGGCCGGCAGCATCAGGTCGGCGCCCAGGGCATGCGGGTCGGGCAGCACCGCGCCGAACAGCACGCCCACCAGCGTGCCGCCCAACCAGGCGCCGATCAGCGGAACGCCGGTTCCGGCCAGGTAGGCGCGGTCGGTTTCCCCCTTTTCGGCGGCGCGCATCGTGGCGATCCAGTTGGCATCGCCCAGCATCAGCAGGCTGCCATAGGCGCGCAACGGGCCGGCCTGCGACAGCCAGGGCTGGATCGTGGCGCCGAACAGCAGGTAGCGGGCGTTCATCACCAGGACCGTGGCGGCAAGGGTCAGCACCGTCGCCTCGCCGGCCTGGATGACGCTGAGCGCGGCCAGCTGGGCCGAGCCGGAAAACACCGTGATGCTCATGGCCAGCGCCCAGCCCCAGGAAAACCCGGCCTGGGCGGCGACCATGCCAAAGGCCAGCCCGTAGATGAAGATCGCCGTCCCCAGCGCCACGCCGGTGCGAAAGCCGCGGCGAAAGCCGGCCAGGGTGAAAGGCGCAGGGCCCACGGCGGTGGTGCCCTAGATTGCGGCCTTGCGCATCTCTTCCAGGTAGATCTCGCGCAGGCGGGTGGCGATGTGGCCGGGTTTGCCGGTGCCGATCGCGGCGCCATCCATCTGCACCACCGGCATCACGAAGGCCGAAGCCGAGGTGATGAAGGCCTCATCCGCCTGTTTCGCCTCTTCCACGGAGAAGTTGCGTTCCTCGACCTCCATCTGCGCCTCGCGGGCGAAACGCAGCACGGCGGCGCGGGTGATGCCGTGCAGGATGTCGGACGAAAGGGCGCGGGTGATGATGCGGTTGCCCTTGACGATATAGGCGTTGTTCGAGGTGCCCTCGGTCACATAGCCGTCTTCGGTGAACCAGGCGTCGTCCACGCCGGCCTTCTTGGCCATCATCTTGCCCATCGAGGGGTAGAGCAGCTGCACGGTCTTGATGTCGCGGCGGCCCCAGCGGATGTCGGGGATCGAGATCACCTTGAGGCCGGTCCTGGCCGCAGGCGCATCGGCCATGCCGGGTTTCGACTGGGTGAACAGCACCACGGTGGGCGGCACGTCGGCGTCGGGATAGGCAAAGTCGCGGTCGCCGGGATTGCCGCGGGTGACCTGGAGATAGATCATGCCTTCGTCGATGGCGTTGCGGGCGACCAGCTGGCGATGCACGTCCAGCCATTCCGCCTCGGTCAGCGGGTTGGTCATTTCCAGCGCGTCCAGGCTGCGTTGCAGGCGCCGCAGGTGGCCGGCAAAGTCGATCAGCTTGCCGCCCAGGACCGAGGTCACCTCATAGACGCCATCGGCCATCAGAAAGCCGCGGTCGAAGATGGAAACCCTGGCTTCGGTTTCGGGCAGGTAGTCGCCATTCACACATAGACGGTGCGGGTCATGCGTTATCCCCAAAGCGCGGGCGAGGCCGGATGGATGGAACGGTCGTCATAGATGACCGGGTGCGGGCGGTCTTCGGCCATATCTGCCGGACCGTCAAGATCCTGACCAGTCGGCACCCTGCGCGACCAGGATCGCCGGGGCCATGGCCAGGCTGGACGAGACCATGCAGCCGACCATGACGCGCAGGCCCAGGCGGCGGGCCTCTGCGCGGGCGCGGAGCGCCTCGGTCAGGCCGCCGGTCTTGTCCAGTTTCAGGTTCACCACGTCGTATTTGCCGACCAGTCCGGCCAGCGAGGCGGTGTCATGGGCGGATTCATCGGCGCAGACCGGCAGCGGGCGGGCGATTTCCGCCAGCATGTCGTCGGCGCCCTGCGGCAGCGGCTGTTCCACCATCTCGACGCCAAGGCGGAGGAGGTGGGGGGCAAGGTCGGTGTAGACCTGCGGGGTCCAGCCTTCGTTGGCGTCGACGATCAGGCGGACATTGGGCGCGCCGGCCCGCACCGCCTCGATCCGGGGCATGTCCTGGGGGGTGCCGAGTTTCACCTTAAGCACGGCGCGATGGGCGTTGCGGGCCGCTGCCGCGCGCATGTTCTCGGGCGTGTCCAGCGACAGGGTGAAGGCGATTTCCACCGGGTGCGGCGGGGCAAGGCCGGCCAGTTGCCAGACCGGCGTGCCGGTGGATTTGGCCTGAAGGTCCCAGAGCGCGCAATCCAGCGCGTTGCGGGCCGCGCCGGGGGGCAGGGCGGATTGCAGGGCCTGGCGGGTGATGTCGCCGGGCAAGGACAGGATGGCGGCGATGGCGTCGGCGACCGTCTGGCCATAGCGTGGATAGGGCAGCCCCTCACCCCGGCCGCGATGGCCGTCGCGGGTGACGGTGCAGGTGACCGCCCGCGCCTCGGTCTTGGACCCGCGCGAGATGGTAAAGGGGTTCCGCAGCGGGAAGATGTCTTCGGTTGCCGTGATCATGCGGATTTGTGGCCCCGGCGGGCCGCCGGTGCAAGGGGCGTTGGATGCTGCATCCGCAAAAGGAATGTTGCGCTGCGGCGCGCAATATTATAACCCTGCCGCGAAGAATCGCGAAATATCCTTGCCGAGAGATCGAAGATGAGCTTCCGCATCCAGCCCGCCGCCCCCGCCCGTCCGAACCGTTGCCAGCTGTTTGGCCCCGGCTCGCGCCCGGCCCTGTTCGAGAAGATGGCGGCCAGCGCAGCCGATGTGATCAACCTGGACCTGGAGGATTCGGTCGCCCCCGACGACAAGCCGCAGGCGCGGCGCAACATCATCCAGGCGATCAACGATATCGACTGGGGCAAGAAGACGCTGTCGGTGCGGATCAACGGGCTGGACACGCCGTTCTGGTATCAGGACGTGGTCGAGGTGCTGGAACAGGCCGGGCCGCGGATCGACCAGATCATGATCCCAAAGGTGGGCTGCGCGGCGGATGTCTATGCCGTCGACGCGCTGGTGACCGCGATCGAGCGGGCCAAGGGGCGGACGCGGCCGATCAGCCTGGAGGTGATCATCGAGACCTCGGCCGGGATCGCACATGTCGAGGAGATCGCGGCTTCGAGCCCGCGGTTGCAGGCGATGAGCCTGGGCGCCGCGGATTTCGCCGCCAGCATGGGGATGCAGACCACCGGCATCGGCGGGACGCAGGAAAACTATTACATGCACCGCGAGGGGCAGAAATACTGGTCCGACCCCTGGCACTGGGCGCAGGCGGCCATCGTCGCGGCCTGTCGCACCCATGGGGTGCTGCCGGTCGACGGGCCGTTCGGCGATTTCAGCGATGACGAGGGTTTTCGCGCGCAGGCGCGGCGCTCGGCCACGCTGGGCATGGTGGGGAAATGGGCGATCCACCCGAAACAGGTGGCGCTGGCGAACGAGGTGTTCACCCCGTCCGAGCAGGCGGTGACCGAGGCGCGCGAGATCCTGGCGGCGATGGAGGCGGCCAAGGCCGCAGGCCAGGGCGCGGCGGTCTACAAGGGCCGGCTGGTCGATATCGCCAGCATGCGGCAGGCCGAGGTGATCGTGCGCCAGGCGGAAATCATCGCCGGGAACTGAGGAAACACCGAAGGATCATTGGGGAATCGTTGACACGGCGCCGCGAAAACGCGCATGTGTGACGCAACGGAAGCCTGTCCGGCAGGCGTTTCACGAACACCCGCGCCGCGACCCAGGGGAGAGGAGGCCCCTCGCGGCACCAAGGGGAGGACGCACGCCCCGTGGCCCGACCACGGGGCGTTGCCGTGTCTGGGGGGTGTCTTGGGAGGGTGAAGCCCGATCCCGCCGAGCCCTTCTTGCCGAGTTGCACTTTGCCCCCCCTGCGGCCATATAGAGCCAAGCGTATGAGGGTTCGTCCATGATCTATCTCGACTTTGAAAAGCCCCTGGCCGAGATCGAAGGCAAGGCCGAGGAACTGCGTGCGATGGCGCGGGGCAACGAGGGCATGGATGTCTCGAAAGAGGCCGAGGCGCTGGACCGCAAGGCCGAGGCCGCGCTGCGGGACCTGTATAACAACCTGAGCGCCTGGCAGAAATGTCAGGTCGCGCGCCATCCCGACCGGCCGCACTGCAAGGACTATATCGAGGCGTTGTTCAACGAATACACGCCGCTGGCGGGCGACCGCGCCTTTGCCGACGACCATGCGGTGATGGGCGGGCTGGCGCGGTTCAACGATCAGCCGGTCGTGGTGATCGGCCACGAAAAGGGCAACGATACCAAGAGCCGGATCGAGCGGAATTTCGGCATGGCCCGCCCCGAGGGCTATCGCAAGGCGATCCGGTTGATGGACCTGGCCGACCGTTTCCGCCTGCCGGTGATTACCCTGGTCGACACGCCCGGCGCCTATCCGGGCAAGGGCGCCGAGGAACGCGGCCAGGCCGAGGCGATTGCCCGGTCGACGGAAAAATGCCTGACCATCGGCGTGCCGCTGATTTCGGTGGTGATCGGCGAGGGCGGCTCGGGCGGGGCGGTGGCCTTTGCCACGGCGAACCGCATCGCCATGCTGGAACATTCGGTCTATTCGGTGATCTCTCCGGAAGGCTGCGCCTCGATCCTGTGGAAGGATGCCGAGAAGATGCGCGAGGCGGCCGAGGCGCTGCGTCTGACGGCGCAGGATCTGCAGAAGCTGGGCCTGATCGACCGGGTGGTGAAAGAGCCGGTGGGCGGGGCGCAGCGCGCGCCGAAAGAGACGATCGAGGCGGTGGGCAAGGCGATCGAGGCGATGCTGAAGGACCTGTCCGGCAAGAAGCCCGAGGCGGTGATCAAGGATCGCCGGGAAAAGTTCCTCTCGATGGGGGCCAAGGGCCTGGCGGCGTGATCCGCGGCCTGGTGCTGGCGGGCCTGCTGGCGGCGGCGGCGCCGGTTGCGGCGGGCACGCTGGAGGGGCGGCAGGTCACGTTCACCGTCATGACCTGGGACGACCCGGACCGGCCCTATCTGCAGGCGCGCGGCCGCACGGTCACGGTGGGCAGCGGTGTCGAATTCGGGCTGGAGCCCGAGGGCCTGACCGGGGGCCTGGAGATCGTTCCGGTCGAGGTGCAGATCGGGCCAAGCCGGGTAGAACTGAGCTATCCCAGGGGCGAGGGCTATTTCTACACCGCCGGTTTCAACGGCTATGTGCTGCGGTTCGACACCGAATGCGCGCTGTTTTCCGGCTGGGCGCTGGACCATGACTTTACCACGATGCCGGTGAAGGACGCTGATATCTTTACCGAAAAGGGTGCGCTTTACATCAATGTCTCGGGCCTTGGCTACGGCCCCGAGGCGCGGCTGGCGGTCGACCTGGAGGTGACCGACTGCCCGATGAGCTGAGGCCGGGTTCAGGGTAAGGCGGGTGCGCTGGCGCCGAGCGCCATCAGGTGCGGCATCTCGCTGCCGGCGGGGCCGAGGGACAGCGACACAACGATGCCCAGGGTCGGGTCCTGCTGGAACTGCGGCTGGCGCCAGAGCGCGTCAGTGCGGCCATAGCTGTCCTGGCGGTGATCCAGCACCAGACCCAGGCCTGCGGCACGGTCCGAGGCGGCTTCGATGAACGCCGCGTCCAGTTGCATGCCGTCGGGCGCATCCTCGACGGCCTGCAGCACCGCGCAGAAGCGGCGGCCGCTGTCGGTGCCGATGAAGGCCAGATAGGGCTGCCCGTCCAGCCGGAAGGCGCGGGCCGAGGCGGGAAAGTAGGGGCGCAGGGCGCGCACATCGGCGGCGTCAAAGGCCGGGGCGGCGACGCCGTCAAAGGGCTCGGCACCGTCACGGGCAAAGCCAAGGCAATCGTCGAACATCAGGCGCAGCACCAGATCGGGCGCGGCGGCCGGTTGCTGAGCCCCGGCGGGAAGGCCCAGGGCCAGCGACAGGATCGCGCAGCGCAGGAACGGCAGGGCTATCACGGCGCCCGGCCGGGCGTGCCGCGATACATGGGCGGCGGTTGGGGATCGGTGGTCCATTCCCTCATGCGCCCCTGGGTTTGCGCGGTTTGCGCGGCTTTGGCGGTGGCGTGTCGGCGGCGGCGGCGCGCAGCGCGCGGGCGCAAAGGTCGGGGTCGTCCAGCAGTTCGGAACCGATGATGTAGTCCTTGCTGCCGGGATAGGCCGGCCCGCGTTCGACATCGGGCAAGATCGCCAGCGTGCCGGGGGTGGGCTTGATGAACAGCGTGTCGTCGCAGACGAAGGCCACGGTCCTGCCGTCGAGATAGAGCGCGTATTCGCCAAACATCTTGCGGCTGGTCAGCGGCAGGTCGGACAGGGTGTCGAGGATATGGGCGATGCTGGCGGCCTGGGTTGCCATTGTCCGCGCGCCCCTAGCCCCGGAATCCGGCTTCGGCCATCAGGCGGTCCGAGTTGCTCTCGACCGATTGTTCCAGCCGCGCCATGAAGTCGGGCACGGGCAGGCCGGGCGCGATGGGCGGCAGGAATTCGACCACCGCAAGGCCCGGCTGGCGCAAGAGGCTGCGCTTGGGCCAGAACAGGCCGACATTGGTGGCGACGGGCACGCAAGGCTGGCCCAGTTGGTCGTAGATCAGGCCGGTGCCGACCTTGTAAGGCCGCTTGACGCCGGGGGCGACGCGGGTGCCCTGCGGATAGATGATCAGCTGGCCGGGGTAGGCCGCGCCCTTCTGCACGTCTTCCTTCAGCCTGGCGATGGCGGCGCCACGCTTGCCGCGGTCGACCGGGACGCAGCCCAGACGCAGGGCATACTGGCCGAGGAAGGGCGCATACATCAGTTCGCGCTTCATGATGAACTTGCCGCGCGGCACGGCGGAATAGATCAGGATGATGTCAAAGAAGCTCTGGTGCTTGGCGGCGATGATCACCTCGTCCGTGGGCGGGGTGCCGCGGATTTCCGAGCGCAGGCCGCACAAGAGCCGCGCGGTCAGGCGGACCCAGCGGCAAAAGGTGTGGGCGGCGGCAAAGGCACCGTCGCGTGAGACCAGCGCCCAGGGGGCAAAGACGATCGCCAGGACCGCCATGGCCAGATACATCTGGACGACGAAGATCAGCGACATCAGCCAGCGCAAGGCGATCATGGCAGCTCCCGTAGCTTTCTCAGGGCGGCGCGGCGGGTGGCCGCAAAGGCGACAATGGCGGCAAGCGGCGGCAGAAGGAAGGGCGAAGCCAGCCCGCGCCGGCAAAGCCCAGGCCGGTCAGGAAGCCGCCGGCGGCATCGGCACGCGGCAAGAGGGCCACGCCGATCAGGCCGGCCAGCGCGCCGACCGCGCTGCCGGCCAGGGCGCGCAGGGTAAAGCGGCGCACGAAGGCGCGGGCGATGTAGTTGTCCCGGGCGCCGACCAGCCGCAGCACGCGCACCACCTGGGAATTGGCGGCAAGCGAGGCGTTGGCGGCCAGGGTGATCATCGCGGCCATGGCGGCGCCGATCAGGCCGATGGCCAGCCAGCCCAGCAGCCGCAGCCGGCCGGCCGCCTCGGCCAGCGGGCGGCGCCAGCGGGTGTGGTCGTCAAGCACGGCGCCGGGCGCCTCGGCGGCCAGTCGCTGGCGCAGGCCCTCGCCGTCATAGCCGGGGTCGTCCTCGATCACCTCGATCAGCCGGGGGATCGGCAGCGCCTCGAGCGGCAGGTCGGGGCCGAACCAGGGTTCCAGCAGGTGGCGGGCCTCGGCATCGGTCAGGGCGCGGGACGACGCGATGCCGGGCGTGGTGGCCAGCAGGGCCAGGACGGCGTCGGTCTGGATCTGCATCTGGTCGGGCGGGGCGGCCAGGCGGATGGTGGCGGTGCGGGCCAGCGCGTCGGACCAGCGGCTGGCCAGCCGACCCGAGGCCAGCGACAGCGCCAGCGCGAAGACGCAGAGAAAGGTCATCGCCCCGGCGGTGAAACTGGTCAGCCAGGCGGTATGGCCCGAGGGCGGCACGACGCGGTCTGCCTGACGGGACAGGGCGACAAGGCGGGTCAGGAACGGCGGCAGGGTCACAGGTCGGCCCCCGCAAGCTGGATGCGGCGGCGCGAGATCCGCAGCACGCGCGCCGCCACCTGCGCCTTGGCCTGGCGGATCAGGTTCAGGTCGTGGGTGGCGACCAGGATGGTCTTGCCCATGCGGTTCAGCTCGACCAGCAGGGTCAGCAGGCGCACCGACATTTCCCAGTCGACGTTGCCGGTGGGTTCGTCGGCCAGGATCACGTCGGGGTCCATGATGATGGCCCGCGCCAGCGCCGCCCGCTGGCGTTCGCCCCCGACAGCGTCGGCGGCAGCGCGTCGGCCAGATGGCCCAGCCCGACCCAGCCCAGAGATCGGTCAGGTCCTGCGTATCGCCGGTCTTGCCCGCGACGGTCAGCGGAAGTTGCACATTTGCAACAAGCGGCAGGTGGTCGAGGAATTGCATGTCCTGATGGACCACGCCGATCCGGCGCCGGGTGCGGGCCACGTCATCGCGCGACAGGCTTTTCACCTCGCGGTCGAAAAGCGTGACGTGGCCGGCGGTTGGCAGCAGGTCGGCGTATGCCAGCTTGAGAAAAGTGGTCTTGCCGGCGCCGGAGGGACCGGTGAGAAAGTGGAACGAGCCCGGAGCCAACCGGAGGCTGATTTCGGACAGCAGTTCGCCTCCGCCATAGTTGTAGGCCACATTTTCAAAGGCGATCACGGATTAGGCCCTTTGCGCAGGTTCCGGGCGGCAGAATGGACCGGGATGATTGCGCTTTCAATCGCATGAGGTTTAACCATTATACAAGTGCAGGACACGGAGCCTTGGATCGCGGCGTGATCGTTGCTACAACAACGACGGATTGGCGGTTCCGGCTGGAGACATTGGTATGCGGCTGGTTTGCCCGAACTGCGACGCGAAATACGAGGTGCCGGATGACGCGATTCCGGAAGGCGGTCGCGATGTCCAGTGTTCAAGCTGCGGTCACGCCTGGTACCAGATGCGCCCCGAGGCCGAGATTGCGGCCGCGGATGAGGCGGCGCTGTTTGGCGATGACCTGCCGGTGCCAGAGCCGGAACCGGAGTCTGCACCCGCCCCCAGCCTGCTAGAGCCGAGATCGCGAAACCGGAGATTGCAGAACCCGAGGCGCCGGTAGAGGCGCCGGCCGCGCCGCCGGAGCCTGCGCCAGAGCCTGAGGTGGAGCCGGAGCCGGCAGCCGCCGCGCCCGATGCGACCGAGGCCGCCATTCTGGCCGCGATGGCCGATGCCGGCGGTGCGTCCACAGCACCTGCCGAGCCGGAGGCCGCCGAAACCGCCAGCCTGCCGCCGCGGCAGGAGCTGGACGACGATGTGCTGTCGATCCTGCGCGAAGAGGCCGCGCGCGGAGGAAGCCCGGCGCAGCGAGACGCAGCGCGCCGGTGCCCGCCGTGCCGATGCCGAGGGCAGATGCAGGTGCAGGAGGAACTGGGCGTCGATGCGGCGGGGGCCGCGGCGCCGCTGTCGCCGACCCAACGCCGGCTGGCGATGCTGAAGGGCGAGGATCCCGATGCGCCGCCCCGAACCGGCCAAGCCCGCGGCCCGCCGCGACCTGCTGCCGGATGTCGAGGAAATCAACTCGACCCTGCAGCCCAGCGACGACGGGTCGGACCCCGACGCCGAGGTGGACGCGCTGCCGGACCTGATGAAGGGCCGCAGGGGATTTCGCAGCGGTTTCTTCCTGATGCTGCTGATCCTGGTGATCGCCGCGGCGGTCTATGTCGCGGCGCCAAAGCTGATCGAACAGTTTCCGGGGCTGGAAGGCGGGCTGACGGCCTATGTCCAGGCCGTCGACGGGCTGCGGCTGTGGCTGGATGACGTGATGAAGGCGGCGACCCAGGCGTTGAAGGGCGGCGAGGGGTAAGCCGGGCGGCTGGTCTAGAACAGGTCCAGCAGCCGTTTGAGATAATCCAGTTCTTCGGTCGGCCGTTCGGCCTGGCCCGAGCGGCGGCGGATTTCGTCGAGCAGTTCCTGCGCGCGCTTGTCCGGGTCGTTCTGCACCATGTTGCGGTCGCTGCCGATGCGGGCGGCGTCGCCGGGTTCGCGGCCCAGCGGGTCCTTGCCGTTCGGGTCGGCGCGGCCGGCCTCTTGCGTGCCGCCGTTTTCCTGGCCCTCGCGGTTTTCCTGGGCCAGCGCCTCGCCGAATTCCTTCATGCCCTCGCGCATCGCCTCCATCGCGTCGGCCTGATGGTCCAGCGCGCCATCCAGATCGCCCTGTTCCAGCGACTTTTCGGCCTGTTTCATCGCGTCTTCGGCCCGGTCCAGCGCGTCGCGGCCGGCCTCGCCGTTTTCCGAGCCGTCGCCGGGCAGCTTCTGGTCCTGCAGATCGCCCAACCGCTGGCGCAATTCGCGCTGACGATCGGCCAGTTCGCCGGGGTCGGCGCCGGGCTGTTCGCCGTTGCGGCCCTTTTGCATGTCGCGGTAGGCGTCGTCGGACAGGCCCTGCTGGTCCTTGAGCGTCTCGCCCAGGTCGCGCATCGGCCCCTGGCCTTCGCCCTGGCCGCCCTGGCCCTGGGTGACCTGAAGGTTTTCCATCAACTGGCGAAGCTGTTCCATCAGCGCCATCGCCTCGGCGGTCTTGCCTTCCTTCATCAGCCGCTCGATCTCGTCCAGCATCTGTTGCAACTGGTCGCCGGTGATCTCGCGCCCCTCTCCGTCCTGCGGCGCGCCCTGCGGATTGCGCTGGGCCTCCTCGGAGAGTTCCTGGGTGTATTCCTTCATCGCCTGCTGAAGTTCCTTCATCAGCTGGTCGATCTCTTCGGGCGAGGCGCCGTTGCGGATGGCCTCTTCCAGCCGGTCCTGGGCGCGTTGCAGCCGCTCCATCGCGGAATTCAGGTCGCCTTCCTCGAACATCAGGGCGATGTTCCACAGCGTTTCGGCCATGGCGTCGCGCTGTTCCAGAGACATCGCGCCCTGCATCCGGTCAAGGTCGCGCAGCGCCACCCGCAAATGCAGCGCGGCGCGTTTCGAGCGGAGGAAATCTTCGGGGCGGTTCGACAGGGCCTTGAGGATCTCGGTGCTGCGCGGGGCGTTCACCCGGTTCCACAAGAGGTCGCGGCGCATCTCGATCACGGCGGCGGCCATCGGGTCAAAGAAGCGCCGGCCGTGCAGCGTGACGGGATAGGGCGCGGATTCGGCCACCTGGCCGGCGGCGTCGGTGGCGGCGAAGACCATGGTCACCGGCAGGTTGGCCAGGACGTGCTTTGACAGATCGTCGACCAGGATTTCGGAAAAATCGGTGCGCCCGCCCTTGAGCGGCATCGGCAGGTCAAGGATGACGGGGGCGACCGGTTCGGGGTCGACGGTCAGGCCGTGGCGGCGCGTGACGCTGGCAAGATCCAGCGAGATGGTGACCTTGCCGGCGACGACGCCGTAATCGTCGCTGGCCTTGAAGCCCTGCTTGAAGCTGCCGTCGGCCTCGCGCTTCATCTCGCCCGAAACCTCGATGGCGGGCATGCCGTCGGGGGTGGCGATGACCTGCCATTCGCGGCCGCCGGGGCCCGAAATGGCCAGGGTTCCCGACTGACTGACCACCAGGTTGGTCAGGCCGGCGATCCCGTCGGGCCTGGGCGTGTCGGGCGTGGCCGAGGCGGGTTCCGGCGCGACCTGCGCCACGGTCTGGTCGACCGAAAGGGCGCCGTCATTGCCGTAAAGCCGGATCTGGATGCGGCTGCCGACCGGCAGTTCCAGCGTGGGCGCGGTCACGTCGGCCAGATAGACCGAAGGCTTGCCGGTATAGGCGGGCGGCTGCGCCCAGCCTTCCCAGCTGGGACCGCCGGCCGCGGCCTCGGCCGGGCCGGGGGCGATGCCGGCGACAGAGGAGACCCGCCAGAGCGAACCGAACAGCGCCGCCATGACCGCGGCGGTCAGCGCGACATAACGCAGCGAATAGGGATCGCGCGAGGAGAGCCGGAGGTCGGGTGCGACCGGCCTGGCCTGGGCGGCGCGTTCGGCCATGCGGCGCTGGTGGGCGCGCCAGACCGCCAGAGAGGCCGCATCGCCGGTGCCGATGGCCTGGGTGTCCTGCAGCGCGGCCAGCGGGCGCCCCGGCAGGGTGGCGTCGAGCCGGGCCAGCGCATCGGCCTGTGTCGGGCGGCGGAACTGCCGCCAGCCCCAGACGGCGGCGACCAGCATGGCCAGCGCCACGGTGCCGGCGGCGATCTGCACCCAGAGCAGCGGCCCCAGATCCTGCACCCCGAAGGCCAGCGCCGAAAAGGTCAGCAGCAGAATCGTCCAGAGCGGCCAGAAGGCCCGCGCGATGCGTTCGGCCCACAGGCCCAGAAGGGTCAGGCGGCGGGGCCAGACCAGGTCTTGCAGGATCGCGGCAGGGGGCTTGCCGTTCATTCACCTCTCCGGTTGGCCGGACAGCGGGTCACAGCCATTCGGGCAGCTTATCGCGGGAAAGCATTTCTTCAAAGGTAGGCCTTTCCCGAATGACAGCGAATTGATCCCCGTTCACCAGCACTTCGGGCACCAGGGGGCGGCTGTTGTATTCCGAGGCCATGACCGCGCCATAGGCGCCGGCGCTGCGAAAGGCGACCAGGTCGCCTTCGGTCAGCAGCGGCATCTCGCGCGCCCTGGCAAAGGTGTCGCCGGTCTCGCAGACCGGGCCGACGATGTCATAGGGCTGCGTCGGCGCGCCGGCGGCGGTTTCGATCACCGGGATGATGTCATGGTGGGCGCCATACATCGAGGGGCGGACCAGATCGTTCATCGCCGCGTCGAGGATCAGGAAATCGCGGCCCTCGCCGTTCTTTACCCAGACCACGCCGGTGACCAGCAGGCCGGAATTGCCGGAAATCAGGCGGCCCGGCTCGATCTCGATCTCGACATCCAGATCGCCCAGGACCCGCTTGATCATCGCGCCGTAGTCGGTGGGCAGGGGCGGCGCCTCGTTCGAGCGGGCATAGGGGATGCCAAGGCCGCCGCCCAGGTCCAACCGGCGGATGTCGTGGCCATCGGCGCGCAGGGCCAGCGTCAGTTCGCGGACCTTGGTGAAGGCGGCCTCGAAGGGGGCAAGGTCGGTCAGCTGGCTGCCGATATGCACGTCGATGCCCACGACCCTGAGGCCGGGCAGGGCCGCCGCCTCGGCATAGGCGGCGCGGGCCTTGGCGATGGGGATGCCGAACTTGTTCTCGGATTTGCCGGTGGCGATCTTTTCATGCGTCCTGGCATCCACGTCCGGATTGACGCGGATGGCGACTGGCGCGGTGACGCCCATGGCGGCGGCGATTTCGGAAATCGCCCGCATCTCGGGTTCGCTTTCCACGTTGAACTGGCGGATGCCACCTTGCAGCGCGGTGCGGATCTCGGCGCGGGTCTTGCCGACGCCGGAGAACACGATCCGGTCGCCCGGAACGCCGGCGGCGCGGGCGCGAAGGTATTCGCCGATAGATACCACGTCCATTCCGGCGCCCAGGTCGCCCAGCGTCTTCAGCACCGCCACGTTCGACAGCGACTTGATGGCAAAGCAGACCAGATGGGGCAGCGGCGACAGCGCCTCGGTGAACAGGCGGAAGTGGCGGGTCAGCGTGGCGGTGGAATAGACATAGAAAGGTGTGCCCACCGTGGCGGCGATCTCGGGGATGGCCACGTCCTCGGCATGCAGGACGCCGCCCCTGTGCAGGAAATGATCCATCCCGTCGGTCTCCTGTCTGGCTGGCCGCTGCCCGCGGGGCATAGCGAAAAGCCGGCGCGATATCAAATGGCTTGCGGCCTGGCACTGGCAAAGCCGCAAAAGCGGGTTAGGTTTCGGGCAAACGGCAGGAGAAGGCACCATGGCACGCACCGTCATCATCGAAGCCCAGGGCGGACCCGAGGTTCTGCAACTGGTCGACCGCCCCGTGGGCGAACCGGGCAAGGGCGAGGTGCGCGTCGCGCATCGGGCCTGCGGGCTGAACTTCATCGATGTCTACCAGCGCAGCGGGCTGTACCCGATGGCCCTGCCGGCCGCGCTGGGCATGGAGGCCTCGGGCGTGGTCGAGGCGGTGGGCGAGGCGGTGACGCATCTGAAACCGGGCGACCGGGTGGCCTATGCCGCCACCCCGCCCGGCGCCTATTGCGAGGCGCGGGTGATGCCGGCCGGCCAGGTCTGCCCCCTGCCCGAGGGGATCGGCTTTGACGAGGGCGCCGCGATGATGCTGAAGGGCATGACGGTGCAATACCTGTTCCGCCGCACCACGCCGCTGCACCGGGGCGAAACGGTGCTGTTCCATGCGGCGGCGGGCGGCGTGGGGCTGATCGCCTGCCAATGGGCGCGGGCCGAGGGCATCCGGCTGATCGGCACCGCCGGGTCGGACGAGAAATGCCGGTTGGCGCTGGACCATGGCGCCAGCCATTGCATCAACTACCGGACCGAGGATTTTCCGGCCCGTGTGCGCGAACTGACCGGGGGCAGGGGCGTGGATGTGGTGATGGACAGCGTCGGCAAGGATACGTTCGACGGCTCGCTGGATTGCCTGCGGCCGCTGGGGATGATGATTTCCTTTGGCAATGCCAGCGGCAAGGTGCCGCCGCTGGATATCGGGGTGCTGGCGGCAAAGGGCTCGCTCAAGGTGACGCGGGCGACGCTGTTCAGCCATATCGCGGACCCGGCCACCTGTCAGTCGATGGCGCGCGACCTGTTCGGGATGGTGACCTCGGGGGCGGTCAGGATCCGCATCGGGCAGAGGTTTCCGCTGGAGCGGGTGGCCGATGCGCACCGGGCGCTGGAGGCGCGCGAAACCACGGGCCAGACGATCCTGACGCTGTAGCCTAATGGCCGACGATGCCGACGCGGGCGGTGCCGGTCAGGGTCAGGCCGGGCTGCGCCGCTGCCTTGGCGGGGGGCTTTGGCGGGCCGTCGGCCCCGCAGGCGGCCAGAAGCAGGGCAGACAGGATCAAGAGGCTGCGCATCGCGGGACCTAGTTCTTGCCGGCCACCGAAACGACCTTGCGGCGCGCCGGGTGGATCTTGGGATAACTGCCGGCACCGCTGGCGCCGTAGACATAGCCGGCGCTGGTGCTGACGATGCGCACCGGGGCCGGATCTGGATGAAGGTCTTGGGCGTAAGTACCACAGCTGGCAAGGAACGGGAAGGAGAACACAAGTGCTAGCGGCGCCATGCGCGACCTTTCGTGAGTGATGCGATGCTGACAGGAGTATTGCAGCACCGATTCGCTCACTTCAACAGACTATGCCAGCGCGCAACCTGCGCGCGCACCTGGGCCGGCGAAGTTCCGCCGTAAGACAGGCGGGATCGCACCGAATTCTCGACGCCAAGCACCGAAAACACCTGATCGGTGATGCCCGGATGCACCGCGGTCATGTCGGACAGGTCCAGGTCGGGCAGGTCGCAGCCCTTTCGCTCGGCCAGCGCCACCAGCGTGCCGGTGACGTGGTGCGCCTCGCGGAAGGGCAGGCCGGCCTCGCGCACCAGCCAGTCGGCCAGGTCGGTCGCGGTGGAAAAGCCCGAGGCGGCGGCGGCCTGCAGCACCTGGCGGTTGGCGGTCATGTCGCCCACCATGCCGGTCATCGCCGCCAGACCCAGCATCAGGTTGTCGGCGGCGTCGAAGACCTGTTCCTTGTCTTCCTGCATGTCCTTGGAATAGGTCAGCGCCAGCCCCTTCATCACGGTGAACAGCGCCACCGTCGCGCCCAGGATCCGGCCCAGCTTGGACCGCAGCAGTTCGGCCGCGTCGGGGTTCTTCTTTTGCGGCATGATCGAGCTGCCGGTGGTCCATTTGTCGGACAGCCGGACAAAGCGGAACTGCGCGCTGGACCAGATCACCAGCTCTTCGGCAAAGCGCGACAGGTGCATGGCGCAGATCGAGGCGGCGGCCAGGAATTCCAGCGCGAAATCGCGGTCGCTGACGCTGTCCAGGCTGTTGGCCGTGGGCCGGTCGAAGCCCAGCGCCGTTGCGGTCATGTGCCGGTCGATCGGAAACCCGGTTCCGGCCAGCGCGGCGGCGCCCAGCGGGCATTCGTTCATCCGGCGGCGGGCATCCTCAAAGCGCGAGCGGTCGCGGGCGAACATCTCGACATAGGCCATCATGTGATGGCCCCATGTCACCGGCTGCGCGGTCTGCAGATGGGTAAAGCCCGGCATGACCCAATCGGCCCCGGCCTCGGCCTGGGCGACAAAGGCGCGCATCAGCCCGGTCAGGCCGGCGATGGCCTGGTCGCACTGATCGCGGACCCAGAGCCGGAAATCGACCGCCACCTGGTCATTGCGGCTGCGCCCGGTGTGCAGCCGCTTGCCGGGTTCGCCGATGATCTCGGTCAGGCGGGATTCCACGTTCAGGTGAATGTCTTCCAGCTCGACCTTGAACTGGAAGGTGCCGGCCTCGATCTCTGACAAGACCGTGAGCAGGCCTTCCCCGATGGCCTGCGCATCGCTATCGGTAAGGATGCCCGTCGCCGCCAACATCGCGGCATGGGCGCGCGAGCCCGCGATGTCCTGTGCGTAGAGCCGTTTGTCGAAACCGATCGAGGCGTTGATCGCCTGCATGATCGCGTCCGGCCCTTCGGCGAAACGCCCGCCCCACATCTGGTTGGCGGCCTGGGAATTGGGGTCTGCGGTCATGGGCTGCGGCCTTCGGGAAAGGGAAAGACAGTGCGGAAACTTCTGGCGGTTCTCTACACGGCCCTTGCGCTTGGTGCAAACCCGGCGCTGGCCGAGGTTTCCGCGCTTTTGACCGGCGACATGGCCAAGCTGACGTTGACCGACCCGCAGCCCTTGCCCGAAGCGGCGCTGCTGACGATGGAGGATGCCGAAGTCACCCTGGCCCAGCATCGCGGCAAGTGGATGGTGGTGAATTTCTGGGCCACCTGGTGCGCGCCCTGCCGGTCGGAAATGCCGGCGCTGGACCGGTTGCAGGCGGCGATGCCCGATATCGTGGTGGTGCCGGTGGCGACGGGCCGCAACGCCCCCGAGACGATCGCGCGGTTCTGGGACGAGGCGGCGATTGCCCACCTGACCACGCTGCGCGACCCGAAATCGGTGATGAGCCGGCAAATGGGCATCGCGGGCCTGCCGGTCACGGTGATCGTCAACCCCGAGGGGCAAGAGGTGGGCCGGCTGATCGGCGATGCCGCATGGGACGGCCCCGAGGCGATGGCGGTGCTGCGCGCGCTGATGGCCGGGGGCTGACGGCGGGGCGGCAGAGCGGGCGCGTTGCCGCAGGCCGGGGCATCTGCTAGGGTTCGGCATCGTTTCAGCACCTGTCCGATTGGTGGTTTCGCCATGCCGCATTTGTCCCGCCGCGCCCTTCTTGCCGCTCCGGCCGTTCTGGCCCTGTCATCGCTGCCGGCCGCCGCAGCCGGCCCCATAGGCCAGACCCGGTCGCTGCGCGGCAGTGGCAAGCTGGTGCATGACGGCCGCCAGTCGCCGCTGTCGGTGGGCATGGTCCTGAACGAGGGCGACACCGTCCGCATCGGCGCCGGGGCGATTGCGGCGCTGTTCCTGCATACCGAGACCCTGATTCACATGGGCCCCGAGACGCAGGTCACGCTGGCGCGGTATCTGGCCGAGGCGGGCGGCACCATCACCATCGGCGGCGCGCTGGTGTTCGACCGCCCCGAGGCGGCGCCAAAGGTCGACCTGACGTTCCAGAGCGCATTCGGCGAGATCGGCGTGCGCGGCACCCGGTTCTTCTTTGGCCCGTCAAAGGGCAAGGTCGCGGTCTTTGTCGACCGGGGCCGGGTGACGGTGTCGAATGCCGGGGTGTCGCGCACCTTGCGCGGTGGCGACGGCGTGGACCTGGCCCGGGGCCAGCCGCCGTCGGAGGTGTCGCAGTGGAAGGCGCCGCGGATCGAGGCGGCCTTTGCGCTGGTCGGGCTGAAGCGCTAGCCAAGGGCCTTTACGGCGGCGGTGCGGTCGCGCAACCTTGGGCAGGAACCAGGATCCCAGCAAGATGACCGGTCGCGCCTTCTGGAAATCGTTTCGCATGTTCGCGCCGCTGCCCCCCGAGGTGCTGGAGGCGCTGGCCGCCGCTGCGCAGCCCCGGCGCTGGGCCGCGGGCGAGGCGCTGTTCCAGCGCGGCGATGACGGCGACTGGCTGCTGGCGCTGGAAACCGGGCGGATCCGGATCAGCCTGACCACGGTTGCGGGCCGCGACCTGGTGCTGCGGCAGGTCGGTCCGGGCGAGATGCTGGGCGAACTGGCGCTGTTCGATGCCGAACCGCGATCGGCCGACGCAACCGCGGCCGAGCCTGTCCAGGGCCATGTGCTGACCCGCGCGGCCTTTCGCGCCATCGCGGAGCGGCACCCGGCGCTGAACCAGGCGGCGCTGGCGCATCTGTCGGCGATGCTGCGCGATACCACCGAGCAACTGGAATCGATCGCGCTCTACCAGTTGCGGGCGCGGGTGGCGCGGTTCTTCCTGTTCACGCTGACCCAGCTGAACGGCGAGGATATTCCCGACGGCGCGGCGCTGCGGCTGGCGGTCAGCCAGGGCGAACTGGCGGCGATGCTGGGGGCCAGCCGGCCCAAGGTGAACCGGGTGTTGCAGGAGTTTCGTGACGAGGGCGTTCTGGCCGACGATGGCGCCGGGGTCTGGCGCTGTGCTGTCGGCGCGCTGCGGGCCGAGGCGGCGGCGGATGACTGATCGCCCGCGTCGCCCGAGCGGCCGGCGCCTGCGCGCGGGCGGGGCGGTGCTGTTGCTGTCGGTGCTGGCGGCGCTGGTGATCTGGGCGTCGCCGGCCGGGCTGGACGACTGGCGGGACCGGGTGTTCGACCGGCTGATCCTTGCCTTGCCCGGCCCTGCAAAGGCCGAGACGGGGGTGGTCGTCGTCGATATCGGCGCGCTGGATGAGGCGGGGCGCCCCTGGGACCGCGCCGCCTCGGCCCGGCTGGCGGCGGCGATTGCCGGGGCGCGGCCCGCCGCCGTGGGGTGGGATATCGTCTTTGCCGGCAATTGCGGCGATGCGCCGGCCAACCGGGCGCTGGCTGCGGCGATGGCGCAGGCGCCGACCGTGCTGGGGATGCTGTTGTCCCCCGTCTCCAGCGCGCCACCAAGGCCGCTGCCGGATCTGGCGCTGGCGGCGGGGGTGCAACCCGGTCTCTGGGCCGCCCCCGGTGCCGAGGCGCCCTGTCCTGCCCTTGCCGAGGCGGCCGGGGCGCTGGCCTCGCTGTCGTTGCCGGGGGATGCGACGGCGCGGGTCAGGGCGGTGCCGGCGGCAGTCGTGGTGGCGGGCGCGGCCTATCCGTCGCTGCCGGTTGCGGTGCTGCGGCTGGCCGGAGCGCTGCCGAACCCGCTGATCGCGCCGGGCGCGGGCGGGGGTGTCCTGCATCTGGGGGCGGCCAGCTACCCGTTGGGAGAGGCCGCCACCCTGCGGTTCCGCCCGACGCCGGCGCAGGCGCGCCGGGACCGCACGCTGGATGCGGTGGCGGTGCTGACCGGCGAGGGGGGAGAGCGGTTGCGGGGCGCGGTGGTCCTGGTCGGGTCGTCCTTGCCGCAGCGGGGGGGATTGCGGCCGACGGTGACCGATCCGCTGTATCCCTCGGTGCAGATTGCCGCGGACCTGCTGCGCGACCTGCAAGCCGGGCGGGTGCCGTGGCGGCCCGATGCCGCCGCCGGGGCCGAGGCGCTGGCGCTGGTGGCGGGCGGGGTTCTGGCGGCGGCGATGGTCGTGGCGCTGTCACCCCTGCGGGCGCTGGCAGGGGGCCTGGGGCTGGCCCTGCTGTGGTTCGGCGGGGCGGGGGTGGTTCATGCGGCGACCGGGCGGCTGATCGATCCGGTCTTGCCGGCGCTGGCGCTGCTGGTGGCGGCGACGGCGGGTGTCCTGGGGCAGGCTGCGGCCAGCCATCGCGCGCTGCGCGCCCTGCGCGGCCGCCTGGGCCAGCTGTTGCCGGAACCGGTCGTCGCGCGGCTGGCGGATGACCCCGGCCTGCTGCGCCTTGGTGGCGAGCGGCGGCAGGTGACGGCGCTGTTCACCGATCTGGAAGGGTTTTCCGCCCTGGCCAACAGCCTGCCGCCCGAGGTGCTGATCGAGCGGCTGGACCGCTATTTCGCGGTGGTTTCGGCGGTGATCCTGCGGCATGGCGGCATGATCGACAAGATCGTGGGCGACGCGGTCCATGCGCTGTTCAACGCGCCCCTGGACCAGCCGGACCATGTCGAGGCGGCGCTGGCGGCCGCCGCCGCGATCCAGGCCGAGACCGGAACCTTGCGCGCGGTGCTGGGGCTGGGCCGCACCCGCATCGGCATAGAGACCGGGCCGGCGATCCTGGGCGACGTGGGGTCGGGCGCGCGGATCGACTATACCGCGCATGGGCCGGCGGTGAATCTGGCGGCGCGGCTGCAAGAGGCGGGCAAGGCGCTGGGCCCGGCGGTGATCATCGGCCCGGCGGCGGCGGCGGCGGCCCGCAGCCCGCTGCGCCCGCTGGGGCCGGTCGACATCCGGTCTTTCGGGACGGTGGAACTGTTCACGCTGGCCTGACGCCTGTTACCGGGGGAACAGCGGCGGCCGGGCGGGTCTGTCACAACGGGGCATCGGCACAGGATGCCGACCCATTGGACCGGAGCCTGTCATGAAGACCTTTCTCACCTCTCTTGGCCTTTCCCTGGCCCTTGCCGCGGCGCCGGCATTGGCCAAGGATCATCGCGTCGAGATCAGCGGGATGAAATTCTCGCCCGCTGCGATCACGGTGGCGCCGGGGGATACCATCACCTTTGCCAACCTCGACGGCGCGCCGCATACCGCCACGGCCAAGGACGGCTCGTTCGATACCGGGCGCCTGGCGTCGGGGCAAAGCGCGGTCGTCACGATCACCCAGAGCGGGACATTGGCCTATTTCTGCGCCGTGCATCCCGCGATGAAGGGCAAGATCGTCGCCAAGTGACCTGTTGCGGTCACGGCCGGACCCCGGCGCCAGGCCCCCTCCTGGTGTCGGGGGCCGGAGCCGTTTGCGGCGCGGTCACAGGTCGAAACGGGCAAAGACCGGGGCGTGGTCGCTGGGCTGGTCCCAGCCGCGGGCGGCGCGCAGGACGCGGCTGCCATGGGCGGCAGTGGCGATGTCGGGCGTGGCCCAGATGTGGTCCAGGCGGCGGCCCTTGTCCGCGGCGTCCCAGTCGGGGGCCCGATAGCTCCACCAGCTGTAGAGCTGCCCCTGGGGAATGTCCTGCCGGGTCACGTCCACCCATTTGCCGGCCTCTTGCGCGTCGGCAAGGTGTTCCACCTCGACCGGGGTGTGGCTGACGATCTTCAGCAGCGCCTTGTGGTTCCAGACATCATCCTCGCGCGGGGCGATGTTCAGGTCTCCGACCAGGATGGATTTCTGCGGCCGGTCGGCGCGGAAGGCGTCGCGCATCTCGGTCAGGTAATCCAGTTTCTGGCCGAATTTCACGTTCTCGGCCCGGTCGGGAATGTCGCCGCCGGCGGGCACATAGCAATTGTGGATCGTCACCCCGTTTTCCAGCCGCGCCGCGACGTGGCGCGCATGGCCCAGGCTGGCGTAGTCGCGGTCGCCGGCATCCTCGATCGGCAGTTTCGACAGGATCGCCACGCCGTTGTAGCCCTTTTGCCCGCGCGCCACCATGTAGCGATAGCCCAGCGCGGCAAAGGATTCGGTCGGGATCTTGTCGACCGGGCTCTTGCATTCCTGCAGGCACAGGATGTCGGGCGTCTCTTCGCCCATCAGGCGCAGGACCAGCGCCTCGCGCAGGCGGACCGAGTTGATGTTCCAGGTGGCAAGCGTGAAGGTCATGGGGCGCGGCTTTCCTGCATGGGGCAAGGTCTGGTCCGGGGCCGGGCCTGTGGCCGCCGGACCTGTGATCTGCGGGTTATGGCCAGGGCGGGGCGGCAAGGTCAACGCCCCTTTGCCCTGCGGCACGGATCGGGCGGGGGGGACCGGCAAAGAGAAGCCCGGAGCAAGATGCGCCGGGCCAAGGTCCAACAGGGAGGTAGGGATTCCATATCATGAATTTGCATCACCGGATATGCGGGCAAATGGAATCTGGCCTGCCATGGCTTTTCGGTCACAACCGGGGATTGACGAATGTCCGGCGGGCGGGGTTGACGGCCAGTCGCCGGTGGTGAAAGTGGCGGCATGACCGGGCAGGGCCTTTGGCGTAACCGCAACTTTCGGCTGTTGTTTTCCGCCTCATCCGCCACGAACCTGGGCGATGGGCTGGTGGCGGTTGCGGTGCCCTGGCTGGCCACGCTGCTGACCCGCGACCCGGTGCTGATCGGCCTGGTCGCTGCCGCCCGGCAGGCGCCCTGGGCCCTGATGTCGCTGCCGGCCGGTGTGCTGGCCGACCGGCATGACCACCGGCTGATCCTGATCGCGGCCGATGCCGCCCGCATCGCGGCGGCGCTGGCGCTGGTGGCGCTGGCGGTGATGGCGCCGCCCGGCACGGCCGCCGCGCTGGTGCTGGCCGCGCTGGCCTTTCTGATGGGCGCGGCCGAGGTGCTGCACGACAATACCGCGCAGAGCTTTTTGCCCGCCATCGTGCCGAAGGACCGGCTGGAGCAGGGCAACGGCACATTGTGGAGCGCGGAACAGGTGCTGAACCAGTTCGCCGGGCCGCCCCTGGCCGGGATCCTGATCGGCACGGCCGTGGCGCTGCCCTTCGGGTTGCAGGCGGCGATGCTGGCGGGGGCCATCGCCCTGGTCTCGGCGCTGCGCCTGCCCCCGGCCGAGAAAGGCCCGCCGCAACGCATGGGACCGGCGATCCGCGAGGGGCTGGCCTTTCTGTGGCATCATCCGGCGCTGCGCCGCATGGCGCTGGCGCTGGGGGCGTTCAACTTTACCGCCTCGATCTTCTGGGCGCTGGTGGTGCTGTATTCCCAGGTGGTGCTGGGCCTGTCGGCCGCCGGCTATGGGGGGATGATGGCCCTTGTCGCCGTCGGGGGGCTGGCGGGCAGCCTGACTGGCCCGTGGCTGCTGCGGCGCACGGGGCAAAAGGCGGGGCTGCTGATCGGGGTGACAGGATTTCTGGGCGCCGCGCTGGTGCTGGCCACCACCCGCAGCGCGCCCGCCACCGCGGCGGCGCTGGCGGCCGAGGCCTATACCGCGATGCTGTGGAACATCGTCACCGTCAGCTATCGCCAGCGCCATATTCCGGCGCCACTCCTGGGCCGGGTCAATTCGGTCTACCGGTTCATCGGAACCGGGCCTTCGGCCCTGGGCTCGCTGACCGGGGGGGCCATCGTCGCGCTGGGCGCGTCGCTTGGCCCGGTCGAGGCGATGCAGCTGCCCTATCTGGTCTGCGTCGCCGGCGCGGCGCTGATCCTGGGCTATGTCGCGCTGGCCCTGCGGCTGGACTGAGCAAAAAAAGGCCGGGCACAAGGCCCGGCCAGTCCAACAGGGAGGATGCCGTGTCATGACCCCGGCACGGCAAGGGGATTCACATAAGGGACCACGAAAGACTACGCGCCTTGCATATCCGATAGTCGTTAATAGCGCGTGAATCCGGCAAGATTCTGGCTGTTACGCGACCAATCTGTAGCCGCCGCTTTCGGTGACCAGCAGCCGCGCCGACGAGGGATCGGGCTCGATCTTCTGGCGCAGGCGGTAGATGTGGGTTTCCAGCGTATGCGTGGTCACGCCGGCGTTATAGCCCCAGACCTCGTGCAGCAGCACGTCCCGCGCCACCACGCCGGATTGCGCGCGGTAAAGGAATTTCAGGATGTTGGTCTCTTTCTCGGTCAGGCGGATCTTCTTTTCCTTTTCGTCGACCAGCAGTTTCTGCGCCGGCTTGAAGGTATAGGGGCCAAGCTGGAAGATGGCGTCTTCCGACTGTTCGTGCGTGCGCAGCTGCGCGCGGATCCGGGCCAGCAGGACCGGGAACTTGAACGGTTTGGTGATATAGTCGTTGGCGCCGGCGTCGAGGCCCAGGATGGTGTCGGCATCGGTGTCGTGGCCGGTCAGCATCAGGATCGGGCATTTCACGCCGCCCTTGCGCATGCGGCGGCACAGCTCGCGCCCGTCGGTGTCGGGCAGGCCGACGTCCAGCATGACCAGGTCATAGATCGCGGCCTTGGCCTTTTCCATGCCTTCGGCGCCGGTCCGGGCCTCGAACACGTCGAAATCCTCGGTCATCACCAGTTGCTCGGACAGCGCCTCGCGCAGGTCGTCGTCGTCGTCCACCAGCAGGATCTTGCGAAGTTGAGCCATCTGCGGCCTCCGTTTGCGTCTTGGGCATGAGATGCGCCCGGATCGCGAACCCGGCAAGATATGCGACAGAAGACTCACGCCGTCGTGTCGGCTGGGCGGCGAATGTTTCAAAGCTGTCATCCGGGCGGGGGCTAAGGGGGCCCACCGGGGCCGCGCATGCAGGCTTCCGGTTCCGGCAATTGCAGCCTAGATAGGGGGAATGAGCCTGGGCCCCACCATCACCGAACGGCTGAACCGCGCGCGGAGCGATCTGCGCATGGGCGTTCCCGTGGTGCTGGCCGGCGACGGAGAGGCGGCGCTGGCAGTCGCGGTCGAGGCGCTGGATGCCGCCCGGTTGAGGGCGCTGCGCGACCTGGGCGCGCCCGAACTGGCGTTGACCGCGCGGCGTGCCGAGACGCTGAAGGCGCGCGCCTATGACGGCGATCTGGCCCGGATCGCGGTGCCGGCGGATGCGGACATGGCCTGGCTGTCGGCGCTGGCCGATCCGGCAGACGATTTGCGGGTGCCGATGAAGGGGCCGCTGCGGTCGCTGCGCGACGGTGGGGCCGGCCTGCACCGCGCCGCGCTGGCACTGGCGAAATCGGCGCGGCTCCTGCCCGCCGCGCTGCTGGTGCGCATCGCCCAGCCGCTGGTCCTGGCAGGCGAACATGGGCTGACGTTCCTGCGGCTGGATGAGGTGGGGCCGGAACTGTTGCGCCTGCCGCCGGTGGACGAGGTGGTGGCCGCCCGGCTGCCGATGGCCGCCGCCGGCGCGGGGCGGGTGCATATCTTCCGCCCCGAGGATGGCGGCGACGAACATTACGCCATCGAGGTCGGCCAGCCGGATCGACGCGCTCCGGTTCTGGTCCGGCTGCATTCGGCCTGTTTTACCGGCGATGTGCTGGGCAGCCTGAAATGCGATTGCGGCCCGCAACTGCGCGCTGCGCTAAAGCAGATGGGAGAGGCCGGCGGCGGTGTCCTGCTGTATCTCAACCAGGAAGGGCGCGGCATCGGCCTGGCCAACAAGATGCGTGCCTATTCGTTGCAGGATCAGGGCTTTGACACGGTCGAGGCCAACCACCGGCTGGGGTTCGAGGACGACGAACGCGATTTCCGCATCGGCGCGCAGCTGTTGGCAAAGCTGGGCATCCGGCAGGTGCGGCTGTTGACCAACAATCCGCGCAAGGTCGACATGCTTGCCTCCTGCGGCGTGCAGGTGGCCGAGCGGGTGCCGCTGAAGGTGGGCCACACCGCCGAGAACGCCGCCTATCTGGCGACCAAGGCCGCCAAGTCGGGGCATCTGCTGTAAACCACCACGCCGTATCGCTGCCGAAGCGCCCCAGCGTGCGAGTCTATTTTCAAACCGCTTTGGATGGCATAATCTGGCCCAAAGCAGGGGGGTGTCATGGCCGGGCGCGTATCCGACGACGGGGATGAGATATTCGAGTTGCGGCTGGGGCGGTCGGCGCCGGACCTGTGGCCGATGCTCGACGAGCTTTACGGAGCGCGTTCCGACTATGCCGCGTTTCGTGCCGCGCTGTTGCGGGCGCTGCGCAAGGGGTGGGCCGACCGCCCCGCGGCGCTGAGGAAGCTGGACCTGATCCGCGACCTAGAGCCCGACTGGTTCCAGCGCCCCGGCATGGCGGGTTATGTGTTCTACATCGACCGTTTCGCCGGAACCTTGCGTGGCATCCTAGGAAAACTCGATTATCTTCAGGATCTTGGCATTTCCTATGTCCATCTGATGCCCTGCCTGAAACCGCGCCGCGGCGACAGCGATGGCGGCTATTCGGTGATGGACTACCGCGCCATCAACCCCGCCTATGGCGCCATGGAGGACTTTGAGGCGGTCGCCACCGCCCTGCGGGAACGGGGCATCTCGCTCTGCGTGGATCTGGTGCTGAACCACACCGCAAAGGAACATGCCTGGGCGAAAAAGGCGGCCAGGGGGGACGCGAAGCATCAGGACTATTACCTGATGTTTGACAGCGAGGAGATGCCAAAGCGGTTTGAAGAAACCCTGGTCGAGGTCTTTCCCGACAATGCGCCGGGCAATTTCACCCATTACCCGGAGATCGGCAAATGGGTCTGGACCACGTTCAACGAACACCAGTGGGATCTGAACTGGTCCAATCCGCAGGTGTTCCTGGAAATCGTCGGGGTCATGCTGCACCTTGCCAACAAGGGCGTCGACGTGCTGCGGCTGGATGCCGTGGCCTTCATGTGGAAGCGCCTTGGCACCCGCTGCCAGTCGGAACCCGAGGTGCATATGCTGTTGCAGGCCCTGCGCGCCTGTTGCCGCATCGCCTGTCCGGCGGTGATCCACCTGGAAGAGGCCATCGTCGCGCCCGCCGAGATGCTGCCCTATCTGGGACGCGGGCGGCATGACGGGCGCGAGGGCAACCTGGCCTATCACAACAGCCTGATGGTGCAGTTCTGGTCGGCGCTGGCCACCCGCGACACCCGGCTGATGACCCATGTGCTGCACAGCCATTTCCCCGAACGGCTGACCAATGCCACCTATGCCACCTACATCCGCTGCCATGACGACATCGGCTGGGCGGTGACGGACGAGGACGCGGCGTCCATGGGCCTGTCGGGCCAGTCGCACCGCGCATTCCTGTCGGATTTCTACGACGGCAGCTTTCCCGGCAGTTTTGCCCGCGGGGCGCTGTTTCAGGTGAACCCGGCGACCGGGGACAAGCGGATTTCCGGTTCCCTTGCGTCGCTGGCCGGGCTGGAATCGGAAGACGAGGGCCAGCGCGACCTGGCCGTGCAGCGCATCCTGATGGGCCATGCGCTGATCGCGGCCTTTGGCGGCATCCCCCTGATCTACATGGGCGATGAACTGGCGTTGCTGAACGACCATTCGTTCAGGACCCGGCCGGACCACGCCCATGACAGCCGCTGGATCCATCGCCCGATGATGGATTGGGCGCTGGCGGACGGCGTTCAGACATCGGACGGCGCCGCCGCGCAGGTCTATCGCGGCACGCGGCATATCCTGGCCCGCCGCCGCGCCACGCCGGAACTGCACGCCGCGCATCCGACGGAGATCCTGCGGGCTGGGGCGCCCGGCCTCTTTGCGTTCCGCCGGGCGGCGCCCACCGGCGCTGTGCTGGGCCTGTTCAATTTCACCGAAACCTGGCTGCACCTGCCGCAAGACTGGGCGCGGGCCGAAGGCGCGGCGCGGATGCACGATCTGTTGTCCGATGGCCGGGTCGAGGCGCATCACGGCAACATCGCCCTGCCGCCCTATGCCCGCGTCTGGCTGGCCTGACGGGCCGCAGCCTGCACTGCCCGTCAGGCTGGGCGGGCGGCCCCGTAGTCGCGTTCGCCAAAGATCGCGCTGCCCACCCGCACATGGGTTGCGCCATGGGCGATCGCGGCCTCGAAATCGCTGCTCATGCCCATGGACAGGCCGTCCAGCCCGTTCCGCGTGGCCATCTCGCGCAGGGCGGCGAAATGCGGGGTCGAGTCCTCTCCCTCGGGCGGGATGCACATCAGCCCCGCGACGGGCAGGCCCATGGCCCGGCAACAGGCGATGAACCCATCCGCCTCGGCCGGCAGGACGCCCGCCTTCTGCGGCTCGGCCCCGGTGTTCACCTGCACGAACAATTCCGGGCATTCCCCCCGGGCCTCGGCCAGACGGGCCAGCTTGTCCGCCAGGCTGGGCCGGTCAAGGGTATGGATCGCGTCGAACAGATCGGCCGCCAGCTTGGCCTTGTTGGTCTGCAGCGGCCCGATCATGTGCAGGCTGACGCCCGGATAGCGCGCCTTCCAGTCGGGCCACTTGCCCGCCGCCTCTTGCACGTAATTCTCGCCAAAGACCCGGTGGCCGGCGTCAAGAACCGCCTCGACCCGCGCCGCCGGCTGCACCTTGGACACCGCGATCAGCGTGACCGAGCCTTCGGCGCGTCCCGCCGCCTTTTCCGCCGCCCGCACCCGCGCCGCGATTTCTGCCAGTCCCATCGCCTATCCCTCGATCATCCCGTCGGCGCGCAGCCGGTTGATCATCGGCGCCAGCCGGTTGCCATAGCGTTCCCAGGCCCGGACCGACCCTTTCGAGATCGGCTGGCGCACCTGGAACACGCTGAGCGTTTCCACCTTGCGGGTGTTTTCGTGGAAGTTCAGGCAGGCGTCCTCCCACTCCAGCCCGCAGGCGGCAATCAGCGCGCGGCTCTGCGTTTCGGGATCGGCCACCAGGTCTTCGTATTGCACCTCGTAGAACCAGTCGGGCACCCGTTCGCGCCAGAAGTCGACCATGCGGACAAAGGTCGCGTAATACCGCGCCAGGTCGACCTGATCATAGGCATAGAGATGGGTGCCTTCTGGGAAGACGTTCTTGTACATCGACAACAGCGTGTCGCGCGGATCGCGCCGCACCACGATGAACCGCGCATTCGGCATCGCCAGCTTCGTCAGCCCCAGCGTCATGTAGGTCTGGATCGACTTGTCGGTGATCTGCGGCGTCTCGGGGAATTTCTCGCGCATCATGGCGGCGTAGTCGTTGCCCAGGTCGACCAGTTCACTGTCCTTGATCAAGGTCGCCGGACGCACCTTGCCATCAAGACCTGTGGGCAGGAAACGGCGCGGCGTCAGTTCCCGCAGCCCGACCTCTCCTGCGCCGGAAACCATGGAATGGCTTGAAATGATCTGTTCAATCAGGGTTGTGCCAGATCGCGGCATCCCCGTCACGAATATCGGAGCGGCGTCCGTGGTGCCAAGGATTGGCGTTCGGTTCCAATCCATACCCTGCAACGATTCAACAAGGCCGTCGATCTGGGTTTCCCGGTCAGCAACGTCATAGGGATAGAGCTTGCGCACCAAGGCATTCGCCGGATCAAGGAAATCGAACACCTGTTCATAAGACTTGGTATCCTCGGTCGCCTTGGCGATCGCAAAGCCAAAGTGCATGCGGTCACGATCGGAAATCTGCGGATCGCGGAAATGAACCTTCATCTCCTCGATCAGGGGTTCCCCTTTTTTCGCCTTGTGCGACGTATAATAGTGACGATGGATCTCGCCCGCCTTCGGGTTGGACTTGATCGCCTCAAGAAACATGGCTTCGCCTTCTTCAAAGCGGCCAAGGCCTTGAAGGAAGACAGCCTTGCTGCCCATGATTTCGGCGTTTCCGGGCGCCAAAGCGATGGCCTGATTGAAATGCGCCTCTGCGGCGGCATCCATTTGCAGTTTGCTTTCAGCCTGCGCCAGCATCCAGAACACCGCGGAATCCGGCTTTGAGATCAGCTTTTCCGCAGTCAGGAATGCTTCGTATGCCGCCGGGTAGTTCCTGAGTTTGGTAAAGGTATTGCCACGCAGCAAATGCAGGTCGGAGTTCTTTGGCTGCAGAAGCGTGGCGCGATTCAACCAATGCTGGGCATTCTCGAATTTCCCCTCCATGTAGCAAAGCTGTGCTATATGGCAGATTGCCTTGAAAAAATCGGGCGAGAGGCAGATTGACGTCTGGTAGGCCTCTTTTGCATTGGCGCCCTGGTTCATCTTGGAAAACAGGTTCGCCATGTTCATGTAGGCTTCGGAATAGGCGCCGTCCATTTTTGTGGCGCGGGCATACCAGGCCAAGGCTTCGTTCTGTTTGCCCTGGTTCGCCAATGCAATGGCGCAGGCGTTGGCTGCAAAGGCGCAGTTCGGGTAGGCCGCCAGAACCTTCTTTGACTGGGCGATGACGCCGGACCAGTTCTGCGCCTTGAGTGCTGCCATGAGCGGGTTGATGACGGTGGCGGGCGCGCCGCCAAGTTTCGGGCTTGATCCTTTCGATCCAGGTCCGAAGCGATCTGCCAACGCGGTCTTGGTTGGAACCGGAATCTTGGCCACCTTGAGGGCGGTAAGGAACCCTGTCCTGGCTGCGGCTGAACCTTCCAGGGCGGTGGCCTTTGCCAGTGTCTCCCAGACAGCGGGTTGGCCGGGTGCAAGCTCGGCTGCCTTGATCGCATGGCGCAGGGCCTGCGGGTAGTTTTCCAATCTCAGCAGGACATTGGCGATCTGATATTCGACTTCGGCAATCAGCGGGTTGGCGTCATGGATGGTGGAGAAAACCGCCAGTGCATCCTGGTGCTTTCCCGACGCCAGCAATTTCATCCCGTTGTCGTAAGCACGGGTCAGATCCTTGGCTGTGTTTTCCGGCATTCCTATCCCCAGACCTTTTGCGGCAGGCTATCGGCTGGAGGTATGGAAAGAAAGGACGGGAGGGAAGCCCGAAATGCAAAAAAGGGCGGGCCATTGGCCCGCCCTTCCTTGATCAGGTGATCGTTCGATTAGAACGACATCCCGAGACCGATCGACCACTGGTCGTTGCCCAGGCCGTCGACGTCCGAGCCGTAGCCCGCCATCACGACAGCACCGCCGCCCAGATCGTAGTTCACCGCAGCGCCCCACGAGTCGAACGAGGGAGCAACGTCCGGCGAAACTTCGCCGTAGTTCAGGTGAGCCGACAGGGCGCCGGTGGTGTAGGTCAGACCCAGACCGAAGTGGCTGTAGTCTTCCACGCCAGCGTCGTCGAAGTCGGTTTCGATGTAGCCGACCGAACCCGAGAAGCCGCCAGCCAGTTCAGCAGCGATCGACAGACCGATCGAGTCAGCGTTTTCGTCGGTGGCGAGCGGGTCGATGATGCTGTCCAGGGCGCCGGTCTGGTAGCCGAGGCCGATGTTCAGCGCGGTGCCGCCCAGGTCGGCGATGTACTTCACACCGATGCCGAAGATATCGTCCGAGGCAACGCCCGAGACACCACCAGCAGCGACGCCAGCGCCATTGTCAACCTGCTCGGCCGACAGGGCGAAGCCGAAAGCACCGAAGGTGTTTTCGTAGCGGACAACCTGGCCGTCGCCCGAACCGTCGTGGCCGGTGGCGCCGAACCAAGCGACGTGGGTCGAGTGATCGTCGGCGATCGAGGTCAGGGCGACCGCATCGGTCAGGGCCCAGTCGATGGCGCCATCGGTGTCACCCATGGTCAGCTTGCCGAACGCGCCCGAGATCCAGACGGTGGTGCCCGAGTCGTCGTCGGTGGTAACGTCGCCTTCGTCCAGGTCGATCGAGGCGCCGAATTCCAGGCCGCCGTCGGTGGTGCCCGACATGCCGAAGGTCACTTCAACGTCCTGCCAGAAGGCGACGTCGCCAGCGGCGTCCGACCAAATACCCATTTCAGCGTAGCCGGTCACCGAGACTTCGGCGGCGGCGAAACCAGCGGTGCCCGCCAGCATCGTGGTAGCAAGGAGAATCTTCTTCATCGTTTTCCCTCGTTGATTCAAGGATGCCCAATTCAGGGGAATCCGAATTGGGTATGGGTCGTATTTCTGCCCTATGGCCTGCGATTGCAACGACGACGGGCGGCGTGGCGGGAATCCGGTGGGCGCTGGTGCAGACATGCCACAGTCGGGTTTCCCCCACCGGATCGGGGATTTGGCGGCCCCTTACGCGCGCGGGCGGGCCGGAACAGGGGCGAACGGGGGGAAAAGCCTTGTTCGGCCCCGGTCGCTCGGCTAGACAGCCGGAGAAGCCTTTCGGAGAGCCGCATGTCCCTGTCCCTTGTTCTGCGCGCCACGCTTGTCACGGGCCTTCTGGCCGGTCTTGCGGGATGCGGCGGCCTGTCCAGCAACGGTTCGGGCCTGTTCGGCGGCGGCGCGCGCGATGGCGTGATCACCGAGGCCGAGTTCGAAAGCAAGCAGAAGGCGGACGAGAAGCGTGCCGCCCTGGCGGCGATGGAGACCGACAAGCGTGGCCGCAAGGGGACGATCTGGGACCTGTTCAGCAATTCCGACGACCCCAATACCACGGTCGAGGTGAACAAGTATCTCTGGCAAGCCAGTCTGGAGGTGCTGAACTTCCTGCCCATCGAATCGGTCGACCCGTTCACCGGGGTGATCGTGACCGGCTATGGCACGCCCCCCGGCGGCGGGCGGGCCTATCGCGCCACGATCTATGTGCAGGACCCGGCGCTGGATGCGCGCAGCCTGAAGGTGGCGCTGCAGGGCCGTGGCGGCGGCAGCGTGTCGGTCGAGACGCAGCGCGCGGTGGAAGACGCGATCCTGACCCGTGCGCGCCAGCTGCGCATCCGCGATTCCAAGCTGTGATGCCGGCGGCGGGGGCCAGCCCCGCACCCCCGGAGTATTTCGGCCAAGATGAAGGGGTGGACCTTGTCCACCGCCCCGGTGTAATTCCGGCGCGGAACGCTTGCATGAGGCCTGTCTATGTCGCGCTATGACCCTTCGGTGATCGAACCCCGGTGGCAGAAGGCCTGGGATGAGGCAGGGGCCTTTGTGGCGCGGCACGATCCGTCGCGGCCGAAGTATTACGTGCTGGAGATGTTCCCCTATCCGTCGGGGCGCATCCACATGGGCCATGTGCGCAACTACACGATGGGCGATGTGGTGGCGCGCTACAAATCCTCTTGCGGGTTCAGCGTGTTGCATCCGATGGGCTGGGATGCCTTTGGCATGCCGGCGGAGAATGCGGCGATGGAGCGGGGCGGGCATCCGCGCGACTGGACCCATGGCAATATCGCCGACATGAAGGCGCAGATGAAGCCCTTGGGCCTGTCGATCGACTGGAGCCGGGAGCTGGCGACCTGCGATCCGGAGTATTATGGCCAGCAGCAGGCGATGTTCCTGGACATGCTGGAAAAGGGCCTGGTCTATCGCAAGGCGGCCATGGTCAACTGGGACCCGGTCGACATGACTGTGCTGGCCAACGAGCAGGTGATCGACGGCAAGGGCTGGCGGTCGGGTGCTGCGGTGGAGCGGCGCGAGCTGGTGCAGTGGTTCTTCAAGATCAGCGATTATTCCGAGGAGCTGCTGTCGGCGCTGGACGGGTTGAAGGACTGGCCCGAGAAGGTGCGGCTGATGCAGGCCAACTGGATCGGCAGGTCGCGCGGGCTGCAGTTCGCCTTTGATACCGTCGGCGCGCCGCAGGGGTTTGAGCGGATCGAGGTCTATACCACCCGGCCCGACACGCTGATGGGTGCCTCTTTCGCCGCGATCAGCCCCGATCACCCGCTGGCGAAGGAGCTGGAGAAGGATCCGGCCGTCGCCGCCTTTATCGCCGAATGCCGGCGTGGCGGCACCTCGGCCGAGGAAATCGAGACGGCCGAGAAGATCGGTCATGACACCGGCATCCGGGTGAGGCATCCGCTGGACCCCGATTGGGAACTGCCGGTCTGGATCGCGAACTTCATCCTGATGGATTACGGCACCGGCGCGATTTTCGGCTGCCCCGGCCACGACCAACGCGATTTCGACTTTGCCACCAAGTATGGCCTGCCGATCAAGGCGGTCTTCCTGGCCGAAGGCGACGGCGATGCCGAACTGGATGCGGCCTTCGTGCCCCTGAAGTCCGAGAAGGTGCGCTATGTCCGCGGCTTTGCCGGGGCCGGGGTGCAGACGGGCGACGAGGGCGTGGCCGCCGCCATCGCCCATGCCGAACAGAATGGCTATGGCCAGGGCGTCACCAAGTACCGGCTGCGCGACTGGGGCCTGTCGCGCCAGCGTTACTGGGGCTGCCCGATTCCGGTGGTGCATTGCGCCAGCTGCGGCGTGGTGCCGGAGAAGAAGGAAAACCTGCCGGTCGAACTGCCCTATGACGTCAGTTTCGACAAGCCGGGCAACCCCTTGGACCGGCATCCGACCTGGCGCGACGTGCCCTGCCCCGCCTGCGGTGCCCCGGCCCGGCGCGAGACCGACACGATGGATACCTTTGTCGATTCGTCGTGGTATTTCGCCCGGTTCACCAGCCCCCGGGCCGCAACGCCCACCGTGGCGGCCGAAGCCGACTACTGGATGAACGTCGACCAGTATATCGGCGGCATCGAACATGCGATCCTGCACCTGCTCTACAGCCGGTTCTTTGCCCGTGCCATGCATGCCACCGGCCACCTGCCGGCCAAGGCGATCGAGCCATTCAACGCGCTGTTCACCCAGGGCATGGTGACGCACGAGATCTACAAGACCACCGATGACAAGGGCCGCCCGGTCTATCACCTGCCCGAGGATGTGACCGTATTCACCATTGCCGACCGCCGGATCGTGGTGCTGGGCAATGTCGAGCCGCCGCTGGACATGGTCGACGATGTGGATGCCTGGATCCGGGCGCTGGCGGATGAGGGCCTGCTGGTCGAGGTCGTCCCCTCGGCCAAGATGTCGAAGTCGAAGAAGAACGTCGTCGATCCGATGAACATCATCGCCCAGTTCGGTGCCGATACGGCGCGCTGGTTCGTGATGTCGGACAGCCCGCCCGAGCGTGACGTGGAATGGACCGCCAGCGGCGCGGAGGCTGCGTTCAAGCACCTGTCGCGCGTCTGGTCGACCTGTGACCGCATCGGCCAGATGCCCGCCGACCACAAGGGCGAGGGCGACGCGGAACTGGCCCGCAGCGTCGCCAAGGCCATCGACGAGGTTACCCGCTCGATCGACTCTTTCGCGTTCAACAAGGCGATTGCCGCGCTTTACGGCCTGACCAACGTCATCGCGCGGGCGAATGGCTCGACGCCTGCGATGAAAGAGGCGATCCGCACGCTGGCCAAGCTGATGTCGCCGATGACGCCGCATATCTCCGAATCGATCTGGAGCTATCAGGGCGGCGCGGGGCTTTGCGCGCAGGCGCCCTGGCCCAAGGCGGACCCGGCGCTCTTGGTCGACGATACGGTGACGCTGCCGGTGCAGATCAACGGCAAGCGGCGGGCGGAAATCAGCGTGGCCCGCGACATGCCCGGCCCAGAGGTTGAAAAGCTGGCGCTGGCAAACGAGGATGTCATCAAGTTCCTCGCCGGGCAGCCGGTGAAAAAGATCATCGTCGTGCCGGGCCGCATCATCAATGTCGTCGTGTAACCGCCGCTTCCTGATCCTGGCTCCGCTGGCGCTTGTCGCCTGCGGGTTCACCCCGGCCTATGCGCCGGGGGGCGCGGCGACCCGGCTGACCGGCGCGGTCTGGGCGGCCGATCCCACCGACAAGAACGGCTTTGACCTGGTCGAGCGGCTGGAGGAACGGCTGGGCCGGCCGCAGGTGCATCGCTATGACCTGGCCTACAGCATCGTGACCGAGAAGGTCGGCGTCGGCATTACCCCCGACAACCGGATCACGCGCTACAATCTGAAGGGCGCGATCGAATACACCTTGTCCGATACCGGCACCGGCGCGCGCATCACCGGCGGGCGGGTGCAGGGCTTTACCGCCTATGCGGCCACCGGATCGACCGTGGCGGGGCTGGCGGCCGAGGAAGACGCGGCCTACCGGCTGATGCGGATGCTGGCCGACCAGATCGTTGCGCGGCTGATTGCCGAAGCTGCGAAGCTGCCATGATCCTCAAGGGTGCCGAGGCGGCGCGTTATTGCGCCCGGCCTGACCCCGGTCGCGCCGGTCTGCTGATCTTTGGCGCCGATCCGATGCGGGTGGCGTTGAAGCGGCAAGAGGCGATCGCCGCCCTGGTCGGCCCCGAGGGCGAGGCCGAGATGCGGCTGTCCCGCATCGCCGCCGGCGACCTGCGCAAGGACGGGGCGCTGTTGCTGGACGCGATAAAGGAAGTGGGCTTCTTTCCCGGCCCCCGCGTCGCCTTTGTCGAGGATGCGACCGACGGGCTGACCGAGACGCTGGGCCATGCGCTGGCGGACTGGCGGCCGGGCGATGCGGTCATCGTGGTCGCCGCCGGCGGGCTGACCGGCAAGAGCGCGCTGAAGGGCCTGTTCGAAAGGGCCCCGAATGCCGTCTGCATCGGGCTTTATGACGAACCGCCCTCGCGCGAGGAAATCGAGGCAGAGCTGAAAAAGGCCGGTCTGGCGCAGATCGCCCCCGAGGCGATGGCCGACCTGACCACGCTGGCCCGCGCGCTGGACCCGGGCGATTTCCGGCAGACGCTGGAAAAGATCGCGCTTTACAAGCATGGCGACGCCACGCCGCTGACCCCGGCCGAGGTCGCCACCCTTGCCCCCGCCACCATCGAGGCCGAGGTGGACGAGCTGATCGCCGCCACCGCCGACCGCCGGGCCGGCGATGTCGGCCTGCTGATGCGGCGGCTGGAGGGGCAGGGCGTGCTGCCGGTGACCATCTGCATCGGTGCGCTGCGGCATTTCCGCAGCCTGCACATGGCCGCGACCGACCCCGGCGGGGTGCAGGCGGGGCTGATGAAGGCGCGCGCCTTTGGCCCCCGTCGGGACCAGATGCAACGGCAGGTCAAGGACTGGCCGGTGCGTGTGCTGGAACGGGCGATCACGGAACTGCTGGAAACCGACATGACGCTGAGATCGGCCAGCCGGGCGCCTGCCATGGCGCTGATGGAACGGGCCCTGATCCGCGTGGCAATGACCCGAAGATAGCCCGATGGCCCGCAAACCCGCCCCCTTCGATCCCTGCCTGGCGCCGCTGTCGCGCCTGGCCAGCCGGTTTCCCGACATGGAAGGCCAGGTGATCTGGTGGGAGGACGGCAACTGGCAGGCGCAGGACGACGACGAGGCGATGCTGGACGCCGAAGAGGTCGTCTTTTACGCCGAGGGCCTGCTGGCCGAGGGCTTTGCAATGGTCTGGCATGCCCTGGCCGAGCCCGAAATGCCCGATCGTGTCGTCCTGTTGCGGCTGTTCTTCTGGCAGGGGGATGCGCCGCCCGCGCCCGACCCCGACGGCTGGCACCTGCAGGCACAGGGGCGGTGGCCGTCAGCCTGAGACAGGCTCCGCCTCGCCCCGCGCGGCCTGCTGGGCCCGGACCTTGCGCAACACATCTGCCGCCCACAGCCGCGACAGCGTGTGATACAGCGGCTCGCGCGCGACCAGCCGTGCCGTGCCATAGCCCAGCATGGCCGAAGCCATGATCGCCACCACATTGGCATGGTTGCCGGTCATTTCCAGGATGATCACAAAGGCGGTCATCGGCGCCTGCACCACGCCGGCGAAATAGCCCGACATGCCCAGAACCGCCGCCAGCCCGGCGCTTGACCCCAGCAGCGCCCCCAGGATCGAGCCCAGCCCGGCCCCCACCGCCAGCGATGGTGCGAACAGCCCGCCGGGAATGCCGGCGACGGTCGAGGCCAGCGTGGCCAGCAGCTTGGCCGGAAAGAAATACCAGGGCAGGGTCGCGCCCTCGATCCCGTCGCGGGCCTGGTCATAGCTGGTGCCAAAGGTCATCCCGTCGGTGGCGATCCCCAGCCCCGCCACCATCAGCCCGGCCGCCAGCGCCACCAGCATCAGCCGCGTCAGCGGGGCCACCGCCCGCAGGTTGCGGATACGCCGGGTCAGCCACAGGACCGCCCGGCTGAACAGCGCGCCAAAGAAGCCGCCGACCACGCCGCAGGCCACCACCAGCAGCCAGTCGCCGGGAAATTCGGCAACGTCATGCACCACGCCGAAATAGCTGTAATTGCCCAGGAACGCCAAAGAGGCGACGCCGGCGATGATCACCGCGGACAGGATCACCCCGGTCGTCCGGGCCTGATAGCTGCGGCTCATTTCCTCGATGGCAAAGACGATGCCGGCCAGCGGTGTGTTGAACGCCGCCGCTATACCCGCCGCCGATCCGGCCAGGATCAGGCCGCGGGCATGGCTCATGCCGCCCACCCGCGCCGACATCAGCATCAGCGAGGCGCCCACCTGCACCGTCGGCCCCTCGCGCCCGATCGAGGCGCCCGAGGCCAGGCCCGCGATGGTCAGCCCCACCTTGCCCAGCACCAGCCGCAACGACAGCAGGTGGTCGCGTTCCTCATCCGTCCGCAGGTGCCGCGCCGCGATCGCCTGCGGAATGCCGCTGCCCTGCGAGCCGGGAAAATATCGGTCGGCCAGCACGGCACAGGCCACCATGCCCAAGGGCGTCAACAACAGCGGCAGCCAGCGATGCCAGCCGCCGCCCGAGGTGGCGGCCTGAAAGAACCCCTGCGCATGGTCGGCCAGCACGGCGAACAGCACCGACACCAGCCCCGTGGCCAGCGCCCCCGTCCAGAACACCAGCCGCGACCGCCACAACCGGGGCGAGGAGACAAGCGCCCGGCTGCGCCGGAACACGCCTTTGCGCAACCTGTGCCGCAATGTCATGGCATTCTCCTGTTCCTGGCCCGGCTTGCCCCCGTTGCCACCGCCAATCAACCCGAAACCCGTCACGGGCGCCGAAAAAACCGCCAATCGCCGCCTCTTGCGGTGCGCGCGCGCAGGTGTTCCCATGCGCGGGGCGCATTCAGCCCCTGCAAATCCATCCCGTCGAGGTCCGATGTCCGCCGCCGCCCGCCTGCACCAGGAAACCGCCCGCCTGGGAACCATCCTCTTTACCGTCACCGTGCTTGACCCGGAACGCGCGCTGGTCTGGCGCAGCTATACCTCCCATCCGGTGGAATACCCGTTGCAAGGGAGCAAGCCGCAGCCCCGCGACGACTGGTTCATCCACTGTGTCGAGGGCCGCCAGACCTTTGTCGCCAACACGCCCGCCGAATTCGAGCAGCATTTCTTCGACCATGCGCTGATCACCTCGATGGGCCTTGGCTCTGCCGCCAGCTTTCCGCTGGCGGATGACGCCGGCGTGGTGCGGCTGACCGTCAACCTGCTGGCCGGTCCCGGTCATTTCACCCCCCAACGGCTGGCCGCCTATGGCGAAATGATCGAAGCGGCCCGCCCGGACATTCTGGCCGAAGCCGGTTGACGCCATGGCCTTTACCCTGCGCCAGTTGCAGTTCTTCATCGCCGCCGCCGAGGCCGGATCGGTCTCGGGGGCTGCGCGGGCGCTGTCGATCTCGCAGTCGTCGGTGACCGAGGCGATCCGCGCGCTGGAAGACGATCTCGGGGTGGTGCTGTTCGACCGGCTGCCGCGCGGGCTGGCACTGACCCACAAGGGCAGCGCCTTCCTGCGGCATGCCCGCCAGATCCTGGCCGATGTCGCCACCGCCCGGACGGCATTCCAGGCCGAGGCCGAGACCGCCACCGGCCGGCTGTCGCTGGGCGTCACCAGCCTGGTCGCGGGCTATGTCCTGTCCGACATCCTCAGCCGGTTCCGCCGCGCCTATCCGCGGGTCGACCTGAACGTGACCGAGGACAACGGCGACTATCTTCAGCACCTGCTGATCGGCGGCGAACTGGACGTGGCTGTGCTGCTGACCTCGTCGGTAAAAGATCGCATGGCGCTGCATGTCGAGACCCTGCTGGTCTCGCCCTACCGGCTGTGGTTGCCGCTGGGCCATCCGCTGGCCGAGCAAGAGGCCATCGCGCTGGAGGATGTTGCCGGCCAGCCGCTGATCCAGCTCATGGTGGACGAGATCGAGGAATCGACCCGCCGCCTGACCGCGGCCCTGCCGGTCAAGCCGGAAACGGCCTTTCGCACCCGCAGCGTCGAGGCCGTCCGCAGCCTGGTTGCCACCGGCGCCGGCCTGGCCATCCTGCCCAGCCTGGTCTACCGCCCCTGGAGCCTGGAAGGCGACCGGATCGAGATCCGCGATGTCTCGGGCGACCTGCCGTCGGTGCAGGTCGGGCTTGCCTGGCGCCGCGGCGCCCCCCTGCCGCCGCCGGCGCACAATTTCATCCGCTCGGCGCAGTCGGCCATTGCCAGCCGCTAGCCCTTGGAGGCGCCGCCGACAAAGACGTAATAGGTGCTTTTGCCGTCGGTCGCCACGCCGATCCCCATCTCTCGGATCGAGGGGTTCAGGAAATTGGTCATGTGCGGCGGCGAGGTGATCCAGATTCCCGCCGCCCGCTTGGCCGAGGCTTCGGTGGACTTGGCAATGTTCTCCACCGCGGCGCGATACCGGTAGCCGGCGGTCTTCAGGCGTTTCTTTAGCGTGGACCCGCCGGGGCCGACGTGGCTGAAATAGCCGCGCCTGGCCATGTCGCAGGCATGGGCCGTGGCCGCCGATGCCAGCGCCGCCGAGGGTTTCAGCGTGCCCAGGCCCTTCTTGCGCCGCTGGGCGTTGACCCAGTCCACCAGCCCCGCGTCGATCGCCGCCGCATTCGACGGCCTGTCGCAGGCCTGCGCCTGCCCGGCCGCTCCCCCGGCCATCATGGCCACCAACATCGCAAAGACCAATCGCCGCATCGCCTATCCCCCGGTGCCGTTCGCGCCAGCCTAACACGGGCCTTCGCAAAAATAACAGCCGCAGGCGACCTATCGGAAAAACCGATAACAAGCATCCGCGTTTTGTTATTGCGAAACGCCAAGGCGCGCCTAGGCTGTCTGCCATGCCCGGAAATCCGGCACGCACGGCCCGTGCGGTCAAACTTGTGCGGTCCATCTACAGAGAGGTTCAGATGCATTCCATGAAACTCATGGCCACCACGGCGCTTTGCGCCCTGACCGGCCTGTCCCCCGCCCTTGCCCAGATGACCGAGGTCGGCCCCGGCGAGGGGCAGGTGAACATCGTCGCCTGGCCCGGCTATATTGAGCGCGGCGAAACCGACAAGGCCTTTGACTGGGTCACCAAGTTCGAGGAATCGACGGGCTGCAAGGTCAATGTGAAGACCGCCAATACCTCGGACGAGATGGTTGCGCTGATGAACGAGGGCGGGTTCGACCTGGTCACCGCATCGGGCGACGCCTCGCTGCGGCTGGTCGCCGGCAAGCGCGTGCAACCGATCAACACCGACCTGATCCCTCCTGGGAGCAAGGTCGACGCGCGGCTGAAGGATGCCCCTGGTTCACCGTCGACGGCGTGCATTACGGCGTGCCCTACCAGTGGGGCCCGAACGTGCTGATGTACAACACCGAGGTGTTCAAGGAACCGCCGACCAGCTGGAACGTGGTGTTCGAGAAGATGGACCTGCCGGACGGCAAGTCGAACGAAGGCAGGGTGCAGGCCTATGACGGGCCGATCCACATCGCCGACGCCGCGCAATACCTGATGGCGCATAATCCGGAACTGGGCATCACCTCGCCCTACGAACTGAACGAAGACCAGTACAAGGCCGCGCTCGACCTGTTGCGCGGCCAGCGCCAGCTGGTCAGCCGCTACTGGCACGACGCCTTCATCCAGATGGATGATTTCAAGAACGAAGGCGTGGTCGCTTCGGGGTCCTGGCCGTTCCAGGTGAACCTGCTCAAGGCCGAGGGCCTGCCCGTCGCCTCGACCATTCCCGCCGAAGGGGCGACCGGCTGGGCCGACACCACGATGATGCAGGCCGACGCTGCCCATCCCAACTGCGCCTACATGTGGATGGAACACACGCTGTCGTCCAACCTGCAGGCCGATCTTTCGGTCTGGTTCGGCGCCAACCCGGTCGTGCCCGAGGCCTGCACCGACGGCTCCGGCATGCAGACCGCCGAAGGCTGCACCGCGAACGGCATGGACGATTTCGACAAGATCCGGTTCTGGACCACGCCGGTGTCGAACTGCTCGCAGGGCGAAGGCGCCTGCGTGCCCTATTATCGCTGGGTCAGCGACTATATCGGCGTGATCGGCGGCCGCTAAGGGCGCGCCCCCTTTCGGCGGGGGCCGTGCGCTGCGCCGCCGGCCCCCATCCCTTGCCCGGCCCTTCCGGCCGGGTCGTTCCTGCCTTGCCCGGATACCCCATGACCGCAGCCGTCGAATTCCGTTCCGTCTCGCGCCATTTCGGCCCGGTAAAGGCCGTGGATGGCGTGGACCTGACCATTGCCGAAGGATCGTTCTTCGCCATGCTCGGCCCGTCCGGATCCGGCAAGACCACCTGCCTGCGGCTGATCTCGGGCTTCGAGACGCCCACATCCGGCCAGATCCGCATTTTTGGCGAGGATGTCTCGGCGGTGCCGCCGCACCTGCGCAACGTCAATACGGTATTCCAGGATTACGCGCTGTTTCCCCATCTCAGCGTGCGCGACAACGTGGCCTATGGGCTGATGGTCAAGGGCGTCGGGCGCCGCGCCCGCCACGCCAGCGCCGATGAGATGCTGGCCATGGTCAAGCTGGACGGCTACGGCAACCGCAAGCCGGCGCAGCTGTCCGGCGGCCAGCGCCAGCGCGTGGCCCTGGCGCGGGCGCTGGTCAACCGGCCCAGGGTGCTGCTGCTGGACGAACCGCTGGGCGCGCTTGACCTCAAGCTGCGCGAGACGATGCAGGACGAGCTGAAATCGTTGCAGCACCGGCTGGGCCTGACCTTCGTCTTCGTCACCCATGACCAGCACGAAGCCCTGTCGATGGCCGACCATCTGGCGGTGTTCAACGAAGGGCGCATCGCCCAGATCGGCACGCCGCAGGAAATCTATGACCGGCCCGCCACCCGTTTCGTGGCCGATTTCGTCGGCTCGTCCAACGTGCTGCCTCCCGCCCTGACCCAGGCGCTTGGCGGCCCCGCGCAATGGGCCTCGCTGCGCCCCGAAGCCACGCGCCTGGCCGAAACCGGCGCGGTCACGGGCACGGTCGTCGCGCTGCGCTACCTTGGTTCGGGCACGCGCGTGGTAATCCGGCTGGGTGATGCGGAAGTTGCCGCGCTTGTTCCCGCCGGCCAGCCGCTGCCGGCCGAGGGCGAAACCCGTGCCATCGCCTTTGACAGCGGCGCGCTGCACCTGATGGGGGGCGCATGATGCCCCAGTGGTCCGCCCTTTCCCGGCGTGGCAAGAGGGGGCCTTGCCCCCTCGCCCTGCGGGCTCACCCCCAGAGTATTTCTGCCAAGATGAAGGCACAAAGGCTTTCAGGGCTTCATCTTGGTCCAAATACTCCGGGGGTGAGGGCGAAGCCCGAGGGGGCAGCGCCCCCTTCGCCGGCAGGCCTGGGGCGCGCGCCATGAACAGGGGCGCCATTCTTCCCGCGCGCGGCCCGGCAGACCGGCTGACCGGCCTGTTCTGGCGCCGCCCGAACCTGCTGCTTGCCCTGCTGATCAGCCCGCCGCTGGTCTGGCTGGGGGTGGTCTATCTGGGGTCGCTGGCCGCGCTGCTGCTGCAAAGCTTCTATTCGATCGACGAATTCTCGGGCGTGGTGAACCAGGAATTCACCCTCAAGACCTATGCCGAGCTGTTCCGGGCCCAGAACCTGGATATCATCACCCGGACCGTGCTGATGTCGGCCGCCGTGACGCTGGCCTGCGCCGTGCTGGCCTTTCCCATCGCCTATTTCGCAGCCCGCCATGCCCGCGGCCCCTGGAAAGCGGCGTTCTATCTGGGGATCATGCTGCCCTTGTGGTCCAGCTACCTGGTCAAGGTCTATGCCTGGAAGCTGATCCTGGCCCGCGAAGGCATCCTGACCTGGGCGGCAGAGCGCACCCATACCACCTTCTTGATCGATGGCCTGCTGTCGATTCCGGGGCTTGAGGGCTCGTCGCTTTCCACCTCGCCCGCCGGTACCTTTGCGGTCTTCGTCTATGTCTGGCTGCCCTACATGATCCTGCCGATGCAGGCGGCGCTGGAGCGGGTGCCGACCTCGATGCTCGAGGCTTCGGCCGATCTGGGCGCGACCCGCGCGCAGACCTTCCGGACGGTGATCCTGCCGCTGGCCCTGCCTGGCGTGATTGCCGGGTCGATCTTTACCTTCTCGCTGACGCTGGGCGACTACATCATTCCGCAGATCGTCGGCAATTCCGCCAATTTCATCGGCATGGCGGTCTATCAGTTGCAGGGCACCGCCGGGAACATTCCTCTGGCCGCCGCCTTTGCGGTGGTGCCGATCCTGATCATGCTGGTCTATCTGACGCTGGCCAAGCGCGCGGGGGCCTTCGATGCGCTCTGACCGGCCCTCGCTCCTGCTCCGGCTTTCGGCCATCGGCGGGCTGCTGTTCCTGCACCTGCCGATCCTGCTGATCTTCCTCTATGCCTTTACCACCGAAGAGCGGACCTACCAGTTTCCGCCCCCCGGCCTGACCACGCACTGGTTTGCCACCGCCTGGTTCGACCGCCCCGACATCTGGCCGCCGCTTTACCTTTCGCTGAAGGTGGCCGCCATCTCGACGGCGCTGGCGATGATCCTGGGCACCTTGGTCGCCGCGGCCATGGCGCGTGCGCGGTTCTTTGGCCGCGACCAGCTGTCCTTGCTGGTCATCCTGCCCATCGCCCTGCCCGGCGTCATCACCGGCATGTCGCTGCGGTCGGCCTTTGGGCTGATGGACATCCCCTTTTCCACCTGGACCATCGTGCTGGGCCACGCCACATTCTGCATCGTCATCGTCTACAACAACGCGGTTGCCCGCCTGCGCCGGCTGTCGGGCGGGATCATGGAGGCCTCGGCCGATCTGGGCGCCAATGCCTTCCAGACCTTCCGCCACATCCTGTTGCCCAACCTTGGCTCGGCGCTACTGGCCGGGGGCATGCTGGCCTTTGCGCTGTCCTTTGATGAGGTGATCGTCACCACCTTTACCGCCGGCCAGCAATCGACCTTGCCGATCTGGATGCTGAACGAGCTGGTCCGCCCGCGGCAGCGCCCGGTGACCAACGTCGTCGCCATCGTGGTCTTTGCCGCCACCTTCCTGCCGATCCTGGCCGCCTATTACCTGACCCGCTCCGGCTCCGAGACCGCCGGCATGGGCAAATGAGGGAGACAGACATGACCATCCAGACCCAGCTTCTGATCGGGTCCGCCTTCGAGGCAGGGCAAGAGGCGCCCGAGCCGATCCTGAACCCTCGCACTGGCGAGCTGATCCTCGACGTGCCCGAGGCCTCGACCGCCCAGGTCGACCGTGCCGTTGCCGCCGCCCGCAAGGCCTTTGAAACCTGGTCGCGCACCACCCCGGCCGAGCGGTCTGCCGCGCTCTTGCGCATCGCCGATCGGGTCGAGGCCGAAGCCGACAGCTTTGCCGCGCTCGAGGCGCTGAACTGCGGCAAGCCGATCAACGCCGCGCGTGGCGACGAGATCCCGGCCATCGTCGATTGCTACCGCTACTTTGCCGGCGCGGTGCGCTGCATGACCGGCACGGTGGCCGGCGAATACCTGACGGGTCATACCAGCATGATCCGCCGCGATCCCATCGGCATCGTCGCCTCGATCGCGCCCTGGAACTATCCGCTGATGATGATGGCCTGGAAACTTGGCCCGGCCGTGGCCGGCGGCAATTGCGTGGTGTTCAAGCCCAGCGAACAGACCCCGCTGACCGCGCTGAAGATGGCCCGCATCCTGGCCGAGGAACTGCCCGAAGGCGTGGTATCGGTGATCACCGGGCGGGGCCAGACCGTCGGCAGCTACCTGATCAACCATCCCGGCGTCGACATGATTTCCCTGACGGGCGACGTGGCAACCGGCAAGAAGATGCTGGATGCCGCCGCCAAGACGGTAAAGCGCACGCATCTGGAACTGGGCGGCAAGGCGCCGGTCGTGGTGTTCGACGACGCCGACGTGGCTGCGGTTGTCGAGGGCCTTCGGGCGTTTTCCTTCTACAATGCCGGGCAGGATTGCACCGCCGCCTGCCGCGTTTATGCCGGGCGCAAGGTCTATGACAACCTGGTGGCCGACCTGACCGCCGCCGCCGCCTCGATCACCCTGGGCGCCGAAGACGACACCACGAACGAGATCGGCCCGCTGATTTCCCAGCGTCAGCGCGACCGCGTCGCCAGCTTCGTCAACCGTGCGCGTGAGCTGAACCATGTCGAAATCACCACCGGCGGCGCGGCAATGGACCAGGGGTTCTACTACCGCCCCACCGTGGTCGCCGGCGCGAAACAGGATGACGAGATCGTGCGGCGCGAGGTTTTCGGCCCCGTGGTTTCCGTCACGCCGTTCTCGGACATCGACGACGCCGTGGCCTGGGCCAATGACAGCGACTATGGCCTGGCCTCATCGGTCTGGACCCGTGATGTCGGCCGCGCCATGGCCACGGCCGCGCGGCTTCGCTATGGCTGCACCTGGATCAACACGCATTTCATGCTGACCAACGAAATGCCCCACGGCGGCCTGAAGCAGAGCGGCTATGGCAAGGACATGTCGGCCTATGCGCTCGAAGATTACACCGTGGTCCGCCACGTCATGGTGAAACACGGCTGATCCTCCTCGGTCGACTTCGTCGCCTCGTCGGGGAACCGGCGAGGAGTGACGAAGTCATCGACGAGCCTGCCGCTCAGTTCATCGGCGCGCCGCCCTCGGCCTTGCGCCGGGCCACGTAATCCGCCAGCTCTTCGGCCCTGTCCGCTGGCAGCACCGGCTCCTGATACTCGGCCAAGAGCCTTGGCCACAGCGCCGCCGCCCGTTCGGCGGTGCCGATGCCGCCGGCCTCCTTCCAGGTCTCGTGCGGCGACCAGTCCGACAGCAGCGGCCGGTGGAACGCCTCACGATAGCGGTCCAGCGTATGCGCCGCGCCAAAGAAATGCCCGCCCGGCCCGACCTCGGCAATCGCCGCCAGCGCCAGTTCGGCGGCATCGGTGCTGACCGGCTCCATCACCGCCTGCATCATCTGCAACATCTCGGCATCCAGCAGCAGTTTCTCGAAACTGGCGGTCAGGCCGCCATGCATCCAGCCCGCCGCATGCTCCATCAGATGCACGCCGCCCATGATCGCGCCCCAGATCGCCATCTGGCTTTCATAGCTTGCCTGCGCGTCCACCGCGTTGGCCGACGTGACATTGGACGACCGGAACGGCACGCCGATATGGCGCGCCAGCTGGCCGCTGGCCATCGCCGCCTTTGCATATTCCGGCGTGCCAAAGGCGGGCGCGCCGCTGGCCATGTCGACGTTCGAGGTAAAGCCGCCATACATCACCGGCACGCCCGGCCGCACGATCTGGGTCAGGACGATGCCGGCCAGCGCCTCGGCATGTTGCAGCACCAGCGCGCCCGCCAGCGACACCGGCGCCATCGCCCCGGCCAGCGTGAACGGGGTGATCACGTTGACCTGCCCGTGTTCGGCCAGCGCGATCAGGCCCTCGGCCATCGGGATATCCAGTTGCAGCGGCGAATTGGTGTTGATGATGCCCAGCAGGCAGGGCGCGGGCAGGCTGTCCAGCGCCGCGCCCATCCCGATCGCCGCCATGGCGATGCCGTCCAGCGTCCGCGCCCGGCCCAGCGTCTGCGTCTGCCAGTTCTTGTCCAGCAGCCGGATCTGCGCTGCGTAGATATCCAGATGCCGCGTCGCCGCCGGCAGGTCCATCGGCTCGAACGGGCCGCCGCCTTCCTGCTGGATCACGTTCAAAGCCTGCACCAGCCGCAGGTAGTCTTCCATTTCGGCCAGGGTTCCGTCGCGCCGGCCGCGCGCCAGATCCATCACATAGGCCGGCCCGCCGACCGAGGCAAAGACCATGTTGGCGCCACCCAGGGCCAGATTCCGCGCCGGGTTCCGGGCCAGCAGCCGAAAGGACCGTGGCACCGTTGCCAGCCGTTCGGCCACCAGCCCCGGATCCAGGCGCACCGTCAGGTCCTCGACACCCGCCCCCGCCGCGCGGAACCGGTCACGGGCGCCGCCGTCCAGCACCCGCAGGCCGGTTTCGGCCAGCACCCGGCAGGCGGCGTGGTGGATCGTTTCCACCTGATCCCGGCTGATCACCTCGACCGGGGTCAGCCTGCGCGGCACCTGTCCCCAGGGCCGTTGCGGCACCCCGGCGGCGCGGCGCTCTGCCCGGCGGCTCATCCCGGCACCGCGAAATCGCGCCGCACCAGCGGATCAGCCGCCAGGTCGCGGGCCACCTTGTGCGCGTGATAGATCGCATGGGCCAGCGCGCCCGGCGCGTTCGCGTCACCCGCCAGGTGAACCGACGGCGCCCCCAGAGCCTGCAACTCCTCGGCCAGGCCCGATTGCGCGACCCTGGTGCCCACGATCACCACCGAGGCGGCGGGGATCGCGCTTTCCACCCCCGACAGCATATGCGCCAGCCGGACCTGCCCCTGGTCAAAGTCGACCACCCGCTCGCCCGTGCGCACGACGACCCCCAGCCGGGCCAGCGACTGATGCACCTGCGGCTGTTCGTTGGTCATGAAGCCCCAGGCCGCCGCCGCCCCGGCCGTCGTCACATAGGTCACCGACAGCCCCGGTTCGGCCAGCCGCTCCGCCAGCGCCGAACCCAGATAGTAATTGTCGAAATCATGCACCACCACCGGGCCGCGCGGCATCTGCCCCGCCACAAGGTCATCGGGCGTGAACACCCCCGGCCGGTCCAGCCGGCCTTCGGGAACCTCGTTCGGTCCGCACAGGGCGCGGTCCCATTTCGCGCCGGTCGCCACCACGATGTGATCGGCGCCGAAATCCAGCGCCTCGGCCGCGGTCATCGGGCTTTCGGGGTAAAGCTGCACGTTCGCCATCGCCCGCAACTGGCCCAGCCGATAGTCCACCACCCGGAACCACTGCCGCAGCCCCGGCAGGTTGCTTTCCCACAACAGCCGGCCGCCGAAATCGCGCCCCGCTTCGGCCACCGTGACCTGAAAGCCGCCCCGCCCCAGGGTCAGCGCCGCCTCCAGCCCGGCCGGCCCGCCGCCGATCACCAGCACCCGGCCTTGCGCGTCCGCCGCCACCTTTTCGGGATGCCACCCGCGCCGCCATTCCTCGCCGGCCGTCGGGTTCTGCGTGCAGCGCACCCATACCCCGTCATGCCAGCTGGAAATGCAGATGTTGCAGCCGATGCACTCGCGGATCTCGACCTCTCGCCCCTGGTCGATCTTTGCCGGCAGGAACGGATCGGCAATCGACGGCCGCGCCCCGCCGATCAGGTCCAGCACGCCGCGCCTGACCATCGACAGCATGGTATCGGGCGAGGTGAACCGCCCCACCCCCACCACCGGCCGGGTCGTCACCTGCTTTACAAAGGCCACCGTCGCCTCGTGGCTGCCCTCGGCCGCATAGCGGCTGGGCGCGCAGTCGAACGCGGAATAGTCCATCTTGACGTCGAATAGGTCCGGCGCGTCCTTCAGGTGCCCGATGACCTCATGCGCCTCGCTTTCCGCCACTTCGGACCTCCGCGCCCGCAATTCCTGCAATGATATCCGCAAGGCCACCGCACAGCGCCCGCCCGTGGCATTGCGGACCGCGTCGATCAACTCTTCGGTCAGCCGCACCCGGTTGCGCACCGATCCGCCATAGGCATCGGTGCGGCGGTTATAATCCGACAGCAGGAACTGATAGGGCAGGTATCCCATGCCCGAATAGACATAGAGGATGTCGAACCCCGCCTGTTCCGCCCGCCGCGCCGCCTCGGCGTGCCAGCGGATCACGTCGCGGATGTCGCCTGCGTCCATCACCCTGGGCCGCGCTGCCGACATGAAGCCTGTATGCGTCGCCATCCAGGGCACGCCCGACGGTGACATCGGCGCGAACCGCGTGGTGCGGTTCACCGCCGCCGCGCCGCCGTGCCACAGCTCCACCGCCGCCAGCGCGCCATGGGCATGCACGGCATCCGTCATCAACGCATGGGCGGCGATATCGGCATCGTCCCACAGCGTCGCGTTCGGAAACGGGCTGTCATCCGACGACGGATGCACCGAACAGGCGCCGGTCGAGACCACGCCCCAGCCGCCCTCGGCCTTCATCCCGCGAAAGGCGGCGCGCACCCGCGGGCTGGCGTTGGTCATCCCGCTGGCATGCGGCACCTGAAAGAACCGGTTCCGCGCCAGCTTGGGGCCGATCTGCACCGGCTGGAACAGGATGTCGTACCGCGGGTCCCTGGCCATGCTGCCCCCTTGTTGAACGGTTGTATAGTAAGCGCGTCCGTCGGTTTCCGTCAAGCTGGCATTGGCGTTTGACAGCACGGCGCCGCTTGTTGCATGATCGTTCAACAAGACAGCGGAACCCTATGCCCGATATCCGTTCAGATTTTCCGTTCCAGGTAGAGGTGACCGAAAACCTCTTCATCCCGCTGCCCGACGGCACCAGGCTGGCGGCCAAGCTATGGCGCCCGGCGGGGCAGGGGGCGCATCCCGCCATTCTGGAATACCTGCCCTACCGCAAGCATGACGGAACCCGCGGGCGCGACCAGGGAATGCACATGTATCTGGCGGGGCATGGCTATGCCTGCCTTCGCGTCGACATTCGCGGCACCGGCGAAAGCGACGGCACCCTGCATGACGAATATTCCGAACCCGAGCTGCAGGACGGCTGCGACCTGATCGCCTGGATCGCCGCCCAGGACTGGTGCGACGGGCAGGTGGCGATGATCGGCATTTCTTGGGGCGGCTTCAACGGGTTGCAGATCGCCGCCCGCCAGCCGCCGGCGCTGAAGACCGTCATTGCCCTGGGCTTCACCGACGACCGTTATGCCACCGATGTCCACTACATCGGCGGCTGCCTGTCCAAGGACAACCTCGACTGGTCGGCCACCATGGTCGCCGGCATGGACCTGCCGCCCGACCCGGCCCTGCATGGCGCCGGCTGGCGTGACCTCTGGCTGCAACGGATTCAGGCCAACGAACCCTGGGGCCTGACCTGGCTGGCCCATCAGCGCCGCGATGCCTATTGGCAGCATGGGTCGGTCTGCCAGGATTTCGCCGCCATCCGCGTGCCGGTCTATGCCGTCTCGGGCTGGGCCGACAATTATTCCGAGGCCGTGCCCCGCCTGCTGGCCGGCCTGACCGTTCCCTGCCGCGGGCTGATCGGCCCATGGGCGCATTCCTTTCCACAGGATGTCACCGTTGAACCGGCCATCGGCTGGCTGCAAGAGGTTCTGCGCTGGTGCGATCACTGGCTCAAGCGGCGCGACACCGGCATCATGGCGGAACCCGTGCTGCGGGTCTGGATGCAGGACGCCGTTCCGCCGCAGACCTGTTATCGCCACCGCCCCGGCCGCTGGGTGGGCGAAGCGGACTGGCCCAGCCCGCGCATCCGCGACCGCCTGTTCCATCCCGTCGGGCACGGCCTTGCCGCCAGCCCCCGGCCCGGCGCCGCCACGATCTGCTCGCCGCTCTGGGTCGGTATCGCCTCGGGCGAGGTCGGCCGCTACGGCGCCGATGCCGACTGGCCGCCCGACCAGCGCGAGGATGATGGCGGCTCGCTGGTCTGGACCACCGATCCCCTGACCGAAGACCTGGAAATCCTCGGCGCCCCGCGGCTTGAGCTGCGGGTGGCGTCGGACCGGCCGCTGGCGCTGGTCGCCGTCCGGCTGAGTGACGTTGCCCCGGATGGCGCCTCTACCCGCGTCACCCTGGGCCTGATGAACCTGACCCATCATGCCGGCCACGACGCGCCGCGGGCCCTGATCCCCGGCCAGCCGGTTGCCGTCACCGTTGAACTTGACGACATCGCGCACCGGTTTCCCGCCGGGCATCGCATCGCGCTCGCCCTGTCCAGCAGCTATTGGCCCGTCGCCTGGCCCAGCCCGCAGGCCGCCACGCTGACCATCGACACCGGGGCCACCGTCCTGGCCTTGCCGGTCCGGCCGCCGCGCCCCGAAGACGCCGGCCTTCGCCGCTTTGACCCGGCCGAGGCCGCGCCGCAATCGCCGGTGATCGACCACCCCTGCGCGCCCGCCGCCCCGCGCCGCATCACCCGCGACCTGCTGTCAGGCCGCATCACGGTGGATTTCCCGCGCTGGACCTATGACCACGAATATCCCGACATCGGCATTCGCCAGGCCAGCGACGGCCATGCCCGCTATGAGATCACCGAGGGCGATCCCTTGTCCGCCCGCATGTCCACCCACTACCACGTCACCCAGACCCGCGCCGACGGCGTCTTTACCCATGACAGCACCAGCAGCCTGACCTGCGATGCCGGCCATTTCCACCTGACCGCCGAAATCGTCATTTCCGAAAACGGCCGCGAGATTCACCGCCGCCACTGGCAAAGGGCCATTCCCCGTGACCACCTCTGACGCCCCCAGGTTCCGCCGCTACGCCCCCGAGGAACGGGCCGCCATGCTGGTGCAGGCCGGGCTGGCCTGCCTGGCCGAAGGTGGCATCACCGCCTTTACCGTCGACAACATCTGCCGCCGGGCCGAGGCGTCGCGCGGCCTGATCGCCCATCATTTCGGCAGCAAGGAAGGGTTGCTGGCCGCCGTCTACGAGGCCGCCTACCAACCGATGCTGGAGATGATTTCCGGCGATCCGCCCTTGCCGCTCGGCACCCTGCTCGACCGCATGTTCGACGGCGAAAGCCATGACACCGCCACGCTGCGGATCTGGCTGGCGCTGTGGGGAGAGGTCACGGTCAACCCGGCCCTGCGCGCGGCGCACCGCCGCAACTATGGCCGCTACCGCGCCACCGTCGAAGCCGCGATCGAGGATCATTGCTTTGCCCGCGGCCTGAAACTGGATGCAGGCGCATTGGCCACCACGGCCATCGCGCTGATCGACGGGCTCTGGCTGGAACAATGCATCGACCCCGAGGGCTTTGATGCCGACCGTGCCCGCGCGTCTGCCCATGCGCTGCTGGAACCGGTGCTGGGCCCGCTGGACCAGGGCAAAGCGCCTTGACACGCGCTTGCCCCCAGATGCAAACTTTTGATCAAATCCCGACAGGGACAGGGGCAGAGGTGTGAATGCAGACAGAGATCGTCGCCCTCTCCGGCCCCAGCCCCGGAACCGGCCGCTGCCTGACCCGGCATCATTGGGGTCCGCCCGATGCGCGGCCAAAGGTCTATCTGCAAGGCGGGCTGCACGCCGATGAAATGCCGGGGCCGCTGGCGCTTTTCCATCTGATGCAGGCGCTGGACCGGGCCGAGGCCGAGGGGCGGATCGCCGGCCACATCGTCGTGGTGCCGCTGGCCAACCCCATCGGCCTGTCGGAATGGCTGCTGCACAAGCCGCTGGGCCGCCGCGACCTGGAAGGGGCGCATAACTTCAACCGCGGCTATCCCGATCTGGCCCGGCTGGCAGGCGACCGGATAGAAGGCCAGCTTGGCGCCGATCCGGCCGGCAATACCCGGCTGATCCGCGCCGCCTTTGCCCAGGCGCTGGCCGACCAGGCCCCCCGCACCGAGGTTGACGACCTGCGCCTGCGGTTGATCCAGGGCTCTTGCGACGCAGACCATGTGCTTGACCTGCATTGCGACCACCGCGCCGTGCTGCATCTTTATGCCTCGACCGCCCAGCCGCAGACCACCGATCTTCTGGCCCGTTGCACCGGCGCGCGGCTGGCGCTGATCGAGGACACCTCCGGCGGCCACGCCTTTGACGAGGCGCATACCGCCCCCTGGCGGGCGTTGCAGGCCCGGTTCGGCGATCGTTTCCCGATCCCGTCGGCCTGCTTCTCGACCACGCTGGAATATCGCGGCCAGCTCGACACCTCGGATGCGCTGGCCGAGCAGGATGCCCAGGGGCTGCTGGCCTTTCTTGCGGCGACCGGCGCGCTGCGCGATGGCCCGGCACCCGCCCATCCCCCGGCCGAACAGCAGCCGCTGGCCGGCGCGATCGAGGCCACCGCCACCTTTGGCGGCATCGTAAGCTGGATCACCGCGCCCGGCGACCGTGTCACCGAAGGCCAGGTCCTGGGCCATGTGACCGATGCCGCCACCCGCCACCGGGTGGCGATACCCGCCCCCGCCACCGGCCTGCTGTTCCGTCAGGAACTCTGGCCGACCTGCCTGAAAGGGCAGGGCCTTTGCCATGTCGCCGGTGCCGAACCGCGGCGGCAGGGCGATCTCTGTCTGACTGAAAACAACAACAGGGAGTGACGCCAATGAAGATGCACGCATTCGCCAGATTGCTGACCGGGGCCGCGCTGGTCCTTGGCCTCGGCACCGCCGCCCTGGCCGACGACACGCTCGATCGCGGCATCGGCTCGAATGGTCCTCGCTGGACCCGCAGGTGAATTTCGACGCCGCCGCCGGCTGGATCATGATGGACGCCTACGAAGGCCTGGTCAGCTTTGGCCCCGGCGGCGGCGTCATTCCCGGCGCGGCCGAAGGCTGGGACGTCAGCGAGGATGGCAAGATCTATACCTTCCACCTGCGCGACGGGCTGAAATGGTCGAACGGCGATCCGCTGGTGGCGCAGGATTTCGTCAATTCCGTCCTGCGCACGCTGGACCCGACGACCGTCAGCGAAAAGGGCTATTACTTCTACTCGGTGGTGCAGATCAAGGGCGCCTCGGACCTGGCCAATGGTGAAACCACCGACCCCGCCGCCCTGGGCGTCACCGCCCCCGATGACCGCACCGTGGTGATCGAGATGCTGACCCCCGCGCCGCATATCCTTGATATCCTTGGGGCCTTCCAGATCCCGCCGCTGCATTCGCCCAGCTTCGCCGCCAATGGCGCCGCGGGCTTTGTCGATCCGGCCAAGGTGGTGTCGAACGGCGCCTATGTCATCAAGGAGATCGTGCCGCAAAGCCACATCCTGCTGGAGCGGAACCCGAATTACTGGGATGCGGCCAACGTGAAGATTCCGATGGTGAAATACCACGTCACCGAAGATGTCTCGACCGAGTTCAAGCGGTTCCAGGCCGGCGAAATCGACATCACCTATGACATCCCGGTGAACCAGATCGACGCCGTGCGCGAAACCATGCCCGACCAGGCATTCATCACGCCTTCGACCGAGAACACCTATTACACCTTCAACCTGACGCATGAACCGTTGCAGGACATCAACGTGCGCATGGCCCTGTCGCTGGCCATCGACCGTGACACGCTGGAAAACAAGATCGTCAAGGGCGGGGCTATTCCGTCGTTCTCCTATGCCGGTGGCTTTGATCCCACCTATGCCGGTCCGCAGATGCCGGGCGCCGAGCTGACCCAGGCCGAACGCGAGGCCAAGGCGCAGGAGCTGATGGCCGCCGCGGGCTATGGCGCCGACAATCCGCTGACCCTGACCATCGTCACCACCGTGGCGGAAGACCGCACCCGGCTGGCCCAGGGCGTCGCGCTGATGTGGAAAAAGGTGCTGGGGGTCGAGGCCAAGGTCGAACCGATGGAGCGCAAGGCCTGGCTCGATGCCTTCTACGCCGGCGGCTGGGACGTGTTCGCCGACAACCTGGTGGGCGACTTTGCCGGGGCCGAGACCTTCCTGGCCTACATGCGCCCCTCGGCCGAGGCCGGTTACAACTGGGTAAAGCCGGAATATGACGCGCAGATGGACGTGGCCGCGACCATGCCCGACAAGGCCAGCCGCAATGCGGAACTGGCCAAGGCCGAAAAGATCCTGCTGGACGATGTCATCTTTGCGCCGATCGCGATCGAACCGTCGCGGATGCTGGTCAGCAGCCATGTCCACGGCTGGGTGCCCTCGCCCGCCGGCTATTACAACACCCAGTTCCTGACACTGGACTGACGGCACGGGGGCGGCCCTTCGGCCGCCCCCGACCGCGCAGGGGGCATCATGCTGCGATTCATCGGCAAGAGGTTGTGGAACGGCGCGCTGACCCTGGCGGCGCTGGTGACGCTGACCTTCTTTGTCATGCGCCTGGCGCCGGGCGGGCCGTTTTCCCGCACCCGCAAGATCAGCCCCGACGTGCAGGCCAATATCGAGGCGGCCTTCCACCTGGATGAACCGGTGTGGCAACAGTTCGGCCGCTTCGTCTGGGGGCTCTTGCACCTCGACCTTGGCCCCTCGACCCGGTTCCGCGACTATTCGGTGGGTGACATCATCGCCTCGGGCCTGCCCTATTCGCTGACCATCGGGTTCTGGGCCATCGTCGTCGCCGGGCTGATCGGCGTGGCGCTGGGCATCGCCGGGGCGCTGCGCCGCAACGGCCTGACCGACTATCTGGCCGGCACCTTCGGCGTCATCGGCATCGCTATTCCGATCTTCGTCATCGGCCCGGTGTTCCAGCTGATCTTCGCGCTGAAACTCGGCTGGCTGCCGGTGGGCGGCTGGGGCGCGGGGTGGCGGTCGCTGATCCTGCCGGTGGTCGTGCTGGCCCTGCCCAACATCGCCTATATCTCGCGGCTGACCCGCACCTCGATGATCGAGACCCTGCGCGAGAATTATATCCGCACCGCCCGCGCCAAGGGGATCGGCTGGCGCCGCACCCTGATGCGCCACAGCCTGACCGGGGCGCTCTTGCCGGTCGTCGCCTATATTGGCCCGGCCACCGCCGCCATCATCACCGGCTCGATCCTGATCGAGACCATCTTTGCCGTTCCCGGCATCGGCCGGCACTTCGTCGACGCCGCGCTGAACCGCGACTATCCCCTGGTGATGGGCATCACGCTGCTCTACGGCGGCCTGCTGATCCTGTTCAACATCGGCACGGATGTGGTCCGCGCCTGGATGGACCCGAGGTTGCGCCATGACCGCTGATGCCGCCGGGTCCACCTCGACCCTGCACCTGCAATTCCGCCGCTTCCGGCAGAACCGGCTGGCCATGGTCTCGGTGGCGATCCTGGTGCTGATCGTGCTGGCCTGTTTCCTTGGCCCCCATGCCTTTCCCTTTACCGGCGAGGATGCCGATTTCGAGAACATCGCCGCCCCGGTGAACCTGTTCTCCATCCATCCCTTCGGCACCGACGATTTCGGCCGCGACCTGCTGGTGCGGGTGCTGGAAGGCGGGCAGGTCTCGCTCTCCATCGGCTTTCTCGGCGCGCTGGTTGCCGGCGGCATCGGCGTTCTCTACGGCGCCATCGCCGGCTATGCGGGCGGGCGCCTCGACGGGCTGATGATGCGGCTGGTCGAGGTGCTGTACGGCTTTCCCTATGTGATCCTGGTGATCCTGCTGTCGCTCCTGTTCGGCGGCGGCACCATCGCGCTCTTTGCCGCCATCGTCTTTACCCTCTGGCTGACGCCCGCCGTCATCGTGCGCGCCCAGGCGCAAAGCCTGGCGCAAAAGGAATTCGTCCAGGCGGCGCGGGCGGGCGGCATGACCGGTGGCCAGATCGTGCTGGAACACATCGTTCCCAACTGCATCTCGGTCGTCATCGTCTACGGCAGCCTGCTGGTGCCCGAGGTGATCCTGTCGGAATCCTTCCTCTCCTTCCTTGGCATCGGCATCAAGGAACCGCAGGCCAGCTGGGGCAACCTGATCCAGACCGGCACTTCCGCCATGGACACCGACCTGCGCCTGCTGCTCCTGCCCGGCACGCTGCTGGCCATGGTGCTGTTCTGCCTCAACTTCATCGCCGACGGGCTGCGAGACGCCTTTGACCCCAATGACCGCTGAACCGCTTCTTTCCCTGCAGGACCTGACCGTGCGCTTTCGCCTTCCCGGCGGCACCTCGGTGGCGGTCGACGGCGTCAGCCTCGACCTCGCGGCCGGCGAGACGCTGGGCATCGTCGGCGAAAGCGGCTCGGGCAAGAGCCAGATCCTCTATGCGCTGATGGGCCTGCTGGCCACGAACGGCACGGTGGGCGGGCGCGCGCTGTTTCGCGGCCAGGATCTGCTGGCGCTGTCGCCTGCCCGGCTGGACCGCATCCGCGGGCAGGATATCGCCATGATCTTCCGGACCCGATGACCAGCCTGAACCCCTATATCCGCGTCGGCGACCAGCTGGTCGAGGGGCTGATGGTCCACCAGAACCTGTCGCGCAGCGCCGCCCGGGCCGAGGCGGTGCGCATGCTCGACCGTGTCCGCATCCCCGATGCCGCCAGCCGCGCCCGCCGCTATCCGCATGAATTTTCCGGCGGGATGCGGCAAAGGGTGATGATCGCCATGGCGCTGCTGGCGCGGCCCCGGCTTCTTCTGGCCGACGAACCCACCACCGCGCTGGACGTGACCATCCAGGCGCAGGTCCTTGACCTCATGGCGGAACTGGGCCGCGAAACCGGCACCGCCATCATCCTTGTCACCCATGACCTTGGCGTGGTCGCCCGGCTGTGCGACCGCGTCGCCGTCCTCTACGGCGGCCGCATCATGGAAGAGGCCGCCGCCGAGACCCTGTTCGATGCCCCGGCCCATCCCTATACCCGCGGGCTGCTGGCGGCGATGCCCCGGCTGGAAACCGCGCTGACGGACCGGCTGGGCACCATTCCCGGCAATCCGCGCTCGGGTGGCGGCGACCTGCCCGGCTGTCCCTTTGCCCCGCGCTGCGAGGTCCGCCTGCCGCATTGCACCACCGCGCGGCCGCCGCTGCGCGAGCTGTCCACCTTTGGCCCCGGCCGCCGTGCCGCCTGCCACCTGCTGGGGGCCGCGCCATGACGCTTTTGGAAACCCGCGGCCTTGGCGTCGGCTATACCCTTCCCCCGGCCTCGCTGCTGGGCCGCGCCCGCCTCTTGCCCATCGTCCACGATGTCTCGCTGACGCTGGCCCCCGGTCGCACCCTGGGTATCGTCGGCGAGAGCGGTTGCGGCAAATCCACCCTTGGCCGGGCGCTCCTGCGCCTGATCCCGCCTTCGGCCGGCCAGGTGCTGTGGCAGGGCCAGGACATGGCGCAGATCCCCGACCTGCGCCGCCGCCGGGCCGAGATGCAGATCATCTTCCAGGATCCCATCGCCGCGCTGGACCCGCGCATGACCCTGGGCCGCATCGTCAGCCGCCCGCTGGCGACGTTTGAGCCCGGCCTTTCGCGCCGCGATGCCCGCGCCCGCGCCGTGCAGGCGCTGGAACAGGTCGGGCTGTCGGCGGATTTCGCCGATCGCTATCCGCATGAACTGTCGGGCGGGCAGGCACAGCGCGTCGGCATCGCCCGCGCCATCGTCGGGCGCCCCCGGATGATCGTCTGCGACGAACCCGTATCCGCGCTGGATGTCTCGATCCAGGCCCAGGTCATCAACCTCTTGATGGACCTGCAGGCGCAGATGGGGCTGGCGCTGGTGTTCATCTCGCACAACCTGGCCGTGGTGCGCCATATCAGCCACGATGTCATGGTGATGTGCCTGGGCCGGGTGATGGAAACCGCCCCGCGCAGCGCCTTTTACGCCCGCCCGCTGCATCCCTATTCGCAGGCCCTGATGCAGGCCGTCCCCGAACCCGACCCCCGGCGCGAGAAGGGCCGGATCGGCTCTGCCCTTCCGGGCGAACTGCCCTCGGTGCTGTCGCCGCCGCAGGGCTGCGTCTTTGCGACCCGCTGCCCGCGCGCGACCGACCTCTGCCACCGGACGCGCCCGGACCTGCGCACCATCGAAACCGACCGCCAGGTTGCCTGTCACCATGTCGAGGCCTGAATGACCGATCTTTCCACCCTCTGGGCCGCTGTGCCGCAATTGTCGAACATCCATGCCTCGGGCGACGGGCGGCTGGCCTTCTGGTGCTGGTCGGGGCTGACCGAGACCGACAATGTCTGGTGCGCCCCGACCGACGGTTCCGCGCCGCCGCAGCAGCTTACCGATGGCAGCGACCATTTCACCATCCGCGATGTCAGCCATGACGGCAGCCGCCTGATCCTGGGCCAGTCGCCCAGTGCCAGCGAACATGACCATCTTATCCTGCTGGACCGTGCCACCGGCGAACAGCGCCAGCTTACGCCCAGGCAGGACACGCATTACGTCTATGGCGGCGCCTTGTCGGCCGATGCGGGGGCGGTGTTCTTCCTGGCCGATTTCGACTATGACGCGGGTCAGGTCACCGCCGGCGCCTGGCTCTGGCGGCAGGATCTGGCCACCGGCGCCCGCACCTGCCTGGCCACCGCCGACAGCCCGCCGCATTTCTACGTCGGCCCGCAGCTTTCGCCCGATGGCACCCGCCTGCTCTGGCACCGCAGCGACCGCGCGCCGGGCGGCTATCAGCTCTGGGTGATCGGCATCGACGGCGGCGACCCGCAAAAGGTGCTGGACCTCGGGGCCAGGAACAATGTCCTTGCCAACTGGGTCTCCGACGATCGCATCGCCTTTGCCTGCGACCAGGATGGACGCGACCGGCTGGGCGTCCTCAGCCTGTCCACCGGCCAGGTCGACTGGATTGCGTCCGAACCCGATCTCTGCCCGCACGACACCCTGGCCGGCACAGCCGGGGCCTTTGCGGTGATCCACCATCAGGCCAGCCGCACCTGCGCCGCCCTGGTCGACGGCCACCGGGTCACGCCCTTGCCGAATCCCACCGGCCGCCGCAGCCTATTGCCGCATGCAGCACTTGCCGATGGCGGCTGGCTGGCCGAGGCCTATGACGCCTCTGCCCCCCATGATCTCGTCGCCCTGGCCGCCGATGGCAGCCACCGGGTGATCGCACGCGCTGCCCCTGAACCGGCCCGCCCGCACGTCGCGCCGCAGGATTTCCGCTGGACCGCCCCCGATGGCCGCCCGATGCAGGGCTGGCTCTATCGCCCCGCCGGTCCGCCCAAGGGCCTGATCGCCTATGTCCACGGCGGCCCGACCTGGCATTCCGAAGACTGGGTCAACCCCAAAATCCAGTTCTGGGCCGCGCTCGGCTATGCCGTCCTCGACCCGAATTACCGTGGCTCCACCGGTTTCGGCCACGACCACCGCGAGGCGGTCAAGCAAGACGGCTGGGGCGGGCGCGAACAGGATGACATCCGCGCCGGGGTCGAGGCCGCGCTGGCCAGCGGCCTGCCCGGACCCGTCGCCATCGCCGGCAATTCCTATGGCGGCTTTTCCAGCTGGTTCGGCATCACCCGCCACCCCGACCTCTACACCGCCGCCATTCCGATGTGCGGCATGTACCGGCTGGACATCGACTATCACGCCACCGAAATGCCGCATGGCCGGGCCTATTCCGAAGAGATGATGGGCGGCACGCCCGAGGAATTCCCCGAGAAATACGCCAATGCCTCGCCCGGCCGCTTCATCGACCGCATCAGGGGGCACCTGATGATCGTGCATGGCCTGGCGGATTCCAACGTCGGCCCGGAAAACACCCATACCGCCGTGCGGGAACTGACCGGGGCCGGCATCCCGCATCAGGTGATGCTGTTTGAAAACGAGGGCCACGGCGTGTTTCGCCGCAGCAATGTCGCGGCCTATCTGCGCGCCAGCGCCGCCTTTCTGCAACAGGCCTTCCAGACCGGCATCCGGCCGGCCTGACGGTGTGAAACCCCGGCCCGGCTGGGGACTTGCCGGGCCGGGGCCTCACGCTCCGGTTTGACGCAACATGCGTCTTACGTTGTGAAAAAGGTATTTTAGAACAGCTACTTGAAAGCAATCTTCAATATAGCCATCCTGCCAGAACCCCCCGCCCTGGTCCAATGACAAAGCCTGTCATGAAAGCCGGCGGCGCCAGAAACCTGGCGCAAATCCGGCCCGCCGATCCTGACCCCGGCGCAAGAAAAAACCCCGCGGCCCTGCGGCCACGGGGTCCGGTCACGGGGTCCGCCCCCGGCGCAATCCGCGCCTAGCGGTGGTCGTCCTCATCCTCGTCATCATCGCTGGCCGGCAGGTTGAAGAAGCTTTCCGCATCCGAGAAATCGGCCGGCGAAGAGCGGTCCTTTTCCTCGTCGCCAAAGACTTCCAGGCCGGTAAAGGCGGCGACCTTCGGTTCATCCGCGTCCATGCCCAGCGATTGCTCGGTCGACACCAGCTTGCGCCGCTCGTCGTCGCTCATCACCGTGCCTTCGGCGGCCTTCTTGCGGGCGGCGGCCTGCACCGCCGCGTCCAGCTCCGACTGCCGGCACAGGCCCAGCGCCACCGGATCGGTGGGAACCATGCTCTGGATGTTCCAGTGCGTCCGCTCGCGGATCGACTGGATCGTGGGCTTGGTGGTGCCGACCAGCTTGCCGATGGCGCCGTCCGACAGCTCGGGGTGGAACTTGACCAGCCACAGGATCGCGTTCGGCCGGTCCTGCCGCTTGGACAGCGGCGTATAACGCGGGCCGCGGCGCTTGTCCTCGCCCACGGCGGCGGCGTTGAACTTCAGCTTCAGCTTGTAGAGCGGGTCCGCCTGCCCCCGCTCGATCTCGATCGGGTCCAACTGGTTGTTGGCGATCGGGTCGAATCCCTTGACGCCGCCGCCCACGTCGCCATCGGCGATGCCCTGCACTTCCAGCTCGTGCATGCCGCAGAATTCGGCGATCTGGCGGAAGGTCAGCGTGGTGTTGTCGACCAGCCAGACGGCGGTGGCGCGGGCCATGATCGGCTTGTTCATCTTCCGGCTCCTTTACAAATCTCTCCCGTGCCGGGAAAACGGCTGCGGGCTGGGCCCGCGGTTCTCCGATGTCGGGGAATTGCGGTGCGTATACTGCCAAACGACGCGAAGGGAAAGTCAAAATGCGGTGGATTGCGGCGATCCTTGCGGCCCTGCTGGCCGGCCCCGTGGCGGCCGAGGGCGAACGTGCCGGCGACTTCGACTATTACGTGATGTCGCTGTCCTGGTCGTCGGCCTGGTGCGCGCTGGAAGGTGATGCCCGCCGCGATCCGCAATGCGATGCCGGCAGCGGGCAGACCTTCGTGCTGCACGGGCTCTGGCCGCAATGGGAACAGGGCTGGCCCGCCTATTGCCGCACCGTGGAACGCGACCCGACGCGGGCGGAAACCGCGGCCATGGCCGATATCATGGGCGGCGCGGGGCTGGCCTTCTACCAATGGAAGAAACACGGCCGCTGTTCGGGCCTGTCGGCCGCCGACTATTACGCCACCGCGCGCCGCGCCCATGCCGCCATCGCCGTGCCGCCGGTGTTCGCCAGCATGACCAAGACGCTGCGGGTGCCGGCCCAGGTGGTCGAGGCCGCCTTTCTCGAGTCGAACCCCGGCCTGACCCGCGACCAGATCACCGTGACCTGCAAGCAGGGCTATATCCAGGAAATCCGCATCTGCCTGACGACAGACCTGACCCCGCGGCGCTGTGGCGATGACACCATCCGCGACTGCCGCCTGCAGGATGCCGTGCTGGAAAAGCTGCGCTAGGGTCAGGGTGGCGGGATCGGCCTTTGAAAAGGGTCTTTGATCGAGGGGAAGATCGGTAAATGGCTTTTGGTCTACGCTTGACCCGACATGGAACTGGGGATGACAGCCGGGCTAAAGTCTTGGATCAATTGCCGATCCCGCCAGATCACTTCTAGCAAATGCCTTTTGCGGTTGCGCGTTAATCTACCGTTAAAGCGGTGCCCTAACGTCAATTTGCCGCTTGCGGGCAGGTGGCGGCAGCCGCGCCCCGCCGGATGGCGGGATCAGCCCTCGACCTTCAGCACGATCTTGCCGACATGTCCCGGCGTCTCGATCCGCCAATGCGCCTGCGGGCGTCGGCCAGCGCATATTCGCTGTCCATCACCACCTTGTAGGCGCCGCGCTGGATCAGCGGCCAGACATGGGTTTCCACCGCTTCGGCGATGCGGGCCTTGGCCTGGTCGCCCTGCGGCCGCAGGGTGGAGCCGGTGATGGTCAGCCGCCGCGTCATCACCTCGGCAAAGTTGATCTCGGCCTTCGCGCCCTGCAGGAAGGCGATCTGCACCAGCCGCCCGTCATTCGCCAGCGCCTTGATGTTGCGGGCGATATAGGGGCCGCCGACCATGTCCAGGATCAGGTCGGCACCGCCCGCCTTGGCCATCAGCTGCGACCAGTCGTGGTCGCGGTAGTTCCAGGCCTCTTCCGCCCCCAGCTCCTTGCAGATCCGGCATTTTTCCTCGCTGCCGGCGGTGGCGAAGACCCGCGCGCCGATCGCCCTGGCCAGCTGGATCGCCGTAGTGCCGATGCCGCTGGTGCCGCCATGCACCAGGAATGTCTCGCCCGCCTTCAGCCCGCCGCGCATCACCACGTTGGACCAGACGGTAAAGCAGGTCTCCGGCAGGCAGGCCGCCTCGCGCATCGACATGCCCTGCGGCACGGGCAGGGCGTGCGCCTCGTGGCAGACGGCATATTCGGCGTATCCCCCGCCCGGCAACAGCGCGCAGACCTTGTCGCCAATCTCCCACCGCGTGACGCCGGGGCCGCATTCCACCACCGTGCCGGAACATTCCAGCCCCGGCAGCGGCGAGGCGTCGGGCGGTGGCGCATAGGCGCCGGCGCGTTGCAGCGCGTCGGGGCGGTTCACCCCGGCATAGGCGATGCGGATGACGATCTGGCCATGGCCCGGCACCGGCACCGGCACCGAACAGGGGTTCAGCACGTCGGGGCCGCCGGGGGCGATGATCTCGATCGCCAGCATGGAATGCGAAAGTGTCATGTCCGGTCCCTCAACTGCGGCCAGCGGCATCTGTGGTGGTCCTGCCCGGCAAGTCCCCGGGCAGTCTTGGCGCCCGAATCCTTTCCAGAACCTTGAAAGGCCCGGAAATCAGCGCCTTGCCAAGCGGATTCGCCGCGAATGCCGCCTTGGCCTTTTCGAATTGCATCACATTCTCGATGCGCCGGTCCAGAAAATCCCACGTCGCCTGGTGGTCCGTGCTGTCGTCGCCCAGCCAGAACAGCACCGTGGCACCGTAGACCGCCGACAGGCTGGCGCGCTTGGAATACCAGTTGATATCCTCGGACCTGTCGCCCAGCGCCACCCAGATCGCATCGGCGGTGCCCCAGATCGCGCGCGCGCCGTCGGCGGCGTGCTGCGGCAGGGAAAACAGCGTGGTGCCGCGCCGCACCAGTTCGCGGTCCGCCGCCTCCAGCCGCAGCCGCACCGCCCGCGCCACCCGGTCGCGGAACCGCAGCGCGCCCAGGTCCTCGGCCGCCAGCCGCCGCACCATCTCGCGGTCGCCCCGGCGGTGATAGGCCAGCGCCAGATCCACGCCGCCGCGCGGGAACAGCGCCCAAGCCAGCGCGGGGTCTGCCCCCGAATCATCCGCCGCCGCCCGCAGCGTGGCCTCGGACCAGCCGTCAAAGGCCACATGGGCCAAAGCCGCCTCTACCAGCGCCATCCGGCGTTCTTCTTCCGTCATCCCGGCCTCCCTGGCCTTGTGGTGGACAAAAGCCAGCCCCTTTGCTATAGGGCGCCGGCCTGCACATCAGTGCAACTCTAACTTAGGAAGGTGGTGACAACCACATGCAGGTCAGCGTCCGCGACAATAACGTCGAACAGGCCCTCCGGGCCCTGAAGAAGAAACTTCAGCGCGAAGGCGTCTTCCGCGAAATGAAGCTCAAGCAGCATTTCGAGAAGCCGTCGGTCAAGAAGGCGCGCGAACAGGCCGAGGCGATCCGCCGCGCCCGTAAGCTCGCTCGCAAGAAGGCCCAGCGCGAAGGCGCCCTCTAGGCGTTAGCGACACTGGGGCCGCAAGGCCCATCCGGTCAGCCCCCGTCCGAAAGGCCGGGGGTTTTCCTTTGGCATCACACCGGGAAATCACACCGGCAGCGCCGTGGTCCGCACCACCTCGCGCAGCGCAAAGGAAGATTGCATCTGCCGCACGCCGGGCAGCCGGCTCAGGAAACGGCGGTGGATGCGGGCGAAATCCTCGGTATCCTCGGCAACGATCTTGATCAGGTAATCGGCCGACCCCGCCATCAGGTGGCATTCCAGGATGTCCGGCACCCGCGCCACCTCGCGCTCGAATGCGTCCAGCAGTTCCTCGGCCTGCGATTCCAGCGTGATCTCGACAAAGACCGTCGTCGGCTTGCCCAGCTTGCGGGCGTCGACCAGCGCGACATAGCCGGCGATGAACCCTTCTTCCTCCAGCCGCTGCACCCGCCTGTGGCAGGCCGATGGCGACAGGTTCACCCTTTCGCTCAACTCGGCATTGGTGATGCGGCCTTCCTTCTGCAATGCAGCAAGAATGCGGCGGTCGGTTGCGTCCAGCGACTGAGGCACAGAAGAATCTTTCGCCAAATATCAGATTTGTCGGAAATTCTACCGCAACGGTGGTCGCGCGCCAGCGAAAAATCAAAGCATCCGCAACGATTCTGCCCGATCCTTGGTCCTACAAGGGCCGCCGCAACAGGCGGCCGCAGGGGAGGTATGCATGAAGATCGGTTGCCCGAAAGAAATCAAACCGCAGGAATTTCGCGTCGGGATGACCCCCGACGCCGCCCGCGAAGCCATCGGCCATGGCCATGAAGTGTTCATCGAGACCAACGCCGGCACCGGCGCCGGCTTTTCCGATGCCGATTACACCGCGGCTGGCGCCAAGATCCTGCCCACCGCGGAAGAGGTCTTTGCCACCGCCGAGATGATCGTCAAGGTCAAGGAACCCCAGGCGGTCGAGCGCAAGCGCCTGCGCAAGGGGCAGGTGCTGTTCACCTACCTGCACCTTGCCCCCGATCCGGACCAGACCCGCGATCTGCTGGCCAGCGGGGCCACCTGCATCGCCTATGAAACCGTCACCGACGACCGCGGCGGCCTGCCGCTTCTCGCGCCGATGTCCGAGGTTGCCGGCCGGCTGGCGCCGCAGGTCGGCGCCTGGACGCTGCAAAAGGCCAATGGCGGGCGAGGCGTGCTGCTGGGCGGCGTGCCGGGCGTGCTGCCGGCCAAGGTGCTGGTGATCGGCGGCGGGGTGGTCGGCACCCACGCGGCCAAGGTCGCCGCCGGCATGGGCGCCGACGTGACCGTGCTTGACCGCTCGATCAACCGGCTGCGCTATCTCGACGATGTGTTCGGCGGCCAGTTCAAGAACGCCTATGCCAGCGCCGGCAACACCATCGCGCTGGCGCGCGAGGCCGACCTGATCATCGGCGCGGTGCTGATCCCCGGCGCGGCGGCACCCAAGCTGATCTCCAGGGCGCAGCTGAAAGAGCTGAAGCCGGGCGCGGCGCTGGTCGACGTCGCCATCGACCAGGGCGGCTGTTTCGAGACCAGCCGCGCCACCACCCACCAGGACCCGATCTACGAGGTCGACGGCATCATGCATTATTGCGTCGCCAACATGCCCGGCGCCGTGGCCCGCACCTCGACCCAGGCCCTGGGCAACGCCACCATGCCCTTCATGCTGGCCCTGGCGGACAAGGGCTGGAAAAAGGCCTGCGCCGAGGACAGGCACCTGCTTGCCGGCCTGAACGTCCATGCCGGCAAGCTGACCTATGCCGCGGTCGGCGCCGCGCTGGGCCTGCCCAGCATTTCGGCCGCCGAGGCGCTGGAGCTGTAGTTTTCCGCGACGGAATCGCCGCGACGCAGCGTATATGGGGCACCAGATCACAGGTGCCCCATGACAATTGCAGGTTACAAACCCTCGACCTGATCCTCTGGATCATCCTTGCCATTCCCGGCCTGATCATCCTGCCCGACCTGTTCGGCGACGATGCCGGGCCTTTCACCGCCTCTTGCATCCCACCGGCGAATGGGCGGCCCGCTTCATGATCATCGGCATGATGGCCTCGGGGCTGCTGCTGCTGTTCCGCGGGCGCAGCTGGCCGCGCTGGCTGATGCATCACCGGCGCGACATCGAAGTTGCGGCCTTCGTCTATGCCGCGCTGCATACCATCATCTACGTCATCGACCGCGGCACGCTTGACCGCATCCTTGCCGCGCTGCCGCATACCGATATCTGGACCGGCTGGCTGGCCATGCTGATCTTCATCCCGCTGGCGGTGACCTCGAACGACGCGACCCAGCGTTGGCTGGGCCGGGGGTGGAAGACGTTGCAACGCTGGGCCTATCCGGCCGCCGTGCTGGTGCTGATCCACTGGGCCGCGCTGCACAACTGGGGCAGCTGGCCGCCGGCCCTGGTGCATTTCGGCCCGCTGGCGGCGCTGTCGGCCTACCGGCTGTGGTACTGGTATCTGCGGCCGCGCCGCCCGCAGGCGGTGGCCTGACCCGGAAAACGGAACGGCCCGCAGCGCGAACTGCGGGCCGTTTGCGTCTTTGCCGGCGGCCGTCGCCTATTTCTTCTTCAGCTCGGCCAGGATGTCCTTCAGCAGGTCGGCTTCCGACGGGCCGGCCGGCTCTGCCGGGGCCTCTTCCTTCTTGGCCATCAGCCGGTTCATCGCCTTGACCAGCATGAAGACCACAAAGCCGATGATGACAAAGTTGATCACCGCGGTGATGAAGGCGCCATAGGCAAAGACCGGGTTCCCGGCTTCCTTGGCGGCCGCCAGCGAAACCGGCGTCGCATCCGACAGGCTGATGAACATGTCCGAGAAGTTCACGCCCCCCAGGATCAGGCCGATGATGGGGTTGATCAGATCGCCGACCAGGCTGTTGACGATGGCGGTGAATGCCGCACCGATGATGATACCCACGGCCAGGTCCATCACGTTGCCCTTCAGCAGAAAGGCCTTGAACTCTTTGATCATTCCACGGTTCCCTTGCTGTGCCCTGCGGTTCTTTCGGCAGGTGCTTTGCCTGCGCGTTCGCGCGCCTTGCCAATATTGCATAGAAATCTTGACAATTTAATCGACAATATTCCCGACGCGCCGGACAGGGGAATTTTCCGGAAACAATGGCAGCCCGGATCAGCGGGGGGCCGCCGCCCGTGTCAGCCGGTCGTTGATCGCCCGGCCCAGCCCGGTCGCCGGCACCGGGGCAAAGGCGATGCGGCCCCCCGGTCCGGCCAGCGCGTCGGCCTCGCGCAGGATGTGAAACAGGTTCGCCGCCGCCTCGACCATGTCGCCGGTCTCGCTCAGGCTCAGGTCGCCCTTGACCGGGCCGAACCCCACCAGGATCTCGCCGGTCTCGGCGGCATGGGCGCCCAGCCGCACCCTTGCCCCCGGCGCGTAATGCGAGGTCAGCTGGCCGGGCGCGTTCGGGCGCTCGGCATTGCCGGCCGCCTCCAGCCGCTGGCCCAGCGCCGCCTCCAGCGCCTCGGCCGGAATGCCGCCGGGCCGCAGCAGCGCCGGCGCACCGTCCAGCCCCAGGATGGTCGATTCCACGCCCACCGCGCAGGCCCCGCCGTCGATCACCGCCGCGATGCGCCCCGCCAGACCTTCCAGCACATGCGCCGCCCGCGTCGGCGACACCCGGCCCGAGGGGTTGGCCGAAGGCGCCGCCACCGGCCGCCCCACCGCGCGCAGCAGCGCCCGCGCCAGGGGATGCGCCGGCACCCGTATCGCCACGGTCGGCAGCCCCGCCGTCACCAGCGGCGACACGCCCGCATCCGGCCGCAGCGGCAGCACCAGCGTCAGCGGCCCCGGCCAGAAGGCCAGCGCCACGTTGCGCGCCCGGTCGTCAAAGACCGCAATCCGCTCGGCCGCCGCCAGGTCTGGCAGATGCGCGATCAGCGGGTTGAACCTTGGCCGCCCCTTGGCCTCGAAGATCCGCGCCACCGCCCGGTCGTCGGTGGCGTCTCCGCCCAGGCCATAGACCGTCTCGGTCGGAAAGGCGACCAGCTCGCCCGCCCGGATCAGCCCGGCCGCGCGGGCCAGGCCGCTGTCCGTGGCGGAAAGGGTCTCGGTTGCGGGCATGTGACGCAGCGTCCGTCTTGAAGGGGGGGCGGGTTTGACTAGCCTGCCCATAGTCGCAAAATGTCTGTCACGACAAGACGTTTCCCAGCAACCGAGGATTCGAATGACGTACCGCGCCCCCTCTGCCGACCACGAATTCATCCTTCGGCATGTGGTGAATGTGGCGCAGGTCGCGGCAACCGACCGCTATGCCGAGGCAACGCCCGAGACCGTCGCAGCCATCCTGACCGAGGCGGCGCGGCTTTGCGATGACGTGCTGGCGCCGGTGAACCGCAACGGCGATCTGACCCCGGCGCGGCTGGAAAACGGCGTGGTGCGCAGTTCTCCGGGCTTTGCCGAGGCCTATCGCGCCATCGCCGCCGGCGGCTGGGTCGGCCTGTCGGCCAGCCCCGACCACGGCGGCATGGGCCTGCCGATGGCGGTGGCCACCGCCGTGAACGAGATGATGTCGGGCGCCTGCCTGTCGCTGCAACTGAAGCCGCTGTTGTCGCAGGGCCAGATCGAGGCGCTGGAACACCACGCTTCGGACGAGTTGAAGGCGCTCTACCTGCCAAAGCTGATTTCCGGCGAATGGGCCGGCACGATGAACCTGACCGAACCGCAGGCCGGTTCCGATGTCGGCGCGCTGCGGACGCGGGCGGAGCCCCGGGGCGACGGCACCTATGCGGTGACGGGGCAAAAGATCTTCATCACCTGGGGCGATTGCGACATCACCGCCAATCACTGCCACCTGGTGCTGGCCCGCCTGCCCGATGCCGCGCCGGGGACGCGGGGGATATCGCTGTTCATGGTGCCGAAATTCCTGCCCGATGCCGCCGGCAATCCGGGCGCGCGCAACAGCCTCAAGGTCGTCAGCCTGGAACACAAGCTGGGCATCCACGGCTCGCCCACCTGCGTGATGCAGTTCGATGGCGCCACCGGCTGGCTGGTCGGCGCCGAGAACCGGGGGATGGCGGCGATGTTCACCATGATGAACAACGCCCGGCTGGGGGTGGGCGCGCAGGGTGTGGGCCTGGCCGAGGCCGCGCTGCAAAAGGCCGTGGCCTTTGCGCAGGACCGGGTTCAGGGCGCCACGGCCGAGGGCGTGCCCGGCATCATCGGCCATGCCGACGTGCGCCGGATGCTGGCCGAGGCGCGGGCCGAGGTCTTTGCCGCCCGCGCGATTGCCGCGGCCTGCGCGGTGGCGATCGACATGGGCAATGCCACCGGCGATGCCGCCTGGGCGGCCCGGGCGGCGCTGCTGACGCCCATCGCCAAGGCCTTTGGCACCGAGACCGGCTGCCGCGTGGCGGATGCCGGCGTGCAGGTGCATGGCGGCATGGGCTTTATCGAGGAAACCGGCGCGGCGCAGTTCCTGCGCGATGCCCGGATCACCCCGATCTACGAAGGCACCAACGGCATCCAGGCGATGGACCTGGTCGGGCGCAAGCTGGCCGACGGCGGCGAGGCGGCCTTTCGCCTGATCGGCGAGATCGAGGCCGGCGCCCAGGCGGCCCGGCCGGCGCTGCCCGAACTGGCCGAGGCGCTGTGGTCGGCCGCCGAATCGCTGCGCGAGACGACCGAGGCCCTGCTGGCCCTGTCGCCGGACGACCGGTTCGCCGGCGCCGTGCCCTATCTGCGGGCCTTTGCGCTGGTGCTGGGGGCGGGCTTCCACCTGACCGCCGCCCAGGCCGATGCGGCCCGCCTGCCGCTGGCGCGGGTGATGATCCTGCGGCTCTTGCCCGACCATGCGCCGCTCCTGGCGCGGGCACTGCTGGGGGCCGAGGCGCTGTATGCGCTGTCGCCCGAGGCGCTGGCCGGCTGATCGGCCCGCGCGGGGTTGCCATCCGGCGCCATCCGGCAGAGGAGGGGGGCATGACCGACGCGATCCACCACCCGTTCCCCGATGCCCCGGCCGAGGGCGAGGCCATCGAGGTGGCGCCCGGCGTCCTGTGGCTGCGCCTGCCGCTGCCGATGGCGCTGGACCACGTCAACGTCTACGCGCTGCAGGACGGGCCCGGCTGGGCGCTGGTCGATACCGGCATGGCCTCGCGCCGCGGCCGCGCCCTGTGGGACCGGCTGCTGGCCGGGCCGCTGGCGGGGCGCCCGGTCACGCGGGTCATCGCCACCCATCACCACCCCGACCACATCGGCCTGGCCGGCTGGTTCCAGGACCGCGGCGCCCAGCTCTGGACCAGCCGCGTCGCCTGGTTGTTCGCCCGGATGCTGACGCTGGACGAACAGCCCCTGCCCACGCCGCAGGCGATGACCTTCTGGCGCCGCGCCGGCCTGTCCGAAGATGCGCTGGCCCGCCGTGGCGCCGAACGGCCGTTCAACTTTGCCGATGTGGTGCATCCCTTGCCGGTGGGCTTCAACCGCCTGCAAGAGGGTGACCTGCTGCACCTCGCCGGGCGCGACTGGCAGGTGCGGATCGGCCATGGCCACGCCCCCGACCATGTCACGCTCTGGTCCCCCGGCCTGGTCCTGGGCGGCGATCAGCTTTTGCCCGGCATCTCGGCCAATATCGGCGTCTACCCGACCGAGCCAGAGGCCGATCCCCTGACCGACTGGCTGCAAAGCTGCGCCGCCTTCCAGCCCCATGCGCGCGAGACCGACCTGATCCTGCCCGGCCACAAGCTGCCGTTCACCGGCCTGCCGTTCCGGCTGCGCCAGATGATCGACAACCACGAAACCGCGCTGGCCCGGCTGACCGACCACCTGGCCCAGCCCCGCAGCGCGGTCGAGTGCTTTCCGGTTCTGTTCCGCCGCCAGATCGGCCCGGCCGAAGAGGGGCTGGCCCTGGTCGAGGCGGTGGCGCACCTGAACTGCCTCTTGCATCGCGGCGCCGTGTCGCGTGTGCTGGACGATCACGGGGCCTACCGCTGGGAAAGGGTGTAGCAATGGCGAAACAGACACGGAAACCGGCCGGCAAGGCCAAGCCCGCGACCACCCCGGCCACCCCGGCGGACAAACCGAAAAGCCCGGCGGACTGGGCCTATGACCGGCTGGTGCTGTATATCCGCAATTTCGAACAGCAGCTCGATTCCAGCCAGGAAATCGCCATGGGCTTCGCCGGCGGCGATGCCGGCGTGCTGCAGATCGAGGGCCTGGGCTATTTCGACCCCGACATGATCACCTTTTACGGCCGCGACGAAGACGGCACGAAGACCCAGCTGGTGCAGCACGTCAGCCAGATGTCGGTCATCCTGCGCGCCGTGCCCAAGGTGGCGCCCGAGCAGGACCCGCCCCGCCGCATCGGCTTTGCCCTCAACGCCGGCTGGCGCGGCGGCGAATCGGGCGACGGCTCGGTTTGACGGCGGAATGCCCCATGACCGGGCCGCTGCCGGCCCTTCCCCCCGTGACAGGGCCGGATGAATCGGCTATCGCAGGGAAAAGCGAACATTCCAGAGGATAGCGAACAGATGGCTGACCACGCGCATGGCGACTACAAGCACGGCTCGATGGATATCCGCGTGCAGGAAAAGACCTTCGCCGGCTTTATCCACATGGTGTCCTGGGCGCTGGTCGTGACCTTCGTCGTCCTGGTCTTCCTGGCCCTCGCGGGCGCCTGATCGCATCTGGCCACGATGCGCGCGATCCGGTCATTCCTGGCCCTGGTGACCCTTGCGGTGCTGTCGGCCTGTGGCGCCGACCACACCTATGCCCCCCAGGCCGAGGTCGAGGCCGCGCGCTATGTCGCCGGCCCGCCGACCTACATCACCCTTCTGACCACGGTGAATGACCGCAACGGCTCGGGCGCGCATGCGGCCCTTCTGGTCAATGCCTCGCAGCGGGTGCTGTTCGACCCGGCCGGCACCTTCTATCACCCCAGGGTGCCGATCCAGAACGACGTGCATTACGGCATGACCGATGCGATGGTGTCCTTCTATCTCGACTACCATGCCCGTGACAGCGCGACCGAGAAATTCCATGTGATCGAACGCAAGCTGCTCGTGTCGCCGCAGGTGGCCGAACTGGTGCTGCAACGGGTGCGGAACTACGGCGCCGTCCCCAAGGCGATGTGTTCCAACGCAATCTCCGACGTGCTGCGCGGCGTGCCGGGAATGGAAAGCCTGCCGCGGACCTGGTTCCCGATCAAGCTGGGCGAGGCCTTCGGACAGTTGCCGGGCGTCACCACCCGCATCGTCACCGAAGAGAACGACAGCATGGGCGAGCATAACGTGACCATGGTCGACAAGAACGGCAATCCGATCAACTGAGGCCTTTACCTCGCCTGTCCCTGCGCCTAGGCCTTTGGGCGCGAAAGGGGCGGGGATGCTGATTTTCGGGATCATACTGGCGGGCGGCATGGGCCGCCGGATGGGCGGGGCGGACAAGGCCCTGCTGGATCTGGCCGGGCGCCCGCTTGTCGCGCACGTGGCCGACCGCATCGGGCCGCAGGTGGCCGCGCTGGCGGTCTCGGCCAATGGCGATCCGGCCCGCCTGGCCGCGCTGGGCCTGCCTGTCCTGCCCGACGATCTGTCGCTGGGGCCTTTGTCGGGCCTGTTGCAGGGCCTGCGCTGGGCCGCGGGGCAGGGGGCGACGCTGCTCCTCTCGGTCCCGGTGGACGCGCCCTTCCTTCCCGGCGATCTGGTGCCGCGCCTGCTGATGGCGGGCGAAGGCGCGCGCCCGGCGCTGGCACGCAGCGGCGGCCGGGTGCATCCGGTCTGCGGTCTCTGGCCCACCGGGCTGGCCCCGGCGCTGGAACGGTTCCTCGCCTCCGGCGCCAAGGCCCGGGTGATGGATTTCGCCACCGCCCATGACGCCGCCCTGGCCGATTTTCCCCAGGACGGGGCGTTCTCGAACCTCAACACCCCCGAAGACCTCGCCCATGCCGAGGCTTTGCTGAAAGGCTGCCCATGAAGATCTACGGTGTCATCGGCTGGAAGAACTCGGGCAAGACCAGCCTGATGGAACGCCTGGTTGCCGAAATCACCGGCCGCGGCCTGTCGGTCTCGACCGTCAAGCATGTGCATCACGATGTCGACCTGGACCAGCCGGGCAAGGATACGTTCCGGCATCGTGCCGCCGGCGCGACCGAAACGGTCCTGGCCTCGGCGCATCGCTTTGCCCTGATGCACGAACACCGCGGGCCGGAACCGGACCTGCCGGCGATCCTGGCGCGGCTGGCGCCGGTCGATCTGGTGCTGGTCGAGGGTTACAAGCGCGACGCCCATCCCAAGGTCGAGGTCTGGCGCGCCGCGACCGGCCAGGCGCTGATCCAGCCCGGCGATCCCCTGGTGCGCGCGGTGGCGACCGATGCCCGGCTGCCGCCCCTGCCGGTGCCGGTGCTGGACCTGAACGACACCGCCGCGGTGGCCGATTTCATCCTGGCCGAGGTCGGCCTTGGCCTTTGACCGCGTCATCGTCGCCGACTGGTCGGCCGCCAACCTGCCGACCAGCCCGGTCAACCGCGCCAATGCGGTCTGGCTGGGGTGCCACGATGCCGAAGGCGGCGCCGAATGGCACCACCGCACCCGCGCCAGCGCCGAGGCGCAGCTTGCCACCCTGATCGACACCGCCGCCGCCGCCGGCCAGCGCCTGCTGATCGGTTTCGACTTTGCCTTCGCCTTTCCCGCCGGCCTTGCCGCCCGCCTGACCGGGGCCGAGGATCCGCGCCGCCTCTGGGCCTGGCTGGCCGCAGAGATCGAGGACGCGCCCGACAACACCAACAACCGCTTTGCCGTCGCCACCGCGATCAACGCCGCCTTCCCCGAAGGCCCCGGCCCGTTCTGGAGCCACCCGACCGGCCAGAGCTGGCCGCAGATCCCGCCGCGCCGCGCCGGCATCGACTATGCCGCCCTGGGCCTTGCCGAACACCGCGCGGCCGAAACCGCCGCCCCCAGCGCCAAATCCCCCGGATGCTGTTCAACCCGGCTCGGTCGGCTCGCAGTCGCTGCTGGGGCTGCCGATGATCCACCGGCTGTCGCGCCGCCCCGGCACCGCCGTCTGGCCCTTGATCCCATCGACACCGCCACCGTGGTCCTGGCCGAGTCTCCCCTCGCTGCTGGCCGGCCCCGTCGCGATCGAGGCCAACCGCCACCAGATCACCCGCGACCAGGCCCAGGTCCGGCTGTTGTCGCGGGCGCTGTGGCGGCTGGCCGGCACCGGCGGCACGGCCGCCCAGCTTGCCGCCCGCCCGAGGCGGCACTTCAGGCTGGATCCGGGCGCCAACGACCCCGCGGCCCTGGCCCGCGCCCTGACATGATCCGGCTGACCCGCGGCTTTACCCCCGAACAGCGCCCCGCCGCCGCCCGGCTGTACTGGGAGGCGTTTGGCGGCAAGCTGGGCCCCGTCCTTGGCCCCGAGCCGCGCGCGCTGGCCTTTCTGAACAGGGTGCTGCGCGAGGACCATTGCTTTGCCGCCAGCGCCGCCGATGGCACGCTTCTCGGCATCGCCGGGTTCAAGTCGCCGCGGGGCGGCTTTGCCGGCGGCGGGGCCGAGGACATGCGCGCCGCCTATGGCCGCTTTGGCGCCCTGTGGCGCAGCCTACTGCTCTGGACCCTGTCGCATGATGTCGACAACCACCGCTTTCTGGTCGACGGCATCGCCGTCACCCGCGCGGCGCGGGGCCGCGGCATCGGCAGTGCGCTGGTGCAGGCGCTGTGCGACGAAGGCCGCGCCCGCGGCTATGCCTCGATCCGGCTCGAGGTGATCGACAGCAACTGGCGGGCAAGGGCGCTGTGAACGGCTCAGGTTCGTGCCGACCCAGACCGAAAAGCTGGGGCCATTGCGCCATGTCTTCGGCTTTGCCTCGGCCACCACCATGGTGCGGCCGCTGCGCCGAAGCCGGCCCCTAGCAGCCCGGAACCGTCAGGATGATCGCGCCGCGGTCGGTGGCCACCACGGTATGTTCGTATTGCACCACCGGCGCGGCCGGCCGGCTATAGAGCGTCCAGCCGTCGTCGCCGCTGTCGGCCAGCGGCCGCCGCGCGACAGGAACGGCTCGACCGTCAGCACCAGCCCGCGATGGATCTGCCGCCGCTCGCGGCGCAGGCCGGTCGGCACTTCGACCGGCTCTTCGTGCAGGGCGCGGCCTATGCCGTGGCTGGCCAGATTGCGGATCAGCGTATAGCCGCGCCGGGCGGCAAAACGGCCCACCGCCTTGCCCGATCCCGGCCAGCGGCCGGCCATGGCCGACCTGCGCGATGCCCACCTGCATCGCCTGATGGCCGTCGTGGCACAACTGCTCTAGCGCCGGCGCCACCGGCCCAGCCGAAAGGTCGCCCCGGTATCGGCGAAAAAGCCGTTCTTGCTGGCCGATACGTCGATATTCACCAGATCGCCCGCGGCCAGAACCCGGCTGCCGGGGATGCCATGGGCGATTTCCTCGTTGACGCTGATGCAGGTGGCGCCGGGAAAGTCATAGGTGGATTCAGGGGCGGAAACCGCGCCCTCCCGCTCCAGCAGGTCGCGCCCGATCCGGTCCAGTTCGGCCGTGGTCATGCCGGGCTCCATCGCCCGGGCCATGGCCGCCATCGTATTTGCGACCACCCGGCCAATCGCTTTCAGGCCGTCCAGTTCGTCTTCGTGGGTGATGGTCATGGCCGGGGCCTCCGTTCTGCGCGCCCGCCGGTCCTAGCACCGTCGCGCAGCCTGTCCGCCTAAACCTGGTTCAGCCGCTCCATCGGCAGCCAGCCACGCGCCGGCTGGCGCAATGTCGGGTCAAAGCCGAAGAAATGGCCCCCGCCCGGCAGCTGATCGTGGCGCCGGTCGATCGGCAGGCCGGCCAGCGCGCAGTACAGCAGCGTGCCGACCGCGCCGTGACCGACGAACAGCAGGTCGCCGCCGCCCCGGTGGTCACCAGCGCGGCCATGACGGCATCGAGGATGCCGGGCCTGCGCGGCGCGGGCGGTTCCCAGCCGCGAAAGCTGTGGTCGGGGGCGGCGAAAAACGCATCGGCCGCGCGCTCAAAGGCGTCGGGCGGCAGAAAGCCGGTGGCGCTGCGGTCGTTTTCGTGCAGGCCGGGCCGGGTCTCGACTGTCAGGCCCAGCGCGCGGGCCAGCGGCCCGGCGGTTTCCTGCGCCTTGGTCTCGTCGCTGCTGATCACCCTTTGCGTGGCCGACAGCGCGCCGGGGCTGGCCGCCAGCGCCAAGACCCGCGCCCGCCCCCGGTCATCCAGCGACCAGCGCCGGACATCGGTTTCGGGGGTGATGGCGACCTGCGGATGGGTCAGGTAACGGGCGGTCGCTGTCACGGAATCTCCTGCGGCTGGTGCCATCCTGCGCGATCCGGTGGCGCCGCGAAAGGGGGGGCAAGCACGCCGCGTCCGCTCAGGCCCCGGAGGGGGCGGCGGGCAGGGCGAGGCGGCGAAAAGTTAAGATTTGGTTAAATTGCTCAAAATTGTCGTTTGTTTTCAATGGGTGATTCAGCGTCCCACGATGGGACGCCTCAGCAGGGCCATGAAGAACCCGTCCATACCACCCCGGTCCGCCCAGTAATCAGGGCGCAGCCGCAGCCCGCCCTGACCGGTCCACCATCGGCTCTACCCCCGGCAGGTCGGCCCTTTCGGCCCGGAGGTCCGGGTGCCGGGCGAGGGCGGCGGCCAGTTGCCCCTCGCCCTCTTCGGGCAGCAGCGAGCAGGTGGCAAAGACCAGCCGCCCCCCCGGCTTCAGCCATCCCAGCGCCCGGTCCAGCAGCCGGGCCTGCAGCGCGACCAGCCCGGCGACCTCGCTGCCGTCCTTGACAAAGGGCAGGTCGGGATGCCGCCGCACCGTGCCCGTGGCCGAACAGGGCGCGTCCAGCAGGATGGCATCGAACCGCTCCTCCGGCTCCCATGCCAGGGCATCCGCCGCGATGACATCGGCCACCAGGCCCGTCCGCTCCAGATTGGCCCGCAGGCGCCGCAGCCGGGGCTCGGAGATGTCGAGCGCGAGGACCGACGCCCCGGCCGCCGCCAGTTGCAGGGTCTTGCCCCCGGCGCGGCGCAAGGTCCAGCACCCGCTCGCCCGGCGCGGGGTTCAGCAGGCGGGCCGGCAGCGCCGCCGCCGCGTCCTGCACCCACCAGCCGCCAGCGGCATAGCCGGCCAGCGCCGAGACCTGCCCGGCCCCGTGCAGCCGCAGGCTGCCGGTGGGAAGGGTCTCGCCCTCGGGCGCCTCGGCCGCGGGGCGCAGCGTCAGGTCCAGCGGTGGCTCTGCGGCCTGCACGGCCTCGATCGCGACGGCCTCGCGGCCATAGGCATGGGCCATCGGCTGGCGCATCCAGCGCGGCAGTTTCTGCACGCCGGCCAGCGGGCCTCGGGCACCGCCCGCAGGACGGCGTTCACCAGCCCCGCCATGTGCTGCGTCCGCCGGCCCGACCGCGCGATGGCGACGGCGGCATTCACCACGCCATGCCCCGGCGCGCCCAGCGCCCGTTCCACCACCGCCAGCCGCAGGATGTTCATCACCGTCAGCGGCGGCGCCTTGCGCAGATGGGCCGCCAGCGCCTTGTCCGCCGGCTCGACCCGGCGCAGCACCTGCGTGGCCAGCCGCAGGGCGCGGGCGCGATCCGGCGGGGGCAGGTCCGGCTCTGGCAGGTCGGCCAGCATCCGCCCCTGGCCCAGAACGGCATTCAGCATTTCCACCGCCGCTGCCCGTGCCCGAACGCCCTCTGCCATTATCTTCCCCTTGCCGCCTGCGCGGCCTATATCACCCTGATCGACAGAAGGAACCCAGAGCGATGACCGAAACGCCACGCGACGACCTTCCGCCCGAAGCCCTGCGCGCCCTGGCCGAGCCGAGGAACGCCGCAAGGCCGCCACCGCGCCAAGCCTGCCGCCGGAACTGGGCGGCCGCAAGGACGGAACCGAACCGGTGCGGTTCGGCGACTGGGAAAAGAAGGGCATCGCGGTGGATTTCTGACCGCGCCGCCGGAGGGCGAAGACGGGCAGGCGATGGCGGGCGGGGCCTAAAGGCCCAGTACGTCCATCATGTCGTATTCGCCGGGTTTCCGGCCCTGGCCCCACAGCACGGCCCTGAGCGCGCCGCGGGCAAAGATTGCCCGGTCGGTCGCCGGTGGCGCAGGATCAACCTCGCCATCGGCGGCAAAGATCACGTCATGTTCGCCGACGATGTCGCCGCCCCGGATGGCGGAAAAGCCGATGCTGCCCGGTCGCGCGCGCCGGTGATGCCGTCGCGGCCCGATACTGGCGGCCGCCAGATCGACGCCGCGCCCGTCGGCCGCCGCCTGGCCCAGCATCAGCGCCGTGCCCGAAGGCGCGTCCACCTTCATGCGGTGATGCGCCTCGACAACCTCGATGTCCCAGTCGTCGTCCAGGGCTGCGGCGATCTTTTGCGTCAGCCGCACCAGAAGGTTGACGCCCAGGCTCATGTTTCCGGCGCGGACGATGACCGCGTGGCGGGCCGCGGCGGCGATCCGGGCCAGATGATCGGGTTCCAGCCCGGTGGTGCCGATGACATGCACCGCCCGCGCCTGCGCCGCCAGCGCGGCGAATTCCACCGTCGCCGCCGGGGCGGTAAAGTCGATCACGCCCTGGGCCATGGCAAAGGCCTCGAGCGGGTCGTCGGTGACCTCGGCCCCGATCGGCGCGCCGCCCATGCAGGTGCCGATGTCATGCCCGACCCAGGGGTGGCCCTTGCGTTCGACCCCGGCGACCAGCCGGGCCTTGCCGCTGGCGGTGACGGTCTTGACCAGCATCTGGCCCATGCGGCCCGATACCCCAGTGATCACGATTCCCGGCAGATCCGACATGGCACCCCTCGCATTCCGTTGCCCCGCTTTAGCGCCCCATTGCCAAGGGGAAAAGCCCGCCGTTGCGGGGCGCGCCGAAACAGCCTATGGGAACGGCATGGCGAACAAGCGTTTCTCTTCGGGGCAGGGCCCTTCGCAGCGGCAGCTGCGCGTCGGCGAATTGATCCGCCGGGTGATTTCCGACGTGCTGAGCCGTGGCGAGATCCACGACCCGGCGCTGAACGCGATGCCGATCACCGTGGGCGAGGTGGCCTGTTCGGCCGACCTGCGGGTTTGCACGGTCTATGTGATGCCGTTGCTGGGCAGCGCCCCGGTGGAAGAGGCGATCAAGGCGCTGGCCCGCAACACCGGCGAGATGCGGCACCGCATCGGCAAGGAAGTGACGCTGCGCCATGTGCCGGAGCTGCGGTTCCGCCCGGACGAGACATTCGACCGGCTGGACGAGGCGCGGCGGCTGTTTTCCGACCCGGCGGTGCGGCGGGATGTCGAGGCGAAGGACCCGCCCGAAGACGGCGGCGAGGTCTGATCATGCGGCTGCTCTTGGCGCTTGTCTGGCGGTGCTGCCACAGGTGGCGCTGGCGGCGACCTGCCGCGACGACCGTTTCGAGGGTGTGTCCTTTACGCTGTGCGATGTGACGGTGCAGGATGACCTGCGGCTGTTCCATTCCGGCCCCGATGGCGCCTATCGCAGTTTCAACGCGGTGAATGCGGCGCTGGAGGCGACGGGCCAGGCGCTGGGGTTCGCGATGAATGCCGGCATGTATCACCGCGACCTGTCTCCGGTGGGGCTCTATGTCGAGGCGGGGCGGCAGGTGTCGGCGCTGGTCACCCGCGACGGGCCGGGCAACTTTGGCCTGTTGCCGAACGGGGTGTTCTGCTGGGGCGACGGGTTCCGGGTGATCGAGAGCCGCAGCTACAAGGCCGAGGCGCCGCAGTGCCGCTATGCCACCCAATCCGGGCCGATGCTGGTGATCGGCGGCAAGCTGCATCCCAGGCTGCTGGCCGACAGCGATTCGGTCTATATCCGCAACGGGGTCGGGGTCAGTGCCGATGGCGGCCGCGCGGTCTTTGCCATTTCCGATGATCCGGTGAATTTCCACCTGTTCGCCCGGCTGTTCCGCGACCACCTGAAGCTGCGGGATGCGCTGTATTTCGACGGCAATATCTCGCGGCTTTATGCGCCCGAGTTGGGGCGGCACGATGGCGGCTTTCCGATGGGGCCGATCGTCGGCACCGTGGTTCCGAAGGGCTAGGCCATGGCGCGAGGCAAGAAGGGCCGCCCGGTGCATGGCTGGGTGATCGTCGACAAGCCGGCCGGGGTGGGCTCGACCGAGGTGGTGGGCAAGGTGCGCTGGGCGTTTCAGGCGCAAAAGGCGGGCCATGCCGGCACGCTGGACCCCGACGCGACCGGGGTGCTGGCGGTGGCGCTGGGCGAGGCGACCAAGACCGTGCCGCTGATCATGGATGCGCGCAAATGCTATCGCTTCCGGGTGCGGTTCGGCGCTGCGACCAGCACGGACGATGCCTCTGGCGTGGTGCTGGAAACCACGGACCGGCGGCCGTCGGATGCCGAGATCGCCGCGGCGCTGCCGGATTTTCGTGGGGATATCCTGCAGGTGCCGCCGCAGGTTTCGGCGGTCAAGGTCGATGGCGAGCGGGCCTATGACCTGGCGCGGGACGGGGTGGAGATGGACCTGGCGGCCCGGCCGCTACATGTCGAGCGGCTGGAAGTGGTGGGCCGGCCCGATGCCGACCACCTGGACCTGGAGATGGTCTGCGGCAAGGGCGGCTACGTCCGGTCGATCGCCCGCGACCTGGGGCGCGCCCTGGGCTGCCTGGGCCATGTCGCCTGGCTGCGCCGCGAATGGTCGGGGCCATTCCACGCCGATGCGGCCTGCCGGCTGGATGAGATCGAGGCGCTGGCGCGCAGCCCCGGCATCGACCGGTTGTTGCAGCCGCTGGAGCTGGGGCTTTCCGGGCTGCCGGAACTGGTGGCCACGCCCGAAGGCGCCACGCGGTTGCGCCACGGCAATCCGGGGCAGGTGCTGGGCCACCTGCCATATGGGACAGAGGCCTGGGCCAGCCTGGCGGGCGAGGCGGTGGCCGTCGGCCGCTATATCGGCGGGCAGCTGCATCCGACGCGGGTGTTCGTCCGTTAGGGCGGGCCGGCGGGAAACCTTGCGCCGGGGGGATGGCGGACATATCCCGGCGGCGGGAAGGCCGCACCTGTTGCCAGCGGTCCAGGCAAGGGAAGACCGCATGATCACACGCCAGCATCAAAAGGGCGATGCCGCCTCGACCGCGGTCTATTCGGACTGCGAGCGGTTCCGCTATCTGCTGACCCGGACCTGGGACCCCGCCGGCGAAAAGGCGCTGTTCGTGATGCTGAACCCCTCGACCGCGACCGAGGTGCAGAATGACCCGACGGTGGAACGCTGTGAGCGGCGGGCCCGGACGCTGGGTTATGGCGCCTTTCGCGTGACCAACATCTTTGCGTTTCGGGCCACGGATCCCAGGGTCATGCGCGCGGCGCCCGATCCGGTTGGCCCCGGCAACGATGCCGCGATCCTGGACAGCGCCCGCGACTGGGCCGACCGGGTGATATGCGCCTGGGGCACGCATGGCGCGCACCTGGATCGCGGGCCGGCGGTCGAACGGCTGCTGCGCGGAACGGGGCGGCCGCTGTTTCACCTGGGCCTGACCCGCGCGGGGCACCCGACGCACCCGCTTTATATCGGGTATGACCGGCAGCCCGCTCTCTGGGCCTGATCAGGCGGCCAGCAGGCTGATCCCCGCCACCGTCATGCCGGCGCCGCCCATGACCAGACCGACCGGCGCGCCATCCAGCAGGATGGTCACATCGGAACTGTCCTGGGCGGTTTGCAGCGACAACTGCGGATCGGCGTGCAGCGCCGGATCGTAGACCACCACGATCTGATCCTCGGCGGCGTCATAGTCGGTGATCGTCGCAAAGCCGCCATCGCCCAGCCATTGGCTGAGGGTAAAGCTGTCCGCGCCGTCGCCGCCCCAGCCGTAATCGCCGGCGCCCAGGATCAGGGTGTCATCCCCGGCGCCGCCGTTGAGGAAATCAATCTCGGCATCGTCGCCCTCGGGGAAGGCGCCCCAGAGGCTGTCGTTGCCATCGTTGCCGTCCAGCGTATCCGCGCCGCTGCCGCCTGCCATCAGGTCGTCGCCTTCGCCGCCCGCCAGCCAGTCGGCATCGCCGCCGCCATCCAGGATGTCGTTGCCGGTGCCGCCCAAGAGACTGTCCAGCCCCCAGCCGCCGGCGATGCTGTCGTCGCCGCTGCCGCCCGCCAGCGAATCGTCGCCCGATTCCCCGGCGATCAGGTCGTCGCCATCGCCGCCCCGGACCGCGTCATTGCCGGCGCCCGCCTGGACCACGTCGTTGCCGCCATCGGCCCAGACCAGGTCATCGCCATCGCCGGCATCCAGGATGTCGTCGCCTTCGCCTGCGTCCAGTTGATCGTCGCCGGCATCGCCGGTGAGGGTGTCGGCGGCATCGCCGCCGCTGATCAGATCGTCCGCCATGCCGCCATTCAGCGCCATGGGCCTGTCTGCGGCGTCGGGAATGTCATCGGAAACAGCACCTTCGCCGGGGTCGGGATCGTCGAGCAGGTCGCCCTGTTCGGCTGCGCCCGCGCCTTCGGGGGCATCGGAGTCATCCGCCGGAGGATTCGTGCCATCGCCGGATGGGTCGGTCAGCGTCATGACCGACTCGGCCAGGGCGCCGGCAAGCAAGGCACCGATAAACCCGAACAATGCAAACATGATCCACTACCCCGTCTACCTACCCGCCGCACCCCTGCGGCGTTAACCAATTTCCCGTTAACCTTTTGCAGTCATGGGGAAATTCCGGAATATCCTAGCACAGGATTCGCGGCAAAAGAAGGGCGCTGCAAGGACCGATCGCCACAACTTGAGCGATAGTGTCACGGTGGGCACGGCGTGTTCGGGCTTTTCTTTTCGTACCCGATCCCCTATAGGCGCGCATCCGCACATGTGGCGGAGCCTCCAAGGGCCTTGCTGGACGACATCCCGGCCTGTGCCATAACCCTTAGCCAAGGAGCCCCCGATGTCGATCACGGTTGAAGAAAAGACCCGCCTGATCAAGGAATACGCCACCAAGGAAGGCGACACCGGTTCGCCCGAGGTCCAGGTGGCCATCCTGTCCAGCCGCATTGCCACGCTGACCGAGCATTTCAAGAGCCACAAGAAGGACAACCACTCCCGCCGTGGCCTGCTGATGATGGTCGCCCAGCGCCGCAAGCTGCTGGACTATCTGAAGAAGAACGACGAAGCGCGCTACAACACGCTGATCCAGCGTCTCGGCCTGCGCCGCTGATCCCGTTCGACCTTTGGGAATAACGGAACGCCTGTCGCGCAAGCGGCAGGCGTTCTGGTTTGCGGCCGGTCGGTGGCCGGCGCCGGGGCGACGCGGCCCTTGTCCGGTCCAGGCGTGCCGGGCGGCAGATGTATCAACCTTGCCCAACTCGCCGCTTCCCAAACCGCGGCTTTTCCTGTATGGCCCGCGCCATCTGTGACGTGAGGCCCGCCCCCGGCCGCATGCAAAGGATAGGGGGCGGCGGCAATGGGGCCGCCATGCAAACGGGGTGCGCGGCAGGGGCCGCGGCTGACCCCAGAGGAAACGATATATGTTCAATCTGACGAAGAAATCCATCCAGTGGGGCAATGAAACGCTGACCCTGGAGACCGGGAAAGTTGCGCGCCAGGCCGACGGCTCGGTGATCGCCACCTTGGGGGAAACCCAGGTGATGGCCAACGTCACCTTCGCCAAATCGCCGAAGCCGGGGCAGGACTTCTTTCCGCTGACCGTGCATTACCAGGAAAAATACTATGCTGCGGGCAAGATCCCCGGCGGCTTCTTCAAGCGCGAGGCGCGGCCCAGCGAAAAGGAAACCCTGGTTTCCCGCCTGATCGACCGACCCTGCCGCCCGCTGTTCGTCGAAGGGTTCAAGAACGAAGTCCTGGTGATGGCCACCGTGCTGTCCTGCGACCTGGTCAATGACCCCGACATCGTGGCGATGATCGCCGCCTCGGCCGCGCTGACCGTGTCGGGCGTGCCGTTCATGGGCCCGATCGGTGCCGCGCGCGTCGGTTTTGTCGACGGCCAGTATGTGCTGAACCCGGCGATGGACGACATGACGCAACTGCGCATGAAGCCCGAACAGCGCCTGGATCTGGTCGTCGCCGGCACCAAGGACGCCGTGATGATGGTGGAATCCGAGGCCTATGAGCTGACCGAAGAGGAAATGCTGGGCGCCGTGGTTTTTGGCCATGAGCAGATGCAGCCGGTGATCGACCTGATCATCGATTTCGCCGAGGAATCGGCGAAAGAGCCGTTCGACTTTTCGCCGCCCGACCTGTCGGCGATCTATGCCAAGGTGAAGGCCGCCGGCGAGACGCAGATGCGCGCCGCCTTTGCCATCAAGGACAAGCAGGACCGCACCAATGCCATCTCGGCCGCGGTCGAGGCGATCAAGGCCGCGCTGGGCGAAGAGGACCTGGCCGACGCCAACCTGGGCCCGGCGATCAAGAAGCTGGAATCCTCGATCCTGCGCGGCGACGTGGTGGCCAAGGGCACCCGCATCGACGGCCGCGACACCAAGACCGTGCGTCCGATCACCTGCGAGAACGGCGTCCTGCCGCGCGCGCATGGTTCGGCGCTGTTCACCCGTGGGGAAACCCAGGGCCTGGTCGTGACCACGCTGGGCACCGGCGAGGATGAGCAGATCATCGACGCGCTGAACGGCAACTACCGGTCCAACTTCCTGCTGCACTACAACTTCCCGCCCTATTCGGTCGGCGAGGTTGGCCGTGTCGGTTCGCCCGGCCGCCGCGAGATCGGCCATGGCAAGCTGGCCTGGCGCGCGCTGCAGGCGGTTCTGCCGGCGCCGACCGACTTCCCCTATACCATCCGCGTGGTCAGCGAGATCACCGAATCGAACGGCTCGTCCTCGATGGCTTCGGTCTGCGGCGGGTCGCTGTCGATGATGGATGCGGGCGTGCCGCTGAAGGCGCCGGTCGCCGGCGTGGCCATGGGCCTGATCCTGGAAGATGACGGCAAATGGGCCGTGCTGACCGACATTCTGGGCGACGAGGATCACCTCGGCGACATGGACTTCAAGGTTGCCGGCACCGCCGATGGCATCACCAGCCTGCAGATGGACATCAAGGTTGCGGGCATCACCCCCGAGATCATGAAGCAGGCGCTGGCGCAGGCCAAGGACGGCCGGATCTACATCCTGGGCGAGATGAACAAGGCGCTGTCGGCCCCGCAGGGCTTTAGCGAATACGCGCCCAAGATCGAGACCATGACCATCCCGACCGACAAGATCCGCGAAGTGATCGGTTCGGGCGGCAAGGTCATCCGCGAGATCGTGGAAACCAGCGGCGCCAAGGTCGACATCAACGACGACGGCGTGATCAAGATCGCCTCGAACGATGCCGCCGCCATCAAGCGCGCGCATGACATGATCTACTCGATCGTGGCAGAGCCGGAAGAAGGCCAGATCTACACCGGCAAGGTGGTGAAACTGGTCGATTTCGGCGCCTTCGTGAACTTCTTCGGCAAGCGCGACGGCCTGGTGCATGTCAGCCAGATCGCCAACAAGCGCCTGAACCACCCGAACGAACTCTTGAAGGAAGGCCAGGAAGTGAAGGTCAAGCTCTTGGGCTTTGACGACCGTGGCAAGGTGCGCCTTGGCATGAAGATGGTCGACCAGGAGACCGGGGCCGAGATTTCGCCCGAAAAGCAGAAGGAAGACGCCGAGGGCTGAGCCCTTCGCCGCGACGCAACGACAGGAAACCCCGGCGGAAACGCCGGGGTTTTTCTTTCGCCTATTGTTTGTGCGGCGGAATAATCTTCGACGTGAAGGCAAAATCTTCGAAGATACTTCCAAGAATGACCTGCTTTGCCGGCAGAATGCCCAAAACATTTCCCGCAGAATCGGTATTTTCCTGCCATTCCCTTTCGGAGCAGGAGCATCCCATGCGCGTCGTCGTTCTAGGTGCAGGTGTCATCGGCGTGACCTCGGCCTGGTATCTGGCCAAGGCCGGGCATGAGGTGACGGTGATCGACCGCCAGCCCGGCCCGGCGCTGGAAACCTCTTTCGCCAATGCCGGCGAGATCAGCCCCGGCTATGCCAGCCCCTGGGCCGCGCCCGGCGTGCCGCTCAAGGCGCTGAAGTGGCTGTTCCAGCGCCACGCCCCGCTGGTGATCCAGCCGCGGCCCGATCCGGCGATGGTGGAATGGCTGCTGCGGATGCTGGGCAATTGCACCACCGAAGCCTACAAGCTGAACAAGAGCCGGATGGTGCGGCTGGCCGAATATTCCCGCGACTGCCTGATCGCGCTGCGGCAGGATACCGGCATCGGCTATGACGAACGCAGCAAGGGCACGCTGCAACTGTTCCGCACCGAAAAGCAGGTGCTGGCGGCGGAAAAGGACATCGCCGTGCTGCGCGCCGATGGCGTTCCGTTCGAGGTGCTGGACGCCGATGCCTGCGTTGCGGCCGAGCCGGGGCTGGCGCCCAACCGGGCCAAGATCGCCGGCGGCCTGCGCCTGCCCGGTGACGAGACCGGCGACTGCTTCAAGTTCACCAACCGCCTGGCCGAAATGGCGCAGGCGCTGGGCGTGACCTTCCGCTGGGGCGTCGACATTCACGCGCTGGACGGCGACGACCGTGGCATCACCGCGGTGGAAACCAGCGAGGGGCGCATCACCGCCGACAGTTTCGTGCTGGCGATGGGCAGCTATTCCCCGCGGCTGGCCCGGCCCTTCGGGATGCGGCTGCCGGTCTATCCGATGAAGGGCTATTCGATCACCGTGCCGATCGTGGACGAAAGCCGCGCCCCGGTGTCGACCGTGATGGACGAGACCTACAAGATCGCCATCACCCGGCTGGGCGACCGGATCCGCGTCGGCGGCATGGCCGAGATCGCCGGTTTCTCGCACAGCCTGCCGGTGCGCCGCCGCGCCACGCTGGAATTGTCGGTCGAAGACCTGTTCGGCGGCGCCGGCGACCAGAGCCGCGCCACCTTCTGGACCGGGCTGCGCCCGATGACGCCGGACGGCACGCCGCTGGTCGGCCGCTCGACGGTGCCGAACCTGTATCTGAACACCGGCCACGGCACGCTGGGCTGGACAATGGCCGCCGGCTCGGGCCGTGTGATCGCCGACATGGTTTCCGGTCGCGCCGCCGATATCGACGCCTCGGACCTGGGCTATGCGCGCTATCAGCGCAAGGCCCGGCGCCCGGCGCTGCGGCCGCAGGCGATTCCGGCCGAATAGGGCGGGCGGCAAAGGCTCTGGCCTGACGGGGCCCCCGGCGCTATCCTGACTGCCAAAAAGAGGCAGGCATGAGTGACGATTTCGGGGATGAGGCCGAGGGGCCGGACGAGGCTGGCGACGATGCCGCCACCGACGCCTTTGCCCAGCAACGGCAACGCGCCGTCGAGAGCGGCGGCTTCGTGCAGGAGCTGCAGCACCACGTCCTGACCTGGCTGCCGGGGCGGGGCGAGCGGCTGGTGGTCAGCTTTGACAACCTCTCGGCCCTGCGCGAGACCGGCGACCGTATCGCCTGGGGCCAGAAATTCCTGCTGGCGCAGGGCTATGACCTGCTGGGCGTCCAGATCAAGCGCCGCGACTGGTATCGCGATGCCGCGGTGATCGCGGCGCTGGAGGCGCTGCGCGATGACGGGTTCTTCCGGCGCTATCCGGCGGTCTCGATGTATGGTTCATCCATGGGCGGGTTTGCCGCGCTGGCCTTTGCCGCGCTGGCGCCGGGCTGCACGGTGATGGCCTTTGCGCCGCAGCGCAGCCTTGACCCCGCGCTCTGCCCGTTCGAGACCCGCTATCGCTATGCCCGGTCGAACACCGACTGGTCGCTGCCCTATGGCGATGCGGCCGAAGGGCTGCGTGCGGCCAGCCGGGCCTATATCGCCTATGACCCGATGCTGGCCGACGACCTGCGCCATGTCCGCGCCCTGCGGGGGGCGAATGTCGTTGAACTGCCGATGCGCCACATGGGGCACAAGCTGCCGCCGGGCCTGTTGAAGATGGGCCTGCTGAAACCGATCTCGGCCCAGGCCTTTGAGGCGGCGCTGGAGCCTGCGGGTTTTGCCCGGATGATGCGGGCGCGGCGGGACAGCACGCCCTGGCGGGCCGATTTCCTGGCGCGGGCGCTGGCGCGGGGGCATTACCGGCTGGGCCTGGCGCTGGCGGAAAAGATGATGGCGGATCGTCCGCACTGGAAGATCCGCCATCAGAAGAATGCCCTGGCCGAGGCGTTGCGCGCGGCCGAGGCGGCCTGAGCCCCCCGATCAGGCTGGGCGCTTGGCGAAACGCAGGTAGGGCAGCTTGATGTCCAGGTCGCCGAACTTCTCCTTGGCTTGGGCGTCGTTCAGGCTGAGCGCCACGATCACGTCCTGGCCCGGAACCCAGTTGGCGGGCGTGGCGACCGGCACGCCATCGGTGGCCTGCACCGCATCCAGCGCCCGCAGGATTTCGGCAAAGTTGCGGCCCACGGACATCGGATAGGTCATGGTCAGCCGCACCTTCTTGTCCGGCCCGATGATATAGACGGTGCGGACGGTGGCGCTGTTGGCCGGGGTGCGGCCCTCGGTCGGCAGGTAGAATTCCGCCGGCAGCATGTCATAGGCCTTCGAGACCGTCAGGCTGGTGTCGTCGATGATCGGGAAGTCGGCGGGCTTGCCGGCAAAGGTCTCGATGTCGCGCTTCCATTTCTGGTGATCCTCGACCGAATCGACCGAGACGCCGATGACCTTGGTGTTGCGCTTGGCCCATTCCGGGGCCAGCTGCGCCACGGCGCCGAATTCGGTGGTGCAGACCGGGGTGAAATCGCGCGGGTGGCTGAAGATGATGGCATAGCCGTCGCCCAGCCAGTCGTGGAACCTGATGGTTCCCGCGGTGGATTCGGCGGTGAAATCGGGGGCGATATCGTTGATGCGGACAGACATGGCGTTCCTCTTGCAGGTTGCCCCATTCAGATAGCCGAAAAGGAACGCGGTTTCATCCCCCCGGCCACAACAGGCGGAAAAATAGGACAGGCTTCCTGTGGTGGCGGCAGATCCGGAACAAACGTGCCGGAAACCCCATCGGTGAAACGCCGGTCCCTGCGGCGAATTGCCCGGTGCCGTCACGGCATTCCGCCCCGGGGCCGCTTGCGCCGGGGGCGGGACAGCGCCAATATTTGATCAAATCATTCCGCGAGGACAAAATGCTGAGCAGACGCAACTTCTATATCAATGGCGCCTGGGTCGCGCCGGCCAAGGCGCGCGACCACCAGGTGATCAACCCCTCGACCGAAGAGCCCTGCGCGGTGATCTCGCTGGGCGATCAGGCCGATACGGATGCGGCCGTGGCGGCGGCCAAGGCGGCGCTGCCTGGGTGGGCCGCAACGCCGCCGGCCGAACGCGCCCGGCTGGTGCGCGGCATCCTGGACCAGTATGAGGCCCGGTTGCAGGAATTCGCCCAGGCGATCAGCATGGAAATGGGCGCGCCGATCGACTTTGCGCTGTCCGACCAGGCGCCTTGCCTGCCCTGGCATACCGGCAATTTCCTCAAGGTCTTCGAGCGGATCGACTGGATTCGCCCGCTGGACCCCAGCCTGCCGCGCGACAAGCCGCAGCCCGCCGTGGCGATGGAGCCGATTGGCGTGGTCGGCATGATCACGCCCTGGAACTGGCCGGTCAACCAGATCGCGCTCAAGGCCATTCCGGCGATGCTGGCCGGCTGCACCTGCGTGCTGAAACCGTCCGAGGAAAGCCCGCTGAACGCGATGCTGTTCGCGGAATTCTGCCATGACGCCGGTATTCCGCCGGGCGTGTTCAACCTGGTGAACGGCGACGGGCCGGGGGTGGGCAGCCAGTTGTCGGTGCATCCCGATGTCGAGATGATCTCGTTTACCGGCTCGACCCGCGCCGGCAAGGCGATATCCCGGGCGGCGGCCGAGACGCTGAAACGGGTGGCGCTGGAACTCGGCGGCAAGGGGGCGAACCTGCTGTTTGCCGATGCCGATGCGGCGGCGGTGGAACGCTCGGTCCGGCGGATGATGGAAAACACCGGCCAGTCCTGCAACGCGCCGTCGCGGCTGCTGGTCGAGCGGTCGGTCTATGAGCAGACCGTCGCCCGCGCGGCCGAAGTGGCGGGTTCCATCCGCGTCGGCGCCGCGCAAGAGCCGGGGCGGCACATCGGCCCGGTGGTGAACAAGCGTCAGTGGGACCAGATCCAGGGCTATATCCAGAAGGGCATCGACGAAGGCGCGCGGCTGGTGACGGGCGGTCCGGGCCTGCCCGAGGGCTTTAACCGCGGGTTCTACGTCAAGCCGACGATCTTTGCCGATGTCACCCCGTCGATGACCATCGCGCGCGAGGAAATCTTTGGCCCGGTGCTGGCGATCATCCCGTTCGAAACCGAGGCAGAGGCGGTGGAGATTGCCAATGACACCCCCTATGGCCTGACCAATTACGTGCAATCCGGCGACCCGCAGCGGTCGAACCGGCTGGCCCGGCAGTTGCGGTCGGGCATGGTCGAGATGAACGGCAGGCCGCGCGGGGCCGGATCGTTCTTTGGCGGCGTCAAGCAATCGGGCCGCGCCCGCGAAGGCGGCATCTGGGGCATCGAGGAATTCCTCGAACCCAAGGGTATCTCGGGCTATGATTTCTCTGTGAAAGACGCCGCGGAATAGCCACCGCGCACTTTGGCACATGGGCCGCCCCCAGTGGGCGGCCTTTTGCCATGGCGGGTCCGCCCTGGCGCAGGAAACCGCCACGGCGCTGGCGGGGGTTTGCGACGGAATTTTCCGCGGGTGGCGAAAAGGGCTTTCCTCGCGGCCCGCGGCTGCCATGATCGTCGCATCCCGCAAGGAGAGGCGGGCAACGGGAGGATACCATGTTTCGTTTTTCACCGCGCGGCCTTCGGGCCGTTGCCGCCGGTCTTGCCATCGCCACGGCCCCGGTGGCCGCCCAGGCCGAGCAGTTCATCAACATCCTGACCGGCGGCACCTCGGGGGTCTATTACCCGATCGGCGTCGGCCTTTCGAAGATCTTCGGTGACGGCATCGAAGGCGCCCGCGTGCAGGTCCAGGCCACCAAGGCCTCGGTCGAGAACCTGAACCTGCTGCAACAGGGCAAGGGCGAGTTTGCCATCGCGCTGGGCGATTCCGTCAAGCTGGCCTGGGAAGGCAATGCCGATGCCGGCTTTGCCGCGCCGCTGGACAAGCTGCGGGGCGTGGCGGCGGCCTATCCGAACTACATCCAGGTGGCGGCTTCGGCTGACAGCGGTATCGTCACCATCACCGACTTCAAGGGCAAGGCCATCTCGGTCGGCGCCGCCAAGTCGGGGACCGAACTGAACGCCCGCGCGATCCTGGGTGCGCTGGGCATGTCCTATGACGACCTGTCCAAGACCGAATACCTGCCCTTTGCGGAATCGGTCGAGCTGATGAAGAACCGCCAGCTGGACGCCACGCTGCAATCGGCCGGCCTGGGGGTTGCCTCGCTGAAGGATCTGGCGACCTCGGTCCCGATCACCATCGTCTCGATCCCGCCCGAAGTGGCCGAGACGCTGGGCGCGCCCTATCAGGCGGCGGTCATTCCCGCCGGCACCTACGAAGGGCAGGCGGCCGATGTGCAGACGCTGGCGGTGGGCAACTTCTTCCTGACCCACGCCGATATGGATGAGGAAACCGTCTACCAGATGACCAAGCTGATGTTCGAGAACCTGCCCGAGCTGGTGGCGGCCCACAAGGCGGCCGGGGCGATCTCGCTGGAACATGCGCTGGACGGCATGCCGGTGCCGCTGCATCCGGGGGCCGAGCGGTATTACCGCGAAGCCGGGCTGATCAAGTAGACCCGTCTTCCTGCGACGGCGAACAGGGCCGGGGCCGAACAATGGGCCCGGTCCACGTCCATGTAAGGGTCGGGGATCAGGGGGATTTCTGGAATGACGGGTGTTCCGGGGGCCGTGACGGCCCCGCAACCGGCGCTGGCCGACACGCAGCATGACCCGCTGGCGGGCGGGTTTCCGGCCGGAGGGCAGGGGCGGCTGCTGTTCTGGATCGCGGTGGCCTTTTCGGCCTTTCAGATCCTGACCGCCGCGCATCTTCTGGACATGCCCAGCCAGATCGTGCGGGCGGTGCATGTGGCCTTTCTGATGCTGCTGGGGTTCCCGCTGCTGGCGCTGGCCCGCAATGCCGGGCCGGCGATCCGGGCGCTGGCCTGGGCGGCGGCGGCGGCGGGCGTCATGGTCGCGCTGTATCAATGGTGGGAATTCGCCGCGCTGCTCTTGCGCGCCGGCGACCCGCTGCCGCGCGACATCGCCATGGGCGTGCTGGCGCTGGTGCTGGTCTTTGGCGCCGCCTGGGCGATGATGGGGCCGGCGCTGCCGATCATCTCGGGCGCGTTCCTGGCCTATTGCCTGTGGGGCGAACACCTGCCCAGCCCGCTGAACCACCGGGGCTATGACTTTGCCCAGGTCATCGACCACATGGCTTATGGCACCGAGGGGATCTACGGCATCCCGACCTATGTCTCGTCCAGTTTCATCTTCCTGTTCATTCTGTTCGGCGCCTTTCTGGAAAAGGCCGGGATGATCAAGCTTTTCACCGATGTCAGCCTGGGCTGGGTCGGGCATCGCATGGGGGGCGCGGCCAAGGTCTCGGTGCTGGCCTCGGGGCTGATGGGCACGATTTCCGGCTCGGGGGTCGCCAATGTCGTCACCACCGGCCAGTTCACCATTCCGCTGATGAAGCGGTTCGGCTATCGCGCGGGTTTCGCCGGCGGGGTCGAGGCGACCGCGTCCATGGGCGGGCAACTCATGCCGCCTGTCATGGGGGCCGTCGCCTTCATCATGGCCGAGACGCTGGGCGTGGAATATGTGGAAATCGTGCGGGCCGCGATCATTCCGGCGATCCTCTATTTTGCCGCCGCCTTCTGGATGGTCCATCTCGAGGCCGGGCGGATGGGCCTGGTCGGCCTGCCCAGGGCAGAGCTGCCCTCGCCCGTCGCCGCGCTGCGCGAGGGGTGGCACCTGATCCTGCCGCTGGCGGTGCTGGTCTGGCTGCTGTTCTCTGGCTATACGCCGCTGTTTGCCGGCACCGTGGGGCTGGGGCTGACGGCGATGCTGATCCTGGGGGCGTCGGTGGCGCTGGGGCTGCCGGCGGGGGCGATCCGGATGCTGTTCTGGGTGGCGCTGGGGCTCTTGGCCGGGGCCTTCCTGCAATGGGGAATCTGGGTGCTGGTTGGCGCCGTGGCGGTGCTGGTCGCCCTGTGCGTCACCAGCAAGGGCGGGCGCGAGACCCTGGTCATCTGCCGCGACGCGCTGGCCGATGGCGCCCGCACGGCGCTGCCGGTGGGTATCGCCTGCGCGCTGGTCGGCATCATCATCGGCACGATGACCCTGACCGGGGCGGCGAATACCTTTGGCCAGTTCATCGTCGGCGTGGGCGAGAAAAGCCTGTTCCTGTCGCTGGTGCTGACCATGATCACCTGCATCGTGCTGGGCATGGGGATCCCCACGATCCCGAACTATATCATCACCTCGTCCATTGCCGGCCCGGCGCTGCTGGCGCTGGGGGTGCCGCTGATCGTCAGCCACATGTTCGTGTTCTACTTCGGCATCCTGGCCGACCTGACGCCGCCGGTGGCGCTGGCCTGTTTTGCCGCAGCCCCCATCGCCAAGGAACGCGGCCTGACCATCAGCCTGAACGCGGTCAAGATCGCGGCGGCCGGCTTTGTCATCCCCTTCATGGCGGTCTACACGCCGGCCCTGATGTTGCAGGACGGCGGGCCGCTGGCGGCCGAGATCGGCTATGCCGGGGCCGTGGCCTATATCGTGCTGAAGACGACGCTGGCGATCGGGTTGTGGGGCGTGGCGGTGATCGGCTGGCTGGGGCGGCCGCTGGCGCTGTGGCAGCGCGGGGTGGCGATGCTGGCCGCCGGGGCGCTGGTGGCGGCCCTGCCGGCGACCGACGGGCTGGGCTTTGCGCTGGCGGCCGGCTTTGCGGCGCTGGTCCTGGTGCAGCGCGGGGCGCGGCGGGCATGAGCGGCTGCCTGATGGCCGGCACGCTGGCGATTGCCCTGTCGGGGCCGGCCTTTACCCTGCACTGGACGCATTCGGTGGAAAAGGTCGAATGGGTCGAGGATTGGCGGGTGGAACCCGGCGGGCTGCGGCTGACCGGGGCGCAGGTCAAGGGGTCGGGCGCGGGGATGGAGCCGGGCGAAGGCGCCACCCTGCAAGACGGCTGGTGGATCTGGGCCGCGGATCGCCGGGTCGACAGGCTGGATCTGGCTGCCTCGGGGGCCACCGGCGCGGGCTGGCGCCTGTGCGACGGGGCGGAGTGCCGGGAACTGGGGGCAGGGGCCGGCGAACCCGTCGTTCTGGCCCCCTGTTCCCCATGACGCCATGTCCGCCATGACCGCGCGGCCCTTTCCAGCCGGCCCGGTTGCGGGCCATACTGATGGCCGGGAAACGGGCCGGGCCAGGGGCGGGGCGGCATGCGGCTGGCGGTGCAAGAGGCACGGGGGATGAGGCGCCTGCGCCCCTCGCTCTGGCCGCTACTGGCCGCGCTTTTGGCCACGGCGCTGGCCTGGGTCGTGGCCGAGCGGCTGATCACCGCCACCCTGCGGGCCGAGATGGACCAGACCCTGCGCCTGACCAGCCGCGCCGTCGAGGCGGAAATCGGCCGCTTTCGCGCCCTGCCCGACGTGGCCGGAGAGGATGCCCGCATCGCCGCCGCGCTGCACGACCCGGCGGCGCTGGGGGCGGCGAACCGCTATCTGGAAACCATCGCCGACCTGGCCGGCGCCTCCGAGTTGTTCCTGATCAACGCCGAAGGCCGCACCATCGCGGCCTCGAACTGGAACCGGCCGGGCAGCTTTCTGGGCCATGACTACGGCTTTCGCCCCTATTTCCGTCAGGCGATGCGGCAGGGCCGCGGCATGTTCTATGCGATCGGCGTCACCACCGGGGTGCCGGGGTTTTTCCTGTCCACCCGCGTCAGCACCGGCGGGCAGACCGGCGTCCTGGTGGTCAAGGTCGACCTGCGGCCCCTGCAGCAGAGCTGGCGCGCGGCCGGGGCCGAAGTGGCGCTGGTCGACGCCTCGGGGGTGGTGTTCCTGTCGGGGCGCGACGACTGGCTTTACCGCCCGCTGGCGCCCCTGCCGGCCGAGGTGCTGGCCGAACTGGCCCAGACCCGCGCCTATGACGGCACCGACCTGGCCGGCGCGCAGCCGCTGTTGTCCGCCCCGCCCCTGGGTGCCGATGCCACGGGGCAGGGCTGGATCGGCCGGCTGTCGGCCATCTCTGGCACCGGCTGGCAGCTGATGGCCACCCGCCCCTCGGCGGCGATCGCGGCCGCGGCGGCGGGCTGGGCGCTGGGGACGGCGCTCTTGGCGCTCCTGGTCGCCGGGGTCATCACCACCTGGTACCAGCGCCGCCAGATCATCGCGCTGCGCCTGTCGCAATCGCAGAAGCTCGAGGCGATGGTCGACGCCCGCACCGCCGATCTGGCGCGCGAGGTCGAGGCGCGGCGTCAGGCCGAAGCCGACCTGCGCGCGACGCAGGAAACCCTGATCCACGCCGAAAAGATGGCGGCGCTGGGCCGCATGTCCACGGCCATCGTGCATGAGATCAGCCAGCCGCTGGCCGCGATGGAGGCCACGCTGACCTCGGCCGAACTGTCGCTGCCGCCGGGCGATGCCACCACGGCGCCGCGGCTGGAACGGGCCAAGGGGCTGATCCGGCGGATGCAGCGGACCACCAAGCACCTGAAGAGCTTTGGCCGCAAGGAGGCCGGAGAGCGGTCGCAGATCGACCTGAGGCCCGTGGTCAGCTCGGCGCTGGAACTGGTGACGCCGCGGGCCCGCGCGCTGGGCGTGGTGCCGCAGGCCGACCTGCCCGATGCGCCGGTGCTGGTGATGGCCGGGCCGGTGCGGATGGAACAGGTGCTGGTCAACCTGCTGCTGAACGCGCTGGACGCGGTCGAGGGGTGCCGCGACGGCCAGATCCGCATCGTACTGCGGCCGGGCGATCCGGTCCGGCTGGATGTCACCGACAACGGCCAGGGCATTGCCGCCGACCTGTTGCTACGGGTGACAGAGCCGTTCTTTTCCACCAAGACCGCCGGCGAAGGGCTGGGGCTTGGCCTGTCGATCAGCAGGGCGATCATGGCGGAATTCGGGGGCGATCTGGTCGTGACATCTCAGCCCGGCCTGGGGGCGACGGTCAGTGTCTGGCTGCCGCCGGCGCCGGCGCGGCAAGAGGCCGCCGAATGACCGGCCTGATCCATGTCGTCGAGGATGACGCCGACCATCTGGCGGCGCTGTGCGATCTGATGCAGGCGGCAGGCTATCGGACCCGTGGCTTTGCCGATCCGCGGGCCGCGCTGGGGGCGCTGGCCGACGACAGCCCCGACCTGATGCTGACAGACCTGCGGATGCCGGGGATGGATGGCCTGGCGCTGTTGCAGGCGGTCAAGGCGCAGCCGCTGGATCTGCCGGTGATCCTGCTGACCGGGCATGGCGACGTGGGTCATGCGGTGCAGGCGATCCGCGCCGGGGCCGAGGACTTTCTGGAAAAGCCCTATGACGCCACCCATCTGGTGGCCGTCGTCGCCCGCGCCCTGGCCGCCCGCGCCACCAGGGCCGAGGTCAACCGGCTGCAACAGGTGCTGGCCGAACGGGCCGAGACCACGATCCTGGGCCAGAGCCGGGCGGTCAAGGCGCTGCGCGACCGCATCGCCGCGCTTGCGCCGCTGGATGTCGACGTGCTGATCACCGGCGAAACCGGCACCGGCAAGGAACTGGCCGCCCGCGCGCTGCATGCCGCGGGGCCGCGCGCCGCCGGGCCCTTTGTCGCGGTGAACTGTGCCGCCCTGCCCGAGGCGATGTTCGAGACGCTGATGTTCGGCCATGCCGCGGGCGTCTTTGCCGGCGCGGGGCCGGCGCGGGCCGGCAAGATGGAGGCGGCACAGGGCGGCACGCTGCTTTTGGACGAGGTCGAGGCCATGCCCCCGCCCCTTCAGGCCAAACTCCTGCGCGCCTTGCAGGACCGCGCGGTGGAACGCTTGGGCGAACACGGGTTGCGGCCGCTGGACCTGCGGGTGATCGCCACGTCCAAGACCGACCTGCGCCAGGCCCAGGGGTTCCGCCCCGATCTCTACTTTCGCCTGTCCGGGGCAGAGCTTGCCACGCCGTCCCTGCGCGAGGCGGGCGAGGATATCCCGCTGATCTTCACCCATTACGCGCAGCTTGCGGCCCGTCGCTATGGCCGGCCCGACCCGCAGCCCGGCCCTGCCCTGCTGGGGCAGCTGAAGCGCCAGCCCTGGCCCGGCAACATCCGCCAGCTGAAGGCGGCGGCGGAATCCTTTGCCCTGGGTCTGCTGGACCTGCGGCCCGACGCCACCGCCGCGCTGCCCGGCCAAAGCCTGGCCGACAGGGTCGAGGCCTTCGAGGCCCGAGAGATCGCCCTGGCGCTGGACCGCCATCGCGGCAACACCCTGCGCGCGGCCGAGTCCCTGGGCCTGCCGCGCCGGACGCTGAACGACAAGATGCGCCGCTATGGGCTGGGCACCTAGCGGGGGGTCGTATCCAGACCTCCGGCTGTCGCACCCCGCCGTCGACAGGCGACCGGGCTTCGGCCATCCTTGCGGGGAAAAACCGAAGGCCCGCCATGACCCAGCACCGCCACCTGACCTCGCCGCTGCAACTGCGCGGCCATACCCTGCGCAACCGCATCGTCTTTGGCGCCCATACCAACAACATGGCTGACATGGGGATGCCGGGGCCGCGGCAGGGCAAGTATCTGGTCGAACGGGCCCTGGGCGGGGCGGCGATGGTGGTCTGCGAACCGGTTCCGGGCCATCGCACCGGCGTCTTGACCCGCGGCAACATCGCCCATGAAAGCGATGCGATCATCCCGCATTTCCGCCCGATCACCGATGAGGTGAAAGCGGCCGGCGCCGTTGCGATCCAGCAGATCTACCACGTCGGCGCGCATGGCGATTCCGACCTGTCCTTTCAGCCGCACTGGTCGCCCTCGGGCGCGCCCAGCTATCACGACAGCGACGGCTCGCACCGGATGACGGTGACCGAGATCCACGAAATCCTTGACGCCCATGTGGCCGCCGCCGTCCGGGCCCGCGATTGCGGCTTTCAGGGGGTAGAGGTCTGGGCCGCCTATCATTCGCTGCTGGACCAGTTCTGGACGCCCTGGTCCAACAGCCGCGACGACGACTGGGGCGGCAGCCTTGAAAACCGCACCCGGTTTTCCCGCACCCTGATCGAGCGTATCCGCCGCGCCTGTGGCGAGGATTTCGTCATCGGCCTTGCCACCAGCTATGCGCCCGCCTTTGCCGGCACCACGCTGTCGGCGGAATCGCTGTGCGAGATCATCGCGTTGCACGACCGGACCGGCCATGTCGACTATGTCACCGTCGGCTATGGCAGCTATCTGGAATTCGACGGGATCATCCCGCCCTTTACCCATGCCGAAAAGCTGACGACGCCCCTGACCGCGCAGCTGAAGGCGCTGGTGAAACACGCCCGCATCACGTCTGAGGCCGGCATCCGCACCCCCGACAATGCCGAAACCATCCTGTCCTCGGGCGAGGCGGACCTGGTGTCGATCGTGCGCGGCCAGATCGCCGACCCCCACCTGGCGGCCAAGGTCATGCAGGGCCGGGCCGAGGACATCCGCCCCTGCCTGTCGTGCAACCAGATGTGCTGGGGCCGCCGCAGCCGCGACTACTGGATTTCCTGCCTGATCAACCCTTCGGCGGGGCGCGAATTCGAATGGGGCGGCGACCGGTTCACCCCCGCCGCGACCCCCGCCATGTCCTGGTCGTCGGCGCCGGCCCCGCCGGGCTCGAGGCGGCGCGGGCGGCAGCCGAACGCGGCCACAAGGTCGAGATCGTCGAGGCGCTGCCGGTGACCGGGGGCCAGTTCCGGCTGGCGGGGCAACAGCCGCGCCGGGCGCAGATCCTTGACCTGCTCGACTGGTATGAACGCCAGTTCGACAAGCTGGGCGTTACCCTGCGCCTGAACAGCTTTCTCGACGATGACGAAATCGCCGCCCATCCCGCCGACACGGTGGTGCTGGCCACCGGCTCGTTGCCGGATGAGACCGGGTTCCAGCGCTGGCTGCCGCACGAAGCCAGCCTGCCGGGGCTGGAGAACGGGCATGTCCACAGCCCCGAGGCCGTCCTGCGGCGCGAGGTGCGGCCAGGCTCCGAGGTGATCGTCTATGACGAAGGCTCGAACTGGCGCGGGGTCGGCACCGCCGGTGGCTGGCCGAACAGGGCCACCGCGTCACCATCGTCACGCCGGAACCCTTTGTCGGCAAGGAAATTGCCCGCACCGCGGCCGATGGTGCCGCCCGCCGGGCACTGGCCACCCGGGGCACGCGGTTCCTGACCGAACACCTGATCGCGCGCTGGCACGGCAACGGGGCGACGATCCGCAACCTTCTGACCGGCGAGGAAAGCCTGGTCGAGGCCAGCGCGCTGGTCATGTCCACCACCAACCGCAGCTTCGACCCCTGGCCGGAGTCCTTTGCCGGCAAGACCACCCACCGCATCGGCGATTGCGCGGCCCCCCGGCTGGCCGCCTATGCCTTCCACGAAGGCCGCAAGCTGGCGCTGTCGCTTTAGGCCTTTAGCGGCGGGCAATGCTCGAGGAGGCCCCCCGCGGGTCAGGCCGCCCGCGCAAAGCTGTCGGCGCGCGACATCGCCCAGGCCTCGGCGAACAGTGGCGAGGATTTGCTGTCGGCCAGCAATTGCCCCGGCGCAAGCTGTTCGTACAACTGCGCGAAAGACAGCACCCGGTCGGAATCCGTCCGCCGCAGAAAGTGATGCGGCTTCAGTTCCGACGGATGCGACAGCCCCGCCGCCGCCACCAGCTCGGCCAGGGCATGCAGCGTGTTGCGCTGGAAATTCGCCACCCGCTCGGCCTTGTCCGGCACCACGATGGCGCGTTGGCGCAGCGGGTCCTGGGTGGCGACGCCGGTCGGGCATTCGCCGGTGTGGCAGGACTGGGCCTGGATGCAGCCGACCGCGAACATGAATCCGCGCGCGGCGTTGCACCAGTCGGCCCCCAGCGCCATCACCCGCGCCATGTCAAAGGCCGATGTGATCTTGCCGCTGGCGCCCAGCCGCACCCTGTCGCGCAGGCCCACGCCGATCAGCGCGTTGTGGACAAAGGTCAGGCCGTCGCGCAACGGCATGCCGATATGGTCCATGAACTCCAGCGGTGCAGCGCCGGTGCCGCCTTCCTTGCCGTCGACGACGATGAAATCCGGGGTGATGCCGGTTTCCACCATGGCCTTGCAGATCGCCATGAATTCCCAGGGGTGGCCGATGCACAGCTTGAACCCGGCCGGCTTGCCGCCCGACAACTCGCGCATCCGGGCGATGAATTCCAAGAGACCGACGGGGGTGGAAAAGCAGGAATGCAGCGCCGGGGAATTGCAGTCCTGCCCCATCGGAATGCCGCGGATGCGGCTGACCTCTTCGGTGACCTTGGCCGCCGGCAATACGCCGCCATGGCCCGGCTTGGCGCCCTGGCTCAGCTTCAGCTCGACCATCCTGATCTGCGGGTCGGCGGCGGCTTCGGCGAATTTGCCGGCGTCGAAATTACCGTCGGCCCCGCGCGCCCCGAAATAGCCCGAGCCCAGTTCCCAGACCAGATCGCCGCCGTTTTCCCGGTGATAGGGCGATACCCCGCCTTCGCCGGTGTCGTGAAAGAACCCGCCGATCTTGGCGCCCCGGTTCAGCGAGCGGATGGCATTGGCCGACAGCGAGCCATAGCTCATCGCCGAGATGTTCAGCAGCGCGGCCTTGTAGGGCTGGGCACAGCCGGCGCCGACCAGAACCCGCAATTCCTCATGCGGGGGCACCGGTTTCGGCGCGATGGAATGGTGCAGCCATTCGTATTGTTCACGGTAGACGTCGAACTGCGTGCCAAAGGGGCGCTTGTCCAGCTCGCGCTTGGCGCGTTGATAGACCACGGCGCGGGCGTCGCGCGGAAAGGGCGCCCCGTCCTTGTCGCCCTCAAAGAAATACTGCCGCATCTCAGGGCGGATGCCTTCGAGAAGAAACCGCAGGTGCGCCGCCACCGGATAGTTGCGCAAGACCGCGTGCCGCGTCTGCCGCAGGTCATGCGCGCCCACCAGGACCGAGGCAAGGCACAGCGCCGCCAGGGGCAAGAGCCACCAGGTCTGGCCGGGGAACCCCAGCATCAGCAGAAGGGCGGCGATGCCCAGGATCGCAGGCCAGGTGATCAGGGCGTAACGCAGGTTGAACACGGTAGAAAGCACGGGCAAGGCACACCTCCGGGCAGCTGTCGACCAGAGTTAACCATGAATATTGCAGGAAGGTTAAAGAAAATCAGAAAGGAACGGGGGCCGCAAAGCTGACCAGGTCGCCGGTGGCGGGGTGGTGCAGGGTCAGCGTCTCGGCATGCAGCATCAGCCGGGGATAGTCGCGCGCAGCACCCGTCGCATAGATCGGGTCGCCCAGGATCGGATGGCCCAGCGCCAGCATGTGAACCCGCAGCTGGTGGCTGCGGCCGGTCAGCGGCGTCAGGCGCACCCGCGTCTCGCCGGGCGCGCGGCCGATCACCTGCCAGTCGGTCTGCGCCGGCCGGCCGTGGTCATGGCTGACCATCTGCCGCGGCCGGTTCGGCCAATCGGCGCAGAGCGGCAGGTCGACATGGCCGCTGTCGCCCTGCATCTCTCCGGCCAGCCGGGCGACATAGGTCTTGGTCGCGCGGCGCTGCTCGAATTCCTGCCCCAGAAATCCCTGCGCCGCCTTGTTGCGGGCAAAGATCATCACCCCCGAGGTGTCGCAATCCAGCCGATGCACCAGCAGCGCGTCCCAGCGCGCCGCCTGCAGCCGCGAGATCAGGCAATCCGACCGCCCGGCCAGCTTGCCCGGAACCGACAACAGCCCCGCCGGCTTGTCCACGACCAGGATGTGCCGGTCTTCGTGCAGGATCTGCAACGGCACGTCCGGAGGGTCGTAAACGAAATCGGGGATCATCGGATGGAATGCCCCGCCGCGCGCAGCGCCCCGGCCAGATGCCGGATATGCGCCGGCCCCACCTCGCAGCAGCCGCCGACGATCGTGGCGCCCATATCGACCCAGCGCATCGCAAAGGCGGTATATTTCTCGGGCGTCAGGTCGTGGCGGTGGGTATAGTCGGGCGCGGCCCCGCTGTCGGGCAGCGGCAGGCTGGAAATCTCGGAAAACCCGTTGGCATAGGCGCCGAAGGGCAGGCCCAGCCCCTTCAGCACGGCCAGCGCCGCCTCCATCGCCTCGGGCATCGAGCAATTGGCCAGCACCGCGGCCGCCGGCGCCGCAGACAGCACCCCGGCCAGCGCCGAGAGCGGCTCTCCCGACCGCAGCCTTGTCCCGTCGCGGTCATGCACCGAAACCGACAGCCAGACCGGCCTGCCCGCGGCCTGGGCGCCGATCAGCGCGCCCTTCGCCAGATCCAGCGAAGACATGGTCTCGATCAGGATCACGTCCACATGCGCCGCCATCAGCCGCGCCTTTTCGGCGTATATCGGGGCCGAAACCTCGACCGGGGGTGTCAGGTCGGGGCGATAGCTTTCGCCCAAGGGGCCCATGCTGCCGGCAATGATCCCACGCCCGGCGCGGGCGCGGGCCTCATGCGCCTCGGCCAAGGCGCGCAGGTGCAGGGCATGGAACAGCGGGTCCAGCCCCACGCCTTCCAGCCGGTCATGCAGGATGTTGTAGGTGTTCGTCGTGGCGACCGAGGCGCCGGCGTCGAAATAGTCGTCGTGAATGGCCTTGACCAGCCCGGGGTGGTCGATCATCACCCGCGTGGCCCAGAGCGGCGTCGGTTCATCGCCCGACCGCGCCACCAGTTCCTGCCCCATGCCGCCGTCGAGTAGTGTGATTTCCGCCATGTCCGCCTCGCTTGTCCGGGTCGCAGCTAGCGCGTCGGGCCGGCAAAGATCAAGCGGCCCTATTCCGCGGCCTGCATCACCGCCACCAGTTCGTCGGCCCCCAGCGCCACCGGATTGCCCTTCATCGAGCTGGCGCCCAGCGACAGCCGTGCCACCTCGTCGTGCTGACCGGGGGCCAGGCCCAGCGCCCGCAGGCCCGGCAGGCCACAGGCCCGCGCCCAGGCCGACAGCGTTTCCGGCGCCGTCTCGGGCGGGCCGCCCAGCACGGCGGCAATCGCGGCGAATACCCGGTCCAGCCGGGCGGCGGTTTCCCCCGTCGCGTGGCGTCGGTTGGCGCGCAGCACCGGCCCCAAGAGCGCGCCGCAGATCGCGCCATGCGCCGCCTGCGTGGTGCCGCCGATCACCCCGGCCAGCCCATGCACCGCCCCCAGCCCGGCATTGGCCAGCGCCAGCCCGCCGCATAGGCTGGTCCAGGCCAGCGCATCGCGGGCCGCCGTGTCCTCGGCCTGCATCAGACGGTGCAGCGCGGCCAGTCCCGTGCCGATGGCGGGCAGCGCGATGGCATCGGTAAAGGGCGTGGCCCTGGCCGAGACATAGGGCTCTATCACCTGCGTCACCGCATCGAGGCCAGAGGCCAGCGTCACCCCGCGCGGGCAATGGTCGGTCAGGGCGGGGTCGACGATGGCCAGACGGGCCAGCATCCGGTCGTCGCGCAGGCTGACCTTGCGGCCGCCGCTGCCTTGCGTGCCGGGCAGGCCGATGACGGCGTTCTTCGTGGCCTCGGCCCCGGTGCCGGCGGTGGTCGGCAGGGCGACAAAGGGCAACGGCAGGGCCGGCAGCGGCCGACCGGGGCCGGAAATCTCTAGGTAGTCGGTCGGGGGGCCGCCGGCCGGCAACAGCGCCGCCAGCGCCTTGGCCATGTCCAGGACCGCGCCGCCGCCGATGCCGACCACCACCTGCGGGGCAAACCCGCGGGTCAGGTCCAGCGCCGCGACCAGGGCCTCCAGCGTCGGCTCGGCCGCGCAGGCGACGGCCAGCGTTTCGCCGCCCAGATCGGCCAGCCCCTGCCCAAGCTCTGGCGCATGGCGGCCCGAGGCGCCGTGAACCAAGAGGACCCGCGTGCCAAGCGCGCGGATCAGCGCCGGCGCCCTTGCGGCCTCGCCCCGGCCAAACAGGATGCGGGCCGGGGTGGCGATGGCAAAGGGCGTCATGCCTGCATCGTCGCGGCGACGGCGCGGCCCCATGCGGCATATTTCGCCTCGCGCCGGTCTTGCGGCATCTGCGGGGTGAACCGGCGCTCCAGGGCCCAGGTCTTCTGGAATTCATCCGGCGCGGGGCAAATTCCCGCCTGCAGGCCGGCCAGATAGGCCGCACCCAGGGCCGTGGTCTCGGTGACCACCGGGCGGTCGACCGGCGCGCCGATGATGTCGGCCAGGAACTGCATGGCCCAGTCGCTGGCGGTCATGCCGCCATCGACTCTCAGGGTGCCCTGCGCCGCCGCGCCCCAGTCGGCCCGCATCGCCTGCAACAGGTCACGGGTCTGGTAGCCGACGCTTTCCAGCGCGGCGCGGGCCAGCTCGGCCGGCCCAGAGTTGCGGGTCAGGCCAAAGACGGCGCCCCGGCAATCGGGCCGCCAGTAGGGGGCGCCCAGCCCGGTAAAGGCCGGCACCAGGATGACATCCTGCGCGGGGTCGGCGGCATCGGCCAGGGCCTGGGTCTCGCCGGCCGCGCGGATGATCCTCAGCCCGTCGCGCAGCCATTGCACCACGGCGCCGGCGATGAAGATCGACCCCTCCAGCGCGTAGGTGGGCTTGCCGTCCAGCTGGTAGGCGATGGTGGTCAGCAGCCGGTTGGTCGATGGGACCAGGTCGGCGCCGGTGTTCAGCAGGGCAAAGCAGCCGGTGCCGTAGGTGGATTTCATCATGCCGGGCTGAAAGCAGGCCTGCCCCACGGTGGCCGCCTGCTGGTCGCCGGCGGTGCCAAGGATGGGGATCTCGCGCCCGAACAGATCGGGGCGGGTCACGCCAAAGGCGGCGGCGCAGTCGCGGACCTCGGGAAGGAGCGGCAGGGGAATGTCAAGCAGGCCGCAGATCTCGGTATCCCACTGGCGGGTGCCGATGTTGAACAGCAGGGTGCGGGCGGCGTTGGTGGCGTCGGTGGCGTGGACCTTGCCGCCGGTCAGGTTCCAGATCAGCCAGCTGTCCACGGTGCCGAAGGCCAGTTCCCCCCGCGCAGCGCGGGCGCGGGCGCCGGGGATGGTGTCGAGCAGCCACTTCAGCTTGGTGCCCGAGAAATAGGGGTCGAGCAGCAGGCCGGTGCGGGCGGTGACCATGGGTTCGTGCCCGGCCTGTTTCAGGGCGGCACAGATATCGGCGGTGCGGCGGTCCTGCCAGACGATGGCGCGGTGCAGGGGCTTGCCGGTGGCGCGGTCCCACAAGAGCGTGGTCTCGCGCTGGTTGGTGATGCCGATGGCGGCGATGTCGGCGGGGCCGAGGCCGGCCTTTTCGATGGCGGCGCGGGCGGTGGCGGCCACGGTGGTCCAGAGGTCGGAGGGGTCATGCTCGACCCAGCCCGAGGCCGGGAAATGCTGGGCGAATTCCTCTTGCGCCGAGGCGACGGGGCGGAGGGCGGCGTCAAAGAGGATGGCGCGCGAGGAGGTGGTGCCCTGGTCGATGGCGAGGATATGGGTCATGGACGGCGGCCTTGCAGAGGGGCGTCCCGACGTGGGACGCTGGTTCGTGTCAATGATAACAACAGGTTGCGATTCCAATTTAGGGAAATCTTAACCTTTGCCCAGCCAAAGCGGCCAAGGCGGCCCGATCGGGCGATGGCGCCGCGCCGGCGTTCCCCGCGGGCGCGGACGCAAAGGCAGGTGGGGCGGGCGGCCTTTTGTTTGGTCGCCCGCCTTTGTGTTTTTGCTTACTGCCAGGACTTCAGCAGTTCGTCATAGGAGATGGTTTCGGGGGTGGGATCTTCGTTTTCCAGTTTGGCGACGGGGGCGCCGGGGGCGTCGAGCCATTCCTGGGGATCCTTTTCCTCGTTCATCTTCGGGCCGATGTCGCCCTGGACGCCGGCCTTTTCCAGCCGCTCCAGCACCTTTTCCTGCTCGGCGCAGAGCGAATCCAGCGCCTCTTGCGGGGTCTTGGCGCCCGACATGGCATCACCGATGTTCTGCCACCACAGCTGGGCCAGTTTCGGATAGTCGGGGATGTTGGTGCCGGTGGGCGACCAGGCGACGCGCGCGGGCGAGCGGTAGAATTCGATCAGCCCGCCCAGTTGCGGCGCCCGGTCGGTAAAGCTCTGGTGGTTGATGGTGGATTCACGGATGAAGGTCAGGCCGACATGGGCCTTCTTGACGTCGACGGTCTTGGAGGTGACGAACTGGGCATAGAGCCAGGCCGCCTGGGCACGGTCCACCGGGGTGGATTTCATCAGCGTCCAGGAGCCGACGTCCTGATAGCCGATCTTGGTGCCTTCGGACCAGTAGGCGCCATGCGGGCTGGGGGCCATGCGCCATTTCGGGGTGCCGTCCTCGTTCATCACCGGCAGGCCGGGCTTGACCATGTCGGCGGTGAAGGCGGTGTACCAGAACATCTGCTGGGCGATGGTGCCCTGGGCGGGAACGGGACCGGCCTCGCCAAAGGTCATGCCCTGGGCTTCGGGCGGGGTGTATTTCTGCAGCCACTCGATCGCCTTGGTCACGGCATAGACCGCGGCGGCATCGTTGGTCGCGCCGCCGCGTGCCACGCAAGAGCCGACGGGCCGCGAGTTTTCGTCGACGCGCACGCCCCATTCGTCGACCGGCAGGCCGTTCGGTTCGCCCTTGTCGCCCATGCCGGCCATCGACATCCAGGCATCGGTGTAGCGCCAGCCCAGGCTCGGGTCCTTCTTGCCGTAGTCCATGTTGCCATAGACGCCGGTGGCCGGGCCGCCGACATAAGACATGTCGCGGCCGGTGAAGAATTCGGCGATGTCCTCATAGGCCGACCAGTTGACCGGCACGCCGAGGTCATAGCCATAAGCGGCCTTGAACCGACATTCCCCAAGTGGCCTGCCGCGATCGGTGAACCAGTCGTAGCGGAACCAGTAGAGGTTGGCGAACTGCTGGTCGGGCAGCTGGTAGAGCTTGCCATCCGGCGCGGTGGTGAATTTCGCGCCGATGAAGTCGGCCAGGTCCAGGCCGGGGTTGGTGACGGCCGCGCCCTCGCCGGCCATCCAGTCGGTCAGGTTGCGGGCCTGCTGATAGCGCCAGTGGGTGCCGATCAGGTCCGAATCGTTGATATAGGCGTCATAGATGTTCTCGCCCGACTGCATCTGGGTCTGCAGCTTCTCGACCACATCGCCTTCGCCGATCAGGTCATGGGTGATCTTGATGCCGGTGATGGCGGTGAAGGCCGGGGCCAGCACCTTGGCTTCGTATTCGTGGGTGGTGATGGTTTCCGAGACCACCTTGATTTCCATGCCGGCAAAGGGGGCGGAGGCGTCGATGAACCATTGCATCTCGGCCTCCTGGCCGGCGCGGTCCAGCGCGGACATGTCGCCGATCTCGGCATCGAGGAAGGCCTTGGCCGCGTCCATGTCGGCCCAGACCGGGGCCCCCATGGCCATCAGCGCAAGCGCCATGGCGGTTGTGGTGTGACGTAGTCTCATCGGTGATCCTCCCTTGGAATGTGAGACGTCTCGTTTTCGTTTGCGCCGGGGGGCGGGGCGCATTCCCGGCCCCCGGCGTTCTTGCGCCCTGGTCAGACCCAGCGGAACACCGCCGCGACATAGGCCAGGCCCACGGCCAGCGCCCCCCAGAGGGGCGGGCCGAAAAGGAACATCCAGAAGATGCAGATGAAGGCGGTGCCGAGCAGGCTGATGAACAGCCGGTCGCCGCGAGTGGTCTCGATGCGCAGGAGGCCGCGGCGCGGGGTTTCCGGCCAGCGGATCGCCAGGAGCGTCATCAGGATCAGGAGGCAGGCGATGATCCAGAAGAACAGCGCCACCGGGAAGGTCCAGGCCATCCAGCCGCCGCGGATCAGCGGCGCGGTCCAGTCGCGGATGCCGTCCTGGGCTGGCACGGCGGCGACCAGCAGGGCCAGGATGGCGGCCAGGATGGCGGCGGAGACCAGGTAAACCAGGTTCCAGCGGGACGCGGTCATCACACCCTCCCCAGGGCGAAGCCCTTGGCGATGTAGTTGCGGACGAAGTAGATCACCAAGGCACCCGGCACGATGGTCAGGACCCCGGCCGCGGCGAGAACGCCCCAGTCCATCCCCGAGGCGCTGACGGTGCGGGTCATGGTGGCGGCGATGGGCTTGGCGTTGACCGAGGTGAGGGTGCGTGAGAGCAGCAGTTCCACCCAGGAGAACATGAAGCAGAAGAAGGCGGCGACGCCGATGCCCGAGGCGATGAGCGGCATGAAGATCCTTACGAAGAAGCGGGGGAAGGAATAGCCGTCGACATAGGCGGTTTCGTCGATCTCCTTTGGCACGCCGCGCATGAAGCCTTCGAGGATCCAGACCGCCAGCGGCACGTTGAAGAGGCAATGCGCCAGGGCGACGGCGATATGGGTGTCGAAAAGCCCGATCGAGGAATAGAGCTGGAAGAAGGGCAGGGCAAAAACGGCCGGCGGCGCCATCCGGTTGGTCAGGAGCCAGAAGAACAGGTGCTTGTCGCCCATGAAACTGTAGCGCGAGAAGGCATAGGCCGCCGGCAGCGCCACGAGGAGCGAGATCACCACGTTCATGGTGACGTAGATGATCGAGTTGACGTAGCCCATGTACCAGCTGGGATCGGTCAGGATGGTGACGTAGTTGCGCAGCGTGAAGCTGGTGGGAAAGAGCGTGAAGGTCGAGGTGATCTCGGTGTTGGTCTTGAAGCTCATGTTGACCAGCCAGTAGATCGGCACCAGCAGGAACAGGAGGTAAAGCGCCATCACGAAGGGAGAGCTGCGGAGCGGCATCTTAACGGCCCTCTTCTTTGTCGAGGTTGGTCATGACGGTGTAGAAGACCCAGGAGACCAGCAGGATCACCAGGAAGTACATCAGCGAGAAGGCCGCCGCGGGGCCGAGGTCGAACTGCCCCACCGCCATCTTGACCAGGTCGATGGACAGGAAGGTGGTGGAATTGCCCGGACCGCCGCCGGTGACGACGAAGGGTTCGGTGTAGATCATGAAGCTGTCCATGAAGCGCAGCAGCACCGCGATCAGCAGCACGCCCTGCATCTTGGGCAGCTCGATATGGCGGAACACGCTCCACCGGCTGGCCTGGTCGACCTTGGCGGCCTGGTAATAGGCCATCGGAATGGATTGCAGCCCGGCATAGCACAAAAGCGCGATCAGCGAGGTCCAGTGCCAGACATCCATCACGATGACGGTCAGCCAGGCGTCGAGCGGATCGTTGGTGTAGTTGTAGTCCAGCCCCAGCGCGGCAAGGGTATGGCCAAGAAGGCCGATGTCGACCCGGCCGAAGATCTGCCAGATGGTGCCGACAACGTTGAACGGGATCAGCAGCGGCAGCGCCATCAGGACCAGGCAAAAGCTGGCCCAGAAGCCCGACTTGGGCATGTTCATCGCGATGTAGATGCCCAAGGGCACCTCTATGGCCAGGATGATGCCGGAAAACAGGATCTGCCGCCCCAGGGCCGCGTGCATCCGGTCAGAGCTGACCATGTCCTCGAACCAGCCGAGACCGTTCCAGAAGAATTCGTTGTTGCCGAAGGTGTCGTTGACCGAATAGTTCACCACCGTCATCAGCGGGATCACCGCCGAAAACGCCACCAGCACCAGCACCGGCAGGACCAGGAACCAGGCCTTGTTGTTCTGCGTCTTGTCCATCAGGCCGCCCCCCCCATTCCTGCCGCGCCCTGCGGTGCCACGCGCCAGTCGTCGGCATAGACGTTGATCCGGTCGGGCGTGAACCGCAGCCGGGTCTGGCCGGCGCCCACGGCCATGCCCTCGGGCAGGATGGCGTTCAGTGCCATGCCGGCCACCTCGCCGCGCAGGATGCGGTGGCGGCCGACATCCTCGACCCGTTTCAGCGTAAAGGGGATGCCGTCGCCCTCGGTCAGCTGAACGTATTCCGGCCGGATGCCGATCTGGGTCTGGCCCGAGACCGGCGCGTAGCCCGCGCCCAGGGGCACGACATGCCCGCCGATCATCGCGCGGTCGCCCTCTACGATGGCGGGAAACAGGTTCATGCCGGGCGAGCCGATGAAGTAGCCGACGAAGGTATGGGCCGGGGTCTCGAACAGCTCTTCGGGCGTGCCCATCTGCACCACGCGGCCTTCGTACATCACCACCACCTTGTCGGCGAAGGACAGCGCCTCGGTCTGGTCATGGGTGACGTAGATCATCGTATGGCCGAATTCGCGGTGCAGGCGTTTCAGCTGGGTGCGCAGTTCCCATTTCATGTGCGGGTCGATCACGGTCAGCGGTTCGTCGAACAGGATGGCGTTGACATCCTCGCGCACCATGCCGCGGCCCAGGCTGATCTTCTGCTTGGCATCGGCGGTCAGGCCGCGCGCCTTGCGCGACAGCACCTCCTGCATGCCGATCATCGCGGCGATCTGGTCGACCCGGGCCTTTACATAGGCGGCGTCCTTGCCCCGGTTGCGCAGGGGAAAGGCCAGATTGTCGCGCACGGTCATGGTGTCGTAGACCACCGGGAACTGGAACACCTGGGCGATGTTGCGCTGCGCGGTTTCGGCGTCGGTCACGTCGGTGTCGCCAAACAGCACCCGGCCCTGGCTGGGCCGCAACAGCCCCGAGATGATGTTGAGCAGCGTGGTCTTGCCGCAGCCCGAGGACCCCAGCAGCGCATAGGCGCCGCCATCGTCCCAGACGTGGTCCATTTCCTTGAGCGCGAAGTCGCGGTCGGATGCGGGGTTCGGCAGGTAGCTGTGCGCCAGGTTGGAAAGCGTGATCCGGGCCATCAGGCGGCCCCCCGCAGGTCATTGGCATAGCCGGCGGATGCGACCAGCGCGCCATCGGCGTCAAAGATGTAGACATGCGCCGGGTCGAGCCAGAGGCTGACCTGCTGGCCCGGCGTCAGCTCATGCACGCCATGCACCAGCGCGACCCAGCGATCCGGCCCGTGATCGACATGCAGGAAGGTTTCCGAGCCGGTGATCTCGGTCACGCCCAGCGTGCAGGGGAATTCGACGGCGCTGCCGGAATGGATGTTCAGGTGCAGGTGATTGGCCCGGAAACCGGCCATGTAGCGGCCATCGGGCAGGCCGGCAAAGGCGCCCTCGGCCGGGGCATTGGCATGACCGCCAAAATTCATCCGGTGGCCTTCCTTGAAGCAGGAGACAAAGTTCATCGGCGGGTCGCTGAACACCCGCGCGGTGGTGGCATCGGCCGGCTGGCGGTAGACCTGCGGCGTCGGGCCGAACTGGGTGACGCGGCCCTGCCACAGCGTCGCGGTGTTGCCGCCCAGGAGCAGCGCCTCTTCGGGCTCGGTGGTGGCATAGACGAAGATGGCGCCCGAGGCTTCGAAGATGCGGGGGATCTCGGCGCGCAGTTCCTCGCGCAGCTTGTAGTCGAGGTTGGCCAGCGGCTCGTCGAGGAGGACGAGGCCGGCGCCCTTGACCAGCGCGCGGGCCAGGGCGCAGCGCTGCTGCTGGCCACCCGAGAGTTCCAGCGGCCGGCGGCCCAGGTAGGCCGAGATCTGCAGCATCTCGGCGATGGCGCGCACCTCGCGGTCGATCGTGGCGCGGTCGCGGCCCATCAGCCGCAGGGGCGAGGCGATGTTGTCATAGACGCTCATCGCCGGGTAGTTGATGAACTGCTGGTAGACCATGGCAACGCGGCGGTCCTGCACCCGCTGGCCGGTGACATCCCGCCCGTCCCACAGGATCCGCCCCTGCGTCGGCGCATCCAGCCCCGCCATCAGCCGCATCAGCGAGGTCTTGCCAGACAGCGTCGGACCCAACAGCACGTTCATCGTGCCCTTTTCCAGCGTCAGGGTGACGGGGTGCAGATGCACCTGCCCCTTTACCACCCGTCCCGCCTGTTTCAGTTCCAGCGCCATCTCGTCCTCGTCATTCTGCGGCGGGGCTGACCGCCTGCCGGGCGGCCTGTGCCATGAAGGCGTCCAGCGCCGTGATCGCGTCTGCGCCCAGCCGCAGGCCCAGCTTGCTGCGGCGCCAGACCACGTCGGCGGCGGTGCGGGCGAATTCGTGGGTCATCTGCCAGCGCACCTCGGCCTCGGTCAGGGTGGCGCCGAAGTCGCGGCCCAGGTCGGCGGCCGTGGTGGCCGGCCCCAGGAGCGTCGCGGCCTCGGTGCCGTAGGCGCGGATCAGGCGCGCGGCCCAGTAGGGCGTCAGGAAAGGGTAGCGGGCCTGCAAGGCGGCGGTCAGGGCGGCGACGGCGTCATGCGGGAAATCGCCGCCGGGCAGGGCCACGCGGGCCGTCCAGGGCGCGCCGGCCCGCGGAAAGCGGTGGGCCAGCCGGGCCAGCGCGGATTCGGCCAGGCGGCGGTAGGTGGTGATCTTGCCGCCGAATACGTTCAGGAGCGGCGCGCCGTTGTCGTCCAGCGACAGGACATAGTCGCGGGTGGCGGCGGTGGCCGATTTCGCGCCGTCGTTATACAGCGGGCGAACGCCGGAATATGTCCAGACGACATCATCGGCGGTGACGGGTTTGGCAAAGTATTTCGACGCGAAATCAAGCAGGTAGTCGCGTTCCTCGTCGGTGCAGCGGGCCTCGCCGGGGGCGCCCTGGTGATCCTTGTCGGTGGTGCCGATCAGGGTGAAATCCTGCTCATAGGGGATGGCAAAGATGATGCGGCCGTCGGTGCCCTGGAAGAAGTAGCAGCGGTCGTGGTCATAGAGCCGGCGGGTGACGATGTGGCTGCCGCGGACCAGGCGCACGCCTTCGGTCGAGTCGATGCGGGCGACGTTGCGGATGACATCCTCGACCCAGGGGCCGCCGGCGTTGACCAGCGCGCGCGCGGTGTGGGTGGCGGTGCCGGCGGGGCCCTGGGTGGTGATCTGCCACAGCTCGCCATCGCGCCGCGCCTGGGTCACGCGGGTGCGGGTCAGGATGGTGGCGCCCCGCTGGGCGGCATCGCGGGCGTTCAGGGCGACCAGGCGGGAATCCTCGACCCAGCAATCGGAATATTCATAGGCGCGGCGAAAGCGGGATTGCAGCACCGCGCCGGCGGGATCCTGCGTCAGGTCGAGCGTGCGGGTCGCGGGCAGGATCTTGCGACCGCCCAGCGTGTCGTAGAGGAACAGCCCCAGCCGGATCAGCCAGGCGGGCCGGCGCCCGCGCATCCAGGGCATGACGGTCGAGAGCAGGCGGCCGGTGGGGGTGTCGCCCTCGAACCGCATGTCGGGGCTGTAGGGCAGGACAAACCGCATCGGCCAGGAGATATGCGGCATGGCGACCAAAAGGGTCTCGCGTTCCTCAAGCGCCTCGCGCACCAGGCGGAACTCGAAATATTCCAGATAGCGCAGTCCGCCGTGGAACAGCTTGGTCGAGGCCGAGGACGTGGCCTGCGCCAGGTCGCCCTGTTCGGCCAGCACCACCGACAGGCCGCGGCCCGCAGCGTCACGGGCGATGCCGCAGCCGTTGATGCCGCCACCGATGATGAAGATGTCGGCCGTTTCCGGCCGCGTCGCGGTGGTCACGCAAGTCTCCTCCCCTGGTGGCGGCAGATTGAGGCGATTCCCGCGCGGCGGTCAATCAGAATTTTCGTTTTTTTGCGATTGGGCTAAAACCGAACATTGTCACGCGGAATTTTGGCTGTAACCCGATGATTGGCCGTATCTTCCGGCCGATACGCAAAAAGTCGCGCTGCAACGCGGCATCGACTCGCAATGCGGTTGCAGAAACTTTTGCGGCTTGATTGCCGGGGTCGCATAATCGAAGGTCGGCAGTCTGAAAGCGAAGGAAAGGGAACATCGCATGGCGCTGAGTTTCCGCCAGAACGAGATTGTCGAGATCGCCCGCGCCGAGGGGCGGGTGGTGGTCGAGGAGCTGGCCCAGCGGTTTGACGTGACCTTGCAGACCATCCGCCGCGACCTGACCGAGCTGGCCGATCTGGGCCATCTGGACCGGGTGCATGGCGGGGCGGTGCCGCGCACCGGCGTGACCAACCTGGGCTACGAACAGCGCCGGCGGATGAACGATGGCGCCAAGGCGGCGATCGCGCGGGCCTGTGCCGGGCGGATACCGGAGAATTGCTCGATCATCGTGAACCTGGGCACCACGACCGAGGCGGTGGCGCGGGAATTGCTGCTGCATCGCAACATCACCGTGGTCACCAACAACATGAACGTGGCGAATACGCTGGTGGCCAATCCGGGCTGCGAGATCATGGTGGCGGGCGGCGCGCTGCGCCGGTCGGACGGCGGGCTGGTGGGTGAGCTGACGACGCAGTTCTTTGAGCAGTTCAAGGTCGATATCGCGGTGATCGGCGCCTCGGCGCTGGACCGGGATGGCGACCTGCTGGATTTCGACCTGGCCGAGGTGCGGGTGTCGAAGGCGATCATCCGGCAGGCGCGGCAGACCTTCTGGTCTGCGACCATTCCAAGCTGGGCCGTTCGGCGCCGGCGCGTCTGGCCAGCCTGGCTGAAATCACCTGTCTTTTCACCGATCAGGCCCTGCCGGCGGATCTGGCCCGGCGCTGCGCCGAATGGGGCACCGAAGTGGTGGTGGCAGCGGACTGACGCCGGCGGTCAGGGTGCTGTGCCGGGCCAGGCGGGCAGGCCGTCGGTCAGGCTGTAATAGTCGCCCCGGTCGGCGGTAAAGATGTGACGGGCCAGCCGGCCGCCGGTGGGATTGGCGATCGCGCCGCATTCGACCGAAAAGCTGCCATCGGCGGCGCGAAACACCAATGCCGTGGCGCAGGTGGGGCAAAAGCCGCGCCGCCCGCCGCCGGGGGTGACAAATTCGGCCAGGTGGCGGCTGTGCCAGGTCAGGTCGGATTCGCGGGCGTCGAAGCTGGCGCTGTAATGGCCCGAGGTCTTGCGGCACTGGCGGCAATGGCAGGCGGTGACGGCGCCCATCGGGCCGGGCAGCGAAAAGCGGTTGGCGCCGCAGAGACAGGCGCCGTGCAGCGTGGCGGGGGCGGCGGCCAGGTGCGGCGGCGGGCCGCCCTGCGGGCTGTAATAGTCGCCGGCGTCTTCCTGATACCAGCGTTCCGCCGTGGTCAGGCCGGTGGGGCCATCCAGCGAACCGACGGCCAGGGAGATGCGCGCCTCGTCGCCGGGTTGCCAGAACAGAAAGCTGCCGCAGTGCCGGCAAAAGCCGCGTTTCGCGGTCTCGGAGGCGGCGAACCAGACCAGCCCGGCATCGCGGGTCAGGCGGAAATCGGCATGGGCGGCCGAGGTGGCGGCCCAGAAATGGCCCGACTGCTTGCGGCACTGGGTGCAGTGGCAGTCGATCACCGGGCGCAGTTCGCCCGTCACCTCATAGGCGACGGCACCGCAGAGGCAGGAGCCGGTATGGGTCATGCCGCCTCGCGGAAGACCTGGGCCAGCAGCGGCACCAGCCAGTCCTCGTCGGCGCGGGTAAAGGCGGCGGGGGTGTTGCTGTCGAGGTCAAGCACGCCCAGAAGCGTGCCGGCGCCGTTCCTGACCGGCAGGACCAGTTCCGAGCGCGTCGTCGAGGAACAGGCGATGTGGTCGGGGAAGGCGTCGACATCGGGGATGTTCTGGACCTGGCCGCTACGGGCGCAGGCGCCGCAGACCCCGCGCGAAAACGGGATGACCAGGCAGCCGTGGCCGCCCTGATAGGGGCCGATCTTCAGCAGTTCGGGCGCGGTGACACGGTAAAAGCCGGTCCAGTCCGACAGCGGGTGGCGGGCGTGGATCTCGCAGGCCAGCGTGGCCATCAGCGCGACGGTGTCGGTCTCGCCCTGGGTCAGGGCCAGGATGGCCTGGGTGGCGTCGTGGTAATCCATCATCCTTCCCGGTCAGTAGCCAAGGGCGCAGCCGTCTTTGCGCGGATCGGAAGCCCCGGTCAGGGTGCCATCCTCGCCGATCAGAATGGCCTGCGCGCCGCCCAGCGGCGTGGCCGGAATCGACACGGAATGGCCCATCCGCGCCAGCGCGGCGCGGGTTTCGTCGGAATAGCCGCGCTCGACCTCCATTCCGTCGGGGCCCGAGAAGCTGCGCGGGGCGTCGATGGCCGCTTGCGGTTCCAGGCCAAAGTCGGCCAGGTTGGTGACAAAGCGGGCATGGCCGTTGGGCTGATAGGCGCCGCCCATGACCCCGAAGGGCATGGTGACGCGGCCGTTCTGGCGCAGCATGCCGGGAATGATGGTGTGCATCGGGCGCTTGCCGCCGGCGGCCTCGTTCGGGTGGCCGGCGGTGAGTGAAAAACCGGCGCCGCGGTTCTGGAAATTGATGCCAAAGCGGTCGGAGGCCAGGCCCGAGCCGAAGCCCCAGAAGATCGAGTAGATCAGCGAGATGGCCATGCGGTCGCGGTCGACCACGGTCAGGTAGACGGTGTCGCGGTGAACCGCCTCGGCCAGGGGCGCGGCCGCGGCCATGGCGCGGGCCGGGTCGATCAGCCGGGCCAGCGCATCGGCGGTGGACTGCGCCAGCATGTGGTCGATGCGCGGGGCGGGATCGGCGATGAAACGGTTGCGGGCGTCATAGGCCAGCTTGGCGGCCTCGGCCTCGAGATGGGCGCGGTCGGGGCCAAACGGGTCGAGCCGGGCAAGATCGAAGGCCTTGAGGATGTTCAGCATCAGGATCGCGGTGGCGCCCTGGCCGTTCGGCGGATGTTCCAGCAATTCCAGGCCGTTGTAGGTGCCGGACACCGGGGTGGTATAGTCGCAGGCGGTGGCGGCGAGGTCGTCGAGCGTGTGGCAGCCGCCCAGCGCGCGGAGCGAGGCGATCATGTCCTCGGCCACCACGCCTTCGTAGAATCCCTTGCGGCCGTCGCGGGCGATGCGGCGCAGCACCTCGGCCTGTTGGGGGGCGCGGAAGATTTCACCGACGCGGGGGGCGCGGCCGGCGATGCTGAAAAGGTCGAGCGCCCGGCCCTGCAGGACCGCGATATCCTCGGCCCAGTCAAAGGCGACGCGGGGCGCAACCGGGATGCCGTCTTCGGCATAGGCGATGGCGGGGGCCAGGATCCGGTCGAGGCCCAGGCAGCCATGATCGGCGTGCAGGCGGCAAAAGGCGTCGATGGCGCCGGGCATCGTCACGGTCTGGATGCCGTGGACCGGCATGGCGGCATGGCCCGCGGCGCGCAGGGTTTCGGCCGACAGGCCGGCGGGCGCGCGGCCCGATCCGTTCAGCGCCAGCACATCCTCGGAGCTGGCGGGTTTCAGCAGCACAAAGCAATCGCCGCCGATGCCGGTCATCTGCGGCTCGGCGATGCCCAGGACGAAGGCGGCGGCCAGCGCCGCGTCGACGGCATTGCCGCCGGCCTTGAGCGTTTCGATCGCCGTAAGGCTGGCGAGCGGATGAGAGGTCGCCGCCATGCCGTTCATTGCATGGACGCCGGACCTGCCGGGCATATGGAAATCGCGCATCGCACCCTCCTGTTCCGGGGGGAGACTAGGCGGGCGGGACGGCGAAGTGAAGCGGCAGAAGAACCCCGGCGCCGGGACTGGGTGGGGGCTATTGATCCCGGCGCCGAGGTGAAGCCTTATGCAGCTACAGGATCGAATATGGTGATGCCGGCGGGCCGATTTAGGGGGAAAAGAAGGCGATAAAACGTCAGATCCGGCGAATTGGAAACAGTTTCTGCCTATCCCCGCGATCGTTCCGCCGGCAGCGAGAATTTCAACCGGTTCGTCGGCCCGATCCGTTCGTAGCTGAGATCGCAGCACAGCGTGCGAATCAAGTGCCAGCCAAAGCCGCCTTCGGGCAGGCGGGCCGGGTCGGGGGCCGCGCCTTCGGGCAGGGCGCCACCGGGCATCGGGCCGCCCTGATCCTCGATCACGCAATCCAGCCGGTCGTGGCCCAGGGCCAGGCTGAGCAGGATGGTGCCGTCGCCCTGGGCATAGGCGTGTTCGGCGATGTTGTTCAGCACCTCGGCCAGGACGATTTCCGCGGTCGAGCGGTCGTCGGCCGACAGCAGCGACAGCGGTTCGGCCTGCAACGCGCGGTGCAGCCCGGCCCGGACATCGCGGCTGTCCGAGGCCATGCGGAAGAGCGCGACAGCCTGCATGACGCGAAGCGCCCCGCCGTCAGCCAGCATTCCGCAGGCCTTCGGCCAGGGCCGGGTGGATGGTGAAAACGCTGTCCATCCGGGTCAGGCGGAACACCTTTTCCACCGTCGGCGTCAGCCCGGCCAGTTCCAGGCGGCGTTCGGGGGCCAGCAGTTTCATCACCGCGACCACGGCGCCAAGCCCCGAGGAATCAAGGAAATGCACCTGCCCCAGGTCAAGTATGACGCGGTCGCAGGGCACCTGGATCAGATCGCGCATGCGTTCCTTGAACTGGATGGCGCCGGCGGCGTCGATGCGATCTTCGGCGACGCGGATCACAAGTGTCGTACCGGCCATTGCGGATTTCAGCAGCATGATTGGTCCTTTCCCAGAGCTTGGCGGAAGCCTAGGCAAGAACCGTTATCAACCGGTAAGCGCGGGCCGGGAAAATCGCCGGACGGGGCGGGCGGGGGCCGGCCCGGAGGCGTCAGTTCAGGTTGAACTGCACCGGATAGCGGCCATCAGTGAAATCGCCGAACAGGTCGCCCAGATCGGGGTGGTCGACCGGTTCCCCGGTTTCATCCGGCACCAGGTTCTGTTCCGAGACATAGGCCACGTAATAGCTTTGGTCATTCTCGGCCAGAAGGTGATAGAAGGGCTGGTCCTTCGAGGGGCGGCTGTCCTCGGGGATGTTCTCATACCATTCCTCGGTGTTCGAGAACATCGCGTCGACATCGAACACAACGCCGCGGAAAGGATGCTTCCTGTGACGAAGCACCTGTCCGATATGGTATTTGGCATGCGTACTCAGCATTGCGTTGCGTCCCCCGAGATTGGTTAGTAATCCCTTCGCGGGCGGTTTGTCCACCTGACAGCGCGACAGATGGGGAAACAGTCTGTGGACCTAATATTCACAGTCCTTAACATCGTTGCCCCCGTGGCAATTCTGGGGCTGGTCGGATTCGGCTGGGTCAGGCTGGGCCACGAATACCGGCTGGAGTTCGTGACGCGACTGACCACGTCGCTGTCGGTGCCGGTGCTGATCTTTACCTCGCTGATGAAGACCGAGATCGAGCCGGGGGCGCTGCGGTCGATGGTCCTGGCGGCGGTGCTGGGCTATGGCGCGCTGACGCTGGTGTTCTGGGGGCTGGTCCGGGTGGGCGGGCTGGACCGGCGGACCTATCTGGCGCCGCTGATCTTTGGCAATACCGGCAATGTCGGGCTGCCGCTGGCTCTGTTCGCCTTTGGCCAGGAGGGGCTGGAATATGCCGTGGTGGTCTTTGCGGTGATGGCGGCGTCCTCGTTCACCTTCGGGCTGTGGCTGGTGCGGGGCGGCGGCAATCCGCTGGGCTCGCTGAAACAGCCGCTGGTGGCCGGGACGCTGTTGGGGGCGCTGTTCCTGTCGCAGGGGTGGAAGACGCCCGAGATGCTGACAAGGTCGCTGGAGCTGCTGGGGCAGATGGCGATTCCGATGATGCTGATCACGCTGGGCGTGGCGGTGGCGCGGATGAAGGCGGGCCATCTGGGGCGGGCGCTGGCGCTGTCGGCGGTGCGGGCGGCGGTGGCCACGGGGATGGCGGTGGCGGTGGGGCTGGCGCTGGGCCTGCCGCCGGTCGCCTTTGGCGTGCTGGTGGTGCAGATGTCGACGCCGGTCGCGGTGACGTCCTACATGCTGGCGGTGCGCTATGGCGCCGATGCCGATGCGGTGGCGGGGCTGGTCATCACCTCGACGCTGCTGGCGGTGGCAACCTTGCCGGTCACTCTCGGTTTCCTGATCTGAGGCTGGGTTTTCCCGGCTTTTGCCCCGGCGCGGGATGGGTTAGACTCACCGCAAAAGAAAAGGCACGAGGGGCAGATGAGCAGGTTTCTCCGTGCGTCGATGCTGTTGTTGTTGCTGGCCGCCTGTGGCGGAGGCAGCCGTCAATATGCGCCGCCGCGCCAGTTGGACGACGCTTGCGCGATCATTCGCGAGCGGCCGCATTACCTGAGCGCGATGCGCGCGACCGAGCGGCGCTGGGGCGTGCCGGTCCATGTGCAGATGGCCGTGATCCACCAGGAATCCAAGTTCATCGGCAATGCCCAGACGCCGCACCGCTTTGCGCTGGGGGTGATCCCGATGGGGCGGCAAAGCACGGCCTATGGCTATAGCCAGGCGCTGAACGGCACCTGGAGGAATACCAGTCGACCTCGGGCGGGCGCGGCGCCAAGCGCGACAATATCCGCGATGCGACCGATTTCATGGGCTGGTATTTCGCGGAATCGAACCGCGGCCTGGGTATCGCCATGGACGACGCCGAGGCGCAGTACCTGGCCTATCACGAGGGCCGCACCGGATATGCCAAGCAATCCTACCTGGGCAAGCCCTGGCTGGTGGAAGTGGCCGCCAAGGTGGGCGCGCGGTCGGCGATGTACCGCGACCAGCTGGCCTATTGCCGCTGAACGGGCGGCGCTGAACGGGCCGCGCCGGCGTCAGAGCCCGCGCCGGTCCTTTTCATGCGTGATCGAGAACATGGTCTCGCCCAGGCTGGCGCCCTTTTTCATCTCGCCCAGGATGACCGTGGTCTGCTGACCCAGGTCGTCGGTGATGATCCATTGCCGCAGTTCCACCGGATTGGCCGAGAAGACCAGCTCGATGGTGCCGTATTCGGGGTGTTCGGGATCCTGCGCCTTGACGCGGGTCGAGGTGGCATCGGCGCTGTGGCCCACCACCATCTTCGCCTTGCCGAGGTTGATGTTCGAGGCAAGGATCAGGTTCAGCGGCGTGCGCTTCAGCGGGTATTGTTCCGGCGGCACGTTCGACTTGCCGTCGAAGATGGCGACCTGCTGGCCGCTGGCCAGGACCAGCGACTTGTCGGGCGGGTTGTATTCGAACCGCACCCGGCCGGGCCGCTTGATGAAGATCTTGCCGGTCGAAACCGTGCCGTCCGAGTTCACCTGGGTGAATTCCGCCTGCACGGTGGTCAGGCCGTTCAGATAGCCCGACAGGGTTTTCAGCGACAGCTTTTCAGCCAGCGCGGGGGCCGCAAGGGCGGCCAGGACAAACGGGGCGAGAAGCAGGGTGCGACGGTTCATGCGGCCAATATAAATCGCCGTGGGGCCAAGGCAAATCCCTGTTGCAGGGCAATCGCGCTTTCGTGGCGCGGGCGTGAGCGGGGGGCCAAAAATCTTGGAAGATTTTTGCAAATTCCTTCAAAGGAATTTGGGCCCCGCGCGGGTCCAGACCCTAGCGCTCCTCGATCAGGATCTCGCGCTTGCCGACGTGGTTTGCCGGGGTGACGACGCCCTGTTCCTCCATCTGCTCGACCAGGCGGGCGGCCTTGTTGTAGCCGATGCCCAGTTTGCGCTGGATGTAGGAGGTGGAGCATTTGCGGTCGCGCGCGACGATGGCCACGGCCTGGTCGTAGAGCGCGTCGTCGCCGCCTTCGCCGCCGCCCAGGCCCAGCACCATGTCGATGTCCGAGGCGCTGTCTTCATCCGGGCCCTCGACCACGCCCGACATGTATTCCGGCGGGCCAAAGGATTTCAGGTGGTTGACGATCTCTTCCACTTCCTCGTCGGAAACGAAGGGGCCGTGAATGCGGGTGATGCGCTGGCCGTTGCCCATGTAGAGCATGTCGCCCTGACCCAGCAGCTGTTCGGCGCCCTGTTCGCCCAGGATGGTGCGGCTGTCGATTTTCGACGTGACCTGGAAGGAGATACGGGTGGGGAAGTTGGCCTTGATCGTGCCGGTGATGACGTCGACCGAAGGCCGCTGGGTCGCCATGATCAGGTGGATGCCGCTGGCCCGCGCCATCTGCGCCAGGCGCTGGATGCAGGCCTCGATTTCCTTGCCGGCCACCATCATCAGGTCGGCCATCTCGTCGACGATGACGACGATATAGGGGAAGGCCACGGGGGCGTATTCCTCGGTCTCGAACACCGGATCGCCGGTTTCCTCGTCAAAACCGGTCTGGATGGTGCGCTTGAACATCTCGTTCTTCGACAAGGCCTCGCGGACGCGGCCGTTATAGCCCTCGATGTTGCGCACGCCCATCTTGGACATGCGGCGATAGCGTTCCTCCATCTCGCCCACCACCCATTTCAGGGCGACGACCGCCTTTTCGGGTCGGTGACGACGGGGAGAGCAAGTGCGGGATGCCGTCATAGACCGACAGCTCCAGCATCTTGGGGTCGATCATGATCAGCCGGCATTCCTCGGGCGTCAGCTTGAGAGGAGGCTCAGGATCATGGTGTTGATGGCCACCGACTTGCCCGAACCGGTGGTGCCGGCGATCAGGAGGTGGGGCATCTTGGCCAGGTTCGCCACGATCGGGTCGCCGCCGATGTCCTTGCCCAGCGCCAAGGGCAGGCGCATGTTCGAATCGCCGAAGTCGCGGGCGGCCAGGATTTCCTTCAGCACCACCTTTTCGCGGCTGGCGTTGGGCAGTTCGATGCCGATGACCGACCGGCCCGGAACGGTAGAGACGCGGGCGGACAGTGCCGACATGCTGCGGGCGATGTCGTCGGCCAGGCCGATGACGCGGCTGGCCTTCAGCCCCGGCGCGGGTTCCAGTTCGTACATGGTGACGACCGGGCCGGGGCGGACGCTGACGATTTCGCCCTTGACGCCGTAATCGTCCAGAACCGTTTCCAGCATGCGGGCGTTTTCTTCCAGCGCCTCGTCGGACAACTGGCTGCGCGGGACGCTGACCGCATTGGCCAGGAGCGACAGCGGCGGCAGTTCGTATTCCGGCGCCGGATCGTCAAAGCGCAGGCGCGGCTGCGCCTCGGCCAGGGCGCGGGACGACGGCGCCGGGGCCTTTTTCACCGGCGCCTGCACGATGGCGCGGCGTTCGGCAATCGGCGGCAGGCCGGGCGCGGCGGCCAGCGGCGCGGGGGCGTAATCGGGTTCGTAATCCTCGGTCAGCGTGTCTTGCGGCTGCCAGTCGGTTTCCATGCCGTCCAGATCCGCTTCGGCGGCCCAGGCGGTTTCCTCCAGCGCGGCGGCGGTTTCGGTGAACGCAGGCGGCGGCTGGGGAATGGTGCGCGACCGGGCGGCAAAGCCGGGAACGGCGGCGGTAACGGGGGGCTCCGGCGGCAGGCTGTCGCGGCGGGTGTCGGCCATGAGCGGCACCGGGCCGCGCGGACGCATCACCGGCGGTTCCATGCGGCGGGCGGCGACGGCGGCCTGCAGCGGCGACATCCCGGCAGAGGCCGGCGCGGCCCCGCGGGCGCGGTTGCGGATGACATCCGAGATGCGGGCCTTGATGCGGTCTTCGCTGGGCAGGTCGGCGTCGACGGCCAGGGGGCTGAGCGCCGGTTCGATCAGCTCGGGTTCGGGTTCGACGACGCGGCGCATGCGGGCCAGAAAGCCCAGCTTTTCCTTGGGCAGATCGGCCGGGGCGGCGAACTGGCGCGGCTCGGCCCGCAGGGTCGAGGGGGCGTTCCAGGCCGGGGCGGCGGCCAGCGGCTCTGGCAGGTAGGGTTCGGCGGCAGCCGCGACAGCGGCGGCGGGGCGGCGGACGACGCTGCGGGCGGCCTGGGCCGGGGCCATGACCGGCGGTTCCCATTCGGCCTGGACGGTATCGGCATTGCGCGCGGCGCGGGCGGCTATGGCGCGGTCCTGCAGGTTGCGGGCGCCGCGCATCGCACCATCCAGCGCGGCGGCAGAGCCCTTGCCCATGGCGGACCGCAGCGCGGCATAGGTCAGGATCGAGCCGGTAAACAGGAACCGGGCGATACTGCGCAGTTCCTCTTTCTCAAAGCCGGTGACGTAAAGCATCATGGCGATCAGGCCAAAGAAGGCCAGGACCGACAGGAATTTCAGGCCAAAGCCCAGCGAGCCGGGCAGGACGCCGACCAGGGTGCCGGCGACGGTGTCGCCGAACAGCCCGCCCAGGCCAAAGGCATGCGGCCAGGCGGCGGGTGCGGCCAGGGTGGCGCAATAGGCCGAGGCCAGCGCCACGGCGATCACCGCGAAAACGACGCGCGACAGGGCGCGTTCGCCGCCGCGATGCAGGGCAAAGCGCAGCCCCCAGGCGCCCAGGATCAGCGGAATGGTCCAGGCGCCGCGCCCGATCAGGATCACCAGCGTCGAGGAGACCGCCGCGCCGAAACGGCCCAGCAGGTTGCTGGCCGGTTCCTCGGTCGCAACCATCCAGCCCGGATCGTCGGGCGAATAGCTGCCCAGCAGCGCGGCGAAGATCAGGGCAAGGACGATCAGCGCCAGGCCGATCAGTTCACGGCCGCGCCGTTCCAGCATGGCCTGGGTGTTCTGGTCCAGAAGCGGGTCACGGCCCCGAGCCTGAAAGGATGCCATTCTTGCCTGTCCTCAATCGTAAAGGCAGCTGCGGAGCAGGGTCAGCCCGCGCTGCGTTTCTGCTTTTGGGGCCACCAGGGCGACCCGGATATAGGGGGCGCCGGGGTTGTCGCCGGCGGCGTCGCGCGAGAGGTAGGCGCCGGGCAGGACCCGCACCCCCGTCTCGCGCCAGAGTTTCAGCGCCGCCTGTTCGCCATCCTCGACCGGCAGCCAGAGAAAGAACCCGCCGCCGGGCGTGCGATAGCCCTGCATGCCGGCAAAGATCGCGTCGGCAGCGGCGAATTTTTCCTGATAGAGCGCGCGCGAGGCGGTGACATGCGCCTCGTCGGCCCAGACGGCCTCGGCCACGCGCTGCAAGGGCAGGGCAGGGGCGCGCCGGCAAAGGCGCGCAGCTTGCGGATCTGCACCATGGCGCGCGGCCCCGCGGCCACGAACCCCGAGCGCAGGCCGGGCAGGTTCGAGCGTTTCGACAGCGAATGAAAGGCCACCACCCGTTCGGGATCGGCGCCGGTGGCCTGCGCCACCTGCAGGATGCCGGGGGGCGGGGTGTCGCGCCAGATCTCGGAATAGCATTCGTCGGCAAAGACGGTGAAATCGTGCTTTTCCGCCAGCGCCAGCAGGTCGGCCAGATACTCGCGGCTGGCAACCGCGCCCTGCGGGTTCGAGGGCGAGCAGATATAGGCGACGGCCACCCGGTCAAGCAGCGCGGGCGGCAGGCTGCCGTAATCGGGCAGAAAGCCGGTGGCGGCGGTGGCCGGCACATAGACCGGCTCTGCCCCCACGGTCAGGGCGGCCACGGCATAGACCTGATAGAACGGGTTCGGCACCAGCACGGCGGGGGTCTGGCCGTTCTTCTGTTCGGGGCAGAGCGCGATCAGCGCGTTGAACAGGCCTTCGCGGGTGCCGTTCAGCACCATCAGACGGTCGTCCGCGACCTCTACCCCGTAACGCCGTGAAATCCATGCGGAAATCGCCCGGAGGAGTTCGGGTGTACCGTCGTTCGGCGGATAGACCCCGAACCCCGACAGGTTCTCGGCCAGGATGCGGCCGACGAATTCGGGCATGTCGTGGCGCGGCTCGCCAATGGTCATGGCGATGGGATCGCCGCCGGGGGCGTGCGCATCGAGAAGTTTCCGCAGCCGCGGAAACGCATAATCCGGCAGGTTCGAGAACCGCTCAGGAAACGCCATATCTGCCTCAAGCTCCGGGGTCGTTTTTGCCCCGGTTTGCCCCAGAGTAGCGGCTGATTTGGCGTCGGTCCAGAATTTCCCAACCATAGCTGGGGGTTGGGGCGGAATATTGTGGCGTTTTTGCCCCGCTAGGGGGTGGGCGGCTGGTCGACAGAGGCCAGCCAGGGCTTGATGTCCAGCAGGGGCGTGCCGTCAAAGGCGTCGATCGCCTCGATGCCGATTGCCCCGGTGGCCGGGTCCAGCGCGGTGATCCGGGTGACGGCCAGCGCCAGCGGGTTGGGCCGGGCCGGAGAGCGCAGGGCAAAGACCCCGGTGGGCGCGGGCCTGTGGGCCGGGCTTTGCACGATCAGGTCGCGGCGGGCCTGGCCGGTCCAGTAGGTCAGGATGACCGGATCGCCCGCGGCCAGCCCGGCAAGGCCGGGGCGAAAGGGCGGGTCGATCTCGACCGCAAAGACGCCGCCACGTTCGCGCGCCTCGCGCAGGTTCTTGGGGCAGTCGCCGCGTTGCCAGGGCGAGCGGATGCGGCCGATGAAGCACAGCGTGGCGTCGGCCCGTGCCGCTGGATCGAAGGGCAGGGCCTGTTCGCCGGGACGGGCCGGGCCACTCATCGCAGCGCCCGTTCCGCGGCGGCACCCAGCCGCAACAGGCGGCCTTCGTCCAGGCCGGGGGCCATGAAGCTGATGCCGCAAGAGGGCTGCGAGGTGGGCAGGGTCAGCACGCAAAGACCCAGCAGGTTGCCGATGCGGGTGTTGCGCAGGGCCAGCAGGTTTTCGGTGACATAGTAATTGTCATCCGACATCAGCCGGTCGGCATTGGGCGGCAGGATCGGCGAGGTCGGCAGGATCACCGCGTCATAGCCGCTGGCGCGGGCGGCCCATTGCCGGCGCAGATCGTAAAGCCGGCGCCAGGCGGCGATATAGTCGGTGGCGCTGGTCTGCGCGCCCGAGCGGAAGCGGTCGAGGATGCGGGGGAACATCTTTTCCGGCGCCGCCTCGATCGTGTCGCGCCAGATGGCATAGGCCTCGGCGGTAAAGGTGGCGCCGGCCAGGTCCATCGCCTCGGCCACTTCGGGCGCGGTCAGCCGCTCGACCCGCGCGCCGGCCCGCGACAGGCGCTGGCAGGCATCGTCAAAGCCCCGGGCGGGCGCGTCGCGCAGGCTGTCCATCGCCACGGTGTCCAGCACGGCCAGCCGCGCGCCGGCCAGGCTGTTGCCGTCAAGCCGGACCGGGCGGCTGCCCTGCATCGCGGCGAACAAGAGGGCGCAATCCTCGACCGAATGGGCCAGCGGGCCGATGGTGTCAAAGCGTTCGCACAGCGGCACCACCCCGGTCAGCGGCAACAGCCCCGAGGTGGTCTTCAGCCCCACAAGGTCGTTCCAGGCCGCAGGGATGCGGACCGAACCGCCGGTGTCCGAGCCGATGGCGGCTGCGGCCAGGCCAAAGGCGACCGATGCTGCCGCCCCCGAGGACGACCCGCCGGGCACGGCCTGATCGTCGTTCAGGCAGGGCGGCGTCGCGGTGACGGGGTTCAGGCCCAGGCCGGAAAAGGCCAGTTCCGACATGTGGGTCTTGCCCAGGCAGACGGTGCCGGCCAGCGTCGCCTGCACCAGCACGGCGGCATCGGCCCCGGGCGTGCGGCCCTGCAACAGCGCCGAGCCCGCCTCGGTCGGCACGCCGGCGGTGTCGAACAGGTCCTTCCAGCTGATCGGCACCCCGTCGAGCAGCCCCTTGCGAAAGCCGGTCTTGGCGCGGGTGGCGGCGCCCATCGCCTCGCCCCGGGCGCGGGTTTCGGTCAGGCGGGCATAGATGCGCGGGGTCAGGGCGTGGCTGTCGATCTTGTCCAGGTAGGCCTCGGTCAGCTCGACCGGGTTGATCCGGCCACGGTCGATTTCGCGCCCCAGATCGGCCGCCGTCATGTGGAACCAGGTCCCGCTCATACAAACCCCCGAATTGACGGGGAAAGCCTAGCGACTGCCAGCCGCATGGACAATGCCCGGCGCGCGTCCTAGGTCTGGGACATGGAACATGATGCCGATATCCTGATCGCGGGCGGCGGGCTGAACGGCCCGGCGCTGGCGCTGGCGCTGGCGCAGGGCGGGCTGCGGGTCGCGGTGATCGACGCGCGGCCGGCGCCGGCGCGGGCCGAGGCGGGGTTCGACGGGCGGGCCTATGCGCTGGCCATCGCCTCCCGGCGGCTGTTGCAGGGCATCGGGGTCTGGCCGGCGGTGGCCGGGCAGGCGCAGCCGATGCTGAAGATCAAGGCCAGCGACGGCCATGCCGGGCGCGGCGCCGCCCCCTTCTTCCTGGCCTTTGACGCCGCCGAGATCGAGGAAGGCCCGATGGGCCATATGGTCGAGGACCGGCACCTGTATGCGGCCTTTCTGGCGGCGATGGCGGCCGAGCCGAAGATCACGCTGATTTCCGGCGAAAGCGTGGTGTCGCAAGAGGTTGCGCCGCAGGGGGTGACGGTCACGCTGGCCTCGGGGCGGCGGCTGGCGGGGCGGCTTCTGGTCGGCTGCGACGGGCGCGGGTCGGGCGTGGCGGCGCGGGCCGGGATCCGGCGGCAGGGCTGGGGCTACGGGCAGACCGCGCTGGTGACGGCGATCCACCACGAAAAGGACCATCAGGGCACGGCGCATCAGTTCTTCATGCCCGCTGGTCCGCTGGCGATCCTGCCGCTGGCGGGCGGGCATCATTCCTCGATCGTCTGGAGCGAGACCGACGACGCGGCGGCGGCGATCCAGGCGCTGGACGATGAGGGCTATCTGGCGGCGCTGCGGCCGCGGTTCGGCGACTTTCTGGGCGAGATTGCGCTGGCCGGGGCGCGGTTCACCTATCCGCTGTCGCTGTCGCTGGCCGAACGCTTCGTGGCCGAGCGGGTGGCGCTGGTGGGCGATGCGGCGCATGGCGTGCATCCGATCGCGGGGCAGGGCCTGAACCTGGGGCTGCGCGACGTGGGGGCGCTGGCCGAGGTGGTGATCCTGGCGGCGCGGCGCGGCGAGGATATCGGCAATGCGGTGGTGCTGGACGAATACCAACGCTGGCGCCGGTTCGACTCGACCGCGCTGGCCTTGGGGATGGATGGCGTGAACCGGCTGTTTTCCAACGATAATCCGCTGCTGCGGCTGGGGCGCGACCTGGGGCTGGGGCTGGTCAACGCATGGCCCGGGCTGCGCCGCGGGTTCATCCGGCAGGCGGCCGGGCTGCAAGGCGAATTGCCGCGCCTGCTGGCCGGCAAGCCGATCTGACCTAGTCCAGCGGCCGGGCCTCGGCCACCAGCATCACCGGAATGCCGTCGCGGATGGGAAAGGCCAGGTTGGCCGCGCGCGAGATCAGTTCCTGCCGCTCGGCATCATAGGTCAGCACCGCATGGGTGACGGGGCAGACCAGCGCCTCTAGCATGCGGCGGTCATGGGCAGTCGCGTCGGTCATTGCATCACCTCGTCCGAGGCCCCGCCACGCAGGGCAAATTCCATCAGGGTCACCAGCGTCTCGCGCCGGGTGCAGAGGCTGGGCGCCTCGAGCAGGGCCTGCTTGTCCTCGGGCGAGAAGGGCAGCAGCATCGACAGCGTGTTGATCAGATGCTCGGGCTCGGCCGTCTTCAGGCTGTCCCAGTCGGTCGACAGGTTCTGCTCGGCGAAATACCGCGCCAGGGCGGCGTAAAGCGCGTCGCGGTCCAGCGCGGGGTCGGTTTCCACCGGGCCCAGATCGCGGCCAAAGTCGTGCCAGTCGACGTTGAAGCGGCGATAGGGGGTAAAGCCCGCCGTTTCCTCCAGCAGGCGAAACCGCGATACGCCGGTCAGGGTGATCATGTAGCGGCCGTCCTCGGTTTCGGAAAAGGCGGTCAGCCGGCCGGCGCAGCCGATGGCATGCAGGCGGGCATCGCCGCCCGGCGTCTCGCGCGGCTGGATCATCCCGATCAGCCGCTGCGGCGTCTTCAGCGCGTCCTCGACCATGGCCAGATAGCGCGGCTCGAAGATATGCAGCGGCAGGCGCCCGCGCGGCAGCACCACTGCGCCGGGCAGCGGAAAGACGGGCAGCAACGCGGGAAGGTCGGCGGGCCTGATCATGACGCTCAAGGTAGCCCGCCCTGCCGTTCAGGCAAAGATCATCGACGAAAGTTTGCGCCGGCCCTTCAGGACCACCGGATCCTGCGGCTTCAGCGCCTCGAAGATGGTGAACAGCTGTGCCTTGGCGGCGCCGTCGTTCCATTCGCGGTCGCGGCGGAACAGGTCGAGAAGCTGGTCGACCGCCTCTTCGACCTTGCCGCTGGCATTCAGCGCCACCGCCAGGTCAAAGCGGGCCTGGTGATTGGCCGGGTCGGCCTCGACCGCGGCGCGCAATTCGGCCTCGGGGCCGGCATTGGCGGCCTGGCGGGCCAGTTCCAGCTGGGCGCGGACGGCTTCCAGGTCCTTGGCTTTGGCGATGGCGGCGGGGGCGGCGTTCAGGAAGGCCTCGGCCTGGTCGGCATTGCCGGCGGCCAGTTGCGCCCGCGCCAGCCCGGCATAGGCGGCGGGGTTCTCGGGTTCTTCCTCAAGGATCGCGGCAAAGGTTTCCAGCGCATCGGCCAGGGCGCCCTGCTCCAGCATTTCCTCGGCCGCGGCGATCGCCTCGGCCAGGCCGCCGTCGCCGGCCAGCGCGGAAATCTTGTCGATGAACTTCTTGATCTCGGACCCCGGCAGCGCACCCTGAAAACCGTCGACCGGCTGGCCCTGCCAAAAGGCATAGACGGTGGGAATCGACTGGATGCGCAGTTGCGCGGCGATGGCCTGGTTCTGGTCGACGTCGATCTTGACCATGCGGACCTTGCCCTTGGCGGCGGTCACGGCCGCCTCGAGCGCGGGGCCAAGCGTCTTGCAGGGGCCGCACCAGGTGGCCCAGAAATCGACGATCACCGGAACCTCGCGCGAGGTTTCGATCACGTCGGCCATGAAGCTGGCCTCGGAGCCGTCCTTGATCAGATCGCCCGCAGGGGCAGCGGTGGGTTCGCCAAGACCAAGCATGTCGTCCTCTTGTTTTCCTGTCGGCGTCTATATGCGTCGTTGCGGCGCAAAGTTGAAGGGGCTGGGCCGCGGCTCAGGCCAATTTGGCGCAGGCGTCGTGGCAGGGGCAATGGGTCATGTGGTCGTTCACCATGCCGACGGCCTGCATGAAGGCATAGGTGATGGTGGGGCCGCAAAAGGCAAAGCCGCGGGCCTTCAGCGCCCGTGACATGGCGCGGCTTTCGGCGGTTTCGGTCGGCACCTGCGCCATGGTGGCGAACCGGTTCTGCACCGGGCTGCCGCCGACAAAGGACCACAGAAAGGGCGAGAACCCCTCTTGCGCCTCGATGTCCAGATAGGCGCGGGCCGATCTGATGGTGCCCTCGATCTTGCCGCGATGGCGGACGATGCCGGGGTCGGCCAGCAGGCGTGTCACCTCGTCCTCGCCCCAGGTGGCGATCTCGGCGGGGTGAAAGCCGCGAAAGGCGGTGCGGAAATTCTCGCGCTTGCGCAGGATGGTGATCCAGCTGAGCCCGGCCTGGAACCCGTCGAGGATCAGCTTTTCCCACAGCGCGCGGGGGTCGCGCTCGGGGCGGCCCCAGTCGGTGTCGTGATAGGCGACGTAGAGAGGATCGGTGCCGCACCAGGTGCAACGTTGGGTCTGTTCGGTCATGCGGCCTCGGCAAAGTGGTTCGACTTCGACTGAAATGCCGAAAGTTCAGCCCGGTTTTACCTTTCCCGGCGCAGGGTGTCACCCGAAGTTGCATGTGTCGCCTGGGGGGCGGGATGAGTTTCATGAAAGGGCCGGACCGGCCCAGGTTCACGCTGGAGGCCGATCTGGCCACGCCCTTGTCGGTGGCGGTGTCCTCTGCCGACCGCGAGACGCTGGCCATGGTGTCGGCGGCGCTGGCGCTGAAACGGATGCGGCTGGCGTTCCAGCCGGCCGTCTATGCCGCCGATCCTTCGATCATCGGGTTCTACGAAGGCTATATCCGGCTGCTGGACCCGCAGGACCGGGTCATTCCGGCGCGCGACTTCATGGATGTGGCCGAGACGCAGGAACTGGGCCGGGAAATCGACGTGGCGGCGCTGCAACTGGGCCTGTCGACCCTGCAACGCAACCCCGGTGTCCGAATCGCGGTGAACATGTCGGCCCGGTCGATCGGCTACAAGAAATGGACGCAAAGCCTGCGCCAGGCGCTCAGGATGCAGCCGGCGCTGGGCCGCGGCCTGATTCTGGAGATCAGCGAGGCCAGCGCCATGCAGATGCCTGATGTGCTGATTCCCTTCATGAAGGATCTGCGGGCGCAGCAGATCGCCTTTACGCTGGACGATTTCGGTGCCGGCGCCACATCTTTGCAGCTCTTGTCAGAGTTCCGCTTCGAGATCGCCAAGCTGGACGGCCTGTTCATCCGCGGGATCGAACGGTCGGAACGGAACCAGCCCATCGTCAAGGCCGCCATCGCAATGGCCAAGGAATTCAACATGTTCCTTGTCGCGGAATCGGTGGAAACCGCGGCCGAGGCGCATTGGCTGCGCGAACATGGCGTGGGCTGCCTGCAGGGCTATTACTTCGGCCCGCCCGAGGTGACGCCGGATTTCACCCGTTTCCGCAAGGGCCGGCAGGGCGGCTGACGCCCGCGCGCCCATTATGCCGCAGTGCCGCGCAACTTTCTTGCGGTGAGGCGGGGAAAAGCCTAATTCCATTCTCGGGCGCAATTGCGTGACATGACCTGAGGAGAGGGCACAGCATGACCAATGTCGTAATCGTGTCGGCGGGACGGACCGCCGTGGGCAGCTTCAACGGCTCGTTCGCCAATACGCCTGCGCATGACCTGGGCGCGGCGGTGATCGATGGCGTGGTCGCCCGCGCCGGCATCGACAAGGCCGAGGTCGAAGAGGCGATCCTGGGCCAGGTGCTGACCGCCGGCCAGGGCCAGAACCCGGCCCGCCAGGCCGCGATCAAGGCCGGGCTGGCGAAAGAGGCCAGCGCCTGGGGCCTGAACCAGGTCTGCGGCTCGGGCCTGCGGGCGGTGGCGCTGGGCGCGCAGCATGTGCAACTGGGCGACGCCCGGATCGTCGTCGCCGGCGGCCAGGAGAGCATGAGCCTGTCGCCCCATGTCGCGCACCTGCGCGCCGGCCAGAAGATGGGCGACCTGAATTTCATCGATTCGATGATCAGGGACGGGTTGTGGGATGCCTTCAACGGCTATCACATGGGCCAGACCGCCGAGAATGTCGCCGCGCAGTGGCAGATTTCCCGCGACATGCAGGATCAGTTCGCGCTGGAAAGCCAGAACAAGGCCGAGGCGGCGCAGAAGGCCGGCAAGTTCAAGGACGAGATCATCCCCTTCACCGTCAAGACCCGCAAGGGCGACATCGTGGTGGATGCCGACGAATACATCCGCCACGGCGCCACGCTGGAATCGATGCAGAAACTGCGCCCGGCCTTCATCAAGGACGGCACGGTGACGGCGGCCAATGCCAGCGGCATCAACGACGGCGCGGCGGCGGTGCTGTTGATGACGGATAAAGAGGCCGAGAAGCGCGGGCTGAAGGTGCTGGCGCGGATCGCGTCCTATGCGACCGCCGGGCTTGACCCCTCGATCATGGGCGTCGGCCCGATCTACGCCAGCCGCAAGGCGCTGGACAAGGCCGGCTGGAAGGTCGGCGACCTGGATCTGGTCGAGGCGAATGAGGCTTTTGCCGCCCAGGCCTGCGCGGTGAACAAGGACATGGGCTGGGATCCGTCGATCGTGAACGTCAACGGCGGCGCCATCGCCATCGGCCACCCGATCGGCGCCTCGGGCTGCCGCATCCTGAACACGCTGATTCACGAAATGGGCCGTCGCGGCGCCAAGAAGGGTCTGGCGACGCTGTGCATCGGCGGCGGCATGGGCGTGGCGCTCTGCCTCGAGAATGCCTGAGGCTGTTGCTGCGCTGCAGCATCAAGACGCATAGATGAATCGGGCGCGCAATAATGTTGCGCGCCCGATTTCATTTGGGTAACAGGATTTCAACGGCATACTTACGCATACCTCAGGAGGAGAATCATCATGGCACGGGTTGCATTGGTCACCGGCGGGTCGCGCGGCATTGGCGCGGCGATCTCGGTCGCGCTGAAGGCGGCGGGCTACAAGGTCGCGGCGAACTACGCCGGCAATGACGAGGCGGCTGCGGCCTTTACCAAGGAAACCGGCATTCCCACCTACAAATGGTCGGTGGCCGACTACGACGCCTGCGCCGCCGGCATCGCCAAGGTCGAGGCCGATCTGGGCCCGGTCGACGTGCTGGTGAACAATGCCGGCATCACCCGTGACGCGATGTTCCACAAGATGACCCCCGGCCAGTGGAAAGAGGTGATCGACACCAACCTGACCGGCCTGTTCAACATGACCCACCCGCTGTGGTCGGGGATGCGCGACCGCAAGTTCGGCCGCGTGGTCAACATCTCGTCGATCAACGGCCAGAAGGGCCAGGCCGGGCAGGCGAACTATTCGGCGGCCAAGTCGGGCGACCTGGGCTTTACCAAGGCGCTGGCGCAGGAAGGCGCGCGGGCCGGCATCACGGTGAACGCGATCTGCCCGGGCTATATCGGCACGGAAATGGTGCGGGCGATCGACGAGAAGGTGCTGGCCGAGCGGATCATCCCCCAGATCCCGGTGGGCCGTCTGGGCGAACCGGAAGAGATCGCGCGCTGCGTGGTGTTCCTGGCCTCGGACGACGCCGGGTTCATCACCGGCTCGACCATCTCGGCGAACGGCGGTCAGTTCTTCGTCTGACCCATGCCTCCTCGTTCGACTTCGTCTCCTCGTCGGGGACCGCGCGAGGAGTGACGAAGTCAACGACGAGCGACCCGGACCGCGCAAACAATCATCGGCCGCCCCCTGGGGCGGCCTTTTCCTTGCCCCCACCACCCCTTATGCAGGGCCGGCAGGAACAGGGGGATCGCGGTGACCAAAGGGCGCGCAACACTGATCGGCTTTACCGCGATCCTGATGTGGTCGCTGCTGGCGCTCTTGACCATCGGTTCGGCGCCGGTGCCGCCCTTTCTGCTGAACGCGCTGTGCTTTGCCATCGGCGGGGCAATCGGCCTGGCCTGGACCATCCGCAAGGGAACCTCGGCGCTGCGCGGCGTGTCATGGCGGGTCTATGCCTTTGGCACGCTTGGCCTTTTCGGCTATCACGCGCTGTATTTCACCGCCTTCCGGCTGGCCCCCTCGGCCGAAACCGGGCTGATCGCCTATCTCTGGCCGCTGTTCATCGTGCTGTTTTCGGGGCTCTTGCCGGGCGAGCGTCTGACCCTGCGCCATGTGCTGGGCGCGCTGATCGCCTTTGCCGGTGCGGTGCTGATCATCCTGGGCCGCGATCAGGCGGGCGGTGGCTCGGTTCCGGGGTTCGTGCTGGCCTTCGCCTGCGCGCTGGTCTGGGCCGGCTATTCGGTGTTGTCGCGGCGGCTGGGTGCGGTGCCGACCGAGACGGTGACGGTGTTCTGCCTGGCGACCGCTGCCCTGTCGCTGGTGACGCACCTGGCGTTTGAAACCACCGCCTGGCCGCAGGATCCGCGCGGCTGGCTGGCGGTTCTGGCGCTGGGCCTGGGCCCGGTGGGGGCGGCGTTCTTCACCTGGGACATCGGCATGAAGAAAGGCGACATCCAGCTTTTGGGTGTCGCCTCTTATGCGGCGCCGCTGTTGTCGACGCTGGCCCTGGTGGTCGCCGGCGTCACAGCACCGTCTTATGCCATTCTTGTGGCGGCGGTGCTGATCGCCGGCGGTGCGGCCCTGGCCGCTAGGAAATAGCCCTGGCCGTCAGTGCGGCTGCGACAGGCGGGTGATCTCTTCCTTGATCTTCAGCTTCTGCTTCTTCCATTCGGCAATCTGCAGATCGTCGATCCCGGGGCTGCGCTGGGCTTCCTCGACCATCGCGGAGAGGTGTTCGTGCTTCTTGCGCAGTTCCTGCAGATGCGAAGCAATCGTCATGTCCATCCTCCTGTCTTTGTAACAACTACAAGACCAGTGCATCACGGAACCCGAGTCGTGTCACCCATAATCGGCGCCCGGCGGGGCCGATATGCCTAAACTGCGACGAACAGCGGCAGAAGGTCGCCGCCCTCACGCAGAACCGAATTGGCGGCGGGGGTATAGCTTTCGCGGTCGCCGTCATGTGCGGCACCGTCATGGATGACAAAGGGCGCCAGCAGGCGAAAGGCGGCGCGACCGCCCTTGCGCGCCCGCAGGATCACCCGCAGCGCCGGCCGCCCGGTCCGCGCCGCCAGCGGCAGCACCATGGCAGAGCCCAGCTTGGGCGACAGCGATGACAGCAGCTCGGGTAGGCTGTCGGTGCCGGCGATCAGCGTCAGCCAGCCGCCGGGGGCCAGCCGCCGGGTCGCCGCCTGCACCCAGGCCGACAGCGGCAGTTGCACCTGCATCGCGGTGGCCCGGACCCGGACAGGCGAGGGCGTGCCACCGGGCGGATACCAGGGCGGATTGGCGATGACATGGTCGAAATCGTGGCGCAAGGGCGCCGGCATCCGCGTCAGGTCGCCGGTTTCCACCTGCATCGCCACGCCGTTGCGTTCGGCGTTGCGACGGGCAAGCTCGGCATACTCCGGCTGCAGCTCCAGCCCGGCCAGCCGCAGGCCCGGCACCCGCGCGGCCAGGCACAGCGATGCCGCCCCGGCGCCGCAGCCCAGGTCCAGCACCGATTGCCCGGTCTCGGCTGGGCAACAGGCCGCCAGCAGCACCGCATCGGTGGCGGCCCGGTAGCCGCGCGCCGGCTGCAACAGCCGCAACCGGCCGCACAGGAACTTGTCGTCGGTCAGCTGGTCTTCGGGAAAGGTCACGCCACCGGCTCCAGCCCGTTGTCGCGGCAGATCGACCGCGCCATGAACAGGTCGCGGTCCGCCACCATCAATCTTTGCGGCAGGAATCCAAGGCTTCCGTCAAGGACGCTCATGTTTACGTCCATGGCGAAGGCGGCTATACCCTCACCCTGAAGAAGGGCGGTTGCAAAGGCGATCACCGTAGGGTCGGTCGTGCGCAGAAGTTCCTTCATGCAACGGAATTAGCCGTGGCCGCCGCAGGGGGCAAGGCCGCGCCGCGAAGGGTGGGGAATGGACGGAGTGTCGGATCAGCCGAAACAGGGGCCGCAAGACCGGCTGTCTGCCTATCTGGCCGCGGACATGGCGGCGGTGAACGCGCTGATCCGCGACCGGATGGCCAGCGAACATGCCCCGCGCATCCCCGAGGTTACGGCGCATCTGATCGAGGCGGGCGGCAAGAGGCTGCGGCCGATGCTGACGCTGGCCGCCGCGCGGCTGTGCGGCTATGCCGGCACCGACCACCAGAAGCTGGCGGCCACGGTGGAATTCATCCATACCGCGACGCTCTTGCATGATGACGTGGTCGACGAAAGCGAACGCCGCCGCGGGCGGCCGACCGCCAACCTGCTGTGGGACAACAAGTCCAGCGTGCTGGTCGGCGACTATCTTTTTGCCCGCAGCTTTCAGTTGATGGTGGAAACCGGGTCGCTGCGGGTGCTGGACATCCTGGCCAATGCCTCTGCGGTCATCGCCGAGGGCGAAGTGCTGCAACTGACCGCGGCGCAGGATCTGGCCACCACCGAGGATACCTATCTGAAGGTGATCCGCGGCAAGACCGCGGCGCTGTTTTCCGCCGCGACCGAGGTGGGGGGCGTCATCGCCGGCGTGCCAGAGCCGCAGGTGCAGGCGTTGCACACCTATGGCGACGCGCTGGGCATCGCCTTTCAGATCGCCGATGACCTCTTGGATTACGGCGGGTCCTCTGCCGCCATCGGCAAGAACACCGGCGATGATTTCCGTGAACGCAAGCTGACCCTGCCGGTGATCAAGGCGGTGGCCGCCGCCTCGCCCGAGGAACGCGCCTTCTGGCAGCGGGTGATCGAAAAGGGCGACCAGCGCGACGGCGACCTGCAACAGGCGCTGGACCTGATGGCGCGGCATGGCGCGCTGCAGGCGGCGCGGGATCAGGCGCTGGGCTGGTCGGCCACGGCCAGGCAGGCGCTCCAGTCGCTGCCCGACCATCCGCTGCGGCAGATGCTGTCGGATCTGGCGGCCTATGTGGTCAGTCGGCTGAACTGATCATCCGGCCGGCGGCAACCCACCATTGCGGCTGGGCCCGACCAATGGCGCGGGCGGCGGCGGCGGCCGCTGGCCCCTCGGCAAACAGGCCAAAACAGGTCGCGCCAGACCCGGACATGCGCGACAGCAGGCAGCCGGGCTGCGCCGCCAGCGCCGCCCGAACCTGCGCGATCACCGGGGCCAGCGCGGTTGCCGACGGCTCCAGATCGTTGCGCTGCTGCGCCAGAAAACCGGCAAGCTGCTGGGCGTCGCGCTGGGGGGGGGGGGGCAGGTCGGCAGGCATCGGCGCATGGTCGCGGCGGGACAGCGCGCCGAACACCTGCGGCGTCGACAGCGCAACCCCCGGATTGGCCAGGACCAGCCAGCCCGGCGGCAGGCTGACGGGGGTCAGGCGCTCTCCCACGCCGGTCATCCGGGTGGGGGTGCCGGCCAGGCAAACCGGCACGTCGGCCCCCAGCGCCAGCAGCGCCCCGGCATCGGGCAGCGGCCGGCCCAGCCGCGCCATCGCCCGCAACGTCGCCGCCGCATCGGCCGATCCGCCGCCGATGCCCGATGACACCGGCAGGTGTTTTTCCAGGGTGATCGCCACGCCGCCGCCCATCGCGGCCGCGGCACGGCGGCACAGGTTGTCGTCGCCGGCGCCCAGCCCCCTGGCCTGCGGCCCCGTTATGCGCAGCCCGTCGCCGGGGCCGATGCTGACCCGGTCGCCCACCTCGGCAAATGTCACCAGACTGTCCAGCAGGTGATAGCCGTCACCACGCCGGCCGGTGACATGCAGGGTCAGGTTGATCTTGGCCGGGGCAAACTCGGTCTCAGTTGTCATTGCCGGTCTGCGCCGCCGGCGCGGCGGCTTCGGTGCGCATCACTTCGTCCAGCCCGACCTCCAGCTTGCGGCGGATGCGGGCGGCCTCTTTTTCCTCGGGGGCAAAGGACAGGGCGCGATGCCACTGGAATTCCGCCTCGCGCTTGCGGCCCACCATCCAGTAGACATCGCCCAGGTGATCGGTGACCACCGCATCCACCGGTTCCAGCAGCGAGGCCTTTTCCATCGGCGCCAGCGCGTCCTCATAGCGGCCCAGCCGGAAATAGGCCCAGGCCAGGCTGTCGATGATGTAGCCGGCGTCGGGTTCGGCCCGCACCGCCTGCTGGATCAGTTGCAGCGCCTCGTCCAGGTTCAGGCCCCGGTCCACCAGCGAATAGCCCAGATAGTTCAGAACCTGCGGCTGGCCGGGGCGCAATTCCAGCGCGCGGCGGAAATCGGCCTCGGCCTTTGGCCAGTCCTTCAGTTTCTCGTGGCAGATGCCGCGGCTGAAGAACAGGGTCCAGTGCTGGTCCTCGACCTTGGGCACCAGGGTCAGGGCGGTGTCATAGGACGGGATCGCCTCGGCGCAGCGGTCCTCGCGGCGCAGCACGTCGGCCAGGGCGCTGTGCGCCACCACCAGGTCGGGCTGGATGCGGGTCAGCGATTGCAGCGCCTCGATCGCGGCCTCCTTGCGGCCGGCGGCATAAAGCGCGTCGGAACGGCCGATCTCGGCGCTGTAATAGGCCGGGCTGTCCTTGGGAAAGGCGGCATAGGTTTCCACCGCCAGATCGTGCTGGCCCAGATCTTCCAGCGCGCGGGCGGTCAGCAGCAGCGCCTCGTCATTGGCCGGGTCCAGGTGGTTCGCCACCCGGCTGTGGACCAGGACATAGGCCGAATCCGCCTCGCCCAGCAGCAGGGTGCCGATGGTAAAGAACACTTCGGCGATGCCCGCCTTTGCATCGGGAACGACCGAGAAGGGCAGCGGCTCGCCCGCCTGCAACCGGCCGCGCAGCGCGTCGAGCGACGGCTCTGCCTCGGTGCCGAAGGTGCGGTCCAAGAGGGTCAGCGCGTCGGCGTTGCGTTCCAGCTGGCTGAGGATTTCCACCCGCGCGATGACCCCGCGGCGGTTCAGGTTGATCGGCCCGGCCGCCTCGCCGGACAGGATCCTTTCGGCGCCCTCGAAATCGCCTGCCACCGCCAGCGCCAGCGCCTTGTGATAGAGCCCCACCGCCTCCATGCCCTGGATCTCGGCCACGGCGTCGAAATCCTTCAGCGCCTCGGACATGTCGCCGGCGCCCAGCTTGGCCCAGGCGACCACCAGTTCATCCAGCAGCGGGCCGACCTTGCGGCCATCCTTGCCGGCCTGGATCAGCGCGGCGAAATCGCCGGCCGCCGCCTCGGTCGCGTCAAAGACAAAACCGGCCAACTGGTCGTCGCGGGCATCGTCACCCAGCGACCGGGCCAGGAACAGCGCCTTGTCGAAATTGCCCAGCGACAATTCGGCGTAAAGCGCGCCCTCGATCAGCGCCACGTTCGCCGGGTCAGAGATCAGCGCGCGTTCATACCAGGCGGCGGCGGCGCGAAAGTCGTTCTCGCTCTCGGCCACGCGCGCGGCCAGATAGGCGCCGGAATCGCCGTCCGGGGTGTCGACGATCACCACCTCGGCGGTGATGCCGGTATTGCCGCCCGCATCGGACCCGTCCGCCGGCGCGGGGTTGTCCTGGGCCGCAACGGGCGCACCACCCAACAGGGCCGCCGACAGCAACAGGGCGGCGAAAGCGGGACGACGGGTGATGCGCATGGCGGGCCTTTCGGGGTAACGATCTGGCCAGAGGCTAGCCGCCACCGGCGCGGCTGGCAATGTCGGGCGGGCCTGACCGGCCCGACTTGCCCGTTTTGCCGCTGACACTTGCGTGAGGCCGCCGGCCCCGCCCCCGCGTCACATGTTGGGGTAGTTCGGGCCGCCCCCGCCCATCGGCGTGGTCCAGGTGATGTTCTGGCTGGGGTCCTTGATGTCGCAGGTCTTGCAGTGGACGCAGTTCTGGAAATTGATCCGGAAGGTCGCCTCGGCGCCCTCGCCCAGCACCTCATAGACCCCGGCGGGGCAATAGCGCTGCGCCGGTTCGTCATATTGCGGCAGATTGACCTTGACCGGGATCGACGGGTCTTTCAGCCGCAGGTGCGCCGGCTGGTTCTCGTCATGGTTGGTAAAGCTGAAGGCGACGTTGGTCAGGCGGTCGAACGACAGCTTTCCGTCCGGCTTGGGGTAGTCGATCTTCTTGAAATCCGCCGCCTTGCCGGTGGCCGCCGCGTCCGACTTGCCATGCCGCAGGGTGCCAAAGGCGGTCAGGCCGATTGTGTTCAGCCACATGTCCAGGCCGCCGCCCATCAGGCTGGCGACCAGGCCGTATTTCGACCACAGCGGCTTGACGTTGCGCACCTTCTTCAGGTCCTTGCCGATGGCGCCGGTGCGCACTTCGGTCTCGTAATCGGCCAGTTCGTCGCCCATGCGCCCGGCGCGGATCGCGGCATCCGCCGCCTCGGCCGCGGCCTTGCCCGACAGCATCGCGTTGTGGTTGCCCTTGATGCGCGGCACATTGACCATGCCGACCGAACAGCCCAAGAGCGCCACGCCCGGCGCCACCATCCTGGGCATCGACTGCCAGCCGCCCTCGGAAATCGCCCGCGCGCCATAGGCCACGCGCTTGCCGCCCTCCAGCAGGTCGGCCACCATCGGGTGATGCTTGAACCGCTGGAATTCCATATAGGGGTACAGGTGGGGGTTCTGATAGTTCAGGTGAACCACGAACCCGATGTAAACCTGATTGTTTTCAAGGTGATATATAAAGCTGCCGCCACCGGCATTCTTGCCCAGCGGCCAGCCCATCGTATGGGTCACCGTGCCCGGCCGGTGCTTGGCCGGGTCGATTTCCCAGATCTCCTTCATGCCGATGCCGAATTTCTGCGGGCAACGGCCCTTTGACAGCTCGTATCTTGCGATGACCTCTTTCGCCAGGCTGCCGCGCACCCCTTCGGACAGGAAGACATACTTGCCGCGCAGTTCCATCCCCGGTTCATAGGACGGTCCCGGCTCGCCCGTTTCGGGGTCGCGGCCGAATTCGCCGGCCACCACGCCGGCGACGCGATTGCCGTCATAGACCAGTTCCGAACAGGACATGCCCGGAAAGATCTCGACGCCCAGGCCCTCGGCCACGCCGGCCATCCAGCGGCAGACATTGGCCATCGAGACGATGTAGTTGCCGTGGTTCGACATCAGCGGCGGCATCGGGAAATTCGGGATGCGGATCTGGCCGGATTCGCCCAGCATGTAGAAATTGTCATGCTTGACCGGCACGGTGATCGGCGCGCCCATGTCGCGCCATCCGGGCAGCAGGGCATCCAGGCCCGACGGGTCCAGCACCGCGCCCGACAGGATATGCGCGCCGACCTCGGACCCCTTCTCCAGCACCACGACCGACCGCTCGGGGTCCAGTTGCTTCAGCCGGATCGCGGCGGACAGGCCGGCCGGCCCCGCGCCCACGATGACGACATCATATTCCATCGACTCGCGCTGGATCTGGCTCATGGTTCTTCCCCGTTCCCCGCTGGCTCCCTTGGCCAGAGGTGATTGCCCCATGGGCAGGCCAAGGTCAACCGTGACGCAACATCAGGACAGTGCATCGCAGAACCGCCGCAACAATCTGAGCCAAAGGCGACCTGCCGCCGATCCGGCCCGGCATTCCCGCTTGCAATTCATGCGGCCATGCGATGATTTGTGGCAGGACGGACGCGAAGTCATGGCCCGGGTGACGCTTGGGCCGTGGCTTATTATTTTGACTGGTGGACCTATGGAAAAGATCCCGATGACGCGGCGCGGCTTTGATGCGCTGGACGAAGAGCTGAAGCAGCTGAAGACCGAGGCGCGGCCCGCGGTGATCCGCGACATCGCCGAGGCGCGGGCCCATGGCGACCTGTCGGAGAATGCCGAATACCACGCCGCGCGCGAAAAGCAGGGCTTCATCGAGGGGCGGATCAAGGAGCTGGAAGGCATCCTGTCGCTGGCCGAGGTGATCGACCCGGCGCGGCTGTCCGGCTCGGTCAAGTTCGGGGCGACGGTGCAGATCGTCGACGAGGACAGCGACGAGGAAAAGACCTATCAGATCGTCGGCGAGGTCGAGGCGAATATCGAGGCGGGGCTGCTGAACATCCGCTCTCCGCTGGCCCGCGCGCTGATCGGCAAGGACGAAGGCGACAGCGTCGACGTGGTCACCCCCGGCGGGCGGCGCAGCTATGAAATCCTCTCGGTCCGCTACGTCTGATCATGGCAGAAACTCCGGGCCGCCTTCCTGACCTTGGCCTTGCGGCAGAAGCCGAACGGGGCAGGTCGGCGCGCGTGACCGAGATCGTGGCGGCCTTGCTGTCGGTGGTCTGGGTGGTGGCGGTGCTGGCCTATATCCTGGCCTCGCCGCCGGGCGACGATGTCCAGACGCTGGGTCTGGTGATGACGCTGCTGATCGTCTTTCTGCCCCTGGCGCTGATCTGGGTGGCGGTGATCACCCTGCGGTCGGTGCGCGACCTGCGGGCCGAGGCGATGCGGTTGCAGGCGGCGGTGGATGCGATGCGGACGTCCTACATGCAGACCTCGGCGCAGGTGCAGGCGACGGGGTTGCCGCCGGCGGTCGAGAAGAAGCTGGACGAGATCGCCAGCGCCACCCGCCAGGCCGAGACGGTGCTGGCCACCTTTACCAGCCGCCGCGATGCCTCGTTGAGCGTGCCCTCGGCCGACCGCAAGGCGGCGCTGGCGGTGCCGAAACCGGACCCCGAGGCCGAGGAGCCGCGGCTGGCGCTGGGAACCCCGGCCGAGGAGATGCGGCCGCCCCTGTCGGTGAGCGATTTCATCCGGGCGCTGCATTTTCCCGAGACGCCCGAGGACAAGGAGGGGTTTCGCGCCCTGCGGCTGGCGCTGGAGGACCGGACGGTGGCGCGGCTGATCCGCTCGGCCCAGGATGTGCTGACGCTCTTGAGCCAGGAGGGCATCTACATGGATGACCTGAAGCCCGAGCTGGCGCGGCCCGATCTGTGGCGGCGCTTTGCGGCGGGCGAGCGGGGGCGGGGGATCGCGGCGCTGGGCGGGATCCGCGACCGGTCGAGCCTGGCGCTGACGGCGGCGCGGATGCGGGAGGATACGGTGTTCCGCGATGCGGCGCATCATTTCCTGCGGACCTTTGACAAGACCTTTGCGGTGTTCGAGCCGAATGCCAGCGATGCGGAGCTGGCCGATCTGGCCGATACGCGGACGGCGCGGGCCTTCATGCTGTTCGGGCGGGTCGCGGGGGTGTTCGACTAGCGTCCCGGGATGGGACGCTGGGGGACGCAAAGGATTCCAATGGGTTAGCCTGTCCGGATTCAGGATTTGTTAACTTTCTGGCCGGGGACGGGGGTTTCACACCCCCGCGGGCGAATGCGGGCATTCGCCCTTCCCCCGTGGGATATTTTCCGAAGGGAAAGCGGCAGGGGGCGTTTGCGGGGGCGGGCCGGCCGGTTTGGGCTGGACTTTTCAGGGCTGCGGTTCGCCGGCGGGGGAGAAGCGGGCGGCGAGCTGGTGCAGGGCGCCGGGATAGGTGAGGCGGGCGAAGGTGATCGGCTGGCCCTCGAATTCGGTGCGGCGGTCGATCTGCAGGCAGGCGGTGGTGGCCGGTATGCCCAGGCTGCGGGCAAGTGCGGCGGTGGGGGTGACGGCGCGGATCAGGTGTTCGGCGCTGCTCCAGGGTTGCTGGCGCAGGAGCCAGGGGCCGGCGGGTTCCTGCGCGAAGTCGGCGGTTTCCGCGGTGGGCACGGCGGCGAGGCTGATCAGGCGGCTTTCATGGCAGAAGGGTGTGGCATCGGCGAGGTGCAGGGTTTCGAGCGCGAGAAGCCGCAGCGGCCCGCCGGTGCCGATATCGGCGCGGTCGGCCTTTGTGGCGGGGCGGACCTGCCGCGCGATGAGGCGGAAGCCATAGGTGGCGCCGGTGGCCTGCACCTCATCTGCGACGGCGGCGATTTCCATCACCGCCGAGCGGCCGAGCGGGCGGGCGACGAAGGTGCCGCCCTTGCGCCTGCGGTCGAGGTAGCCGTCGCGCGTCAGCTGGCCCAGTGCCTTGTTCACCGTCATGCGCGACACGCGGTAGTGCAGCGCCATGTCGGTTTCGTTCGGCAGGCGGTGGCCGGGGGCCAGTGGCCGGCCAGGATGGCGCCGCGAACCTCGTCGAGGATCTGCTGGTGCCGGGTGGCGGGTCTGTCGGCGGTCATGGGCGCGGCTCTCCGATTGAGACGGTGCGCTGCGGTGGATCAGGCAGGTTTCGCCCGGGGCAACCCCGGGCAGCGCCCGACCCGCCCCGGGGCGGCGCTTCGCCCGCCCCGCAGGTCGGGCGCGCTACCCTTTCGCAGTGGGCCGTCGGGCGCATTGCCCGTGTCATGACGCCCTAGTTCCCAAGGATCGAGGGCAGGCGCAAGCCGTTGTCGCGGGCGCATTGCACTGCGATGTCATAGCCGGCATCGGCATGGCGCCAGACGCCGGAGGCGGGGTCGTTCCAGAGAACACGCTCCAGCCGTTTCGCCGCTTCGGGCGTGCCATCGGCGACGATGACGAGCCGGCGTGTTGGGAAAAGCCCATGCCGACGCCGCCGCCGTGGTGCAGCGAGACCAGGTGGCGCCGGAGGCGGTGTTGACCAGTGCGTTCAGCAAGGGCCAGTCGGAGACGGCGTCGGAGCCGTCGCGCATCGCCTCGGTCTCGCGGTTGGGCGAGGCGACCGAGCCGGAATCGAGGTGGTCGCGGCCGATGACGATGGGGGCCTTGAGTTCGCCGGAGGCCACCATCTCGTTGAACATCAGCCCGGCGCGGTGGCGGTCGCCCAGGCCGATCCAGCAGATGCGGGCGGGCAGGCCCTGGAAGGCGATGCGTTCGGCGGCCATGTCGAGCCAGCGGTGCAGGTGGGCGTTTCGGGAAGAGGCGTTTCATCGCGGCGTCGGTCTTGGCGATGTCCCTGGGGGTCGCCCGAGAGCGCGCACCAGCGGAAGGGGCCGATGCCCTTGCAGAACAGCGGGCGGATGTAGGCCGGGACGAAGCCGGGGAAGGCGAAGGCGTTTTCCAGCCCTTCGTCCTGGGCGACTGGCGGATGTTGTTGCCGTAGTCGAGCGTCGGCACGCCGGCATCCCAGAAGCCGACCATGGCGGCGACGTGGGTCTTCATGCTGGCGCGGGCGGCGGTTTCGACCGCCCTGGGGTCGGTTTCCTGTTTCGCGCGCCAGTCGGCCACGGACCACCCCGCCGGGCAACAGCCGTGCAGCGGGTCATGCGCCGATGTCTGGTCGGTGACGATGTCGGGGCGGGGCCGCCCCTGCTGCATGCGGCGCAGGAGTTCGGGGAAGATCTCGGCCGCGTTGCCGAGGAGGCCGACGGATTTGGCCTGGCCCGTGGCGGTCCATTCGGCGATGAGGGCAAGCGCCTCGTCCAGCGTGCGGGCCTTGGCGTCGAGTAGCGGGTGCGCAGGCGAAGTCGATGCGGGTCTCGGACCTCGACCGCGAGGCAGGAGGCGCCGGCCATGACGGCGGCGAGCGGCTGGGCGCCGCCCATGCCGCCCAGGCCGCCGGTCAGGATCCAGCGGCCGGTCAGGTTGCCGTCGTAATGCTGGCGGCCGGCTTCGGCGAAGGTCTCGTAAGTGCCCTGAACGATGCCTTGGGTGCCGATGTAGATCCAGGAGCCGGCGGTCATCTGGCCGTACATCATCAGGCCCTTGCGGTCGAGTTCGTTGAAATGGTCCCAGGTGGCCCAATGCGGCACCAGGTTGGAATTGGCGATGAGGACGCGGGGGGCGTCTTCGTGGGTGCGGATGACGGCGACGGGGCGGCCGGATTGCACCAGCAGGGTTTCGTCGGGGCCGAGGGTTTTCAGCGTGGCGGTGATGCGGTCGAAATCGGCCCAGGTGCGGGCGGCGCGGCCGATGCCGCCGTAGACGACGAGGTCATGGGGGTTTTCGGCCACGTCGGGGTGGAGGTTGTTCATCAGCATCCGCATCGCGGCCTCGGCGCCCCAGGTGCGGGCGGTCTTTTCGGGGCCGGTGGGGGGAAGATGTCGCGCTGGTTGTGGCGGGGATCGGTCATGGCGGGTCCTTGGTTAGCGGCGACCGGGAGCTTCGTTCCCGGACCCCCGCGGGATATTTGTCGAAGGGAAAGATCAGGCGGAGGGGAGGGTGGCGGCGGCGGTGGCGAGGGCGCCGCGGGCGACGAGGGCGGTGGCGGCGGCGAGGTCGGGGGCGATGAAGCGGTCGTCGGCGGGGGCGGGGATCTCGGCGCGCAGGGTGGCGAGGACGCGCTGGAGGGCGCGGAGGTGCGCGGAGGGCGCGGAACTCGACGCCCTGGGCGGCGCAGAGCGCCTCGACACCGAGGATGGCGTCGAGGTTGGCGGTCATGCGCAGGAGGCGGCGGGCGCCGTGGGCGGCCATGGAGACGTGGTCTTCCTGGTTGGCGGAGGTGGGGGTGCTGTCGATCACGGTGGGGTGGGCGAGGTGCTTGTTTTCCGACATCAGGGCGGCGGTGGTGACTTCGGCGATCATGAAGCCGGAGTTGAGGCCGGGCCGGGGAGTGAGGAAGGCGGGGAGGTCGAAGGACAGCGTCGGGTCGACCATCAGCGCGATGCGGCGCTGGGCGATGGCGCCGATCTCGGCCACGGCCATGGCGATCATGTCGGCGGCAAAGCCGACCGGCTCGGCGTGGAAGTTGCCGCCGGAGACGATGGCGCCGGAGGAGAGGACGAGCGGGTTGTCGGTGACGGCGTTGGCCTCGATCTCCAGGGTGCGGGCGGCGGCGCGCAGGACGTCGAGGGCGGCGCCGGTGACCTGGGGCTGGCAGCGGATGCAGTAGGGGTCTTGCACGCGGGTGTCGCCGGTGCGGTGGCTTTCGCGGATTTCCGAGCCGGCGAGCAGGGCGCGCATGGCCTGGGCGGCCTGGATCTGGCCGGGATGGCCGCGCAGGTCGTGGATTTCCGGTTCCAGGGGCGCGGTCGAGCCCATGATGGCGTCGGTGGAAAGCGCCGAGGTGACGAGGGCCTGGCGCGCGGCGTTGAAGGCGGCGAACAGGCCGGCCAGCGCATAGGCGGTGGTGTATTGGGTGCCGTTGATCAGGGCGAGGCCCTCTTTCGGGCCGAGCGTCAGCGGCTGCAGCCCGGCCTGGGCCAGCGCCTGGGCGGCCGGCAGGCGGCGGTCGCCCACGAAGGCCTCGCCCTCGCCGATCATGGCGGCGGTCATGTGGGCCAGGGGCGCGAGGTCGCCCGAGGCGCCGACTGACCCCTGGGCGGGGATCACCGGGCAGATGCCCTGCAGGCGCATGGCGTCGAGGAGCGCGATCACCTGCCAGCGCACGCCCGAGGCGCCGCGGCCGAGCGACAGCGCCTTGAGCGCCATCATCAGGAAGACCACGTCGCGGGGCATCGGGTCGCCGACGCCGGCGGCATGCGACAGGATAAGGTTGCGCTGCAACTGCGCGGTATCGCCCGGCGCGATCTTGACCGAGGCCAGTTTGCCGAAGCCGGTGTTGACGCCATAGATCGCCTCTTGCCCGGCGGCGGCCTGGCGGACGCGGTCGGCGGCGGCCTCGACCGCGGGGCGGGCCTGGGGCGAGATGGCAGAGGGCGTATCGCCGGCCCAGAGGCCGTGCAGCTCGGCAAGGGTGACGTGGCCGGGGGTGAGGGGGCCGGGGGTGAGGGAGGTAGCAACCATGATGAGCCTTTGGGGAAGGATGGGTCGGATCAGGCCGGCTGGCCGTCGAAGATGCGCAGGTGCGGCCTGGCCCAGCCGACGCGATAGGACAGTTCGGCCGGGTGGTCGGCATCCCACACCACCAGGTCGGCGCGCTGGCCGGGGGCGAGGGTGCCGATGTCGGACCGGCCCAGGGCGCGGGCGGCATGGGCGGTGACGCCCAGGAGCGCCTCGGCCGGGGTCATGCGAAAGAGCGTGCAGGCCATGTTCATCGCCAGCGGCAGGGCGGCGACGGGAGAGGTGCCGGGATTGAGGTCTGTCGCCACGGCCATCGGCACGCCGGCGGCCCGCAGCGCGGCGATCGGCGGGGCCTGGGTTTCGCGCAGGGTATAGAAGGCGCCGGGCAGGACGGCAACCGTGCCGGCGGCGGCCATCGCGGCGATGCCGTCGGGGCCAAGGTATTCGACGTGGTCGCAGGACAGCGCGCCGTGGCGGGCGGCCATCACGGCGCCCTTCAGGTCGGAGAGTTGTTCGGCGTGCAGCTTTACCGGCAGGCCCGGGGCGCGGGCCTCGGCAAAGAGCGGTTCCAGTTCCGCGGGCGAAAAGGCGATGCCCTCGCAGAAGGCGTCGACGGCATCGGCCAGGCCTTCGGCATGGGCGGCGCGGAGCGAGGGATCGCCACCTCGGCGATATAGGCGGCGGCGCGGCCGCGGTATTCGGGCGGGATGGCATGGGCGGCGAGGTGGGTGGTGACGATGCGCACCGGGCGCTGGCCGGCGATGGCGCGGGCGGCGCGCAGCATCTTCAGTTCGTCCTCGACGGTCAGGCCGTAGCCGGACTTTATCTCGATCGTGGTGGCACCGGCGGCGATCATTGCGTCGATCCGGGGCAGCGAGGCGGCGACCAGTTCGGCCTGGGTGGCGGCGCGGGTGGCGGTGACGGTCGAGAGGATGCCGCCGCCGGCGCGGGCGATTTCCTCATAGGTGGCGCCGTTCAGCCGGGCCTCGAATTCGGCGGCGCGGGTGCCGGCATAGACGGCGTGGCTGTGGCATTCGACCAGGCCGGGGGTGACCAGGCGGCCGCCGCAGTCGATTTCGCGCGTGTCGGGTGCGGGGGGCAGGGCGGGGGCGATTGCGGCGATTCGCCCCTGTTGCAGCAGGATGTCGGCGGCCTCGCGCAGGGGCGCATCGGGCAGGGCGGTGAAAACGCGGGCGTTTCGCAGGATCAGGTCTGGCGGGGCGGTGGTTTTCATCGGGCGGGCTTTCCTTGCATCTGGAATAAGTATATACATAAAAACAGGCGCGGGGGGAAGCCCCCGAATGGCCCGTGTATGGCCCGCGAATGGCGGCGGATGCGAAGGGGATGGGGATGGCGATCTTTGCCGGGGCGGCGCTGCTGCCCGAAGGGTGGGTCAGGAATGTGCGGATCACGCTGGACGGCGGGCGGATCGCGCAGGTCCGGGCGGGGGCGGCGGCGGGAACCGGGGATGTGTCGGTCGACGCGCTGGTGCCGGGCATGGCCAACCTGCACAGCCATGCGTTCCAGCGGGCGATGGCCGGGCTGACCGAGCGGCGTGGCGCCACGGCGGACAGTTTCTGGACCTGGCGCGAGATGATGTATCGCTTTGCGCTGGGGCTGGACCCCGACCAGATGCAGGCGGTGGCCGAGATGGCCTATGTCGAGATGCTGGAGGCCGGGTTCACGCGGGTGGGCGAGTTCCACTACCTGCACCATGACCGGGACGGAGCGCCCTATGCCGATGCGGCCGAGATGTCGCTGCGCATCCTGGCGGCGGCCGAGGCGGCGGGCCTGCACCTGACGCATCTGCCGGTGTTCTATGCGCATTCGGATTTCGGCGGTGCGGCGCCGGGGGCGGGGCAGCGGCGGTTCCTGCATGACCTGGACGGGTTCTGCCGGCTGACCGAGCGGATGGCCGGGGCGCTGCGTCCGGGCGACCGGCTGGGGATCGCGCCGCATTCGCTGCGGGCGGTGACCGAGGCGGAGCTGGCCGAGCTGTTGCGGGCGCATCCCACGGGGCCGGTGCATATCCATGTGGCCGAGCAGCTGCGGGAGGTGGAGGAGTCGCTGGCGCATTGCGGGCGGCGGCCGGTCGAGACGCTGTTGCAGCGGTTCGCGCCGGACGGGCGCTGGTGCCTGATCCATGCGACGCACCTGACGGAAGCGGAGCGGCAGGGCATGGCGCGGGCGGGCGTGGTGGCGGGGCTGTGCCCGGTGACCGAGGCCAACCTGGGCGACGGCCTGTTCCCGGCGGCCGAGTTCCTGGACGAGGGCGGGCGCATCGGCGTGGGCAGCGACAGCAACGTGGAGATCAGCCTGCGCGAGGAGCTGAAGCTGCTGGAATACGGGCAGCGGCTGGTGCGGCGGCAGCGCAACGTGCTGGCGCAGGCCGAAGGGTCGACCGGGGCGCGGCTGTTCGGCGCGGCGCTGGCGGGGGGGGCGCAGGCGCTGGGCGCGCCCGAGCCGGTGCTGGCGCCGGGGGCGGTGGCGGATCTGGTGGGACTGCGCGACGCGATGGGGCTGAGCGGCCCCGAGATGCTGGACCGCTGGCTGTTCGGGCGCGACATCGCGGTGGGCGAGGTCTGGGCCGCGGGCCGGCACCTGGTGCAGGCGGGCCGCCATGTGGCGCGCGACGGGATCGCGGCGCGCTATGGCGCGGTTCTGCGGCGGCTGATCGAGGCCTGAGGCGCGCGAGGCAGTTGCCAAGTTGTCCGCAGCTTGTTACGCCTGATGGGTTCACAGTGCCGCAAGGGTCACAAGTGCCTGATGCCGCAAGGCAGAAAACAGGCCGGGCCGGGGGCGGCACGTCATCTGGGAGGAGACGGAACAATGACAACTTCGATCACCCGCCGCCAACTGATCGCCACCAGCGCCGCGCTTGCGCTGGGCGCGGGCTGGCCACGCCCTTTGCCGCCCGGGCGCAGGACAAGATCACCCTGCGGATGTCGACCCGGCATCTGACACCGATCAGCGCAGCATCGCGCTGGCCGGCGTGTTCGGCCCGGCCGTGGCCGAATTCGCCAGCTATGAGCCGCATTACGGTGCCTCGCTGGTGGCGCAGGGGTCGGGCTGGAGGCGATTGCCGCGGGCGACCTGGAGATGTCGATCACCTCGGCGCAGGAGCTAGCCAATTTCCTGCCGGAATTCTCGATCTTTACCGCGGGCTATGTCCACCAGTCGGCCGAACATCAGGTCAAGGTGTTCAACGACCCGCTGATGGCGCCGTTCAAGCAGCGGGTCGAGGACGAGCTGGGCGTCAAGCTGCTGGCGGTGATGTATCTGGGCAAGCGGCATGTGAACCTGCGGTTTACCCGCGAGGAACGCAACGTGATGACGCCGGCCGACCTGGCCGGGGTGAACCTGCGGATGCCGGGCAGCGACGCCTGGCAATTCCTGGGCCGGGCGCTCGGCGCCAACCCGACGCCGATGGCCTTTACCGAGGTCTATACCTCGCTGCAGAGCGGGTCGGTCGACGGGCAGGACAACCCGCTGCCGACGGTGGTGGATGCCAAGTTCTATGAGGTGACCAAGCAGATCAGCCTGACGGCGCATCTGGTGGACCTGAACTATGTCGCCTTTTCCAAGGCGGTCTGGGACAAGCTGACGCCGGAACAGCAGGCGGCGGTGGAAAAGGGCGCGGTTGATGCGGCCGAAAGCGGCCGGCAGGCGCAACTGGCCAAGGAAGAAGAGCTGGTCGGGTTCCTGCAGGAGCAGGGGCTGGAAATCTATGAGCCCGACCTGAAGGCCTTTCGTGAGCATGTGCAGGCGCAATACCTGGCCTCGGATTTCGCCAAGGACTGGCCGGCGGGCGCGCTGGAGGCGATCAACGCGCTGGGCGGCTGAGACCATCGCACGCAGGGCGGGTTGACCCCGCCCTGTCCTGCGGCCCGAACCGAGGGAGACTGCCCCCGTGTCGACCCGACCGACTGGAGTGCTGCGCGGCGCGGCCGAGGGCTTTGCCGCCGCGTTGATGGGACTGATGTTCGCCACCTTCATCCTGCAGGTGGCGATCCGCTATTCCGCCCGCAGCCCCTGGATCGCCGAGACCCTGCCCTGGCTGAACCCGGCGCATTTCGGCTGGACGCTGGAATTCTGCCTGGTGCTGTGGGTCTGGCTGATCTTCTGGGGTAATGCGTTTGTGGTGCGTGACCGCGACCATGTATCCTTTGACGTGCTGTTCCTGGCCGCGCCGCGCGGGTTGCGGCGGGGGTTCGCGGTGCTGTCGGGGCTGGCGATTGCCGGGGGGTTGCTGGTCTCGGCCTGGCCGACCTGGGAACGCTTTGCCATTCTGCGGCTGAAAAAGACCGCGACGCTGGCCGACCTGTTCGGCGACTGGGTGCGGATGCGCGATATCTATATCGTCTACATGCTGTTCCTGGTCGTGGTGGCGGCCCGCTATGGCTGGAAGGCCTGGGTGGCGCTGCGGCATGACCGGACCGAAGCCGACGACCCCGTGGCCGGCGAGGGGCGCGGATGACGCCGGCCTTCCTGATCTGCATGGGCGTGATGTTCGGCCTGGCGGCGATGGGCGCGCCGATCGCCTATGCGATCCTGATCGCCTGTTTCGCCTATCTGGCGGCGGCGGGCGAAAGCATCGGCGTCGCCGGCAAGGTGATGATGGACGGGCTGTACCAGAGTTTCATCCTGCTGGCCGTGCCTTTGTTCATCGTCGCGGCCAACATCATGAACGCGGGCACGATTTCCGACCGGCTGCTGCGGTTCTGCGTCGGGCTGGTGGGGCGGGTGAAGGGGGGGCTGGGCCATGTCAACGTGCTGGCCTCGCTGGTGTTTTCGGGGATGAGCGGGTCTGCGGTGGCGGATGCCGCGGGTATCGGCAAGCTGATCATCGACATGATGGTAAAGTCGGGCCATTACACGCGCGGCTATGCGGCGGCGATCACCGCGGCCTCGGCCACGATCGGGCCGATCATTCCGCCGTCGATTCCGATGGTGCTGTATTCGCTGGTCTCGAACGCCTCGATCGGGTTCCTGTTCCTGGCGGGGATCGTGCCGGGGCTGCTGTTCGGGGCGGTGCTGATGGCGCTGAACGCGGTGATCGCGCATCGGCGGGGGTTCGGTGTCGAGGAGGCGGTGCCGCTGCGCGAACTGCCGCGGCTGACGCTGGATGCGGGGCCGGCGCTGCTGATGCCGGCGATCCTGCTTTACGGCATCTATGGCGGGGTGACGACGCCGACCGAAGCGGCGGCGGTGGCCGCGCTATATGCGCTGGTGCTGGCGGCGCTGTTCTACCGGGCGCTGTCGCTGCGGACGTTCTACGAGATCCTGGTGACCTCGGCGCGGTCATCGGCCTCGGTCGGGCTGGTGATCGGGGGGGCGCTGGTGCTGAACTATGTCGTCGCGGCCGAGAATATTCCGGGCCGGGTGGCGGGGGCGCTGGTCGGGCTGGAGGTGTCGCCGCTGGCGTTCCTGTTGGCGGTGAACCTGCTGTTGCTGGTGCTGGGGTGCCTGCTGGACACCTCGACCATCATCCTGGTGATCCTGCCGCTGTTCATACCGGCCTGCCGCGAACTGGGGATCGACCTGGTGCATTTCGGGGTGGTGGCGATCGTGAACTGCATGATCGGGCTGATCACGCCGCCCTATGGCATCCTGCTGTTCGTGATCAACGCGGTGACACGGATTCCGCTGGCCGAGATCATCCGCGAGATCTGGATCTTTGTCGGCGTGCTGGTGGCGGCGCTGCTGAGCCTGATCCTGTTTCCGGGGATGGTGCTGTGGCTGCCGCGGCTGTTTGGATATGAAGGATAGGGCTGGCCATGCCGCATGCGATGCAGGGGATCTTTCCGGTGATGCTGACGCCGTTCAATGCGGAGAACCGTATCGACTGGGGTGGCTATGAGCGGCTGATCGAGTGGTATCTGGCGAAGGGGTCGTCGGGGCTGTTCGCGGTCTGCCAGTCCAGCGAGATGCAGCACCTGTCGGTGGACGAGCGGGTGGCGCTGGCGCGGTTCACGGTCAGGCAGGTGGCGGGACGGGTGCCGGTGGTGGCCTCGGGGCATGTGTCGGAGGGGGCCGAGGACCAGATCGCGGAACTGCGGGCGGTGGCGGCGACCGGGGTGGATGCGGTGGTGCTGGTGACCAACCGGCTGGCGGCGGCGGATGAGGGCGCGGGCGTGTTCCGGGCGCGGTTGCAGGCGGTGCTGGACGCACTGCCGGCGGACCTGCCGCTGGGGCTGTACGAATGCCCGGCGCCCTACCGGCGGCTTCTGACCGAGGACGAGGTGGCGTTCTGCGCCGAAAGCGGGCGGTTCGCCTTTCTGAAGGATGTGGCCTGCGACCTGGCGGTGGTGCGGCGGCGGCTGGAGATCGTCAGGGGCACGCCGCTGGCGATCAACAATGCCAATGCGGCGATCGCCTGGCCGGCGTTGCAGGCGGGGGCGCATGGCTTTTCCGGGGTGATGAACAATTTCCACCCCGACCTTTACCGCTGGCTGCTGGACCATGGCCGCGACGCGCCGGACCTGGCGGCCGAGCTGGACACCTTCCTGGTGCTGGCGGCGCTGTCCGAGGCCTTTGGCTATCCGAAGCTGGCCAAGGAATATCACCGGCGGATCGGCACATTCGCCTGCACCGCCAGCCGGGCCTGGCCACATGACCTGCACGAAAGGGTCTGGGCGGTGGAGCCGATCCTGGACCAGCTGATGGCGGGGGCAGCGCGGTACCGGCGCAGGCTGGGCCTGGCCGTCTGAACGCCCGGGCGGGTCAGAGGCCGAGCAGGCGGATCGCCAGAACCGGGCCGCCGTCGACCTGCACGGCGTTATCGGTCAGGGCCAGATGGTCGGGGGGCAGGTCCTGCCCGTCGATCCGGGCCGGGCCAAGCGCATAGAGCGCCAGCCTGCCGCCGGCGGGCAGGGCGGTGTCGCGCGCCACCGCGACCTCGGCCGTGACCAGATCGCGCGCCGTCATCACGTTGAAATCGGTCGAGGCGGTGCCGCCGGTGCCGGTGGCGACCACGGTGACATCGCCGGGAAAGGCCACCGGCTGCAAGGGCAGGCAGGCCAGGTCGATGCCCGGCCCGGTCAGCCGGAACCCCGGCCCGGTCAGCACGGTCAGGTTGCGGTCGACGTCGGAAAACAGCGAGAACGGCCCGTCTTTGGCCACGGTGGCGCGGCTGAGCCGGGCCAGCATCTGGCCGTCGCGGCTGTGGCGCCACAATTCGGTGGTGGTGCCCTTGCCGTTCTTCCAGGGCTGCCGGAGGTAGTCGGCCGGGAAAGGAGAATCATCTGCGCCCTCGATCAGGCAGGTGTGCCGGGGCCGGTTCTACAACCGCCGGCAGGTGCTGCCCATGGCCATTGCGGTCATTCGGCGGCTTGCGGCCCGACCAGCCGCGCCGGGCTGTCGCGCGGCGGATCCGGGGCCAGTTCCTCGAAATCGAAGTTGTCCAGCCGGCGGGCGCGACGGGCGGCCTTGTCGGAGGATGTCTTGATTTCCTCGATGTCCCGCGCCGCCTGGCCGAAGTGGCGGTCAAGGTTTTCCACCCGGGTCGAAAGCCGGTCGACATCGGCGTAGAGCAGCGAGAGTTCCTTGCGGATCGCGCCGGCCTGTTCGCGCATCCGGGCGTCTTTCAGCACGGCGCGCATGGTGTTCAGCGTGGCCATGCAGGTGGTGGGCGAGACGATCCAGACCTTGAGCGCGAAGCCCTCGCGCACGGTCTCGGGGAAGTTGGCGTGCAGTTCGGCATAGACCGCCTCGGAGGGCAGGAACATCAGCGCGCCATCGGCGGTTTCGCCGTCAAGGATGTAGCGTTCGGCGATGGCGCGCAGATGCGCCCGGACGGCGGCTTTCAGCGCCTGGCCCGCCTCGGCCGTGGCGCGGGGCGTGTCGGCGCGGCGCAAAGCCTCATAGGCCTCGAGCGGGAATTTCGCGTCGATGACGATGGGGCCGGGCGGATTGGGCAGGTGGATCAGGCAATCGGCGCGGCGGCCGTTCGACAGCGTGGCCTGCATGGAATAGGCATCCGACGGCAGCGCCTTTTGCACGATGTCATGCAGCTGGATCTCGCCAAAGGCGCCGCGGGTCTGCTTGTTGGACAGGATGTCCTGCAGGCTGAGGACGTTTCCCGACAGTTTCTCGATATTGGCCTGGGCCTTGTCGATGGTTTCCAGCCGCTGCTGCAATTCGCCCAGCGAACGGGCAGTGCGGGTCGAGGTGCCGTGCAGCGCCTCGGTCATCTGGCGCTGCACGTCGGCCAGCCGGGTTTCCATCAGGTGCAGCATCGAGGTCTGGCTCTTGGCCTGGGCCTCGGACACATGGCTGAGGCCGCCGGTCAGCCGTTCCTGCGCCTCGCCCATGTGCTGGACCTTCTGGCTGAGCCAGCCCACCTCTCGCATCAGCGGCTCGGCGCTGGTCGAGGCCCGCGAGGCGGCGCGCAGGATCAGGACGAGAAAGCCCAGCAGCACCAGCGCCGCGGCGGCGAGGATCAGGACCTCGGGGGCGTTCCAGGGATAGGTCTGGCCAAAAAGCGTGATCATCGGCGGCCGAACAGTCTTTCGATATCGTGGAGTTTCAGTTCGACATAGGTGGGCCGGCCATGGTTGCACTGGCCCGATGCCGGGGTCGCCTCCATCTCGCGCAGGAGGGCGTTCATTTCCTCGGGGCGCATCTGCCGGCCCGAGCGGACCGAGCCGTGGCAGGCCATGCGCGACAGCACCGCGTCGATGCGGGCGCGGGTCAGGTGCGACTGGCCAAGGTCGGCCAGTTCGTCAAGGATGTCGCGCAGGAGCGCCGCGCCGTCGACCGCGCCCAGGATGGCGGGGGTTTCGGTCAGGGCGACCGCGCCGCCGCCAAAGGGTTCGACGATCATCCCGGCCTCGGCCAGCTGCGGCGCCGCCGACAGGATCAGCGCGGCATCGGCGGGGGAAAGGGTGACGATCTCGGGGATCAGCAGCGGCTGGCGGGCGATGCCGGTCTGCGCCAGCTGCGCCTTGAGCCGCTCGTAGACCAGGCGTTCATGGGCGGCATGCTGGTCGACGATGACGATGCCATCGGCGGTCTGGGCGATGATCCAGTTTTCATGCAGCTGCGCCCGGGCGGCGCCAAGGGGGTAGGAGGCCGCCTCCTCCTGCGCCGTCGCCTGCGGCTCCGGCCCGTCGTCGGAGGCGGGCGCGATGCGGGCCTGCGGCGCCTCGGCAAAGCCCTGCGGCGGCGCCTGCCAGGCGAAGGCCCGGGCGAAAGTCGGGGCGAGTGTCGGGGCGAGGCTTTGCTGGCGCGGCGCCTCGGGGCGGAAGGCGGCCAGGGTTTCCGCGGCCACCGTGGTCGAGGCGCGATGGCCCGCGCCGCTCAGCGCGCTGCGCAGCGCGGTGATGATCAGGCTGCGGGCGGCGTCGGGTTCGCGGAACCGGACCTCGGCCTTGGCGGGATGAACGTTGACGTCGACCCGCTGCGGATCGGCGATCAGGTTCAGCACGGCAGCCGGGTGGCGGTCGCGGGACAGCACGTCGAAATAGGCGGCGCGCAGGGCGCCGGCCAGCAGCCGGTCGGTGACCGGGCGGCCATTGACGAACAGGTATTGCTGGGCCGATGAGCCGCGGGAATAGGTGGGCAGGGCGGCATAGCCCAAGAGCGACAGGCCATCGCGGCTGGCGTCGATCGGCAGGGCGTTGGCGGTGAAATCGGCCCCCAGGATGCGGGTCAGCCGGCGGTGCAGCGCGTCGAACAGATCGCCCTGCTCGGGGTCGAGCCGCAGGATGGTGCGGGCGCCGTCGACGGTGATCTCGGTCAGGGTAAAGCCCACGGCGGGCTCGGCCATGGCAAGCCGCTTGACCACCTCGTGGATCGCCTGCGCCTCGGCCCGGTCGGAGCGCAGGAATTTCAGCCGCGCCGGCGTGGCGTGGAACAGGTCGCGCAGTTCCACCACCGTGCCGCGGTTCAGCGCGGCGGGCCGCACCGGCGCCATCCGCCCGCCGTCGCACAGGATCTGCGCCGCATCGCCCCCCGCCACGCGCGAGGTGATCTGCAACCGGCCCACCGCGCCCAGCGACGGCAGCGCCTCGCCCCGGAAACCGAAGGAGCGGATGTCCAGCAGGTCCGACCCGTCGAGCTTGGACGTGGCATGGCGCGACAGCGCCAGCGGCAGATCGGCGGCGGTCATGCCGCAGCCGTCGTCGGTGACCCGGATCAGCGTCTTGCCGCCATCGGTATAGTCGATGGCGATCCGCGCGGCGCCGGCGTCCAGCGCGTTTTCCACCAGCTCCTTGACCGCCGAGGCGGGACGTTCCACCACCTCGCCCGCCGCGATGCGGTTGATCGCGGTCTCATCCAGTTGACGGATGACCGGGCGGCCGTTTTCGCCCGTTATCTTGGGGGTGTGCAGGGTCATATGTCGATATGTAGCAGCCAGCGCCGAGTCGGGGAAGGCCCGGCAACACCGGTCGGGGGGTGCCGCCTCGGGGCCCGTCGAGGGCCCGCTCGGCGGCGTTGCCACGGAACGACAGGCAGACCGCGCTGCCCGTGCCCCTTCATCTTGGCAAAAATACTCCGGGGAGCTTGAGGGGCAGCGCCCCTCATCAGCCGCCATCAGCCACCGAACCCGAGGCCAGCCCGGACCAGGACTTGCGGCGGCAGCCGCGCAATTTCCTGGCCGGCCGGCCGCCCGGTCAGAGGCCGGACGGCTGGCCCACCACCACGAATTGCAGCTGGTCGGGCAGGAAGATCCGGGCGGCGACGCGGCGGATATCGGCCATGGTGACCGCCATCACCTTTTCGTTGCGGGTCACGGCATAGTCGATCGGCAGGTCCTGCATCTGCATCCCCACCAGGATATCCGCGATCGGCCCGTTGCCCGAGAACCGCAAGGGATAGCTGCCGGTCAGGTAGGTCTTGATCTCGGCCAGTTCCGCCTCGCTCAGCCCCTCGGCCGCCACCCTGGCCCATTCGGTGCGCACCACCCCGATCGCCTCGGCCACCTTGTCGTTCGAGGCCGAGAACTGGCCCAGATACAGCTCTGCATGGTCCATCGGCACCAGATAGCTGCCGATCCCATAGGTCAGCCCGCGCTTTTCGCGCACCTCGCGCATCAGCCGGGCCGAGAAGCGGCCGCCGCCCATCGCCTCGTTCAGGATATAGGCGGCAAAGAAATCGGGGTCGTCGCGGGGAATGCCGCGGTGGCCGAAATAGACCACCGACTGCGGCGAGGGAAAGTCCTCGACCGTCACGCCGGGCGACAGGTTCCAGGGCGCCGGCTCGGGCATCGCGGCGCCGGTGGCGGGCAGCCCGTCGAACAGCCGGTCGAGCAGCGCCGACAATTCGGCCGCGGTGATGTCGCCGGCGGCCGAGACATAGATCCGGTCGAGGGCCATGGCGCCCTGATGCGCCGCGAGGATGTCGTCGCGGCTCAGGGCGGCGACGCTGTCCAGCGTGCCTTCGCCGGGGGTGGCATAGGGATGGTCGCCAAAGGCCAGCCGGTCAAAGCTGCGCGCGGCGATGGTGCCGGGGTCCTTTTCGTCCGAGCGCAGGCCGGTCAGCACCTGTTCGCGCACCCGGTCCAGCGCGGCCTGGTCAAAGCGGGGCGCGACCAGCGCGCGATGCAGCAGGTCGGCCGCCTGGTCGCGGTTTTCGGTCAGCATGCGGGCCGAGACCGCCAGGGTGTCGGTCGAGGCGCTGAAGCTGAAGCTGGCGGCCAGCGCGTCGCGGGCCTCGGCAAAGCCCTGGCTGTCCAGATCGCCGGTGCCTTCCTCCAGGAGGGCCGCCATCAGGTAGGTCGCGCCGCGCTTGCCCGGTGCGTCCAGCGAGGTGCCGCCCTTGAACAGGATTTCCAGCGAGACGAAGGGGATGTTGTGATCCTCGACCAGCCAGGCGGTGATGCCGCCGGGGGATTTCACCTCCTGGATCGCCAGGTCGGCCCGTGCGGGCAGGGCCGCAAGGGTGACGGCGGCCAGAACCAGCGGCAGGGCCAGAACGGCGCGGCGCAGAAACGGCATCATTCGGTGGTCTCCTCGAGGGCGGGCGCGGTCGCGTCGCTGGCCGGCAGGGGGGCTGCGGCGTCGGGATCGGGATTGACCAGCCAGCCGGTGACCGACTGGCTGGGGTCCAGCACGCCGGCGGCGGCGGCGCGGACCTCTTCGATGGTCACGGCGCCCAGGATGTCGTCCCAGTCCTGGATGTCCTGGATCGAAAGCCCGATGGCCAGTTCCTCGCCATAGGTGCGGGCAAGGCCGTGGACATCATCCCTGGCATAGATTTCCGAGGCGCGGATCTGGGTCTTGATCCGCTCGAAGGCCGCCGGGTCGGGGCCGTTCTCGACAAAATCGGCCAGGGCCTTGTCCAGCGCGGCCTCGGCCACGGCCAGGGCGACGCCGGGGGCGGGCACCACGATCAGGCCGAAGGTGCCGTCGTCGATGCTGCCGCCGTCATAATGGGCCTCGGTATAGACGGCGATCTGGGTGTCGAATTGCAGCGCGCGGGCCAGATGCGAGGTCTGGCCGTCGCCCCCCAGGAGGGCGGCAAGGATGGTCAGGGCGGCGGCCTCTTTCTGGTCGCCGGGGTCGCGTTCGGGGGCCAGGTAGGTGCGGTAGACGTAGGGGTTCGACACCCGGTCATCCGAAAAGGTCAGCCGGCGTTCGGCGAGTTGCGGCGGTTCCTGCGGGCGGATGCGGGGGCCGATGCCGTCAGACGGCTGGATCGGGCCATAGTATTTCTCGGCCAGGGTGCGCACCTGGTCGGGCGTCACGTCGCCGGCGATGACCAGGATGGCATTGTTCGGGGCGTAATAGCGGGAATACCAGGCCAGCGCGTCGTCATGGGACAGCGCCTCCATCTCTTGCCGCCAGCCGATGATCGGGATGCCGTAGCGGTGGTTGAGGTATTGCGCCGCCCGCAACTGTTCGCCCATCAGCGCGCCGGGGTCGGTGTCGATGCGCTGGGCGCGTTCCTCCAGGATCACCTGGCGTTCGGTGGTCACGTCATCCTCGGTCATGCGCAGGTTGCGCATCCGGTCGGCTTCCATTTCCATCACCAGGTCCAGCCGGTCGGCGGCGATGCGCTGGAAATAGGCGGTGTAGTCCCATGAGGTAAAGGCGTTGTCGTCGCCGCCCTGCGCCTCGATCATCTGGGAAAAGGCATTGGGCGGGATCTTTTCGGTGCCCTTGAACATCAGGTGTTCCAGGAAATGCGCGACGCCGGATTTGCCCGGCGCCTCATCCGCCGCGCCGGCGCGATACCAGATCATCTGCACCACCACCGGGGCGCGGTGATCCTCGATCACCACCACGTCGAGGCCGTTGTCGAGGGTAAAGGAAGTGACGGTTTCCGCCTGTCCGGCGCGGGCGAACAACAGCGCGGCGGACAGGGCGAGGGTCAGGCGTAACAACATACGGTCCTCCGGACGGGGTGCGGGGGCGAGGCTAATGCGTTTCGGCCCCGGCACAACGGGGGGAACGCTTATGTGACCTTATTCCTCACCTTCGTTACGCGGCGGGGCCGAGGGTGCGGATCCCCTTGGCGCGCCAGCGGGCAAGCTCGGCATGCTGGTCCAGCCAGAACTTCCTGTAGGCCTTGAAGTACACGTTGACGTTGAACAGCCGTTCCAGGATGCGGCCGTTGTTGTCGCGGCGCCATTCCAGGTCTTCCGAGGCGAGTTGGGCGCGGATGCCGCTTTCCACGCCGAAGCGGCTGGCATGGGTGTAAAGCGCGCCGTCGAGGCGGGTACGCCGCCGGCCACGGTCTGCGGGCGGCCGCCCAGCGCGATCGAGGCATCGTCAAAGGGTTTGGGATCGGTGCGATTCTCGCCGCCCGGCGTCGGCTCGGGCAGGGCGGCCAGATCCTCGGGCATCTGCAGCGGTTTCGGCGGCAGGATGCCGAATTCATCCGGGCCTTCGGTCGAGCGGATGTTCATCAACTCGGGCGGGCGGGAACGGTCGCCGCACGCCGCAAGGGCCAGCATCGCCATACATGCGATGGCCGTTACGCCTGCCTTTGCCCGCATCACCGCCTCCAAACGTCTTGCCCCCGTCTTAGCGCATGTCTTGGCCCGCGTCACGGGGTCTTTCGGGCGGCTTTCCCGACCTTTTGCCGCCCCCGGCCCCCATGGGTAGAGGATGAGCCGCTGAACAGCACCAGCCCAAGCGCGCCGGCGAACACCGCGATGTCGGCGACGTTGAAGGCATAGGGGTTCTCGATACCGCAGCAGGACATGTTCAGGAAGTCGGCCACCGCGCCATAGGCCAGCCGGTCGATGACATTGCCCAGGGCGCCGCCCACCAGCAGGCCGGCGGAGACCTGCGCCAGGGGGCGAGCCCCCTCGCGCCGGACCCAGAGCCAGACCCAGGTGGAAATCGCCAGCGCCACGATGACCAGCAGCCAGCGGGTAAACTGCGCCTCGCCGGAGAACAGGCCAAAGTTGATGCCGCGGTTCCAGGCCATGCGAAAGACCAGGAAGGGGGGGAAGACGTCGATCTCGCCCCGCTGTTCCAGGTTCAGCCCGAACAGGACCCCCAGCTTGCTGGCCTGGTCGAGGACCAGCGTGGCAAGGGCGGTCAGGGCGGCCAGACGCATCCGCATCAGTGCCGGAAATGCCGCTGGCCGGTAAAGACCATGGCCAGACCGGCCTGGTTCGCGGCGTCGATCACGGCCTGGTCGTTCATGCTGCCGCCGGGCTGGATGACGGCGGTGGCGCCGGCGGCCGCGGCGGTCAGCAGACCGTCGGGGAAGGGGAAGAAGGCATCGGACGCGACGACGCTGCCGATGGTGGGGCTTTGGTCCAGGCCCAGTGCGGCGGCCATGTCCTCGGCCTTGCGGGCGGCGATGCGGGTCGAATCGACGCGGCTCATCTGGCCGGCGCCGACGCCGACGGTGGCGCCATCCTTGACGTAGACGATGGCGTTGGACTTGACGTGCTTGGCCACCTTCCAGGCAAAGAGCAGGTCGGCCATTTCCGCGTCAGTTGGCGCGCGCTGCGTCACCACCTTCAGCTCGGCCTTGCACAGGGGCTGCGAATCGCGGTCCTGCACCAGAAGGCCGCCGGCGACCTGGCGGAAGGCCAGCCCCGGCGCGGCAGGGTCGGGCAGGCCCTCGGTGGTCAAGAGCCGCAGGTTCTTTTTCGCCGCAAAGATGGCGCGGGCCTCGTCGGAGGCACCGGGGGCGATGACCACTTCGGTAAAGATGCTGACGATTTCCTCGGCGGTGGCGGCGTCAAGCGGCTGGTTCAGCGCCACGATGCCGCCGAAGGCCGAAGTCTGGTCGCAGTGGTAGGCGCGCAGATAGGCCTGGGTCAGGGTTTCGGCGCGGCCGACGCCGCAGGGGTTGGCGTGCTTGATGATGGCGCAGGCCGGCCCGTCCTTGGGGGCGAATTCGGCCACCAGTTCAAAGGCGGCGTCGGTGTCGTTGATGTTGTTGTAGCTGAGTTCCTTGCCCTGCCACTGTTTCGCCGTGGCGACGCCGGGGCGGCGCGAGCCGTCGGTGTAGAAGGCGGCGGACTGGTGCGGGTTTTCGCCATAGCGCAGCGGTTGCGCCAGCTTGCCGGCAAAGCTGCGATAGCGCGGCGCGGTCTCGGCGATCTCGCCGGCCAGCCAGGTGGAAACGGCGGTGTCATAGGCGGCGGTGCGGGAATAGGCGGTCAGCGCCAGTTTCTGGCGGAAGGCCAGCGTGGTGGCGCCGTCATGGGCGCGCAGCTGGTCCATCAGGGGGGCGTAATCGGCCGGGTCGGTGACGACGGTGACGAATTTGTGGTTTTTCGATGCGGCGCGGATCATCGCCGGGCCGCCGATGTCGATGTTCTCGATGCAGGTGGCGTGGTCGGCGCCCTTGGCCACGGTTTCCTCGAACGGGTAGAGGTTGACGATCAAAAGGTCGATCGGCTCGATCCCGTGGGCGGCCATGGCCAGAAGGTGTTCGTCATCGTCGCGCAGCGCCAGCAGGCCACCGTGGATGTTGGGGTGCAGGGTCTTTACCCGGCCGTCCATCATCTCGGGGAAACCGGTGACATCGGCCACGTCGCGCACCGGCAGCCCGGCCTGGCGCAGCATGCCGGAGGTGCCGCCGGTCGAGATCAGCTCGACCCCCATGGCGGAGAGGGCGCGGGCCAGTTCCAGCAGCCCCGTCTTGTCGGAGACCGAAATCAGGGCGCGCCCGACGGGCACAAGGTTGGTGACAGGATGGTGCATCGGGGCCTCGTGGTCAGAGGGGGACCGGATCATCCCGGTCCAGGTCGCGGATGGCCAGCGGAGTATCCTGTGCTTTCGCCAAGGTCCAGCCGATCCGGGTCTCGAAATCGCGGGCATGGGCGGAAATCAGGATCTGTTTCGTCGCGCGCGGCTTCAGCCGGCCGCTTTCCAGGTAGACCGATGCCTCCAGCGCCAGATTTGCACCGCCGTCGTGGCGGAACACCCAGATCTCGCCCGAGCGCAACTGCATCGAGACGGCATGGCCGCCCATGTCCAGCGTGGCGTCCACATCGGGGTGCAGGTGGAAGCGGATGGTGAAGGGCACGCCGGCAAGGCCGCTGCGGTCAAGCTGGCGGGCAAAGACCCGGCGTTCGGCGGGCGAGCGGGCTATCAGGGTGTCGGTTCCGCCCAGGCGGCGGCCGTCGGATGACAGGTGCAGCTCGCGCCCGGCGGTCAGGCCATGGGTGCGCGACCAGCCGTCATGCGCCATGTAGACCAGCGCCCCGTCGCCGGGCGACAGTTGCAGCGCGGTGACGCGGGCGGCGTCTTCCAAAAGGCCGGCCTCGGCCCGGCGGCCAAAGCGGGAAGAGGAGAAGCCGGCGATGCACAGGGTGGAATGCGATTGCGTGGCGCGGCCGGCCAGCCGCCAGTCGGGGCCGAAGGGCAGGCCGGACCCGCAGGAGACGATCAGCGGCCGGCGGCCCGAGGTCAGCTCGAAAGCGCCGGTCGAGGCATGGGCGCTGGCGCGGGCGGCGCCCTGCGGCGGGTCGGCGGCATCGAGGATCACGCTGGAGCGGCCGCCGGTCAGCCGCACATAGCCCATGGCGGTGGACAGGTGCCCCGCGGGCCGGACCGGGCCGGCGGCGGCAAGCGCGTGGTCGAGCCGGCCCTCGAGCCCCTTGCCGCCGCCGTGGAACCGCGCCAGCCCGCCATCGGCATGGCGCAGGGTGCGCAGCGCGGTGGCGGCAAGCTCGATGGCGGCCAGGATCGGCTCGGGGATGGTGCGTCCGGCCTCGGCCAGGGCGCGGGTGACCCAGGTGAGCAGGGTCAGCACCTCGAGCAGTTCCTCGGGGTTGCGGCTGGGCAGCGCGCCGGTGTCGTCGATCTGCTGGCCGCATTCCAGCGCCAGGGCGGCCAGCGCCGGTTCGACCAGCGTATCCTTGCCCATCAGCGACAGCGCGGCATAGAGCAGACCGGCCAGCGCCTCGAACCGCGGCAGGCCGGGCGAGGCGGCCTTCCAGCGGCGGACCAGATAGGCGGCCTGGCGCGAGAGGGCGAGGTAATAGGCATCTGACGCGGTCTTGTCGCGGCCCTGCAACAGGAAAAGGGCATGGTGGATCCAGCGGATGATCCGCCGCCCGGTCAGGTCAGGCATCCAGCCCGGCCCGGTGCCGTCGCCGTAGCGGTCGATCCAGCCCCAGGTCCAGGCCTGGGCCAGGGCGCGGGCCGGGCCGGTGCCCAGCGCGGCCAGGTCGTCGAGCCAGGAAAAGCCATGCGCCTCGGCCAGGAAGGCCGGGTCGGGGGGCGCGATGTCCCAGAGCGGCGTGCCGGGCGCCTCGGCCAGGAAGCCGGCCAGCAGGACATTGCCGTTCAGGATCTGCTTGCCGCGGGCATAGAGCCCGAAGGATCGCGGCTCGGGCTGCTGGGTAAAGCCCTTGGCCGGAGCTGCGCGCCGGGCCGACCAGACCGCAAGGCGGTTGGCAAGCTGTGTCCGGCCCTGGGATACCGTGCCCCGGCTGCGCATTGCTCGTTCCTCTGCCGTTGGTCCTGCCGCCCGGGTTGTAACCCCGGATCCGCCGCAACCTTAGCCCGCCAAGGCGGGTTTGTCATGTGACGCGGATGCCGCGCCGGCGGGTGCCGGAGCGGCCCCCTGGGGCGCGCGCGTCAGGCCAGGTGGTCGATCCGCGCCATGTATTGCACCAGACCCTGCACCTGATCCAGCCAGCGGGTATAGAGCCGCGGGTCATGCGGCGCGGAATGCACCCCGGCGGGGATCTCGCGGTTCAGCACCGATTCGACCGCCAGCGACACCGGAACCGAGACCAGCCGCGCCATGGCGGTGCCGCGCGCGTCGCCCCAGGCATCCATCGCCCAGGTCTGGTGGAACACCGGGCGGCCGTCATGCTCGGCCTTGAGCGCCACCATCAGGATGACGCGGTCGGGTTCGTCGGGCGCATAGGAATTCTCGGCCACCAGCGCATTGGCCCGCGCGGTCAGGGCGGCGTCGATCTCGGCCGGGGTCGAACCTTCCAGCGCCTCGATCTCGCGGAAGATCGGGCCCCAGGCATCGGCCCAGCCGTTCAGCCGGATGGTGCCGCGGACGAAATCGCGGACCTTCCAGCCGGGTTCAAAGCGGTAGTCGGCCATGAAGGGATAGCTGTCGCGGTTCGGATAGACCTCGAAGCTCTCGGGTTGCGGCAGGGGGGCGATATATTGCGAGATCGCGTCCCAGGGCCGGCTGATCCGCAGTTCCGAGAAGTTGCGCAGGCTGCGCGAGGGCGAGCGCAGCGCCTTTAGCACGCCGGCGGGGGCCCAGGAAAACTTGTAGCGGAAGGCATTGGCGATCTTTGGCACGCCACCGCAATAGGAGGTGAAGGAAATCACGTTGTCGGCGTGATAGGCCGGGCTGGCGCGATAGCGGGCCACCAGGTCATGCGCCATCAGGTGGTCGATGCCGGGGTCAAGCCCGACCTCGTTCTGGCTGACCAGCCCCTTGGCGCGGAAGTCGTCGTCCAGCGCCTTCATCTCGGGCGCGATATAGGAGGAGGAGACGAAGTTGGCGCCCTTTTCCAGGCAGGCGCGGGCGATCGGCACGTGCTGATCGGCGGGCAGCATCGAGATGGCGATGTCGCCGGGCGCAAGGGCCGCGGTCAGCGCGTCGAGGCTGTAGGGGCGGATATCGGTGGCGATGTCGCCGACCGCTTCCTGCGCCTTGGCGACGGTGCGGTTCCAGACGACGACGGGGTGGCCGGCTTCGATCAGGCGGCGAAGGCCGGGGCCAGAGGACAGGCCGGTGCCGCACCAGTGGATGGTCATGTCAGGTCTCCTTACGGTTGGGCCGGGGCGCAAAAAATTCTCAAAAATTTTTGCCAAATTTCTTCAAAGAAATTTGGCGCTCAATACCCGGCGCTGTGTTTGTCGTATTCCGCCTTTGCCCGGCCCCAGACGCCTGCGTCGAGGTCGGTCAGCGTCAGGAGCGAGGGCAGAAGCTGGGCGGCGTAATCCTGCGAGGATTCCACCGGCATCAGCGAGGGCAGGTTGTCGATGGCGGTAACGTCGAGCGGGGGTTTGTCGGCCACGCGCAGCGCCGGGGCATCCCAGTCGGTGGCGCGGTCATAGACCTTGATCGGCGAGAAATCCGAGGTCGGGTCGCAGGCGATGTCGCCGATCACGGTCAGCTTGCGGGCCGGATCGGTCCTGGCGCTGGCGGGCACGAAGACCGGGCAGCCGGGGCGGGCGAGGATGCAGTTGAGAAAGATCTCGTGTTGCAGCACCTGCGGGAAGGGGCCGCCAGAGGCGGTTTCCGCCATGTCCCATTTGGTGACGGCGACGCCCATCGCCTGGCACAGGTCGGCCGCACCGGTGCCGACGCGGCCAAGCGCGCCGATGATCAGGGCGCGGGGGCGCGAGAGGCCGGAAAGCTCGGTTGTCAGCTGGTCGAGAAGGGCCTGTTTCGAGGGCACCTTGCGGAGCGGGCCGCAGAGGCCGCCGTGCTGTTGGGCCGCCCAGCATTTCAGGCTGACCGCGGCGCCGGCATAGCCGGCCCAGTAGCCGAAGGCGGCGACGCGGCGGCCGTCTTCGGCGACGAGATATTCCAGATCGTAGAGCGTGCCGCCGCCGGCCTTGAACCGTTTCAGCAGCACCTGCCCCGCCGGCTGGCCCTTGAAGGCATGGCCGAACATGATGTGGCGGTGGGGCAGGGGGTGCCGTCTTCGGGCAGTTCCTTGAGCCCGAAGATGATCGCGTCGCGCGGCGCCTGGGGCCAGAGGTTCTCGGCCACGATCTCGGCCCCGGCGGCGCGGTAGCCGTCGATCGGGATCGCCCGGACCGAGGATTGTTCGACCGAGACGCGGATGCCGGCCCTGACCAGCGTCGCGACGCCGTCGGGGGTGAGGCCCACCCGTTCCTCGAAGGGGCGCTGTTCGGCCCGGACCCAGAGATGCACCGTCATGCCGCAATCCTTTCCGCGCGATAGCCGCGCCGCATCGCCTGTCTGCGCCAGAGGTCGGCGGCAATCACCGCCTCGCGCAGGTTGGCGAACCAGACCAGCACCTGCCGGCCCCGGCTGCCACGCCTGCCCCATTCGCGGGTGACGGAATATTCCCCGAACAGGTTCTCCGTCAATTCCACCCGGTAGAAGCGCGCTTCGACGTGCAGCAGAAAACTGAGCAAATTCCATCCCCCCGGCTGGCGTTTCCCTGCCGTTGATACCAGATAGAACGGCAGCGGAAAGGGGGGCGGCGGTGAACCGGCGTCAGCTGACGGGATTGGGCGGGCTGGCGGCGCTGGCCCTGGGGGGCGGGGCTTGGTGGCTGCGGCGCGATGCCGCGCGGGCGGCGTTCGATGCTGTCTATGCCCGGCCGCTGCCGCCGCCGGCGGGGCCGGTCGACTGCTATCACCTGGGCCATTCGCTGGTGGGCCGCGACATGCCGGCGATGCTGGCCGAACTGGGCGGGCATCGCTGGAACAGCCAGCTGGGCTGGGGCGCCTCGCTGAAGGATCACTGGCGGGGCGAGGTGCCGGGCCTGGCCGAGGAGAACCGGCCGCCGGCCTATCGCCCCGCGCGCGAAGCGCTGGACAGCGGCGATTATCCGGTGGTGGTGCTGACCGAGATGGTCGAGTTGCGCGACGCGATCCGCTGGCATGATTCGGCGGACTACCTGGGGCGCTGGGCCGCGCTGGCGCGGCGGGCGCGGCCGGATGTGCGGGTCTGTCTCTACGAGACCTGGCACCGGCAGGACGACCCCGAGGGCTGGGAGGCGCGGATCGCCGCCGACCGCGCCCGGCTGTGGGAGGACCGGCTGCTGCGCCCGGCGGTGGCGGCGGCGGGGCCGATCCATGTGATTCCCGGTGGTCAGGTGATGCTGGCCGTGGCGCAGGCGGCCGCGGCGGGGCGGATACCCGGCGTTTCAGGCCGCGAGGCGCTGTTTGCCGACGAGATCCACTTCAACGACCTGGGCGCCTGGCTGATGGCGGTGACGCATCACGCGGTGATCTACGGGCGCGATCCGGCCGGGTTGCCGGGGGCGCTGCACCGGGCCGATGGCAGCCCGGCCACGCCGGTTCCGCCGGAAACGGCGGCGGCGATGCAGGACGTGGTCTGGCGCGTGGTCTCGGGCTATGCTCTGACCGGAGTCGCGGATGCGGGATAGTTCATGTCGTTCTTTGCCTTGCTGGCCAAGGTGCTTTTCGTCGGCCACAGCCTGATCGGGCCCAACCTGCCCGGCCTGGTCGGCGCGGGGCTGGAAAGGCTGGGCCAGAAAGCGGTGGTCGAGGCGCAGGTGATCAACGGGGCGCCGCTGGCCTATGGCTGGGACCATTCGGCCGAGGCCGAGGGCGTCGATGGCCGCCTGGTGCTGGCGGGCGGGGTGGATGACCTGATCCTGACCGAGGCGATCCCGCTGGCCGGGCAGGTGCAGTGGAACGACAGCGCCGGGCTGGTGGCGCGCTGGGCCGATGCGGCGCGGGCGGGCAATCCGCAGGCGCGGGTCTGGCTGTATGAGACCTGGCATTCGCTGAACTCGGGCACCGGGGTTGCGGTGGCCCATGACCCGGGGGCGGGGGTGGCCTGGCGGCAGCGGATCGACGATGACCTGGCGCTGTGGCGGCAGATCGCCGGCGACAAGGCGCGGATCATTCCGGCGGGGCAGGCGATGGGCCTCTTGGCCGACGAGATCGCGGCGGGGCGGGTGCCGGGGATCGGCGATCTGCGCGAGCTGTTCAGCGACGACATCCACCCCAATGGCAAGGGGCTGTATTTCATCGCCATGGTGCAGGTGGCGGCGCTGAGCGGGCAATCGCCCGAGGGCTTGCCGGCCAAGATGACGCGCAGCTGGCCAAGCCGCGACGCGGTGATCAGCCAGGAGCAGGCCGAGGCGTTCCAGCGGATCGCCTGGACGGCGGTGCAGCGGTTCGAGGGTGAGGGGGCGGCGCCGGTGGCCGTGGAAGGGCCGGCGGATGAGGCGCCGGCCGAGCCGCCTTCGCCCGAAATGCGGCTGCTGCCCGCGGCGATGCCGGAGCTGACCGCGATCAGCAATCCGTCGCTGATGCTGGGGCTGGCCGGGGTGAACGACTGGTCGGTGCAGCAGCCGTTTCTGGACGTGATGAAGACGGCGCGGCCCTGGGTCGGGCATCTGCCCGGCCAATGGGGCGGCTGGGACGAGGCTGCGCTGCGGGCGGCCGGGGCACTGGACGAAAACGGCTGGCCGGTGCGCATTCCGCCCGGGGTCAGCGGCATATCCACCCTGATCCTGACCGACCTGCCGGCCGAGGCGGGGGGTATGGCCGGCCGCTATGTCCTGAGCCATGACGGCAAGGGCGATCTGGCGGTCGAGGGCAGGGTGCAGGTGGCGCTGATCGGGCCGCGCGCGATCATCTTTGACTATGTGCCGGGGCCGGGGGCGGTGGTGCTGACGCTGCGTGCGACCGATGCCGCCGACCCGATCCGCAACATCAGGGTGGTGCGGACCGACCGCGAGGCGGCGCTGGCGGCGGGCGAGATCTTCAACCCCGACTGGCTGGCGCGGATCGAGGGGGCAAGGGGCCTGCGCTTCATGGACTGGATGGCGACCAACAATTCCGTCCTGTCGGGGGTGGAGGGGCGGCCCAGGGTCGAGGATTACTCCTGGGCGCGGGTCGGCGTGCCGGCCGAGGTGATGGTGGCGCTGGCCAACCGGCTGCAGGCCGAGCCCTGGCTGACCCTGCCGCATGCCGCGACCGACGATCTGGTGCGGGCCTATGCCGCGATCTTCCGCGACGGGCTGGACCCCGGTCTGCGGGTCTGGGTGGAATATTCCAACGAGGTGTGGAACTGGCAGTTCCAGCAGGCGCATTGGGCCGAGGCGATGGGCAGGGAACGCTGGGGGCAGGACGGCACCTGGCTGCAGTTCTATGGCCAGCGCGCCGCCGAGGTGATGGCGGTGTTTTCGGCCGAGATGGGCGACCCGGCGCGGGTGGTGCGGGTGATCGCCACCCAGACCGGGGCAAAGGGCGCCGAGGAGCAGATCCTGCTGGCGCCGCTGGCCGTGGCCGAGGGCCGGCCGGCCCCGGTCGAGAGCTTTGATGCCTATGCGGTGACCGGCTATTTCTCGGGCCTGCTGGGGGCCGAACACAGTCTGCCGGCGGTGCGTGGATGGCTGGCCGAAAGTGCCGAGGCGGCGGCGGGGGCGGCCCGTGCGGCCGGGCTGGAGGGGGCCGAGGCCGAGGCCTTTGCGGCGGACCACCGGCTGGACCTGGCGCTGGAGAGGGCGGTTGCGGAACTGCGCGATGGCGCCAGCACCGGCGCGGGCGAGGATACGCTGGCGCAGCTGTTGTCGGACACGCTGCCCTATCAGGCCGGGGTAGCCGCGCGCCACGGGCTGAAGCTGGTGATGTATGAAGGCGGCAGCCACGTCGTCGGCTATGGCCCGGCGGTCGAGGACGAGGCCCTGACCGAGTTCTTCATCGCGCTGAATTTCTCTGACGGCATGGGTGCGCTTTATGGCGAGTTGCTGGCCGGCTGGGGCAGGATTTCCGACCAGCCGTTCAACGCCTTTGTCGATGTCTACCGGCCGAACAAGTGGGGCAGTTGGGGCGCGATGCGGCACCTGTGGGACAACAATCCGCGCTGGGCGGCGCTGGCCAGGGGGTGCGGCGGGTGCTGAGCCTGATCATTCCGGCGTCGAACGAGGCGGCCTGGATCGGCCGCTGCCTGGAGGCGGTGGCCTGGTCCGATCCGGTTCCCGGCGGGCTGGAGGTGATCGTGGTGGCCAATGGCTGCCGCGATGACACTGCGGCGGTGGCGCGGGGGTTCGACGGGCGCATCGCCGGGCTGCGGGTGCTGGACCTGGCGCAGGGGTCGAAGCCGGGGGCGCTGAACGCCGGCGATGCGGTGGCGCAGGGCGGGATCCGGGCCTATCTGGATGCCGATTGCGTGCTGGCCCCCGGCGTGCTGGCGGCGCTGGCGGCGGCGTTGCAGGGCGCCGCGCCGCGCTATGCCGGGGCGACGCCGGTGGTGCCCCGCCCCGCCAGCGCGGTGACCCGCGCCTATGGCCGGTTCTGGCAGCGCCTGCCCTTTGCCCGGACGGTCGCGCCCGGTTACGGTCTTTATGCGGTGAACGCGGCGGGGCGCGCCCGCTGGGGCGCCTTTCCGGCGATCATTGCCGATGACAGCTATGTGCGGCTGCAATTCGCGCCGGCAGAGCGGGTGCAGGTGGCCCCCACCTATGACTGGCCGATGGTCGAGGGGTTTGGCGCGCTGACACGGGTGCGCCGCCGGCAGGATCAGGGCATGCGCGAACTGGCGGCGGTCTATCCAGAACTGTTGCGCAACGAGGCCAAGCCGCGGCTGTCGCTGGCGCAACTGGCCGCGCTGGCGCTGCGCGATCCGGCCGGATTTGCCGCCTATGCCGCGGTGTCGCTGGCCGTGCGCCTGCGCCCCGCCGGAGCCAGCTTTGTCCGCGGGCGCTAGGGGGCTGGACCCTGGGGGCTGCGGCGCATTTGCTTCACCCCGGCATCGTGATAGGGCTGTGCCATGACACCCTTGCCCTCGAAAGATCAGATCCGCCAGTGGATCGCCGAAAACCCCGGCCTGACCTCGAAGCGCGACATCGCCAAGGCCTTTGGGCTGAAAGGCGACCAGCGGGCCGAGTTGCGGCGCCTGCTGCGCGAGCTGGAGGACGAGGGCACGGTGACGAAATCGGCCCGCCGGTTCCGGCCAAAGGGCGATCTGCCGCCGGTCGCCTTGTTGCGGGTGCTGAAGCCCGATGCCGCGGGCGATCTGTTCGCGGAACCGATGGAAGAGGGCGTCGACAAGGACGCGGGCCGGATCCTGATCATTCCCAAGTCGGGTGACCCGGCGCTGGCCGAGGGCGACCGCATCCTGGGGCGGCTGTCGAAGGTGGACCTGGACGACTATACCTGGGAGGCGCGGCTGATCCGGCGGATCGGCTCGAACCCGCTGAAGCTGCTGGGGCTGTTCCGCAAGGGCAGCGAAGGCGGGCGGATCGTGCCGATCGACAAGGGCCAGGACAAGGAATGGCGGGTGCGGGCCGAGGACGACCTGGGCGCCCGCGATGGCGAACTGGTCGAGGCCGAGGCGGTGGGCAACCGGCGGCTGGGCCTGCCGCAGGCGCGGATCACCGCAAGGCTGGGCGACCCGGCCGGGCCGCGCGCCGTCAGCCTGATCGCCATTCACCAGCACGGCATTCCCGACCAGTTTCCCGATGCCGCCATCGCCGAGGCCGACAATCCGCCCGCGGTCACGCTGGACAACCGGATCGACCTGCGCGACCTGGCGCTGATCACGATCGACCCGATCGACGCGCGCGACCGCGACGATGCCGTTCTGGCCCTGCCGGATACCGAGCCGGGCAACCCCGGCGGCCATGTGCTGTGGGTCGCCATCGCCGATGTGGCCCATCACGTCCGCCCCGGCGGCGCGCTGGACCGCGAGGCGCGGCGGCGCGGCAATTCCACCTATTTCCCCGACCGGGTGGTGCCGATGCTGCCCGACATCCTGTCGGGCGACCTGTGTTCGCTGCATGAACATGTCGACCGGCCCTGCCTGGCGGTGCGGATGCGGATCGACGCCGGCGGGGTAAAGCTGAGCCACCGGTTCCATCGCGGGCTTATGCGCTCGCGGGCCTCGCTGCATTATGCGCAGGTGCAGGCGGCGGTGGACGGGGCGCCGGATGACAAGACCGCCCCTTGCTGGAGGGCGTGTTGAGGCCGCTCTATGCCGCCTACAGGTCGCTGTTGCTGGCCCGCAACGAGCGCCAGCCGCTGAACCTGGACCTGCCCGAACGGCAGATCGTGCTGTCGGACGAAGGCAAGGTCCTGTCGGTGGATTTCAAGGACCGGCTGGACGCGCACAAGCTGATCGAAGAGTTCATGGTCCTGGCCAACGTGGCCGCGGCCGAGGAATTGCAGCGGCTGAAGCAACCGCTGCTTTACCGGGTGCATGAGGAGCCCAGCCCCGACAAGCTGGACGCGCTGCGCGAGGTGGCCGAGGCCAGCGGTTTCACGCTGGCCAAGGGGCAGGTGCTGAAGACCATGCACCTGAACCGGCTCTTGGCGCAGGCCGAGGGGTCGGATTTCGACGAGTTGCTGAACATCTCGACCCTGCGCAGCATGACTCAGGCCTATTACGCGCCGGACAATTTCGGCCATTTCGGCCTGGCGCTGCGGAACTATGCGCATTTCACCAGCCCGATCCGGCGCTATTCCGACCTGATCGTGCATCGGGCGCTGATCCGGGGTCATGGCTGGGGCGGTGACGGCCTGTCGGGGTTCGACATCGAGAACATGGCCGAGACCGGCAAGCTGATCTCGGATGCGGAACGGCGCAGCATGGCGGCGGAACGCGACACGGTGGACCGGTATCTGGCGGCCTATCTGTCGGACCGGGTGGGGGCGGTGTTTGCCGGCCGGGTGTCGGGGGTGCAGCGGTTCGGGCTGTTCGTCAAGCTGGACGAGACCGGGGCCGACGGGCTGGTGCCGATCCGGTCGGTGGGGCGCGAGTTCTTTCATTTCGATCCCGACAGCCAGACGCTGATGGGGGCCGATACCGGGTTGACCATCGGCATCGGCGCGCGGGTGACGGTGCGGCTGGCCGAGGCGGTGCCGGTAACGGGCGGGCTGATGCTGGAGTTGCTGGAGATCGAGGGATCGGCGCCGCCCGCGGGCCGTTCGGCGCCACGCGGCAAGGCGCCGCGGCGGGCGCAGGGCCGGGCCGAGGCCAAGCGCCGCGTGGTGCGGAAGCGCCGATGAAGCGGCTGGCGCTGTGCCTGATGCTGGGGGCGGTGCCGGCGCCGGCGCCCGGCCAGACGCTGGAAGATCCGGAGGGAACGATCTTGGCCAAGGGGCGCGAGGACGGGTCGGAGGCGGGGTTCCGCCTCTGGGTGGCGGAGATCCGTGACAAGGCGCTGGCCTCGGGCGTGCCGGCCGCGGTCTTTGACCGCGAGATGCGGGCGGCGGGCTATCTGCCGGCGGTGGTGGAGCGCGACCGCAAGCAGACCGAGTTCACCAAGACGATCTGGGATTACCTGGATGTGGCGGTGTCGGACGACAGGGTGGCGCTGGGGCGCAAGGCGCTGGAGCGGCATGCCGCGCTTCTGGACCGGATCGAGGCGGAATACGGCGTCGACCGGCAGGTGGTGGTGGCGATCTGGGGGCTGGAATCGGCCTATGGCAGCTGGCGGGGCGATATCGACACGGTCTCGGCGTTGGCGACGCTGGCCTATGACGGGCGGCGGGCGGCGTTCTTTGAAGGCCAGTTGATACAGGTCCTGAAGATCCTGGCCGAGGGGCATGTGGCCCGCGCCGACCTGCGGGGCAGCTGGGCCGGGGCGATGGGGCACACGCAGTTCATGCCGTCGAGCTGGGCGGAATTCGCGGTGGATTTCGACGGCGACGGCAGGCGGGACATCTGGGGCGACGACCCGGCGGACGCGCTGGGCTCGACCGCGAATTACCTGGCGCATTGGGGCTGGACCCGCGGGCAACCCTGGGGGCTGGAGGTGCGGCTGCCGGCGGGGTTCGACCATGACCAGACCACCGAGCGGGTCAGGAAACCGGTGGCGGAATGGCGGGCGCTGGGGGTGGTGCCGGCGGCGGGCGGCGATCTGCCCGAGGGGCCGGAGGCCAGCGTGCTGCTGCCGGCGGGCCATACCGGGCCGGCCTTCCTGATCTTTCCGAATTTCCAGGTGATCGAGCATTACAACCTGGCCGACGCCTATGTGATCGGCATCGGCCATCTGGGCGACAGGCTGGCCGGTGGCCCGGCGATCGCGGCGGACTGGCCGCGGCACTGGCGGGCGCTGACGGCAGGGGAACGCCGCGAATTGCAGGCGATGCTGGTGGCGCGCGGGCTGGACACGGGCGGGGTGGATGGCCGCGTCGGGCCAAAGACCATCGCGGCGGTCAAGGCCTGGCAGAAGGCGCAGGGCCTGGTGCCCGACGGCTATCCCGGCCCCGATGTGCTGGAGGCGCTGCGGCAGTCCGGCGGTTAGGCCGCGGGCGGTGCCGTTCTGTTCGCAAATGCTCACACGACTGTGAATGCACGCGCGGCAAAGGTTATATCCGCCTTTCATCGCCCGTGGTTAAGCTGGGCCGGACTGAAACAGCCTCAGAACCAGCCGCAGGAGCCAGATCAATGAAGCTGACCGGAATTGCACTTGTTGCCGCCATGTTTGCCGCCGGCGCGGCCCATGCCGAAGGCGAGCGGACCGATCCGAATTCGCAGATGCGCGGCGAGGTGATGAAAGGGATCGGCGGGGCGATGAAGGTCCTGGGCGACATGGCCAAGGGCGACACCGCCTATGACGCCGCCGCCGCCGAGGCCGCCAAGGCCACGCTGGTCGAAAAGGCCGATGCCGTGCAGACCGCTTTTGCCACCATGGGCGAGGCCGATCCGGTTTCCGAGGCCAAGCCCGAGATCTGGACCAGCTGGGACGATTTCGTGAAGAAGGACGAGGCGCTGAAAGCCGCCGCCGCCGCGGCCGACGTATCTTCGGCCGAGGCGATCGGGGCCTCGCTGGCCGCGCTGGGCGGGGCCTGCAAGGATTGTCACACCACCTATCGCGTGATGAAGCAGTAATCGGCCTTCGCGCGCGATATACTGGCCCCCGGACCCCAGCCGGGGGCCTTTTCATGCGCGGCGCGGCGGGTCAGCCGCAGGTCACCTGCTGGATGCGGTCGTGTTCGTCCAAGAGGATGTTCAGCCGGCCGGCGCTGTAGTCCAGCGTCACCGCCATGCCGGGTTCGATCACCCTGACCGGCTGCGAGAATTTCATCGCCTCCAGGATGCTGCGGTCCTTGCCGAGCAGCCCTTGCAGCGCCGAGGTGCCGCAGGCGTCGGGATCGGGGTCGACGACCGGCGGCACCGCCGGAACTTCGGCCACGCACGCAGACAGGAGCAACGTGGTCGGCAGGATGAATCGCAGCATGGAACCCTCCTCAGGCTGGCCTGTCCCAGAGATAGCGCAGGAACCGGCGTGGCAAGGGTGGGGTTTTCCGACCCGCTGGCCGGGATGCCGCCACGCGGGCGATCTGCCGGTGCGCGCCTGGCGGAAATGGCGTGGAACCGGGCGACAAAGGTCGCATCCGGCGTTGATCTTCGGCCGGGATTGGCAGAGTCTTGCCATCGGAAGAGAGAGAGGAACTGCCGATGCGCACCCGTGCCGCCGTGGCCCTGAAGGCCGGACAACCGCTGGAAGTGATGGAAGTGAACCTGGAAGGCCCGAAGGCCGGCGAGGTTCTGGTGGAGATCAAGGCCACCGGCATCTGTCACACCGATGAATTCACCCTGTCGGGCGCCGACCCCGAGGGGGCCTTTCCGGCCATCCTGGGCCATGAGGGCGCGGGCGTGGTGGTGGAATGCGGCCCCGGCGTCACCAGCCTGAAACCGGGCGACCATGTCATTCCGCTTTACACGCCGGAATGCCGCAGCTGCCCGTCCTGCCTGTCGCGCAAGACCAACCTCTGCACCGCGATCCGCGAGACGCAGGGCAAGGGGCTGATGCCCGACGGGACGACGCGGTTTTCGATGCTGGATGGCACGCCGATCCTGCATTACATGGGCTGTTCCACCTTTTCGAACTACACGGTGCTGCCGGAAATCGCGCTGGCCAAGATCCGCGACGACGCGCCCTTTGACAAGGTCTGCTATGTGGGCTGCGGCGTGACCACCGGGGTCGGCGCGGTGATCAACACCGCCAAGGTGGAGATCGGGGCGAAGGCGGTGGTCTTTGGCCTGGGCGGCATCGGCCTGAACGTGATCCAGGGGCTGCGGCTGGCCGGCGCCGACATGATCATCGGCGTCGACCTCAACGACGACAAGGCCGAATGGGGCAAGCGGTTCGGCATGACCCATTTCGTCAACCCGACCAAGGTGGGCGACGTGGTGGCCGAGATCGTCAACATGACCAAGACGCCTTTCGACAAGATCGGCGGGGCGGACTACAGCTTTGACTGCACCGGCAACGTCAAGGTGATGCGGGCGGCGCTGGAATGCACCCACCGCGGCTGGGGCCAGTCGATCATCATCGGCGTGGCGCCCGCCGGCGCGGTGATCGAGACGCGGCCGTTCCAGCTGGTCACCGGCCGGGTGTGGAAAGGCACGGCCTTTGGCGGCGCGCGGGGGCGGACGGACGTGCCGCAGATCGTCGACTGGTACATGGACGGCAAGATCCAGATCGACCCGATGATCACCCATATCCTGCCGCTGGACGACATCAACAAGGCCTTTGACCTGATGCATTCGGGCGAGTCGATCCGCTCGGTCGTGGTCTACTGAGGCGCCTGGCCCCGTCGCCCCGGCACCTGTCGCCGGGGCGGGGGGGCGGGTCCGGGGGGCGGGTCTGGGGCCCCTTGGGTCTGCTGGAACCCGCGGCTATTCGGGCTGCCCCGGCCCGCGACGGATGCCCCGCCCTGCGGGAGGGGTGAACTTTTCCGCGTGACGGCCGGGCAAGGCTTTGCCACAACTGCATGACAGGCCGGTGGTGTGGGTAGTGTGGACATCCGGGTAGAGCATGTGGTCCAGGTGCTGGTCACCGGGCAGGGAGACCTGCGCCGGATGGTGCGGCATCAGGCCGAAACCTGGCCCGACTCGCCGGCGCTGGACATCATCCATGTCATCGCCATGGCCGCCGGCAATCTGGAGCGCACGCTGACCGGCCCCGACCTGCAGCGCGCCGCCGCCGAGGCCTGGCGGATGGCTTGCCTGGTGGGCGTGGACCTGGCGATGATGGCGCGCATGGACCTGCCGCACCGGACGGGGGCCGATCTTCTGGCCTATTGGAAGGTCCATGACCGCTTCTTTCTCGACTGACGGGCGCCGGCCTGCCATGAAAGGAAAAACGCAGGAGCCCAGATGCCTGAACCCCGCCTTGCCGTGCTGATCGACGCCGACAACATACCCGCCCGGTATGTCGACGATATCCTGACCGAAATCACCGGCATGGGCGAGCCGTCGGTGCGCCGGGTCTATGGCGACTGGTCGTCGCCGGCGCTGGGGCAATGGAAGGAAAAGGCGCGCAGCCTGGGTCTGGTGATGCACCAGCAATCGGCGAATACCCGCGGCAAGAACGCATCGGACATCGGGCTGGTGATCGACGCGATGGACATCCTGCACGCGGGCAAGGTCGACGGTTTCGTGCTGATCTCGTCGGACAGCGATTTCACCCGGCTGGCCAGCCGTATCCGCGAAGACGGGTTGCAGGTGATCGGGGTGGGCGAGGAAAAGACGCCCGAGAGCCTGCGCAAGGTCTGCAACCGCTTTATCTTCATCGAGAATATCGTCCGGACGGCCGAAGCCCCCCAGGCGGCCGCCGCCACGCCGCCGCCTTCCGCGCCGGCGAGTGCCGAGACCAGGGCGCCGGACGGGTCAAAGCGCCCGGCGACCGATGCGATCCCGCTGATCGTCGAGGCGATGCGCAAGATCGACCCGGACCAGGACTGGTATTCGCTGGGTCAGATCGGCCAGTTCCTGACCCAGCTGGCGCCGGATTTCGACAGCCGGAGCTATGGCAAGGCCAAGCTGTCAGACCTGTTGCGCGCCCTGCCCCGGTTCGAGGTGAAGCCCGGCGCCGGCAACCACCTGCAGGTGCGCGACAAGTCGTAGCGCGGCCGGGTGGGCGCGCGGCCCGGTCAGCCGGCGGGGGCGATTCGCAGAACATGGCCCTTGTGCGCTGTTGCCGGGTCAGCCCTGTGCAAACGCGCATTCCGGTTGCGGGGGTTCGGCCCTATGGTGCGCCGGAACAGGAGATGGATCATGGTGCTTTCGCTGGGTCTCGACACTTTTGGCGACGTGACGCTGGGCCCGGACGGCCGGGTGCAGCAGATGGATCAGGTGCTGCGCGACGTGGTCGAACAGGCGGTGCTGGCCGACGAGATCGGCGTGGATTTTATCGGGCTGGGCGAACATCACCGGCCGGATTTCGCCATTTCCGCGCCCGAGATCGTGCTGGGCGCGCTGGCCGGGCGGACCCGGCGGATCCGGCTGGGCACGGCGGTCACGGTGCTGTCGACCGATGATCCCGTGCGGGTGTTCCAGCGGTTCTCGACGCTGAACGCCCTGTCGGGAGGCCGGGCCGAGCCGATCCTGGGGCGGGGGTCGTTCACCGAAAGCTACGGCTTGTTCGGCTTTGACCTGTCGGATTATGACCGCCTGTTCGAGGAAAGGCTGGACCTGTTCGCCCGCCTCTTGCGCGAGAGCCGGGTCACCTGGTCGGGCGAGACGCGCAGCCCGCTGTCCGATCAGCCGGTCTATCCGCCGCTGGCCCAGCCGATGACGGTCTGGGTGGGCGTCGGCGGCAGCCCGGAATCGGTGGTGCGGGTGGTGCGGCACGACCTGCAGCTGATGCTGGCGATCATCGGCGGCGATGCCCGGCGCTTTGCGCCCTATGTCGATCTGTATCGGCGCGCCTGCGCCCAGCTGGGCCGCGAGGAACGGCCGGTCGGCGTGCATTCCCCCGGCTTTGTCGCCGCGACCGACGCAGAGGCGCAAGAGGCGCTTTGGCCGCATTATGCCGCCATGTTCGGGCGAATTGGTGCCGAGCGCGGCTGGCCCCCGGTCACAAAGGACCGCTATCTGGCCGAAGTGCGGGAAGGTGCCTTGTATGTCGGCAGCCCCGAAACCGTGGCGCGCAAGATCGTGGCAACGGTTCGGGCGCTGGGTATCCAGCGGTTCGACATGAAATATGCCACCGGTCCGGTGCCCCATGCGGCGCAGATGGACTGCATCCGGCTGTATGGCGAGCGGGTGATACCCATGGTCCGCGACCTGCTGGCCTAGCCGGGGCCGCCCAGGTGACGCTGGCCGCGCGCCTGCGCCAGCAGCATCTGGCGCTGCCGTTCGCGGAACCGGGCGCGGTCGGATTGTGAATATTCGTTCACACAGGCGGGGCAGGTCACGCCTTCCTCATAATCCGGGTGTTGGCGGGCCTCTGGCGTGACCGGGCGCCGGCAGGCGCCGCAACTGGTCATCTGCCCCGGCACCAGCCCGTGCCCGACCGAGACGCGGCCATCGAACACATAGCATTCGCCCTGCCAGAGCGATTGCTCGGGCGGCACCTCCTCGAGGTATTTCAGGATGCCGCCTTTCAGGTGGTAGACCTGTTCGACGCCCTGGGACAGCAGGTAGTTCGTCGATTTCTCGCAGCGGATGCCGCCGGTGCAGAACATGGCGATGCGCTTGTTGTGGAACCGCTGGCGGTTCTGCTGCCACCAGGCGGGAAAGTCGCGGAAACTGGCGGTGCCGGGGTCGACGGCGCCGGCGAAGGTGCCGATAGCAACCTCATAGTCGTTGCGGGTGTCGATCACCGCCACGTCGGGCGCGGCGATCAGGGCATTCCAGTCGTCGGGCCGGACGTAATGGCCCACGGCGGCGCGCGGGTCGACATCGGGCTGCCCCATGGTGACGATCTCGCGTTTCAGCCGCACCTTCATGCGGCCAAAGGGCATGGTTTCGGCCCGGCTTTCCTTCCATTCCAGGTCCGCACAGCCGGGCAGGCCGCGCAGATGTGCCAGCACGGCGTCGATGCCGTCGCGGGGGCCGGCGATGGTGCCGTTGACCCCTTCGCCGGCCAGCAGCAGCGAGCCACGGATGCCCTGGGCCAGGCACAGGTCGAGAAGCGGCCCGCGCAGGCCGGCGGGGTCTTCGAAGCGGGTGAAATGGTAAAGGGCGGCGATGACGGGCATGGGCGGTCTTTGCCCCCGTGCGGCCCGGAATTCAAGCACTTCGCTTGACGCTGCGGCGGGCGGGACTTAGGCAAGTAGCCTGGGGATTGCCGGGGGATGGGCGATGAAAGCCGCAGACGAAGCCTTGATCGTGATCGACGTGCAGAACGACTTCTGCCCCGGCGGCGCGCTGGCCGTGGCCGGTGGCGATGAGATTGTCAGTCAGGTCAACGGCTTGATGGATCAGTTCCAGACCGTGGTCCTGACCCAGGACTGGCATCCGGCCGATCATGCGTCTTTTGCCGACAACCATCCCGGCGCGGCGCCGTTCAGCATGACCGAAATGCCCTATGGCCCGCAGGTGCTGTGGCTGCGGCATTGCGTGCAGGGCACGGCGGGGGCGGCGTTTCATGCCGGGCTGCGCACCGATCCGGCGCAGCTGGTGATCCGCAGGTTCCGGCCGCAGATCGACAGCTATTCCGCGTTCCATGAAAATGACCGGGCCACCGTGACCGGGTTGCAGGGCTATCTGGCGGCGCGGGGCATCGGCAAGGTGACGCTGGTGGGGCTGGCCACCGATTTCTGCGTTGCCTATTCGGCGCTGGACGCGGCGCAATCCGGGGCTGCAGGCAACGGTGATCCTGTCGGCCTGCCGGGGATCGACCTGAACGGCAGCCTGGCCGAGGCCAAGGCGCAGATGCGGGCCGCAGGTGTGCGGCTGGAGGACCGATCATGGTCGACATCGCCACGCGCGTTCACAACCACAACTGGAAGATCGACCCGATCGTTCGCAGCCTGATCGACACGGACTTTTACAAGCTGTTGATGTGCCAGTCGATCTTTCGCAACAAGCCCGACACCAACGTGGCGTTCAGCCTGATCAATCGCACCAAGACGGTGCGGCTGGCCGACCTGATCGACGAATGGGCAGCTGCGCGAGCAGCTGACCATGTGCGCAGCCTGCCGACGCGCGGCGAAAGCACCCTGGCTGCGCGGCAACACGTTCTACGGCAAGCGGCAGATGTTCCGCCCCGATTTCATGGAGTGGTTCGAGGCCCCGCGCCTGCCCGCCTATCACCTGAAAAGCGCGACGGCCAATATGAACTGACGTTCGAGGGCAAATGGCCTGAGGTCATGTTGTGGGAAATTCGGCGCGTTGGCCGTGCTGATGGAAAGCCGCGCAGCCGGGCTGTCCTGCGCAACATGGGCAAGTTCGAGTTGCAGGTTCTATGCCCGCGCCATGGCCCGGATCTGGGAAAAGGTGGAACGCCTGCGCGGGATCGAGGGCTGAAGCTGGCCGATTTCGGGACGCGGCGGCGGCACGGCTCCTGTGGCAGGACTGGTGCGCAGGCCCTGCAAGAGGGGCTGGGGGCAAAGTTCACCGGCACTCGAACTGCCGCATCGCGATGAAGCGCGACATCGAGGCCATCGGCACCAACGCGCATGAACTGCCGATGGTCTATGCGGCGCTGGCGGAAACCGATGCCGACCTGGCGCAGGCGCCCTATCAGGTGCTGGCCGACTGGCACGAGGAACATGACGGCAATCTGCGGATCATCCTGCCCGACACCTATGGCACCGAGGGGTTCCTGCAACGGGCGCCCGACTGGCTGGCCAGCTGGACCGGCATCCGCATCGACAGCGGCGACCCGGCCAAGGGCGCCGAGATCGCCATTCGCTGGTGGAAGCGACCGGGGGCGAGGACCCGACGCAAAAGCTGGTGATCTTTTCCGACGGGCTGGACGTCGAGAAGATCGAGGAGCTTTACGCCCGTTTCGTCGGCCGGGTGAAGGTGTCGCCTGGCTGGGGCACCCAGCTGACCAACGATTTCGCGGCCTGGTGCCGGGCGATGCGCTGGCTGTTCAGCCTGGTGTGCAAGGCGGTTTCGGCCAACGGGCGACCGACGGTCAAGCTGTCGGACAACCCCAACAAGGCGATGGGCCCCAAGGTCAGGATCGAACGCTGCAAGCGGTCTTTGGCGTCGGTGATCAGGTGGCGCAGGCGGTGGTGGTCTAGAAGGCCGAGTTCAGCGCCAGGAAGATAAGGCCCGACAACAGCGCGGTCAGCGGCACGGGTGATGACCCAGGCCGCGCCGATGCCGACGACATGGGCGCGGCGTACCAGCTTGCGCCGGCTGCGTTCTTCGGCGGTCAGCGGTTTGCCCTTTTGCAGGTTCAGCAGGCGGGCGCGGCGCTCGGCATGCCATTCGCGGTAAAAGCCGACGCCGAACACCCCGCCGACAGCGATAGCGGTCGACGATACCGGCAGGCCCAGCCACGAGGCCACGATGACGGTGATCGTACGACAGCGCCACGCACAGGCGCGGACCGGGTTCAGCTTGGTGGATCTCGCCCGACCATGCGGATCAGTTTCGGCCCGAACAGCATCAGGCCAAAGGAAATGCCGGCGGCGCCGATCATCATGACCCAGAGCGGAATGGTGACCTTGTCGGCGGTGCCGGCATCCTGGCACGGCGTGGAACGATGGCGGCCAGCGGCCTCGACGGCATTGGCCACGTCATTGGCGCCATGGGCAGCGATTGGTGGTGCTGCCGCCGAAATGACTAGCGGTGGAAGCTGAAGAAGTTTCTTCAGCTGTGCCGGTGCCTTCCATCCCGGCCTGGTGGCGGACGATGGGGCGAAAGATCACCCAGGTGACCAGGCTCCACGGCCAGCCGATCAGCATGGCCTGGTCTTGCAGCGAGATGCTGAAGATCTTCTTCAGCCTCATCGTTAAGATAGCCGAAAAGGCGCTGGTCATGATGCCGATCAGCACAGGCACCCAGCGTGCGGGCGGCGGTCAGCTTTTCGAACGTCACGATATAGGCCTTGACGAAGGCCAGGAACAGCGCGGCCAACAGTCCGCCGAGGATGGGCGAGGATGACCCAGGAGGCGGCGATCTGGCCCATGGTGGCCCAGTTGACGGCGGTCAGGCCGGCCGCCGTGCCAGCGATGCCCGCGCCCATGACGCCGCCGACGATGGAAGGGTGGTCGAGACCGGGCGCCGAACCAGGTGGGCCGTGGTTCAGCCAGAGCGCGGTCGAGATCAGGGCGGCCATCATCGCCCAGATGAAGGTACCGGATTACCGGCCACCGCCCGGGCGCGATGATGCCGCCTGGAGATGGTAGAGACTACGTCCCCCCCGGCGATCAGCGCGCCGGCGGTTTCGAACACCGCCGCGATGACCAGGGCGCCTACCCATCGACAGGCGTTGGCGCCGACGGCGGGGCCCATGTTGTTGGCCACGTCATTGGCGCCGATGTTCAGCGCCATGTAGGCGCCAAAGACGGCGGCGGCGACGATGATCGGCGTGCCGGTGGCATTGCCCATCAGGCCAAAGGCTGCAAGGCCGCAGACCACCACGAAGATCAGCGCGACGCCCAGCGAGACCATGGGGCGCGAGATGGTGGCCGTCGCCTCTTCCAGCTGGACGACGCGGCCCAGATCCTTGTCCAGCGTCTTCCAGCGGTTGATCGGGGCGTTCGGGTCCTGGGACATCGGTCTGCCTGTCATGCAAGTGTCACCGCCCCGTCATGAGGCCGTTACGCGCGTGCTGACTAGCCGTTCACATTTTCCGGCGCAACCGATTCTGCCGGGGCCGCCCTGCGGTTCAGCGCCGCGACAGATGGCCCGCCCACATCACCGCGCGGGCGATGTGGCGGGCGTTGATCGGGTCGTCGGGGGTCAGCCGCGGCATGGTCCAGCCAACCGAGGCGCAGGTGCGGGCCAGCGTCATGGTTTCCACCAGATCGGTGTCGGTGGTGCCATAGCCCTGCATCAGCGCATCGCGGATTCCGACATAGGCGGGCTCATACAGGTTCTGCGACAGGGTGGTGCCCAGGTCGTAGAGCGGAAAGCCCCAGCCGGCATCGTCAAAGTCGATCAGGAAAACCGAACCATCGTTCACCAACACGTTCTCGCGCAGCACGTCGGCATGGATCAGCTGAACCTGCGGCTGGTCGGACAGCCGTTCGCGCAGCACCTGCCGGGCGGCGATCAGGGCGGCGCGCTGGTCTGGCGTCGCCGAAGGGTGATCCCAGAACCGGCCCCAGAACGGCGTCTCGCCGGTCAGGCCGTCGAGGTCCCAGCGGTGGCGCTGGAAATCGTCGGGCAGGGGCAGGGTGGCGGTGGTGTCGTGCAGGTTGCGCAACAGCCGGCCCAGTGCGGCGTGACGGTCAAGCAACTGCGGCAGCGGCGTGGAAAAGGGCACGCCCGCCTCGCCCAGCGGCTCGCCCTCGACCCAGGCGATGACGCTGGCGGTGCGGCCGGTGGACAGGGTCACCAGCAGGCGGCCGTCGCGGTCGGGCAGGGCGGCGGGGACGTTGACGCCCCGTTCCGCCAGCGCCGCGCACCACCAGAGTTCCGACCGGATCGAGGCCGGGGACTGATAGCCCTGCCGGTGCAGGCGCAGGGCGGCGCGGGTGCCGCCGGGCAAGGCAACCTCGTAAACCGCGTTCTCGCGGTTGCGGACCAGGCGCTGCACACGGGCGTTCCAATGGGTTGCGGCTTCGTCGGCCAGCGCAGTCAGGGCGGGGTCTTGGGTCATGCGGCAACCGGGGTTTCGCGCAGCGCCCGTTCCAGCGCATCCATCAGCATGTCGGCGTTCTCTGTCGAAAAGGGCATCGGCGGCCGGATCTTGAGGATGTTGCGGCCGGCGCCGATCACCCCCATCAGGAAGCCGCCGGCCAGCATCCGCTCGATCAGCTCGGCGGCAAAGGCCGTGGCCGGGGCGTCGCCATCGCGGAACTCGATCGCAAAGAACAGGCCGTTGGCGCGGCAATCGGCCAGGAGCGGGTGGCGCAGCGCCTGCATCCGCGCCTGGATATGGGCGGAACTGCGGGCGGCATTCTCTTGCAGGCCTTCGTCGCGGATCACGTCCAGCACGGCCAGGGCGGCGGCGGCCGAGACCGGGTTGCCGCCAAAGGTGTTGAAATAGCTGAAGGCGTTGCGGAACGCCGCCATGGTCGCCGGCGTGGTCACGACGCCGGCCACCGGATGGCCGTTGCCCATCGGCTTGCCCATCGTGACGATATCGGGGCGGAAGCCCAGCTTGTCATGGCCCCAGAAATGGCTGCCGGCGCGGCCGAAACCGGGCTGCACCTCATCGGCAATGATCAGCGCCCCTTCTGCCCGCAGGGTGGTTTCCGTGGCGGCCAGCCAGCCGCGGGGCAGGCTGGGCAGGCCCTCGTTGGCGAACATCGGGCAGATGAGCAGGGCCGATGTGCCAAAACCCTCGGCCGCAAGCGATGCCATGGCGGCGCAGACATCGGTGGCAAAGCGGCTGCCGTCCGGGTCGGGGCGGGTCAGGGAATTCGGCGCCGGGACCAGGCGCACATTCGGCCAGCGCCCGCCGATCGGCGGCTTGCGCGTCGACAGCTGCGACACCGCCATGGTGTTGCCGTGATAGGTGGCGTCGGTGGCGATAATGCCGGTCTTGCCGGTCACCGCCTGGGCCATGCGCAAGGCGATGTCATTCGCCTCGGACCCGGTGCAGGTCAGGATCGCCTGCGTCAGGCCATGATCGAAGGTGGCCGTCAGGCGTTCGATATAATCCAGCACCAGGTCGTGCAGATAGCGCGTGTGCGTGTTCAGCGTGCCGGCCTGGGCGCAGATCGCCTGCACCACGCGGGGGTGGCAATGGCCGACATGCGGCACGTTGTTGTAGCAATCCAGATAGCGCCGGCCATCGGCATCCCAGAGCCAGACGCCCTGACCCCGCGCAATATGAACGGGAGTTCTGTAAAAAGTGGGGACGTTCGGCCCCATCAGGCGCGTGCGCCGCTCGGCAAGGGTTTCGGTCATTCGTCTTCTCCAATCTTGCCGCGCAGGGCCTTTACCGCACCCCGTTCGGATTTCGCGGCCAGGCGCCGGCGCTGGCTGCCCAGCGTGGGTTTGGTGGCGATGCGCCGCCTGGGGGCAACCAGTGCGGCGCGGATCATCTCGACCAGGCGTTCGCGGGCGATCTCGCGGTTGCGGGCCTGGCTGCGGGTCTCGTCGACCTGGATCACGATGGCGCCCTCGGCCGTCCATTTCCGGCCCGCCAACCGCTTTAGCCGCGTCTTTACCGGCGGGGTCAGGTGCGGCGAGCGTTCGGCCTCGAACCGCAGTTCGATCGCGGTCGAGACCTTGTTCACATTCTGCCCGCCAGGCCCGGAAGAGCGCATGAAGCTCTCGCCCAGTTCCCAATCGGCAATCTGGATGCCTTCAGCGACCCACAGCATGACAATCCTCTATTCCGAACCCGTATCGTCTGCAACGGTTCCGGGCCGCCCCACAAGAGAAAGGGCCGCCCCGGGGGCGACCCTTTCCGAGTTCCAAGGAGATGGGCCAGTTGGGAAAGGCCCAATCAGATGGTCTGTTTTACCAAGGGGCTGCCCCTAGAAAACACTCCTCCTGACTGTCCCGACACCTCTCTCCAATATCCCTCTAGACACTGGATCACCTCCTTTCAAAAGATTGCCGATAAGGAAAAGGTGACACAGATTTTGTGTTTGTCAAAAGAAATCACGCAAGCCGTGCGACGACTTTTCCGGCAATGATGCGAAAAGGAACAAGGGCGATCAAGGCGAGGGCGATCTTTACACACCAGTCGGCCACCGCCAGCGACGCCCAGAACGGCAGCAGCGGACCAAGACCCAAGAGCGGGGTCGGCGCCGTGGCCCAGGACACGTCATTTGCGGGCTCGATCAGGACCAGCGCGGCGGAAAAGGCGACCGGAAAGAAGATCGCGGTATCCAGCGTCGAGGAGACCAGCGTCGAGACCAGAGGCGCCTTCCACCAGTTGCCGCGGCGCAGCCGGTTGAACACGGCCACGTCCAGCAGCTGGGCCGCCAGGAAGGCAGCCCCCGAGCCGAGCGCGATGCGCAGCGTGACCAGGGGGCCGAACTCGCCCACGATCTGCGAGCCGATCAGCGAACAGGTGATGCCGACGATGAACCCCACCACCACCACGCGGGCCGCGGCATGGGGGCCTTGCAGGCGGTTGGTCAGGTCGGTGACCAGGAAGGCAAAGGGATAGGTCAGCGCGCCCCAGGTGAGATAGCCACCCAGCGGGTGCTGGACCAGGATGTTCGAGGCCACGACGATCGCGGCCATGGCAAGGGTGCCAGGCAGAAGGTTTGTCATCTTGTTTTCCGTTTTGACAAGGTAGCGGACACTTGGCCCCGGCGGCGTGCCGGGGACGGCGCGCTTTAGCCAGCGGGGTCGGCCGCGTCAACCGGCAGCCTGTATTCGACGATCTCGTTGCGCAGGTAGAACAGGAAATTGTCGTCCGACAACATGGTCAGGCGAATGTCGCCCCGGTCGTCCAGCCAGACCGACAGGCCTTCGAGATTGCCATGCGTTCCGGGCGTGGTTTCCAGAACCGTCTGGCCCGCGCCAAAGCCGTGCTGGTCCAACGCAAAGGCCCGCACCCGGCTGGCAAAGCCGCCGATGCCCAGAAAGCGGCGTTCAAGCAGGTAAAGGCGGCCATCGGGGCCGAAATCGGCGCCGACGGGCAGGTATGCGCCGTCGCGCGGGATCGACCAGTCCTGGTGCCAGGATCCGTCGAACATGTAGACGGGAAAGGGCCGGTCCTCGTCGCCCGATCGTTCGGGCAGGGTAAAGATCCGCCCGCGGGCGTCGATGGCCAGGGCCTCGAGCGCGGAATTGGCCTGCATCGCGGCGAAATCGGGGTGGCGCGGCAGGTTGCCGGCGCTGCCGTCGACGCGGTCATAGGCCAGAACGCGCGCGACGCCTTCGAACGAGACCAGGATGCGGCCGTCGGCGCCCCAGGCCAGGCCTTCGCTGTCGGCGCGCGCCGGGTCCAGCGGCGCCTCGGCCCCGGCCTTGAGCAGGGCAAAGGGGGCGGTGTCAATGCCAGCGATGCGGCCATCGGCATCGCGGTCGAAACGCCCCCGCGTGATGGCGCCGCGGTCCGACAGGGCGATGAATTCGCGGCCGTCGGCCGATACCTCGATGCCGGACAAACCGCCCAGCCGCGGGTCGTCGCCGGACCAGCGATAGGCCGACAGGAAGTTGGCCGGATGCCAGGGAGAGGCGGCGCCCTGCAACCCGGTGACGAGCAGCAGGCTGGCCGCTATTGAGAGGCGAGTACGTCGACGCATTGCCGGGGCAGGTCCGCCATGGTGAACTGACGCGGGCCCTTCTTCTTGGGCGCATCGTCCTCCTTGGGTTTCTTCTTCTTGGTGGGTTTGGGCGGGTTCAGGTAATCGGTGACCCACCAGGTCAGCGTATCGTCGCAGCCGTCGCCGCCGTTGGACAGCGAGGATACCGTCGGCTTTTGCGTCTCGCACATCTTGGCGCCCTTGGGGCATTTCAGCCGGACATGGAAATGCGTGTCATGCCCGGCGACCGGGCGCAGCTTGACCAGCCATTTCTTGTCGGCGCGGGTGGCGGTCTTGCAGATTTCCAGCTTGATCGCGGCGGCGACAAAGATGCGGTCGACGCGCGGATCGCTGGCCGCGGCCTTCAGCAGCGCCCGCGCCTTCGGCCCCCAGTTGCCGGTGACCGACCGCTGGTCGGCCGAGCGCATGGGGATGGAGCTGAGCTTTTCCCGTTCGGCGGCGGTCAGGTTCAGCCGGCTGGGCGCCAGCCACCAGATATCGGCATCCAGGCCGATCTGGTGCGAGGCGTGCCCCGAGGTCATCGGGCCGCCGCGCGGCTGGCTGATGTCGCCGATATAGAGCCCCTTGCCCCAACCCATGCCGGCCGCGGTCTGCGACAGGTCGATCAGGAACTGGATCATCTCGGGCTGGCCAAAGTTGCGGTGGCGCGACAGCCGCATCGCCTGCCATGTCGGCCCGGACTCGGGCAGCTCCATCATGCCGGCGCCGCAGCCACGGGCGTAGGAACCGATCGGCATCGGGCGCTGTGCGCTGGGGAATTCCTTGGCGCCGAACAGCTTGTTGGCCAGCGATTCGGACAGGGCCGGGGTGGGAAGGGCAAGCGCAAGGCAGAACAGAAGGCGACGGATCATAGGGGCTTCTCACCTTTGGGATTGACCCAGAGTAGCAGCACGAGGCCCAGAAGGAACAGGGCGATGAGCGGCGAAATGCCGATGCGCGCCGAGCCGCTGATCAACGTGGTCACCGTGATCAGCGCGGGCGCCAGAAAGGCGGTGGCCTTGCCCGACAGGCCATAGAGGCCAAACCCCGAGGCGGCGTTTTCCGGGGTGACATGATAGACCATCAGCGTGCGGCTGGCCGCCTGCACCGTGCCGCCCGCCGCGCCGATCACCGCGCCGCATAGGTAGAAGACGGTATCTGCGGTGCCCTGCGCGATCGGCGCGCCGAACAGGCTGCCGGGCGTCAGGCCCACCATCACGGCGATCACGCCGATCAGCGCCACGATCGACCAGATGATCACCGTGCGCGGCCCGAAACGGGCATCGAGAAAGCCGCCCCACCAGCTGAACACCGCGGCGGTGACGGCGGCAAGGATGCCGAAGATGCCGGATTGCACCACCTCCCAGCCCATGACGTTCGAGGCATAGGCCCCGCCCAGCCCGTAGACCGCATTCAGCGAATCCCGGTAGAGCATCGAGGACACAAGGAACGCCGCCAGGCTGCGCCGCCGCGTCAGTTCTCGGATCGAGCGGCCCAGTTCCACCATCGAGGCGCCGACCGAACGGCGCGGCCCCTTGCGGGCCGGTTCCCGCACCCAGAGGAAAAAGGGCACCATGAAAACGGCATACCAGATCGCGGTAAAGGGGCCGACGGCGCGGGTGCCCTCGCGGCTGGCGGCATCCAGGCCGAAGACGGGGTCCAGCCCGATGAAGGTCTTGCCGGTCTCGCCGCTCTCGGCAAGGAACAGCAGCACGATGATCAGGGCCAGCACGCCGCCGGCATAGCCAAAGGCAAAGCCCGTCCCGGAAATCTTGCCCATCTCGTCATGCCCGGTCAGGTCGGGCATCAGCGCGTTGGTGAAATTCGTCGCCATTTCCATGCCGATGAAGCCCAGGCTGAACCAGGCCACCGGCCAGAACAGCGCCGGCATCTGCGGCAGGGTCCACCACAGCATCCAGGCGCCGGCGACATACATCACCGAGAAGGCCCAGATCCAGACCATGCGCCGCCCGGCGCCGTCGGATATCGCCCCCAGGACAGGCGACAGGACCGCGATGGCAAGGCCGGTGACGGTTTGCCCGGTGGTCCAATAGGCCTGCGACTGCGCGCTGGCCAGTTCGGCCCCGGCGCCAGCGGCAAGGAAATGGCTGCGGGCGACCTCGGCGAAATAGGGGCCGAAGATGAATGTCAGCAAGAGCGTGTTGTAGGGCTGGCTGGCCCAGTCAAAGAAATACCAGCCCCAGATGCGCTTTCGTGCCGATACCATGCCCGCCCCCTGTTTGACGCGGAGTGAACCCGGAAACGCCCCCCGGCGCAAGCATCAGCCCCCCGGGGGCCAGGGGCGGCCGGCGTCGGCCCCGATCCAGGCTGTGACCCAGTCGGGCAAGGCGGGGCTTTCGGGGGCCAGCCCCAACGCCCGCGCCATTTCCGCGGGCGGCACGATGCCGCGCTGGCCCTGGGTGATGGCGCTGCGCAACAGCGCCTGGCTGGTGCATTCGCCGCGCACCCACATGGTCTGATCCATGTAGACAAAGCGGGTGTCCCAGCCCAGCAGGCGGGTGCGCATCTCGATCCGGTCGAACAGCTTTACCCGCTTGCGATAGCGCACCGAGGCGCCGGCCACAGCCAGCCCCCAGCCCTTTTGCCGCGCCACCCGGTGCAGGCCGGTGCGCGCCGCCATCGGAATGCGGCCGAGATCGTAAAGCGTCAGGGTGCGGCCGTTGTTCAGCTCGCGCCAGGGGTCGATGTCCTGCGGCCAGCACAGGTGATGGCTGACATGGGTATCAAACGGATGCAGCGGTGGGGCGGCCCTGAATTTCAGGATTTCCTTGAACATGCGCAGATAGGGATACATCGGGGCCTCCGTCGTCTGGGGCCGATAGGCCCGGCGCGGATGCAAAGGTCAAGCGTGACCCAGCGTTTGGCATTGCCCTTTTGGGGGTCGCGCGTTACCTAGACACAACAGATAGTAGGGCCGCCGCGCATGACTTCGCTTTTCCAGATCCTGTTGCTGATCCTTGACGTGGTAAAGTTCGTCGTCCTGGCACATGTGATCATGTCCTGGCTGATCAACTTCCAGGTGCTGAACCTGCGTCAGCCGCTGGTCGGGCAGATCTGGGATGCGCTGAACCGCATGCTGGAGCCGATCTATTCGCAGGTGCGGCGGATCATCCCGGTCACCTCGGGAATAGATTTCGCGCCGCTGGTCGTGCTGTTGGCCGTGATCTCGCTGCGGATCGTGTTGCAGAACAACGCCGCCGCCTTTTATTGATGCCTGAACCCGCCACGCTTCTGGCCGAGATCTTCGGTTTTTCCGCGTTCCGCCCCGGACAGAAAGAGATTGTCGAGGCGGTTCTGGCGGGGCGCAATACGCTGGCCATCATGCCCACCGGCGGCGGCAAGTCGCTGTGCTTCCAGTTGCCGGCGCTCTGCCGCGACGGGGTGACCGTGGTGATCTCGCCGCTGATTGCGCTGATGCGCGATCAGGTTAGGTCGCTGCGCGAGGCGGGGGTCGAGGCCGGGGCGCTGACATCGGGCAACACCGAGGACGAAACCGAACAGGTGTTCGCCGCGATCGACGAGGGCCGGCTGAAGCTGCTTTACATGGCGCCCGAGCGTCTGGCCTCGGCCGCCACGCTGCCGATGCTGCGCCGCGCCGGGGTGGGCCTGATCGCGGTGGACGAGGCCCATTGCGTCAGCCAGTGGGGCCATGACTTTCGCCCCGACTACCTGCGCATCGGCGAATTGCGCCGGACGCTGCGGGTGCCGCTGGCGGCCTTTACCGCCACCGCGGACGAGGAAACCCGGGCCGAAATCGTCACGCGGCTGTTCGACGGCCAGCCGCCCGAGACATTCCTGCGCGGGTTCGACCGGCCGAACATCCATCTGGCCTTTACCGCCAAGGACAAGCCGCGCGAACAGATCCTGTCCTTTGCCGCCGCGCGGCGGGGCCAGTCGGGCATCGTCTATTGCGGCACCCGCGCCAAGACCGAGACCCTGGCCGCCGCACTGAAGGCCGAGGGGCACCTGGCGCTGGCCTATCACGCCGGTCTGGACCCCGACGAACGCCGCCATGTCGAGACCCGGTTCCAGCGCGACGACGGGCTGATCGTGGTGGCGACCGTGGCCTTTGGCATGGGCATCGACAAGCCGGACATCCGCTGGGTAGCCCATGCCGACCTGCCCAAGTCGATCGAGGCCTATTACCAGGAAATCGGCCGCGCCGGCCGCGATGGCAGCCCGGCCGAGACCTGCACGCTCTATGGGGCCGACGACATCCGTTTTCGCCGGGCGCAGATCGACGAGGGGCTGGCGCCGGTCGAATGCAAGCAGGCCGACCATGGAAGGCTGAATGCGCTCTTGGGCTGGCCGAGGCGGTGGCCTGCCGGCGGCAGGTGCTGTTGGGCTATTTCGGCGAGGCGAGCGAACCTTGCGGCAATTGCGACCTGTGCGACCGGCCGGCGGACCTGTTCGATGCGACCGATGCGGTGCGCAAGGCGCTGTCGGCGATCTTGCGGACGGGGGAGAGTTTCGGCGCCGGCCACCTGATCGATATCTGACCGGCCGGATGACCGACAAGATCCGCGACCGGCGGCACGACCAGTTGCCCACCTTTGGCGTCGGGCAGGAGTTGACCAAGCCGCAATGGGACGCGGTGTTCCGCCAGATGTTGGGGCGTGACCTGATCCGCCCCGATACCGAACGCCACGGCGCGCTGCGGATGACCGAGGCCGCGCGGCCGGTACTGCGCGGCGAGGTGCCGGTGACGCTGCGGAAAGAGGGCATGCGCGCCGCGCCGCGGGTGGCGGTGCGCGCCCTGGTGGCCGAAGAGGACGCGCCCTTGCTGTCGGCGCTCAAGGCCAAGCGGCGGGCGCTGGCCGAGGCGGCCTCGGTTCCGGCCTATGTGATCTTTCCCGACCGGACCCTCATCGAGATGGCGGAGCGCCGGCCCGCCAACCTGGACCAGATGGCGCAGATTTCCGGTGTGGGGGCGAAAAAGCTGGACAGCTATGGCCGGGCGTTCCTTGAGGTGATCACCGGAGCGGCCGCGGGGCTGCATCCGGCGCGGATGGCGCTGGCCGGCCGGCCCGAGGGCGTGGTGTTCGACCGGCTGGCCGAAGTGCAGTTGCAATTGCAGCGCGGCGAGGATGGCACCGGCAAACCGCTGAGTTGCACCCATTCGACGCTGCGGCAGATCGCCGAGCGGCGGCCCGGTTCGCTGGATGAGCTGGAGCGGTTGCAGGGGATGGGGCCGCAAAAGGCGGAACGTTTTGGCCCGGCCTTTCTGGCGGTGCTGCGGGAGGATTGAGATGCTGTGCGTGATTTCCCCGGCAAAGCGGCTGGACGAAAGCCCGCGTGCCCTGCCCGAAGGCCAGGCGCTGACCCGGCCGGATTTCCTGGCCGAGACGTGGAAACTGGTGCAGGCCGCGCGCGGGCAGTCGGTGGAGGACCTGCGCCGCCTGATGGACCTGTCGGAACCGCTGGCCCGGCTGAACCGCGACCGGTTCGCCGCCTTTCGCCGCAGCCCGGCCGCGCCCTTTGCCGCCGTCCAGTGTTTCGCCGGCGACACCTATGCCGGGCTCGAGGTCGCAACGATGGAGACGGATGCGCGGCACTGGGCCGAGGGGCATCTGCGCATCCTGTCGGGGCTCTATGGCCTGCTCCGGCCCTGGGATGCGATCCAGCCGCACCGGCTTGAAATGGGAACCAGGCTGGAAAATCCGCGCGGCGCCGACCTTTATGCGTTTTGGGGCGACCGGGTGGCGCGGGCCCTGAACCGGCAGGCCGCCGCGATGGGGACCGGGGTGCTGGTGAACTGCGCCTCGGTGGAGTATTTCACCGTGGCCCGGCGCAAGGCATTGAAATTGCAGGTGATCACGCCGGTCTTCCTGGAAGAGAAGGCGGGCGAGGCCAAGGTGGTTTCCTTCTTTGCCAAGCGGGCAAGGGGGGCGATGGCGCGCTGGTTGTGCGACCATCACCTGACCGACCCGGCCGACCTGCAGGGCTTTGCCATCGGCGGATACGCCTATCGTGCAGATCTTTCCGCCGCGGACAGGCCGGTTTTCAGCCGCGCCCTGCAAGAGGCGGCCTGAGCCATCAGGCCGCGGTTTCGGTCAATACCCCCAGCGGCCGCGCCTCGGGCGGGCAGAATTCCGCCAGGGTCTCGGTGATCGCGGCCTTACGCAGGGGTTTGGTCAGGTACCGGTCGATGCCGGCGGCCAGGATCGCCTCGGCGTCGCCTTCCATCGCATGGGCCGTCAGGGCGACGATCGGCACATGCGCGCCCCCCGCTTCGGCGGCGCGGATGGCGCGGGCGGCTTCCTTGCCGTCCATCTCGGGCATCGAGATATCCATGAAGATCAGATCCGGGCGAAAATCCTGCCACAGGGTCACGGCTTCGCGGCCGTTGCCGGCAAAGACCAGTTCGATGTCGATGCCCTTCACCATCTTCTGGAACACCAGCTGGTTGGTCCGGTTGTCCTCGGCCGCCAGCACCCGCATCTGCCGCAACTCGGGGGCCACGGCCGGCGTGGCGGGGGCCGCGGGCGCCGCCGCGGGGGTGGGGGCGGTCAGCTCCTCCAGCCGGCGATACAGTTCGGCCCGCAGGATGGGCTTTTGCAGGAAAGCGTCGATCGAGGCGGATTCCGCACGGTCCCGCGCGCCGGCCGGGTTCGACGACAACAGCACGATGGGCAGGCGATGGCCCGCGGCACGAACCGCGGCGGCCAGCGACAGGCCATCCATTTCAGGCATGTCGTGGTCGGTCAGCAGCACGTCATAGGCGGGGCCGACCGCCAGCGCCGCCAGCGCCTCGATCCCCGAGCGGCACAGGGTGACATGGATGCCGCAGGGCGACAACTGGCGTTCGATGATGGTGCGGTTGATGAACTGGTGTCCACCACCAGCGCGCGTTTCAGGTTGACGGGCGGGCGGACCACCACCGAGATCCTCGGCCACCAAAGCAGGTGACGCGGAAACCGAAGGACGACCCCTTGCCCTCTTCGCTGTCGACCAGACCGCGCCCTCCATCCGTTCGATCAGGCGGCGGGTGATGGCAGGCCCAGCCCAGTGCCTTCGTATTGCGGTTGCGCTCGTCCTCGACCTGGTTGAACTCGCCGAAGATGTGATCCAGGTGGCTGGCGGAATGCCGATACCTGCCGGTGTCTTCCACCGTGACGTGCAGTTGCTGACGGCCGTCTTCCGCCTCCATCCCGACGACGCGGGTCAGCACATGGCCGCTGTCGGTGAATTTCACCGCGTTGCCGATCAGGTTGGTCAGCACCTGCCGCAGCCGGCCCGGATCGCCGACATAGCGGGTGGGCAGGAACATGTCGAAATCGATCATCAGGTCGATGCCCTTGGCCCGCGCCTTGGGCTGCAACAGCATGGTCACTTCATGCACGGTGCGTTCCAGGTCGAAGGGTTCGGGATGCAGCGTCATCCGTTCGGCTTCAGCTTGGAATAGTCCAGGATGTCGTTGATGATCACCAAAAGCGCCTCGCCGAAGAGCGGATGGTTTCGGCGAACAGCCGCTGTTCCTCGGACAGCGCGGTGTCTCGCCAGAGCAGCTCTGCCATGCCGACGACGCCGTTCATCGGCGTGCGGATTTTCGTGGGACATATTGGCGAGATGCCGATTTGGCGCGGTTCGCGGCCTCGGCCGCGGTGCGGGCGGCCTCCAGCGCGGCCTGCTGGTCGCGCAGCTGGGTGATGTCGGTGCTGGGCGACGGCCGCCGTCGGGCGTGACGTGGTCGGATTCAGGATCCAGCGCCCGCCGGCAAGCTGGCATTCGCTGGCCTCGCGCGCCTCGCGGAACTGCTGGCGCAGCCGGTCGGCCAGCCAGCCTTCCTCGCGGCCCTTGGCTTCGGGGACATGGCCGTGGTGCGGGCGCCGTGGCGCGAACAGCGCCTCGAACGGGGTGCCGGGGATCATGATCTCGGCACTGTCGAGGAGCATGTCGCGGTAACGTTGGTTGCAGGTCAAGAGACGTTCCTCCCTGTCGAATAAGGACAAAGCCGTCGGGCGAGGCCTCGATCGCGGCCCAGATGCGCATCCTGTTCGGTGATGTCGAAGACCAGGCTGACCATGTCGCCGTCGCGCGACCAGCGGTCGACCAGCCGGATCCAGCTGCCATTGGCCAGCCGGACGGTTTCGGTTTCCACCTGGTCTTCGTTGACGCGGGCGCACATGCGGGCGCACCAGGCGGCCGGGTCCTCGCCCTGATGGTCGACCAGGCCCAGGTCGGCGGCCAGCGCGATCAGATCGGCATAGCTGGTGCCCGGTGCGATACCCTCGCCCGAAAAGGCAGGCCGACATGATTGGCGGTGACCAGTTTCAGATTGGTGTCGAATACGGCAAAGCCGTCGCGGATGGTGTTGATCGAATCCCACAGCCGGCGTTCGGCCATGACGGCGGCGGTATGGGCGCGGTCAAGGTCATGCAGGAATCGGCTGTTCTGATCGCCAGCTCTCGGCCTCGGTGCAGGCGGAATGCACCACCTGGCGTTGTTCAACGATCTGGTCGGACAGAGACACAGCGTGCAGGCCAGCTTTTCGTTCGCGGCGAAAAGTTCGCGGGTCTTCTGTTCCAGCAGCCGTTCGGCCGCCAGCCTGCCCCGCCTTTCCCGTGCCAGTCTTCCGTCGGTCATTCTGTCCCGTGCCGACCTTTTGCCGCGCCGCCCGGACCATGCAGCACCCCGCAAGCATCCGGTTTTCGCCACTACCCTGCCGCAGCAAAGTGAACCAAGACTGCCAAGACGACCGGGCCGCGTTGTGGCCTGGTTGTGACTTGTCGGAAAACCGGGGGCGTGCCAGACTTTGCGCCATCGGACTGGAGGGTATTTTATGCGCCGTTTTGCGAAAGCCGCCTTTGCGGCGGGTTTCTGGCATGTACCCACCGGCGTCTGGCCAGGTCGGCCATCGCGCAAGAGCTGATTCCCCAGCGGCGGGTGATCGTGACGCCCGATGCCGACCTGCCGGGCGGCGACATCTCGTCGATCTTCGACACCAACCAGGATGCCTGCGAACGCGCCTGCCTGACCAATACCCGGTGCGAGGCCTATACGTTCAACACCCGCAACGGCAGCTGCTTTCTCAAGGCCGACCCGGGTGAGTCGCAGTATTTTGCCGGCGCCCAGTCGGCCCTGGTGGTCGAGGGCGACCAGAGCCTGATCGCCGCCGCGCCCGAACGCCGGGCCGAGCTGTCCTTCCTGTCGGATTACGATCTGCAGAACGCCCTGGGCATGGCGCTGTCGATGGGCCGCACCCATACCACCGGCCCCTGGTCGGCCGAGGAACACCTGCAATCGGCGGCCGAGAACGAGGCGCGGGGCAACTGGGTCATGGCCACCGCCTTTACCGGCGCGGCGCTGAGCCGGCAGGATTCGGCGGATCTCTGGCTGGAATATGCCCGCCGGGCGCTGGCCAATGCCAAGGCGACCACGACCGATCGCGGCTGGTATGAAAACCGGGCCGTCCTGGCGACGGTCAACGCCTATCTGCGGTCAGGGTCTTCGGCCCAGCGCCACACGATCCTGGTGATGATGGGCGAGGCCCTGGAACAGCACGGGCGCGGCCGCGACACCGTGCAGGCGCTGCGCCTGGCCCAGCAGTTGCAGCCGCGCGACGACACCGCGGCCCTGCTGGACGTTGCCATCGGCAAATACGGCTTTCGCGTCACCGACAATTCGGTTCAGGCCGACCTGGCCCGCCCGCGGCTTTGCGCGACCTTCTCCGAGGATCTGGTGCCGTCGGGCGTGGATTACGCGACCTTCGTCAAGATCCCGCAGCCGGGGCTGACGGTCGAGATTTCCGGCTACAACCAGCTTTGCGTCGTCGGCGTGGAACATGGCGGGCGCTACACCCTGACCTTCCGCGAGGGGCTGCCGGCGAATGACGGCCAGACGCTGGCCAAGGATGTCGAACTGTCGATGTATGTCCGCGACCGCAATCCGGGGGTCAGTTTCCCCGGCCGCGGCTATGTGCTGCCCAAGACCGCGGATGCGGCGCTGCCGGTCCAGACGGTGAACACCGACAAGCTGGAACTGACGCTCTACCGCGTCACCGACCGCAACCTGCTGCGCGCCATCCAGAACAGCTATTTCGGCTGGCCGATGCAGGAATACAGCGAAGCCTATTTCACCGACGAGGTGGGCGAAGAGATCTGGAACGGCACCGCCACGGTGGCGCAAGAGGTGAACAAGGATGTCACCACCCGCCTGCCGATGGCCGAGGCGCTGGCGGACCGGCCGGCCGGGATCTATGCGCTGAAGGCGGCGGTGCCGGGCGTCGATCCCTATGAGGTGGGCGCGGGCTGGCAGTGGTTCGTGGTCTCGGACCTGGGGCTGACCTCGATGAGCGGGGCGGACGGGCTGCATGTCTTTGTCCGCAGCCTGGGCTCGGCCGCGGCCAGGCCGGGGATTTCGGTGGAACTCCTGAACCGCGCCAATACCGTCCTGGCCACCGCCACGACCGACGATCAGGGCTATGCCCGGTTCGATGCCGGCCTGGTGCGCGGCACCGGCGGCTCTGCCCCGGCGATGCTGGTGGCAAAGGATGGCGATCAGGACATCGGCTTTCTTTCGCTGACCGATCCCGAATTCGACCTGTCCGATCGCGGTGTCGAGGGCCGCGAGGCCGCCGGCGCGGTGGACGTGTTCCTGACCACCGACCGCGGCGCCTATCGCGCGGGCGAGACCGTCTATGCCACCGCGCTGGCCCGCGATGCCACCGCGACGGCGGTGGAAGGCCTGCCGCTGACCGCCATCCTGATGCGGCCGGACGGCGTGGAATATTCCCGCCAGCTGGTCGAGGACCGGGGCGCCGGTGGCCATGTGTTCGAACTGCCCATCGCCGGCAGCGCGCCGCGCGGGGTCTGGACGCTGAAGGTGCTGGCCGACCTGGAGGCGCCGCCCTTGTCGACCAGAACCTTCCTGGTCGAGGATTTCCTGCCCGAGCGCATCGACTTTACCCTGACCCGCGACGACACGCCGCTGACGCTGGATGGTCCGCTGGCGCAGGTGCAGGTCGCCGCGCGCTACCTGTTCGGCGCGCCGGGCGCCGATCTGGCGATCGAGGGCGAGGTGTTGTTGCGCGCCGCCAAGGGGCTGGCCGATTGGCCGGGCTATGTCTTTGGCCGCCATGACGCGCCGTTCTCTGCCGTCATGGAGCCTCTGTATGGTGGCCCGACCGATGCCGATGGCGCGGCGCTGCTGGACCTGGCGCTGCCGCAGGTCGAAGACCCCGGCCAGCCGCTCGAGGCGCAGATCACCCTGCGCGTGGCCGAAGGTTCTGGCCGGCCGGTCGAACGCCGGATGACCGCCGAGGTGGTGCCGGCGGCGGCGATGATCGGGGTAAAGCCGCTCTTTGACGGCGTGGCGCCCGAAGGCGGCGCGGCGCGGTTCGCGCTGGTCGGGGTGGGAACCGACCTGCAACCGGCGCCGATGCAGGTGAAATGGCGGCTGAACCGGATTCTGACCGATTACCAGTGGTATCAAAGCTATGGGAACTGGAGCTTTGAGCGGGTGACCTCGCGCCGGCAGATGGCCGAGGGCGAGGCCAGGCTGGGCGGCGATCCGGTCGAGATTTCCGGCATGGTCGACTGGGGCGAATATGAGCTGGTGGTAGAGCGGATCGACGGCCAGCTTGCCGCGACCTCGACCACCTTCTACGCCGGCTGGTATGCCCCCGCCGATACCGGGTCCACGCCGGATACGCTGGACCTGTCGCTGGACAAGCCGGCCTATCTGCCGGGCGAGACGGCAATGCTGCGCGTGGTGCCGCGTGCGGCCGGAACCGCGCTGGTCACGGTGCTGTCGAACCGGCTGGTCCACATGCAGGCCGTCGAGGTGACAGAGGGCGAGAACCTGATCCCGCTGACCGTGACCGCCGACTGGGGCGCGGGGGCCTATGTCACCGTGTCGGCGCTGCGGCCGATGGACGTGGCCGCGGGCCGTAATCCGGCGCGCGCGCTGGGCTTGTCCTATGCGGCGGTGGATCCGGGCGACAAGGCGCTGGTGACCACGATCGAAACCGCGGACGAGGCCGCGCCGCGCGGCCCGATGGAGGTTGCGGTAAAGGTCGAGGGTGTGCCCGCGGGCGAGACGGCCCTTGTCACCATCGCCGCGGTGGACGTGGGGATCCTGAACCTGACAGGGTTCACCGCCCCCGATCCGCAGGGCTACTATTTTGGCCAGCGCAAGCTGGGCATGGGCATCCGCGATGTCTATGGCCGGCTGATTGACGGGCTGAACGGGCCGAGGGCCGTGCGCTCGGGCGGCGACGCCGGCGCGCAGGCGCGGTTGCAGGCCCCGCCCCCCACAGAGGAATTGGTGGCCTATTTCACCGGCCCGGTCGAGGTGGGCGCCGATGGCTATGCCCGTGCCAGCTTTGACCTGCCGTCGTTCAACGGCACGGTCAAGGTGATGGCGGTGGCCTGGTCCAGGACCGGGGTGGGCCAGGCACAAAAGGATGTGCTGGTGCGCGACCCGGTGGTGGTGACGGCCAGCCTGCCGCGCTTCATGGCACCGGGCGATGAAAGCCGGCTCCTGCTGGAAATCGTCCATGCCACCGGGCCGTCGGGCCGGATGGGGCTGGACGTGACGGCCCAGGGCGTGACGCTGGGCGAGGTGCCCTCGGGCCTGGATCTGGCCGATCAGGGCAAGGCGGTGTTCGAGGTGCCGGTGACGGCGGTATCGGCCGGCATCCACAGCATCGACGTGGCGCTGACCACGCCGGATGGCAAGGTGCTGAAAAAGACCCTGACCCTGCCGGTGCAGTCGAACGATCCCGAGATTGCCCGGATCAGCCGGCTGGAACTGAAGAAGGGCCAGAGCTTTACCTTCGACCAGGCCGTGTTCACCGGGCTGGTGCCCGGCTCGGGCAAGTCGGTGATGGCAATCGGCCCGCTGGCGCGGCTGAACGCGCCGGGGCTGCTGGCCAGCCTGGACCGCTATCCCTATGGCTGCACCGAACAGATGACCAGCCGGGCGCTGCCGCTGCTCTACTTTGACGAGGTGGCGCGGGTGATGGACCTGAAGGGCGCCGACAACATCCAGAAGCGGATCGACGAGGCGATCGTCGAGATCCTGTCGAACCAGGGATCTGAAGGGGGCTTTGGCCTGTGGTATGCCGGGTCGGGCGACATGTGGCTGGATGCCTATGTCACCGACTTCCTGTCGCGCGCCAAGGCGCAGGGCTATGCGGTGCCGGAACTGGCGTTGAAGAACGCGCTGGTCAACCTGCGCAACCAGGTGAACTACGCGCCCGACTTTGACGCCCAGACCAACGGCGGCGGCTCGGCCCTGGCCTATGCGCTGATGGTGCTGGCGCGCGAAGGCGCGGCGGCGATCGGCGACCTGCGCTATTACGCCGACATCAAGGGCGACGATTTCGCCACGCCGCTGGCGCAGGCGCAACTGGCCGCCGCGCTGGCATCGTATGGTGACCAGACGCGGGCCGATGCGATGTTCCGCAAGGCCGGCGCGCGGGTCGATGCGCTGATGGCCGACGAAACCGCGCAGGTCTGGCGGGCGGATTACGGCACCAGCTTCCGCGATGCCGCGGCGTTGTTGACCCTGGCGGTCGAGGCCGGCTCGAACGCCGTCGACCGCGAGGTGCTAACCGACCGCATCGCCCGCAAGGGCTCCAACCTGTCGACGCAAGAGGCGACCTGGGCGCTGTTGGCGGCCAATGCGCTGATCGACCGGCCGGACACCTCGGGGATAAAGATCGACGGCGCCCCTGCCGAGGGGCCGCTGGTCAAGGTGCTTGCCGACGGGCAGGGGCCGGTCACCGTGACCAATGACGGCGCCGATACCACGATCACCATTTCCACCTATGGCGTGCCGTCCGAACCGGAACCGGCCGGCGGCAACGGCTATGCCATCACCCGCAGCTATTACACGCTGGAGGGCGCGCCGGTAACGCTCGATGGCGTGACGGTCGGCGACCGGCTGGTGACGGTGATCGAGGTGACGCCGTTCGACTATGGCGAGGGCCGGCTGATGGTGGCCGATCCGCTGCCGGCCGGGTTCGAGATCGACAACCCGAACCTGATGTCGGGCGGTTCCACCGCGGCGCTGAACTGGCTGGACGCGACGAGTGCCGTGACCCATTCCGAATTCCGCCAGGACCGCTTCCTGACGGCGCTGGACTGGTCGTCCAGAAAGAGCTTCCGGCTGGCCTATGTGGTGCGTGCGGTGTCGCCCGGCACCTTCCACCACCCGGCGGCCTCGGTCGAGGACATGTATCGCCCCGATTTCCGCGCCCGCAGCGACGTGGGAACGGTGACCATCGCCGCCAAGTGATGCGGGCGCGCTGGTTCATCACGGCGGCGGCGGGCCTGTGGCTGGCCGCCCTGGGCCGCGACGGGGTGGACAGGTGGATCGACGCCACCATCCTGCCGCCCCTGGTGCTGGAAACCAGCACCGAGGTGCTGGACCGCAACGGCAACCTGTTGCGCGCCTATACCGTGGCCGACGGGCGCTGGCGGCTGGCGGTCGACCCGGATCGGGTCGATCCGCGCTATATCGACATGTTGCTGACCTATGAGGACCGGCGGTTCTACGACCATCCCGGCGTCGACTGGCGCGGGCTTCTGCGGGCCGGCTGGCAGGCGGCGACCAACGGGCGCATCGTGTCGGGCGGGTCGACCCTGACTATGCAGGTGGCCCGCCTGCTGGAAGATGGCACCACCGGCGAGATGGGCGGCAAGCTGCGGCAGATGCGCCTGGCGCTGGCGCTGGAACGGCGGCTGTCAAAGGACGAAATCCTGTCGCTCTACCTGCTCCTGGCCCCGTTCGGCGGCAATCTCGAAGGGGTGCGGGCGGCCTCGATATCCTATTTCGGCAAGGAACCGGCGCGGTTGACCCCGGCCGAGGCGGCGCTTTTGGTCGCCATTCCGCAATCGCCCGAAAGCCGCCGCCCCGACCGGGCCGCCGACCGGGCCGAGGCGGCGCGCAACCGCGTGCTGGCGCGGGCCGTGACCTATCATCTGCTGGATGCCGAAGAGGCCGGGGCCGCACTGCGCGAACAGGTGCCGGGCCTGCGCAAGCCCTTTCCCGCCCATGCCCCGCATCTGGCCGATCGCGCCCGGGCCGAGGATCCGGCCGCCGGCGAACATCGCCTGACGCTGGACCTGCCCCTGCAAAAGAAGCTGGAGTCCCTGGCCGCCGGCGCCGTTCAGGGCCACGGCGACCAGTTGCAGGTCGCCATCGTGGTGGCCGACCATGCCTCGGGCGAGATTCTGGCCTCGGTCGGGTCGTCGGCCTTTACCGATGACCGCCGGCAGGGCTATGTCGACATGACGACGGCGCTGCGCAGCCCCGGTTCCACGCTCAAGCCCTTGGTCTACGGGCTGGCCTTTGACGAAGGGCTGGCCCATCCCGAAACCATGATCGACGACCGGCCGACCGTCTTTGGCAGCTACGCGCCGCAGAATTTCGACCGGCTGTTTCACGGCACGATCCGGGTGCGCGAGGCGCTGCAGATGTCGCTGAACATCCCGGTGGTGCTGCTGACCGATGCCATGGGGCCGGCCCGGTTGCTGTCGGCCATGGGCAAGGCCGGGATGGGTTATGACCTGCCCGGCGGCCAGCCGGGCCTGGCGGTGGCGCTGGGGGGCGTGGGCGTGACGTTGCAGGACATGGTCCAGCTTTACGCCGCCATCGCGCGCGGCGGCGTGGCGCTGCCACTGACCTGGCGGGCCGAGGGCGACCGGACCGAAGGCCAGCGCATCATCAGCAAGGTCGCGGCCTGGCAGGTGGCCGATATCCTGGCCGGACTGGCGCCGCCGCCCGGCGCGCCGGAAAACCGGCTGGCCTACAAGACCGGCACCTCTTATGGCCACCGCGATGCCTGGGCGATCGGGTTCGACGGGCGGCATGTGATCGGTGTCTGGATGGGCCGGGCCGATGGCACGCCGGTGCCGGGGGTGTTCGGCGCCGATCTGGCCGCGCCGGTGCTGTTCCAGGCGTTCAACCGGCTGAAGCCCCGGCTGGACCCGCAGCCCGCCGCGCCCCCGGCGACCTTGCTGGTGTCGAACCCGCAACTGCCGCAGCCGTTGCAGCGCTTTCGGTCGCGCACGGCGGTGTTCGAGGCGGCGGCCGATGCCCCCGCCGTGGCCTTTCCGCCCGACGGGGCCGAGGTGGAATTGCTGTCGTCGGGGCTGATGGTGCGGGTGCGGGGCGGCAAGGCGCCCTTTACCTGGATGGCGGACGGCCAGCCGCTTCTGGTTGCCACCCGCGACCGCGAAACCATGCTGCCGCTTGCCGGCACCGGCTTTGTCACCCTGTCGGTGATCGACGCCACCGGGAAATCGGCCCGCGCCACCGTGCGCGTCTGGTAGCCGGGGCGTTGAATGCGGCGCGGGATTGGCGTAACCCGGCGCGGCAGCCCCCCAGCCAGAGGAACGCCATGACCGCCGCCAAACGCCTCGTCCTGTCCAGCGACCACGCCGCCATCGCGCTGCGCCAGGCCATCGCCGCCCATGTCGCCGCCCAGGGCTGGGAGGTGGTGGACATCGGCCCGACCACGCCGGAAAGCACGCATTATCCCCTGCACGGGCAGGCCGCCGCGCAGCGCGTCGCCTCGGGCGACTGTGCCCTGGGCATCATTCTCTGCGGCACCGGCCAGGGCATCATGATGGCCGCCAACAAGGTCAGCGGTATCCGTTGCGGCGTCTGCTCCGACACGTTCTCGGCCCGGATGATCCGGATGCACAACGACGCCAACATGCTGTCCATCGGCGCACGGGTGGTGGGCGAGGGGCTGGCGCTGGACATCGTCGACGCCTTCCTGTCGGCGGAATTCGAGGGCGGCCGCCACGCCACCCGCGTCGGGATGATCGAGCCGGGCCGGGGCTAGGCCCACCGGGCTGGACGCCCGGCCGCGATCAGGCCGCGATCCGGGCGGGGTCAGACCCGCTCGATCGCCAGCGCGATGCCCTGGCCGCCGCCGATGCACATGGTTATAAGCGCGGTCTTGCCGCCGGTGCGTTCCAGTTCGTGCAGCGCCTTTACCGTGACGATCGCCCCGGTCGCGCCGACCGGATGGCCCAGCGCAATGGCGCCGCCATTGGGGTTCACCCGCGCCGGGTCCAGATCCAGCGCGCGGGAAACCGCCAGCGCCTGGGCGGCAAAGGCCTCGTTCGATTCCACCACGTCAAAGCTCTGCGGCGTCACGCCCAGCTTGCGGCACAGCGCCTGCACCGCCGGAATCGGGCCGATGCCCATCAGCCTGGGGTCCACCCCCGCCACGGCCCAGCCCATGATCCGCGCCCGCGGTCGCAGGCCCCGGGCCGCCGCCGCGCTGGCCAGCACCAGCGCCCCCGCGCCGTCGTTCAGCCCGCTGGCATTGCCCGCTGTCACCGAGCCATCCTTCTGGAACGCCGGGCGCAACCCGGCCAGCGCCTCGGCCGTCGTCGCCTTGGGGTGTTCGTCGACCGCAAAGACCACCGGGCCCTTGCGGCCGGCGATCTCGACCGGAACGATCTGATCGACAAAGCGGCCCTCGGCGATGGCCCGCGCCGCCCGCGCCTGGCTTTCCAGCGCAAAGCCATCCTGGTCGGCGCGGCTGATGCCGTCGCGCGCCGCCACATTCTCGGCCGTCACCCCCATGTGGCCGGTGCCAAAGGGGCAGGTCAGCGCGCCGGTCATCATGTCGACGGCCCTGGTGTCCCCCATCTTCTGCCCCCAGCGCGCCGCCTGCAGCGCATAGGGCGACCGGCTCATGCATTCCGCCCCGCCGGCCAGCGCCACCTGGGCATCCCCCAGCATCAGGGCCTGCGCCGCCGAGACGATGGCCTGCGCGCCCGATCCGCAGAGGCGGTTGACGTTCATCGCCGGGGTGGTGTCCGGCACGCCGGCATTCAGCGCGGCGACGCGGCTCAGGTACATGTCGCGCGGTTCGGTATTGATCACATGGCCAAAGACCACGGTGCCGACCTGCCCGGCCTCGATCCCGGCGCGGTCGATGGCGGCGCGGGCCGCCTGCGTGGCGATGTCGATCGGCGGCAGCGACGCCAGCGCCCCGCCAAAAGTGCCGATGGCGGTGCGGGCGGCGGACAGGATATAGACATCGGTCATGGTTTCACCTCATCGGGATGGGCCGCCTGCACGGCGGGGATCGCCTCGAGATTTGCCATGATCCGGCGATCCGCGGCCATGACGTTGCGTCGAACCCCACGCGACGGGCGTTGTAGACCTGCGGCGCCAGGCACAGGTCGGCCATCGTGACCGCATCGCCGTGGCAGAAACGCCCTGTCTGCGGCGCCTCCAGCATCTGTTCCAGCGCGGCAAGGCCGGCGCCGATGTAATGGCGCTGCCAGTCGTCGGCGGTAAAGGCGCCGCCGGTCAGGCTGGCAACATGGTTGCGCACCGACAGGTTGCAGACCGGCGCGATTTCCATCGCCACCGCATGCGACAGCGCGCGAACCCTTGCCCGGCCCGGCGCATCGGCCGGCAACAGCCCGCCGCGCGTGTCGTTCAGGTATTCGATGATGGCCAGCGACTGGGTCAGCGTTAGCCCGTCGATTTCCAGCGTCGGCACCAGGCCCTGCGGATTGCGCGCCAGGTTGTCGGGGCCCTTGTGTTCCCGGTCCAGCAGGTTCACCGGCACGGCCGTATGGGGCAGGTGCAGCAGGTTCAGCGCGATCCGCACCCGATAGGCGGCCGAGGACCGCCAGTAGTCGTACAGAACCGTCATGGTCCCTCCAGCAATTTGCGCAGGGCCTCGCGAAAGGCCGGGGCATCGGCGCCCAGCCGCGCCTCGATCTCGGTCTGGTAGTCGCCGGCGATCGGCATGATCCGCCCGATCAGGGCATGGCCGGCGCTGGTCAGCCGCATGTCCAAAAGCCGCCGGTCCACCGCGCTTTCGCGTTTCTCGATCAGGCCCGCCGCCTCCAGCCGCGCGGCAGCCCGGCTGACCTTGGACTTGTCCATGTCGACCCTGGCGTGGATCTCGCGCACCGAAACGGCATCGCCCCCCGCCAGATGCGCCAGCACGCGCCATTCGGGAATCGACAGGCCGAATTCGGCCCGGTAGCGGTCGGCGAATTCCTTTGAAACCCGCGCCGCGGCGACGGCCAGCTGATAGGGCAGAAAGGACGAAAGGTCGAACTTGTCCATGAAACAGGCATCCTGGTGACAGGACCATTGCTGCAGCAAAGCGCCCGGTGCTGCAAGCGTTGACACTCTGCCGCCGCCGCGCCAAGGCTGGGCCGCGATTGCAGGAGTGACGGGAATTGCGCGACGACATGCGGGCCCATGCCCGGCTTCTGTTTGCCGGTCTGGCGTCTTTCGTGCTGATGGGTTTTGGCCAGTCGCTGTTCGGCCCCACCCTGCCCGAGGTCACGCGCCTGTTCTCGCTGGGCGGCGGGGTGGCGCCCTGGCTGATCTCGGCCCTGTGGGTCGGCAGCGCCACCGGCGTTGGCCTGATGTATGTGCTGGGCGACCATGTCCGGCCGCGCCATGCCATCGGCATGCTGTTTCTGGGCGCGACGGGGCTGACGCTGCAACCGGGCTGGGCGGCGATGCTGCTGGCGGCGCTGGTCTTCGGCACCGGCTACGGGCTGGCCACCGCCACCTTCAACCCGCGGGTCCTGCGCGCATTCGGTCCGCGCGGGGCCTCGATGCTCAGCCTGCTGAACGCGGCCTTTGCCCTGGGGGCGATCATCGCGCCGCTGATATTCGTGGCGCTGGGCGGGGTGTCGGCGCTGGTCTTCGGCATCACCGCGGCGGGATGCCTCTTGGTCTGGGCCCTGGCCGGCGAGCGTGCAGACCCCGCGCGCACCGCCCCGCCGCCGCCGCGGCCGGGCTATCGCGTCCACTGGCCCAGCATGGGTTTCGGCCTGGTCGGCATCGGCATCGAATCCTGCCTGATCGGCCTGGGCCCCACCGCGCTGATCGCCAGCGGCACGACCGAGCCCGAGGCGGCCCGGCTGCTCTCGGCCTTCTTCGTCGCCTTCCTTTCGGCCCGCGTGGTGCTGGGCGTCATGGCGCACCGGGTGCAACCCTTCACGCTTTATCTGGCCGGCATGCTCTGGGCCGTAGGCTCGGCGCTGGTGGCGGCGCTCTGGGCGCCGGGGCCGGCCTTCGTGGCGCTGGGGATCTCGGCCGGCATGTTCTTTCCCGGCTTCTTCGTCGCCGCCAGCCGCAAGATGGGCGACGATCCGCGCGTCACCCCGGTGATCCTGTCGGCCGGCCTGGTGGGTGGCATCGGCGCGCCGGTGGTCATGGGCCAGGTCATGCAGGCCGCCGGGCCGCGCGGGTTTTTCTGGATCCTGCTCGCCATCGCCGTGCCGACCGCGCTGGCGGCGCTGGCGCTGCGGCGGCGGATGAACGGCTGATCCTGCGCGCTATCGCCCGGCCTGCCAGGCGGCGACGCTGTCCAGCGGCCACACCAGCATCAGCACGTTCAGCGCCAGCCCGTCGCGGATCATCCAGATGGTAAAGGCCTCGAACCCCAGCGCCAGCGTCACGGTCAGCCAGACCGGCAGCCGCGCCGCCAGCCAGAATCCCAGCCCCATCGCCAGGATGTCGCTGACCGAATTCAGCACGGAATCGCCATAGTAATCCAGGCTGATCGTCACGCTGCGATAGCGTTCGATCACCGCCGCGGAATTCTCGGCCATCTCCCAGGCGCTCTCGACCAGCGCGGCGATCGCCAGCCGCCAGCCCAGCGGCAGACGCCGCGCCACCAGCCACAGGATGCCATAGAACAGGAACCCGTGGATCACATGGCTGAAGCTGTACCAGTCGCTGATGTGCTGGCTGTTTTCCGATGACACCACCTGGCCGTGCCACAGTTTCACATAGCCGCATTTGCAGAATGGCTCCCGCCCGGCCCACAACAGCCAGAGGGCGGCAAGCGCGATGACCAGGGCGGTCACAAGCCAGGGCGAAAGACGTTTGCTCATGCGGCCGAGCCAATCATGATGCGGCGGCGCCGGCAAGGGCACAGGCCGGCCCCCGCCCCCGCGCGCCCCGGGCGGCGGGGTCGGGCGTGTCAGCCCGGCGACAGCGGCAGCCGGCCCTGCTCGGACAGATGGAACACCCGTCCCCCGTCGATCACGATGGCGGACAGCGGCCCGCCATAGGCGGCGGAACTGTCGATATTCACCCGGTTGCCGTAATGGGTGGGGGCGTCGATGGCGGTATGGCCATGCACGATCAGCGCGCCATGGTCGCGCGGGTCGTCCAGGAACCCCTGCCGGATCCAGACCAGATCGGTCTCGGCCTGGTCCTCCATCGCGATGCCGGGGCGGATGCCGGCATGGACAAAGACCGCCTCATCCGTGCGATGCCAGGTCGGGCGGGCGTCGAGAAAGTCACGATGCTCGGGCGGCACGGCGGCAATGGCATCGGCGTGAACCTTGGCCACCGGCCGGTCGCCGGGGGCATGAACGCCATAGGATTCCAGCGTCTGAACCCCGCCCAGTCGCGGATGCAGCCAGCCCAGGTCGGGGCGCAGGCCGGGTTCGGGTTCCATGGGATCGCGCAGGAACCGGCTGAACATGCGGTCGTGATTGCCCTTCAGCACCACCCAGTCGCAGCCTTCGGCAATGCCGCGCCGCAGATGCTCGACCACGCCCCGGCTGTCGGGGCCGCGGTCGACCAGATCGCCGACATGCACCACCGTGCCCGCGCCGAACCGCGCCTGATCGCCGGCAATCAGCCGGTGCAGGCCGCGCAGCAGGCCCAGATGGCCGTGAATGTCTCCGATGGCGTAGATGGGCATGATGCGCAGGTCCTTTCGCCCGCGGAACCTATGTGCGCGGGCGGCCGGGTGCAATGCCGGACGGGTCGGGGCGCGTCGGGTCAGGCCGCGTCGGGTCAGGCCGCGTCGGGTCAGGCCGCGTCTGGATCGGGCAGGAAGCGGTAGGACTGGGTGTTGATGTCGCCGCTCCACCGCCACAACGCCACCATGCCCTGATCGCCGGTGCGAAAGGCATGCGGCATGTGGCTGGGGTGATGGATCGCCTCGCCCGCGCCGCGCCAGCGTCGGTCGGGGCCGGCGGTCCACTCGGCGGCTCCGGCGACGATGACATAGGTTTCGTCGGCATCGTGGTCGTGCAGCGGATAGTAGGAATGCGGGCTCATATACAGCAGGCCGACCCGGAAACCGGGGTGGGGGATCGGCCCCTCGGGGTCCAGCAGCGTCAGCACCGCACAGATGGCCGCCGCCTGGTCGGTCATCTGCCCGGCGACCGGGTTCGCGCCCCAGGACAGCTGGTCCTGTGCCGCCAGGGCCGCCTGCGCAACCGGGTGGTCCGAGTTGGCCAGACAGGCGCGGATCGCCGCATCCATCGGGCAGGGCGGGGCCGGCGGCCAGTTCAGCGGCAGCGCCGCCCGCAGCGCCAGGGCGGTCGCCACGGCCTCGGGGCGCGGCTCGGCGGCATAGACCTCGGCAATGGCCTCGATGGCCGGATCAATCGCATTCCTGACAAGCATCTGGCGGACCCGCGTGGTTTCGGGTGCAAGATACGCCCCGTTTGGCGGCGGGAATGGCCACGGGCGACGGCGGCATGTCGGAATTCGGCCGTGCCGGCGCCGGGTCCCGCCGGCGCGGCCTTTTGCGGCCCTTGCGGGCTTCCCGGGCAAGGCGGCCCTGCCCGGGGCGCGGGCGCGATCAGGCGCCGATGAAATGCAGCGGCTTTACCTGCTGGAACATGCCGGTCGATTCCAGCGTTTCCACCACCTTGGGGTCGATCGCCTGATCCAGGTACAGCAGCGCGATGGCATCCTGCCCCACACCCGACCGGCCCAGGGTAAAGTTGGCGATGTTCACGCCATTCTTGCCCATGGTCATGCCCAGCAGGCCGATGATGCCCGGCACGTCCTCGTTGGTGGTGTAAAGCATATGCTCGCCCACCTCGGCGTCGATGTTGATGCCCTTGATCTGGATGAACCGCGGCTTGCCGTCGCTGAAGCAGGTGCCGGCGATCGAGCGTTCCCGCTTGTCCGTCACCATGGTGATCTTGATATAGGCGTCAAAGGCGCCGGTCTTGTCCTGGCGCGTGGTCGAGATCTGGATGCCCTTGTCCTTGGCCACCACCGGGGCGGAAACCAGGTTCACATCCGGGTTCTGCGTCTTCAGCACGCCCGCGATCACCGCCTGGTTCAGCGCGGCGACGTTCATTTCCGCCACCCGGCCATCGTAAAGGATGTTGATCGCCTTGATCGGCTCATCCGTCATCTGGCCGATGAAGGCACCCAGATGGCCTGCCAGTTTCACCCAGGGGCCCATCACGGCGGCCTCTTCGGCGGTGACGTTGGGCATGTTCAGCGCGTTCTGCACCGCGCCCGTCAGCAGGTAGTCCGACATCTGCTCGGCCACCTGCAGGGCAACGTTCTCCTGCGCCTCGGTCGTGCTGGCGCCCAGGTGGGGCGTCACCACCACGTTCGGATGGTTGAACAGCACGTTCTCCGTCGCCGGTTCGGTCTCGAACACGTCCAGCGCCGCGCCGGCGACATGGCCCGAATCCAGCGCATCCTTCAGCGCCGCCTCGTCGATCAGCCCGCCACGGGCGCAGTTGATGATCCGCACGCCCTTTTTCGTCCGCGCCAGGTTCTCGCGCGACAGGATGTTGCGGGTCTTGTCGGTCAAGGGCACGTGCAGCGTGATGAAATCGGCCCGCGCCAGCAACTCGTCCAACTCCACCTTGTGAACGCCCAGGGTCTTGGCGCGTTCCTCCGACAGGAAGGGGTCATAGGCGACGACGCGCATGTGCAGCCCCACCGCGCGGTCGCAGACGATGCCGCCGATATTGCCCGCGCCGATCACGCCCAGGGTCTTGTTGTACAGCTCGACCCCCATGAACTTGGACTTTTCCCACTTGCCCGCATGGGTCGAGGCATTAGCCTCGGGCAGTTGCCGGGCGACGGCGAACATCATGGCGATGGCATGCTCGGCCGTGGTGACCGAATTGCCAAAGGGCGTGTTCATCACGATCACCCCCTTTTTCGAGGCCGCCGGGATGTCGACGTTGTCGACGCCGATGCCGGCGCGGCCGACCACCTTCAGGTTGGTGGCCTTTTCCAGCAGCTTGTCGGTGACCTTGGTGGCCGACCGGATGGCCAGGCCGTCATACTGGCCGATCACCTCGGCCAGCTTTTCCTTGTCCTTGCCCAGCTTGGGCATGTAGTCGACCTCGACGCCGCGATCGCGAAAGATCTGGACGGCGGTTTCGGAAAGTTCGTCGGAAACGAGAACGCGCGGGGCCATGACGGACTCCATCTGAATTCCATTGGTGGGGGGGCCGGGGCGAACCCCCGGCCTGGGGGAGTGGTTTGTGCCGGGGGCGAACCCCGGCCCGGGGGGTGGCGCAGGTCGGGGTTCCCCCCGACTCTCTCACGCCGCCTCGGTCAGCGCCGCGATCTCGGCCTGGAAGGCATGTTCCACCCAGGGCATCAGCGCGGCGACATCGGCGGTCTCGACCGTCGCGCCGCACCAGATCCGCAGGCCGGGGGGGGCGTCACGATAGGCGCCGGCGTCCAGCGCCACGCCTTCCTTTTCCAGCCGCTTGGCCACGGCCTTGGCAAAGGTCGCGCCGTCAGCGATCCGCGGATCGGTGAACTTCAGGCAGACGCTGGTGCAGGACGCCGTGGCCGGATCGACCGCCAGGTTGGCGATCCAGTCCTTGCCGGCGATATACCCGGCAATCGCCGCCGCATTCGCCTCGGACCGGGCGATCAGCCCCTTCAGCCCGCCGATGCCCTTGGCCCATTTCAGCGCGACCAGATAATCCTCGACGCACAGCATGGAAGGCGTGTTGATGGTCTCGCCGACAAAGATGCCTTCGGAAATCTTGCCCTTGCTGGTCAGGCGAAAGATCTTGGGCAGCGGCCAGGCCGGCGTATAGGTCTCCAGCCGCTCGACCGCGCGGGGCGACAGGATCAGGACGCCATGCCCGCCTTCGCCGCCCAGCACCTTCTGCCAGCTGAACGTCACCACATCCAGCTTGGTCCAGTCCATCTCCATGGCAAAGGCCGCGCTGGTCGCATCGCAGATCGTCAGGCCCTTGCGGTCCGCCGGGATCGCATCGGCATTCGGCAGCCGCACGCCGCTGGTGGTGCCGTTCCAGGTAAAGACCACATCCTTGTCGAAATCGACCGTGGCGAAATCGACGATCTCGCCATAGGGGGCCTTCTTTACCGTGGCGTCCAGCTTCAGCTGCTTGACCACGTCGGTGACCCAGCCTTCGCCAAAGCTCTCCCAGGCCAGCATCTCGACGGGCCGCGCGCCCAACAGCGACCACAGCGCCATTTCCACGGCGCCGGTGTCCGAGGCGGGCACGATGCCGATGCGGTACTCTGCCGGCACGCCCAGAATTTCACGGGTAAGGTCGATCGCCTCTTTCAGCTTGGCCTTGCCGACGGCGGCGCGGTGCGAACGCCCCAGGGGCGCATCTGCCAGCATGTTCAGGGAAAAACCGGGGATCTTCGCGCAGGGGCCCGAAGAAAAACGCGGATTGGCCGGGCGCGTAGCCGGGGCGGTCAGTGCCATGTCTGGTATCCTTCCAGATATATGCCCTTCGTTGGGGAAGGGTGTCCCGCCGCCGGAAATATCCGCGCCCCTTGGCTGGCACAAGCCGGAAAATCGCGGTAAAGCGCCGCATCGTCCCCGAAAAGCGACGCGCTCGTTCACTATCGGAAACTTCGCCCGGACCCTGCCCATGCATGTCGTCAGCCTCCTGACCAACCCCGAAACCCCGGTGCTAGACCGCGAAACGGTCGAGTCCCTGCGCAATGCCTGGGGCGGCGGCGCGGCGCGCTGGCTCGACCCCGGCGTGGCGGCGGAATTCACCCTGGAAACCGTGCCGGGCAACCGCTGGGATGTCTGGGCCGGCCTGCAGGAACGCCGGGTCGACCTCGTGGTGCAAAGGGCCGAGGGCCGCCGCAAGCGCCTGCTGATCGCCGATATGGATTCGACGATGATCCGGCAGGAATGCATCGACGAACTGGCAGATGAGGCCGGGGTGGGCGCCCATGTCGCCGGCATCACCGCGCGCGCGATGAATGGCGAACTGGATTTCGAGGCGGCGCTGCGGGAACGGGTGGGCCTGCTGAAGGGCCTGCCCGAAGCGGTCATCGCCCGGGTGATCCGCGACCGCATCACCCTGATGCCGGGCGGCCCGGTGCTGCTGGCAACGATGCGGGCGGCGGGGGCGCATTGCGCGCTGGTGTCCGGCGGGTTCACCGCCTTTACCGGCGCGATCGCGGCGCGGCTGGGCTTTGACGAAAACCACGCCAACACGCTTTTGGTCGAGGGGGGCGTGCTGACCGGCGCCGTGGCCGATCCGATCCTGGGCAAGGAGGCCAAGCTGGATGCGCTGAACCGGATCACCGCGGGGCTGGACATCCGGCCGGATCAGGCGCTGGCGGTGGGTGACGGGGCGAACGACCTGCCGATGCTGCTGGCGGCCGGAACCGGGGTTGCGCTGCACGCCAAGCCAAAGGTCCAGGCGGAATGCCAGGTGCGGGTGAACCACGGCGACCTGACGGCGCTGCTGTATCTGCAGGGCTATGGCCGGGACGAATTCGCGCCATGCTGATCCGCCCGGCGACCGCAGCCGACGTGGCCGGGATGACCGCGCTGCTGAACGCGATCATCGCCATCGGCGGGACGACCGCCCATCAGCGGCCCAAGACCGAGGCGCAGGTGCTGGCCGATTACGTCCAGGGCGCCGATGCCCTGACCTGCATGGTCGCGGTCGAGGGGGGAGGCGTCGTCGGGTTTCAGGCTGTCGGCCGGCATGAAGGCCTGCCGGCGGGCTGGGGCGACATCGGCACCTTCGTGCAGCCGGGGGCGCAGGCGCGCGGGCTGGGGCAGGCGCTCTTTGCGGCCACGCGCGCGGCGGCGCGGGATCTGGGGCTGATCGCGCTGAACGCCACGATCCGGGCCGACAACCGCCCCGGCCTGGCCTATTACGCCCGCATCGGTTTCGTCGATCACGCCCGGGACGCCGACTGGGCGCTGGACGATGGCCGCAGGGTCGGCCGGGTCTCGCGCCGGTTCGACCTGGCGCCGGGCCGCGAGGGCTGAGGCGGTATCCATGTTCGAGCTTGCCACCCATCTTGCGCTGGTCCTGGTGCTGGCCGCCTTTCTGGCCGGCTTTGTCGATGCGATTGCCGGCGGGGGCGGGTTGGTCACCGTGCCGGCGCTGCTGCTTTGCGGGGCCTCGCCGGTCGAGGCGCTGGCGACCAACAAGTTGCAGGGCACCTTTGGCTCGGCGACGGCGGCGGTGGCCTATGCGCGGGCGGGGCATGTCCGGCCGGGCGCGCAGCTGGGCATGGCGGCGATCGCCGCGCTGGCCGGGGCGGCGGGGGCGATGGTGGCGCATCTGATGCCGGCCGCCGCGCTGCGGGTGATCATGCCGGTGGTGCTGATCGGGGTGGCGGCGTTTTTCGCCCTGCGCCGCGGGCTGAGCGATGCCGACCGGGTCGAGCGGGTGCGGCCGGCGGTGTTCAGCCTGACGGCGGTGCCGGCGGTGGCGGCCTATGACGGGTTCTTCGGGCCGGGCACGGGCAGCTTTTTCATGATGGCCTTCGTGCTGCTGGCGGGGTTCGGGGTGCTGAAGGCGACGGCGCATACCAAGCTCTTGAACTTTGCCTCGAACCTGGGGTCGCTGCTGGTCTTTGCCTTTTCGGGGGCGACCTGGTGGGTGACGGGGCTGGCGATGGCGGCGGGGCAGGTGGCGGGGGCGGCGCTGGGGGCGCGGCTGGCGATGCGGGTGGGGGCGGGGCTGATCCGGCCGCTCTTGGTGGTGACCTCGACCGCGATGGCGCTGCGGCTGATCTGGCAGGCGCTGGGCTAGGCGTCCCACGCCGGGACGCTGGCGGACGCAAATGATTCCAATACCTTGACTGTGCCGAATTTACGAACCCTTAACCTTTGCCGGGTCCTGGGGCATGGTGGTGCTGGCACGAGTCATGCGAAAAAACCGGAGGGCGAGACGATGACGGGAGCGGCGGAGAAGGTGGCGCTGGTGATGGCGGGCGGCTCGGGCATGGGGGCCGCCTGCGCGCGGCATCTGGCCGGGGCGGGCTGGCGCGTCGGCATCCTGTCGTCGTCGGGCAAGGGCGAGGCGCTGGCCGCGTCGCTGGGCGGCGTGGGCGTGACCGGATCGAACCAGAACCCGGAGGACATTGCCCGCGCGGTCGACGCGGTGATGGCGCGCTGGGGCCGGATCGACGGGCTGGTGAACAGCGCCGGCCACGGGCCGCGCGCGCCCATACTGGAGATCAGCGACGAGGACTGGCACCGCGGCATGGAGGTCTATTTCCTGAACGTGGTCCGGGCCTGCCGGCTGGTGGCGCCGATCATGGCGGCACAGGGCGGCGGCGCCATCGTCAACATCACCACCGCCTGGGCCTTTGAGCCATCGGCCATGTTCCCGACCAGCGCGGTGGCCAGGGTGGGGCTGGCGGCATTCAGCAAGATCTTTTGCGACGACCACGCGGCGCAGAACATCCGGATGAACGCGGTGGCCCCCGGCTGGATCGACAGCCTGCCCGCCACCGAGGAGCGCCGGCAGATGGTGCCGATGGGCCGCTATGGCAAGGCCGAGGAAATCGCCGCCACGGTCGGGTTCCTGCTGTCGGACGGGGCCGGCTATATCACCGGCCAGACGCTGCGGGTGGACGGCGGGCTGACGCGGTCGGTCTGAGGCGGGCTGAGGGGGGCGGGCTGAGGGGGGCGGGCTGAGCGGGGCGGGCTGGGGGGCCAGTCCCTAGTCTGCCGGGTCGATGCCCCACCAGCGCAGGGTCTGGTCGTAATGGTGGCGGATGGCGGCGGCGCAGGCGGCGGCGTCACCGGCCGCCAGCGCGGCAAGGATCGCCAGATGTTCCTCCATCGCGCCCTGAACCCGGTCGGCCAGAAAGGCGCGCGAGGCCTGAATCACCGCGATACGGTCGCGGTTCATCGCATAGGCGGCCTGCAGATGCGGGTTGGACAGGCCGGCGGCGAGGTAGTCATGCAGGGACAGGTCGGTTTCGATCGCGCGGGGCGAGAGCGCGGGCGAGGGGCTGCGGCGGGCCTCGTCCAGCATGGCGCGGTGGGCGGCCTGCAATTCCGCCAGAGCTGACAGCGCGCCGGTGGCGATGCGGCGGCGGGCGCCTTCGGTATCCAGCACGGCGCGCATGTCCATGCAGGCGCGGGTGGTGTCGGCGCCGGCATCCATCACCACCACGCCGCGTTTGGGCAGCACGGTCAGCAGGCCGGCGGCATCGGCGCGTTTCACCGCCTCGCGCACGGCGGCGATGGGATAGCCCAGGGCCTGGACCAGGCCGGGCATGGTCAGGAATTGCCCGGCGCGGATGCCGCCCTGTCGCAGTTCGGCCCGCAGCGCGTGAAAGGCGCTGTCGCCCAGAAGCCCGCTTTCCCCAGACCCGTCCACCGCCATCGACCACCCCTGCGATTATCAGGAAAACACGAAAGGTTCTTCTTGAGATACCAACATATATTCTGACTGGCATTTCGTGTAACATTTTACGTGGCCGCCCAGATCCAGGCAAGAACAAAACCTGGGCAAGACCAAAGCGGCGTCGGATCGCAAGGATCGGCAAGCACCGCCAGCGCAGGCGGACAGGAGAGGACAGACCATGGCCCAGACCGGCTCTCATGCCCCTGACGGGGCGCTATACAACGAAGACCTGGCCCCGATGCCGCAAGCGGCGCGCAAGTGGGGTGCCTTTGAAATCTTCAACGTCTGGAACAACGACATCCAGTCGCTGTTCGGCTATTCGCTGGCGGCAAGCCTGTTCATCACCTACGGGCTGAACGGCTGGGCGGTGTTTGCCGCCATCGTGCTGGCGGGGTTCATCGTGATGGGGCTGGTCAACCTGACCGGCAAGCCGTCGGTGAAATACGGCATTCCCTATCCGGTGATGGCGCGGGCCTCGATGGGGGTGCAGGGCGCCAAGTTCCCGGCGCTGGTGCGGGGGATCGTGGCGATCTTCTGGTACGGGGTGCAGACCTATTTCGCCTCGACCGCGGTGGCGCTGTTGCTGAACACGATTTTCGGCGCGGCGCCGGACGGGGCGACCTTCCTGGGCATGACCGCGGTGGGCTGGATCAGCTATGTCCTGGTCTGCGTCTTTCAGGTGGCGCTGTTCATGCGCGGTATCGACTGGGTCGGCAAGTTCCTGAACTGGGCCGGGCCTTTCGTCTATATCGTGATGATCGCGCTGATGCTGGTGATCTGGTGGAAGGCCGGCAATGGCATCTTTGGCGCGCTGGGCAGCATTTTCGAGGGTCGGAGGCCAGCGATCCGCGGGGCCCGGTGGCGGCATTCGTGGCCGTGGTGGGCACGATGATCGCCTATTTCGCCGCGGTGGTGATCAACTTTGGCGACTTTTCGCGCTTCGTGAAGACGGAAGGCCAGATGAAGCGCGGCAACTTCTGGGGGTTGCCGGTGTCGATGGCGGTGTTCTCGTTCATCGCGCTGTTCGTGACGGCGGGGACGGTGGTGCTGTTCGGCGAAAAGCTGGTGAACCCGGCCGATATCGTGGCCCGGGTGGACAACGTGGCGCTGACGCTGATCGCGGCGGTAACGTTCTTTGCGGCGACCGTGGGGATCAACCTGGTCGCCAACTTCATCCCGCCGGCCTATGACATCGCCAACCTGGCGCCGTCGCGGATCTCGGCCAGGATGGGGGGCGTGATCACGGCGGTGGTGGCGTTCTTTATCGGGGCGCTGTGGGTTCCGGTGATCTCGACCATCGGCATCGCGGCCTTTGTCGATACGCTGGGCGCGCTTCTGGCGCCGCTCTACGGCATCCTGGTGGCGGATTACTATCTGGTGCGGCGGCGCGAGGTGGATGTCGACGCGCTCTACTCCAGCGATCCGGCGGGGCCGTATTACTATGGCAACGGCTGGAACCAGAAGGCGCTGATGGCCTTTGGCCTGGCGGCGGTGTTCTCGGTGGCGACGGTCTGGGTGCCGGCGCTGGGGGCGCTGTCGGGCTATGGCTGGCTGATCGGCGCGGCGCTGGGCGGCATCCTGCATGTGGTGCTGATGCGGGGCGAAAGCCCGGTGGCCAGCGGCGCCTGAGCGACACTGTCACGGCGTTTCCCCCGTGAACCCTGGGCGGCCTGCGGGCCGCCCTTTTTCATGCAGCGCCCCAGTCGGCGGCCTGCATCTCGCGCAGGCGGCTTGCGGTGCGTTCGAATTCAAAGGCGCCGGTGCCTTCGAGATAGAGCCGTTCGGGTTCGTCGGCGGCGGAGCAGATCAGCCGCACCCTGGCCTCGTAAAGCGCGTCGATCAGGGTGACGAAGCGTTTCGCCTCGTTGTAGTTGGCGGCGGAAAGCTGCGGGATGTCCTCGAGGATCAGCACGCGGCAGGCCTGGGCGATGGCCAGGAAATCGCCGGGGCCCAGCGGCGTGGCGCAGAGATCCCAGAAGCTGGCGCGGCCGATGCCGCTGGCAAAGCGGGGCAACACCACCTCGCGGCCGTTGACCGGCAGCGTCAGCGGCCGGCCGGGCGCCCCGCCGGTCAGGTCGGTCCAGATCGCGTCGAGCGGCACGCGGGCGCGGCCGGCGGGGTGGAAATAGACCTGCGCCCCGGCCAGGCGGTGCTGGCGGTAGTCATTCGGGCTTTCCAGCGCGGTGACCTGCAGCTTGTCGCGCAGCAAGTCGATGAAGGGCAGGAACAGCGCGCGGTTGAGGCCGTTGAGATAGAGATCCTCGGGCGGGCGGTTCGAGGTGGTCACCACCACCACCCCGGCGACGAACAGCTTTTCAAACAGCCGGCCGACGATCATCGCATCGGTGATGTCGGTGATCTGCATTTCGTCAAAGGCCAGCAGTCGCAGGTCGCGGATCAGGCGGTCGGCCACCGGGGCCAGCGCATCCTCGACCCCGTTCTTGCGGGCCTCGTGCATGCCGTGGTGGATTTCCTGCATGAAGGCGTGGAAATGCACGCGGCGCTTTTGCTCGATCGCGGTCTCGGCCACGAAGAGATCCATCAGCATGGACTTGCCGCGCCCGACCCCGCCCCAGAGATAGAGCCCCCTTGGCGGCTGTGGCGGGCGGGCGAAGAGGCCGGCGAACAGGCCGACCTTGCGGCTGGCGTTCTGTTCCAGCCAGGCGCGCAACCCCTCCATCACCGGCAGGACGGCGTGCTGGGCCGGATCGGGCCGCAGGCTGCCCGCCGCAACGCGGGCGTCATAGATCTGGGTCAGGGTCTGGCGCACGAGCCGTCCTATACGCGGGGCGGCCCGGCGGGGAAAGACCCGTCGGCCAGCGCCGCCGCCGGCAAGAGCCCGACCCAGGCGCCGCTGCCCAGGGCAGAGCGGGGCGGCTCATCGAAGAGTTCGAACAGGAGGTCGCCGGCGGCAAGAAAGCGGACCTGCACGGGGCGGGGCTGTGCCGGCAAAATGTGGCGGGCGACGGGGAGGGGCGCCAGCCGGGCCAGCCCGGCCTGGGCCGCGTCAAGATCGGCGGCGCGCAGGCCCAGATGGCCGTGGCCGTCGGGCTGCGGCGCGGGATCGCCCAGCCGGGTGCAGAATTCCACCGGCGCGCCCTCGGGGCCGGAGAGGAAGACATAGCGCATGCCATGGGCGAAGAAGGCGGCAATCTCGCGCGGGCCATCGGGGGTGAACTGCGGGTCCAGCCGCGCCCCGGCGGCCTGGGCCGTGCGCAGGTGCCGGTCGACATCGGCCACCTGAAAGGCGAGGTGATCGAGCGGCAGCGGGATCATCGCGGCGGGCGCCTGCCCCTGCCGGATCACCGCGATACGGGCAGTGCCAAAGCCCATCAGGCCGGGGCCGTGGCGGACGAGACCCAGGGTTTTCAGGCCGAGGGTTTCCAACTGGCGGCAGGCGGCCACGTGGTCGCGGACGGACAGGACCGGGATCATGGCTGCCCCCGGTGCCGGGGGGCGGCGGGTCTGGACGGATGGTGCCTCATGCTGCCCCGCATTCTGCCCCCGGCGCCGGTGTCGGGCCATTGTGACCTGTTTCCGGCGGCGGCGATAGCGCCTGCCGGTCGTGCCGCCGGTTCCTCGGGGCGGTGGCGGTCAGCCACGGCGGTGGGTTGCCGCGGTGCGGGCGACCTCTTCGTAGATGCCGGAGAGCAGATTCAGGGTGCGGCTGACCTCGGAAAGGCGCTGGGCGAAACCGGGCAGGCCCTCGACCGCGGCGATCAGCAGGCGGCGGCGCAGGGCGCCGTAATCCTCGGTGACGCGGCGGCCTGCGTCGGTGACTTCGTAGGTGACGCCCGACCGGCCCGAGCCGCGGCGCAAGACCAGCCCGGCGCCGATCAGCTTGCGCAGCGAATACTGGATGTTCGGCACGTCGTCGCGGTTGGTCAGCCGGGCCAGATCCTTGATCGACTTGGGCCGGTCGTTCATGCGGATGACGTGCAGCATGGCGTTTTCCGGCCCCGTCGCCGCCAGGTCGCAGACCGAAGCCAGGCATTCCGACTGCCAGCGGCCGAATCCCTCGAAGGCGCGCATCAGGGCGAATTCCGCCTCGGTGGTGTCGACCTCGACCGGACTTTGCGCCAGATGCCAGCGGTAATCCAAAGGTGCATCCTTTGCATCCCTTTGATCTTCCTGGGCTTTCCTTGCCATCGCTTTCCCCTTGTCCGGCCCGCAGAGTGCCCGTGCAAAGCCGTTGACGCAATTGGATTTTACGATAGACTTTCAAGCATAAAATATCTTAAAAACTCCAACAGGGAATGCAGATCATGACCAAGAACCGGATGCTCTCCGGCGGCTTCAAGCTGGGCACCTTTTCGACCAACTGTTCCTCGGGGATGACGCCGACGCAGGCAAAGGAACGCTGGGTGAACAGCTGGGACAACAACCTGGCGCTGGCAAAGCTGCTGGATGCGGCAGGGATTGACTTCATGCTGCCGATCGCGCGCTGGATCGGCTATGGCGGGGCGACCGATTTCCACGGCGGCGTGCTGGAGACGATGACCTGGGCGGCGGGCCTGCTGGCGCAGACCGAGAAGCTGACGGTATTCGCCACGATCCATACCAGCGCCAACCACCCGGTGGTGGTGGCCAAGCAGATCGCCACGATCGACCAGATCGGCCATGGCCGGGCCGGGCTGAACATCGTCGCGGGCTGGAACAAGCCGGAATACGAGGCGCTGGGGCTGAGCCTGCCGGACGATCACGAGACCCGCTATGGCTATGCCCAGGAATGGTATGACCTGATCCGCAAGATCTGGAGCAGCGAGACGCATTTCGACTGGGACAAGAAATACTTCAAGAACATCAAGGGGCTGAAGGGTGATCCGGCGCCGTTGCGCGGGTCGGTTCCGGTCCTGAACGCGGCCGGCAGCCCGCAGGGGCGCGAGTTTGCCACCGACAATGCCGATTTCCTGTTCACCCCGGCGATCGACCTGGGCCGGTCGAAGGACGAGATCGCCGCACTGCGGGCGCAGGCCTCGGCCAAGGGGCGCAATGTCGGGGTGCTGACCTTCAGCCATGTGGTCTGCCGGCCGACGGAAAAGGAGGCGCGCGACTATGTGCATTACATCGTCGACGAGAATGCCGACTGGGAGGCGACCGACAACCTGATCCGGCTGCAACTGGCGCATGCGCTGTCCTTCCCGCATGACCTGCTGACGCAGATCCGGTTCGGCATGGCGCTGGGGCATGGCGGTTTCCCGCTGATCGGCACGCCGGACCAGGTGGCGGCGGGGATCATCAGCCTGCATGAGGCCGGGTTCGCGGGAACGACGCTGTCTTTCGTCGATTACGTCAAGGAATTCCCCTATTTCGCCGAGGAAGTGCTGCCGCGTCTGGCCAAGGCCGGCATCCGCTGAACCCAAAAGGGGCGCCGGTCCGGGGGGATCGGCGCCCTTTTCATGTCCGGGGGGACGTCAGACGAAGCTGCGGATGGTTTCCACCGCGCCGTCCAGCGCCTTGCCCTTTTCGTCCTGCAAGGCGGCCTCGCGCAGGCGCCGCGCCCAATCGGCGGCGTCGTCGCGGCCCTGCACAAGCGCGATGGCCTGCATCACCCGGTCGTATTTCGACAGGCCGCGGGCGTGGGTGTCGGAATAGCCCTTGATCAGCCGGCGGCAGCGCAGGATTTCCACCGCCAGCGGATAGTCGCGGTCGATCTGCGCGGCGGCGGCGGCCATCCAGGCCTCCAGATGGGCGACTTCCTGGGCGTGGCGCAGCGTGCCGAGGCGGCGGCGTTTCATCCCGCCGAGGATGTAGAGCATCAGGTAGCCGCGCAGGCTGTCGGTGCGGATGCGGCGGCCGCGGTTGAACCAGCGGTCCAGCCGGGCCATCCATTCCGGGCTGGCCTGGACCTTTTCGCCCCAGCGCCGGGGCAGCATGCCGGCGATTTCCTGGGCGCGGGGGTGCATGAATTCGGTCAGTTGCATCGGCCGGTCGCCGGCGCCCATCTCGCCACGGATGCGGGCAAAGCGGGTGCCGCGGGTCTTCAGGTCGGCGACGCGGATCACGTCGTCATAGGCCATGGCGTTGGCGATGTATTTCGCCGCCTCGCGCGTCAGGTCATGAGGCGCGCGGTCGCGGGCCGCAAAGGATTCCACCCGGGTCAGATAGGCGGCGCCATAGGCGGTGTCCTGAAATTCCACCACCTTGCGCAGGCCCGCGAGCGCCAGGGCCGGCGCCTCGCCCGGCAGGGCGGCGGCGCGGGCGGCGAGGCGGTTCCATTCGGCCATCAGCCGGGGCGGGCCGGAGACGGTGGGCGCCGCCGCGGCGGGGGCGGCGGCGGGGGCGGCCACATCGCCCTGTTCGGCGGCGTCAAAACCGGCGGCAAAGGCGCGCAGGCTGGCCTCGACGCCCTTGCCGCCGGCGCGGATGGCGTCTTCGAAGGCCGAGCGCGGGAAGGGCAGGGCGCCCGAGGCGGCCAGCGCGCCGAACAGCGTGGCCGAGATGACCGAGCCGGATTTCACCGCCGCCGCCTCGAAATCGGCGGCGATCAGGCGTTTGGCGGCCTGGATCGCAGCCTCGCGCACGGCATTGGCATCGGCCAGCCCGTCGCCCGGCACCATCTTTTCGCTGACGGCAAGGTTGCGGTGGGTCGAGGCGATCAGGGTGGTGCGGTCGGGGGTGACGAAACCGCGGATGATGGCGCGCCCGGCCTCCATCCATTCGGCCGAGATCATCACGTCGACATCGCCCGCCGCCGGCATCAGCGAAAACACCGGGCTGGCGCCGGTGTCGGGCGCCATTTCGACGTAGTAGATGGTGGCGCCGGTGCGCTGGCTGACGCCGGCGACGCTGGTGGCCTGGGCGACATAGCCCTGGGCGCGGGCCAGATCCTCGATCCAGCCGGTCAGGACGCCGCCGCCCTGGCCGCCGACGGCATAGATCGCCAGCTTGATGATCTGGTCCAGCCGGGCATCGCCGGGGCGCGGAGACAGGGCGTCGTGAACGGTCATTGGGTGAACTCCAGCCGTTTGGCGGCGCGGCGGCGGGCCAGCCATCCGATGATGTTGGCGCGCAGGTCCGACCACCATTTCTCGGCCCCGCCGGGATTGTGGACGACATCGGCGCGGTAGAAGCTGGGGCAGAGGACGGCGGCATCGGCCACCTCGCCGCAATTGCCGCAGGCGACGCAGGTCTGGTCGATATGGGCCACCGGATCGTCGCGCAGCGGGTCGCCGGTGTGTTTCAGCCCCAGCGAGGGGCAGCCCGACAGCCGCATGCAGGCGTGGTCGCCGGTGCAGACGGCCTCATCCACGCCGAAGCGGGGGGCCTCGACCCGGCGGCCTTGCTTGATGGCGGCGGCGCGCAGGGGTTTTTCGCGGCGCTGGCGGTTCAGCATGCATTCCGACGAGGCGACGATGACCTTTGGCCCCGGTTCGGTGGTGGTCAGCGCCTCGCGCAGGGTGTCGCGCAGTTTCGGCACGTCATAGGTGCGGTCGATCTGGCGGACCCATTTGACGCCGACGCCTTTCACCGCCTCGGAGATCGGGTGCTTGGTGGCCTTGGAGGCGTTGTCGGCGCGGCTGGACATCACGTCCTGGCCGCCGGTGGCGGCGGAATAGTAATTGTCGACCACCATCACCAGGCCGTCGGACTTGTTGAACACCATGTTGGTGACCGAGGAGGAAAGGCCGTTGTGCCAGAAGCCGCCGTCGCCGATGATGCTGATCGGGCGGCGTTCGCCGCCGCCGTCAAAGGCGCCGTTGGCGGCGGGGCCAAGGCCATAGCCCATGGTCGCGCCGCCGATTTCAAAGGGCGGCAGCGAGCCGAACAGGTGGCAGCCGATGTCGGCGCTGATCTGGTGCTTGCCCAGTTCCTGTTCCACAAGCTTCATCGCGGCAAAGATCGGCCGTTCCGGGCAGCCGGTGCAGAAGCCGGGCGGGCGGATCGGCACCACCCTGGTCAGGTCGGGCAGTTTCGGCCTGTCGTCGTTGGGGGCGCGGACGGTGGCGGGCAGCATGTCGGGCGCGGCCTGGGTCAGAAAGGCGGTCAGCCCGTCCAGCATGACCTGGCCGGTATATTCGCCGGCGATCGGGAAGATGCCCTTGCCGTGCAGCTTTACGCTGGAGCCGGCGCGGTAGAGGAAGGCGGCGAGCTGATCCTCGATAAAGGCGGGCTGGCCTTCCTCGACCACCAGGACGTGGTCCTTGCCCTGGCAGAAATCGAGGAATTCCGACTGCACCAGCGGGTAGCAGACGTTCAGGCAGTAGATCGGCAGGTCGGTCTGGCCGTGGATATCTGCCAGGCCCAGCCGTTGCAGGGCGCGGATGACGCCGTTGTACATGCCGCCCTGCACCACCAGGCCGGCGCGGCCGCCCTGGCCGAAGATCTCGTTCAGCTTGTGGTCGAGGATGTATTTCTCGGCCGCGGGCCAGCGGTTGTTCACCTTGTCCAGCTCGTGCGCATAGGACATCGGCGGCAGCACGACGCGGGCGAAATCGGAACGCGGGGCCGAGAGCGCCTCGCGCACGGTCAGGGCGGGGCGGCGGTTGTCGCGGGTGGCGAAAGAGCCGGTGACATGGCAGGAGCGGATGCGCACCATCAGCATGACGGGGGTGTTCGACACCTCGGACAGCGCGAAGCCGTCGCCCACCGCCTTGACGATCGAGGGCAGGTTGGGGCGGGGGTCCAAGAGCCAGAACTGCGATTTCATCGCAAAGGCGTGGCTGCGTTCCTGCATGATCGAGGAGCCTTCGCCGTAATCCTCGCCCACGATGACCAGGGCGCCGCCGGTGACGCCGGACGAGGCCAGGTTGGCCAGCGCGTCGGAGGCGACGTTCACCCCGACCGGCCCCTTGAACGTCACCGCGCCGCGGATGGGATAATGCACCGATGCGGCCAGCATCGCCGCCGCCGCCGCCTCGTTGGCGTTGGCCTCGAAGCGGATGCCCAGCTCGGCCATCAGATCCTCGGCATCGGCCAGCACGTCCATCAGGTGGGAAATCGGCGCGCCCTGATAGCCGCCGACATAGCCGACGCCGTTTTCCAGGAGCGCCTTGGTCAGCGCCAGGATGCCCTCGCCGGTGAAGGTGTCGCCATCGCCCTTGCGAAGATGCTCTACCTCGGTCTTGAATGAACGTTCGGCCATGGTTCAGATCTCGTGCTTGCGGATATTGGCCAGCATCTTTTGCAGCGTGCCGACAAAGGCGCGGCGTTCCTCTTCGGGGATGCCGCGGAACATGCGGGCCTGGGCCATGGCCATGTGGGGCCACATCTCCTCGAACAGCGCGCGGCCGGGGTCGGTGATGAAGACGCGGGTGGCGCGGCTGTCGGCGGCGTCGGTCTCGCGCCGCACCAGGCCGTCGGCCTGCAACTGGTCGAGCGCGCGGCTGAGCGTGCTGGGATCGGTGACGGTATAGACCGCCAGTTCGCGGATCAGCGGGCCGTCGATCACCGACAGCACGGCCAGGGCGCGCATCTTGGGCGTGGTCAGGCCCATTTCCGACAGGTCGGCGCGCAGGCTGGCGTTGTAGCGGCCCATGATGCGGTTCATCAGGTAGGGCGCAAAGTTGGTCAGGCCGATTTCGCCCAGGCGCTGTGCGGGGGTGGGGATTTCGTCATTCATGCCCGCGCCCCCGTCATGCGCCCAGCCTCTTGGCGGCGTTGAAGCCCGAGCCGCCGCCCAGGCCGGGACCGGGATGGGTGCTGGCGCCGATGTGGATCAGGCCGCGCACCGGGCCTTCGCCATTGGTGGACTGGGCAAAGGGCCGCCAGAGGAAGAACTGGTCGACCGCGCAATGCCCGCCATAGGGATCGCCGCCGACCAGGTTGACGTTCATCCGTTCCAGATCCTTTGGGTTATAGGCGCGGCGGGCCAGCACCAGCCTGTCAAAGCCCTTGATGTGGCGGGAGAGAATGCGTTCGATCCGGTCGGCAAAGGCCTCGCGCACCTCATCCCAGTCGGTGCCCTCGATCTCGGACGCGGCATCGCCCTTGATCAGGCGGGGTGCATCGGGGATCTGCAGCCACAGCACCGCCTTGCCCGGCGGGCAGCGGCTGGGGTCAAGGCGCGAGGGTTGGCCGACGCAGATGGTGGGGGTGACGGGCAACATGCCGCGTTCAGCCTCGTTGGAGGATTTCGAGACCGAGTCGACCCCCTCGGCCAGGTGGATCAGCGCCACCTGGTCGAGCCCGGGGGTCAGCCATTCCGGCACGCCATCCAGCGCGTAATGCAGCTGAAAATTGCCGCGGCCATGGCGGAATTTCCCCAGCGCGGCGCGGTCCTCGGGCAGGTTCACCCCGTCGAGCAGGCGGCTGTAGAGCTGCCCCGGCGCCACCGAGGCCAGGACCGAGCGGGTGGCGATCTCGGCGCCGTCGGCCAGGCGGATGCCGGTGACGCGGCCGTTCCTGACCAGGATGCGGTCGACATCGGCGTTGCAGCGGACCTCGCCGCCCTTTTCCGCGATCAGGGCGGCAAAGGCGCGGGCGGCCTGTCCGGCGCCGCCCTTCATCACCGGGGCGCCGGCGGCCTCGAGCGCAAAGGCGATGACGCGGCCCATGGCGCCGGAATAGGCGTTTTCCACCGTCAGGCCGCAATGCAGCGCCCAGGGGGCGAACAGCGCCTTGGCGGCGTCGCTGTCAAAGCTGGTGTCCAGCCAGCCGCGCATCGGGTCAAGCTGCTGGCCGAACCAGCCGGCCAGGCCGCGCAGGCCGCGCTTGCGCGCCTGCGACAACAGCAGCCGGGCGATCGGCCAGGACCAGAGCCGCTGGCCGAGCAGGGAAAACAGGAAGGGCGCATCGGCGGCGACCCCGTCGGCGGCGGCGGCAAAGGCGGCGCCATCGCCCGGCGCCAGCGCGTCCAGCGCGGCCACGTTGGCGGCGCGGTCCATCGTCAGCACCACCGATTGCCCGTTCGGGCGCAGGACGGCGGTGGGATGCGGCGTGTGGCAATAGTCAAAGCCGTGGCGGGCAAGGTGGGGGCCAAGCGCGGCCCCCGCCGGAGAGGTCATGAACAGCACGAAGGTCGCCGCCATCACGTCATGCAGGAAGCCGGGGGCCAGTTCCTCGGTCCGCAGGCAGCCGCCGGGCTGCGCCTCGCGTTCCAGGACCAGCACCCGGTCGCCCTTCAGCGCCAGGAGGCTGGCCGCGACCAGCCCGTTGATGCCGGACCCGATGATGACGTGATCGGGCGCCTGCATCCTAGCCCCGCGGAACCAGCGCCAGCGCGCGGATCGGGCTGCCGGTGCCGTTCTGGATCTTGAGCGGGGCGGCGATCAGGATCGCGCCCTTGGCCGGCAGTTTCGACAGGTTGGCAAGGCTGGCCAGGCCGTAGCGGTTGTTCTTGTGCAAGAGGTTGTGGGCCGGGAAGGGCGGGGTCATGCCGCCGGCCTGACCGGCGTCGGTGCCGATGCACTGGCTGCCCCAGCCGACGATGCCCTTGGCGATCAGGTATTCGATCACCTCGGCGGTCGGCCCCGGGGTATGCGGGCCGGTCTCGTTGGCGTTGAGGAACAGGCCCTCGTCATGGGCGCGGGCGTCCCAGTCGGAGCGCAGCACCACCCATTCGCCGGCATTGATGGCGCCGTGCTTCGCCTCCCATGCCTTGACGTGGTCGATGGTCAGCAGGAAATCGGGATCGGCGGCGCATTCGGCGGAAAAGTCCAGCACGTTGACCGGCGCGATCAGGCGCTGCACCGGCAGCGTGTCGGTATAGCCGTCGGAATAGTCCTTGCCGGTGATCCAGTGGTGCGGCGCGTCGAAATGGGTGCCGGAATGTTCGCCCAGCTCCAGCCAGTTCCAGGCCCAGAACGGGCCGTCCTGGTCATATTCGCTGATGCGGTGGATCTTGATCGGCGGGGTGTCCTTTGCGAAATCCGGCGGCAGTTTCAGAAGCGGCGTGTCGGGGCCAAGCACGCCCGTGCAATCCACCACCTCGACCCCGCCCGAGGCAAGCATTCCGGCCAGCTGGCCCAGTAGGTTTGCGGCTGTCATCTCATTCTCCCTGTCACGGCAATCGGACCCAGGGCCGTTCCGCGGCCCTTCGGAATCATGCTAGACAGATTTAAATGCATTTGCAAATATCACTTTCGGGAAGCGGGAGTGTGACGATGCCGGACAGCTATGATGCGGTCTTTGTCGGGGCGGGGCACAATGCGCTGGCCGCCGCGCTGCATCTGGCCGCCAAGGGCTGGCGGGTGGCGCTGTTCGAGCAGGCCGCGGTGGCGGGCGGGGCGGTGAAGACGGGGGAATACACCCTGCCGGGGTTCCGCCACGACTGGGCGGCGATGAACCTGTCCCTGTTCGCCGGATCGGCGTTTCACAAGGCTTATGCCGGGGAACTGGCGGCCAGGGGCGCGGCCTTCGTGCCGGTGTCGCGGCCCTTTGCCTCGGCCTTTGCGGATGGCACATGGTGCGGCGTCTCGACCGACCTGGAGGAAACCGCGGGCTGGATCGCCGGGCATTCCGCCGAAGACGCGGCGACGTGGCGGGCGCTGCTGGCAGAGTTTCCGGGCCAGGCCGAAGCGATCTTTGCCCTGCTGGGCAGCCCGATGAAAATTCGTGCGCTTGCATATTTCGTGTTTAAAATGCTGCGCAGGCGAAAGCT
>JAWKWU010000009.1:0-155332 GCA_041397345.1 Paracoccaceae bacterium
CGTCATGGTGCTGGCGGTGCCCATGGTCATGCAGGTGCCGGCCGAGCGCGCGATGCCGCCCTGCACCCCCAGCCATTCGGCATCCGAGATGTTCCCGGCGCGACGTTCGTCCCAGTATTTCCAGGCATCCGAGCCGGAGCCCAGGATCTTGCCGGCATAATTGCCCCGCAGCATCGGGCCGGCCGGCAGGTAGATCATCGGCACGCCGGCCGAAAGCGCCCCCATCACCAGCCCCGGCGTGGTCTTGTCGCAGCCGCCCATCAGCACGACGCCATCCAGCGGATGGCAGCGGATCATCTCTTCGGTCTCCATCGCCAGCATGTTGCGATAGAGCATCGAGGTCGGCTTGATGAAGCTCTCGTCGACCGAAAGCGACGGCATCTCGACACCGAACCCGCCGGCCTGCGCCACACCGCGTTTCACGTCCTGGACCCGTTCGCGGAAATGCGCGTGGCAGGTGTTCAGCTCGGACCAGGTGTTCAGGATGCCGATCACCGGCCGGTCGCGGAATTCCTCTTCGGCATAGCCAAGCTGCATCATGCGCGAGCGATGGCCGAAGCTGCGCAGATCGTCAGGCGCGAACCAGCGGGCAGAGCGGAGTTGGTCGGGGGTCTTGCGGGTCATGATCCTATCCCGTGAATGCAAAGGTCAGCCAGATGACGAAGATTGTGAAGACCAGCCCCGCCACCTCGGGCCAGTTGCCAAAGTCCTTGTGGTCGGTGCCTTCCTCGGCGGCGAATTCCGGGGCAGAGATGTCTTCGTCCTGTCGGGTCAGATGGTCGTTCGACATGGGCTCTCCTATCCTCAATTGCCAAGCTGCGCGGGCAGCCAGAGCGCGAGTTGCGGGACGAAAAGAACCAGCATCAGGCCAAGGAACTGTAGCGCGATGAAGGGCAGGACCGCCGCAAAGATCTCTTGCAGGGCGATGTCCTTGGGCGCGACCGATTTCAGGAAGAAACAGGCCGGGCCGAAGGGGGGCGACAGGTAGTAGATCTGGATGTTCATGGCAAACAATACGCCGAACCAGACCGGATCGAAGCCCAGGTCCACCACCACCGGCGCAAAGATCGGCACGGTGATGAAGATGATGGCGATCCATTCGAGGAACGTGCCCAGCACCATGACGATCAGCATCATCACGACGATGACCCAGATCGGACCGATGTTCAGGTCGCTGAGGACGCCGCGCAGGAAATCGCCGCCGCCGATGCGGTTGTAGATACCGATCAGCGAGATTGCGCCCAGCACCAGCCAGATGATCGAGCCCACCGTCAGCACGGTCTGGCGCATGGCGTCGCGTGCCATGGGCCAGGTCAGTTCCCTGCGGACGCCGGCAACGACGATGGCCCCGACCGCGCCGACCGCCGCCGCCTCGGTCACGGTGGCGATGCCGGAATAGATCACACCCAGGACCGCTCCGATCAGGATGCCGGGCAGGATGACACCCCGGAGAAAGCGCAGGCGCTGAAGGAACGGCAGGCCGGTTTCGGGGATGTCGTAGATCGGCGCGATGGCCGGGTTCAGGCGGACCCGGACAAGGATATAGGTGATGTAGAGCGTCGCCAGGATCAGGCCGGGCACGACCGAAGCCATGAACAGGTCGGTGATCGAGACCTGGGCGGCGAGGCCGTAGACGATCAGTACCACCGAAGGCGGGATCAGCGTCGCCAGCGCGCCCGCCGCACAGATGATGCCGATCGACAGCCTGCGGTCATAGCCCAGCCGCAGCATCTGCGGCAGCGCGATCAGGCCCAGCATCACGATCTCTCCGCCCATGATGCCCGACATGGCGGCCAGCACCACCGCGACGATGCAGGTCTGGACCGCGACCGACCCACGGAACCGCCCGCCCATGATCGCCATGGAATCGAACAGCGATTTCGCGATGCCCGACCTTTCCAGCACGTTCGCCATGAAGACGAAGAAGGGCACGGCGATGAGTTCGTATTTGTGCAGCACCTCGGAGACGTTGGCGGCAACGATGAAGAATCCCGCGCGCTCGCCGAAATAGAGGATCGCCGTGGCAAGCGAGACCGTCAGCGTGGTGATGCCCAGGGGCACGCCCAGCGCCATCAGCGCCAGCAGGGACAGGACGATCAGAAGGGTGATGTATTCAATGCCCACCGGTCACGTCCCCTTCGGTGCCATGGGCCCAACGGATGATGTTGGCCAGAAGTTGCAGCAGGTAGAAGACGCAGCCGACCACGATCAGCACCTTGAGATAGGTTGGTTGGATGGAGTTCAGGGCCGTGCCGCTGTGTTCGATGCGCGTGATGGCCTTTGCCGCCGGCTCCCACAGGGCAAGGGTCAGCACGGCGACCGCGCCAAATGCGATCAGCATCTGGATCAGCCGCAGGACGTGCCAGACCCTGGGGCCGACCAGAAGTTCCACCATGGTGATGGAGATGTGGCGGTGGCGCTGGGTGACATAGCCGACCGACAGCACCCAGGCCGAGGCGCAGAGCGTCATCGCCAGTTCGGTCGACCAGACGGTGGGTCGGTCGAAACCATAGCGCATCACGACCTCGAGCCCCGAGACGAGGATGCAGGCAAAGAACAGGACCGAACAGGCGTGGCCGATGAAGACGCTGGCGCGGTCCATGGCCTCGGCAAAGCCGGCGAGCAGAGGTTTCATCATGTCACCTGCGACTTCGTGCGGAAAGCTGCGCCGCTAAGCGCGGCGCAGCCCGGTCGCGCCTACTTGAACAGGCCGATCTGCGTCATGTAGGCAAGGTTTGCGTCCAGCGCCTCTTTGGCCAGCGGCGACTTTTCGGCAAAGACCTCCCACTGCTTGCGGGCCACTTCGCGCAACTTGTCACGGTCGGCCTGGGCCCAGTCGATCACCTCGATCTTGCCGCCGCCGGCGTCGCGTTCGGCCAAGGCCTTGTCCTGCGTGGCGGTTTCGGCGGCCATGGCGAACATCGCCTCATACCACCAGTCGCGCAGTGCGGTCTGATCCTCGGGCGAAAGCGCGTCCCATTTCGCCTTGTTGATGGTGAACTGCATCGAAGGCATGGAATGGATGCCGGGATAAAGCGGGAAGGACGCGACATCGTGCAGGCCGGTCGCATCGTTGTTCACATAGGCCGAGGCGTCGGCGGCGTCGACAATGCCCTTTTCCAGCGCGCCGTAGACTTCGGAGAACGGGATCGACACCGGCGAGGCGCCCGCGGCCTCGAAGACGGCGGCGGCCAGGCCTTCGGGGGAGCGGATCTTCTTGCCGGCCATATCCTCGAAGGTGCGGATGGCCACCCGCGCGGGCAGGGATTCCCGCGAATAGGGGCCGCAGGCCACGACATGAACCTCGCCACCGGTGATCGAGTCGGCCGCCTTCTGCATCACGGCCTCGCCGCCGCCATCCTTGCAGAAGCCCAGCATCTGTTCGGGCGTGTCATAGCCGGAGATCAGGTCGCCCATGATCGCAAAGGCCGGCTCGCGGCCCGAGAAATAGTTGACCGAGGTGAAGTCGCCATCCAGCACGCCGGCGGCCACCGCATCGGGCGTGTCCTTTGACGGCACGACCGAGCCGTTCGGGGTCAGCACGATCTCGACCCGGCCTTCGGTCCGTTCCGCGATTTTCGGCAGCCAGTTGTCGGTGATGTACTGTGTCGAGAAATCCCCCGCATTGAACGATGTCTGGATGTTGAAGGTTTCAGCCTGGGCCAGGCCGGCGCAGAGCGCGGTCGATGCGGCGAAAAGTGCTGCGGTCGAGATCTTCATGTCTTCCTCCCTGATGCGGCGGGTTCTGGATTCCGCTATCGTAATGCACTAATATATTAGTCGGGACTTGGCAAGCGACTGCGCGCAACTGGCAAGTCGTCAGGAAAAACCGAATGAACACGACAGCATACGCCCAGAGCACCCTGAGCCCGCCCGACGCGGCCATTTCCGGCGCGCCCAGGGTGAGGCTGAAACGGGTCTCGGCCAGCCAGCAGATTCGTGCCCTGCTGCGTGACCGGATCATCGGGATGGAGATCTTGCCGGGCCAGAATCTGGCGCGGGCCGAGATCGCCGCGGATTATGGGGTCAGCCTGACACCCGTGCGCGATGCGATGCTGATGCTGGAGGAGGAAGGGCTGCTGGTCATCCTGCCGCAGTCAAGGACGCTGGTCTCGAAGATCGACGTTGCCCAGGCTCGCGAGACACAGCTGTTGCGGATCGCGCTGGAAATCGAGGTGGGCAAGCGTGTGGCCATGCAGGCGGATCCGGCGGTGCTGGACGGGCTGTCCCGGCTGCTGGAAGATCAGCGCGCCGCCCTGGCCGGCAATGACCTGGCGCGGTTTGCGGCGCTGGACCGTGCCTTTCACCGGGCCATCTTTGTCGCGGCCGGGGTCGAGCCCTTGTCGGAGCTGATCGCCGGCCGGTCCGGCCATATCGACCGGTTGCGCAAGCTGGACCTGCCGGTTCCCGGCAAGGCGCCGGATATCATGGCCTATCACGACCGCATCCTGGCGGCGATCCGGGCGGTGGACCTGGCAGCGGTAGAAGACTGCCTGCGCGGCCACCTGTCCGGCACGCTGGCGCGGGTGGGCGATATCGTCGCCCGGCATCCGGCCTATTTCTAGTGACCCATGGCCCCGGCGATGTAGCTGGCGGTCATCAGGTCCAGATGCGCGCCCCCGCCGTTCTTGGCAACGGTGATGTCATCCACCGAGCGACGGGTAAAAACGGCTGGATCGTCGTAGAAATCGGCGAGGACCGAAGCCTCGGTGATCGCCCCCGAGCGGATCGGGTCGATGATCTCGCCGATATGATGAACCGTGGTGGCGCGGGAATCGACGAAGATCCGGCTTCGCGCCATGGCCGCATCGTCCAGTTCGCGCATGTCGGGCCGATAGGCGCCGATCAGGTCGTAATGCTGGCCGGGGCGCATCCAGTCGCCCTTGATCAGGGGCTGGGTGGCCATGGTGCAGGTGCAGATGATGTCTGCGCCGGCCACCGCCTCTTGCAGATCAGTGGCGACTTTCAGGCCCAGGGGGGCGGCCATGTTCGCCGCTGTCGCGGCGTGGCGCGACCAGACGGTGAATTCGGCGTCGGGGAAGACCGAGCCATAGGCCTGCACCATTGACCGGGCCACGGTTCCGGCGCCCACCAGCAGGATGCGGCGGCTGTCCTTGCGGGCCAGGCGGCGGGCCGAGAGCAGGCTGTCGCCGGCGGTCTTCCACCTGGTCACAAGATGGAAGTCGATAAAGGCGGTCAGTTCTCCGGTCTGGTCGTCAAACAGGTTCACCGCGCCATGGATCGTGGGCTTGCCCCGCGCGGTGTTTCCGGGGACCACGGTCGCCACCTTGACCAATGCGCCCAGACCGTCGATCCAGGCCGCCCGGTCCAGCATGGTATCGGGGCCGCGATAGCAGATCTGGTCCTTGAGATCGGGACGTGGCAGGCGGTGCCCTTCCTCGAAGGCCTGCAACAGGCCCGCCCAGGTCAGTTTCGACTCGGCTTCTGGTCCGATGATCTGAAAGGTCAAAGCCCGGCCTCCTTTGGGTTGAGCAATCCTGCGGCGACCAACCGTTCGGACCAGCCGCGCCATCCGGTGAAATGATGCACCTGCCAGCCCCGCGCCGCTGCGGCATCGGTATTCTCTGGCCGGTCATCGACGAACAGCAGCCCGTCAGGGGGCAGGCCGGTCGCCTGTTCGACGGCCGCATAGATTGCGGGATCGGGCTTGATCAGCCGCATCCGGGCCGAAACGAAGGCGCGGTCGAAGAGGTTGAGGAAAGGATAGTTGCGGCGGGCCAGTTCAAAGGTCTCATCCCCGAAATTGGTCAGGGCGTGGACGGGCAGGCCCCGCGCCTTCAGCGCCCGCAGCGTGGCGACGGTTTCAACGATCTCGGGCCGCACCATCTGCAACCAGTCATCGTGCCAGATCAGGATCTCGTCCCGCCAATCGGGATAGGCGTCGGCCAGCGCCTGCAGGCTGGCCAGAAAGGGCGCGCCCCGGTCGATTTCGACATTCACCTGGTGAATGGGCACGGTGTCAAAGAAGGCCCGGCGCCGGGCGGGGCCGATCCTGGCGTCGTAATGCGCCTCGGGCTGCCAGCGGATCAGCACATTGCCGATGTCAAAGATCACCGCTTGGGGCCGCGACATCCTGAACCTTTCTGCGTATCGTTTCACGCCAGAGCGTATAAAGCCCGGCGCCGCAGATAAGCGCAATCCCCACCCAGGCCGTGGAATCGGCCAGGTGCCAAAGACCAGGCCCCCAGAAGATCGCCATCGGCATGCCGATATATTCAAACGGCGCCACCAGCGCGGCTTCGGTGGTGCGATAGGCCTGGCTCATCATCAGGCCGCCGATCCCCACGGCAAAGCCGGTGCCAGCAAAGGCCCACCAGTCCCGGACGGGCGGAACCTGCCAAGGCCGGAACAGGAATTCCCAGGTGCTGCCGGGGGCCTGGGCCATATGCCCGTCGCCGGCCCACAGACCCATGGCGGCGCTAACCAGCAGAAACCCCACCTGGACATAGAAGCTGAGCGTCGCGGCGCTTTCGGTATCGCGCATGCGGCGGGTCATCATGTGGCTGAGGCATAGCAAAAGGCGGATACCAGCACCAGGATCGCCGCCGGCTGGATCACGCCGGACCCCGGCCGTGTCATCACGATGACCCCGACCATGCCGACCGCAACGGCGGCCCAGCGGCGTGGCCCGACGCTTTCGCCCAGCAGCAAGGCCGACATGGCGGTAACGATCAGGGCGCGACAAAGGCCGCTGCCACCGCGTCGGCCAGCGGCATCAACGACAGGCCGACGAAATAGGTGACGTTCGACACCATCACGATGGAAACCCGCAGGAGATGCGCGCCATGCCGACGGGTCGCCAGCTGGCGAAAGCCGCGCGCACTGAAGCGCATCACCAGCAAGACCAGCGCCATGCCGATGATGGCCCGGATCAGGATGACCTGGTGCAGGGCATAGCCCGTCTCGGCCAGGGCCTTGATCGCCAGATCGTTCATCGAAAGGACGATACCGCCACCCAGGGCAAGGAACAGTCCGGTTGAGGTATTGGCCGGTGTGGTGGAACTGGCGGGCGCGGGCATGGGCCTATCAAACCTGTGCCGGCCGGGGATGCGCGTCATTTCACGACATTCCAGAGTCGGGTTAAGCCCGCCGCAAGACCCGGTCCAGCACATCGAGAAACCGCGACCGGTCGGCCCTGGAAAAGGAGCGCCCGCCGCCCTGGCGAAAGGGATCGGCGCTGCGCAGGTCGGCCATCAGGTCGCGGGTGGCGAGAACCGAGCCGATGTTCCTGGCGGTCAATTCCTGCCCGTCTGGTTTTACCACAAGGGCGCCCGCCTCGATCACCCGGGCGGCAAGGGGGATGTCGGACGTCACCACCACATCGCCGGGGCCGGCATGTCCGGCGATCCAGCGGTCGGCCTCGTCCAGGGCGCTACCGACATAGACGCTGCTGACCAGAGGGTTGGCCGAAGGCCGGATGCCGCCATTCGACACCAGCACCATGGCAATGCCAAGGCGCGTGGCCACGCGCTCGGCCTCGGCCTTTACCGGGCAGGCGTCGGCGTCGATATAGAGCGTCATGCCGCCCTCTGGCGCCGCGCGTCATGGGGCGGGGGAATGGCGATGCCGCGCATGAATGCCCCTTTACCCCCGCAGCGCCTCGGCGTGGAAGGCGATGTGATCGGGCATGAAGGTCGAGACGAAGAAATAGCTGTGGTCATAGCCCTTCTGCATCCTGATGGTTCCGCCTTGCCGCCTTTCGGTCATCGCGGCCGCCAGCGCCTCGGGGCGCAGCAGGTCGATGAACTGGTCCGAGGTGCCCTGATCCACCAGAACAGGGCCGTCGAAGCCGTATTTGCGCATCAGCAAGCTGGAATCATAGCCGGCCCAGTTGGTTTCGTCGGGGCCCAGATAGGCGGTGAACTGCTTGCGGCCCCAGTCGCTGGCGGTGGGATTGCAGATCGGCGCAAAGGCCGAGACCGAGCGGAAGCGGCCGGGAAAGTCATCGCGATGGTTAGCGCGCCGTGGCCGCCCATCGAATGGCCGGTGATGCCCTGGGCGACTTCGGCCAGGGGAAAGGCATTGAACAAGAGCCGCGGCAATTCGTCGGTGACGTAATCCCACATGCGGAAATGCGGCGCCCAAGGGTCCTGGGTGGCATTGACGTAGAACCCCGCCCCTGTCCCAGATCATAGGCCGCGTCATTGGCCACGCCTTCGCCGCGGGGCGAGGTGTCGGGAAAGACCAGCGCGATGCCGGCCTCGGCCGCCCAGGCCTGGGCACCGGCCTTGGTCATCGCATTCTCATGCGTGCAGGTCAGGCCGGAGAGATACCACAACAGCGGCACCGGCCCGTCCTCGGCCCCTTCGGGCAGGAACAGACCAAAGGTCATGTCGGTGCCGGTCGCGGCAGAGGCATGGGTATAGACGCCCTGGACGCCCCCGAAACAGCGGTTTTCCGAAATCGTTTTCATGGCATCTCCAGCAGGGCAATGACCGCGCTGACCGTCAGGACGGACAGCGCCGTGGATATCAGGATGGCCGTCGACACCCGTTGCGGGGCGACGCCGTAGTGTTGGGCAAGGATGAACACGTTCCCCGCCACGGGCAAGGCTGCGGCTGCGATCATCACGCTGGCGGCATAACGGTCAACCGGGAACAGCCAAAGCGCGGCGAGGGCGACCGCGGCAGGATGCAGGACCAGCTTGGCCAGGGTCAGCCACAGGGCGATCGACATCCGGTCCGGGCGACGCCCTGCCAGCGACGCGCCGATGGCAAAGAGCGCACAGGGCGTTGCAGCGGCCCCAGTAGTGTCATGAATTCCTGGACCGGTGGCCAGAGGCTGCGGCCGGTGGCGCCCAGGCCATGCCCAGGACGGTAGAGACGATCATCGGGTTCTTGGCCAGCCCGACGGCAAGCACCCGCAGCGTGCCAAGGCCGACCCGGCCCGAACGGAACAATGTCACCAGCAGCGTGAGCGCCGAGGAAAACAGGATCAGGTCCACCGCCAGGACCAGCAGCACCGGGCCGACCGCGCCCGGCCCCATCAACAGCGCCAGCATCGGAATGCCCAGAAAGCCCACGTTGCCGATGACGCCTGTATGCGCCTCGAACAGCGCCACCTCGCGCCCGGTTCCGCGCAGGATGCCAACGGCAAAGACCAGCGCCCAGACGATGCCGGTGGCCAGGGCATAGGCCAGGACGAAGGGCAGGCTGAAGATATCGGCCAGCGACAGGTTGGCGGCAAAGCCGAACAACATCGCCGACAAGGCAAAGTAGAAGACGAATTTCGTCAGCTGGGCCGTTGCCTCGGGCGTGATGAAGCGCGTCCTGCCGGCCAGATAGCCGGTGCCGATCACGGCAAAGAAAGGCAGGGTCTTGAGCAGGATCGCCAGCATTGCCCTTCCCTGTCACGCGGCGCGGGAAAGGGCAAGATGCCCGGCCTAACCCTTTAGTTCGGCCGAAATCCGCACCGGACCGACGGCGCCGCGCAGTTTGGCCCGATAGATCACCACCCCTTCGACAACCCGCATCACATAGGTGCGGGTTTCGGTGAATGGGATGGATTCGACCCAGTCGACAATGTCGGTGCTGGCCAGCCTGGGGTCGCCCAGTTCGGCGATCCAGCGGCGCGGGCGCCCCGGACCGGCGTTGTATCCGCTGGCCACCAGGGCGATCGAGGGGCCGAATTCCTGAACCATCTTTGCCAGATAGGCGCTGCCCAGCCGCGCGTTGTACGCCGGATCGGTCAACAGCTTGCCGGCCTCGTAGTCCAGCCCCAGTTCGCCCGCCACGATCTTGGCCGTGCCCGGCAAGAGCTGCATCAACCCGCGCGCATCGGCATGCGACCGCGCCGCGGGATCGAATTCGCTTTCCCGGCGCGAAATGGCCAATGCCAGCGCCCGGCTGACCTTGAGATCCTCGGGCACCAGCGAGGGCACCGGATAATAGGCGCGCGGGATGATCACGCCCCGTTCCGCCGCCGCCTTGCCGATCAGCACGGCGATATGCGGTTCGTCCATCTGCAGCGCCAGGTCCGCCAGTTGCGCCAGTTCGGTTTCATCCAGGCTTTCCCCCAGATGCAGGAAGAACCGTTTTGCCAGGGTCCGGTCGCCGGCCTGGGCCAGCAACCGCGCCGCGGCCAGCACCGAGGAATTGGCGAAGGCAGATCCTTTCCAGTCGCCGGGGCGGCTGTCATCCAGCAGGAAAGGGTCCAGCGAAAGGCCCAGTCGTTCGGCGGCCAGAAGCCCGTAATAGGCGGTCTGGTATCGCGCGGCGGCCCGGTAATGTTCGGCCGCCTCGGCCTTGCGGCCCGCGGCCTCCTGGGCGCGGCCCAGCCAGTAATCAGCGCGCGCCAGCGAAATGGGCGTGGACACCCCGGCCTTCAGGTGGCCGAAATGTTTCAGCGCCGTTTCCGCATCGCCCAGTTTCCGCAAGGCGATGAAACCGGCGAGGAATTCCAGATCGGCATAGGTGGAGCCCGCCACCAGGCCGTGACGGGACGCCGCCCGATAGGCATCCTGCGGGCGATTCTGTCTCAGGAGCCAGCGGACCAGCGTCGCGCGCCGGTCGGCCCAGGCTTCGGGCCGGCCCAGGGCGTCGGCGGGGGTTTCAAGCAACAGGGTGGCCGCGTCATCATACAGGTCCTTCTTCATCCGCCAGACGAACCGCTCATAGGCCAGGCCAGGATTGCCGCGCAGATTTTCAGGAACGGCGGCGATAAGGGCCGTGACGCCCTTGGCATCCGAGCGCAGGCCGATCCGCGCCTCGGCCAGTTTCTGCCAGCCGGCGTCGACCCGTGGCACCATGCGCAAGGCCTCGGCGCGGGAACCTTTCCACAGCAGATTGTCCAGTCGCAGCTGGTTCACCCGCGCCACCGCCTGCGGTTCAAGGGCGATCAGCGTCGCCTCCTCGTCCCGGTCGAAGGACAGGTCGGCCCAGGCGCGCATGGCCTCGGTCTCGGCCAGGTCGGCCTGACCCTGCGCCTTCAGCGCCACGACCAGGGCGATGGCGCCTTCTGCCGTCTGGGGCAGGTCGCGGCCGAAATAGGCGACGACCCGCGCAGGCGTCGAGGACCGCGCGACCGCTTCTTCGCCCTTCTCCTTGAGGTAGGGCAGGCCCGGCCAGTCCGGGCGGCGGGCCAGGAAAGCCTCATACTCGCCCAGATTGCCTTCACCGGCACGCAGTCTCTGCCATTCGATGACATCCCTGCCGACACCCTCGGGGGCGACCGAGAGCGCGGCGGCCCATTGCTGGCCCGATGCCAGATCCAGCGCCGTCTTCATTGCCTGCGCGCCATCGGCACGGGCAAGTCCAGCGAACATGAGGGAGAAGACGAGGATCAGGCGGATCAGGGCTATCATGCAGCAGAATCTGCCAAATGCCCCTGGTCGCCACAACCCACGATGGCGTCATCGCCCGGGCAATCGGCAGCGCTTGGCAAAGGACGCCGTGCCGTCTAGGAAGGGCGCGTTTCCAACGGGCCGAATCCCGGCCCCCCCGCAAAGGAGAGCGTGCCATGTTCAAAGGGTCCATCCCTGCTTTGGTAACGCCGTTCAAGGACGGCGCGGTGGATATGGAAACGCTGAAGAAACTGGTGGACTGGCATATCGCCGAAGGGTCGACCGCGCTGGTGCCGGTGGGAACGACGGGCGAAAGCCCCACGCTCAGCCACGACGAACACCGCGCTGTCGTCGAGGCGGTGGTGAAATTCGCCGCCGGTCGGGTGCCGGTGATCGCCGGGGCCGGGTCCAACAGCACGGCCGAAGGCATCTCGCTGATCCAGCATGCCGAAAAGGCGGGGGCGGATGCGGCGCTGGTCGTGACGCCCTATTACAACAAGCCGACCCAGGCCGGGATGATCGCGCATTTCACCGCGCTGCATGATTGCTGCAAGCTGCCGATCATCATCTACAACATTCCCGGTCGCTCGGCCGTGGACATGTTGCCGGCCACGATGGGCGAACTGGCCAGGCTGCCGCGCATCATCGGCGTAAAGGATGCGACCGGCGATCTCAGCCGGGTGCCGAAGCAGCGCATCACCTGCGGCAAGGACTTTGTCCAGTTGTCGGGTGAAGATGCGACCGCATTGGGCTTCAACGCCCATGGCGGGGTTGGCTGCATCTCGGTCACCGCGAATGTGGCGCCCCGGCTATGCGCCGAATTCCAGGATGCGACCCTGCGGGGGGATTATGCCGCCGCGCTGGAATATCAGGACCGGTTGATGCCGCTCCATGATGCGATCTTCATCGAGCCGGGCCTGATCGGCGCGAAATATGGCCTGTCGCTGCTGGGCCGCTGCAATGACGAGGTGCGGTTGCCGCATGTCGGCCTGACCGAAGGCACCAAGGAGCGGATCAAGGCCGCCATGCGCCACGCGGGCCTGATCAACTGAGCTTCGTGCCTTCGGCAAACCTGCGTGGTGCCGGCCTGATGACGGTCTCGATGGCGGGTTTCGCCGTCGAGGATCTGTTCATCAAATCGGCCGCGCGGTCGCTGCCCCTGGGGCAGATCCTGCTGAGCATGGCGCTGGTCGGCATTGCCGTGTTTTCCGCCCTATCCCTCCGGCGCGGCGAGGCGGTCCTGCCGCGCAGCGTGCTGTCGCGGGCGATGGTGCTGCGGTCGATTTTCGAGGTGGCGGGGCGGCTGTTCTTTGCCCTGGCGATCGCCTTTACCTCGTTGTCCTCGACTTCGGCCATCTTGCAGGCAACCCCGCTGGTCGTGATCGCCGGCGCGGCCTTGCTGTTTCGTGAAAGGGTCAGTGCGGCGCGATGGGCGGCCGTTGGCGTGGGTCTTGTCGGTGTCCTGCTGATCCTGCGGCCGGGGGGCGAGGGGTTCTCGGCCCTGTCGCTGCTGGCGCTGGTGGGGATGCTGGGGTTCGCCGGGCGGGATCTGGCCACGCGGGCCGCGCCGCGCGGCCTGTCGAACCGTCAACTGGGCACCCTGGGGTTTGCCATGCTGGGGACGGCCGGGGCATTGATCCTGGGCTGGACTGGTGGTGCGCGCCTGCCCGATCCGCGCGAAGCCGCCCTGGTGGCCTTCGCGGCGGCCTTTGGCATTCTGGGCTATCACGCGCTGACCGGCGCCATGCGCACCGGCGAGATCGGCGCCGTCACGCCCTTTCGGTACATCCGTCTGGTCTTTGCACTGATCCTGGCCATGTCCGTCCTGGGGGAACGGCCCGACATGCTGACCTTTGTCGGTGCCGGGCTGGTGGTGGCCGCGGGCCTGTTCGGGCTGACCAGGGCCTGAGTCGAATCAAGCGGAAGGATCGCCTGACAGCCCGACAAAGCATTGTATTTTATTGAATTTCTTGGCTAACAAATTGTTAGCGCTGAACCGCGATCGACACAGCACGCAGGACAGGCGGCCGTGGTTTCCGCATCGGCGCCAATGCCGGAATTCCGCCTTTTTCACGGCGCGAAAAAGGCCCTTTCCGGGTGCGATCTGGGCAAAGCGCGGCAGAGACCGCCACAGTCCTTAACGCAAGATCGAACCCCAGGAGGAAGACACCATGTTCATGCAGGATATCACCCGCTTTGCCTCTGCACCCGTCACCCCCGCCAGTGCCGCGACTTCGCAGGGTATTTTCGGCGCCACGCTGGTAGAGACCGCATCCGGCTGGCGCACCGCAGACAGCCTGCGCATCGGCGATCATCTTTACACATTGGACGGCGGGCTGCAGCGCATCGCGGCGATTTCGCGCCGGATCGTCAGCCCCGGCGAAGCCATGGTCCTGGTCCCCGGTGGATATTTCGACGCCTGCTCGGAGGTGATGCTTTTGCCCGCCCAGGGGCTGCTGCTGGACACGATCGGCCTGATGGGGGCGCCCTATGCCCGGGTTCCGGCCAGTGCGCTGGCGACCTGCCTGGGTGTCCGCCACAGGAACGCGCCCACGCGCGCCGAGATCGTCACGCCGATCTTTGCCGAAGAAGAGGCGATCTGGGCCCAGTCCGGCATGTTGCTGGTCTGCCCCGGCATCAAGGGTGACAGCGCCTATCCCAGCCTGCACGACAAGGCAGCCACCCTTTTTGTGGCAGAGCGCAGCCGGCGGTTCGCTTGATGCCTATTTCTCGGTCTTCCTGCGGCGGGTCTCGATCTGGGACAGCCGGACCTGCCGCAGTGTTTCGACCATCAGCGCACCGAGAAGACCGAAGGACAGAAAGCCGTTTGCCGCCTCCATCCCCGCCAGGATCCGCCAGCCATGATCCAGCAGGACATCGCCAAAGCCCAGCGTGGTGAACGTCACCAGCGAGAAATATACCGCCGTCTCGAGATCCGGCATCGCCTTGAGCCATAGAAAGGCCAGCGCCCAGATCCAGACCCCGGCCGTGATCACGGCCAGCACCCACAGGCTGACGCCGGCCAGTAGGACCACCAGCTTCGGTCGCGCCGGCGGACGGATCAGCCAGGGATGCGCCCGCTGGAACACCAGTTCCAGCACCAGGGCCGCCAGAGCTGCGACCATGATGTTTGCAATCAGCAGCCCGGTTCCGGTGGCGATCTGCAGCAGCATACGTGTCCCTTCTGGACTTCGACCGGCCCGCCGCCTATCTGGAGCGAACCATGGCCACCAAGTCCGACCCCAATTCCAAGCTGATCGCCGAGAACCGGCGGGCGCGTTTCGATTATCACATCGAAAGCGATCTGGAAGCGGGCATCGTGCTGCAAGGATCAGAGGTCAAGAGCCTGCGGCAGGGCGGCGCCAACATCGGCGAAAGCTATGCTTCGGTCGAAGGCGGCGAGTTGTGGCTGATCAACGGCTATATCGCCCCCTATCTGCAGGCCAAGACCTGGGGGCATGAGGAACGCCGCCGCCGCAAGCTGCTGGTGTCGCGCAAGGAACTGGCGCGGCTGTGGTCGGCCACGGCGCGAGAGGGTATGACGATCGTGCCGATCCGCATGTATTTCAACGACCGCGGCATGGTGAAGCTGAAACTGGGCATCGCCAAGGGCAAGAAGCTGGCCGACAAGCGCGAGACCAGCGCCAAGCGCGACTGGGATCGCCAGAAGGCCCGGTTGCTGAAGCAGGGCAACTGACGCCCGGTCCCGCCACAAGGCAACCAAGGCAACGGGAACAATCACCCGCCTTTCCCCTTGCCTTGCAGGCGGTAACGGCGCGATGCTGCGATGACCGGGGACATGATCCTTCGGCTCATCATGGAAGGGTTGCGCCATGGGTTTGGAACTGATCATTCAACTGATCGCGGGGGCCTTGGGGTAACGCGGCCGGCGCCGCGCTGAAGAACCTCAGCCTTGGTCCGATCGGCAATTCGATCACCGGTATTCTGGGCGGCGGTCTCGGCGGCTATCTGCTGAACATGCTGGGCGGCGCGGGGGCCGGCGATGCTGCGGCGGCGGCCGCCAATCTGGATATCGGCGCCATCATCCAGAGCGTGCTGGGCGGCGGCGTGGGCGGTGGTGTCCTGATGGCCGTGATCGGCGCCATCAAGAAGGCAATGGCAAAGTAGGCCAGCGCCCGTCGCTATCAGAAATTGCCCCGGCTTTTCAGGCCGGGGTATTCGGGTGTGATTGAGCCGGTTCCGACATCCGGCGACCATTCCCGAGGAAAGACCCGAGCCCTGCCCGTTTCACCGGGCACAGCAAATGCGGGGCCGGAACAGGCAACCCAGACCGCAGAAGCCGTGCGGCGGCCTTGCGCCTTGCCCCCGGTGCGCGCTAGGACGGTCGGGAACCGCAAAGGGCGCACCCCATGACCCCTTCCCCGACCGACGATCCCCGGACGCTGGTGTCAACCGATTGGCTGGCACAGCACCTGAAAGACCCCGATCTGCGCATTCTGGATGCCAGCTGGTACTTGCCCGGCACCGACCGCGACCCGAAAGCCGAGTACGATGCCGCGCATATTCCCGGCGCGCGGTTCTTTGATCTCGACGACAATTCCGATCAACGCAGCGACCTGCCGCACATGGCACCGCCGGTCGAGAAATTCATGTCGCGGATGCGGGCCATCGGTGTCGGGGACGGGCATCAGGTGGTTGTCTATGACGGGGCCGGCCTGTTTTCGGCGGCGCGGGTGTGGTGGCTGTTCCGGCTGATGGGCAAGACCGACATTGCCGTTCTTGACGGCGGGTTTCCCAAATGGCGGGCCGAAGGGCACGAGATCGAGGACCTGCCGCCAGTGGTCCGCGACCGTCACATGACCGTCTCGCGCCAGGCCGGCCTGGTCAAGGACGTGACCCAGGTTGCCCATGCCGCCAAGCTGGGCCTGGCCGAGGTTCTGGACGCACGTTCCGCCGCCCGCTTTGCCGGCGAGGCGCCAGAACCCCGCCCTGGTCTGCGCGCAGGCCATATTCCAGGCTCGCGCAATATTCCCTTTGGCACATTGCTGAATGACGACGGCACGATGAAGGACCCCGCCGCCCTGAAGGCCGTATTCGAGGCCGCGGGCGTGGACCTGTCGAAGCCCGCGATCACCTCTTGCGGGTCTGGCGTGACGGCGGCGATCATAAGCCTGGCGCTGGAGCGCATCGGCCACCGCAACCACGCGCTTTATGACGGCAGCTGGGCGGAATGGGGCATGTACGAAGATCTGCCGGTCGCCACCGGCGTCCTTTGAGGAAGCGATATGCTTGAAACGCTGAACCCCCAGCCGCAGGACAAGATCCTGGCACTGATCGCGATGTTCCGCGAGGATCCTCGCAAGGACAAGATCGACCTTGGCGTTGGCGTCTACAAGGACGCAACCGGCCTGACCCCGGTGATGCGCGCAGTGAAGGCCGCCGAGAAGAAGCTGTGGGAGGTGGAAACCACCAAGACCTACACCGGCCTTGCGGGTGAACCTGCCTACAACGCCACGCTGGTCGGGATGATCCTGGGCCAGGGTTTTGCCGAGCGCGCCGCCAGCATTGCCACCCCGGGGGGCACTGGCGCGATCCGGCAGGCGCTGGAACTGATCCGCATGGCCAACCCCAAGGCCCGGGTCTGGATGTCGGCGCCGACCTGGCCGAACCATCCGTCGATCGTGAAGTACCTGGGCATGACGGGTGTCGAGTACCGCTATTTCGACATCGCCACCTCGGGGATAGATTTCGCCGGGCTGATGTCCGACCTTGAAGGGGTGGCTGCGGGCGATGCGGTGCTGCTGCATGGCTGCTGCCACAATCCGACGGGGGCAAACCTTTCCGCCGCGCAGTGGGATCAGGTGATCGCTCTGTTGCAGAAAAAGGGCGCCGTGCCCTTTGTCGATCTGGCCTATCAGGGCTTTGGCGACGGGCTGGAGGAAGATGCCGCCGCGACGCGCAAGATTGCCGCCGCCTTCCCCGAAGTGCTGATCGCAGCCTCTTGCAGCAAGAACTTTGGCATCTACCGCGAACGCACCGGAATCCTGATCGCGCTGACCGGCGCCGACCGCAAGGCGGTGGTGCAGGGCAACCTGAACTTCCTGAACCGGCAGAACTATTCGTTCCCGCCCGACCACGGCGCGCGGCTAGTGACGATGATCCTTGAGGACCAGGCCCTGACCGCGACGTGGAAGGCAGAACTGGAAGAGGTGCGGCAGAACATGCTGTCCTTGCGCAGGCAACTGGCCGACGAATTGCGGCGCGCGACCAACAGCGACCGCTTTGATTTTGTCGCCCACCACCGCGGCATGTTCAGCCGGCTGGGCCTGAGCGAAGCGCAGGTGAACACGCTGCGGGAAAAGCACGGCATCTACATGGTCGGGGACAGCCGCATCAACATTGCCGGGCTGAATGCCCGGACAGTGCCGGTGCTGGCGGCGGCGATCGCCTCGGTCGCAGGCTGAACTGGCGGCAGAGCGGCGTCCGGGCTGCCGGGCCCCGTCTGTTCTCCCGATCACAGGAACCCCGATCGGCAAAGGCCTGCGAGGAGCAATCCCGCAGGCCTTTCGATTGGGGTGGCGGGCCGGGTGGTCCGGCCCGCCGTCTTGCCGACTTGTCAGCTGTGATAGGCCTGTTCGCCATGCGAGGTCAGGTCCAGGCCCTGACGTTCGGTATCGGCGTCGACCCGCAGACCGATGGTCATGTCGATCAGCTTGAACAGGGCAAAGGACACCACGCCCGACCAGACCACCGTGATTGCCACGCCTTCGATCTGGATCATCAACTGGCCCATCATGTCGTAGTCGTCACCCTTGACGCCGCCGAAGGACGCGGCCGAGAACACGCCCGTCAGCACGGCGCCAAGGATACCGCCGATGCCATGGATGCCGAACACGTCAAGGCTGTCGTCATACTTGAACATGTTCTTCACGACGGTGACGAAGAAGTAGCAACCAGCGGCCGCAATCACGCCCAGCAGGATCGACCCCATCGGCCCAAGCGTCCCGCAAGCCGGGGTGATGGCGACCAGACCCGCCACCATGCCGGATGCGGCACCCAGCATCGAGGCCTTGCCGCGCTGCATGCTTTCCAGCACCGACCAGGCAACCGTCGCCGCCGCCGTCGCGATGAAGGTGTTGATCATCGCCAGCGTCGCCCCGCCATTGGCCTCGAGGTTGGAACCGACGTTGAAGCCGAACCAGCCAACCCAGAGCATCGAGGCGCCGATCATGGTCATCACCATCGAGTGGGGGGCCATGTTATCCTTGCCATAGCCAACGCGCTTGCCGATCACCAGGCAACCGACCAGCGCCGCAATACCGGCGTTGATATGCACCACGGTGCCGCCTGCAAAGTCGATCGCGCCCTTGGCATACAGATAGCCGTTGGCGTCCCAGACCATGTGGGCAATCGGAAAATAGGAGAAGGTCGCCCACAGCACCGAGAAGATCAGCACCGCCTTGAACTTTACCCGTTCGGCGAAGGCGCCGATGATCAGTGCCGGCGTGATGGCGGCAAAGGTCATCTGGAAGGCCACGAACAGGTGTTCGGGGATCACGTAGCCAGCAGAGAAGGTGGCTGCCATCGACTCGGCGGTGACGCCGGCCAGGAACAGCTTGGCCGTCCCGCCCCAGATCGCGCTGGTCGAGCCGCCAAAGGCAAAGGAATAGCCGTAGATCACCCAGACCAGCATCATGACGCAGGCAATCATCGTTGTCTGCATCAGGATCGACAGCATGTTCTTTGACCGCACCAGGCCGCCGTAGAACAGCGCCAGGCCCGGAATGGTCATGAACAGCACCAGCACGGTGGAGATCATCATCCAGCTGACATCGCCCTTGTCCATGACCGGCACGACTTCGGCTGCGGTTTCGGTCGCGGCCTCGGTGGCCTCGGCTGCGGCTTCCTGCGCCCAGGCCGGCAGACCGGCGATCAGCGCGGCAGGCAGCGCTGCAAGGCCGGCGAGTGTTTTCGAATTCATCATGGTTGTTGTTTCCCCTCTTCCCCGGCCATTACAGCGCGTCGTCATCGGTTTCGCCGGTGCGCACCCGCACGGCATGGTTCACGTCGAGGACGAAAATCTTTCCGTCGCCGATCTTGTCGGTCTTGGCGGTGGTGCGGATGGTCGAGACGACCGCATCCGCAAGACTGTCGGCGACCACGATCTCCAGCCGCACCTTCGGCACGAAGTTCACGGCGTATTCGGCCCCGCGGTAGATTTCGGTGTGCCCGGACTGCGAGCCGAAGCCCTTGATCTCGGTCACCATCATGCCGCGCACGCCGATCGTGGTCAGCGCCTCGCGGACCTCGTCCAGCTTGAACGGCTTGATTGCTGCAATGATGAGTTTCACGTTCGTCCCCTTCTTTTGGCAGGGGCCCTGGGGCGGGCCCTTGCAGAAAGGAGGCTGACTTTGCGCCTGCAGCACAAGAAAAGGACGGCGGATCCCTGCCGGGTCATCGACGTATTTGCACATTTTTTGCACTATCGACGGCACAAGCACAAAAATTGGGCGCCGACTGCATTCGAATCAAAGGCCGCCAGACTTCGCTTCCCGAAAAAAGCAGGCTATCTTCGCTGCAAATCGGACCGCGCCAGATGCGCGCAGGTCGCGGACCCATAAAACAGGCGGACGGGCAGGCAATGGCGACGGGAAACGGGGGGCGCAAGCCTCTTGTGGCAGACAGGCGGTATTCACGGGGGTCGGCCGAGAAGCCGTCCCGCAAGCCCGCCGCACCGAAAACGGCGCGCAAGCCAAAGCCGCCCAGACGGCGGCACGGCTTTGTCGTCGGCACCCTGCTGTTCTTTTGGCGCATGATCTGGGCCGTGTTGTGGCGCGCGACAGCGGTCGGCGCCCTGATGCTGGGCGCGGTGGTGATGTATTTCTACGCCCAGATGCCGCCCCTGACCGACCTCTTGGACGGTCGCGCCCGCGGATCGGTCACGATTCTGGACCGCAATGGCCAGGTCTATGCCTGGCGGGGCGAGACCTTTGGCGGGCAGATCACGGCCGACACCGTTTCGCCCTATCTGCACGACGCGGTGGTGGCGACCGAGGACAAGCGCTTTTACTGGCACTTCGGGATTTCGCCGCGGGGCATCGCCAGTGCCATCCGGATCAACCTGTCCGAGGGCCGCGGCGCTTTCGAGGGCAACGGCGGTTCGACCATTACCCAGCAGGTTGCCAAATTGCTGTGCCTGGGCGTGGCCTATGACCCGGCGCAGTGGAAATCCGAGGCTGACTACGAACGCGACTGCCGCTCTGGCGGAATGTGGCGCAAGATCAAGGAAGTTCCCTACGCGATGGCGATGGAGTTGAAATACTCCAAGGAAGACATCCTGACGATCTACTTCAACCGCGCCTATCTGGGCGCCGGGGCGCGCGGTTTCGAGGCCGCGGCCCAACGCTATTTCGGCAAGTCCGCTGCCAATCTGACCGCGGCAGAGGCGGCAATGCTGGCCGGCCTGCTGAAGGCCCCCACGACCTATGCGCCCACCTCCAGCATCGACCGCGCCCGCGACAGGGCGGCAGTAGTGATCGGGTTGATGCGCGACCAGGGTTATCTGACCAAGGCCGAGGCGGACGAGGCGCTGGCCAATCCGGCCCAGTTGAGTCAGGCGGCAAAACAGAAATCCGGCGGCTTCTTTGCCGACTGGGTGATGGAGACGACGCCCGATTATCTGGCGCGCGACACCACCGAGGACGTGATCATCGAGACCACGCTGGACCAGAAGATGCAGGCCCAGGCCGAGGAAGCCCTGAAATGGGTCTTTGACAACAAGGTCAAGGAAGGCTCGAACGTCCAGGCCGCCATTGTCGTCATGAGCGCGGACGGCGCAGTGCGCGCCATGGTCGGCGGCAGGGACCTGCCGCAGGCGGGAGATTTCAACCGCGCCACGCAGGCCCTGCGACAGACCGGATCGGCCTTCAAGCCCTTCATCTATGCAACGGCGATGGACCTGGGCTATTCGCCGCTGGATTATGTCGACGACAGTCCATGGTCGATCCATGTGCCCGGGTCGGGGGAATATGCGCCGAAGAATTATGATGGCAAGTTCAAGGGCATGGTCACCCTGACCCAGGCCCTGGCCGAAAGCCGCAACATCCCGGCGGTGAAGATCCAGGAACTGGTCGGCCGCGACCTTGTAAAGAAGGTGGCGACCGATTTCGGGGTGGCACAGAACCTGGCCGATGGCCCTGCCCTGGCGCTGGGGGCCAGCGAATCCACGCTGATCGAGATGACGGGCGCCTATGCCGGCATCCTGAACGGCGGTTCCGCCGTGACACCCTACGGGCTGGTTGCGCTGAAGCTGAAGGGCGAGGGCGAGCCGCTGTTTGGCCAGGGCGGGGGGATCGGCGAACGGGTGATCTCGCAGACCGCCGCGCATGCGCTGATCTACATGATGACCCAGGTTATCGAGGACGGGACCGGAACCCGGGCCCGGCTGGACGGGCGAGAGGCGGCCGGCAAGACCGGAACGACCAATTCGGCCGTCGATGCCTGGTTCGTCGGCTTTACCGCCGATTATGTGGTGGGTGTCTGGATGGGGTATGACAAGCCCAAGCCGATGACCGGCGTTACCGGCGGCGGCCTGCCGGCCGAGATCTGGCATCAGGTGATGGTGCGGATCAACGAAGGCCTGCCCGCGACGCCCCTGCCCAAGGAAGTGCCGCCCAGCCGATATTCCGCCCCCCGGCGGATTACGTTCCGCCAGAAGGCGCGATCGCCCCCGAGGACGTGCCCTATTTCGACGGATCAAACCCCAATGTCCCCGGCATGACCGAAGACGATCTGGCCGAACAGATCCTGAATGACGTCTTGGGGCAGGGCGCCGGCAACTGAACGATCAGGGCAGATGCGCCAACCGGCGACCGGTCGGCGCGCCCATAGGGGTCAGATCGATTTCAGGTCCGCGATAAGCTGGTCGAGATTGCCCTTGCGCTTGTCCAGCAAGGCGCCGATCTCGGTGCGTTCGCTGGCCAGCATGTTGACGCCCTCGATGATGATATTGAAGAACAGGCTCTTGCCCGCCTTGTCGCTGACGTGCCAGCGCACCTCGAACGGGCTTTCCCCTTTCAGGTAGGCGGTCGAGATAACTTCGTAATAGCTTTTCAGCGGCCGCGCGTCCTTTACCTCGATCCTGCCGCCGATGAATTCCCGGAACCGCCGCCCGTACTTGCGGCTGATGTAGACCTGGAACGCCTTGGTAAAGGCCGCCATCTGCTGGTTCGTGGCCTTGCGGGCCGCCGCGCCCAGCGCGCTGCGCGCGATCGTCGGAACGTCGGCGTAACGGGCGAACAGCTTTTCGAACTCGGGGTACATCTGCGCCTCGGACTTGCCCGAGTTGATCACGCGGTTGATGTCGGCCACGGCCTTGTCGATCAGCGCCCGCGCCTGATCGACGGTCAATGCCGATGCGGGCAAGGCCGCCAGCGTGGCCGTGGCAGCAAGCCCCAGCCCAAAGGCACGACGCGACAGGTAAAGGTTACTGGGCATAGGGATCCTCATAAGGGTCGATGAAGCCCTCTTCTCCGCCATCATCTTCGCCTCCGGTCTGGCCAAGCTCGAACCGGCGGTTCTGCAGATACAGGAGTCGGGCCTGCGCATAACTGTCAGCGCTTTCATATAGAATGCTGTCGACCGTGTTGGAATAGCGCTTCCGATCACCAAGTTTTGACAGGACCTTGGCCACGACAACGGCGGTGGCATCCTTGCCCTTGGCGGCGCGGCCGACCGGGTTCAGCGCGAAATCCACCACCGTGCCAAGGGCATCCCGCGCGGTCGACGGGCCAAGCGCCGGCAGTTCCACGTAAGGCCCTTCTCCGACACCCCAGACATAGAGCGTCTCGCCAAAGTCAGTCCTGGCACGGGGGATCCCTGCGTCGGTGGCAACGTCGAATATGCCGCCCAGGCCAAAGACCAGGTTCACGGCAAGCCGGGCGAAATTGCTGCCCGCTTCTGGAATGTTGCCCTGCAACAGGCCGTTGGCGATATCGCCGGGCAGATCCAGCGTTTCGGCAACATTGCTGACGCCTTGCCGTACCGGTTCCGGCACGACCGCGCCATAGGCCCCCGACCCCGGACGCAGCAGCACCCGGTCCAGCCCCTTGTTCAACTGATGTATGGTGCGGTTCGCCGGTTCCAGCGGATCGTTGACCCCCTGCCCGGCGGGCGTGGTCCCGCACCCCGCAAGCGCCGCGGCCAGCCCACAGATCACCAGCAGATTTCGTGGCAGCACGGCAAAATTCATCTGAAAACTCACAGCCATTTACCTGACGTCCACGCTTTCCGGGCGACACTGGTTGCCGAGGGCGACGGCTTCTCCTGATCATTGCGGCTCTGTCGGTCAGACTTAAGGGCTGCGGCCGGTCAAGACAACCGCCAAAGGGCCGGGAAGCGACCCGAAAGCAAGATACGGCCTGCAGAGGGCGGCAAGGACAGAATGATCATGGCAGAACCGGATGCCTTCCGAACCAGTGGCCGAACCGAACTGAACGCTGTCAGATCCCGCTCGAACAAGGCACTGGCCGCCGCGATCATCTTTTCGTTCTTCGTCAACCTGCTGATGCTGACCTCGCCGCTGTACATGCTGCAGGTCTATGATCGCGTGCTGATATCGCGGTCAGAGGCCACATTGCTGGCGTTGTCGGTTCTGGCCACTTTCCTGTTTGTCATCATGGGCGTTCTGGACCATGCCCGCAACCGCGTGATGGCCCGTATCGGCGCCCGATTCCAGGCCGATATGGAAGAACGTGTCCTGTCCGCGGCCTTTCGCCGTCTGGCGATTGCCCCGCAGGACGGATCGGCCCATGCCGCCCAGCGCGACCTTGACACCATGTCGCGCGCATGGGCATCGCCGGCGCTGATGGCGCTGTTCGACCTGCCGTGGACGCCGGTCTTTGTGGCGGCACTTTTCCTGTTCCACCCGACCTTGGGTTATACGGCAATTGGCGGCATGGCCGCGCTGATCCTGTTGACATTTCTGAACCAGCGCAGCACCGAAACCGGCCTTGGCGCGGCGGGCGCGGCCAGTCTCAGGGCCGACCGTCAGTCCGATAACCTCAAGTCCGAATCGGAACTCATACGCGCGCTTGGCATGACCCGGGCCGCGTTCCGCCGCTGGCATGCCTTGCGCGGTCGGGGCCAGGAACAGATGCTTGCCGCCTCGGACACGGCGGGGGCCTATGCCATCGCCACCAGGACATTCCGCCTGTTCCTGCAATCGGCGATCCTTGGCATCGGTGCCTGGCTGGTCCTGCGCGGCACCCTGTCGGCCGGCGCGATGATTGCCGGGTCGATCCTGATGGGGCGCGCGCTGCAACCGATCGAAATTGCGGTCGGCCAATGGCCGGCCCTGACCGGGGCGCGGCGGGCCCGGCAAAGACTGGAAGCGCTGCTTGGCAAGGTACCGCCAGAGGTTTCCCGCACCATCCTGCCGCGCCCGGCGGCCCGGCTGGAGGTGAAGAACCTGGTGCTGACCATCCCGGGAGAGGTCAAGCCGATCCTGCGGGGCATATCCTTTGTGCTGGCGCCGGGTCAGGCGCTGGGCGTGATCGGCCCATCCGGATCGGGCAAATCTTCGCTGGCACGCGCGCTGACCGGCGTTTGGGCGCCGGCATCGGGGTCGATCCGTCTGGATGGCGCCACGCTGGACCAATATGACCCCGACACGCTGGGCCGCTATATCGGCTACCTGCCGCAGCGTGCCGCCCTGTTCGACGGCACCATCGCCAGCAATATCGCCCGGCTGGATACTGACGCAGACGATGCCGCCGTGGTTGCGGCTGCACGCCAGGCGGCGGCACATGACCTGATCACCGCCTTGCCGCAGGGCTATGATACCGAAGTGGCCACGATGGGCGGCCGCCTGTCCGGAGGCCAGGTGCAGCGCGTGGGACTGGCGCGTGCGCTCTATGGCGACCCGGTGTTCCTTGTTCTGGATGAACCCAATTCCAACCTCGACAACGACGGTTCGATGGCGCTGAACCGCGCGATCAGGGATGCCAAGGCCCAGGGCCGCGCCGTCCTCATCATGGCGCATCGCCCCGCCGCCATCCAGGAATGCGATCTGTTGCTGGTCTTGAATGACGGGGCCACGGCCGCTTTCGGCCCGCGCGACAAGGTGCTGCGCGAAATGGTGCAAAACGCCGGACAGATTGCGCGCGCCTTCGTTCCCGGAGGTGTCGCATGACCGTGCAGCGCCCCTTCTGGTCCACTCGCAGGCCGATTGCCCTGGGCATGATCGCCCTGGCGGTTCTGATCATCGGTTTCGGCGGATGGAGCGTCACGACAACCCTTGCCGGCGCGATCGTCGCCCCTGGGCGGATCGAGGTTGAATTGAACCGGCAGGTCGTCCAGCACCCCGACGGGGGTGTGGTTGCCGAAGTGGCGGTCACGGAAGGGGCCAGTGTCACGGCCGGCGATGTGCTGGTCCGGCTGGACGGGTCGCAGTTGGCATCGGAGCGCGCGGTCATTCTCGGCCAGTTGCACGAACTCTCTGCCCGACGCGCCCGGCTGCTGGCCGAACGCGACGGCAAGGAGCGACCGGATTTCCCCGCCGATCTTCTGCTCCTGGCCGCAACCGATCCGGCCATCGCAGATCTGGTCGACGGCCAGCGCGGCCTTTTTGCCGCCCGGCAGGAAAATACCGCGACCACTGCGGAACAATTGCGCCGGCGCATCGGCCAGACCCGGTCTCAGATTGACGGTCTGGCTGCCCAGATGGGGGCGCTGGAAACGCAGCTTGCGCTGATCAAGACCGAACTCGCCAACCAGCAGGCCCTGCTGGACAAGGGGCTTGCACAAGCGGCCACCGTCCTGTCGCTGCGGCGCGAAGAGGCCCGCCTGATGGGGCTGGTCGGCGAGCTGAGCGCCATGCGCGCACAGGCCGAAGGCCGGATCACCGAGATCGAGCTGGAGATCAGCAGCCAGGCCAGCGCCCGACTGGAAGAGGCAGAGCGGGAACTGCGCGATATCGGCCCGGCGATCGTCGAACTGGACGAACGGCAACGCCAGTTGAGCGAACGGATTGCCCGGCTTGAGATTCGCGCGCCGGTTGCTGGCGTGGTGCTGGGGCTGGCCGTCACCACACCGCGCGCGGTCATCCGCGCGGCGGAACCGGTCCTCTATCTGGTGCCACAGGATCGCCCGCTCATGATCGCGGCACAGGTCCCGCCCATTCACATCGACCAGGTCCATGTCGGACAGCCGGTCGAACTGGTCTTTTCGGCCTTCTCCAGCCGGACCACCCCACATCTGATGGGCAGGGTCGCGGTGATTTCGGCCGATGCCTTTACCGACCAGGCCTCCCACGCCTCGTTCTACCGGGCCGAGATCGTGCTGAACCAAGGTGAGATGGCCAAGCTGGCCGAACAGACACTGGTGCCGGGAATGCCGGTCGAGGCCTTCATCCAGACCGAGGCGCGCACGCCGATGGCCTATCTTCTGAAACCCTTTACCGACTATTTTGCCCGCGCCTTCCGCGAAAGTTGAGCCGATCCGGATCGGGTGCAGTGAACCGCGCAGACTGGACCCGTGGCCCACTTCGTGGTGAAATTTCCCGGTGGTTTGGGACGGCGTGGCGACATGATCACCGATCCGGACGACTATTTTCTGCGTGGCTGCGGTCGATGCGCGCGGTTCGATACCAACGACTGTTCGGCCCACAGATGGGCTGACGGGCTGGCGGCGTTGCGCAGCCTGTGTCTCACGGCGGGCCTGACCGAGACAGCCAAATGGGGGCATCCCTGCTACACCTACCTGGAGCGGAACATTGCGCTGATCGGAGCATTCCGCTCAGACTTTCGCCTGACCTTCTTTGACGCGGCCCTGCTGGAGGATCCGGGGCAATTGTTGCAGCGCCGTGGCCCGAACACGACCCATCCCGACATGCTGGTGTTTCATGGCAGGGCCGATGTCACCCAAATTTCCCCCGCCATTCTCGATTTCCTGGACAAGTCAAAGCAGAACGTCGCCGCCGGCCTGCGCCCCGCAAAAGCGCAAATCCAGGTCGACCTGCCCGAGGAACTGGTCGAGGCGCTGGATGACGATCCCGAATTGGCCGAGGCCTTCCACGCCCTGACCCCAGGCCGCCAGCGCAGTTATGTGCTGAACCTGGCCTCGGCCAAGGCCTCGCAAACCCGCTACCGCCGGATCGCCGGATTTCGCGACCGGATCCTGTCGGGCAGGGGCGCCAACGAACGGTAGAGCGCGGCTTGCCCGCCCCGGCGCCTGACGCTAGGCTCCGCCCCAACAGAACGGAGGCACCATGTCCCAGATCGAAGAACGCCTGGCAGAGCTTGGCATCACCCTGCCGGATGCCCCGGCGCCGGCGGCAAACTACGTGCCCTATGTCGTAGTCGGCAATCTGCTGCATGTCTCGGGGCAGATCAGCCAGAACGAGCAGGGGCTGCTGACGGGGCGCGTTGGTGCGGATCTTTCGGTGGAAGAGGGCGCCGCCGCGGCCCGGCGTTGCGCCATCTCGCTGCTGGCCCAGGCCAGGAAAGCGTGTGGCGGCGATTTCTCGCGCCTGGTCCGCGCGGTCAAGCTGGTCGGCTTCGTCAATTCGACCGCCGATTTCACCGACCAGCCCAAGGTGATCAACGGCGCCTCCGATCTGCTGGTCGCCGTGCTGGGCGATGCCGGCCGCCACGCCAGATCGGCGGTTTCGGCCGCATCGCTGCCCCTGGGCGTCGCCGTCGAGATCGAGGCGATCTTCGAAATCCGCTGATGCCACCCCGCGTTCCCCTGCCGGCCGGCCTGCTGAGCCGGCCAATTGCACATCGCGCCCTGCATGACCGGGCCTTGGGCCGGATCGAGAACAGCCCTTCGGCTATCCAGGCGGCAATCGATTCTGGCTATGCGATCGAGATTGACCTGCAACTGTCATTCGACGGCGTTGCAATGGTCTTTCATGACGACACACTAGACCAGCTAACCGCAGCGCAAGGTGCGGTCTCGAACCATTCCGCCGCCGCCTTGGGTGCGACCCGCCTGACCGGCGGCACGGACTGTATCCCGACCCTGACCCAGGTGCTGAATCAGATCGGGGGCCGGGTTCCCCTGCTGGTCGAGATAAAGGACCAGTCCCTTGTCATGGGCGCGACGGATGGACGGCTGGAGGCCGCGGCGGCCACCGCATTGGCGGATTACAAAGGCGAAGTTGCGGTCATGTCGTTCAACCCGGCCTGTATCCATCACATGGCCCGCCTTGCCCCCGATCTGCCCCGCGGCCTGACGACAGCGGCCTACGATGTTGAAAGCTGGCACCCGCTGTCCGAAGAAAGCTGCGCCCATTTCCGGGCGATCCCGGATTATGATGCCACCGGCTCCAGCTTCATCAGCCATGAGGCTGCCGATCTGTCCCGCGCCCGCGTCGCCGACCTGAAACGCCAGGGTGCGGCCATCCTGTGCTGGACCATCACTTCGGCGCAGCAAGAGGCGGCGGCCCGTGCCTATGCCGACAATGTGACCTTCGAGGGTTATCTCGCGCCGCTCCGGGCTTGACCTGGTCGCCCGGGCGGCCACTTTGGTCGCTGGAACAACGGCGTGGGCGCGGCGGCAAACAGCGAAAAGACATGGCAGATCTGACGCTCTACCAATCCATCCGCGACCTTGACGCCAAAGTTTGGGACACCCTGGCCGCGCCCGAACAGATCGACGGCCGGCCAGAGGATCCTTTCACCACGCATCGCTTTCTTGCGGCGCTGGAGGCATCGGGGGCGACCGGCAAGGGGTCGGGCTGGACCCCGGCGCCCCTGGTGCTGCATCAGGGCGAGACCGCGCTGGCCGCCCTGCCGCTGTTCATAAAATCCCACAGTCAGGGCGAATACATCTTCGATCACGGCTGGGCCGAAGCCTATGAACGCGCCGGTGGCCGATATTACCCGAAATTGCAGGTTGCCGTGCCCTTTACACCGGTTCCGGGGCGCCGCTTCCTTGGCCCGCCGGAATACCGCCCGGCCCTTGCTTCGGCGGGGATCGCGCTGGCCCGCGACAACGGGTTGTCTTCGTTCCATGCCACTTTCTGCACCGCGGAAGAGGCCAGCACGCTGGACGGTCACGAAGGCCTGCTGCGCCGGGTGACCCAGCAATTCCACTGGGTCAACCGCGGCTATGCCAGCTTTGACGATTTCCTCGGCGATCTTTCGTCCCGCAAGCGAAAGATGATCCGCAAGGAACGCGCCACGGCGCAGGGCCACGGGCTGACCATACAGGCCCTGACAGGTGACCGGATCGAGCCAGCCCATTGGGATGCGTTCTGGACCTTCTATCAAGATACCGGCAGCCGGAAATGGGGTCGCCCCTATCTGACGCGGGCGACCTTCGACGCCTTTCATGCGACCATGCGCGATGACATTCTGCTGGTTCTGGCCAGCGACGGCGGCAGGCCCGTCGCCGGGGCGCTGAATTTCATCGGCCGTCAGGCGCTTTTCGGCCGTTATTGGGGAACGGTCGCCGATTACCCCTGCCTGCATTTCGAACTCTGCTACCATCAGGCCATTGAATGGGCGATCGACCACGGCCTGCAACGGGTCGAGGCAGGGGCGCAGGGCGAACACAAGCTGGCCAGGGGGTACCTGCCGGTCGAGACCCATTCCCTGCACTGGATCGCCGATCAGGGCTTTCGCAATGCGGTGGCCCGTTATCTCGAAGAGGAACGCCGCGCCATGGGGGAAGAGATCGAGGTTCTGACATCCTACGGCCCCTTCCGCCAGACCCAACGGGAGGATTGATCCGCCGCATCGCCATGGCGGCCCCTGCCCTGCACGAACGTCACCCTATTGGAGCCTTGCCGATGATCACCTTCTATACCAACCCGATGTCGCGCGGCCGCATCGCCCGCGTCATGCTGGAGGAAATCGGCCATCCCTACGAAACGCGGGTTCTGGAATATGGCCCGCCGATGAAATCCGCCGACTATATGGCGGTGAACCCGATGGGAAAGGTGCCCGCCATCGTCCACGACGGCCGGGTGGTGACAGAGGCGGCGGCGATCTGCACCTATCTGGCAATGGAATTCCCCGAAAAGGGGCTCATGGCCGACGATCGTGCCGCCTTCTTCCGCTGGATGTTCTTTGCCGCCGGCCCGCTGGAACAGGCCGTGGTCAACGCCTCTTTCGGCTGGATGCCCGACAGCGCACAGGCGCGGGGCCGAACCGGCTATGGCAGCCTGGACGATGTGTCCCGATCGCTGACCAAACACCTGGAAAAGAATGATTTTATTGCAGATGGTCGCTTTACCGCGGCCGATGTCTATGTCGGCAGCCAGGTCGGCTGGGGGCTGAATTTCAAGACCATTCCCGCCAATGACGTCCTGCTGGCCTATTGGGCACGGATCAAGGATCGCCCCGCCCGCCTGTCTGCCGATGCAAAGGACAACGCCCTGACAGGAGAGTCCCGATGACCGCGCCGCTCTCTGCCCAGGAACGGGCCGACCTGTTGCCCGCCCTGGCCGAAACCGGATGGGCCGCCGTGCCGGGCCGCGACGCCATCCGCAAGATCTGGCGGTTCCGCAACTTCTCGCAAGCCTGGGGCTTCATGTCCCGCGCCGCACTGGCCGCCGAAAAGCTGAACCATCATCCGGAATGGTCCAACCGCTACAACATTGTAGATGTCCTGCTGATCACCCACGACGGCAATGGGCTGACCCGGCTGGATATCGATCTGGCCAAGGCGCTGGACCGGTTGGCGCCAGAAGCAGAGATCCAGCGCGACCACGGCGAGCCGATCAGTTGCCTGTGCGAGGACCGGGCAAACCGTCGGGTCTGACGATCTGCCCGGCATCGGGGCGGACACTGCGGCTCAAATCTGCCCCAACAGGTGTTCGCCGCCCGAAACGTCGCAGTTTCCGGGGCTTTCCTCAAGGTTCAGCACTTTCACCACCCCGTCCTCGGCATAGAGCGCATAGCGCTTCGAGCGGTCGTGAAAGCCGATCGCCGGCACCGAGAAGTTCATGCCCAGCGCCTTGGTGAATGAGGAATCCGCATCGCCCAGCATCGAAATACCGGCGGCGGTGGCGCCGGTGGCTTCGCCCCAGGCCTTCATCACGAAGGCGTCGTTCACCGACACGCAGATGATTTCATCGACGCCCTTGGCCGCGAATTGTGCGGCCGTGCGGATGAAGCTTGGCACATGTGCGGTCGAACAGGTGCCGGTATAGGCCCCCGGCAACCCGAAGATCACCACGTTGCGCCCGGCCAGCCTGTCGGCAAGAGCAACCGGCTCTACCCCTTTCTGGCCGATAGCCAGCAGGGTGCTGTCCGGCAGTTTCTGACCTACGGCAATCGTCATATTCGCGTTCCTTCCCGTTGCCTGCATTGCACCTGTCGTCGCCTCGGTTATAGGCTCTGCCACGAAACAGGCCAGAGGGGCAGGGCATGAAAGTGGTGATCATCGGAGCCGGCCAGGCAGGCGCAGCACTGGCGGCAAAGCTCAGGGCATCGGGCCATGACGGTCCGATCACCCTGGTTGGCGGCGAAGCGGCCCCGCCCTATCAGCGGCCGCCCCTGTCCAAGGCCTATCTTCTGGGCGAGATGGAGGAAGAGCGGCTCTGGCTGCGCGCGCCGGGCTTCTACGCCGAAAATGGAATCGACCTGCGCCTGGGACAGGTGGCCACCGCGATAGACCGGCAGGCCAAGACCGTCATGCTGGGCGACGGCACATCGCTGCCCTATGACCACCTGGCGCTGACAACCGGATCCACGCCGCGCAGGTTGCCCGCCGCGATCGGCGGCGATCTGGCCGGGGTCTTCACGGTGCGCACCCTGGCCGATGTGGATGCGATGCGGGGCGAATTCGCCGCAGGTCGTCGCGTCCTGATCATCGGCGGCGGCTATATCGGGCTGGAGGCCGCGGCCGTCGCGGCAAAGCTTGGCCTGCATGTGACCGTGCTGGAAATGGCCCCCGCATTCTCCAGCGCGTCGCCAGCGCCGAAACCAGCGACTACATCCGCGCATTGCACGCCTCGCACGGCGTCAAGATCCTGGAAAGCACCGGCCTTGACCGGCTGCTGGGCGAAAGCCGCGTGACCGGTGCCCGGCTGACCGACGGTTCGGAACTGGCGGCCGATTTCGTGATCGTCGGGGTGGGCATCACCCCCAACGTCGACATTGCTGCCGCCGCAGGCCTGACCATCGACAACGGCATCGCAACGGACGACATGGGCCGCACCTCCGATCCGGCCATATGGTCCGCCGGCGACTGCGCCTCTTTCCCTTGGCAGGGCGGCAGGATCCGGCTGGAGTCGGTCGGCAATGCCATCGACCAGGCCGAGGCGGTGGCCGCCAACATCCTGGGCGCCGGCCAGCCCTATCAGGCAAAGCCCTGGTTCTGGTCTGACCAGTTTGATCTGAAGCTGCAGATGGCCGGGCTGAATACGGGGTTTGACAGGATCGTTTCCCGCCCGGGTGACGGGGCGGCGGTGTCCTACTGGTATTATCGTGGCGAACAGCTGCTGGCCGTCGATGCGATGAACGACCCGCGGGCCTACATGGTGGGCAAGCGGCTGATCGAATCGGGGAAAAGCCCGGCGCCCGACCTGATCGTGTCGGCGCCCGATCTCAAGGCCCTGCTCAAGTGAGAATCATCGGTGGTGCGCGGCGCGGCCTTCTCTTGGCCGACGTGGGCGAGGGTGACCCTGCCGCCCATCTGCGCCCCACTTCCGACCGGGTCCGCGAGGCGATCTTCAACCTGCTGGTCAATTCCGCCCGCGACAATCCTGTTCCCGACGCCCGCGTGCTGGATCTGTTCGCCGGCACCGGCGCGCTGGGTCTCGAGGCGCTTTCACGCGGCGCTGCGCGGGTGGCCTTTGTCGATGATGGCAGCAAGGCGCGCGCCCTGCTGCGCGCCAACATCGAAAAGATGCAGGCCATGGGCAGCACCGATGTCTGGCGCCGCGACGCGACCCGCCTGGGCGAAAACCGCGGCGCCCCCTATTCTCTGGTGTTCCTGGACCCCCCTTATGGCAAGGGGCTGGGCGAGGCCGCGCTGGCATCGGCACTGGCCGGCCAATGGCTTGCCCCCGGCGCCACGATCGTCTGGGAGGAGGGAACGCCCCCCGCCACGCCCCAGGGCTTTGCGGTGCTGGATCAGCGCCGCTATGGCGATACGCTGATCACCTTGCTCAGGGCGCCGGAATGACCCCGTCGATCCTGCCGGAAATATCATCGCGCTGCTGTAATGGTAGCGATCACCCCACCCGCATCATCACCCGGATTTCCAGATGACCGTCCACAAGCCGTCCTGTTCGATTGCGATGGCGTCATCGTCGACAGCGAGGGTCCAACCTTCGACCTGCTGATCGAGGATCTGGCCCGCCATGGGCTGTCGCTGACCCGGCACCAGCTGGAAAGCGATTACATCGGCGGTACCATCGAAAGCGTGGCAACCCGGGCACGGGCTGCGGGGGCCACCCTGCCGGCCGATTGGGTCGCGGATCTCTATGTTCGCATGTATGACATGCTGGCGCAGGGCACGCCCCTGATCCCCGGCATCGTACAGGTCTTTGACCGGCTGGACGCCGCCGGGCTGCCTTATGCCGTCGGCTCGAACGGAACGCCGCACAAGATGCAGATCACGCTTGGCCAGCATGGGCTGATCCCGCGTTTTCGGGCTGTTCTCTCGGGCCAGGAAATCGGCCGGCCCAAACCTGCCCCCGATCTTTACCTGCTGGCCGCCCTGCAATGCGCTGCCGATCCCGCCGCCTGCGTGGTGATCGAGGACAGCCCGTCGGGGGCCCAGGCGGCGCTGGCCGCCGGTATTCCCTGCCTTGGTTTTGCACCGCACGGCCCCGATGCGCCGCCGGCCAGCAAGATGGCCGCCCTGGGCATTCCGCTGTTCGACAGCATGCGGGACCTGCCTGCCAGGCTGGGCCTCTGACCTCACTCGGTGCGTCCGCCGCAACCGACACCGCCTGGCAGTCCGACCATCCGTGACGCCGCGTTGCGGATGACAGCCCCCGGTGCCCTCGCCATTCTTTCTCCAAAGGGAGAAACCGATGACCCGATACCCCCACCTGCTCCGGCCGTTGCAGCTTGGCCCCGTTACCCTGCGCAACCGCGCCCTGATGGGGTCGATGCACACCGGGCTGGAAGAAACGGGCGATTGGGCGCGTGTGGCGGCCTTCTATGCCACGCGCGCCAGGGGGGGCGCCGGCCTGATCGTGACCGGCGGCATGGCCCCCAATCGCGAAGGCGGGGTCTTTCCCGGCGCGGCCGGGCTGTTCACCGGCCAGGACATCGCCAACCATTCCCGCGTCACCGCCGCCGTTCACGACCAGGGCGGCCATATCGCCATGCAGATCCTGCACGCCGGAAGATACGCCTATTCCCCCGATTGTGTCGCCCCTTCCGCGATCAAGTCGCCGATCTCGCCGTTCCGCCCGCTGGAACTGGACCAGGCGGGCATCGAGAAACAGATCGCCGACATTGCCACTGCCGCCGCCCGCGCGATCGAGGCCGGCTATGACGGTGTCGAGATCATGGGGTCCGAAGGCTATTTCCTGAACCAGTTCCTTGTCACCCATACCAACCGCCGCACCGACGACTGGGGTGGCAGCTACGAAAATCGCATGCGCCTTCCGGTCGAGGTTGTGCGTCGCGCCCGCGCCGCGATGGGCCCCGACGCCATACTGATCTATCGCCTGTCGCTGACCGACCTGATTCCGGACGGCTCGACCTGGGATGAGGTGATCGCACTTGCGCGGCGGATCGAAACGGCCGGCGCCAGCCTGCTCAACACCGGAATTGGCTGGCACGAGGCGCGCATCCCGACCATCGCGACCTCGGTTCCCCGCGCCGCCTTTGCCCATCTGACCGCCCGGCTGCGTCCCGAAGTCGGCATCCCCGTGATCACCTCCAACCGGATCAACTCGCCGGAACTGGCCGAAACGCTCTTGGCCGAAGGTTGCGCCGACATGGTCTCGATGGCGCGCCCCTGGCTGGCCGATGCCGATTTCATCGCCAAGGCCGCCAGCGGCCGCGCCCGCGACATCGCACCCTGCATCGCCTGCAACCAGGCCTGTCTGGACCACACCTTCTCGGGCAAGCTCACCTCTTGCCTGGTCAACCCGCGCGCCTGCCATGAGACCGAACTGGTGATCACCCCTGCCACTACACCCCGATCCATCGCGATCGTCGGCGCCGGACCGGCCGGCATGGCCGCGGCGATCACCGCCGCCCAGCGCGGCCACAGGGTCACCCTGTTCGAGGCGTCCGCCCGCACCGGGGGGCAGTTGAACCTGGCGGCCTCGATCCCCGGCAAGGAAGAATTCCGCGGCCTGATTGACTGGTTCAACCAACAGCTTCGGCACCAGAACCTGACGCTTTTGGTGAACACCCGCGCGACTCTGCAGACCCTGCAAGGCTTTGACGACGTGATCCTTGCCACCGGCGTCACGCCGCGCGACCCCGGTCTGACTACCGAGCCCGGAGCGCCGGTTCTCAGTTACCTCGATGTGCTGACAGGCGCCCCCGTCGGTCGCCGCGTTGCCATAGTCGGCGCGGGCGGCATCGGTTTCGACGTGGCGGAATTCCTGGTCCACCAGGGTGAAAGCCCGACCGAACACCCGGATCTCTGGCGCCGCGAATGGGGTGTCGGCGCCCCCTGGACCAGCCGGGGCGGCGTTGCCGACCCGCAACCGGCGCCGGCCGCCCGCCAGGTCTGGCTGTTGCAGCGCAAATCCGAAAGGCCGGGACGGCATCTTGGCAAGACCACCGGGTGGATTCACCGCGCGGCACTGGCGGCCAAGAACGTGCAGATGATCGGCGGCGTCAATTATGAAGCGGCCACCGCCCAGGGGCTGCGGATCAGCCACGGACCCGACCGCAAGGACCCGCAACTGCTGCAGGTCGACACCATCGTGCTGTGCGCCGGTCAACTTCCGGCCCGCGATCTGGCCGAGACACTCGCCGGCGCTGGCGTGGCGCATCATCTGATCGGCGGGGCGGATGTGGCGGCAGAGCTTGACGCGAAACGCGCCATAGATCAGGCGACGCGCCTGGCCGCGCGCCTTTAGGGCAGCCTCCCCACCGCGTCATGTCTGCCTGCCAGGGGGAAGCTGGCCGGCACACAACCCGAGAACGCGGCAGGGAGGCGCGACATCAGCCTTCGACCGGCTTCAGAACACCGTTGTCCCAGGCGGTCTGCAATTCGGCCGCATCGACCGCGCCATCGGCATTGGCGTCAATCGCCGTGTATCCATCCTCTGTCAGGTCGGCCCAGACCGTCTGCAGTTCGGCCAGCGACCAGTTGCCGCTTGCGTCGGCATCCTCCACCATCGGCAGGTCGGCGGCATAGGCGGCGCCGGCCATGGCCAGGGGCGCAAGAACCATTGCAAAACGTTTCATCGGAAGTCTCCTTGTGGTTGCTTCACGGACAGCCGGACCTGTCGGCCCGCTGCCTGCCGAACACTTGGCGCCCCCGAACCGCCGCGTCCAGTGGGGCAGGAAAATGGCGGAAAAGCCCCGCCGACTGGCAGGTTTCCCCGCTCGAATTTCTGCCGATTTCCCAGCGCAGGCCTTTTCCCGCTTGTCGCGTTTCACGCTTTGGCAGGTCGCCGCACAGCCATCGCGCGTTTCCGTGCCATGAACGATCCGCGTTATTTCCCCGGATCGGACGCTAGCCTGCCCCGTTCCCGCCCGAATTGACCGCCAATAAGACCCATGACCTCGTATCTGCTCGCATGGGGAGACAAATGGACCGACTGACCGAAATGGAAGCGTTTGCCATGGTGGTAGACCAGGGCGGCTTCACGGACGCGGCCAAGAAGATGGGCATCTCGAAATCTGCCGTTTCGAAGCATGTCTCCGCCTTGGAAGCCCGTCTGGGTGCCCGCCTGCTGAACCGCACCACCCGCCGCGTTTCCCCAACCGAGATTGGCCTTGCCTATTACGACCGGGCCCGCCGCGTGCTGAATGACGCGGGCGAGGCCGATGCGCTGGTCACTTCGATGCAATCGGCCCCGTCGGGCCTGCTGCGTATTTCGGTCGCGACCGATTTCGGTGTGAACCTGCTGTCGCCGATCCTGGGGGATTTCCTGCTGGAATATCCCGACATCACCGTGAACATGGTGCTGAACAACCGCTACGTCGAACTGATCTCCGAGGGGTTCGACATGGCAATCCGGGTCGGCGAGTTGGAAGATTCCAGCCTGCGCGCCCGCAAGCTGACCGAAACGACAAAGCGGATGATCGGCAGCCCGGCCTATTTCCAGAAATTCGGCCGCCCGCTGAAGATCGACGACCTGAACGAACACAAGCTTCTGCACTACTCCAACCAGGCCAATGGCAACGTGTGGAAGGTCACCGCGCCCTCGGGCGAAAAGCGGCAGGTCCGTTCGGCCGGCTGGCTGACGGTGAACGATGGCCAGTCCCTGCTGAACGCCGCCGTCTCGGGCCTTGGCATCGCCTATCTGCCCTCGTTCCTCTATGCCGACGCCATGCGTCTGGGTCAGGTGGAAGAGGCCATCCCAGGCTTGCCGACAGAGGTTCTGGGCATTTATGCGGTCTATCCGCCGGGCCGGTTCACCCAGCCCAAGGTCCGCGCCTTCATCGATTTCCTGGCGCGCCGCTTCATCGACAAGGGGCCCGACAACTGGTGAGGACGGCCGGCCACAGGCCAGCCATTCACCCGGTTTTCACCTGGCAGCCGAAACCTATTGCCCCGAGGCCATGACGGCCTCGACCCTCCGGTTTTTCTGCCGCCCCTCTTCGGTCAGGTTGCTGGCGCGCGGTGCCAGCGGGCCGACGCCCTCGGCCCGGACCTGTCCGGCCTTGACGCCAGGCAGCGCCAGCAGGGCCTGCCGCACCCCTTCGGCCCGCCGCTTCGACAGATCTACGTTGGCCTTGAGCGCACCTGACGAATCCGTATGCCCGACCAGCAGGACGCTGTTTTCCGGGCTTTCGGCCAGCCATGCCGCCAGCGATAGCAGCGACGGATAATCGCCGGGTTCCAATGCCGCCGCGCCCGACGCAAAGACCAGGTCTTCCAGCACGACACTGCCCTGTGCCCGCAGCGTTGCCGCCAGATCGCCGGCCACTTGGGGCGGCTCCGGCGCCACAACCGGGGTCGTCGGCCCCTCGGGCGGGGCGGCCGGTTCGGTGGCGATGGGCAGTTCCGGCAGATCCGTGTTCAACGGCGCGGGCGGCGGCAAGGGCAAGGCCCCCAGCCGCGTCAGTTGCACAAACCCGAATGCCGGCGACCGGCTGACCAGCAGCGTGACCGCCTCATCGCCTTTTTCCGCCGACAGGAACCGAAAGTCGCCCAGATCGACATGCATGGCCGGTTCCGGCATCACGTCAACGGTAAACCGGAAATCGAACCCTCCGCAGCCATGGGTCTCGCATTCGAAGATGATCTGGAATCCCTGCGCCACCAGCTCGGCGCGCAGGGGCTGCAACAGTTCCAGCGATGATACACCGCGCGCGTCCAGAACCCAGGCACGCTGGTCCAGCGCCCCTTCCAGGCGCCGATGCGGCAATTGCCCGTCCGTGATCGGCCCGGTGGGCAGAATATAGGTGGCCGCGGGCTCCTGGCGGCTTTCCTGGGCCGCGACCGGCCCCGGCATCGTCAGGTCCAGGGCCGCCGCCGGCCCCGCCAACAACCCGGACACCAACGCGGCAATGGCACAGTACGCTTTTGTCACCTGCCGTCACGCCTTGCGATAATGATACTGGCCAACCTCGGCCATGCCCGCCCGCAGGTAGAGCGCCCGTGCCGCCTCGTTGCGTTCCGTGACCACCAAGGACAACCGACGCGCGCCCTGCTCCGCCGCCCAATTCGCGGCCGCGCGCAAGAGATGCCCGCCAGCCCCCTGCCGACGCAAGCCAGGACGCACCTCCAGGGCATGCACCATCGCCTCGTCGCCGTGACAGGCCACAAAGGCCGCGCCGGAACACCGGTCGCCGCTGCGGGCCATCAACGCAACCTTTGGCCCGCCCACACGGCCCATCACCTGCACCCGGGCCGGCCCGATACCACCCTCGGCCCAGACCTGCCGTACCACCTCCAGCGGGGGCCAATGCGCAAAGGCCGCCAAATGGGGCAAGTCACCGGCCAGTTCCTCGACCGGCGCCGCATAGGCGACAACCGGATCATGGCGGGCAAAGCCCCGGTCCTCCAGCGCCGCATCCAGCGCCGCCTCGGCCGCGCTGCGCCCCGGATAGATCACGAACAGCTTCTGTGGCAGCTCTGCCAGGGCAGCATCCAGATCCGTCGCGCTGAAATCCCCTGCCACCGAAGCCGCGGAAACTCGTTGCCCGCCCCCACCACCATCCCGCAACAGGCACGGCCCTACGCGCCAGACCCGGACCGCGGGCCAGGTCGCCTCCATCACGTCGGCCAGCAGCGATGGCGTCATCCGAACATCTCCGTCAGCCGCAGCATCGCCTGATCCAACCGCCCGGCATCCGTCCCCCGGATCACCAGGTTGGTGCCATAGGCGCCATTCACGGTAAACGGATAAGACCCCATGGACAGATCCCGAAACTCGGCGGCCAGCGCCGCGAATTCGGCGGCAATCTCACCCTCGCCGCGCTGCACCCGCAAGGACTGGCTCAGCAGCGGCGCCCCACCGGTCAGGCGGGGCAACAGCCCCGTGACCATGGCCTCAAAGATCTTGGGCACCCCGGCCATGACATGCACATTGCCGATGCTGAACCCCGGCGCGACCGAGATCGGGTTGTCGATCAGCACCGCCCCTTCGGGTACGCGGGCCATGCGCTTGCGGGCCTCGTTGAACGGCAATCCCTGCCGGTCGTAATGCGCCTGCATCAGGGCCATGGCATCCGCGCGATGTGAAATCGCCGCGCCCATCGCCTCGGCAACCGCATCGGCGGTGATGTCATCATGCGTCGGCCCGATGCCGCCCGAGGTGAACACCTGGTCATGCCCGCCCGACAGTGCCCGAACCGCTGCCACGATAGCGGCGTGGTCGTCCGCCACCATGCGCACCTCGCGCAGGTCTATGCCGACCCTGGTCAATTCTCCGGCCAGAAAATGCATGTTGCTGTCGCGCGTGCGGCCAGACAGGATCTCGTCGCCGATGACCAGCATCGCTGCCCTTGGGTTTGCCATCCCGCCTGCTCCTCTCGCATTCGCGCCCCAGATATAGCGGCCCGGCCCGGCCATTCCAACCGCCCCTCTGGCCATTTGCCGCACGTCCGCCTATGTAGGGCGCAAGGAGACAGACCATGGACGAAACCCGCGCCCGCATCACCCGCGACGGCATCCGCATCTACGAAGACGCGGACTTTGCCGGCATGGCCAGGGCCGGCCGGGTCGCCGCCGAGATCCTGGACATGGTCGCCCCGCTGGTTGTGCCAGGCGCAACTACCGCCGCGATCGACGACTTCATCCGCGAAGAGGTCGACCGCCGGGGCGTCACTTCGGCGACCATCGGTTACAAGGGCTATCAGCACGCCTCCTGCATCTCGGTCAACCATGTCGTCTGCCACGGCATTCCGGGGGCCAAGGTGCTGGCCGACGGCGATATCCTGAATGTCGATGTCACCGTGATCGTCGACGGCTGGTTCGGAGACACCAGCCGGATGTATGTCGCCGGCAACCTGCCCCGCAAGGCCGAACGCCTGATCGAGGTCACGCATGAGGCGCTGATGCGCGGCATCGGCGCGGTCCGGCCCGGCAATACCTTTGGCGATATCGGGTACGCCATCCAATCCTATGTCGAGCAGAACCGCATGTCGGTTGTGCGTGACTTCTGCGGCCACGGTCTCGGCCGGGTGTTCCATGCCCCGCCGAACGTGCTGCATTACGGCCGTGCGGGGACCGGACCGGTGCTTGAGGAAGGCATGTTCTTCACCATCGAACCCATGGTCAACCTTGGCCGCCCGGAAACCAAGGTGCTGGCCGACGACTGGACCGCCGTCACCCGCGACAAGTCGCTTTCGGCGCAATACGAACATTCCGTCGGCGTCACCGCGACGGGGTGCGAAATCTTCACGCTCTCGCCATCGGGCAAGTTCTTCCGCACCTGGGAATGACCCCCGTCACCGCAATCGCGCGGTCAATGTGTTGCCGCCCCTCTTTCAAAGCGCTTTGAATGCCCCTAGGCTGCTCCGGACACCAGCAGGGGGAATCACCCATGTCCAGGATCCGCGTTACCGTCTGGGGCGAAAACGTCCACGAACGCACCAATTCAACCGTCCGGGGCCTTTATCCTGACGGCATGCATCAGCGCATCGCCGATGCGCTAAATTCCGATCCCGGTATCCTGGCCACCACCGCCACGCTGGACCAGCCGGACCATGGCCTGCCGCCCGGCCGCCTGGAACAGACCGATGTTCTTGTCTGGTGGGGGCATTGCGCCCACGCCGAAGTGCGCGATGAAATCGTTGACCAGATTGCCGATGCGGTCTGGTCCGGCATGGGGGCAATATTCCTGCATTCCGCGCATTTCTCAAAGCCATTCAAACGTTTGATGGGAACGCCCTGCAACCTGTCCTGGCGCGAGGCCGGGGAACGAGAGCGTCTCTGGCTGACCTCGCGCAACCATCCCATTGCCGCCGGCCTTCCCGACCACTTCGAGCTGGAGCATGAGGAAATGTATGGTGAACCCTTCGGCATCCCCGATCCGATGGAAACCGTCTTCGTGTCCTGGTTCCAGGGCGGCGAGGTTTTCCGGTCGGGCGTCACCTACAAGCGCGGGGCGGGGCGCGTGTTCTACTTCCGCCCCGGACACGAAACCTATCCCACCTATCACGATGCAAATGTGCAAAAGGTGATCCGCAACGCCGTGCATTGGGCGCACAACTCTGCCCCGCGTATCGCCAATCCTTCGGACGCACCGAATGTTCCGGTTGAAACCGCTTTGGAGCCTATCACCCAACGCGGCGGCAAACTTCATGCCGATGGCGACGCGGGGTTCAGATGACCATTCGACTGCTGATCCTCGGAACGGGTGGCATGGCAAATACCCATGCCGAGGCCTTTGCCAGGATCGACGGCGTCACGCTTGCGGCCGCCGTCGACACACGGCCCGATGCCTGTGCCGCCTTTGCCGAAAGGCATGGCAACGCGCGCACCTTCACCAGCCTTGCGGATGCGCTTGTCTGGGGCCAGTTCGATGCCGTGGCCAACGTGACCCCCGACGCGGCCCATCATCCGACAACGATGCCATTGCTGGCCGCGGGAAAACATGTGCTTTGCGAAAAGCCGCTGGCGACCAACGCCGCCGCCGCAGACGAGATGGCAGAGGCCGCCCGCCGCGCCGGTGTCATCAACATGGTCAATCTCAGCTACCGCAATGTCCCCGCCCTGCAGCGGGCCGCACAGATGGTCCGCGACGGCGACTTGGGCGAGATCCGGCATTTCGAGGCCAGCTACCTGCAAAGCTGGTTGACGCAGCCGGCCTGGGGCGATTGGCAAAGCCAGCCGCAATGGCTCTGGCGGCTCTCGACCGCGCATGGTTCCAGGGGCGTGCTGGGCGATGTCGGCATCCACATCCTGGACTTTGCCACATTTGTCGCAGGCCAGGCCGCGCAGGACGTCAGCGCTCGGCTGGCCACCTTTGACAAGGCCCCGGGCAACCGCATCGGCGACTATCCACTCGACGCCAATGACAGCGCCACCATGCAGCTGCGCCTTGCCGGCGGGGCACTTGGCACCGTCCACGCCACCCGCTTTGCCACGGGGCACCTCAATGACTTGCGGCTGCGGATCTATGGCACATCGGGCGGCCTCGACGTGCGATACGAGAATGCCACCAGCAGCCTTGCGGCCTGCGTCGGCGATGACCGCCTGACCGCGACCTGGCGCCCGGTCGATTGCCCGGAGGTGCCGACGATCTACCAGCGTTTCATCGCGGCCATCCGTGGCGAGGGCCCCGCCGAACCCGGCTTCGCCAGAGGCGCCGAATTGCAGCGCCTGCTGGACCGGGCCGAGGAAAGCGCCGCCGACCACAGCCGCAGCCTGATGGTCTGAACCTTGCACAAAGCAGCGGCCCCGGGTGCCGCCGCCCGCGTCAGCCGCTCAATCCGAGGTTTCCAGGCAATGGCGCCGGAACGCGCGCTTCAGCATGTCCAGTTCGGCGCGCAAGAGATCTATCTCGGCCCGAACGTCGTCTTCCATCGCCACGCCGGTGATCATGGTGAAATGCGCCAGCGTGTCGCCCCCGTGCCGGATCAGAAAGGTCTGCACCCCTTCGCTCAGCGCTTCCAGCGGGATCGGCACCTTTACCGCGTAGTCGCCCTCGCGCCCCGGCACCGGCGTGACCAGAACCCCCGGCACTGGCCGCTCCAGATGCAGCACCTCCAGCTTTGGCGCGGTTGCGCCGCCGGCGGTCAGCACGCCTTCCCAGGTTCCCGCCCGGATTCTGCGTCTGCGTCAGCTTCATGCCATCGGCCATCCTACAACTCCGCCCTTGGCCTGCGGCTGACGGTGACATCACGCAGAATGATCTGGTTCATTTCCGGCCCCTCGAAGATCAGGTCCAGCCACAGCTTTTCCACCCGCTTCTCGTTGACCTTGGTATAGGCCAGGTCGAATTCGACCATTACCTCTTCCTCGTTCAACGGCAATTCGCGCACGATCTGTTCGACATTCGGACCATGCTTCACGTTCAGCCGGGCAAAGATTTCCAGCGGCTTTTCCATCTCGACGATCACATCCATCCGGATCAGGTGCCGCAGCTTCAATCCCTGCGCCGCCTCGGGGGGCAGGTCCAGCACCAGGCTCAGGAACGATCCGTCGAATTTGAACACGTCCATCCGAAAGCCAAAGGGCGCCACGTCGGTTTCCCGCGTGTTGCGGATCTGGCGCACGGTCAGCTCGGACCGGCGGCAATCGTGAAAGATCGTGGCGCTGTCGCAGACCTGCGCCCGGCCGGCAACCGAAGATGCCCCCGGCACCGGGATCTGCCCCTTCCACAGATCGGGCCGCCAGGCCCAGTCGGTTCCCATCGGTTTGCGGATGGCGGTGGCCCCGATCACCGGCAATGCCAGCCGGTATTCCGCCTGATGAATGACGCGGTCCAGCTCGCGCCGCATCTGCCGGGCGCGTGTGCGCAGGCCGCGCAGCGCGTCCAGGCCCATATCTGGCGCCTCGTCCGCGGCACGCGACCATCGATCCAGCGCCCGACGAAACGTCAGCCGGTCAAGCAGCTTGTCCAACCGACCTGCCATTGTATCCCAATCCGCCCAAGTTCCAGCGTTTCCCGCAATCGTTTCTTGCGTGGAAACAGGGCACTTATCGCCGGAAAACCATTAACATGCCAACCCATTCCGGCGAAAAGTCCGGCGATTTTTTGATCAGCTGCCGTTCGCACGCCGCATCGCCGTTACCGCCTTCTCGACGATCCTGCGTCCATCCTCGACCGACAGGGTGCCATCCTCGGGGGGGGCCACCGCGATCAGGACCAGCCGGCCCTGCACCGGAATCGCTGCGCGCCAATAGCTGCCCACCCGCCGGTCGTCCAACTGGATCAGGAAGGCCCCGTCCGACACCAGGGTCTGCCGAATGCTGACCGTCCTGGCGTTGCCGTCGCGCGACAGCGCGGCGCGGCCCGCGGGGCTGCGGGCCCAGTCGGTCAGGACGCGCGCGCCGGATTTCAACACTTCGGCAGAGCCTTCTCCCCCCAGGCTGACGGTGATGGCCGCCGGCGGCACCGGGCGATCGGCCCCGCAGCGGCCGGCAATGGCCACCGCGCCGGCCCGGTCCTCGTGAACCGAGGCCGGATCGATGCAATAATGCGCCGGAACCGCCACGGTCATCGCGCCACCCAGCACGCTGACAGCGGCAGGGCGTGTCGCGCCGCCGCCCGTGTCGACGCAGGCCGCCAGTGCCAGGCAGGCCAGCGCCCTACTGATCCATATAGACATGTCGTTCCGCCTTGGCGCCCGGATGGGTGACGGCGCCATGGCGCGCGCCGCCGACCAGCCGGGCATATTTCCACAGCGCCCCCGAGGCATACTCGGTCTGGCGCGGCCCCTTCCATTCGGCCTTGCGCGCGGCCAGTTCGTCGCCGCTCAGCGCCACCGACAATTCGCCGGTCAATGCGTTCAGCGTGATCATGTCGCCGTTGCGCAACAGCGCGATGGGCCCGCCATGCGCCGCTTCGGGGCCGACGTGGCCAACGCAAAAGCCGCGCGTCGCGCCAGAGAACCGCCCGTCGGTGATCAGCGCCACCTTCTTGCCCATGCCCTGGCCGGACAGCGCGGCGGTGGTGGCCAGCATTTCGCGCATGCCGGGTCCGCCGGCCGGCCCTTCGTTGCGGATGACGATCACCTCGCCTTCGGCATATTCCCGCGCCTTGACGGCGGCAAAGGCGTCTTCCTCGCACTCAAAGACACGGGCCGGGCCGGTAAAGACCTGCTCGGCCTCGGTCATGCCGGCGACCTTCACGATGGCCCCTTCCGGCGCCAGGTTTCCCTTCAGCCCGACGACCCCGCCGGTTCTGGTGATCGGCGCGGTTACCGGATGGATCACCCGGCCATCCGCCTCTCCGCGGATCTCCTCCAGGCTTTCGCCCAGGGTCTTGCCGCTGGCGGTCAGGCAATCCAGATGCAACAGCCCCGCCTTGGCCAGTTCCTTCATCACCACGGGCACACCGCCCACCTCGTACAGGTCCTTGGCAACGTATTTGCCGCCCGGCCGCAGGTCGACGAAATAGGGGGTGTCGCGCATGATCGCGGCCACGTCGAACAGGTCAAAGTCGATACCGGCCTCATGCGCGATCGCCGGCAGGTGCAGGGCGCCATTGGTGCTGCCCCCGGTGCAGGCAACGACCCGCGCCGCATTCTCCAGCGATTTCAGCGTCACGATATCGCGGGCGCGAATGTTCCGCTCGATCAGGGTCATCACCGCCACGCCCGAGGCCTCGCCATACTGATCGCGGCTTTCGTAGGGCGCAGGCGCCCCCGAGGAATTCAGCAGCGCCAGCCCGATCGCCTCGGACACGCAGGCCATGGTGTTCGCCGTATACTGCGCCCCGCAGGCACCAGAGGACGGGCAGGCCACCCGCTCCATGATCTCCAGTTCCGCCTCGGTCATGGTGCCCGCCTGCACCTTGCCGACGGATTCGAACATGTCCTGAACGGTGATGTCCTGGCCCTTGTAGCGGCCCGGCAGGATCGACCCGCCATAGATGAAGACCGAAGGCACGTTCAGCCGCACCATCGCCATCATCATCCCCGGCAGGCTCTTGTCGCACCCGGCCAGCCCCACCAGCGCGTCATAGCAATGCCCGCGCATCGTCAGTTCCACCGTATCGGCGATGGCGTCGCGGCTGGCCAGCGACGACCGCATGCCCTCGTGTCCCATGGCGATGCCATCGGTCACGGTAATCGTGGTGAATTCGCGCGGGGTGCCGCCGGCCTTCTTGACCCCGTGTTTCACCACCTGCGCCTGACGGTTCAGTGCGATGTTGCAGGGGGCGGCTTCGTTCCAGCAAGTGGCAACGCCGACAAAAGGCTGGTGAATTTCATCCTCGGTGATGCCCATGGCATAGAAATAGCTGCGATGCGGGGCACGGGCCGGCCCTTCGGTCACGTGGCGGCTGGGCAGCTTCGACTTGTCGAAACGACGGTTGGTCGGCATCTCGCGCACTCCGGGGCTGGACAGGACAGGTCTCAGGCCTATCCGCCAATCCCGGCTCAGGCAAGCGCCTAGGGTCCAAACCCTAGCTGGGCTGCTGGGTCAACGCGAACAGGATCGGCGCACCCACCCACAATGTCAGGAAGGTCACTCCCATCATCAGGCACAGTCGCCACTGTGGAATGCCACGACGCCGGCCTTCGGGAATAATGAGCCACTTGTTATCCATCGCTCTCTTCTACCACGTCGGATCCGGCGTGCCTTCCCCCGGGTCATTCAACAGGCCGTTTCCCAACTGAACCAGACTTCGCCTTTAAGCTGCATGGATCGCACTGCCCTTTCCCTCTGCCCGCCTTTGCGCTAATCCCGTGGCCCAAATCGATCAGGGACTGCCGCAGATGAAGTTCACCCTTTCCTGGCTCCACGACCACCTCGACACCGATGCCCCGGTCGACACCATCGCCGAGGCGCTGACCGACCTGGGCCTGGAAGTCGAGGGCGTCGACAACCCCGCCGAGGCCCTGGGCGCCTTTCGCATCTGCAAGGTGATCGAGGCGGTCCAGCACCCCAACGCCGACCGGCTGCGCGTCTGCCGCGTCGCCACCTACCCCGGCGGCCCCGGTTCCGAGATGCAGGAAATCCAGGTCGTCTGCGGCGCCCCGAATGCCCGCACCGGGCTTGTCGGCGTCTTTGCTCCTGTCGGCACCCATGTTCCCGGCACCGGCGTCGACCTGAAACCCGGCAACATCCGCGGCGTCGACAGCAACGGCATGCTCTGCTCGGAACGCGAAATGATGCTGTCCGACGACCATAACGGCATCATCGAACTGCCCGAGGATGCCCCGCTCGGCGCCCGCTTCATCGATTATCGCGGCCTGAACGACCCGGTGATCGAGATCAAGGTCACGCCGAACCGCCCCGATGCGCTGGGCATCCACGGCATCGCCCGTGACCTGGCCGCTCGCGGCATCGGCAAGTTGAAGCCCATCGACGTCCCGGTGATCGACGGCGCCTTCCCCTCACCCATCTCGGTTGCCATCGACCCCGCGCTGAAGGAACGGGGCTGCCCGCATTTCGCCGGCCGGCTGATCCGCGGCGTCCGCAACGGCCCGTCGCCCGCCTGGTTGCAGGCCCGGCTCAAGGCCATCGGCCTGCGCCCGATTTCCGCCCTGGTCGACATCACCAACTTCTTCACCTTTGCCCACAATCGCCCGCTGCACGTCTTTGACGCCGACAAGGTGCAGGGCGGCGTCCTGCGCATCCATCCCGCCCAGGGCGGCGAGGAATTCCTCGCGCTTGACGGCAAGACCTATACCCTTGCCGCGGGGCAGATGGCGATTTCCGATGCCGCCGGCGTCGAATCCCTGGCCGGCATCATGGGGGGCGAGGCTTCGGGCTGCACCGAGGATACCGTCAACGTCTTCCTTGAGTCCGCCTTCTGGGATCCGATCACCATCGCCGCCACCGGCCGCGCGCTGAAGATCAACTCCGACGCCCGTTATCGTTTCGAGCGCGGCGTCGATCCGGCCTTCACCCTGCCGGGGCTCGACATGGCCACCCGGATGATCCTCGATCTCTGCGGCGGACAGGCCTCGACCGTCGCGCAGGATGGCGCGCCGCTCGATACCCGGCGCAGCTACCGCCTGAACCCGGCCCGGGTCGTCAGCTTGGTCGGCATGGACATCCCCGAGGCGGAACAGCGCCAGACCCTGACCGCGCTTGGCTTCAAGCTGGCCGGCAACGACGCAACGCCCCCCAGCTGGCGCCCCGACGTGCTGGGCGAGGCCGACCTGGTGGAAGAAGTCGCCCGCATCGCTTCGCTGACCAGGCTGAAAGGCGCGCCGATGCGCCGCAGCGTGCCCGGCGTACCAAAGCCGATCCTGACGCCGCTGCAACAGCGCGAAAAGGCCGCGCGCCGCACCATCGCCGCGCTCGGCTACAACGAATGCGTCACCTACAGCTTCATCGAGGCCAGGGCGGCCAGCCTGTTCGGCGGCGGCAGCGATGCCGTTCGCGTCGACAACCCGATCTCGTCCGAGATGAGCCACCTGCGCCCCGACCTCTTGCCCGGATTGCTGGCCGCCGCCGCCCGCAACCAGGCCCGGGGCTTCATGGACCTGGCCCTGTTCGAGGTTGGCCCCGTCTTCCAGGGCGGCGAGCCGGGCGAACAGCAACTGCAGGCGACCGGCCTCCTGGTCGGGGCCGCCGCCGCGCGCGACCCGCACGGCAGCCGGCGCCCGAACGACCTCTACGACGCCAAGGCCGATGTGGAATCGGTTCTGGCCGCCCTTGGCGCGCCGGCGCGGGTGCAGATCAGCCGCAAGGCAGCGGCCTGGTGGCACCCCGGCCGCTCGGGCGTGATCGGCCTTGGCCCGACCGTCATGGCCACGTTCGGCGAGGTGCATCCCCGCGTTCTGGCCGCGATGGATGTAAAAGGCCCCGCCGTCGCCTTCACCGTCCTCGTGGCCAACGTGCCGCAACCCAAGGTGAAAACGCCCACCCGCTCGGCCCTGGCGATCAGCGACCTTCAGGCCGTTGACCGCGATTTCGCCTTCGTCGTCGACGCCCGGGTCGAGGCGCTGACCGCCGTGAACGCCGCCCAGGGGGCCGACAAGGCGCTGATCGACTCGGTCCGGATCTTTGACCAGTTTACCGGCGAAAAGGCCGAGGCGCAGATGGGGCCGAGCAAGAAGTCCATCGCCCTGACCGTGCGCCTGCAACCCACCGCCGCCACCCTGACCGAGGCCGAGATCGAGGCGGTTTCCGCAAAGATCGTCGAAAAGGTGACCAAGGCCACCGGCGGCACCCTGCGCGGATAGGACGCGGTTTCGTGAATGGCCCGCGCCGGGGGCAGGGTCTAGACTGACGGTCGCCTATTGCAGGAGACCGTCACATCATGGCCGTGCTTACCCGCCGCAACATGCTCGCCCTGACCGCCGCCTTCGCGGCGGCGCGTCCGGCCCTGGGCCAGGACCTCCCCGCGATTCACGTCGTGAAAGACGCCGGTTGCGGCTGTTGCAACGCCTGGATCGGCCACATCCGCGACGCCGGCTTCCCGGTCAGCTTCGAGGAAATGCCGCCCGAGGATCTGGCCGATCTGAAGGCCAGCCTGGGGATCGCGCCGGACCTTGCCTCGTGCCACACCGCCCGCGTCGAAGGCTATGTGATCGAGGGCCATGTTCCCGCGGCCGACATCACCCGCCTTCTGGCAGAGCGCCCCGACGCACTGGGCCTGACCGTGCCCGGCATGCCCTATGGGTCCCCCGGCATGGGACCGGAGACCGAGCGCGAGGCCTTTGACGTGCTGCTGATCGCCAAGGACGGCCGCGCCAGCCTATTCGCCAGCTATCCCGCCGCCTGAACCAGGCCGCCCCCATCGCGCGCGCCACGCTATTTGCGGGGCTTGCCCTTCCAGGTGCCCAGCCAGGCCATGAACCTGCCCCAGACGCCCTTGACCTCGGCCGAGGCCGCGTCGGCCCGCGCGTCCACCCGGTCCCAGGCCTGTTCGGCCCGGTCCAGCGCCGGGTCCACCATCCGCTCGCGGAATTGCAGCCACATCTTGCGGACCATGAAGACCAGGAACAGCAGGAAGGCGATGATGAACATGTTCAGCCAGGGAACCAGCCGCACGTCCGGCCCCTCGACCGGCGTGATCTTCACCGCGTTCGGAAAGATCGAGATCATCGGGATCCGCCAGCCGTAGTGGGTGACGGCCACCCATTGCGGGGCCGCCTTGTCGGATTTGTAGTTCGTGGCCTCTGCCTGCAGGGTGCTGCTGTCCCACTTGAAATAGGGCGGCCAGACCCAGCCGGTATCCTCGTTGCGATAGACCATCACCGAGGTGCCGTCGGGATAGACCGCCTCGATGAAACGGATGTCGCGCGTCGTGGCGGTGGTTTCCGCCCCGGTCCCGGTGTCCTCGATCGAATAGAACATCCAGTTCGCCCCGATCGGCGTCAGCTTGTTATAGGTGTTGATGATCTGCACCACGTCGCGTTGCGGCAGCGTGTAATGCAGGAACAGCCCCACGATCAGCAGCAGCAGGATGCGCAGGCCCCATTTGATCTTCGTCCACATTGACCGCCGCCTCTCAGGACCAGTTTATGACAGTGATGATCACCACAAAGGCCACCATCGGAACGATATAGATAAGCCACAGCAGCTTCTTTTTCAGCCCTGTCTCATAGGCTTTCATGCCCGCCTCGATCCAGGCGTCCCGGTCGCCCTCCAGCCCTTCGGCGATCCAGCGTTTCTCCAGCTTTTCCCGCCGGACCGAGCGGGAATAGATACCGACGATGACATAGGCCACCGTCAGAATGACGAACCAGATCACCGCCAGCCGCAACCATCCCAGTATCATCGGTCACCTTTCGCCTTGCCCCAGGGACCGCCGCGCGCCGCGCTGACGCTGCCCCAGGGCCCGACCACGTCGCGCATCTGCGGCGCGGCCTTCGGGCCCTGGACCATCTCGGGGCGCTGCAACTCGTCCATCTTCGGTTCCGGCCCGAACAATGCCCCACGCGCCCCCTCGCGGTCCACCTGATATTCCCGCGCCAGGAAATCGGCCACATAGGTCTTCTTGCGCTCTGACCAGGTGGCATAGTCCTGATAGAACCGCTCCTTGTGGGTGATGAACATCTGCCGCACATCCAGCGGCGCCAGTTCGGCCAGCATCATGTTGACCAGGTCGCGGTCCTTGCCGGCCCGGCCGCGCAGCGTGTAGAAATAGGCCGGATGCTCCGACGAGATCTTCGGCCATGGCCCGCCGCCCTCGACCCAGGCCAGCATCGCCGCCAGACCCAGGAATTCATCGGGCAAGGCGCTGCCCAGCCGGTAGGCCAGCTTGCGCAATTCGGTCCGGCGCGCGTCGCCCACGTCGATACCCAGCGAATCCGCCGCCTCGACCAGGATAAAATCCATCTTCTGGCGCAGGATCGCCCCGGCATCGGTGCCGCGTGCCTGCACGATCGGCTCGACCAGCTGGTTGCGGTCCAGCCAGTCGGCAATCTGGTTGCGGTGGGTGAAATCCATCACCTGCGCAATCGGCACCTGCCCCAGCGAGGCCCAGCCCAGCCGGCTGATCGCCGCCGGATACTTCACGTCGCGGAACACATAGATGCCGCCGAAAAAGCTGGTCCAGAAGTTCCCGGTCTCGAATGTCATCGCCGGCAGGCTGATCGGCACCCGCGTCACGTCGCCGGTCTTTTTCGCCAGGCCGATCATCTCGGCAATCAGCGCCTCGTCGCGCCAGCCGTCCGGCTCGCGCCGGAAACGCTCGATCAGCGCGGCCAGCTTGCCGGCATCCGCCACATGGCCGCCGATCGTGTCGGCCTCGACCGTGACCTGCCTGTAGTCGAACAGCCTGGCCGGCGTGTCGACCGCATAGACCGACCCCTGCAACTCGCCGCAGACCGCATCGCGCGCGGTCAGGGCAAACAGCTGCGCCTCATTCCGCTCGATGAACTGGGTCAGGATGGGCCGGCTGGTCGAAAAGCGGATGTTCAGCAGCGGCGCCTCCTTCCGCGCCGTGGTCAGCAGGATGAACTGCCGGTTGGCCCCGTTCGGGTTCAGATACAGCGGATCGTCCAATTCATCCCCGATCTCCGGCGAATAGCCCGAGAGGTCGATATGGAAATCCGTCAGCGCGGTCTCCCTGCCCGTCAGATGCCGCAGCGCCCGGTTGTACCGGTCCACCAGCTGCGGCGAGGACACCTCGATCAGGTTCCCGAACATCAGGCCGCGTTCAATCAGCCGTTTCATTTCCTTGCCTCATCAATAGCGGAGAGGTCCGATTTGAATCGTTCCCACTCTCGCTTCAGAATTCGCCGCCCGATTTCGCTCGCGACTCAGTGAACCGGCGGCGGGCCTCTTCCATCCTGCGCATGTCGCGCACCGCGTTTTCGATCGCCGCCTCGTCCGACTTGTCGGCATAGCGGAATTCGCTGTCGGCATAGCGGTTGATCTCCTGGATCACCATCTCGACCGTGATCGGCGTCATCAGGCCCTGGATCATCGCCTTCTTTTCGTCATAGGGCTTGAACAGGAACAGGTCGGGGTTCTCCATCCATTCGTCGGGCAGCTCGAAATCCATTGCGCGGACCTTCACCGCATCGGTGATGTTCTTGACCGCCCGGCCGGTAAACCGCTCGTCCGCCTGCTGGATCGCCTTCAGATAGGCCCCCAGCTTGGCAATCGTGTCCAGTGGACCAAGATCGCGCGCCACCTGGTCCCAGACCTTGATCAACCCGTCCTCATGCGGCCGGGCGTAGCCTTCGAAACTGGCCGCCACCGCCTTGCGTATCTCCTGGCTGGCGAACAGGTCATGCGCCCCCACCGGGATCTGGTGGTTCTTGCCCAAGAGCAGCGCCAGGATGTCGATATAATCCTCGCGCGTCTGCGGCCCGTCGACCAGGAACCGCGCCCCGGCCCGCTGACGCAGCGCATCGTCGACGTTCTCGGGATAGTTGCTGAACATCCCGAAGGTGCAATTGCCCCGCACCACCGTGCCCGCCCCGGCAAAGGCCCCCATGAACACCGCCGTCACCTCTTGCTGGCCCGCGCTGGATTGCCGGTCGCCGCGCTTGCCCGCCACCTGGTCGATATCGTCGATGGTGCCGAACCCGATCACCGAAGGGTCGATCACCGTGTCGATAAAGGCCTTGGCGTTCTGCCCGGACTTGCCCTGATAACTGTCGATCTGGTCGATACTGAAATTCTGATAGCGGAACGGATAGCCCGCCACCTTGCAGTAGTCGTTCAACAGCCCCGCCATCATCTGGATCAGCGTGGTCTTGCCGGTGCCTGGCTTGCCGTCGCCCATGAAGGTAAAGATGAACCCGCCCAGTTCGGCAAAGGGGTTCAGCCGCCGCTCGAAATCATAGGCCATCAGCATCTTGGCCAGCTTCATCGACTGGTACTTGGCGATATGATTGCCCACCACCTCATGCGGCGCCTTGAAGGCCATGGTCAGCGCCCCGCCCTTCGCCACCTTGGCCGGCTTGAACCCGGCAATGGTCAGCGCGTCGGCCTCCACCTTCCACGACCCGGCGGCAAAGACCGAAACCGGCGCGCCATTCTCGGCCCGGATCTGCACTTCTTTCATCAATGCCTCGGCAAAGGCCGAGATCACCGAGACCAGCCGCGCATCATCCGTGGCCAGTGCCGCGATATCCTGATCCAGCTCCCACAGTGCGCCCTGCAGGGCCAGCGGCGCGTTGTCCGTCAGCACCTCCTCGACCGCGCCAATCTCGACGGTGGCGGTGCCGACATGCGGCGCGATCAGAAAGGCCGTGGCATTGGCAAAGGTAAACAGCACCACCAGCGCCTCGGCCTGCAACAGACCGCCGAACTCGACCCGCTTGGCCTCGGGCACCCGCCCTTCCAGGTTGGCCCGCTTCAGTTCCGCCAACCCCGACTGCGCCGCAAAGGTCTCGCCCATCGCCAGGGCAATCGCCAGCCCCCGGCGCAATGCGTTCAGGCAGGCCGCCTGCTCGGGCGACAGCAGCCCGTCGCCCAGCCCCTCGATCCGCTCGACCAGCCGCACCCCACCCGGGCGCGAGGCCGCCGGACGCGCCGCCATGCCGACCACGGTCGACCGGAACCGCGGCCGCGTGCCGATCCCCGGCGACCGCTCGGCCACCGGCGCCACCTCCAGCGGCTTGGCCAGACGCGGCGCATGGTCGAACCCCGACAGCAATCCCAGCGCCGCCTCATACTGCGCCCGGATCGCCTCTTCCTTCAGTTCCATCGTGTCGCGCGTCGTCATCTCCGAACCTCCAGCCGCTCACCCGGCCCCAAACCTTCGCCTCCGGCGGGAGTATTTGGACCAAGATGAAGCGGCAAACCCTTCATCTTGGCGAAAATACTCCGGGGGTCCGGGGCTGGCCCCCGGCGCCGGCCAAAATCTCAAACGCCGGGAATCAGCCGCCCCCCGGCACCGACGATGAACTTCCGGATGCCGCGCAGCCCGGCCGGGTCCTGTTCCACCAGCACCTGATAGGGCCGCTCCGGCAAGATGATCATCCGCTCCAGCGTCGTGGTGCCCGTATCGCCCCCGGCCACCGGATCCAGCCGAAAGATCTGCCGCGTCCGGGTCGAAAACCAGCCGTCCTTCACCTCTTCCTCCCGGTCGCTGATCAGGTCCTCGACCGTCCAGACCAATGCCCAGTCGCCGCCCTCGGGCGCGCGGGCATCTTCCAGCACCTTGGAAATCGGCCCCGACTGCAGGGTGAAGCTGGCCGAATACATCGGACCCAGGGTAATGCGCCGCAGCCGCTTGGGGTGCAGCCCCTCGAAATCCTGATCGAACCCGGTGGCGATCGTGACCAGTTTCAGCCCCCCCACCGACTGCGCCAGGAGCTTGTGCTGCACCGGCGGCCAGCGATAATCGTCGTTGGGCAGGGGCTTCTTGCCGGAATCCTCGACATCCATCAGATAGACCACCGGCAGGTTGATCTGGCTGTCCCAGACCGCCCAGTGCAGCAGATACTGCCGCCGTTCTCCCGCCTGGCCCAGCCATTGCGCATCCGGGTCGTTGCGCGCCCAGAACAGGCCGCCGGCCTTCAGCGCCTCGAAATACAACCGCTGGCTCAGGGCGAACTGCAGCCCGGCGGGAATCTTCAGGTCGCCGACGATGGTCCGGATCATCCGGTCCTTCAGCTCGGCCTCGCTGGCCATGCCCGCCAGATGCTTGTCGGCCTGGCTGGCATCGACGGCCATGACCATCAGCTCCTGAACCACGGGAAAGCCGCTTTCATGCCGGTCGATGGTCAGCCGCGGCGCCACCTCGGCCCTGCCGGTCATCAGGTACTTGTCGTTCAGCGCCTTGAACGTGGTGATGATGCCCGCCAGATAGCCGCCCAGCACCCGCGCCTCGGTGCGGGTCAGCCGGCCCTCGATCTCCATCTCGGCGGCCACCTTGGCCAGATAGCCGCCGATGGTCTGGAACTTGGAAAAATAGCGCCGGGCGACCAGCGGATCGTATAGCTCCGCATGGTCCGAGACCAGCGCCTGCTTGATCTCGTCGCCCACCTAGGCCCCGTAGCTGTTCTTGTCGTGCTTTTCCACGATCGCCTGGAACCGGCGGGCAAACCGCTCGTCGGCCTTGGCCTTGTCCTCCAGGATCTTGCGGGCAAAGACCATGTGGCCTTCGTGCGCCTCCAGCATGTCGGCCATCTTGGCGTTGGTCGCAGCGCCGATCCCGGCCATGGCGGACTGCGCCTCCTGGTCGGTCTTTACCCCGATCTCGTTGATCCGGTGCGCCACGTCCTGCTGCTGGGCGGTCTTCAGCGACGAAGTCAGCGCGTCATACAGCACCACCCGCTGCTTGGTATCTGTCTGCAGCTTGTTGATCAGCACCAGCTGGGTCGCCGCCTGGTTGGTCAGGCTGTCCACCCAGGTCTTGCCCTTCTCGATATAGCGCTCCAGCGTCTGGCTGCGGGCCAGCTTTACCTGTTCGTCCTGAACCATCGCATTGTGCCGGGCGTTCAGGTTCGCCAGTTCCGTCTCCAGCTTGGTCCGGGTGGCGGCATCCATTTCCACCGCGATCTTGTTTTCCAGCTCGATCAGCGCCGGGTCCATCCCGGCGATGTCCTTGCGCACCGCGTCCAGGGCCGCGACCGTATCCTCGCGGTCGGTCAAGGTGCCGGCCAGGTTGGTCTCGACGCGGCTCTTCTGGGTGTTCAGCAGCTCCAGCTGCCCCTGCAGCAGTTTGACGATCACATCCGACTTGGCGATCAGGTCCTGCAACTTGTCGTCGATCGTGGCGTCGCGCAGCCGCTCCTGCCGCATCGATTCGGACTTGGCGCCGGAAAAGATGCCGACAAAGCTCTCCCAGCCGGTCTTCGACCGCATCTCGTCGAAATCCCTGGAAAAGGCCGCCGTCACATCGTCCAGCCCCATGATCAGCTCGGCGATATTGGCGTTCATCACCTCGGTATGCTTGTGCACATCCTCAAGCGTGGCGTTCTCCACATCCAGCATGGCGCCTTCGTCGACCTTCTGCCGCGCAGCCTCGATCGTGGCGGTGATCGCGGAAATCTTTTCCTGCGCCGCCCGAACCTGCTTTTCGCTTTCCATGATCTGCGCTTCGAAATCAGCCATTCCACACCCTCCTTGTCGGACAACCCGCATGTCGGACAAACCGAATGCCGGGCAACCCAGAATTTCACATAAGAATGTAATGACGAATTACATCCCCTGGCCGCAGGGATTTTCGTTGCCCCCGGAACCCTCCGCAAGGCAAGCTTTCCCCATGTCCGATGCCGCCATTCTTGCCGCAGTCGATGCCCGCCGCCAAGACCTGATTGGGCTGGCGCAAGACCTGATCCGGATTCCCACCCTGAACCCGCCGGGCCAGAACTACCGCCAGATCTGCGACTATCTCGGCGCCCGGCTGATCGCCGCCGGCTTCGAGGTCAGCTACCTGCGCGCCACCGGCGCCCCGGGCGACAGCGACGCCTTTCCCCGCTGGAACATGGTGGCCCGTTTCCAGACGGCGCCGGGCCCTTGCGTGCATTTCAATTCGCATCACGACGTGGTCGAGGTGGGCCAGGGCTGGACCCGCGACCCGTTCGGCGGCACGCTGGAGGGGGACCGGATCTACGGCCGCGGCGCCTGCGACATGAAGGGCGGGCTGGCGGCCTCGGTCATCGCGGCCGAGGCATTCCTGGCCACCTGCCCCGGCTTTGCCGGCGCGGTGGAAATCTCGGCCACCGCGGACGAGGAATCCGGCGGCTATGGCGGCGTGGCCTGGCTGGCCGAACGGGGCTGGTTCGGGCCGGACCGGGTGGACCATGTCATCATCCCCGAACCGCTGAACAAGGACAGGATCTGCCTGGGCCATCGCGGCGTCTGGTGGGCCGAGGTGGAAACCCACGGCCGCATCGCCCATGGCTCGATGCCCTTCCTGGGCGATTCCGCGATCCGGCACATGGGCGCCGTGCTGGACGAGATCGAGGCCCGGCTCTACCCCGCACTCACGGCGCGGACCACCGCGATGCCCGTCGTGCCCGAGGGCGCCCGCTCCTCGACCCTGAACATCAATTCGATCCATGGCGGCCAGGCCGAACCCCTGCCCGGCGACACGTCGCTGCCCGCGCCCTGCGTCGCCGACAGCTGCCGCATCGTCCTGGACCGCCGCTTCCTGATCGAGGAAGCCCTGCCCGAGGTAAAGGCCGAGGTCACGCGCCTGCTCGACCGGCTGCAACGGAACCGGCCGAACTTTCGCTATTCGATCCGCGACCTGTTCGAGGTCGAGCCCAGCATGACCGACTGCGACGCGCCGGTGGTGACCGCGACCGCCGCGGCCATCGAACGGGTGCTGGCGCGGCGGCCAGACTTCGTCGCCTCGCCCGGCACCTATGACCAGAAACACATCGATCGCATCGGCAAGCTGCGGAACTGCATCGCCTATGGGCCGGGGCTGCTGCATCTGGCCCATCAGCCGGACGAATGGATCGGCGTCGAGGACATGATGGATTCGGCCAGGGTCATGGCGCTGGTGCTGGCCGACCTGCTGCGCCAACCCTAGCTGCAACATTGCGCGGCTGCCGCCGCAAGTCCCGGTCCCGACTGCGGGCATCGCCCCTTGGCAGCCGGCGCCGATGAGGGGCGCTGCCCTTCAAACTCCCCGGAGTATTTTCGCCAAGATGAAAGGGCCGCCAACTTCATCTTGGCCCAAATACTCTGGGGTCCGGGGCAAGGCCCCGGGGGGCGGCCAAAAGGCTCAGACCGGGATATTGTCGATCAGCCGCACGCCATCCAGCCAGGCCGCGGCCAGCATCCGGCGCGGCCGGGACGGGTCATCCGAGGGCATCAGGGTCTCGGCATCGCGCAGTTCGATATATTCGACCCGTTCAAAACCGGCGGCGCGGATCGTCTCGGCCGCCTCGCGGATTGCCATCCGGTCGGACTGGCCGGCGCGGATATCCTGGGCCGCGGCGGTGATCGCGGCATAGAGAACCGGTGCCTTGCCCCGACCCTCGGGGGTCAGCCGGACGTTGCGGCTGCTCATCGCCAGGCCATCGGTCTCGCGGATGGTCTCGCAGCCGACGATCTCGACCGGCAGGTTCAGGTCGCGCACCAGCCGCAGCACCACCTGCAACTGCTGCCAGTCCTTCTGGCCGAAATAGCCCCGATCCGCCAGCGTCATGCCAAAGAGCTTGGTCACCACGGTGGCGACGCCATCGAAATGGCCCGGCCGCATCCGGCCTTCCAGCGGTTCGGACACCCCGCCCACCGAGACCGTGGTGATGAACCCCTCGGGATAGACCTCGTCGGGGTGCGGGGCAAAGATCGCGTCGACCGGCACCGTGGCCAGCAGGGCCGCGTCCGCCTCTTCGGTGCGGGGGTATTTCTTCAGGTCTTCGGGATTGTTGAACTGTTTGGGGTTCACGAAGATCGTGGTGATCACCCGGTCGCAGTCCGCCCTTGCCCGGCGGGCCAGCGACAGGTGGCCGTCATGCAGGGCGCCCATGGTCGGCACCACGCCGACGCTTTGCCCGGCTGCCTTCCAGCCGCGCACCAGCGCGCGCAGATCCGCCACCTTGCGCAGGATCGCGGTCATTTCTTCACCGGCACTTCATCGGCAAAGGCATGTTCGGCGGCCGGGAAGGCGCGGCCCCGCACCTCGGCGGCATAGGCCCCGATCGCCTCATCGGCCAGCTTGCCCAACTCGGCATAGCGTTTCACGAATTTCGGCCGGAAATCGGTGAACAGGCCCAGCATGTCGTCGACCACCAGCACCTGCCCGTCGCAGCGCACCCCGGCACCGATACCAATCGTCGGAATGGCCAGGCCTTGGGTGATCCGGGCGGCCAAGCCCTCGGGCACCTTTTCCAGCACCACCGAAAACGCGCCTGCGGCCTCGATCGCGCGGGCATCGGCCATCACCTTTTCAGCCTCGCCTGCGCGGCCCACCACCTTGTAGCCGCCGAGCGTATTCACCGCCTGCGGCGTCAGGCCGACATGCGCCATCACCGGCACGCCGCGCGCGGTCAGAAAGGCGATGGTCTCGGCCATATGCACGCCGCCTTCCAGCTTGACCGCCGGGGCGCCGGTTTCCGCCATCAGCCGCGCGGCGTTGCGATAGGCCTGCTGCGGGCTTTCCTCATAGCTGCCAAAGGGCATGTCGATCACCGGCATCGCCTTTTGCGCCCCGCGCACCACGGCGCGGCCATGCAGGATCATCATCTCCATCGTCACGCCCAGGGTCGAGGGCAGGCCATGGATCACCATGCCGACCGAATCCCCCACCAGGACGATGTCGCAATGCTGGTCGACCAGCCGCGCCACCGGGGTGGAATAGGCGGTCAGGACCACCAGGGGCGTTCCGCCCTTGCGCGCACGGATATCGGGGGGAAGGACGGGGCGAACGGGGGCGGTGGCGCTCATCGGCGGGCCTCCTTCTTGCAACTTGCCCGGCATATGGGCACAGCGCGGGCGGGCTTGCAAGAAAATTACGCCGCAGCGCAGCGCCGACATGCGGCCTTGACGGACCGGGCCGCGCTGGCCTCAATGGCGCCACCTTGAACGGAGCCCCGCCCATGTCCCTTCTCCAGCGCGTCACCCGCGACGGCTGCCCGCCGGAAACCGAACGCCCCGACCCCGCCAGGGTGCTGGCCGGCGACCCGGTTCACACCACCTGGAACCTGGAAGAGGCAGACGGGCTATTCTGCGGGCTCTGGCAGTCTACCCCCGGCAAGTGGCGGGTATCCTATGCCGAATGGGAATATGTCTACATCCATTCCGGTCATTCCATCCTGACCGCCACGGATGGAACCGCCACCCACCTGCGGGCGGGTGACAGCTTTATTATCCGCCCCGGTTTCGAAGGCACCTGGGAAGTCGTGGAAACGACGCTCAAGGACTATGTGATCCGGTCATAGGGCCGCGCGGTTCGGCGCGTCCCCGCGATCAGATCGGCACGTCGTCGCCCGCCGGCGCCGCCGCCTCGGTAAAGACCGGCGGCGGGTCGTTGGCGATGGCCTCTTCGCTGTAGATCAGGCCGGGGTCCACGCTGCGCGCCGGCAATTCCATGCCGCGGCCGAAATTCTCGGGGTCGACCCGCAGGGATTCCGCCTCGCTGCGCACATGCACCGGCGTGCCCAGCGAGACCAGCTCGAACAGGTGGATCACGTCATGGTTGAACAGGCGGATGCAGCCGGCCGAGCCGGAGTTGCCGATGGAATTGATGTCGTTGGTGCCGTGGATCCGGTAATAGGTGTCGCGCCCGCCCTTGTAGAGGTAAGCGCCCGCGCCCCCAGCGGGCTGCGCCGGCCACCGGGAATGCCGCGGGCAAAGGGACCGTAGACCTCGGGCTCGGTGCGCAGCATGTTGGCGGTGGGGGTCCAGCCGGGCCACTTCTTCTTGACCTGGATCGTGCCATTGCCGGCAAAGGCCTTGCCGGCGCGGCCGGCCCCGATCGGATAGCGCACCGACTGGTCGCCCTCGCGCACCAGGTACAGGAACTTGGCATAGGGGTCGACATCGATGGTGCCGGGCGGCTGCTCGCCCAGGTAGGTGCCGACGATCCGCCGGTTCACGCCCTGGGTCAGGTCCAGCGGGATCGCCGGCAGCTCGATCCGCTGTCAGTCATCGGGCCGTATTCCGGCAGGTGGCCCGGAGCCGCTTCCTCGACCACGGCGGGCCCGCAGGCGCTCAGCCCGGCCGCACCAGAGAGGAACAGGAAATTACGGCGATTCAGTCGTTCAACGAACATGCAGGCTTCCCCAATTCAGTCCTCGTCCTGATTAATGGGAATTCCCGTCGCATGAAAGCATCCGCGATAACATGTGGCGGGGTTTGGCTTTTGCGCATCACAGGCCGGCCCCGCGGGGTGGTGCGGGGCCGGCCTGCCCGGGGGGCCGGGCGTTATTCGACCGCGCCAACCGACCAGAACAGCGTCTCGCCCGAACTGTCGTCGGTGCCGTCATTGTCGGTCACGACCCAGCCGGTGCCCGCCGCGTCGACCGCAAAGCCCTCGACCTTGTCGACGACATAGCCATTCCCGGCCTTCAGATCCGGCAGCAGGTCGCGCACCAGCTGCTTTTCCACCACCGGCAACGGCCCGCCCAGGGGTGCTGGCTGCATCGAGGCCAGCGCCACGCGATAGATCCGCTTGACCGCGGCCCTGTCGGCGATCTGGTTGTCGCGCTCGATCACATAGGCCCAGTCACCGGCCACCGCGATCTCGGACAGGCCCATCCAGGCCCCCTCGGTCGGGGTCTCCAGCGGGTAATGCACCGCGTCCCAGGTCTTTTCCTTCAGGTCATAGGCCACCAGCTTGACCAGGCCCTTCGGGTCGTCGCCCCATTCCCGCTGCACCGCCAGCCACAGCCTGTCGCCCGCCACGGCGATCCCTTCAAAGCCAAAGCGGGTCTCTGCCGCGGCCAGTTCCGGCGGCAGGCCGATCTCGCGGGTGATCTCGCCCTGGTCGTTCACCTGCACGATGCCATGCGGCACCATCCGGTCGCTGCGGCCCTCGGTGGCGACCCAGAAGCCGCCCGCGCCATCCGCCGCCAGCCCCTCGATATCCATCAGTTGCGCCGGATGGCCGCCCCGCGTCACCGGCAGCGCCGCGGTGATCCGCGCCGGGCGCTGGCTGGCGTCGATCGTGTAGATCGTCGGCGCCGCCGCCAGGACCGAGTCATTGGCCGCGAACAGCCGGCCCGGCACGCCAGGGTCCGCCGCCAGCGCCGACAGCGCCGCCCAGCCGATCAGCGGATCGGACCCGGCACTGGTGATCATCGGATAGGCCGGCCCGCCCTCGGCCCGCGCATAGACCATGACATGCGCCGGGGCCAGCCCGTCCTCGCGCAGGTCGACCTCATTCGCGGTGGCCAGCAGGTTGCGCGAAGGAATCGCCACCATCCCCTCGGGGCTGACCCCCGACGGCAAGAGCTGCAGCAGCACCGGATTGGCCAGGTCCGCCAGGTCATAGACCGCGACAACCGACGCCCGCTCCGAGGCCACGAACAACAGCCGCCGGCCGTCGAACTCGGCCACCTCGACCGATTCCAGCTCGGCCCCCTTCTTGTTGCGGAAGTCGGGGTAATGGCCGATGGCCGCGATCTCGCGTTCCAGCCCGGCGCCGGCCTCGTGGATCACCGTCCCGTCCTTGCGCCAGATGGTGAACCCGCGCGCGCCGCCCTTCCAGTCGCCCTCGTTCGCGGCCACGAAATGATCGGCGTCGATCCATTTCACCCCGTCGGGTTCCCGCGCCACGCCCTCCTTGGCGCCGGTGAAATCCAGCCGGCCGTCCTTCTTGGTGTCGATCCCGCTCAGGTCCACCGTCCCGGCCGAAAACTGGCTGGCGACCGCGCCATCGGCGCCGATCACGACAAAGGCGTTGTTTTCCTGCAGGCTGACGACGATCTCGCCCCGCGCATTGACCGAGACGAATTCCGGCTCGGGGTCATCGCCCGCCACTTCGGCAAGGCCCGTCAGGTCGATCTTCTGCATCCCGGCGCAATCCACCGCGCCATCGCTGACCGGCAGCTTTACCAGATAGCCCGCCGGCATCTGCGGCAGGTCGCCGCCATTCACCTCCTCGTCGCGTTCGTTCTCGATCGCCACGGCGATGAAACTGCCGTCCGGCGCCCGCGCCACCGAATCCGGCTGGCCGCCCAGGTCGCATTCCGCCGCCACCGCCTTCGTCGCCAGGTCAACGCTGACCAGCTTGCCCGAGGGGTCGGTATAGCTTTCCGACGTGTTCACACCCACGTAGGCCATGGCCCCGATCACCACCGCGGTCGTCGGCTCGCCCCCCATGGCCACGTTGCCCAGCGCCTTTGGCGCCGCGGGGTCGGTGATGTCCACCATCCCGATCACGCCCAGCGGGCTGTCGGAATAGATCAGCGTCATCCCGTCCTCGGTGGCGGTGATGATCTCGGCCGAGGACGGCCGGGCGCGGTCCTCGCCCTCGGCCATGTTCAGCGGTGTCGCAAAGGACGCGACCCGGTTGAACGCCATCTCGGCGCCCGCCGGCAGGGCGGCGCTCAGGGCTAGGGCGGATGTCAGGCAAAGCGGACGAAACTGCATGGGCCATTCCTTCTGGGCGTTGATTTGCCCGCCGGAAATGGCCCGTCTTGGTAACGCCGGAACGACGCGGCGGTGACGGTTTTGTTAACCGACCACGTTATGGCCGGGGCCATAGGGATAATGGGTGATATCCTCGGCCCCGTCCTCGGTGATGACCAGGATATCATGTTCCCGATAGCCGCCCGCGCCCGGCTGTCCGTGCGGTATGGTCAGCATCGGCTCCATGCTGATCACCATCCCCGGTTCCAGCACCGTGTCGATATCCTCGCGCAGCTCCAGCCCCGCCTCGCGGCCGTAATAGTGGCTCAGGACGCCAAAGCTGTGGCCATAGCCAAAGGTGCGGTATTGCAGCATCTGCCGCTCGGCCCGGAACTCGTTGATCTGCGCCGTCACCCCCGAACAGCTGGCGCCGGGCTTCAGCAGGCCCATGCCAAACTCATGCGCGGCGATGTTCGCCTCCCAGATCTTCAGGCTGGCGGGGTCCACCTCGCCCACGAACAGCGTCCGCTCCAGCGCGGTGTAATAGCCACTGATCATGGGAAAGCAGTTCAGGCTCAGGATATCGCCGCGTTTCAGCCGGCGGTTGGTCACCGGGTTATGCGCGCCGTCGGTGTTCAGCCCCGACTGGAACCAGACCCAGGTATCGCGGTATTCCGCCTCGGGGAAACGCCGGGCGATCTCGCGCTCCATCGCGTCGCGCCCGGCCATCGAGACCTCCAGCTCGGTCACGCCCTCGCGGATGGCGTCGCGGATGGCATGGCCGCCCACGTCGGCGACGTTGGCGCCCTGCCGGATCAGCGCGATTTCTGCCGGGCTCTTGATCATCCGCTGCGCCATGGTGGCGGGGCTGATGTCCATGCCGCGCCTGGGCCGCAGGAACGTGTTCAGTTTCTCGGCCCGGTCCATGGTCAGGTGGTCGGCCTCGCAGCCGATGGCCTTGCCGGTGCCGGTGATGCCCGCGACCACGCGCCAGAAATTGTCGCGCTTCCAGTCGGTATAGGTGATGTTGTCGCCGATCGACCGGCGCCAGGGCTGGCCGGCGTCGATCCCGGCGCTGACGGTGATGCAGTCGTCCCTTGTGACCACCGCCGCATAGGGCCGGCCAAAGCTGCAATAGAGAAAGCCCGAGTAATAGGCCACGTTGTGCATGCTGGTCAGCACCACGGCGTCCAGATCGTGCATCTCCATGATGTCGCGCAGGCCGGCCAGGCGGTCGTGGTATTCCTGGTCGGCAAAGGGCAGCGCGTCCTTCTGGCCGCCATTGTGAAAGCGATAGTGTTCGGGACGGTCGGTTGTCATGTCAGACCCCTTTGAACGGGGCCCTTGCCCGGACCCCGAAAGGCCCCGGCGTACAGGACGATGGCGGAATGCCGCAAGCGCCGGGGCATCTGGCCCCTGTGGCGACGCCATCGCCACGGCTCGGCCGGCACGATGCCGCAAGCCGACCCGGGGTGCAAGGGGCGGCGCGGGGGGGGCGGCGCAAGGGCGGTCGCGCGCGGCGGAATTCGGCGCTAGGCTGGCCGCAAAGGACAGGGGGTAACCGATGCGGCCCGGAGCGCGAAACCTGATCACCGATGTCGCCGGCCTGCGGGTCGGCAATGCCGCCGACGCGGCCCTGCGGTCGGGCGTCACCGTGCTGACCGGCGACGCGCCTTTGTGGCGGCGGTCAACGTGATGGGCGGCGCGCCCGGCACGCGCGAGACCGACCTTCTGGCCCCCGACCGCATGGTTCAGGCGGTGGATGCGATCTTCCTTGCCGGCGGTTCGGCCTTTGGCCTCGATGCCGGCAGCGGCGTGATGGCCGGATTGCGGGCGATGGGCCGCGGCTTTGCGGTAGGGCCGGCGCGGGTGCCCATCGTTCCGGGGCAATCCTGTTCGACCTCTTGAACGGGGGCGACAAGGGCTGGACCGCCAGCCCCTACCCCGCACCTGGCCGCGCCGCGCTGGAGGCGGCGGCCCCGTCGTTCGACCTGGGCACCGCGGGGGCGGGCTTTGGCGCGATGACCGGGCGGCTGAAGGGCGGCCTCGGCTCGGCCTCTTGCGTGCTGCCCTCGGGGACCACGGTGGGGGCGCTGGTCGCGGTGAATGCGCTCGGCTCGGCCACCGTGGGCGAAACCGGGCATTTCTGGGCCGCCCCCTTTGAGGAGGCGGGCGAGTTCGGCGGCCTGGGGCCGGCCCCGGCGATGCCGCAAGAGACCCCTGTGCCGGGCAAGCGGCTGGGCGAGGCGACCACGATCGCGGTGGTCGCCACCGACGCGGTGCTGGACAAGGCGCAGGCGCAGCGGATGGCGGTGGCGGCGCAGGACGGGATGGCGCGGGCGCTGGTGCCCAGCCACACGCCGCTGGACGGGGACCTGGTCTTTGCGGTCGCCACCGGGGCGCGGGCCCTGGCCGATCCGGGGGTGGACGGGTTCCAGATCGGCCATGCCGCGGCCTGCTGCCTGGCGCGGGCGATTGCCCGGGCGATCCATGAGGCGCGGGCCCTGCCGGGGGACCTGCAACCGACCTGGCAGGGGCTGTTCGGCAAGCGTCCCATCGTGGGACGCCTGACAAGCGATTGATATCGTTGGGGTCGATCTGAAATTTTAACGCAATCTTAACCTTTGCGCGGCCATTGCCCCCGACCCACCACCCCGGAGGCGGCCGCAAAGGATTACCCCGCGGGCGGCGTTACCAGCGTTTCAGCGCGGCTTCGTCCTCATCCCGGGCGGCGACCCAGTCAGACCCGTCGGCGCCGATTTCCTTTTTCCAGAACGGCGCGCGGGATTTCAGGTAGTCCATCAGGAACTCGGCCGCGGCAAAGGCATCGGCGCGGTGCGGCGCGGCGGTGGCCACCATCATGATCGGCTCTCCGGCCGTCAGGCGCCCGTGCCGGTGGATCACCAGCGCGTCGACCAGCGACCAGCGCGCCATCGCCTGTTCGGTGATCGCGGCAATCGCCTTTTCGGTCATGCCCGGATAATGCTCGATCTCCATCGCCGACAGGCGGCCACCGTTGTCGCGCACCAGCCCGGTAAAGGTGACGACCGCCCCGGCCCCGGCAACAGCGGCGGCAAAGGCGTTGCTTTCACCGCCCAGGTCGAAGGCCGCCTGCTGGACCACGACCCGCATGGTCAGCCCCCGGTCATCGGCGGAAAGAAGGCCACCTCGCGCACGCCGGCCAGAGGCGCGTCGAAACCGGACAGTTCCTGGTCCAGCGCCACGCGCAGGCTGTTGAGGTCGGCAAAGGCCAGGGCATAGCGGTCCTCGCGCGCGGCCAGTTCGACCACCAGATCGGCCACGGTGGCGGCCTGGGTCTGCACCCTTTCGCGCGGCAGGCCGATGCGTTCGCGGACCCAGGCGAAATACAGCACGTCGATCATTTGTCTTCCCGCAGATAGGGCTGCGCCTTGCGGAAATATTCCCAGCCGGTGGCCGCGGTCAGCGCCGCCGCGAGCCAGATCAGCCAGAGGCCGACCAGATTGGCGGTCGAGGCACAGTCGCGCCGGCCGCAGGCGCGGATCGGATCGGCCAGGCCGGCGGTCACCGCCTCGGCATATTGTTCGGGGGTCATGCCCTGCATCTTGATCCCGTTCAGGTATTCCAGCCCGGTGCCCAGGAACAGCGTGGCGATGGCGACCATCTGCGCGGTGGTCTTCCATTTCGCCAGCTTCGTCACCTTGAGCTGCGCCCTGGGGCCGAGATATTCGCGCAGGCCGGACACAAAGACCTCGCGGAACAGGATGATGGTCGCGGGCAGGATCAACCAGGGCGTCATGCCGTTGTAGCCGGTCAGCACCATGATGGCGATGACCACCATGGCCTTGTCGGCGATCGGGTCCAGCATGGCGCCGAATTTCGATTCCTGCTTCCACAGCCGGGCCAGATAGCCGTCGAACCAGTCGGTGATCGCCGCGCCGACGAACAGCGCCAGCGCGAACCAGTCCGCCCAGGGCCGGTGGAAATAGAGGAACATCACCGCCACGCCGGGCGCAGCCAGCAGCCGGAGCAGGGTCAGCGTGTTCGGGATCGTCCAGGTCATACGGAATTGGTAACCGAAGCGCCGGGGTGGTGAAAGGGCCGATTGGCCGGGCTGGCAGGTTTCGGGTGGGCAGGTTCCGGGCAGAGGCGGCATCAGGCGGCGCGGGGTTTCGCCCCCGGGCCGCGCGGGGCGCCGGCGGCGTCGGTGCGGCGCAGCACGGCCAGGCTGTTGTTGATCGCAAAGGTCTGTTCGGCCAGCCGCTTGAGGCTGTCGGAGATCAGGCCCTGCACCTCGTCTATGCGGTCGATGGTGGCGGTCAGCGCCAGCTGGCTTTCCTGCGACTTGCGGCTTTCGACGCGGGCCAGGATGCGGATGGTGTCCAGGCCCAGGATCATGCGGCGCAGGTCGGTGCTGGCCTCGTTCAGGCTGCCGGCCAGGGATTCGGCCTCTTTCAGGGCGGCGCCGGCCTCGCGGTAGTTGAAGTCGCGCAGGTTGCAGAGTTCCTGCAACTCCTTGCGGCGTTCCTCGCCGGTGTAGTTGGGGTCATGGCGGTCGTAGGACCGGACCAGTTCCGCCTGCAGCCGGGCAAAACCGCTGAGTGTCAGGCTTTGCCGCACGGTCTGGGCCATGCGGCCGCAGATGTTGGACTTGCCCGAGACGATGCCGGACAGGCGGCGGGCGATTTCCTCGGACGCGACCTTGTAGTTGACCGAGATCTGGCTGATCGGGCCGCCCTGCGGTTCCAGCCGTGCCGCGACAAGGCGCATGTTCACCGGCAGCAGCACCAGGTCGGAGAACTGCGCCACCAGGCGGGATTGCTGGTCCAGGGTTTCCATCAGGTTGCGCAAGAGCGCGGCAAGAGCGGCGGTTTCGGCATCCGGCGGCAGGCCGAGAATGGCATCGCGGGCGCGGATCTCGTCGGCGATGATCTGGGCGGCAAAGGCGTTGTAATCGGCAAAGCCCAGCGCGCGCAGCCGGTCGCGCAGGATGTCTGCCGAAGCCGCGGCCGTCAGGTTTTCGTTGCGTTCCCGCTGCACCAGCGCGGCATATTCCTGCTTGATGGTTTCGAAAAGCGGCGTCGAGGGCCGCATGCGGATCGAGCAATAGCCGCCGTCGCAGGGGGTGGCGGCGGCCAGCACCCAGTAATGCCCGCCCCCCTTGCGCGCGTTCTTGACGAAGCCGGCGGCGGGCAGGCCCTGTTTCAGCATCTGCCAGAACAGGAAGAAGAACCCCTTTGGCATGTCGGGGTGGCGGATGACGCGATGCGGCGCGCCGATCAGGTCGTTGAACTGCATGTTGCACATGCGCTGGAACACGGTGTTGCCGGCGCGGATGACGCCGCGCGGATCGGTGCGGGAATAGATCAGCTCGTCATATCCGAACGTCACCTCGCCCGGTTCGGTGCCGGCGCGGAGCTGGATGGCGGGTGTGTGCATGGCGGGGCCCCATAGCTGAGTTCGGGCCAGTGTTCGCAGCAATTCCTTACGGCGAGGTTAGCGCCACAAGGCCGGGGTCAGTCGCGGTGAAAGAAGTTGTAGACCGTTTCGGCCATGGCCTCGGAGATGCCGTCGACGGCCATCAGGTCGGGCAGGGCTGCGCGGGCGACGGCCTTGGCGCTGCCGAAATGCGCCAGCAGCGCGCGCTTGCGGGTGGCTCCGACGCCGGGGATTTCGTCCAGCGGCGTGGCGCCGACCGATTTCGCCCGCTTTGCGCGGTGGGCGCCGTTGGCCCAGCGGTGCGCCTCGTCGCGCAGGCGCTGGACGAAATACAGCACCGGGTCGTTTCTTTGCAGCGCAAAGGGCATCTCGCCGGGGCGGTGGAATTCCTCCTTGCCGGCGTCGCGGTCGATGCCCTTGGCCACGCCGACCACCGGGATGTCCTCGACCCCCATTTCGGTCAGGATGCCGTGGACGGCCGAGACCTGGCCCGGACCGCCGTCGATCAGCAGAAGGTCGGGCCAGAGGTCGCTGCCGCGGCCGGGGTCTTCCTTCAGCAGGCGGTCAAAGCGGCGGGACAGCACCTCGCGCATCATGCCAAAGTCGTCGCTGTTGGCGCCGGCGGCCGAGCGGATGTTGAACTTGCGGTATTGCGACTTGACGAAGCCTTCGGGGCCGGCGACGACCATGCCGCCCACCGCGTCGGCGCCCTGGATATGGGCGTTGTCATAGACCTCGATCCGCTGCGGCGGGCCCTCCAGGTCGAAGGCCTCGGCCATGCCCTGCAAGAGCCGCGCCTGGGTCGAGGTTTCGGCCATCCGCCGGGCCAGGCTTTCGCGGGCGTTGCGGGCGGCATTCTCGACCAGCTCGGCCTTTTCGCCGCGCTGGGGAACGGCCAGCTCGACCTTGCGGCCGGCGCGTTCCGTCAGCGCCTGCGCCACCAGGTCGGGGTTGTCCACGGGATGCGACAGGAGGATCAGCCGGGGCGGGTCCTTGTCATCGTAGAACTGGGTCAGGAAGGCCTCGAGGATCTCTGGCTCCTCGGCGCCCGAGCCGGTGCGGGGATAGAAGTCGCGGTTGCCCCAGCTCTGGTTGGCGCGGATGAAGAACACCTGCACGCAGGCCTGGCCATGGTCCAGGTGCAGCGCGACCACATCGGCCTCGGCCACGCCCTGCGGGTTGATGCCCTGCGCCGACTGCACGGCGGTCAGCGCCTTGATCCGGTCGCGCAGGGCGGCGGCGCGTTCGAATTCCATCGCCTCGCTGGCCTCGGCCATGGCGCGGGCCAGGTCGGCCTGCACAGAGGTCGACTTGCCCTGCAGGAACCGTTCGGCATCGGCCACCAGTTCGGCATAATCCGCCTCGGAGATGCGGCCGACACAGGGCGCGCTGCACCGCTTGATCTGGAATTGCAGGCAGGGCCGCGTCCGGCTTTCGAACATCGGGTCGCTGCAATTGCGCAGCAGGAACACCTTCTGCAACTGGTTCAGCGTGCGGTTCACCGCGCCGGCGCTGGCAAAGGGGCCAAAGTAGCTGCCCTTTTCCTTTTCGCGCCGCGGTGCTTCTTGATCTGGGGAAAGGCGTGCTGCTTGCCGATCAGGATGTTCGGGAACGACTTGTCGTCGCGCATCAGCACGTTGTAGCGCGGCTTCAGCTGCTTGATCAGGTTCTGTTCCAGAAGCAGCGCCTCGACCTCGGTCCGGGTCGTCAGGAACATCATCGAGGCGGTTTCCGCGATCATCCGGGCGATCCGCGCCGAATGGCCGGTGGGCCGGGCATAGCTGGAAACCCGCGCCTTGAGGTTGCGCGCCTTGCCGACATACAGCACCTCGGACTGGGCGTTCAGCATCCGGTAGACCCCCGGCGAAGAGGTCAGCTGGCGCAGATGATCCTGGATCACCTGTTGCCCGGTGCGCGGCGTCTCGGTCATGCGGAAAGGCCCATATCGGATGTCGCGATTCTTTGCTCTGGCTGCAATGAACCACGGGGAGGGGCAAGGGGAAAGCTGTCCACGGTTTCTGTGGATAAGTTTGCGGAGAAGATTTCAGGAGCCGCAGTTTTCCGTTGTTTTCGGCCCCGTTCCCCGGAGTGCCTATTTTTTAGGCGATATTTTAACCCGTTGATTTCAAACGAAAGAAAATTAACCATCTGGCAAACAGTTGAGAAGACAGGCCTTTTTGTAACGCCGCCGTGACGGAAATGGTTAAGGTGGACAACTTTGACGCGGGGGCAGGCCCGGCTATTCCAGGCCCAGCACATCCGGAGTCTTCCAGCCCAGATGCTGGCCGCCGTCGACCGCGATCATCTGGCCGGTGACAGAGGGGCTGTCGAGGAAGAAACCCAGGGCGGCAAGCACGTCTTCGGGGTTCGCCCCACGATTGAGAATGGTGGCGGCGCGCTGGCGGGCAAAGTGGCTGTCGGACTGGCGGGCGCCCTGCAGGGTGGGGCCGGGGCCGATGGCGTTGACGCGGATGCGCGGGGCCAGCCCTGGGCGGCGGTGCGGGTCAGCGCCCAGAGGCCCATCTTGGCGATGGTATAGGTGGAAAATTCCGGTGTCGGCTTCCACACGCGCTGGTCGATCATGTTGACGACCAGGCCGGCGGCGCGGGGTTCGCCGGTCGCGTCGGGGCTGGCCTCGGGGCATTGCCGGGCGAAACCCTGGATCAGCACATAGGGCGCGCGCAGGTTCGATTCCATGTGCCGGTCCCAGCCCTGCCGGGTGGCGGTGTCGATCCGGTCGTATTCAAAGATCGAGGCGTTGTTGACCAGCACCGTCAGCGGGCCCAGCGCGGCGGTGGCGCGGGGGACCAGGGTCTCGACCTGGTTCTCGTGCAACAGATCGGCCTGCAGGGTCACGGCCTTGCGGCCCAGCGCGCGGATTTCCTCGGCCAGGCCTTCGGCTTCGTCGCCGGAACTGGCGTAATGCAGCGCCAGGTCATGCCCGCGCCGCGCCAGATACAGCGCCATGGCGCGGCCCAGCCGCTTGCCCGCGCCGGTGACCAGTGCGGCGGTCATGACTTGCCCCCGCAGGAACAGGTCTTGCCGATCAGCGGGCGGCCGCAATCGGCGCAGTACTTGCCCTTGCGCCGGGTGATGCGGCCGGCGGCGCCGGGGAACAACAGCTTGCCCAGCATGCCGACCAGCACCATGGCCAGAAGAAAGATGAGGATGACCTTGACCAGCATCTCAGAGACCGTATCGCGCCCAGAGCGCCCGATCTTCCACGCCGGCCAGCGCGTTGTCCACCAGCGACAGCCCGAAACGTTGCAGCAGGCCGCGCCGCTGGCCATAGGGTTGCAGGCGGACCTTGTCGCCGTATAACTCGATCATCTTCGGTTTCAGATGCGCGATGCCGTCGACCAGCCCGGTGGCCACCGCCGCCTCGCCCACCCAGATATCGGCGTTGAACAGGTCGGTGTCGGTGACCAGCCGGCTGCCGCGGCGGGATTTCACCTGTTCGATGAACACCTGGTGCAGCGGCGCCAGCAGGCCGTGAATGCGCGCCACGTCCGCCTCGGTCTGCGGGCGGAACGGGTCGGCAAAGGACTTGGCGGTGCCGGCGGTGTGGACGCGGCGTTCCACGCCGTGCCGCGCGATCAGCTCGGCAAAGCCGAAGCCGGCGAATATCACCCCGATCGAGCCGACGATCGAGGCGCGGTCGACCCAGATCCGGTCGGCGGCCGAGGCCAGCCAGTAGCCGCCCGATGCGGCGACATCCTCGACAAAGGCGTGGACGGGGATCTTCTTCTCGTCGGCCAGGCGGCGGATGCGGGCGGCGATCAGGCTGGATTGCGTCGCCGACCCGCCGGGCGAGTTGATCGCCAGCGCCACCGCGTCCGGCCTGGCGCGGAACGCCTTTTCGATCGCGGGGGCCAGGGCGGCATCGCTCAGCGCACGGCCGCCGGCGCCAATGGTGCCCTGCAGGCGGATGAGCGCGACACGGGGGCGTTTCGACAGGAAGGGAACCAGTTTTCTCATGGATCACAGGTAGGCGTTCCTGTCTCTTGCCGCAAGCGCCGCGCCGGGGCAGGTTGGCGGCCATGATCGACAAGCTGGAAATGTTCATCGCCCTGGCCCGCGAGCGCCATTTCGGCCGCGCGGCCGAGGCCTGCGGCGTGACGCAACCCTCGCTGTCGTCGGCCATCCGCCAGCTTGAGGATCAGCTGGGCGTGCAGCTGGTGTTCCGCGGCAGCCGGTTCCAGGGCCTGACGCCCGAGGGCCAGCGGGTGCTGGACCGCGCCCTGCAGATCGTCGCCGATGCCCGCGCGCTGAAAGACGAGATGCGGGCGGTGCGCGCCGGCCTGTCGGGCAACCTGCGGCTGGGGGTCATTCCCACCGCGCTGGCCATGGTGGCCGACCTGACCGCCCCCTTTACCGCCCGCCATCCCGGCGTGAAGGTGTCGATCCTGTCGCGCACCAGCGCCGAGATCCTGACCCAGATCGAATCCCTCGAACTGGATGCCGGCATCACCTATCTGGACAACGAACCGCTGGGCCGGGTGTTGCAGGTGCCGCTTTACAGCGAATTCTACCGCTATCTCTGCGCCCCCGGCACGGTGCTGGCCAGCCGCAGCACCGTGACCTGGGCCGAGGCCGCCGAACAGCCGCTGTGCCTCTTGACCGGCGACATGCAGAACCGGCGCATCGTCAACCAGCACCTGGCCGAGGCGGGCGCGCAGGTCGCGGCGCCGGTGGAATCGAATTCCACCATCGCGCTGATCTCGCATGTGATGACCGGGCAATGGGCCTCTATCGTGCCGATGCGGCTGGCGCGGATCTTTGCCGAGGGTGGCCGGCTGCGGGCCATTCCGCTGATCGACCCCGAGGCGGAACATACCGTCGGGCTGATTACCGCCCGCCGCGATCCGCAGACGCCGGTTTTGGCGGCGCTGCTGGAGACGGCGGCAAAGCTGTCGTTTCGATAGACAACGCCTATCGACTAACGGCATATTCATATTGATTTCCCTATCAACCGGGCTATTTCTGCCACCAGCTAGCAGAAGGCCGCCCGCATGCTCGATTCCGTCGATCTTGAACACCGCATCCACGAAATCCTGGACACCCACCGGGGCATGGAGGGCGCGCTGCTGCCCATCCTGCACGCCGTGCAAGAGGCGTTCGGCCATGTGCCCGAGGCGGCGCTGCCGATCATCGCCGCCGACCTGAACATCACCAAGGCCGAGGCCCATGGCGTGATGTCCTTCTACCATGATTACCGGGCCAAACCCGCCGGGCGCACGGTGCTGAAGCTGTGCCGCGCCGAAAGCTGCCAGTCGGTCGGGGCCGATGCGCTGGCCGATCACGCCCGCAAGAAACTGGGCCTCGACTGGCACGAGACCACGCCGGACGGCAAGGTGACGCTGGAGCCGGTGTTCTGCTTGGGTCTTTGCGCCTGCGGCCCCTCGGCGCTGGTCGGGGAAAAGCTGGTCGGGCGGCTGGACGTGGCCAAACTGGATGCGATCATCGAAGGGGCGCGCAAATGAAGATCTGGCTTCCCCTCGATTCCGCGGCCGTGGCGCTGGGCGCCGATGAGGTGGCCGATGCCATCGCCGCAGAGGCGGCGACCCGTGGCAAGCAGGTGGCGCTGGTGCGCAACGGCAGCCGCGGCATGGTCTGGCTGGAACCCCTGGCCGAGGTCGAGGTCGACGGCGTCCGCCACGCCTTTGGCCCGTTGACGCCCGCCGACGTGACCGGCCTGTTCGGCGACCTGGCCAGCCACCCCAAGGCGCTGGGCCCGACCGAGGACCTGCCCTGGATGAAGGCGCAGACCCGGCTGACCTTTGCCCGCGTCGGGGTGATCGACCCGCTGTCGCTGGACGAATACGAGGCGCATGGCGGCCTGGCCGGGCTGCGCCGGGCGCAGGCGATGCAAAAGGCCGAGATCGTGGCCGAAGTGACCGAGTCCGGCCTGCGCGGCCGTGGCGGCGCCGGCTTTCCCACCGGGATCAAGTGGAAGACCGTCAGCGAGGCCGCGGGCGAGCGCAAATACATCGTCTGCAATGCCGATGAGGGCGACAGCGCCACCTTTGCCGACCGGATGCTGATGGAGGGCGACCCCTTCTGCCTGATCGAGGGCATGGCCATCGCCGGCCTGGCCTGCGGCGCGACCAAGGGCTTTGTCTACATCCGCAGCGAATACCCGGTCGCCATCCGGGTGATGCAGGCGGCGGTCGAGATCGCGCGGGCGCGCGGGGTTCTGGGCGCGGCCTTCGACATGGAAATCCGCGTCGGCGCCGGCGCCTATGTCTGCGGCGAGGAAACCAGCCTCTTGAACAGCCTGGAAGGCAAGCGCGGCGTGGTGCGGGCCAAGCCGCCCCTGCCCGCCCTGCAAGGCTTCATGGGGCAGCCGACGGTGGTGAACAACGTCATCTCGCTGGCCTCGGTGCCGGTGATCCTGGCCAAGGGCGCGGCGGCCTACAAGCATTTCGGCCTGGGCCGGTCGCGTGGCACCATCCCGTTGCAGATCGCCGGCAACGTCAAGCATGGCGGCCTTTATGAAATCGCCTTTGGCCTGACCCTGGGCGAGATCGTCGACGGCATCGCCGGCGGCACGGCCAGCGGCCGGCCGGTCAAGGCGGTGCAGGTGGGCGGCCCGCTGGGCGCCTATTTCCCGCGCGCGCTCTTCGACACGCCCTTCGGATACGAGGAATTCGCCGGCAAGGACGGCCTGATCGGCCATGCCGGCCTGACCGTGTTCGACGACAGCGCCGACATGTTGCAGATGGCCCGGTTCGCGATGGAATTCTGCGCCATCGAAAGCTGCGGCAAATGCACCCCCTGCCGGATCGGCGCGGTGCGCGGCGTGGAAACCGTGGACCGGATCGCCCGCGGTGACGCGAATGCGATTCCCCTGCTGACCGATCTTTGTGCTACAATGAAATCCGGGTCGCTTTGCGCGCTGGGCGGTTTTACCCCCTATCCGGTGATGTCCGCCCTGACCCATTTCCCCGACGACTTCGCGCGCGCCAGGGAGGCTGCGGAATGACCGAGAAGGTAAAGGGCCCCGCGTCCTACTTTCCGTCGATCGAAAAGACCTATGGCCAGCCGATGGCGCATTGGTTCGACCAGATCGGGGACCGGCTGGACCAGCCGCACATGCAGATCGTTGCTTACCTGAAAGACACGCACGGGCTGGGCCATGGCCATGCCAATGCCATCGTTGCCCACCAGCTTGCCGCCCAGAAAACTGCCGATCGGAAAGGCTAACAAGATGAGAGATTTCATCATCCCCGACCGCGATTTCGGCACCCCCGCCGCGAAATCGAAGCAGATGGTCACGCTGACCATCGACGGCTTTGACGTGACGGTACCGGAAGGCACCTCGATCATGCGGGCCGCGAACGAGATCGGGATTGCCGTGCCAAAGCTCTGCGCCACGGATTCCGTGGATGCCTTTGGCTCCTGCCGGCTGTGTCTGGTGGAAATCGAGGGCCGGGCCGGCACGCCTGCCTCCTGCACCACGCCGGTGGCGCCGGGGATCAAGGTTCACACCCAGACCGGCAAGCTGAAGCAACTGCGCAAGGGCGTGATGGAGCTGTATATCAGCGACCACCCGCTGGACTGCCTGACCTGCGCCGCCAACGGCGACTGCGAATTGCAGGACATGGCCGGCGCCGTCGGACTGCGCGACGTGCGCTATGATGCGATCGACACCCATTTCCGCGCCCGCGACACCAGCGGCGCCGCCAATCCGCAATGGCTGCCCAAGGACGACAGCAACCCCTATTTCACCTATGACCCGGCGAAATGCATCGTCTGCTCGCGCTGCGTCCGCGCCTGCGAGGAAGTGCAGGGCACCTTTGCGCTGACGATCGAGGGCCGCGGCTTTGACAGCCGGGTGTCCTTTGGCGCCCGCGCCGACAATGCCCTGGCCAGCGACTGCGTCTCCTGCGGCGCCTGCGTGCAGGCCTGCCCGACTGCGACCCTGTCGGAGAAATCGGTGATCGACATCGGCACGCCCGACCGCAGCGTGATCACCACCTGCGCCTATTGCGGCGTCGGCTGTTCGTTCAAGGCGGAACTGCGCGGCGACGAACTGGTGCGCATGGTGCCCTACAAGCACGGCAAGGCCAACCGCGGCCACAGCTGCGTCAAGGGCCGCTTTGCCTATGGCTATGCCAGCCACCAGGACCGCATCCTGAACCCGATGATCCGCGACAGCATCAACGACCCCTGGAAGGAAGTCAGCTGGGACGAGGCGCTGGGCTTTGCCGCCGACCGCTTCAAGGCCATCCAGGCGAAATACGGCCGGAACTCGGTGGGGGTGATCACCTCCAGCCGCTGCACCAACGAGGAAACCTACCTGGTGCAGAAACTGACCCGCGCGGTGTTCATGAACAACAACACCGACACCTGCGCCCGCGTCTGCCATTCGCCCACCGGCTATGGCCTGGGCCAGACCTACGGCACCTCTGCCGGCACGCAGGATTTCGACAGTGTCGAGGATGCCGACGTCATCATGGTGATCGGCGCCAACCCCCACGCCGCCCACCCGGTCTTTGCCAGCCGGATGAAGAAACGGCTGCGCAAGGGCGCCCGGCTGATCGTCGTCGACCCGCGCCGCACCGAAACGGTCGAGGGCCCGCATTACCGCGCGGCGCATCACCTGGCGCTGACCCCCGGCACAAACGTCGCCGTGGTCTCGGCCCTGGCGCATGTGATCGTCACCGAAAAGCTCTATGACGAAGACTTCATCCGCAGCCGCTGCGACTGGGACGAATTCCAGGACTATGCCGAATTCATCTCGGCCCCCAACCACAGCCCCGAGGCGGTGGAACTGGTGACCGGCGTGCCGGCGGCGGAAATCCGCGGCGCGGCGCGGCTCTATGCCACCGGCGGCAATGCGGCGATCTACTATGGCCTGGGCGTGACCGAACACAGCCAGGGCTCGACCACCGTCATCGGTATCGCCAACCTTGCCATGCTGACCGGCAACATCGGCCGGCGCGGCGTGGGGGTGAACCCGCTGCGCGGCCAGAACAACGTGCAAGGGTCCTGCGACATGGGCTCTTTCCCGCATGAACTGCCGGGCTATCGCCATGTGAAGAACCCGGAGGTCCGCGCGATCTTTGAAAAGGCCTGGGGCGTGGAAATCGACCCCGAGCCCGGCCTGCGCATCCCCAACATGCTGGATGCCGCCGTCGAGGGCACGTTCAAGGGCCTCTACTGCCAGGGCGAGGACATCCTGCAATCGGACCCCGACACCAAGCATGTCGCCGCCGGTCTGGCCGCGATGGAATGCGTCATCGTCCACGACCTGTTCCTGAACGAGACCGCGAATTACGCGCATGTCTTCCTGCCCGGCTCCAGCTTCCTGGAAAAGAACGGCACCTTCACCAATGCCGAGCGCCGCATCAACATGGTGCGCAAGGTGATGGCGCCCAAGCAGGGCTATGAGGACTGGGAAGTGACCCAGATGCTGGCCAATGCCATGGGTGCGGGCTGGAACTACACCCACCCCAGCCAGATCATGGAAGAAATCGCCATGACCACACCCAGCTTTGCCGGCGTGACCTATGACAAGATCGAGGAAATGGGCTCGGTCCAGTGGCCCTGCAACGACAAGGCGCCCGAGGGCACGCCGCTGATGCACATCGACGGCTTCGTGCGCGGCAAGGGCAAGTTCATCCGCACCGAATATGTTGCGACCGATGAAAAGACCGGCCCGCGCTTCCCGCTGTTGCTGACCACCGGGCGGATCCTCAGCCAATACAACGTCGGCGCCCAGACCCGGCGCACCGACAACGTCGTCTGGCACGACCAGGACCTGCTGGAGATCCACCCGCATGATGCCGAGAACCGCGGCATCCACGAGGGGGACTGGGTGCGCCTGGCCTCGCGCTCGGGCGATACCACGCTGCGCGCCACGATCACCGACAAGGTCAGCCCCGGCGTGGTCTATACCACCTTCCACCACCCCGACACGCAGGCGAACGTCATCACCACCGATTTCAGCGATTGGGCAACCAATTGCCCGGAATACAAGGTGACGGCGGTGCAGGTCGCGCCCTCGAACGGGCCGTCGGAATGGCAGGAAGAGTATAACGCCCAGGCGGCGATGTCGCGGCGCATCCTGCCGGCCGCCGAGTGATGCAGGGCGCCCGCCCGCTGCCGCGCCTGGCCTTCGGCTCGCAGATCGCGGCCGGAGAGCGGGTGCTGCCCGAAGAAGTGGCGGTGGCGTTGAGCTTCAACGGCACCACCCAGGCGGTGATGATGGCGACGCCCGCCGACCTGACCGATTTCGCCTATGGCTTTGCCCTGACGGAGGGCATCGCCCGCCCCGAAGAGGTGCAGTCGGTCGAGGTGGTGCAGGCCGGTCGCGGCCTGGACCTGCAGGTCTGGCTGGCCGCCGAGGCCGAGGCCCGGCTGGCGGCGCGGCGCCGTGTCCAGGCCGGGCCGGTGGGCTGCGGTCTCTGCGGCATCGATTCCATCGACCAGGCGCTGCGCGACGTGCCGGTGGTGCCGCATGGCGCCTTTCGCATGTCGCCGTCGCAGGTGATGGCGGCCGTTTCCGCCCTGCCCGCCGCGCAACCCCTGCATGACGCTACCCGCGCCGCCCATTGCGCCGCGTTCTGGACCGGCGGCGCGCTGGTCGCCTCGCGTGAGGACGTGGGCCGCCACAACGCGCTGGACAAGCTGGCCGGCTGGGCGATCCGGTCGGCGGCGCCGGTGGCCGACGGCGCCGTGGTGCTGACCTGCCGCGTCTCGACCGACATGGTGCAGAAGGTGGCGCTGCTGGGCTCTGGCCTGATCATCGCCGTTTCCGCCCCCACCGCAGATGCCGTCGACCTGGCCGAGGCCGCCGGCATCACCCTGATCGCCCTGGCCCGACCCGACCGGTTCGAGGCCTACACCCATACCGACCGCATCGTGACGGAGCCCGCAGATGTCCGCTGACAAGATCGCCCGCATGGCGAACCAGATCGCCCAGTTCATGGAGACCAAGCCCCATGCCGAGGGGCTGGACGGCCTGGCCGCCCATATCAACGATTTCTGGGAACCGCGGATGCGGACACAGCTGTTTGCGCTGCTCGATCAGGGCGGGGCGGGGTTGCGGCCCCTGGTGATCGAGGCCGCGGGCAGGATCAGACGCCCTCAGACGGCGTAGCGCGCCGCCAGTCGCTGGGGCAGTCGCGGCACAGCTTCATATAGGTGAAGACGCCGACCAGAAAGGCCACGGCGGCCAGGATGATCGCCACGGTGGTGCTGTTGCCGTCGGCCGGATCGGCGGCAAGGGCCAGGTAGCCAAAGGCCCAGAACCCGGTCCAGCTGATAACGCAGATGATGGCGACAAGTTTACGCAAGACGGGCCTCCGGCTGTAGCCGGGGCTGGCCCGGGCGATGGATTCGCCCGGATGTTATCGAAAAATTTCTATATGTCGCGACAAATCGTCGCTGCATTTGCGCTGCCGCGCCGCGGCATCACAGCGTGACGACGGTCAGCACATGGCCGGCGGCGCGGCCCCAGCGCCCGGTCAGGACATGGCCCTGGCCAAAGGGCGCGATCGGGTGGCGGAAGGTGGCGGTGAAACCGGCACCGTCAAATGCCAGCGCCAGCGTATCGAAACCGAAAAGCGTTCTGCTTTCGGCATATTGCGCCTTGTAGGCCGCTTCCTTGGCGGAAAACGCCAGCCGGGCGGCGCGCCCCGGTTCAGGGTGGCCCCGCAGCCAGTCGGCCTCTTGCCCGGTCAGGATCGTCTGCCACAGGTCGGCGGGCAGGTCCTCGTCAGGCTCCAGGTCCAGCCCCAGCCCCGGCCCCCGCCGCGCGGCGGCCAGGCACAGGCTGCGGCTGTGGGTGATGCTGCCCGACACGCCCGCCGGCCAGACCGGCGCGCGGTCCTCGGCCATGGGAATGGGCGCGACCGCGACCCCCAGCGCCAGCAGCGACCTGCGGGCGGCGTGACGGCCGGCGGAGAATTCGTCCAGCCGGGCGGGCACGGCGCGGGGCAGCGCCTCGCCGGCCAGCAGCGGATAGCGCCGCCCCGGATCGGCGGCGGCCACCGCCACGCCCGGCGGCACCAGCCGCCGCGCCAGCGCCAGCAGGGCCGCCTGATCAGGCATCGACCCCACGCCGCGCCAACCGCATGGCGCGGCGGCGGTCCATGGCGTCGGACAGGCTCTCGCCCTGCGCCGGGGCGGGTGCGGGTGCCGGGGCGGTCGGCGTGGGCGCGGCGGCGGATGCAGCGGCAGGTTTCCTTGGCCCCTCGATATGCGCGGCCAGCTGTTCCAGCACCGGAAAGCGGAAGATGTCGGTGATCGACACCTTGCCGCCCATCTTGTCGCGGATCTCGCGGTGGGCCTGCACGGCCAGCAGCGAATGGCCGCCCAGCGCAAAGAAGTTGTCCTTGGCGCCAACCTTGGCCACGCCCAGCACCCGGCTCCAGATCGCCGCCAGATCCGCCGCCACCGATGAGGTCGGAGCCTCGAAGGCCGCAGCCGCGGCCGGAGTGGCGAGGGCCGAAGAGGGCGCCGGCAGCGCCTTGCGGTCGATCTTGCGGTTCGGGGTCAGCGGCAGCGCGGGCAACGATACGAAATGCGCCGGCACCATATGGTCGGGCAATTCGGCCGCCAGCGCCGCGCGCAACGCCTCGGGCGCGGCGCCACCCACCAGATAGGCCACCAGCCGCAAATCGCCGGGGCTGTCCTCGCGCGCGATGACCACGGCCTGGGCAACGCCCGGCTGGCGTTCCAGCACGGCCTCGATCTCGCCCAGCTCGATCCGATAGCCGCGCAGTTTCACCTGATGGTCGGCGCGGCCAAGGAATTCCAGCCGCCCGTCCGGCCGCCGGCGCACCAGATCGCCGGTGCGATACATCCGGCCGGGGTGGAACGGGTTTGCGCGAAACGCTCGGCCGTCAGGTCGGGACGTTGCCAGTAGCCGCGCGTCACGCCTTCGCCGCCGATCCACAACTCGCCCTCGACCCGGGGAACCGGCTGGCCCGCGTCGTCCAGGACGTAAAGCTGCTGGTTGGCCAGCGGCGTGCCGATGTTCTGCACCGCCTCTTCGGCGCCCACCTCGTCGACCGACGACCAGATCGTTGTCTCGGTCGGGCCATACATGTTCAAGAGCCGCCCGACCCCGGCCCGGCGCAGGTCGGTCCCCAGCGTGCCTGGCAGCGCCTCGCCGCCCACCATCATCGTCTGCACCCGGCCCAGCGCCATGCGGCTGTCGTCGTTCATCACCAGCATCCGCGCCATCGAAGGCGTGCATTGCAGGTGGCTGACGCCGTGGCGCAGGATCTGGGCGGCGATCGAGAAATCGTCGTCCTCGACCCCGCCGCCGGCATTGGCGCGGCGCACCACCTCGGCCAGCGGATAGAACCCTTCCATCACCTGTTCCGGCGCGATGCCATAGTCGATCAGGCAGGCCACCTCGGAAACGCCGATACGCTTCAGCTGTTCCACCCGCGCCAGGGCGTCCTCGACGGTGCCGAACAACCCGCTTTCGTCGAAATAGCGGTGGAAGGCATAATCCAGGATCGCGGCCGCGTCCTCGTCCGACAGGTCGCGGGTGTCGATATCCATCGGCTTGGTCACGCCCGGCGGTTTCTTGAAGGCCGGGAAGGTCCAGGCATATTGCTTGACCAGTGCCGTGGCGGCGCCAAGATAGGCCTTCATCGGCCCCTCGGCAACGCGGCGCACCTGTTCGCGGTCACGCCCGACATAGGTGTGCAGCATCAGCGTCACCTTGAAGCGCGCAGGGTCGTGGTCGGCCTTGCGCAGCGCGTCATGGTAGATCACGATCTTGCCGGCCACTTCCTCGATCGACTGGCCCAGCAGATGGGTCAGCACATGGGCGCCCATTTCGCCCGCCTCGCGCCAGGTGTCGGGGTTGCCCGCCGTGGTCACCCAGATTTCCAGCTCGTCCGAGACCGGCCGGGGCTGGGTCTTGATGGTGAACATCGACCCGTCGGCCTTGGGGAAATCCACCCCCTCGCCGCGCCAGAGCCGGCGGATCTGCTCGGCGGCGGCATACATCGCGGCCTTGTTCTGCGGCGGGGCGTTTTCAGGGCGCAACACGAAATCGTCAGGGTGCCAGCCAGAGGCGATGCCCAGGCCGGTGCGCCCGTTGGTCAGGTTGTCGATCACCGCCCATTCCTCGGCGATGCGCGCCGGATGGTGCAGCGGCACCACGCAGGACCCGGCGCGGACGGCGATGTTCTTCGTCACCGCGGCCACGGCGGCGCCGGTCACGCTGGGGTTCGGATAGGGGCCGCCAAAGGCGTGAAAGTGGCGCTCGGGCGTCCAGACGGCACAAAAGCCGTGGGTATCGGCGAATTTCGCGCCTTCCAGCAGCAGCTCGTATTTCTTCGGGCCCTGCCCGTCGTCATTGCCCCAGTAATAGATCGAGAAATCCATCTTCCGGGTGCTGGCGATGCGCCCCGACGACACCAGCGCGCGGTTTTCGTCGCTGCTGATCACCACCTTGAAGCCACGGGCCAGCGTCCAGAACAGCTCCAGCACCGAGATATCGAAGGACAGCGAGGTGACGGCCAGCCAGGTGCCCGGATCGGTGCCCAGCCGGTCGTCCATGCCGGTAAAGAAATTCGCCACGTTGCGATGTTCGACCAGCACGCCCTTGGGCCGGCCGGTCGAGCCCGAGGTGTAGATCATATAGGCCACGTCCTCGGGCGTGACGCCGGTCGCGGGGTTGGTCTCGGGCGCGGTGGCCAGCCGGGCATCGGTATCCAGGCACAGCGTGGCGATGCCGTCCGGCAGGCGGGAAACCAGGTCGGACTGGGTGACGATCACCGCCGCCGCGCTGTCCTCGGCGAAAGCGCCAGCCTTTCGGCCGGATAGGCCGGGTCCATCGGCACATAGGCGCCGCCGGCCTTCTGGATCGCCAGCGCGCCCACGACAAGATCAAGGCTGCGGCGGGTGGACAGGCCGACCAGCGTGCCGGGGCCGACGCCCATGGCGATCAGCGTATGGGCCACCCGGTTGGCGCGGGCGTTGAGCTGCGTATAGGTCAGGGTCTCGGCCTCAAAGGCCAGCGCCGGGGCATCGGGCGTGCTTGCGGCCTGCGCCTCAAAGGCGGTGTGAACCATCAGGCTGCGGTCATGGTGCTTTTCCGTGGCATTCCAGCGGGTCAGGGCCTCGTGCCGCTCGGTCCCGGTCAGGGCCGACAGGGCAGAGAGCGCGGTTTCCGGCGCGGCAGTGGCGATCTGGGCCGCGACATGGGCGATACGGGAGGCCAGCGCGGCGGCCGCCGGCGCGTCGATCCGCGCGGCGTCATGGTGCAGCGCCGTGGGCGTCAGGGTGACGGCGGTGCCCTCGACCGGGCCGGCGGCGGACAGGCCCAGCGGCGGCGGCGCAATCCCCTGCAGCGCCGCGTCGCGGGTCATCAGGTCCAGCGGCCAGCCGGTGGCGGGCCTGGCCAGCGCCTCGGTAACGGCGGCCAGCGCCGGACCGATCTCGCCCGCGGTGACGCGCAGCGGCTCCCACGCCGCCAGATAGCCGGGCAGGCCGGGGGCGTGAACCGCCAGATCGGCGTGATCGGCCCCGGTGGCGCGCAGGGCGGCAAGGGCGAGATGGGCCAGCGGGGCGGCCAGCGGCAGGCTTTGCCAGTCGGCCGTGGTCGCCGGCCTGACGGCCAGCGGCAGGGGGGCAAGCTGCGCAAGTGCCCGGCGCAGGGCGGCATCGGGGGGCGCCTCCTCGTGCAGCGCGGCTGTCAGCCTTGCTGCCTCGTCGGGGGGCAACGGCGCCAGCGCGGGTTCGGTGACGGTCGAGGGGCAGACCGCGCCGCCCCTGACCTGACAGGTCAGCCGGTTCAACCGCACCGCCCCGGTGCCGCAGGCCACCACCAGCCCTTCGGGCGTGGCGGAAAGCACGCTGCCGGGGGTGCCCTTCCCTTCGGCGGGCTCGGCGCTGCCCACGTTCAGAACGCGGGTGCCGGTGTCGATCTTGGCCGTGGTCAGCGGGTTCCAGTAGCGGCCATGGTCCAGCGCGCGGACCAGGCGGGCGACCCCTGCCGCCGGCTGGGCAAAATCGATACGGCCAAAGGCGGCGGGGCGGTCGGCGCCCCGGTGCAGCTGCGCCGGGCCGGCCGGTTGCGGCCGCGGCTGCGGGGTGGTTTCCAGTTGGGCAAGGACCGCCGGAAAGGATTCCATCCCCGCCTCGAAGCAGCGGGTGTTCAGCGTCAGCGCGGTGTCATCGGCGGCAATGGCAAAGCGGCGGTCTTCCAGGATGCGGCCTTCGTCCACGCCGCCCTCGATCAGGTGCCAGGTGATGCCGTGTTCCGCCTCTCCGCCCAGGATCGCCCAGACCGGGGCGTTCAGGCCGGCATGGGCGGGCAGCGGGCCGTCGTGAAAGTTGACCGCGCCCCGCGTCGCCCGGGCCAGCACGGCGGCGGGCAGCACGGTCAGGTTGGCGATCGACAACAGCCAGTCGGCCTGCGGCAGCCTTTGCGCCAGGTCGGGGCCATAGCCCTCGACCCGCAGGCCGCGCCCGGTGGCCCATCGGGCGACCTCGGCCGACCGGGTGACCACGGCGGCGATGCCGTGGCCGCGGCCCAGCAAATGCTCGCCGCATTGCGCGGTCAGGGTTTCGTTGCCGATCAGAAGGGCAGAGAGGGTCATGTCACGGGTCCTTCCCCCTTGACGGGGGTGCCGGAGGGGGGCGCGTTTCCGCGGGTGAAAAGATGGCGCAGGTGATGCGCCGCCATGTCGCGCAGGAAACCGGGCGGGTCGCCCCGGTCCTTGCGCTGGACCAGCAGCCGCAGGCGCCAGAGCGTGCCGCCGGCCAGCGCGGCCAGCGTCGCCAGCGCGGCGATGGCGCGGCCGTGGTTCTTGGTAAAGTAGTGCAGGCGCGAATCCAGCCAGAACCGCGGGATCCGCGTCCAGGTCTTCATCCCGGTCGAGGCGCTGCCGATATGGGCCACCCGGCTTTCCACCACGTAATCGGTGGGAAACCCCGCCAGCGCGGCGCGGCGGCACAGGTCGGTTTCCTCGAAATAGAGAAAGAAGGTCTCATCGAACAGGCCGATCCGGTCCAGCACGGATTGCCGCATCATCAGGCTGGCGCCGGCCAGCCAGTCGACGCGGGCGGTGGCCTGCGGGATCGGCTGGGCGACGATGTGGCGCCGCAACAGCCGCGAGACCGGGCCAAGGCGGATCTGCTGTTCGAATTCGCCGGGGATTGAGGGAAAGCGAAAGGCGGTGCGATGCGGCTCTCCCTCCGGGCCATGGATGAAACTGCCGGCGAACCCCGTGGCGGGGTGGGTTTCCAGATGCAGCAGCAGGGCGCCGATCGCGTCGGGGGCGGGAAAGGCGTCGGAGTTCAGCAGGTAGACGTAATCCGGCCTGGACCCGTCGGGCAGGCCCGCGCGGATGCCATGGTTGTTGCCGGCGCCAAAGCCGCCATTGCGCTCCGATTGCAGCACGCGCACCCGGTGCGGGCCGCGGGTCCAGCCGCGGCTGTCCGCCTCGGCCGTCAGGGTTTCGAACGAACCGTCGCCGCTGTCGTTGTCGACGATGACCAGCGCGCCGTCGATCCCCTGCAAGGCCACCAGCGCGGCCTCGGCGGCCTTCAGCGTCATGTCGGCGCTGCGCCAGTTCAGGATCACGGTCAGAAGGCGCGGCATCGCTCTACTCCGCCGCCTGGGCCAGGGGGCCAGTTGCGGCCTCGGCGGCTTCGGCGGCCTCGATGGCCGATTTCATCGCGGCGGCCAGCACGCGGACATTCGGCTCCAGCACCATGCTGTCGTGGTCGCCCGGCACCTCAATCACCCGAAGGGCGGGGGCAAAGCGGGACAGGTCGTTGTCGGGGAAGACATATTCCCTGGCCGAGGACACCCATTTCCCGCCCGTGACCCGCCAGCGCCGGTCCAGGGGCGGGCGGAACAGCACCGTGGCCCCGGCGCGTTGCGGCATGGCATAGCGCGGCAGCGCGGCGCGAAAGGCGGCCTCGATGGCGGCGTTGTGGAACTCGGTCTCACCCTGCGCGGCCTGCGGTTGGGCCTGAAGCCGTTTCCATTCGCGGCGGGCGCGGGCCCATTCCAGCAGGTAGCCCGGCCCCTTGGCCCGCAATTCCGCCAGCTTTATCAGCGCCTTGTCCGCACGGCCCAGCGCGGGGCGCAGCGGGATCGGCGTATCCAGCAGGATGACCAGCGGCACGGCCTCGCCCGCGGCCTCCAGCTGACGCGCGATTTCCCAGGCGATCAGCCCGCCGCCGGAAAACCCGCCCAGCAGATAGGGGCCATGCGGCTGCACCGCGCGCATTTCCGCGATGTAGTCGCGGGCGGCGGCGGTGAAATCGTCATGCGGGGCATCGTCGCCGTAAAGGCCGCGCGCCTGCAACCCGTAGAACGGCCGGTCGCCACCCAAGAGCTGTGCCAGGTGGCGCAGGTTCAGCACGTTGCCGAACATGCCGGCGACCAGGAAGAACGGGCTGCGCGCGCCGCCCTCGCCCCGGTGCATGGGAACAAGGTGGGTAAAGCGGCGGGCGGGCGGGCGCTGAACCGCCCCCTCATCGGCCCCTTGCGGGGCGTCTTCGGGGATCTCGCCCAGTTCGTCGGCGATCAGCCGGGCGCAGGCGGCGATGGTCGGCGCCTCGAACAGGACCGAGATCGGGAATTCCACCCGGAAGGCCTTTTTTACCATGGCGAACAGGCGCACCGCGATCAGGCTGTGGCCGCCAAGGTCAAAGAAGCTGTCTTCCACACCGACCTGGCCCACGCCCAGAAGGTCCTGCCAGAAGCTGACCAGCCGCCGTTCGATATCGTTCCGCGGCTCGACATAGGCGCTGTCCAGGTCGGGGCGGTCAAAGCTCTGGCCCTCGGGGCGGGCGGCCTCGGTCGTGGCGGTCTGGCGCACCAGCGCGGGCAGGTCCAGCGACGAGACGATGACCTGCGGCACCTCCAGGGCCAGCGCGCGGGCAAAGGCCTGCGGCCCTTCGTCGGGGCGGATGCCCTGGGAAAAGGCATGCAGCAGGCGTTCCTCGGCCGCCGACAGCGGCTTGGCCGCCGGGCCATCGCGTTCCAGGCTGCGGGCGTCGGGGGGCGGAAAACTCAGCGCGCCGTCCAGCCGGTGAATGGTGAACCCCTCGATCTCGACGCAGACTTCGCCCTCGGGCGTGGCCAGGGTGATGTCAAAGCTGGCCATCGGGCGGTCGGCCGTGTTGGGGCCGGCGTTGCGGACGTGGCTGACGATATCCGCCGGCAGCGGGCGATAGGCGCGCAGCCGGGCATAGGACACCGGCACCCAGAGGTGATCGGGCCGGTAACCGGCGATCAGGCCCATCGCCCAGCCGGTCGCCAGGTCCATCAGCGCGGGATGCATCAGCCAGCCCTGCCCCGGTTCGGCGGCAAAGGCTGTGGGCAGCGTCAGCCGGGCCATGCCCTCGGCCGCACCGGTGCTGCGCGCCGCCAGCACACGCCAGCGCGGGCCGAACCGCAGGTGCGCCTCTTGCGGGCTGGGCAGGCCGGTGCCGGTTTCCGGCGCGGGCAGGCGGGCGGCGATGGCGGCGGGGTCAATGACCGGCGCGGGCTCTGCCAGCGGCAGCAGCCGCGCCGAAGCATGCTGCAACCAGCCCTTGCGGCCCTGCGCCGCGACGGCGGAATGGATGTCGAACCCATATCCCTCATCGCTGCGGGTCAGGCGGACACGGATCTCGCGCGGCTCGTCCCCGGCCACGTCGAGCGCGCGAAAGAAGGTCAGGTCGCGCAGCTCGAACCCGCCGGTCTCGCCCTGCGCGGCCCAGGCCTCGGCGGCCATCTCCAGGTATCCGGTGCCGGGGATCAGCGCGGTGCCGGCAGCGGTGCGGTGGCCGTCCAGCACCCAGCGGTCCAGGCCATAGGTCGCGGTAAAGATGCGGTTGCCCCGGGCGTCAAAGCCCGCCTCGTCCAGCATCGGGCGGTGGATCGGCAGGCGCGGCGCCTCGGGGCGGCCAACGCGGTCCGACAGGCTTTCGGCGGCCATGCCCACGCCCGCCCAGATCCCCCAGTTCAGCGCGGTGACGCGCGTCCGCCCGCCCGCCCGCGACCGGGCATAGGCGTTCAGGTATTCGTTCGCCGCGACATAGTCGATCTGCCCCGGCGGCCCGGTGACGGTAGAGGTCGAGGCGAACAGCACCATCCGCGCGATGGACCCGTCGGGGAACAGCCGGTCCAGCACCTGCGTGCCATGCAGCTTGGGGGCGAAGACCTCTTCCACCTCGGCCGGGGTCTTTGCCAGCAGGGGGCCGTCGTCGACCACCCCCGCCGCGTGGATCACGGTATGAACCGGGCCAAAGCGCGCCACACCCGCGTCGCGGGCGGCCTGCATCTCGGCGGGGTTCGCCACATCGGCCTCGGCCACCAGAACCTCGCCCCCCAGCGCCTCCAGCCGTTGCAGGGCCAGGATGCGCCGCGCGACCCTGTCGGCGGGGTCAAGGGCCGCCAGCACGCGGGGCCAGTCCTCGCGCGGCGGCAGGGCGCGGCGGGCGATCAGGGTGATGCGCACGCCATGGCGGCGGATCAGGTCTTCGGCCAGCGTCAGGCCGATGCCGCCGAACCCGCCGGTGATCAGGACATGCGCGCCCTGCGGCAGGTCGGGCGCGGCCTCCGGCAGCGGCGCAGGCCGCAGCCCCGCCTCATAGCGCCGCTCGCCGCGCAGGGCGGCAATGGCCGGGCTGTCCTGGATCAGCTCTTCCAGCAGGCGTTCGGTCAGCGCGCCGGCATCGCCCGGCAGGGCGCCCAGGTCCAGGCTGCCGGCCAACAGCCCCGGCACCTCGCGCGGGGCAACACGCAGCGGGCCCAGGATCATCGCCTTTTCCGGGTGGGGCAGCGGCTCGGCCTTCACCTGCGCCGCGCCGGTGGTAAAGGCGGTCAGCCGGATCGGGCCGGGCAGGCCCTCTTCGGCGATGGCCTGGGCCAGGAACATCAGGCTGTAGAACCCCTGCTCCAGGTTGCGGTGCAGGAAGGACGATCCGGGGCGGAACCTCTCGCCCCGCGTCACCAGCCAGAAATGGCCGATCCGATCCGGCGTCAGGCCCCGGGCCACCAGATCGCGGATCAAGAGGTCATAGCCCTCGCGGCCGCGTTCGGGCGACAGGATGTAATCGTCGCCCACCCGCGCAAAGGTATCGCCGGCGCGCACCAAGGTGACACGGTGGCCCGCCGCGCGCAGCCGGGCGGCGGTGGCCTGGGCCAGCCCCGCCTCATCGGCGAAGATCAGCCAGCTCTGCGGCGCCATTCCGGCCAGGTCGTCGATCTCTGCCCCGGCCGGCGCGGGGCGCCAATGCGGGCGCCAGCCCCATTGGGCAATGTCCTGCGCGCGGGCGGGGGCGGGGTCCACCTCGGCCCCGGCGGGCTGGCCCGGCTCGATGAAATAGGGCTTCTTCTGAAAGGCATAGCCGGGTAGCGGCACCCGGTTGCGCCGCTTGCCGCCCCAGATCGGCGCCCAGTCGACCGCCACGCCACAGGCCCAGAGCCGCGCGACAGAGGCGACGTGCCAGGCATCGTCGGCCATCGCCTGTTCGGGGTGGCGCAGCGCGGCAATCACCTGACCGGCGGCAATCCCGTTGGCCTGGGCCAGCGTCGACAGCGCCCGGCCCGGCCCCATCTCGACATAGACCCGGTTGGGCGTTTCCTTCAGCACCTCCAGGCAGGCGCGGAACATCACCGTGTTGCGCAGGTGGCCCACCCAATAGTCCGGGTCCGTCGCCTGTGCCGCGCTCAGCGGCTGGCCGTTGCGGTTCGACAGGATCGGGATCGCCGGCGCCGACAGGCGGATCGACCGCAGGTAATCGCCAAAGCGGTGCAGGATCGGCTCCAGCATGCGGGAATGGGCGGCGATGTCGATCGCCACGCGCTGCGTCTGGATACCCTGCGCGGCCAGCGTCGCGGCCAGCTCGACCAGCGCCGCATCGGGGCCGGAAACCACGCAAAGGCCCGGCGCGTTGACCGAGGCCAGGTCCAGATCGCCGGTCAGGTGCGGGCGCAGGACCGCCTCGTCCAGCGGAACCGACAACATGCCGCCGGGGGCGATGCTGTCGAACAGCCGGCCCCGCAGCAGCACCAGCCCGATGCAATCCTCGAAACTCATCACGCCGGCCAGCGCGGCGGCGGTGTTTTCGCCCATCGAATGCCCGACCAGCGCAGCGGGCGTGACGCCCCAGCTTTCATACAGCTTCGCCAGCGCGAATTCGGTGATCATGATCAGCGGCAATTGCACCGACGGCTTTTTCAACGCCTGGTCCGCCGCCGCCTCTGCCCCCGCCGCGGGCAACCACAGCGCGCGGATGTCGTAATCCAGTTGCGGTTCCAGCACGGCAAGGCCGCGGTCCATCCAGTCGGCAAAGACCGGCTCGGTCTCATAGAGGTCGCGGGCCATGCCGGCATATTGCGCGCCGCCGCCGGGGAACATGAAGACGGTCTCGGGCGCCTCCAGCCGGTCATGGGCAAAGACGCGGCGCGGGTCGGCGCCTTCCAGCAGCGCGGCGGCCTCGGCATGGCTGCCGGCCACGATCACCCGCCGCTTGTCAAAGGCGCGGCGGCCTTCCTTCAGCGTCCAGGCCACATCGGCCAGCGGCTGATCGGGGTGGGCGCGCAGATGCGCCGCCAGCCGCGCCGCCTGCCCGTCCAGCGCCGCCTTCGTGCGCGCCGACAGGACCAGCGGCTGAAACGGCCAGTCGCTGGCGTCCGAGGCCGCGCGGGCCGGCGCCTCCTGCAAGACGGCATGCGCATTGGTGCCGCCGACGCCCAGGCTGTTGACCCCGGCCCGCAGGACGGGCGCCTGCCAGTCGGTCAGCCGGTCGTTCACCCGGAACGGGCTGGTCTCGAAATCCACCGCCGGATTCGGCGCCTCATAGCCCAGCGAGGGCGGCAACTGCCGGTGATGCAGCGACAGCGCCACCTTGATCAGGCTGGCCACCCCGGCGGCCGTATCCAGATGGCCGATGTTGGTTTTCACCGACCCGATGCGGCATGTGCCCACGGTATCTGCGGTTTCCCGAAACGCCGCGGTCAGCGCCGCAACCTCGATCGGGTCGCCCAGATAGGTGCCGGTGCCGTGGCATTCGACATAGCTCACCGTGTCGGCGGTGACATCGGCAATCATCTGCGCCTCGGCGATGCAGGCCGCCTGGCCGTCGACCGAAGGCGCCAGATACCCGGCCTTGGCGGCCCCGTCGTTGTTGACGGCGCTGCCTTTCAGGATCGCCCAGATATGGTCGCCGTCGCGGATGGCATCGCGGGCGCGGCGCAGCACCACGCAGCCCGCGCCAGAGCCAAAGACCGTGCCCTCGGCCCGGTGGTCAAAGGCGTGGCAATGGCCGTCGGGCGACAGGATCTCGCCCTCTTCGTGCAGATAGCCGCGGCCATGCGGCATCTCGATCGTCACGCCGCCCGCCAGCGCCATGTCGCATTCGCCGTTCAGCAGCGCCTGCGCCGCGTAATGCACCGCCACCAGCGAGGTGGAACAGGCGGTCTGCACGTTTACCGACGGCCCCTTGAGGTCAAAGATGTGGGAAACGCGGGTGGCCAGGAAATCCTTGTCATTGCCGGTATGGCGCAACAGGAACATGCCGGTCTGGTCGACCAGATCGCGGTTGGAACAGAGGTTGAAGTAGAAATACGATCCCATGCCGCAGCCGGCATAGACGCCGATGGCGCCCCTGAACGCCTCGGGCGGGTGGCCGGCGTTTTCCAGCGCCTCCCAGGCCACCTCCAGGAAATTGCGGTGCTGCGGGTCCAGGATCGCCGCCTCTTTCGGGGAAAATCCAAAGAACTCGGCGTCGAAATCCTTGAACCCCTCCAGCACGGCGGCGGCGGGAACATAGTTCGGGCGGCGCATCCGGCCGGGGCTTTCTCCGGCGGCCAGCAACTCGGCCTCGGACAGGGCGCGGATCGATTCCACCCCCGCGACGAGGTTGCGCCAATAGGCGCCGATATCGGCGGCGCCCGGCAAATGGGCTGCCATTCCGACAATGGCGATATCGGTTTCGGCCACGCCGGGGAAATCTCTACCTGCCGTCATCACTCCGTCCTTGGGCAGAAGGGGACCGGATGGCCCTGGCGGCCACCGCGAAGCCCAACTCCCTGCCCGGTCTGCAAAATCTACCTCAAAATGCCCTCTGGCGATAGCACCGGCACCCCTGGCGGGCGATCATGTCACAGGGCGGAACAATGCCACGGTATTGCCACAATCCCGCCCGAATTGGCCGGGGAAAACGCAGCGAAAGGTCACCAATGCCCGGCCCCGGTTCCGCGCGCCATGCCGATTTGCGCCCGGACATAGACAATGGCATCAAAGCCAAATCCCAGAATTGCAACCATAAGGCGAGACAGCCTGGCGCGGGCCAACCTTTTGATGAGAAAGTGAAATGGAACGAATCCATAGGGCCAGCGCGGCAGCCGTGCGGCGATGACCCCGCGCAGCGCGGCGGGGTCGGCGGCCAGCCGGGCGCATTCCGGCGCGCGCGCGGGCGCCGGCAGGTCGCGCAGGTGCCCGAACAGCGCCGCGTTCACCGCGCTGCCGATGACGATGCGTTCCTGATGCCGGATCAGCCCCGCCAGCGTGGTTTCCGAACCATAGAGGTGGCGCAGCCCGTCCAGCCCGTCGATCCGGCTGAAATCCTCGGGGCCGGTCAGCCCGTCGGTCAGCACCATGGCGCGCAGGAACCCGTCCTCGACCGGCAGGCCGATCGGCAGGCGGAACCGCCGGGCGCGGGCGGCGGGCATGGCATAAAGCTGGCCGCAGATCGCGGTCTTCCAGTCGTCCAGCCCGCCGGCCGCCTTCAGCGCCAGCCGCTCGACCAGATTGCGGGGGCCGCGCAGGGCGGCGTCCTTGACCGGCAGGCTGTTCAGCACCCAGAGCGCGGGCCGCGCGGCCAGACCCCGGATCAGCCGGGCCAGCGCATCGGGCCCATCCAGCGTGATATCGGCATCGGCAAAGACCAGGATCTCCGCATCCGGGCGCGACAGGTCATGGACAAAGCGGTTCCAGGTCCGGCTCTTGCCGCCCTCGGGCAGGTCCGCCACCTCGGCGCCGGCGGCACGTGCCAGCAGGGCGGTGTCGTCCCGGCATCCATTGGCCAGCACCAGGAGACGCAGGTCGATACCGGCACCTGCCTCCTGCGCCCGCAGCCCCGCGACCATCGCCGCGATCCCCGCCGCCTCGTCATGGGCAAAGATGCCAAGATCCACCCGCAGCATCAGATCACCGACCGGACCGGCGCCCGCCCCGGCACGGCCAGCCGCGCCCTGCGCGCCGCCCGCAGCGCCTCGGCCTGCCCCAACAGCGCGCCGGCGATCAGCCAGCTTACCGGCACCAGCGTGCCATTGGGCAACAGGTCCAGGAGGTTGAAGGCAAAGATCAGCGCCAGCGCCGCCACCGGCGCGCTAAAGACCTGCGCCGGCTGCGCCAGCGCCTCGCGCCCCAACAGCCACAGCGGCAGCGCCAGCAGCCCGAACTCGGCCAGATAGCCCATCCAGCCATAGGTGCCGATCTGGATCACCCAGGCGCCGTCGGCAATGGTGGTGATCTCTCCGCTTACCGGATCGCGAATGAAATTCCGCGCATAGCCGCCCCAGCCGAACCAGGGCCGCAACTCGGCCCGGGTCAGCAGCAGCTCTTCGTTCTCGACCCGGAACTGCAACGACCAGGCCCGCTCGGGCGACAGGCCGCGGGCAAAGTCGACGATGGCCTCCAGCGGCACCAGATGGGCGCCGCGCAGGATCGGATAGGCCATCACCACCACCGCCAGCCCCGCCGCCGCCAGCACCTGCCAGCGCCGCGACGCCAAAAGGATCAGCGGCAACATCGCCATGGCATAGACCGCGACACCGGCCGATTTGCAGATGGCCAGCATGAAGGCCAGATAAAGGAACGCCATCAGTTGCCTGGGCCGCGCCTCGGCCGGCCCCTCGCGCAGCAGCGTCGCGGCCGCGCCCAGGCACATCAGCGTGAACATGGCGACCCACAGGCCATGCGGCAGGAACACCACCGGGCGATAGCCGCCAAAGCGGATGGTCTGAAAGAAATCGTGCTGGAAAAAGCCATAGACCCAGACGTTCATCTGCGGCGAGAACCGGCTTTCCACCAGCATCGGCAACGAATAGGCCAGCCCCGCCGCAACCAGCGCCCCCACCAGCGCCCGCGCCGCCTGTGGCGTGGCCAGATAGCGCCGGCCCAGGAACAGCGGCAGCGCATAGATCACATGGTTCGCCACCGCCGCGACGCTGTCATAGATCCGCATCCCGGCGATGTCATGGCCGCTGGCAACGCGGATCGGATCGGCATTGGTCAGCACGGTGACAAAGGGCGACAGGACGAACAGCCCGATCAGCACCCGGCCCAGCCGCCCCTGCGGCAACAGGCTGACGCGGTCGCGCAGCAAAAACAGCGCGCAGAACAGCGCCGCCAGCGCCGGCACCGTGTCCTTGTCCAGGTCCGGCACCACCGGAAAGTCGAACCGGGTGGCGGGCGGCAGGATCAGATAGCCGGCAAGGATGGTCCAGATCAGCGCCCGCGCCGGGTCCAGCCGGCGGAACAGCTGCCAGGTCACCAGCGGCCAGACCAGCAGCATCGCATAGGCAAGAAGGTTGGGTTGGGGCACGGGGCAAACAGTCTGCGGGCGGGAACGGAACCGGGAAACGGGGCGGCGTCTTCGCGGGTGATAGCATGATTTCCGCCGCCCGGCCACGCGGCGCTTGGCGCTTGCGGCGGTGGAAACACTGTGTTGCCGCCAGGCGGCGGTCGCCGTGCTGCGGATTTTCTGCTAGAGCAGCGGGGGAAGGAGTAACCAGTGCTGTTCCGTTTCGATCAGACCGAGATTGCCGTGACCCATGCCGACGCCGCCAGCCTGCTGGCGGATGTGCAGGGCCGGCTGGCCAGCGGCCAGGGCTTTGCGCTGGCCACGATCAACCTGGATCACCTGGTCAAGCTGCACCGCGACGCCGGGTTTCGCGCCGCCTATGCGCGGCAGGATCTGGTGGTGGCCGATGGCAACCCGATCGTCTGGCTGTCGCGGCTGGCCCGGCAACCGGTGCGGCTGGTGCCGGGGTCCGACCTTGTCCTGCCGCTGGTGCGTGCGGCGGCGGGGGCGGGGCGGCCGGTCTCTCTCCTCGGCAGCACCGAGGCCAGCCTGCAGGCCGCGATGGCGCGGTTGCAGGCGCAGGTGCCCGGCCTGCGCGCGGGGGCGCTGATCGCCCCGCCGATGGGGTTCGACCCCGAGGGCGCGGCGGCGCAGGACATGCTGGCGCGCCTGCGGGCGCTGGGGCCGGGGCTGTGCCTGATCGCGCTCGGCGCGCCGAAACAGGAACGGCTGGCGGCGCTGGGGCGGCAACTTGCGCCCGCGGTGGGCTTTGCCTCGGTCGGCGCCGGGGTGGATTTCGTCGCCGGCACACAGGCGCGCGCCCCGCGCTGGGTGCGGGCCATCGCGATGGAATGGCTGTGGCGGGCGCTGTCGGCGCCCCGGCGGCTGGGGCCGCGCTATGCCGCCTGCGCCGCCATCCTGCCGGCCGAGGCGCTGCAGGCGCTGCGGCTGCGGCGGGCCGGCTAGCCCTGCCGGGGGCCGGGCCGATGTCACTTGTATTCGATCAGCCCGCGCCGCCGGCCGCGCAGCCGGCCCAGCCAATAGCCCAGCACGCCCTGCGCCTCGGGCAACTTGCCCAGCACGGTAAAGACCGCCGCCTCGGCCCCGGCGCGGCCCTGCCGGCGCCAGCGCCAGCCCAGCCGCGCCATCTGCGCCGGCCAGGCCAGGATCAGCGCCGCCCCCGCCGGATGAACCAGCATCAGTGCCGCCGCCGCGACCGGCACCCCCAGCCCCCAGACCAGCGCCCGCCGCGTCTCGGCCCGCCAGTGCCGCTCGGGGCCGGCGCCATGCAGCGCCGCGCCCTCGGCAAAGGCATGGCCCGCCCGCCGGCTGCGGCGCCACCATTGCCCGAACCGGGTCATCGCCGCGTCATGCAGCGTCATCTCGGCGTCGATCCGCCAGATCTCTCCGCCGGCCCGCGCCAGCCGCAGGCACAGCTCCGGCTCTTCGCCCGCGATCAGGTCGTCACGATAGCCGCCCGCCGCCCGCAGCGCCGCCAGCCGCATCAGCGCGTCGCCGCCACAGGCCCGCACCTGCCCCACCGGCGTATCCCATTCCCGGTCGCACAGCCGGTTCCAGACCGAGGCCTCCGGATGCCGCTCGCGCCGGCGGCCGCAGACCACCACCGCGGCGGGATGGGCGGCAAAGGCGGCCAGCGCGGCGGCGATCCAGCCCGGCCGCAGCTCGCAATCGCCGTCGACCAGTTGCACGAACCCCTCGCCCCCCAGCCGCGCCAGCCCGGCATTGCGCGCCCGCGCCGCGGTAAAGGGGCGGGACATGTCCAGCGCGACCACCTCGGCCCCCGCCGCGACGGCCAGCGCCACCGATCCATCGGTCGAGCCGCTGTCGACATAGACCACGCGCCGCACCTGCCCGCGCAGCGCCGCCAGACAGACCGCCAGCCGCGCGCCTTCGTTGCGGCCGATCACCACCGCGTCGACGGGCGGCGGTGCATCGGCGGGATCAGCGGGCGGAACAGGCTGCGACATCGGCCGGACCCTAGGCCAGATCGTGGAAGATTTCCACCTCTGGCTGCGGGGCGCCATCAGGCGCAACTGGCTGCACGGGCTTCCTTTTTCCGGGGCGATCTGCTATCAGGGGCCGATCTGGGCGGGGGCCCGGACCGAACATGCAATGGGCCGTCCCGATGCCGGGTCAGGCGGTCTTGCGCACAGGGGCCGGCTTCGTGCCGCTGCAAGGCGGGTGGTAACAATTCCTGGGCCGCGCCTTGGCGCGCCCGCTGCAGCAAGGGCCCACTGGCAGCATGGTCGAACGCAATATATGGGGTTCCGACAGGTCCCTTTGGGCTTATGAAGGGCATATCCTGATGTCCCGCGGCAATTCCGGCAGCGGCGAGAAACCCGGCCAGCAGGCCAGATCGGGCCATGTCTCGCTGTTCCGCCCCGGCCAGATGGTCCCCGGCGACAGCGTCACGCTGGACCAGCGCACCGGGCGGGAAATCTTTGTCACGCCGGCGACGCTGAACCCGTTCAACCCCGGACGGGTCTGGGAATCGATCACCCCGATCACGCCGGCAGCCGATCTTCTGGTCAGAAACGGTCTGTTCCCGGATGCGGTACAGAACCAGGTGACCCGCACCTTCGACATCCTGCGCACCCGGCTGTTGCAGGCAATGGCCAGCCGCAACTGGACCCGGATCGCCGTGACCTCGCCCACCCATGGCTGCGGCAAATCCTTTGTCGCCGCCAACCTGGCGCTGGCGCTGGCGCGGCTGCCCTCGTGCCGGACGGTGCTGATGGACCTGGAGCTGCGCCAGCCCGACCTGGCCCGCCTGTTCGGCCAGACCGACATCGGGCCGCTGGCGGACTTTCTCTTCTCGGAACAGCCGCTCGAGGGGCATTTCCGCCGCATCGGCCCGAACTTGGCGCTGGCGCTGAACGGGCAGCCGGTCGCCCGCGCCTCCGAGGTGATCCAGGACCCCGAATTCGCCAATGCGCTGGGCGCGCTGCGCGATCTGTTGCAACCCGACATCACCATCTTCGACACCCCGCCGGCGCTGGCCTCGGACGATGTGATCTCGCTCGCCCCCGAGGTGGACGCGGTGATTCTGGTGGTCGACGGCACCCGCACCACGCCTGACGATATCCGCGCCTGCGAACGCCTGTTCGAGGGGCGGCTGCCGCTCTTGGGCGCCGTGCTGAACCGGGCGCAGGACCGGACGCTGGACCGCTACGCCTATGGGCAGAGGGACTGACCATGGGCCAGATCCAGAACCTCGAAGACCTGCTGAACTTTCTGCGCCGCCGGATCGGGCTGATGCTGGCCATCGTCGCCGTCGGGGTGGTGGTCTCGGCCATCGTCGCCAAATCGCGCCCCGACAGCTATCAGGCCAGCGCGGTGATCCAGGTGTTGCAGGGCCAGGTCGCGCCGGGCCAGGCCGATCAGGGCCCGGGCGGCGGCTCGGCCCAGATCCTGCAAACCATCGAACAGCGCCTGACCACGCGGGAAAACCTGCTGGCGGTGATCGAACGCCACGGGCTTTATGCCGACCTGCCGGCCCTGACCGATGACGAACGCGCCGTTCTCTTGCGCCGCAACGTCACCTTCGACAGCATCGCCGCGGCCGGCAACTCGCCCTATGCGCCGGCGTCGCAGATTTCCGCGATCATCATCACCGCCCGCGATGGCGATGCCGCGTTGTCGGCGCGGATCGCCAACGACTTTGCCCAGGAGGTGCTGGACATGTCGTCCGAGGGCAAGCGGGCGCAGGCCCGTGACGCGCTGGCCTTCTACCGCGAGGAAGAGGCGCGGATCCTGGACCAGATCGCCCGGATCGACGCCGAGGTTGCCGCCTACAAGAACGAGAACCGCGACAGCCTGCCCAGCATCGCGGATGCGCAGCGCGACGAGATCGCCGCCGTCGACAGCGACCTGCGCGGGCTGGACCGGCAGATGGTGGCGCTGGCCGAGGAACAAAGGCAACTGGCCGCGCGCGATGACCTGCGCGCCACCGACCAGCGCCGGTTGCAGGACCTCGACGGCCAGATCGCCGTTCTGGCCGGGCAACAGGGCATGTTGTCCGCGCGCCGCGCCGAGCTGACCGCCGCGCTGGCCCGCCTGCCCGAGGTCGAGCGCGCGCTGGCCGGCTATCAGCGTCAGCTTGACCAGTTGCAGGGCAGCCTGGATCTGGTGACCGCCCGGCTGGCCGAGGCCGAGACCGAGGCCAAGCTGGCCGACCGCCAGCAGGGCGAACGCTTTGCCCTGCTGGACCGGGCGCTGACGCCGGAAAACCCGGTCGGCTCGGGCGGGAAAAAGCTGTTCCTGGCCGGGGCCATGGCCTCTGTCCTTGCGGCGCTGGCGCTGGCCTTCGCGCTCGATCTGCTGCGGCCGGTGGTGCGCACCTCGGCGCAGATGGAACGCCAGCTGGGCCTGCGCCCGATCGTCGCCATTCCGGAACTGGACCTGCCAACCCTGGGCCGCAGCACCCGGCGCGGTGGCGCGGCCGCTGTGCTGGCCCTGCCGCCGGTGGTGCTGATCTGCGGCGGGCTGACCGCGGTGCTGTTCGTCGCCGCCGCGCTCAGCTAACTCTCGACCGGCCATGGAAAAACCGCCGACCGGTCAGGGCGGCGGTTTGTTGCGCCCGGGTTGCGCGGGGCGGCCCGTCAGTCGCCGTCAGTATCCCGTGCCCTTCAGCACCACGCCCACGGTGCGGGCCAGGATGCGCAGGTCGGTCATCAGCGACAGGTCGGCCTCATATTCCGCGTCGAACCCGGCGCGGGCCTCGAACGTGGTCTTGTTGCGCCCGGCGGTCTGCCAATAGCCGGTGATGCCGGGCCGCAGCCGGTAATAGGCGGTGCCCGGATAGATCGTCCGCTGGTTCAGCATCATCGGCCGCGGGCCGACCAGGCTCATGTCGCCGACCAGCACGTTCCACAGTTGCGGCAGTTCGTCCAGGCTGGTGCGGCGCAGCATCTGGCCCAGCGGCGTGACCCGCGGATCTTCCTTCAGCTTCTGGGTGCTGTCCCATTCGGCGCGGGCGGCCGGGTTTTCGGCCAGATAGGCCTCCATCCGGCTGTCGGCGTCATTCACCATGCTGCGCAGCTTCCACATGCGAAAGGGCTTGCCGCCCTTGCCCACCCGGACCTGGCTGTAGAACGGGCTGCCGCCGTTGCGGGCGACCATGACGGCCAGCGCGGCCACCATCGGCACCACCACCGGCGCGGCCGCGACGATCGCGGCAATGTCCAGCAGGCGCTTGAAGCCGCGGCGATAGACCCCGCCTTGCGGCGCGGCCACCGGCATTTCCACCATCGGAAAGGTCATTTTGGCCGGCGCAGTCTTTGCGGCGGGCACGGCAGCGCGCGCCTCGAACTGCTGCAAATTCAGTGTCATTGTCAGGCCCCCGTCAACAGAAACAGGCACAGGACGGTGGTCGACCCGGCGGTTTCGGTCAGAACCATGTCGCCGGTTTGCAGATTTACGCGCTCTGGACAGCACATCACTCGTACTCGTTATCGAACGCCCCCAGGTGACATTTTATCGCCCGGTTCCGGCCGCCGCTACGGTGGATCGCGGGTTTGCATCATATTTCTGCCGTTGTTTGCGTGAATTTTCGCCATCTTTCAGCCGCATTCCCTCATGCTTGGAAACGGACACAACCTTGAATTGCAACGCATTTCCGGGCCGCCAAACAGGTATGCCGCCGATTCGCCGCGCGCCGCGCGCGCGCTCGCTGCGACCAAAAGTGGCAACCGCCGGAACAGGCGGGGGATTATTGTTCCCAAAGCGGAAACAATGACGCCGGGGCAGCGGTGAATGCCCGCGCCCGGCATGCACAACCATAGGGTGAATAAGCCGCCGGCGCCTTCGCCCCGGTCACAGGTGCGGGTGATTGATCCGCGGGCTGTTCGAGACGACTTGCAGCGCGAACAGCAACACGCCGCAGAACCCGGCCAGGCTGTAATACAGCAGCGCGATCAACGGCGGGTGCCCGGACAGCATGGCAACGGACAGGCCGGCGCCGCCCCAGAAGATCGCAGAAAGAACAAACCCTGCCAGCACGATGCGTCATCCCCTCAGAAACGCCTCTGGGTTGATAGTGCCCCTGAAAACACCGGTTTCCTAGCGTTAAATCCTACGCTTTCCGAAAATTGTTAATTTTTCCGAAACAAACGCGGGCAAAAGCAGGCGAAGCCGGCGCGCGACCGCCTATTCCCGCAAAAGACCGGCAAGATACTGCCCATAGCTGTTCTTGCTGAACAGCCGGGCCCGCGCCTCCAGCCCCGCGCGGTCGATCCAGCCCTGGCGATAGGCGATCTCGTCGGGGCAGCCGACCTGCAGGCCCTGGCGTTCCTCCAGCGTGCGGACAAAGTTGCCGGCATCCAGCAGGCTGCCATGGGTGCCGGTGTCCAGCCAGGCAAAGCCGCGGCCCATCCGCTCGACCGACAGGCAGCCTTCGGCCCGGTAGACCTCCAGCAGCTCGGTGATCTCCAGTTCCCCCCGCGCCGAGGGCCGGATCCGCCGCGCCAGCGCCGGCGCCCGGTGGTCCAGATAATACAACCCCGTCACCGCGAAATTCGACGGCGGCACCGCCGGCTTTTCCACGATGCTGCGCACCCGGCCATCGGCATCGAAATCGACCACGCCATACCGTTCAGTCGGCGACGCGAGAGTCGAACACCGTGCCGCCGGTGGCGCGGGTATCGGCGGCGGCCAGCATCTCGGGCAGGCCATGGCCAAAGAAGATGTTGTCGCCCAGCACCATGGCCGAAGCCGCGCCGGCCAGGAACTCCTCGGCCAGCAGATAGGCCTGCGCCAGCCCGGCTGTCGGGCCGGGCTGCACGATCCAGGCAAAGGACAGCCCCCACTGGCTGCCGTCGCCCAAGAGCCGCTGGAACTGGGCCTGGTCGTCGGGGGTGGTGATGATGGCGATCTCGCGGATGCCGCCCAGCATCAGCACCGACAACGGATAATAGACCATCGGCTTGTCATAGACCGGCAGCAGCTGTTTCGACACGCCCATGGTGATCGGGTATAGCCGCGTGCCAGAGCCGCCGGCCAGGATGATGCCCTTGCGCTGGGTCATGCGTTCAACTCCCGCAATATGTCGTCCAGCCCGGCCCGCCAGTCGGGGCGCGGCACGCCGAACTCGGTCTCAAAATCCGAACAGTCCAGCCGCGAATTGGCCGGGCGGCGGGCCGGCGTCGGATAGGCGCTGGTCGGAATGTCCGCGATGCGGCAGGCCAGGCCGGCGCGCCCCATGATCTCGCGGGCGAAATCGGCCCAGCTGGTTTCCGGGGCGCCGCTGAAATGATGCGTGCCGCCGGGGGCGCCGCCGATCATCGCCCGCGCGCCGGCGACCAGCGCATCGGCGATGGCGGCGGCCGGGGTGGGGCCGCCGATCTGGTCGGCGACGACGTTCAGGCTGTCGCGCTCGCGGCCCAGCCGCAGCATGGTCTTGACGAAATTGGCGCCATGGGCCGAGACGACCCAGCTGGTCCGCAGGACCAGCGCCCGCGCCCCGCTGCAGGCGATGCCCTGTTCCCCGGCCAGCTTGCTGCGGCCATAGGCACCCAGGGGGCCGGTCGCGTCGCCGGGGCGGAACGGGCGGTCGCCGCTGCCGTCAAAGACGTAGTCGGTGGACACATGCAGGAACGGCAGGTCCAGGGCGGCGCAGGCCCGTGCCATGGCGGCCGGCGCCGCGCCGTTGACCACGGTTGCGGTGGCCTCTTCGGTCTCGGCCTTGTCGACCGCGGTCCAGGCCGCCAGGTTGATCACCGCGTCGCAATCGCCGATCCGGGCCGCGCAGGCGGAGGGGTCGGTCAGGTCGGCCGCCTCCCGGCCCAGAAAGCGCGCCTGCACCCCCGCCGGCAGCCGCCGCGCCAGCTCGGTCGCCACCTGGCCGGTCTTGCCGAACACCAAGAGCCGCATGGTCATTTCCCCGCCCAGCGATAGGCCCAGAGGCCCAGGATTTCCTTGACCGCCATATCGACATCCGACAGGTGGTCGTCCAGCTTCCAGCCCGGCACAAAGGCCTGCCCGGCCGAGCGGAAATCGACCGGCCAGGCGATGACCCGGTCCAGCCATTGCGCTGGAACGTCTCGACGCGCGCGGCATGTGCCAGGCCGATGTCACCAGAATCCAGGTCTGCCCCGGCTGCGGCCCGATCGGTCGCGGGTGAAGATGGCATTCTCCGATGTGTTGCGCGAGGCACCTTCCAGCACGATCTGCGCCGCCGGCACCCCAGCGACAGCCACAGCGCCCGGGTCATTTCGGCCGAGGTGCTGGCTGCTGCCGGCGCCCAGCAGGCTGGGTCGCCGCCGGTAAAGACCAGCCGCGCCTGCGGATAGCGCCGGGCCAGTTCCACCCCGCGGTCATCCGTTCGGCCGCGTCGTTCATCCCGGCCAGCCCCCAGCGGGCATAGGCGGCGGTATCCTCGGCCCCGCCCAGCACGATGATGCCGTCGACCCGGTCGGGCAGCGCGGGCGCGGCGGGATACTGGTTCTCCAGCAGGCGCATCAGCGGCAGGCCCAGCGGCAGCGCCGTCAGCCCCAGCAGCAGCGCCAGCACCCCGGCCACGATGCGATGCGCGGCGCGGCGCCGGCCCGCGGCCCCCGCCAGCAGCGCCGCCAGCAGCGCCAGCAGCACCCAGGTCTCCAGCCGGGCCAGCATGCCGACGGTCTTGGACGCGATGAAGAACAGGCTGTCCATCAGGCCTTGCCCAGCCTCTCGCCCACGCCCTTGCGGTCCAGGAGCGGGCGCCACCAGGCCTCGTTGTCCAGATACCAGCGCACCGTGCGGCGCAGCCCCTCCTCGACCGTGACCGAGGGGCGCCAGCCCAGTTCCTGCCGGATCCGCGACGGGTCTATCGCATAGCGCGCGTCATGGCCGGGGCGGTCGGTGACAAAGGCGATCTGGTCGGCATGGCTGCCCTGCGCCCTGGGCCGCATCTCGTCGAGCAGCGCGCAGATGGTGCGCACCAGGTCGATGTTGCGGCGCTCGTTCTCGCCGCCGATGTTGTAGCTGCGGCCGACCGCGCCCTTTTGCACCACCAGCAGCAGCGCATCGGCATGATCCTCGACAAAAAGCCAGTCGCGGACGTTCTCGCCCTTGCCATAAACCGGGATCGGCCGGCCATGGATCGCGTTCAGGATCACCACCGGAATCAGCTTTTCGGGGAAATGATAGGGGCCGTAATTGTTGGAACAATTGGTCAGCACCACCGGCAGGCCATAGGTTTCATGCCAGGCCCGCACCAGATGGTCGGATGCCGCCTTGGACGCCGAATAGGGGCTGCGCGGGTCATAGGGCGTGGTCTCGGTGAACTGCCCGGTCTGGCCCAGGCTGCCAAAGACCTCATCGGTGGAAATATGGTGAAACCGGAACCCCGCCGGCCGGCCCTCGCGCAGCCACCAGCTCCGCGCCGCCTCCAGCATATTGAAGGTGCCCGAGATGTTCGTTTCGATGAAATCCGCCGGCCCGTCGATACTGCGGTCGACATGGCTCTCGGCGGCCAGATGCATCACCGCATCAGGGCGATGGGTGGCAAAGATGCGGTCCAGCGCCGCCCGGTCGCGGATATCGGCATGTTCAAAGCTGTAAAGGTTCGACTGCGCCACCGGCGCCAGGTTGGCCTCGTTCGCGGCATAGGTCATCGCATCCAGGTTCACCACCTCATGCCCGCGCGCCACGGCCAGCCGCACCACCGCACTGCCGATGAACCCCGCGCCCCCGGTGACCAGCAGTTTCATTTGCCACCCTCCCAGCGGAAGGGGCGCGGCGCATCGGCCAGGACCGGCGCCGCCTTGTCCTTTTCCGACAGCACCGGTGCCGCCACGCCCCAGTCGACCCCGATCTGAGGGTCGTCCTGTGCACGGCCCCGTCACATTCCGGCGCATAGACATCGCTGCATTTGTACTGCACCTCGGTGTCGTCGGTCAGGGTGACGAACCCGTGCAGGAACCCCTTCGGCACCAGCAGCTGCCGGCCGTTCGCCGCCGAAAGCTCGACCCCGACCCATTGGCCAAAGCTGGGCGAGCCGCCGCGGAAATCCACCGCCACATCCAGGATCGCCCCTGCGCGTGGCGCGCACCAGCTTGTCCTGCGCGCGGCGGCGCCTGGTAATGCAACCCGCGCAGCGTGCCCTTGCCGCGCTGTAGGACTGGTTGTCCTGCACCCAGTCCATGGCGATGCCGGCCTCGGCCATGCGCGGCGCACTGTAGGTTTCCATGAACCAGCCGCGGGCGTCACCAAAGCGGCGCGGGGTCAGGATCAGCACGCCGGGCAGCGCGGTCGACTCGACTTGCATCGTTACTGGCCTTTGTCACAGGGTCGCAATTCGCCACGGGCATAGCGCAGCACTGCGGCCGATCCTAGGCGCTATCGCCGCAAAACCGCCAGATCGGCGCCATGCAGCAGCAGGATCGGCCCGACCAGCACCGCGACCAGCGCGAACATCGCCGCATCATGCCGCATGTCCCAGACGCCATGCCGCCGCGCCAGCCTTATGATCAGCGGATGCACCAGCACCGCCGCCAGCCCCTGCCCGGCCAGCGCGCCGCCCAGCCCGGCCCAATGCGCGCCCGCCAGAAAGGCCAGCGTCTGCACCGCCGCCCGCGCCGCGATCAGCGCGAAATAGCCGCGCCCGTCGCCGGCGGCCAGCGCCGCCTGGTCATAGGTCATGCCCACCACGCCCGGCATCTGCACCAGCGCCACCGCCGTCAGGATCGCCCCCGCCGCCAGATAGCGGTCGTCATACAGGAACGCCACCAGCGGCGGCCCGATCAGCGCCAGCACCGCCAGCGTCAGCACCACGCCGCCCGTCAGCGCCCAGCGCGCCCGCTCCAGCCGCGCGCTGCCCTGCCCCTCGGCCCTTGCGCGATAGATCGGGATCATCACCCGCGACACCACCACCCCCGCCAGCAGCGCCGGGAAAGACGCCAGGAAAAACCCGGTGTTGTAGATCCCCAATTGCGGCAGGGTCAGATAGTGGCCCAGGATCGCCTTGTCGCCCTGCACCAGCAGGAAACCGCAAAGGGTGGACAGAAAGATCCACTTGCCGAAATGCAACAACTCATGCCCCGCCGCCCGGTCCCAGCAGAGCCGGTTGACCTGCCCCGGCAGCCCCGCCCAGGTCAGCACCAGCTTGGCCACCGATCCCGCCAGCGCGCCCCAGACCAGCGCCCAGACCGTGGGCCAGATCGCCGCCAGCGCCACCATGGTCAGGATCCCCGCCGCCTGCGCCACCAGGTCCAGCGCGGTCAGCCGGCCCAGCGCCAGATGCCGGTTGGCCGTGTCGATCCGCGTCGGGTTGAACCCCGACACCAGCAGCGTCAGCCCCGCCACCGGCAGGATGGCCCGCAGCTCCGGCGCCTCCCACAACGCGGCCAGGGGCCAGGCCAGCGCGCAGGCCATCAGCCACAACAGGACGCCGCGGCCCAGGTTGATCGTCCAGGCCGTGTCCAGAAAGGCCGGATCGTCGCCCCGCGCGCTGCGGCTGATCGCCGGGCCGATCCCGGTGTCGGAGAACATCTGCAGCCCCACCAGCACCACCGAGACCAGCGCCATCAGGCCAAAGGCCTCGGGGAACAAGAGCCGAGTCAGGATCAGGTTCGACCCCAGCCGCAGGCCTTGCGTGATCACATAGGATCCCGCCGTCAGGGCCGAACCGCGCAGCGCGCGGCCCATCAGGCTGGTTCCTTGAACGCTCATCACCACCGATCCCGCTGTCGCCGCGGCGGACCCTAAGGCTTTGCTGCATCACCGGTCAATGCGATGCACCGTCCCCGGCGCTTGGCCCTTGCCTCCGCGCCCCCGCCCCCCGAAGGTAAAGACCGCCCCCTGCCAGAGGCCCGCCTTGAAACTCGCCTATATCGTCAACACCTATCCGCAGCCTTCCCACAGCTTCATCCGGCGCGAGGTCCAGGCCTTGGAACGGATGGAATGGCAGATCCATCGTTTCGCCCTGCGGTCGGCCCGCGACAAGCTGGTGGACCCCGCCGACATCGCCGAGGACGGCCGCACCGAACATGTGCTGGAACAGGGCGGCTGGCGGCTGATCCGCTCGGGCCTGGGCTTTGCGCTGCGCCGGCCCGGCCCCGCGCTGCGCGCGCTGCGGCTGGCGCTGGCCTGCGGCAGGCGCGGCGCCGGCGACGTGCCGGGAACCGGCGGGCGGCTGCGGCACCTGGTCTACTGGCTCGAGGCCGCGCACCTGGCCCGGCGCTGCCACGACCTGCGCCTGCCGCATATCCACGCCCATTTCGGCACCAATTCCACCACCGTCGCCATGCTGGCGGCGGAAATCGGCGGGCTCGGCTATTCCTTCACCGTCCACGGCCCCGAGGAATTCGACGCCCCCCGCGCCCATTCCCTGGGCGACAAGGTGGCCCGCGCCGCCTTTGTCGTGGCCATCTCCTCCTTCGGCCGCAGCCAGCTCTGCCGCTGGGCCGACCTGACCCATTGGGACAAGCTGCACGTCGTGCATTGCGGCATCGAACCCTGGCGCTTTCCGGCGCCGGCGCCCCTGCCCGACGGCCCGCCCCGGCTGGTCGCCATCGGCCGCCTGGCCGAGCAAAAGGGCTTTCCCCTGCTGGTCGAGGCCATGGCGCAGGTCGCCGCCGACCTGCCCGACCTGCACCTGACGCTGATCGGCGAAGGCCCGTTCCGCCCGCTGATCGAACGCCAGATCGCCCGCGCCGGCCTGTCCGGCCGCATCACCCTGACCGGCTGGCTGGACGAGGCGGCAGTGCGCGACCAGCTGGCCGCCGCCCAGGCGCTGATCCTGCCCTCTTTCGCCGAGGGCCTGCCGATGGTGGCGATGGAATCCTTTGCCGCCGCCCGCCCGGTCATCGCCAGCGCCATCATGGGCGTGCCCGAACTGGTCGGCCGCGACACCGGCTGGCTGGTGCCGGCCGGCGACCCCGAGGCACTGGCCCAGGCGATCCGCGACTTTGCCGCCACCCCGCGCGAAAGGCTCAAGGCCATGGGCGCCCTTGCCCGCGAAACCGTGCTGGCCCGCCACGACATCACCCGCGAGGCCGAAAAACTGGCCGCCCTCTTCGCCTCGGGGGGCCGGCCATGACCCAGATAGCCCCGCCCCGGATTGCCCTGGCCTGCGCCAGCCATTCCGAGACGATCCTGCAGGCCAACCTCGCCCGCTCGCCCTGCCTTGGCCACCTGCCGCTGTGCATGTCCAGCGCGACGCGCCTTCGGCGGCCGTCGCCTATAACCAGGCGCTGGCGGCGACCACCGCCGAAATCGTGGTCTTCGTGCATCATGATGTCTACCTGCCGCCGGGCTGGGACCGCCTGCTCGCCACCCGGCTGGCCGAGGTCGAGGCGACGGACCCCGACTGGGCACTGTTCGGCGCCTTTGGCGTCGGGCTGGACGCGGCGCATATCGGCCCGGTCTGGTCGTCCTCGCTGGGCCAGATCGTCGGAAGGGTGCCGCTGGCCCCGGTCGAGGTGCAAAGCTACGACGAACTGCTGATCGTGCTGCGCCGCAGCTCGGGCCTGCGGTTCGACCAGTCGCTGCCGGGCTGGCACTTCTACGGCACCGACATCGTGGCCCAGGCCCGCGCCCGCGGCCTGCGCGTACAAGGCGGCCTGCCCTGCATCCACAACGACCGCTTCCACCCGGCCCTGGGCGCCGATTTCACCGAATGCTACCGCTACATGCAGCGCAATGGCGCGCCGCGCTGCCGCTGCGCAGCCCGATCACCAAGATCAGCCGGTCGGACTGCACCTCCTGCGCGACCGCTGGAAGGCGCGCGGCTCGCAAGGGTTCCGCCAGGATTACGCCGTGGGCACTGAAACCCCGGTCGAGACCCTGGCCGCCCGCTGCGGCTGGGCGGACCTCACCGCCAGCGCCTGACAACCGGCAAATCAGATTGTGCGCCTGCCGGCGCAAGCCTTTTGTGGACCCCGCAGTGCCCTGGGGCCACGAAGCTGATGAGGGGCGCTGCCCTCAAACTCCCCGAGTATGACCAAGATGAAGCGCAAATGCCTTCATCTTGGCAGGAAATACTCCGGGGAGGCCGCAGGCCGGGGGCAGCGCCCCCCCTGCGACATCGGCCAGCCGAGACCCGGTCAGCCAGAACTAAAGGCTTGCGCCGGCAGGCGCGCACTATCCTTACCCTCGGATCACAGGTCCAGCACCATGTCGCGGTGCGCAATGCCGGCGTCCAGGTATTCGGGGCCGGTCGCGGCAAGCCCAGCCGCTGATAGAACCCCAGTGCATGGGTCTGGCACCAGCTTGGCCTGCGATGCCGGGCTGCCTGCGCAATTCCGCGATCGCCGCCCGCATCAGCGCTGCGCCGAGGCCGGTGCCACGCGCGACGGGCAGCACGCAGACGCGGCCGATCTTGCCGGTCTCGCCCCGTAACAGCAGCCGGGCGCTGCCCAGTGGCACGCCGTCGATCCGGGCCAGCAGGTGGATCGCCTGGTCGTCCAGGCCGTCGACCTCGTCCGCCTCGCTGACGCCCTGTTCCTCGATGAAGACCTTGCGGCGCAGCGCCCGGCAGGTGGCGATGTCGCGGGTGGGGGGCGATCTCGATCATGCGAAATAGTCCTGCAGGATGCGGGCGTAGATCGCCTTCAGCTGGTGGATCTGCGCCACCTCCACCCTTTCGTCGACCTGGTGCATGGTCTTGCCGACCAGCCCGAATTCGACGACCGGGCAATGGTCCTTTACAAAGCGCGCGTCCGAGGTGCCGCCCGAGGTCGAGGCTTCGGGCGTGACGCCGGTTTCCGCCGCCACGGCGCGCGCCACCAGCGCCGACAGCTCTCCCGGCGGGGTCAGGAAGCTCTCGCCCGAGATCTGGATGCTGCTGGGCGTCGATCCGCACGCCGGTTTCGGCCTGGACCGCTGCCGCCTGGTCCTTGCAGCCAGCCGCTCAGGCTGGCCCCCGAATGGGCATCGTTGAAGCGGATGTTCACTGCAGGTGCCGCGGGCCGGGATCACGTTGTTGGCCGGGTTGCCGCAATCGATGGTGGTGATGGCCAGGGTCGAGGCGTCGAAATGCGCGGTGCCCGCGTCCAGCGGCCTTTCCTCCAGCTGGATACAAGAGCCGCACCAGCGCCGACATCTGGTTCCGCGCCCGGTGCGGCTAGGCGCGGAATGGCCCTGCACCCCGGTGGCGGTGAACCGGCAGGTCAGTGCTGCCGCGGCGGCCGATCTTCATCATCTGCCCATGCTGGCCGGGCAGGTCGGCTCTCCGACCAGGCAATGGGTCATCCTTTCGCCGGCGCCGGCCATCCAGTCCAGCAGGGCCACCGTGCCGTCGCGGGCGTCGCCCTCCTCGTCGCCGGTGATGGCCAGGATCACCGCGCCGTCCGGCGGGGTCTGGCGCACGAAATCCACCGCGGCGGCGGCAAAGGCCGCCACGCCGGATTTCATGTCGGTGGTGCCGCGGCCATACATCCAGCCGTCGACCACCGCCGCGCCGAACGGGTCCTGCGTCCAGGCCGCGGCGTCGCCCACCGGCACCACGTCGGTATGGCCGTTGAAGCCAAAGCTGCGGTTGGCGCCGCGCGTGCCCCATCTGGCAAAGAGGTTCGCCACCCCGCCGCGATCCACCCGCGTGCAGGCAAAGCCGGCGCCGGACAACAGCCGCTCCAGCACCTGCAACGCGCCGCCCTCGGCCGGGGTGACCGAGGGGCAGCGGACCAGTTCGGCGGTCAGCGCGACGGGATCGACAGTCTCTACCATGGCATCCTCCGGGTTTCCCGCCGTTCCTACGCAAGCCCGCGTCCACCCGCAACAGCCCCCGCTGTGGCCGCAAGGCCGCGCCTGCCACCGCATTCGCATAATGGGATGACTTCCCCGGAAATTCGCCCTATGCTTGTCTGAATAACAAGTCCCCGAGGCAGGACGAACACCGGGCCAACGTGCCCGACCCGAGCAGGACGCAGGACAGCACCCCGGAAAATCGGGGGCCGGAACGCGGCGTTCGCCCCAGACCCTCGGGCAAGGGCGGGATACAGGCATGGCTACAGGCGCCGAGCTGAGCTACAATACCAGTGCCACTGCGATGCAGATGGCCAATACCATCTTTGGCGATGGCGTCACCGTGGTCGGCGCCAGCTATACCGGGCCATCCTATTCCTCGGCGATCTACGACAACGGCCAGCTGGCCGCCGGCGTCGCGCCCTCGACCACCGGCGTGATCCTCTCGACCGGCGATGTGCGCAACTTCACCCAGTCCTGGGGCGATCCCAACCGCTCGGCCAGCACCACCACCAACACCTCGGGCGTCGACAACAACACGCTGTTCAACGCCGTCGCCGGCACCCGCACCTATGACGCGGTCTGGATGGATGTCGACTTCGTGCCCCAGGGCGACGTGATGACGATCAACTTCGTCTTCTCCTCCGAGGAATACCCCGAATACGTCAACTCGTCCTACAACGACTTCCTCGGCGTCTGGATCAACGGCGAATACGTCCCGATCTCGATCGGCAACGGCACCACCGCCATCAACAACATCAACCCCGCGACCGAGCCGAACCTGTTCCTCTCGAACACCGGCGACCAGTACAACACCGAGATGGACGGCTTTACCCTGACGCTCAAGCTGACCATCCCGGTCAATGCGGGCGAGGTGAACTCGATCCGCATCGGCATCGCCGATACCGGCGACAGCCAGTATGATTCCAACGTGCTGATCGCCGCCGACAGCGCCCAGGTCCGGCTGATCGCGCATGACGACTATCGCACCCTGCTGCCCACGGGCACCAAGACGGTCGACGTTCTGGTGAACGACCAGCACCAGCCCGGCGCCTCGCTGGTCATCACCCACCTGAACGGCATCGCCGTGGTGGCGGGCCAGACCATCACCCTGGCCTCGGGCCAGCAGGTCACGCTGAACGCCGACGGCACCCTGACCATCATCGGCGATGGCGATACCGAAACGCTGCACTTCACCTACACGGTCAGCGACGGGCTGGGCCATACCGACATCGGCCTGGTCACCATCAACTCGATCCCCTGTTTCGTCGCCGGCACGCTGATCCGCACCCCCGATGGCGACGTGCCGATCGAAAGCCTGCACCCCGGCGACCTGGTGATGACGCTGGACGACGGGCCGCAACCGCTGCGCTGGATCGGCAGCCGCACCGTCCCGGCGCGCGGCGGCCTGGCCCCGATCTGCATCCGCGCCGGCACCTTTGGCGACCATGGCAAGCTCCTGGTCTCGCCGCAGCACCGCATCCTTCTGCGCGACAGCCTGGCCGAACTGCTGTTTGGTGAAACAGAGGTGCTGGTGGCGGCCAAGGATCTGGTCAACGACCGCTCGGTGCGCCGCATCGTCGGCGGCGATGTCGAATACATCCACCTCCTGTTCGACCGCCACCAGATCGTCAATTCCCAGGGCCTTGCGACCGAGAGCTTCCATCCCGGCCCGCAGACCATGGGCGACATGCCGCAGGAAACGCTGGACGAACTGGCGATGCTGTTCCCCGAGCTGAACCCGGAAACCGGCCAGGGCTATGGCCCTTCGGCCCGCCGCTCGCTGAAAAGCTATGAGGCGAAGGCGCTCTTGCACAAGGGCGCACCGGTGGCCGTGCGCGCGGCATGAGCGGCTGGCTGCTCCTGTCAGACCGCGATACCCCGGTCGGCGCGCCGCTGCCCGATCGTCTGGCCGCCGGCACGCTGGTGATCGAACTCTCCTGGCCGCTGCCGACCGGCGTGTTGCTGGACTGGCGCGGCGCGGGCGGGCAGGCGCTGTCGCTGTTTCACCATCCCGGCAGCGGCATCGGGCTGTTGTGGCGCGATGGCACCCTGCTGAAACGCATGTTCCTGCCCGGCGCGCTGCGCTCGGGCGGGCGGGTGGCGCGGCTGCTGTTCCACTGGAACGGTGGGGACAACAGCTGGACCCTGCGGCTTGATGACGGGGACGAGACGACCATCGGCTCGACCTGCGGCCTGAACCCGCCGGCGCTTTCCGCTCCCGGCACTGGCGCAGGTCTGCGCTGGGCAGGGGGTGACGGCGCGATGCCCGGTGCTGTGGTTCGCGATGCGGGCGACCAGCCGCCGGCGCGATGCCCTGGATCGGGCTGGCCGTGCCGGTGCCCACGGTCGAGGGGTTATGCCCGCCGGCCTGTTGCGCCCGGCCAATGGGTGCTGACCCGCGATGCCGGGCCGGTGCGGCTGCGCGGGTTGCGCCGGACACAGATGCCCAGCCGGGGCAGCCATGCCGCCGTGGTCCTGCGCGCGCCCTTTCACGCCCGCGACCGCGACCTGCTGGTGTCGGCTGATCAGCTGGTGGGGATCGGCGGCTCGAGGCCGAATACCTGTTCGGAGAGGATGAGGTGCTGGTGCCGGCCGGTGTGCTGGTCGACGGCCGCTCGGCCCTGGCCGACAACTGCCGCGCTACCGCCCCGGGGTGTCGCTGGATCTGGGCGGGCTGCACCTGATAGACGCCGCCGGCTGCACCCTGATGACCGCGCATCACGGCACGGTTCACGACCGGCCCATCCTGCCCCTGCGCGCCCTCCAGGACTATGAGGCCCTGCCGCTGATCAGCCTGCTGCGGCGCCTGAAACCCTCGGACGCGGCCTAGATCCGCGTAAAGGAAATCCGGGGATTCTTCTCAGATTTGGGCGATTGTATTTTTGACAAACCACGCGCCCGCGATGCGTGACAGGCCAGTCAGTCGTCAGAGGCCTTCTTGTCATCCTTCGGCTCGGGCCTCTGCCGGGCCAGTTTATTTAAGCATTCGTTGAACCGTGTTTCGTTTTCGTCTGCGCCTAGTTCGCGGGCGGCTTGGCATTTGAAGCGTTCAAGTTGACTCTTACTCTGGCTGTTCATCTACTGCCTACATGGCGCATTCATTCAACGTATATATAGACGAGTTCGGCGACGATGGCATGCTCGTCAGGTCGGCAGCGGTGGTGGGGCATCGCACTGGTTGGCAGTCGGGGCTTGTGTAGTGCGAGCAAGTCGGGACCTGACCTGTAGCGCTAAGGGATCGCATCGGGGACGAGTGTCGACCGAACCGGAAAGGAAGATCTATTCATTTCAAAGAGTTTAACCATAACCAGAAACGGCGAGCCTGTCAGATCATCGCGGGACAGCCTCTGCGCTACTCATGTGTGCTTGGACTCAAAAACACGCCAAACGCCGCATCATTTGTTCAGAGAAACCAGCTCTACTTCTACCTGACGCGCTTCCTGATCGAGCGCGTATCTTGGTTGTGTCGGGACAAGAGGCCCTCTGTTCAGGAGGGAGACGGCAGGGCGAAGATCACGTTCTCGCGGCGCGGCGGACTAAGTTACGATGGGTTCAAAGACTACTTGAGGTCTCTGCGGGACAATCACCAAACCCAGATACACTGGCCCGTCATCGACATCGAGGCTGTTGATGCGCAGGACCATTCGCGCTTGGCAGCACTGCAGATCGCGGATTGCGGCGTTAGCGCTATCGCCGCCGCCATAGAGCAAGACCCCTATGGTAACGTCGAGACCACATACTTGCACGAACTGCAAGGCAACATCTATAACAGGCGCGGAAACTACCTGAGCTATGGCCTAAAGACCCTTCCACCTCTGGATCAAGCCGGTCTGACGCAGGCACAAGCTACAGGATTTCAAAGGTTTAGGTAGGGCAGCCCCCCGGTCCATGATTGCGTTTCGCCTGCGGCCTTTCGACCACTCTGGATTAACCCGGCGCATGGCCACCCTGCCATAGTATATGGACACTATCTCGAAACCGTCAAGTTTTGGTTGTCAGCCCGCCGACAGGTTAGGCGCTTCCCGCTCGCGCCACGCAGCGCAATCTCACTGCGGTCAAGCGCGTTGTTACACTGAGCGACAGACTGACGTTGAGGTTCGTCTCGGTGATCGCGTTTAGGGTCCAGACCCTGGGCCTTTGCGGCGCAAAGGTTAACAATGGGTTAATTCGACCAGGTCAAGTCCTTGAATTCATTGCGTCCTTGCCGCGTCCCATCGTGGGACGCCTGCCCGCCCCCTCAGTCGTAAAAGGGGGTCATCTGGGCCACGATGACCGAATTTTCCGACAGCGCCCGCTCCATCAGCGCCACCTCGTCGGCGCCGATCTCCTCGCCGGCCTTCCGCCGCTCCTCCAGCGTGCCCAGGCCCTGCACCTCCAGCGGCGCCAGGTCGGCCTCCTTCAGGATCGCCACGGTCTCGCGTACCGCCTCGGCCTCGTCGACCCCGCTGGCATAGCACATCAGCCCCGCGCCGGTAGCCTTGTCCGGCAACCCGTCCCCCGCCTTGCGGCCCACCTGCACGATCAGGGTATAAACCTGCTGCGGCCGCTTGACCTTGGCCGGCGGGGCATCGGGGCTGTCGTCACTCATGGCGGTCTCCGGGCTGGCTGGGTGGCGGGCCAAACCTAGATGCCCCGCCCCGCCCGCGCAACCGGTCAGTCGGGCCGGTCGTCCTTGAAGGTCCGGGTGCCGGAAATCATCGTCGAGACGATGGACTGCCGCGACATGATATCCTCGCGGATCGCCACGTAGATATGGACGATCATGAAGACCACGATCCACCACATCCCCAGGTGATGCAGCGTGTGCAGCCGCTGGCTGTTCCAGGTCAGCCCATGCACCCAGCCGAACAGATCGGCGGTCAGCGACCCTTCCTGCGCGCCCTCGGCATAAAGCGCCAGGCCGGTGACGATCATGAAGCTGACGCCCAGGGTGATGAAGAAGAACATCGCCAGCTGGGCCAGGGGATTGTGGCCGACGTATTTCTTTGGCTCCTTCGCCAGGAACAGATACCAGCGCACCTCATACAGGAGTTCCTTCCAGTAATCGCCACGCCAGAACGGCACGTAGAACAGTTGCCGGGCGTGGTGGTTGCCGAAGAAGGCCCAGTAGATGCGGCCCAGGAAACCGATGGTCAGCACCATCCCGGCCGCAAAATGGGCAAAGCGGATGTAGCCGAAGACGAATTGCTGCACCGCCTCGGCGATCTGCATCGAGGGCGGCGGCGAGCCGATGAAATAGCCGGTCAGGCAAAGCACCATGATCGCCGCCGCGTTGATCCAGTGCCAGATGCGCACCGGCGCCTCGTAGACATAGACGCTGGTCTGGCGGCTGACGCTGGCCAGGTCTTCCGGCGCCACGTCATGCGCCGGGACATTGGTCGAGGAGCTTGCCATGGCTCAGCCCGCCATCAGCCAGAGGCCGGAGAGCGCGATGCCCGCCCCCAGGGTCTGCTGCACCACGGGCCGGCCGGCCACGGCGCGGGCAAGCCCGATCCCGGTCAGGTGCAGCGCGGCGGTCGCGGCCAGGAAACCGGCCAGATAGGCGGCGGCGTTGCCCGCCGCCTCGGTCGCATGGGCATGACCGTGGGCGCTGGCAAACAGCGCGATCGCGGCCAGCGAGGCGCCGGTCAACACCGGGGCCTGCCCGCGGCGCGAGACCAGGGTCAAGAGGCCAAAGGCCACCACCGACAGCACGATGACCGGTTCCACCAGCGGATAGCCGATGCCCGACCACGACAGCCCGGCCCCCAGCACCATGGCCGCCATGAAGGCCGCGGCCCCCGCCCAGAACCGCGAGGGCAGCACGAAGCCCGACCACAAACCCACCGCCAGCATGGCCAGCAGGTGATCGGGGCCAAGGACGGGATGGACCAGGCCGTGAAGGAACCCGTTCGCATCGCCATGCCCGGTATGGGCCAGCGCGGGGCCGGCAATCAGGGTGACGGCGGCGGCAGTTGCAAGTCTGATCATGGCATCCTCCTTCAGCGAACCTTGACCCGGGCCAGTTCCGGCCGTCCGGGCGACATGACATGGGTCGAGCATGCCAGGCAGGGGTCGAAGCTGTGAATGGTCCGCAGGATTTCGACCGGCTCTTCGGGGCGTTCCACCCTGGTTTCCATCAGGCTGGCCTCGAAGGCGCCTATATTTCCGGCAAGATCGCGGGGCTGCCGTTCGGGTGGTCGGCACGACGCATTGAAGTAATTCTCGATGCGGCCGTCCTTGATCTTGACCCAATGGCCCAGCGCCCCGCGCGGCCTCGGTCACGCCGACGCCCTTGGCCTCTTTCGGCCAGGTGGACGGGTCCCATTTGGCCACGTTGGCGGTGCTTTCGTCGCCCGCCTTGATGTTGGCCACCAGCTTGTCGAAGAGTGCTTTTGCAGCCGGCCGCAATATTCACTTTCCAGCGCCCGCGCCGCCGCCAGCCAGGTCGAACAGCGCCGTCAAGGGCAGGTTCATGGTGCGCAAAAGGCCGTCGACCTGGTTCTTGATGTCCTCATGCCCCTTGGCGTAGCCGACGACATAGCGCGCCAGCGGCCCCACCTCCATCGCGTTGCCGCGCCAGCGCGGCGCCTTGATCCAGCTGTATTTCCCGCCCTCGTCGAGCTGTTCGATATTGGTCTTGGTGCCCTTGGCATTCGGACCCAGCTCGAACCTGGGGGCAGTTTCATCCAGGGATGCAGGCCCTTGCCGGCCTCGGCGCCGGCGTATTCGTACCAGGAATGGTCGACGAATTCCTGCACCTGCTCGGGGTCGCGCTGGTCGACGTCATGCACCTCGTTCAGGTTGCCGTTGATGATGGCGCCGCGCGGCAAGTGCAGTTGTTCGGCGCTGAAATCATTGGCGTTTTCCGGAATGTCGCCATAGGCCAGCACCGATTTCCCCGACAGCCCGCCGCCGTAGAGCCAGTTCCTGTAGAAGCCGCCGATCGCCACCACGTCGGGCAGATAGACGTTGCGGTTGAACTCGATGCACTTGTCGATGATCGAGGAGACGTGGTTCAGACGCTCCATGTTGATCGCGCCGACGGCGCCGGTGGAATGCGTTGATCAGGCAGGGCACGCCGCCGACCAGCCAGTTCGGGTGCGGGTTCTTTTCGCCAAAGATGGTGTGGATCTTCACCACCTCTTTTTGCAGGTCCAGCGCCTCGAGATAGTGGGTGGTGGCCATCAGGTCGGCCTCGGGCGGCAGGAGATAGGCCGGATTGTCCCAGTAGCCGTTCTTGAAGATGCCAAGCTGGCCGGATTCCACAAAGGATTTCAGCCGGTTCTGCACGTCGCGGAAATAGCCGGGCGAAGACAGCGGGTGGTTGGGCGACACCGCCTGCTGCAGTTCGCTGGTCGCCTTGGGGTCGGCCTTGAGCGCGTTGACCGGGTTCACCCAATCCAGCGCATGCAGGTGGTAGAAATGCACGATGTGGTCGTGGATCTGCAGGTTCAACTGCATGATGTTGCGGATGGAATTGGCGTTGTCGGGGATGGTGATGCCCAAGGCATCCTCGACCGCGCGCACCGAGGTCAGGGCGTGGGTGCCGGTGCAGACGCCGCAGATGCGTTCGGTAAAGGCCCAGGCGTCGCGCGGGTCGCGGCCTTTCAGGATGACCTCAAGCCCGCGCCACATCGTGCCGGTGGACACCGCGTTGGTGATGACGTTCTCGGCGTTCACGTTGACTTCGCAGCGCATGTGGCCCTCGATCCGGCAGACCGGATCGACCACGACGCGCTGGCCGGTGGTGTCGAGGGTAAAGCCGTTTGGCGTGTTGATCGTCATGGCTCAGCTCTCCACCTTGTCCTGGTATTTCTTCTGGGCGCGTTTCAGCGCCGAAATCGCGGCATGGACGGCGACCGCGCCGCCCACCACGCCGGCGGCGGTCAGGCCCACGGTGTCGGCATTGGCCTCGACGCCGAATTGCTTGATGTTGGTCAGTCGGTCGTAGAACGAGCCCTGGTCCCAGAACCCATCCTCGGAACAGCCGATGCAGCCGTGGCCCGACTGGATGGGGAAGCTGGTGCCCTCGTTCCAGCGCACGGTGGAACAGGCGTTGTAGGTGGTCGGCCCCTTGCAGCCCATCTTGTAGAGGCAATAGCCCTTGCGGGCATTGTCGTCGTCCCAGGCCTCGACGAACTGGCCCGCGTCGAAATGCGGCCGGCGATAGCACTTGTCATGGATACGCTGGCCGTAGAACATCGCCGGCCGCCCCTGACGGTCCAGTTCAGGGAGACGATCGAAGGTCAGCATGTAGGTGATGACGCCGGTCATCACCTCGGCGATGGGCGGGCAGCCCGGCACCTTGATGATGGGCTTGTCGGTGATGACCTTATGCACCGGTGTGGCGCGGGTGGGGTTGGGCGCGGCGGCCTGCACGCAACCATAAGAGGCGCAGGCCCCCCAGGAGATGATGGCCTTGGCGTCCTTGGCCGCCCATTTCAGCTGTTCCACAAAGGGCTTGCCGCCGACGATGCAGAACATCCCGTCCTCGTTCAGGGGCGGGTTGCCCTCGACGGCAAGGATGTAGTTGCCCTTGTATTTCTCGATCGTGTCGGCCAGCGCCGCCTCGGCCGCCTGGCCCGCGCTGGCCATCAGCGTGTGGGAATAGTCCAGGCTGATCATCGATAGCACCACGTCCTTGGCCAGGGGGTGCGCGCCGCGGATGAAACTTTCGCTGCAGCAGGTGCATTCCAGCCCGTTGACCCAGATGACGGGCGTGCGCGGCTTGGTCTCCATCGCGTGGGCGATCCTGGGCACGAAGGCGGGGCCAAGGCCCAGGGCGCTGGCGGTCAGCGCGCAATATTTCATGAAGCTGCGCCGGGTGATCCCCTGCTTGCGCATGACCTCGTAGAAGGTTTCGATCTGGCTCAACGCTGGCCCTCCCTTTGCCCCGGATGCGATGGGCGCATCTCTCCATGGGTCAGGAAACCAGCCGGAAAGGGTGGGGGCAAAGAAAACTGCCAGAGGGCGGGGCGGCTGCAAACGCTCGTTTGATCAATGGCTTGCATGATACCGGCACAACGGCGGCCGGTCGCGCACTTACCGCCCGGCCCCCCGGCTGGTCAGCCGCTTTCCGCCCCGTCCAGCGCCCGCGCGGCGGCAACCACGGCCTGCCCCAGCGCCAGCCCACCGTCATTCGCGGGGGATGCGATGGACCAATACCGGCACATCCCGCAACTCGTCCTGCACCAGACGGGCAAGCAGCGCATTCTGGAAACACCGCCCGACAAAGCGACGGCCTGTGCTTCGCCAAGGTTGATCCACACTTTCGCACAATCGGCCACAGCCGCCGCCAGAAAGCGGTGAAAGCGCAGCGCCATGTCCGCCGCGGGGCGCCCGGCCAGCACATCGGCCTGCCAGGCCTCCAACATCGGCCTTGGGTCAAACGCTTCGCCGTCGGTGGCACAGGGGTATTCCGCTGGGTCCAGGGACCGCGCCGCCAGCGCCTCGAGCCGCATCGCGGCCTCGCCCTCATAGCTTTGGCCGTCCGGGCAAATGCCAAGGATCGCCGCCACGGCATCGAACAACCGACCCGCGCTGGAGGACATCGGCGCGTTGATCCCCTTGGCCACCGCCTGCCGGGCCAGATCGCGCGGCTTGTCGGGGAACAGCCGGTCCGCCCAATCGGACATGCCCGCCTGATCCAGCCGCACCAGGGCATTGCGCCAGGGCTCGCGCGCCGCCCTGTCGCCACCGGGCAGCGGGGCAGGTTTCAGCCAGGCCCTGCGCCAAAACCACGGTAATCGCCCAGCAACACCTCGCCGCCCCATATCGTGCCATCCGGACCCAGCCCGGTGCCGTCCAGCACGATCCCGCCACCTTGCCCCCGTCCAGCGGCCAGCCGTTCTCGGCGGGCAGGCGGCAAGATGGGCGTGATGATGCCAGACCCAACCTCCTGTCACCGGCAACCCCATCGCCCGGCCCGCCTGCGTGGCGCGATGGCCGGGGTGGGCATCTACCGCGACCAGCGCGGGCCGGTGGTCGAACAGCGCGGAATAATCCGCCACCGCTTTCGCAAACTCCTCGGCGCAAAGCGCATCATCCAGATCGCCCAGATGGTGCCCCAACAGCGCCTGCCCGTTCTTCAGCAGGCAGATCGCCGCCTTCATCTGCCCGCCCAGCGCCAGAACCTGCGGCGCGGCGTCAAGCCCGGCGGCAGGGCGGCGTCCCGGCACCCGCCCGCGCGCGCGGCGCGGGTGTCGGGCGAGGTCCCGCCCGCTCCGGCTGTCATCAGCCGGCGGGCGATGTCCCTGTCATGCATCAGGAAGGCGTCGGCAAAGCCCGAAAGTTTCTCGCGCGCCTCGTCATTGCCCACCACCTGCGGTTCGCCCGACAGTTGCGAGGTCATCACCAGCGCGCCGGCGAAGGCATCGATCAACAGGTGGTGCAGGGCTGTATAGGGCAGCATGACGCCAAGGCTGTGTTCCGGCGCCACCCCCTCGGGCAGGACGCCGCGGCCAGGCACCAGCACCACCGGCGCCGCCGGATCGCGCAGCAGGGCCAGGTCGGCAGGGCCAGCACAGCCACCCGCGCCAAGGCCAGCTCATGTCCCATCAGGGCCAGCGGCTTTGACGGCCGCCGCTTGCGCTGCCGCAACAGCGCCACGGCAGCGGGGTTGGTGGCGTCGCAGGCCGGATGGAAGCCGCCCAGCCCCCTTGACCGCCAGCACCTGCCCCGCCTTCAGCCGGTCGACGGCCAGCGCAACCGGGTCGCCCGCCACCGCCTGCCCTTCCACCTCCGCAGCCACGGGCGGGGCCGCAGGCAGGGCAGGCCACCGGCTGGGCGTGGAACCGCCGGTCGCCCGGATCGCCATATTCGGCGCGGCACTCGGGGCACATCGGAAAGGCCGCCATCGTGGTCCGCGCCCGGTCATAGGGCAAGCCGCGCAGGATGGTAAAGCGCGGGCCGCAATGGGTGCAGTTGGTAAAGGCATAGCCGGCGCGCCGCCCCGCGCCCCGGATCTCGGCGGCGCAATCCGGGCAGGTCGCCGCATCCGGCGTCACCCGCGTCTCGGCGCCGCTGCCCGGCTTTCGGCGATCTCGAAGCCCGCGGGCAGGTCGCCGGCCAAGGCAAACCTCTACCGCATCCACCCGCGCCGGCACAGCGCGCCGGTAGCGCCGCAACGAAGACCTTCCAGCCCGTCGCCCCCGGCCTCGATCCCCACCCCTTCGGCATCGTTCCACACCGCCCCGCAGGCCAGACTCGCGCGCGAGTTGCCAGACGAACGGGCGGAACCCCACGCCCTGCTGCCCCCGCACCCTGACCGAAAGTTGCTTCATCTTGGTCCAAATACTCCGCGGGGGTCCGGGGGCGCGAAGCCCCGGCTCGACGCTGCCACCACCTAATGCGCCGTGCAGACCATGCAGGGATCGAAACTGCACGCACCACATGCTGCACCGCCAGCGGCAGAACCGCACCCTCCACCGCCACCTCCAGCGCGGCCTCCAGCGGCCCCGAGGCACGCCGTCCGCGTCGCGGGGCGAAATTCCAGGTCGTCGGCGCGATGATCTGGTAGCTGGCGTGCGGCCCTGTTCGATGCGCAGCCAGTGGCCCAGGGCGCCGCGTGCCGCCTCGACCAGGCCGGCGCCGATGCGTGGCGTGGCATCCTGCCCTGCGCCATGAAGGCCGCACCCGGCCTGATCCCGGCGACCAGCGCCTCCATCACCGGCTGGGTCGCGCCAGTTCCAGCAGCTGGCCGGCAGCCCCGCGCCAGCACGCCGCCGCCCTCCAGCGCCAGCGCGGGGCCAGCGGATGGCCATCGACCACCTGCCGCGCCAGCGCGCCGACCTCGGCCGGGCGTCCGGCCAGCCGGGGCGCCTTGCACCAGCTGTAGGCGGGCCTGCCATGGTCTCGTCCGGCTCGGTGCAGCCTTGCAGCGGATGGGCCGTCGCGCCACGCATCCAGGCATGGCTGAGGTCTTCGCGGATCGCGCCTTCGTCCAGCGGCGACAGCGCGCCCTGCCACAGGCCGCGGGCAGAACCGGGCCGTCGGCCAGCGGATAGGCGCCGGGAAGATAGCGCCCGCCGCCCCGGCCCAGCGCCGCCAGATCCAGATCGCCAGCAATGTCGAGAAACAGCGCCACGTCGCCCCGCCCCCAGGCCATCAGCTGCCGCCAGGTTTCCAGCGCCGCGAATTCCTCGAGCGGGCCGCCGAACAGGGTGGTTTCCAGATAGCGCCGGAACGACCGCAGCGTGGCCCCCAGCCGCGCCTTTTCGCGCGCGCCGGGGGCGCGGGTCACGCCACCGGGCTGGATGGCGAGCGTATGCGGCCATTTCCCCGCCAAGAGGCCCATGATGTGCAAAAGCTCGGCCCTGGCCTGCACCGCGGCGCGCTGGGCGCTGCCCTCGACCGCGGTAAAGCGGTCGACCGTGCGGGTATGCCAAGGGCGGCCGGCATAGTCGGGGCGGGCAAGTCGGGCATGAAGAACAGGTGGAAATGGGTCAGGTGATCGCCACGTTCTCGGCGCGTGGATCGGAGTGCTGCCATGGCGGCGCCCTGCGGCGTGGGGGTCAGGCCCATGGCGGCGGCCAGGGCCTGCGCCGCCGCCGCCGACTGGCTGATCGAGCAGATGCCGCAGATCCGCGGCGTGATCACCAGCGCATCGCGCGGGTCGCGGCCTTCCAGCATCTGTTCAAAGCCGCGATAGAGCGGGGCGTTGACACAGGCGCGAGCCACGGCCGTCGGCCACGTCAAGCGTCACCTCGAGATCGCCCTCGACCCGGTTGAACGGCCCCATGACCAGCCGGGTCATTTCCGGGCGTCTCAACGTTAGCGGCACCACCACGCGGTCGGAATGGGCGTTGCGGCCGATCGGTCGGGCATGGCGGCCTTGGACAGCGAGGCCAGCGCCATGAACCAGGCCTTTGGCATGTCGGTGGGCAGGCCGACGGGGATGCCGGCGATCTTTGGCGTCTCGACGAAGGCATGGGCCGGGTCCTCGAACCGGGGCGCGGTGCAGTTGATGCAGGGATAGCCGCCACGGGTGCGGCTGCCCTCGCCGTTCCAGGGCGGATGTTGCAATCGCCCACCGCCTGGGTGCCGATGCAGCCCAGGTTTTCCATCATGCAGCCGATTTCGGAAAGGTCGCGGGCCGAGGCCTTGTATTCGTAGGAAGATTCGTTCTTGGGACAGCCGTGATGCACCAGGTGATCGGCATAAAACCGCGGGCGGCCCAGTCCGTCCAGCGCGGAGGCGCCTCGCCTGCGGCCAGCATCAGCAGCGTCTCAGTCACCCAGCCCGGATGGGTGGGGCAACCGGCGACGTTCAGGACCGGCTGGCCGGACAGGCTGCGCCAGTCGGGGAGCAACAGGCCGCCCGGATGGGCGCCGTCATATTGCAGGCCCACGGCATCGGTGGGGTTGCCGCCCGCCGCCGTCACCCCGCCATAGGCCGCGCAGGTACCCACCGCCACGACATGGCGGGCGCGGGCAGCGATGCGGCCCACCCAGTGCATCAGGCTGTGGCCGGTGCCGGGAAACATCTGGAACCGCCCGGTACCCGCCGGGCCGCGGAGCGATCGCGCCCTCGACGCAGAGGATGTCGAGCGGCTGGCGGCATCGGCCACGCCCTCGAGGATCGCCAGCGCCTCGGCGCGGTTTCGACCGACAGCGCGGGATGCCACAGGAGCCGGATGCCCGCGCCCTCCAGCAGATCCGCAAGGCCGGGGCTTTCGGCGCAGAGCAGCGACATGGTGCAGCCGCCGCGGCCAGAGGCCTGCAGCCAGGCAGCGTGGTCATGGCGCCGTCTCCGCGCGGCAGGGCCAGACGGAAGCAGGCGCCCTGTTCCACGTCGCTGAGCGAGAGGCTGCCGCTGTGTTCCTGGGCGATCTTGTGGCTGATCGACAGGCCCAGGCCGGTGCCGCGCCCGACCGGTTTCGTGGTGAAGAACGGGTCGAAGATGGCGTACGCCGCCTCGACCGCCTCGAGCCGTTGTCGGCGACCGACAGCACCGCGGCCGCCTCGGCCACCACCGAGATGCGGATCTCGGCACCGGCGCGGCCTTCCAGCGCGTCGACCGAGTTCTGCACCAGGTTCATCACCACCTGTTGCAGGTGCCCCGGCCGGCCCCGCACCAGCGCCTGCTGCATGGGTTGCATCGTCAGGGTCACCGGCTGTTTCATGCCGCGCATCACCCAGCTTGCGGCGATGCGGACCGTTTCCGACAGGTCGAACAGCACCTTTTCGCCCGATCCGTCCGAGGACAGCCGGCGCAGATCCTCGACGATGTCGCGCCCGTTCGGCCCCGTCGCAGGCACCCTTGATCGCCTCGCGCAGGTTGGCAACCTCGCGGTCGAGAGCGCAGGTCCTGACGCAGCGAGATCAGCTCTTCGCGGCTGGCGCATCCTGGACCCGGGCAAGAAATAGGTCTCGAACTTGCCGGCGTAGCGGCGGGGCGAGGGCATGGGCGTTGGCATAGACAAAGGAAATCGGGTTGTTCAGCTCATGCGCCACGCCGGCCAGCAGGCGGCCCAGGCTGGCGAGTTTTTCGTTGCGGACAAGCTGGGCCTGCGCGGTCTTGAGCGCGTCATGGCTTTCGGAAAGCTCGGCATAGGCCTGGCGCAGGGCGCCCAACGGCCGGCCGGTCAGCACGAAGCCGTCGACGCGGCCCCGGTCGTCCAGCCGGGGCGCGACCGAGATATCCAGCGGTTCGTGGCCGGTGGCGGCGATCAGGTTGGCCTCTGCCTGGGCCGACCGGCGGCTGTCGCGCACCTTTTGCAAGAGCGCCTCGATCGCGTCATGCTGCGCGGGGTCGAACATCTGGGTCAGCGGCTGGTCCAGCGCCGCGCTTTCGGTGCCGCCGGTCAGGATGCCGACGGAGCGGCTGACCTGCGCGACGCGCCCGGCCCGGTCGGCCACGATCAGCACGTCGGAGACCGAGGACAGGATCGCGGTCAGGAAGGTGCGCATCTCCTGCAGCTCGGCGTTCTGGCGTTCCAGCTGTTCCTGATAGACCACCAGGTCGGCATAGGTACGGTCGACCGCGGACAGCACCTCTACCCAGGCGTCATCGGTGAAATGCGGCGGCCGGTCGTGGCCCGATGGCGTGGCGCTGGCTGTCATGGGGCGATGCTAGGGGGCAGGCGCGGGCGGCGCAAAGTGAATTTGCGGGCCGGTTTGGCGGGATTCTGGAATTATTCCTTCCATTGTTTGCGCGATATGGAAATCTACTATCCATGTCAGGGGTGGGATTCGGCGGCGTGGGGCGGATTTTCCGGTGCAGGCTCAAGGCTTTGCCGAAAAATCCGGCAGGATGGAAATTCGGCATCCATGCCGGACGCAAAGCATGTTCCCAGTTTAGGGAAGCGGGTGAAAGCCCATCGACCAGCGAGGGGAGGAGCCGGTGTCGAAGCGCGTGCTGATTCTGGGTATCGGCAATGTCCTGTGGGCCGACGAGGGGTTTGGCGTGCGCTGTGTCGAGGCGATGGCCGAGGCCCATTCGCTGCCCCCTGATGTGCGCCTGCTGGATGGCGGGACGCAGGGCCTGTATCTGCTGCCGTTTCTGGAACAGGCCGATGCGTTGCTGGTTTTCGACGCCATTGATTACGGGTTGCCGCCCGGCACGATGAAGGTGGTGCGCGACGACGAGGTGCCGGCCTTCATGGGGGCCAAGAAGATGAGCCTGCACCAGACCGGATTTCAGGACGTGATCGCCACGGCGACGCTGATGGGCTGTCGACCGCCGGAAATGGTGCTGATCGGCTGCCAGCCGGTGGAACTGGAGGATTACGGCGGTGGCCTGCGCCCGCTGGTCGCCGCGCGGATCCCCGAGGCGCTGGCGATCGCGCGCGAGGTGCTGACGGGATGGGGTGTGGCGGTGGCCGAAGGCCGCACCGACAGCGACCTGCTGGCCGATCCGGCGATCCGGCGCGACGCCTATGAATCGGGCCGTCCCAGCGCGGGCGAGGCCTGCCGCACCGGCGACGCCCGGTTCTTTCGCCGGGGCGTGTGATGTGTGTCGGCATTCCCCTGCGGCTGGAGGCCATCGAGGGTATCGCCGGACATGCGCATGACGGCGACCGCGCGGTGCTGTGCGACCTGTCGCTGCTGCCGCAGGCACGGGTCGGCGACTGGGTGCTGAGTTTCCTGGGCACCGGCCATGCGGTTCTGGACGCCGACGAGGCCCTGGCCATCCGGGCCGCGTTGCAGGGGCTGTCATCGCTGATGCAGGGCGGCGACCTGGGCGATGCCTTTGCCGATCTGGAGGCACGCCCGCCGCAGCTTCCGCCGCATTTGCAGGCCGCGCTGGATGCGGGCCGTCTGAAAGGGTGATCCGATGCACGACCATGCCCCGCCTGACCTGCCGCCTGCCGATGCGATCCACCCGCTGGTCGCGCGGCTGACGGACGAATTCGGCTATCCCCGGCTGGGGGGCATGTCAGAGGTTGCCGATTTCCTGGCCCGGCCCGGGCTGCATTGCCTGTTCATTCCCGGCGATCCGCGCCGCAATCTGGAAACCGCCGACGGCGCGGTGATCCTGCCCGAGTTGCGGCAGGCGTTTCAGGGCGCATTCGACTGCGCGGTGATCGACGATGCCATCGAGGCGCGGCTGCGCGAGGACTATCGCGCGCTGAAGACGCCGGGCCTGCTGTTCTTTCGCGGACCGGACTTTCTGGGCGCCATCGAGAAGGTGCGCGACTGGTCGGACTATCTGGGCCGCATCTCTTACCTGATTTCCCTGCAACCTGCCTGAGGAAACGCCATGGTTTCGCCTTTCACGCTCCCTCCTGCGGGGTTCGGCCCCGGCTCGCAGCCCGACCCGGATGGCGAGTTGCAATACATGACCCTGCCATCGGGGATGAACACCTATGCCCCGCATGTGCCGGACGCGGCCGAACCCGAGACCATGACCGAGGCGCTGGCGATGCTGGCCGTGATGGCGGCGGCCTGCGAGGTGGTGGCGCAGGGCGGGGCGGCGGTGGAATTCGATCTGGGCACCCTGTCGCGGGGCGCGCGCCGGGTGATGGCCGATGCGCTGGGACAGGGCGAAGTGTCGATGAAGCTGCGTGGCGTGCCGGCGGTGATGGTGCAGGAAAGCGTCTTTGCCGGGGTCTGGATGCTGGCGGGCGCGGGCATTGACCGGGTAGAGATCGGCCCTGCGCCGGCGCTGGCCATCGCGCGGGCGCATCTGCCGCACCGCCCCGCCGTCGGGGTTCTGGCGCAAAGGGGGCCGGGGCTGGCCAATGCGCCGGCGATCCTGTCCGAGCTGATCGACAAGTCGATGACGCGCCGCGCCGGCGATCCCCCCCATGTGGTGAACCTGTCGCTGTTGCCGCATACGCCCGAGGACCTGGACTGGCTGGACGAGGCCCTGGGCGAAGGCGCCACCACGGTGCTGTCGCGCGGCTATGGCAATTGCCGCATCACCGCCACCGCCCAGGCTCAGGTCTGGAAGGTGCAGTTCTACAATTCGATGGACACGCTGATCCTGGACACGTTCGAGGTGACGGAGATGCCCGAGGTGGCGCTGGCCGCGACCGAAGACCTGACCGACAGCGCCGCCCGCATCCGCGACGTGATTGAGGCGATCCGATGACCGCCCCCGGGTTCGAAGGCAGCTATCTGGGCGCCACCGACAAGATCAGCCCGCTGGCGATCATGGAATGCAAGATCTGCTGGACGCCCTATGACCCGGCCGAGGGCGACGACACGCGGCAGGTGCTGCCCGGCACCGCCTTTGCCGACCTGCCCGAAGACTGGTCCTGCCCCGGCTGTTCGGCCCCGCGGGCGCAGTTCCTGGTGCGCGAAGACCCCGGTGCCGCGCAGGCGCCCGTGCTGGCCGAGATGGAGCGGCGGACAAAGGCGCTGGTCGCGGATTTCACCGAGATCTTCAACGCCAGGATGCGCGACGTGCCGATGGTGAACCATGCGCTGCATGTTCAGGCGGTGGCCTTCCAGCCCTGGGAGGGCGGCTTTCTGGGCGTGCTGGTCGCGCCGTGGTTCATGAATCTGGTGTTCCTGCCGCCGGAGGGGCGGGCGGCGCTGGAGGCCGGCGAAAAGGAGGTGATCGGCTTTGCCTCTGGCGACTATGGGTTCCTGCATAACCGCCGCGAGATGACGGGGCCGTATCTGGCCTGCGCGCTGTTCTCGCCGATGGGCGATTTCACCAGTCAGTTGCAGGCGGTCGGCGTGGCGCAGGCGGTGATGGTCGAGCTGTTCAAGGCCGAAAACCGTGGCGAGACCGACCGCGCGGCCGAGATCCGCGCCCGCCGCGAACAGGAGCTGGCGCCCGATGTATCCGCCAAGTCCGGGGCCGAAGCCGGGGCCGGGGCCGCGCCCAGCCGGCGGCGGCTGATCACCGGGGGATTGGCGGAATGACGGGGCAGGCGGCCCTGGTGATCCTTGGCCCGCAGGGGCCGCGGATCGTGGCGCCGCGCCCCCTGCCGCTGGACGCCCTGCTGCTGGGCAAGCCGGTGGCCGAGGCCGCGCTGCTGCTGCCGCGGCTGTTCAACCTGTGCCGGGTGGCGCAGGCCACGGCGGCGCGGCTGGCGCTGGGCCTGCCGGTCGAGGATGCCGACACTGCGGCCGAGGTGGTGCGGGACCATCTGGTGAAACTCTGCGTCACGCTGCGGCATGCCTTTGCCCTGCCGGTGCTGGCCATGCCCGCCGATCCGCTGGACCTGTTCGGCGAAGCGCGCCGGCTGCCCGCGCCCGAGGCGCTGGCCCGCTGGCTGACGGGGCCGGCGCCGGCGGCGGAGCTGGCGGCGCGGATCGCGCGGGACTTTGCCTTTGGCACCGCCTGTTGCGAGGTGCTGCCCGCGCCGGCCGAACCCTTGCAGGCCGGGGCCTGCGAGAATTCCGCCGCGGGCCGGCAGGCCGCGCAGCCGCTGATGCGCGCCATCGAGGCCAGTCACGGACGCGGGCCGCTGTGGCGCTATATCGGCATGCTGGCCGATCTGCAGGCCGCCGTGACCAGCCGGCTGGCCCCGGCGCGGGCTCGGGACGGGGTGGCTGTGGTGGCGGCGGCGCGCGGCGATTATGCCCTGCGGCTGACCCAGGCGGGCGGCCTGGTCACCGGCATTTTCAGGCGCACCCCGACCGACCATCTGCTGGCCCCCGGCGGCGCGCTGGAGCAGGCGCTGCGCCGCCTGCCGGCCGATTTGCGCCATCTTGCCCCGCGTGTGGTTGCGCTGCACGATCCCTGTGTGCCGGTCACGGTGGAGGAGGCGCAGCATGCATGAGATGAGCCTGGCCGAAGGTATCAGAACGATTGTTCACGATCAGGCCCGCGCGCATGGGTTCCAGCGGGTCACGGTGCTGCGACTGGAGATCGGCCGGTTTGCCGGCGTGGAAAAACCGGCGCTGGAATTCGCGTTCGACGTGGTGATGCGGGGCAGCCCGGCCGAGGGCGCGCGGCTGGAGATGATCGATCTGCCGGGCAAGGCGTTGTGCTACGACTGCGCGAAAACAGTGGAAATCTCTGACAGGCTGGACCCTTGCCCGGAATGCGGGGGCGGCAGGCTGATACCGCAGGGCGGCGACGAGATGCGGATCAAGGATATGGAGGTGGTGTGATGTGTACGGTTTGCGGATGTTCCGACATGGTTACGGCCGATGGCAAGGTGATGAGCCATGACGAAGCGCATCGGCTGGGCCTGGCGCATTCGCATGCGCCATCAGTCGCCGTGGCCACCCTGCCCTTTCCCCATATCGCGGCGGGCGGCGCGGAATTTACGCACGGTCATTCACATTCCCCGGATCATCACCACTATGGGCTGGGTCAGGCCGGGGCGTCGGTTCCTGGCCTGACGCAGGCGCGGTTGATCGAGGTGGAAACCGGCATCCTGGCCAAGAACGATGCGCTGGCCGCCGGAAACAGGCAGTTGTTGCAGGCATTGGGCATCCTGACCTTGAACCTGGTCTCGTCGCCCGGTTCGGGCAAGACCACGCTCTTGTGCCGGACGATCGAGGCGCTGGGGGATCTGCCGCTGGCAGTGATCGAGGGCGACCAGCAGACCAGCGCCGATGCCGACCGAATCCGCGCGACCGGCGCGCGGGCGATCCAGATCAACACGGGCAAGGGTTGCCATCTGGACGCGGCCATGATCGGCCACGCAATCGACGACTTGCGGTTGCGGCCCCGGTCGATCCTGTTCATCGAGAATGTCGGGAACCTGGTCTGCCCGGCGGGGTTCGACCTGGGCGAGGATGCCAAGGTGGCGATCCTGTCGGTGACCGAGGGCGAGGACAAGCCCTTGAAATACCCCGACATGTTCACTGCGGCGCGGCTGGCGATCCTGAACAAGACCGACCTGGCGCCGCATTGCGATGTGGACCTGGACCTTTATGAGGCCAACCTGCGCCGGGTGAACCCCTTGATCGAGGTCCTGCGGGTTTCGGCCCGGACCGGCGAGGGGATGGACCAGTGGCTGGGCTGGTTGCAGGCCCGGCTGGCGGAGAAGGCGGCATGACCAGCCCGCGCCCCACGGTCCTGCTGGTCGACGACGAACCGCATTCGCTGTCGGCGATGCGCATGGCGCTGGAGGATGAATTCGACTGCGTGACCGCCGGCGACAGTGATACCGCGCTGGCGCGGATGGAAGAGGAATGGGTGCAGGTGGTGATCTGCGACCAGCGGATGCCGGGGCGGACGGGAGTAGAGCTGCTGACCGAGCTGCGCGAACGCTGGCCCGACGCGGTGCGGATCATCATCACCGGCTATACCGACCCCGCCGCCATGGCGCAGGCAATCAACGAGGCGGGCATTCACCAGTTCCTGACCAAGCCCTGGCACCCCGAGCAATTGCAGATCGCGGCCCGGAACGGCGCGCAACTGTTCGCGCTGGCCCGGGAAAACGAACGCATGGCGCTGGAGATGCGCTTTCTGGCCACGACCACGCAAAGCAAGCTGGAAAAGCGCCGCGCGGCCCTGCGCGAGGGGATGGGGTTCGATTCCCTGCTGGCCAGCCGCCACAGCCCGATGCTGCCGCTGATCGCCACGGCCCGGCATTTCGCCAGTTTCGACGTGCCGGTGCTGTTGACCGGCGAGGCCGGAACCGGACGCGCGCGGATGGCGCGGGCGATGCATTTCGGCAGCCTGCGGTCGGACAAGCCGTTCCATGCGATCAACCTGGCCGGCCTGCCCGAGGATCTGGCGATGCTGGAACTGTTCGGGGCCAAGCGCGGCGTCCTGCCCGGTGGGGTCAACAAGATCGGCCTGGCGCAGCGCGCGGACCGGGGCACGCTGTTGGTGGACGGGATCGAACACGCCGGCCCGTCGCTGCAACTGGCGCTGTGGCGGATGGTGGGCGAAGGCGCCTTTACCCCGGTCGGCGGGCAAGAGGTTCTGACCACCAACCTGCGGATCATCGCCGGAAGTGGCTGTGACCTGGCGCGGCAGGTGGCGGAGGGGCGGTTTCGCCCGGACCTGTACTATGCGCTTGCCGTGACCGAGCTGAAGATTCCGCCGCTACGGGCGCGGCGGGGCGATGTGGCGATCCTGGCGCAGCATTTCCTGGAGGAGCTGACCGCGCGCCACGGCAAGGCGGCACAGGGCTTTACCCCCTCGGCGCTGGAATTCCTGGAGAATTACGACTGGCCCGGCAATCTGGCGGAATTGCGCAACGAGGTGACGCGGATGCTGATCATCGCGCAGGAACCGCTGCTGGGCGCCGATCTGATCAGCCGGCCGATCCTGCAGGCCCCGCCGTCGGATGCGGGCGCCGACCGCAACGCCGAAGGGCTGCTGATGGCCGACGCGACGCTGAAGGACAGGGTGGAACTGATCGAGATGCGCATCCTGCGCGAAACGTTGACGCGGCACCGCTGGAACAAGAGCAGGGCCGCGGCGGAACTGGGGCTGAGCCGGGTGGGGCTGCGCGCCAAGCTGGACCGATACGGCATTGCCGATCCGTCGGGACGGGTCACCGAGGACGAGGAGGAATAGGCGATGTGTCTGGGCATTCCGGGGCGGATCACCGCCATTACCGATGCGGCAAGGCTGATGGCCATGGCCGAGGTCTCTGGCGTCCGGCGCGAGGTCAACGTGGCCTGCATCGCCGGCGCCGACCTGGGCGCGCTGGTCGGGCAATGGGCGCTGATCCATGTGGGTTTCGCCATGAGCGTGATCGACGAGGACGAGGCGGCCAAGACGCTGGAAGCCCTGCGCGATCTGGGCGAGGCGCAGGAAACCCTGGAGCAGATGGCCCTTGGCCAGGAGGCGCTGGCATGAAGTTCGCATCCGAATTCCGCGACCCCGCCGCCGCCCGCCACCTGCTGGCCGCCATCGCCGCCACGGCCGACCGGATCGGCGCCACGCGCGACAGGCCGGTTCACATCATGGAAATCTGCGGCGGCCATACCCATTCGATCTTTCGCTATGGGTTGGACAAGTTGATCCATGAGGGCGTCGAGTTCATCCACGGCCCCGGCTGCCCGGTCTGCGTCCTGCCGATGGCGCGGGTCGATGAATGCGTCGAGATCGCCGAGCAGCCGGGGGTGATCTTTACCACCTTTGGCGACGCGATGCGGGTGCCCGGCCATCGCAAGAGCCTGTTGCAGGCCAAGGCGGACGGCGCCGATATCCGCATGGTCTATTCGCCGCTGGATGCGCTGGAACTGGCCCGGCGCAACCCCGGCCGGCAGGTGGTGTTCTTTGGCCTGGGGTTCGAGACGACGACGCCTTCTACCGCGCTGTCGATCCAGCAGGCGGCGCGCGAGGGGCTGGGCAATTTCAGCGTCTTTTGCAATCACATCACGGTGCCCGAGCCGATCAAGGCGCTGCTGGACGACCCGGACATGCGGTTGGACGGCTTTATCGGGCCGGGCCATGTGTCGATGGTGATCGGGGTGCATCCCTATGATTTCATTGCCCGCGACTATGGCAAGCCGCTGGTCGTCGCGGGGTTCGAACCGACCGACCTGCTGCAATCGGTGCTGATGGTGCTGACCCAGATCGCCGAGGGACGGGCCGTCGTGGAAAACCAGTATGCACGTGTCGTGCCCGAGCATGGCAATGCGGTCAGCCTGGCGGCCATCGCGGATGTCTATGAACGGCGGCCGTCGTTCGAATGGCGCGGCCTGGGTGAGATCGACGCGAGCGGGCTGAAGATCCGGGCGAAGTATGCGGCCTTTGATGCCGAGGAGAAATTCGGCATCGGCTATGCCGCGACCAGCCGCAACGTGCCGGAAATCGAGGGCTGCGCCTGCGGGCAGGTGATGACCGGCAAGCTGAAACCGACGCAATGCCCGCAATTCGGCAAGGGCTGCACACCGGAAATGCCTCTGGGCGCGCTGATGGTTTCGTCCGAAGGAGCTTGCGCGGCCTATTGGCAATATGCCGGCGCGCGCGAGGCGGCCGAATAGCATGGCATTGCGCGATACCCATGTGACGATGGCCCATGGCGGCGGCGGCCGTGCGATGCGCGACCTGATCGACGAGGTCTTTACCTCGGTCTTTCAGCCGCCGGGCAGCGAGGATCAGGCGCGGCTGATGACCGGGGCGCTGCAAGAGACCGGCGCGCGGCTGGCCTTTACCACCGACAGCTTTGTCGTCACCCCGCTGGAGTTTCCCGGCGGCGATATCGGCAAGCTGGCGGTCTGCGGCACGGTCAACGACCTGGCGGTGGGCGGGGCGCGGCCGTTGTGGCTGTCGGCAGCCTTCATCATCGAGGAAGGCTGCGAGATTGCACTGTTGCGCCGGATCGTGGCCACCATGGCGGCCGAGGCGGCAGGGGCCGGGGTGCGGATCGTCACCGGCGACACCAAGGTGGTAGAGCGCGGCAAGTGCGACGGGGTGTTCATTACCACGGCCGGCGTGGGGTCATCCCGCCGGGCCGCGACATCGGCGCGGCGCGATTGCCGCCGGCGATGTGGTGATCGTCAACGGCGTTCTGGGCGATCATGGCGCGGCCATCCTGGCGGCGCGCGGCGATCTGGCGCTGTCGACCGACCTGGCCAGCGACTGTGCCGGGCTGGGGCATCTGATGCAGGCGGCCTGCGGCGGCGCCCGGCATCAGCGCGGCGCGGGACTGCACGCGGGGCGGTCTGGCCAGCGCGCTGAACGAGATGGCGGCCGAGGCCGGGCTGGCGGTCGAGATCGACGAAACCCGGTTACCGCTGCGCGCCGAAGTGGTCGGCATGTGCGAGATCCCGGGCCTGGATCCGCTGTATCTGGCAAATGAAGGCCGGCTGGTGCTGTTCTGCCCCGCCGATCAGGCCGAGGCGGCCCTGGCCGCGATGCGTGCCCTGCCCGAAGGCGCGGGGCCGTGGCGATCGGGCAGGCAAGGGCCGGGCAGCCGGGCCGGGTGACGCTGCGCACCGCCTTTGGCGGCGCGCGCATCGTCGACATGCTGGTGGGCGAGCAGTTGCCCAGGATCTGCTAGTCGCGCAGCAGTTCGTTGATCGAGGTCTTGGACCGGGTCTGCGCGTCGACCTTTTTCACGATCACGGCGCAGTAGAGATTGATGCCCCCCTTCGACGGCATCGAGCCGGCGACGACGACAGAACCTGCCGGCACCTCGCCATACATCACCGCGCCGGTATCGCGGTCGACGATCTTGGTCGACTTGCCGATGAAGACGCCCATGCCGAGAACCGAGCCTTCGCGCACGATGCAGCCCTCGACGACCTCGGAGCGGGCGCCGATGAAGCAGTTGTCCTCGATGATCGTGGGGCCGGCCTGCATCGGTTCCAGCACCCCGCCGATGCCGACGCCGCCAGACAGGTGAACATTCTTGCCGATCTGCGCGCAGGACCCGACGGTGGCCCAGGTGTCGACCATGGTGCCTTCGTCGACAAAGGCGCCCAGGTTGACGAAGCTGGGCATCAGCACGACCCCCTTGGCGATATGGGCGGACTTGCGGACGATGCAGTTCGGCACGGCGCGGAAACCGGCGGCCTTGAACTCGGCATCGCCCCAGCCGGTGAACTTGCTGTCGACCTTGTCCCACCAGCTGCTGCCCTGCGGCCCGCCCGATTGCAGGCCCATGTCCTGCAGCCGGAAGCCCAGCAGAACCGCCTTCTTGGCCCATTGGTTCACATGCCAGTCGGCCCCGCGCTTTTCCGCGACCCGAAGGCTGCCGGCGCCTGGGCTGCCAGCGTCGCCTCGACGGCATCGCGGACCTCGCCCTTGGTGGCCGGAGTGATGCTGTCGCGGGCCTCCCAGGCGGCTTCGATGGCGGCTTCCAGCGCGGTGCGGTCGGTCATGTCGGTCTCCTCTGTCGGCTGACCGGCTATAGCTTGCCGCCCGCCGGGATCAATCGCCGGTCGCGACGGGTGGCGATCCGTTCGCGCCGCCGCTAGGGTGGTGACAATTCCTGCTGCCGAGGACCCGCATGAAAGACGAACCCCGCGCCCACCCGTTCCGTGACAGCACCGAGACATCGAGGCGGCAAATCGCATTCCCGATACGCCGCAGACACGGGCGGCGGCCTATCGGCTGGCCTTTGTCGACCGCGATTTCATGACCCGTGACGAGTTGCGGCCGGTGCGATTGCAGCTGGAGCTGCTGAAGCCGCAGATGATGATGGACGAGCGCGGCATCGAGACCACGGTGGTGATGTTCGGCGGCGCGCGCATCCCGGCGCCCGAGGCCAGGGATCGCGCCCGGACCGCGACGCTGGCCGACCTGTCGCGCTATTATGATGAGGCGCGCCGCTTTGCCCGGGTGATGACAGAGCGCAGCCTGGACACCTATGGGCGCAACTGGGTGGTGGTGACGGGTGGCGGTCCCGGCGTGATGGAGGCCGGCAACCGCGGCGCGGACGAGGCCGGCGGCCAGTCGATCGGGTTGAACATCGTGCTGCCGCACGAACAGGCGCCGAATGCCTATGTCACGCCCGACCTGGCGTTCAATTTCCACTATTTCGCGATCCGCAAGATGCATTTCCTGATGCGGGCGGCCGCGGTCTGCGTCTTTCCGGGCGGCTTTGGCACCATGGACGAGCCCGTTCGAGGCGCTGACCCTGATCCAGACGCGGCGGATGAAGCCTGTTCCTTCCTGCTGTTCGGCCGCGACTGGTGGAACAGGGTGGTCAACTGGGAGATGCTGGCCGAAGCCGGCGTGATCTCGCCCGATGACCTGAACCTGTTCCGGGTCGTCGAGACGGCGGATGAGGCGGTCGCCGCGATCGACAACTGGCCGCAGGAGGGATGACGCCGGGGGCCGGGCCGCCGGTTCAATTGGCGCAGAAGGTGACGTCGTCCAGGTAAACTGTTACGGCCTTGTTCTGCGAATTGGCGGTCAGGCCGACCTGAAAGCGGTCGACCTGTTCCTTGACGGTGATATTGGCCAGCTTGCTGACCACCTCTTGCGTCAGGAGCGTGGTGCCAACCGCGTCGATCACCAGTTCGTCGTTCAGCCAGACCTTGCTGCTGCCGGCATTTTCCTTGCCAAGCACCACCTGCCAGGTGATGGATTCCCACAGCCCGGCCTTCATCTTGGTGGGCAGTCGCGGCAGGAACGGGTCCTTGATGCCGACCTTGGCCCGGTCGACCCGCAGCGATCCGTCGCGCAGGTAAAGCCGGATGCCGGGGTTGGTATCGAGCCCGCAGGATTTGCATTCGAAATCCATCAGGATCAGGCTGTCCAGCCGCGTCCCTTCGGGGAACATGAACCGCGCCTGCAAGGTCAGCACCGAACCCGCCGCGCGGGTGAAAAGGCATAGATCAGATCGGATTTCCCGACCCTTTGGCCCAGCTTGCCGCCCGCCGCCAGATGGGCCGCGTGATTCTGCGGCGCGACCGGATCGGTGGCCAGACCGATTTCCCCGCCGTTCTGTGTCTGCATGCGGGTAAAACCCTGATCGGCCGTGCTGACCGATTCAAAATTGAAACTGGACCGGTTATCCGGGCACAAGGCATTGATATCCTGTGCGAAGGCCGCACCAGCCGTAAAAATGGCCGCAAACCATATACCACACGAGGCTTTGTGAGGGGTCTTTCTCATTGCGATCTCCCGGTATGGCGGGGGCAGTATAACATGGACATGCGCGCGCGAACGGAATAGCGTGTCATTTATCGCATTTTCTTTTTGCCTTTCCGGCCTTCCCATTGTTTTGCAGCGGATTTGCCGATGGTCCCGGTTCGTATCGCATTTGTTTTGCCGCATCTTGTGACGGGCGGAATAGAACATGTCGTCCTGCGGCTGCTGCAAGGGCTGGACCGCGGCCGGTTTGTTCCGCTGTTGTTTCTGCGCAGGGAAACCGGCGAGTTGCTGGCGCAACTGCCGAATGACGTTCGGCGGGCCGACGCGGATGGGCGGCGCGCGTTGGCCATGGCGCCCGGGCTGGCGCGATGGCTGCGCCGGGAACGGGTCGATCTGGTCTATTCCGGCACCAATGCGGTGAACCTGGCCACGCTGATGGCGCTGCGGCTGATGCCGGCAAGGGCACGTCCGGCGTCGATCATCAGCGAACACACCAGTGCCGGGGCCTATCTGGCCGGGGCCAAGGGGGCGGTGGCGCGGCGGGCGATGATCCGGCTGCTCTATCCGCGCGCCGATCTGCTGATGGCACCGACGGCCGCGCTGTGCGACGACTGGACGGCATTGGTCGGCCGCAAGGCCCCGCCGGCGGTGGTGGCGCGCAACCCCGTGCTGGCCCAGGCCGAGCTGGCGTCGCTGCGCAAGGCGCCGCCCCTGCGTGTACCAGGCCGGGTGATCTGTGCCGGGCGGCTGATCGCAGACAAGGGGCATGACGTGGTGCTGCGGGCGATTGCCGCGCTGGCGCCGGAGATGCCCGACCTGCACCTGAAGATCTTTGGTCAGGGCCCCGAAGGCGACAACCTGGCGGCACTGATCCGCAGCCTGGGTCTGGAGGGCCGTGCCCGGCTGGAGGGGACGACGCCGCGACTGCTGCACGAGATGGCGCAGGCGCAGGTGGTGGCGCTGGGGTCCCGGCGTGAGGGGTTCGGCAATGTGGTGATCGAGGGGCTGGCCGCCGGCGCCCGGCTGGTTGCAACCACCTGCCCCGGCCCGCGCGCCATCTTGCAGGATGGCAGGCTGGGTCTGCTGGTGCCGCCGGATGACCTGCCGGCGATGATCGCGGCGCTGCGGCAGGCGTTGTCCGCCGCGCCGGACACCGAAGGCCGGGCCGCCGAAATCCGCCGCACGGTCGACGCCTATGCCATACCGGCAACCGTCGCGGCCTTTGAGGACCAATGCGAGGCCCTGCTGGCGCGGCTGGTTCCGTCCAGGGATCAGCCCTCGCTTGCCTCGGCCAGCCAAGGATGAGGACGCCATGCTGTTGATCCGCCGTTTGCGCCGCAAGATCGCCGTTGCCTCGGAACTGCTGGGGAAGGCCTCGGCCCGCAGTCGCGGCACACCGGCCGCCCCGGTCGCCGCCATTGCCCGCCGGCTGTCGGAAACCGAAGGGCTGCGCGGCAAGCGCGTGCTGGTCACCGGCGGGAGCCGTGGCATCGGCCGGGCGATCGCCCTTGGCCTGGCCGCCGAAGGGGCGCGGGTGGCCATCCTGTCCCGCGGCGACGAGGCGAAGGCGGTGGCGCGCGAGGCCGGGCCCCAGGCCCTGGGGCTGGTGGCCGACCTGGCCGATGGCGCGGCGGTCGAGCGGGCGATGGCCGAAATCGACCGCGCGTTCGGCGGCATCGACATGTTGATCAACAACGCCGGCATCCCCGGACCGTTGAACAGGCCGATCTGGGAAATGGACAATGCGGCCTTGCAGCAGGTGCTGGATGTGAACATCGCCGGGGCGCTGCGCATCACGTTGGCCGCGCTGCGCCGGATGGTGGCACAGGGGTCGGGGCGTATCCTGAACGTCTCGTCCGGGGCGGTAGAGCGGACCACGCCGGGCATGGGCGCCTATGCGATATCGAAACACGGGCTGGAAGGGATGACCGCGCAGATCGCCGCCGAGGCGGCGGGGGCCGGGATCACCGTGTGCAGCCTGCGTCTGGGCAGCCTGCGCACAGAGATGACGGAACGCGCCTTTGGCACGCTGAAGGCCAGCCTGCTGCCGGAGCCGGAAACCGTGGTGCCGGCCTTTGTCACCCTGGCCACGGCCCCCGCCGCGCTGGTGCAGGGGCGGTGCTTTGCGGCCTGGCGCCTGCTGGCCGATGCCGAAAGCGAGTTGCATTCCGCCTCGCCGCTGTCGCGGATCAAGTCGTTTTCCTATCCGGTCTACAGCCACAATGGCCGCGAGGTCGCCCGCAGCGACCCCGATTTCCGCATCTTTGACCGGGTCGAGAACCGCTATGGCCCGGCGCCCGAGGTGGGGGAGGCCCTGTCGCGGGCGCTGGCGGAACGGCCGGGGCAGATCTATCCCGACGAAGGGCATTCGGCGTTGCGGGCGGCACTGGCCGGGAAGATGGGCCTGACGCCGGCGCATTTCGCCATTGGCAACGGGTCTTGGGAGGTGCTGGACCGTTTGCTTGAGTTGTTTACCGCGCCGGGCGACCAGGTGGTGACGGAAAAGCCGGGGTGGTTCGGCTTTGCCATGCTGGCCGACAAGCGCGGCCTGTCGCAGATCAAGGTGCCGCTGGCGGGCAAGGGCGCGACGCTGGACCATGATCTGGATGGCATAGCGGCCGCCGTGGGGCCGTTCACCCGGCTGATCTACATCATCTCGCCATCGAACCCCGAAGGCGTGGCGCTGAAACGCAAGGCTTTCGAGGCCTTTCTGGCAAAGGTGCCGGACAGCATTCCGATCCTGATCGACGAGGCCTATGCCGAGTATATCGACGACCCCGAGGCGGTCACGGTGCGCGACCTGATGGACAGGACAGACCGCCCCCTGCTGGGCCTGCGCACGTTTTCCAAGTTCCACGCGCTGGCCTCGGCGCGGGTGGGATATGCCTATGGCGATCCGGGGCTGATCCGTCTGCTAGACCGCGGCGAACGCATCTTCAGCATCGCGCATCTGTCCGAGGTGGCGGCGGTGGCGGCCTTGCAGGCGACGGATCACCAAGCGCGGCATTACCAGAGCGTGGTCGCCGAGCGGCGGCGGCTGACCGGGGCGCTGCGGGCTGCCGGGCTGGAGGTGGTGCCAAGCCAGGCGCCCTATATGATGGTGGAATTGCCCGACACGCTGGAAAAGGTGATCGCGGCCTATGCCGAGCATGGCATCTACATGGCCGAGAAGGCCTTTTACAAACAGCGCTACATGCTGTTCCCGATATCGACGCCGGACGACAATGACCGCAACCTGGCGATCATGTCCGCGTTGACCGCCCCGCGCCGCAGGATCAGTTCGACGGTTCTGCCGGAGGCAGGCGCAAGACCGTAAGCGTATCGCCGGGGCGCAGGCTGTCGCCGGCATTCAGCGCGATGAGCTGAACATCGGCATCGGCGCCGCGGCTGACCTGATAGACCGTCAGCATCGGGCTGCCGTCGGGCAGGGTCACACCGGCGCTGGCGCCGAACCGGGCCAGCATGCCACGCGCCGATTGCAGGCCCAGCGTCGCTTCGCGTTCCTGCGAGGCGATGTCGGCCAGTTCGGCGGCGATGTCGCGCTGATGCGCCGTTTGCAGGTCGGCAATCGTCGCCTCGGCCTGGGCCATCTGCTGACGCGCCCGCGCCTCATAGGTCGAGGCGGTCATCAGTTCGATCCGGTCGGCGTTCAGGCTGCGTTCTTCCTGGGTCATCCGGTCGGCGCTGGTCAGGCCCTTTTCGAACAGCGTCCGGACCTTTTCGACATTGGCCTCCTGGTCGGCGATCCGCGCCTGCAGGAGCGATTGTTGTTCGGCCAGGGCCTCGGCTTCGGCGCGGGCCAGGTCCAGCGCCCGGTTGGCGGCGGCGATGCTTTCCGACAGGCTGGCGCCGCGGCGGGTCAGGATGGCCTGCTGTTCGGCCACGATCTCGGCCAGGTCCGGGTCGCCGCCGCTGTCGAATTCCAGCGTCGGCTTGCCGGCCGCCTCGGCCTCGAGCCGGGTGCGGATCACCGCCAGTTCCTTGAGGCGGATCTCAAGCCATTGGGCCTGCGCCGCCTCGTCCGAAATCCGCAGGTCGACGCCCGAAGTATTGGTCGCGGCCAGCCGGAAATATCCGCCCGCCAGCGCCACCGCCTGTTCCACCGTCAGGCCTTCGGCAAAGGGAAAGGCGCCGGGGGACTGCACGTCGCCCAGCACGAAGACCGGCCGCCAGGTACCGACCTCGACCGTGACCGAGGCCGGCAGCTTGGTCAGGTCGCTGAGCCCCGCTTCGAGGTTTCTTTCCAGCTGCGACACCGTCAGCCCCCGGGCAGGCACCTCACCCAGGACATGCATGGACAGCATGCCGTCGCTGCGCACCAGGTAGGTGCCGCTCATGTCGTCGCGGCTTTGCACCGAAACGCTGACCCGGTCGCCGGCATCCAGCGTCAACTCCTGGGCGCTGGCGGCGGACGCCGCGACGGCCAGCGCGAAAAGCAGCGCCCAGGCCATGGGCAAGCGGCTTTCAATCGGGGTCGCCATGACGGTCCTCCTTGTTCCTGTCCTGAACCGCGTCTGCCATCGCATCCTTGTAGGCGCCACGCTTGCGGCTGTGTTGACGATAGCGCCGGCGCAGGCTGCTGCCCAGCGGGCGCAGCCGTTCCTCGACCGCGATCCAGAGCCGGGGCAGCGACAGGGGCCGGCACAGCCGCAGGCGGTCATAGGTTTCTAACCGGTCGGCGAAGCGTTCGGTAAAGGGCGTCAGCCGCATGAAATCTACCAGTTCGATGCCGTCTGCGCTGGCGGTTTCCAGCGCGCGGGAAATCAGGAAGCGGCCGGGTGAAAGCTGGGCGAAATCCTCGTCGAAATCGCAGACCCAGCCATATTCGCGCCGCCCCTCGCGCAGCATGAAGACAGCGGCCGCGTCACGTTCCGGCATTTCCAGGAGCAAGAGGCGCAGGGCCCCGCGCGGTGCCAGCCGGTGCCAAAGTGCGGTGGTAAAGGCCCGGTCCTCGGGGTGGGTGCCCAGATCCGTGCCGGCCTGCGCCTTCCAGCACCGCGCCGAAACGGCCAGCGCGCGGTCGAGCAGGTTCAGGTCGTCCGGCCCCAGGCCACGGGCCTGCAACACCCGCCCGCCACCGGCCTCGACTGCGGTGGCGGTCTTGCGCAGCGACCGGCGGAAATTGCGGCTGTGGCGGTCCAGATAGGCGTCAAAGCCCCCGGACATGTCGCAGATGGCGCGGCGGATTTCCGGGCGCTGCCACAGCGCCAGCCCGGCGGATTGCAGCCGCTGGCGCAGTTCGGCCAGCGCCGGGGAAGGCAGCATCGGGGTCAGATCCAGCAGCGTCCAGCCCGGATCGGCCAGAAGTTCGGCAGCAAGGGCCGCCATCGCCGGACCTTCGCGCCCGGGCAGGGCCAGCACTTCGTGAAAGCCGACGCGCTGATCGCACAGCATGCGCAGCGTCGACGCGCGCGGGCCGTGCCGCGACAGCCTAGCCCTAGTCTTTCGCAGGGCAAGGCCCGCGATCAGCCGGTCGCCTTCCCAGACCAGGGCCAGCAAGGGGCTGTCGCCGCCCGGGCCAAAGGTCGCCATCGTCGCCATGATCCAGTTGAGCGACGAGAATGGCCCACCCTCTGCCGCCGCATGCAGCGCCTGCCAGTCGGCGGCGATCCGGTCCAGCGCCGCGATATCGGGCAGCACCTCGACCCGCAGGGCAGGCAGGAGCGCGTTCATCGGCCGGCCCCTTTCGAGAACAGCCGCATCGCGCCGCGCTGCAAGGCCGGCAAGGCGCCGGGGCGACCGATCACCACATTGCGGGTCGGCAGCAGCTGGTTGGAAAAGCGGTGCAGATAGGGGCGGTAGCCCCAGTAGTCATAGCTGGCCTGGCCATCGCCATAGGCGGCCCGCAGCGAGGTGAACAGCAAGACGGCTCCGGGCCCGTAATGGCCCATCTCTTCATCCTGGGCATTGTGAAAGGCGTGCCGATGCCTGCGCCAGTCCTCGATTTCCAGCAGATAGGCCACGGGACGGTCGGAGACATGGGCCAGCCACAGCCGCAACATGCCCGCCGCCGCCAGAGACCGCGCCACGTCGACCAGCATGGCCAGCCCGCGGCGGTCCATCTCGGCCGTGCCTTTCCAGCTGCGCCGCACGATCGCGCCCATATCCTGCAAGGCGCGGTCCAGCGCATTCCCCGGCCCGGTCACCAATGCGACATGGCCTTCCGAGAGCAGGCGGCGTTCCAGCCTTTCGCAGTTCATCCGGTGCTTGCGGGGCAGGCTGTCGCGGAACCCGTCTGCACCGCCCTGGCATTGGTGCAGAAAATAGTCCGGACCGGGCTGCCGGCTGACCTGGAAGCCAAGGTCGGCAAACCGGTCTGCCCAGGCGCCGCCCAGCGTCGTGCCCTGCACATCGAAGCGGAACCTCTGCTCCAGCCAGGGCAGCCGCGATACCTCCTCTACCATCAGGTCCATCACCGCCGCCTGATCCTGGGGCGCCACCATCAGGTCAAAGGGCGGCGAGGATCCGTAGCGAGGGGTCACCAGCGTGCGTGCCATCAGCGCCCGCCGGTCGCGCCGCAGGAACAGCGGCAGGAACCCGACCAGCCGTTCGCCGCGGTGAATGGCCAGACAGGCCGGGCTTTGCCCCGCCTGAGCCGCCACCCGCGCCCAGGGCAGGAAAAAGGCGGGATGCTGATAGACGAGCGCCCCCGACGACAGGGCCAGGTCTTCCAGCGGCCCCGCCATCGCCTCTAGCGCGGCCAGGCTGGTGACGCGGCTGGATTGCAGGTCCGGAGAGATTGTTCCGTGCAGCATTCACGATCCCTTTGCCGGTCTGGCGTCGAAATCCCCCGAAATCTCGGGGGTGCGAACCCAATGGGGAAACTCGGCAGGGCGATTGCGCGACAGGCGTCGCTGCAAGGCCCGCAGCAGGATCTGCGGCAACATCCGCGCCAGGGCGGTGAACAGGTGGATCAGGGCCAGATCGGTGGTGCCAAGTGCGGCGCGGCGCTGCGCCTCGCTGCCGAAACTGGAGTTCGGCGCAAAGGCCGGGCGGCGACCGGCCAGCGGGCGCAGGCCCAGCTGGTGCAGCAGCGGGTCCAGCGCCGCGTCGGGATCGGCCTGCAGCCGGTCATAGCGCAGGTGGCAGACGCGCGCGCTGCCCAGCCGCTGCGTCAGACCGGCCAGATAGCGGTCATGGAAGACATTCGAAGCGCATGCCTTCAGGATCAGCGCCGCGCGGGCCGGATAGGCGGGTGGCACCCGGCCAAAGGACCAAAGGCGCGACCGCACCAATGCGGCGGTATCGCGGGTCAGGCAGAGAAAGACCGCGTCGGGCAGCTCGGCCGCAATCGCCTCGGCCAGAAGGGTGTGGTGGGGGGATTTCTCCAACCAGGCCAGCGCGCCAGACCGTTGCGCCAGATCCTGCATGACCGAGCGAAAGGCCGCGCCTGCCGTCGGCGCCGCAAGCATCGCGGCACGGGTGGCGGCGGGATCGGCCTGGCAGAGGATGAAATAATCGCTGCGCAGGAATTCCGCCACGGCCGCGGCGCGCGCCTCTGGATCGGACCAATCGCCGAAGATCCGCGCGTAGTGCGAGAAGAACACGCTTTCATGCACACCCTGGTGCCGGCGGTCGGTGACGGCGGAGATCTGCGGATGCGCCGCCAGCAGGTTGGCGGCAAAGGTGGTGCCAGAGCGCTGGATGCCAAGGACAAGGATCGGAACCGGCGTCACGGGATGGCCCTCCGCCTTGAGGCCATGTGGTCGCGATACCGCTGGCGCAGGGCGAAAAGCACGGCGTGGACGGGGCGCAACAGCGGCAGCACCATCATGGGCACCAGTTCGCTGGTCTCGGGGGCAAAGGCGGATTTGAATTGCATCCGGCCGGCCTCGGTGCCGGCTGTGGCATGGCCACTGTCCTGGCCCTGGACCGCCTCGTGACGGCTGTGCCCGCCCGCCATGTCATACCAGCGCAGGCCCTGGGCCTGGGCCTGCTGCATCGCCGCCCAGACCAGCGCATAGTTGCGCGGCAGGTCCTGCGGTTCGTCCGTGCTGGCCAGCGAGAGCCAGAAGGCGCGATCGCCGTCGGCAATGGTGCTGTGGCCGCAGATCACCTTGCCATCCAGCCAGCCCAACAGCAGCGATCCGCGGGTGCGGGTCATTTCCCACTGCCGGGGAACGGGGGAATGGCGTCGGTCGGCAGGCCCCTGCGGCGGTGGAAACCCTGCAGGACCGGCTCATACAACATCGCCTCGTCCACGCTGGCGGCAGGGCGCACCTGCAACCCCATCTTCTCGCACCTGGCGATCTGGCGGCGGCAGCGCTGTTTCAGCCGGCCGCGCAGGTCGGCGGGGGTGCCGGAAAGATCCGCCAGCAGGGTCGTCCGATGTATCGTTTGCGCCCTGTCGGGCAGCACCGTCGCGCCCAGCGCGGCCAGGCAGCGCGTCGCCTCATCCGCCGCCGGACCGGACCAACGCGGGTTGACCACCATCGAACAGACGTGATGCCGGGCCAGCGCCCCGGCAAAGGCGGGAACCACCAGGCGCAGGGTCTCGATATCCATCGTCACCGGGCCGCGCCGCAGCGAGGCCAGCCTGAACCCGGCGGCCAGCGGGCTGAGGCGCACCTGCGCCCAACCGATCAGCTCCTGCCCCAGATAGGCGCGCAGGCCGACGTAGCGATGGCGCGGCGGGGGCGGGCAGAGTTCTGGCCAGTCGGGCTGTTGCAGGTAGGACCCCGCCGGCGAGGCGGCGACAAGGGCGCGGACCTCATCGGCCTCGGCCGGGGTCAGGCCGGACGACAGGCGAACCTCGATGCCGTTGCGGACATCCATGGCCTAGCCCTCGCCCTTGGCCGGCAGGACATCGGCCCGCCGCACCGATTTGCGCAGGCCCGCCCGCCGCTTGCCCGTCAGACGGCGGGCCAGCGCCTCGGCCGCCAGAACCTGGGCCGCCAGCCCCAGGCGTGGCAACGCGCGAAGGTGACCGATCGCGTAATGGTCGTCGCTGAAGTCGCGCAGGAAATGCGTGCGGCGGATCAGGTCAAAGCGCCTGACCGCGCCGGTCGAGATCAGCCCCTGCAACGACAGGCCGATGGCCAGGCGGCCGGGAGACAGGTCGGCATGGCTTTCGTCGAATTCGGTCCACAGGCCATATTGCACCTCGCCCTGCCGAAGGGTCAGGCAAAAGGCGATGTCGCGGCCCGAAAGTGTCAGGAACAGCAGGTCTACCGCGCCCGAGGCCGCCAGGTCCCCGCAGATGCGCGACAGGAATTCGGCGTTCTGGGGCATCGCGCCGACCCCGGTGCCGGCGGTGCCCTTCCAGGACCGGGCCGAGACATCCAGCACCCGCGCCATCGCGCCGGGGTATAGGTGACCCGCTCAACCGTGCCGCCGCACTCTTCCAGCCGCGCCATGGCCTTGCGCAGCGACTTGCGGAAATTGCGGCTGCGGCTGTCCAGATAGTCATCCCATGTCGCGGGCAGATCGACATAGGCGCTGTCGAAGGCCGGGGTCAGGGTCAGGCGGCGGCCGGCGGCCGTGCAAGCGTGCGCCATCGCCGCGCGGGTCCGGTCGTCGCGCAGCAATTCCAGATCCAGCACCCGGCGTCCGGCCAGCCGGACCACCGCCCGGCACAGGTGCCGCAGGTCATCGTCCGTTTCGGCAAGAAGCTCGGCAAAGCCCGAATACTTGCAGGTCCAGGGTGCCAGCGCGGGCGGGCGATAGCGCGGGATCAGTTTCGACAGCCGGGGGCGGGTTTCCACCAGCGGGGCGGCGGCGGTCATCCTGCCGTCGCGCCACAGGGTCACGAAGGCCGGCTTGCCCGGCAGGCCAAAGGCCGCCTCTTGCGCGATCAGCCACGGAACGGATGAAAACAACGACCCGCCCGCCCGCGCATGGCAGGCCCCCCAGGCCCCGGCGACCGCCAGAAAACCGGGCCAGTCCGACAGGACGCGGATTTCGGGCGTTGCGGTCATTTCTGCACGCTCCGCACCGGGGCCCAGCGATGGCTGCGCACACCCAGGGCAGCCCGCAGGATGCCATAGCCCATCGCGGCATGCCCCATGACGAAGAAGGCCGCTTGGCGGATCAGCGGCAAGCGGCGGGCCGCAGGCAACAAGAGGCCCAGCGCCGCCAGCAGATAGCAGGCGATCTGCACCAGGGCGAAGGCGGCGTAGAATGCGCCCTGCCCGGCGACGATCAGGTTCAGCACCAGCAGCAGCGGCAACAGGAAGGCCACCAGCCGCCGCAGCAACTTGTGCGAGATCAGTTGCATCGCGTAGAGCCCGCGCCCGGCGGGGTTCATCAGCCGCCGCATGGACCACAGCGCGCGCCAGCCCCGTTCGGTCGACCGGACGCGGCGCATGAATTCGTCGCGGGTGCGTTGCGTCACCTCTTCGACCGCCACGGCAAGCGGAGCAAAGACCAGCCGCCTGCCATGCGCCGGGGCCTGCACCGAGATGTAGAAGTCATCCGCCATCGCCTCTGGCACCTGGCGGGGCACCAGATCGCGCCGCAGGGCGTATAGCGTGCCCTGAGCCGACACCACGCCACCCAGCGCGCTTTCCGCGGCCTTCAGCGTGCTGTCATAGCGCCAGAACAGCGTCTCTGCCCCGGCAAGCCAGCCGCCCCGGCGCGGTTGCGGCCGGGGCTGGCCACAGACGCCACCGACGTCCGGGCGGGCAAAGGGTTGCAGCAACCGCCGCAGGGCGCCGTCTGACAACAGGCTGTTGGCGTCGGAAAAGATCACCACCCCGGTGTCGATCCGGGCCAGACCGGCGTTCAGGGCCGCCGCCTTGCCGCCATGGGTCTCGGTCTGGAAGGCCCGCACCCGCGGATCGCCGGTCGACAGGGCCTGCGACAGGGTCGCATCCTCGGAGCCGTCGGACACCACCAGAACATCCAGCCGGTGCGGACCCAGATCCTGCGCCAGCACCGTCAGCAGCTTGGCCCGGATGGTCTGTTCCTCATTGCGCGCCGCGATCAGCATGGTCGCCTCGACGGCCACCTCATCCGAGCCTTCGCGTTGCCCGAACAGGCGCGCCAGCAGGATCCAGGCCAGGCCATAGCCGGCCAGCGACCACAGGATCAGCGACAGGCATACCCAGAACAGGAAAACCGCCAGCCCCATCATCCTGCCGCCTTCCAGGCCGGGGCGGTATGGCTGGCGAACATCTCCAGTTGCCGCAGGGCGTTCTTCTTCAGGTCGAACTCGGCCTCGACATGGTCCCGCCCGGCACAGGCCATGCGGAAGGCCCCTTCGGGATCGGCCTGGATGTCGAGGATGGCCTGCCGCAGATCCTCGACCGACCCCGGCGCGACCAGCCGGCCGGTGTGGCCATCGCGGATCAGCTCGGGGATGCCCGAAACCGTGGTCGAGATCGCCGGGCGTCGGAAGGCCAGGGCCTCGATCATCACGTTCGGGATGCCTTCGGTCCGGCCGCGCGGCCCTATGATCGAGGGCGCGACGACGACGCTGGCCTTGCGGTAAAGCTCGGCGATCCGGTCAAAGCCCTGCTTGCCCAGGAACCGCACCTTGTTGCCCAGACCCAGCGCCTTTGCCCTGGCCTCCAGCGCCGGGCGTTCCGGTCCGTCGCCGGCCAGCGTGCAATACCAGTCCGTCAGGCCCAAGCCCCCCAGCGCCTCGAGCAGGACATCCACGCCCTTGCGCGATTGCAGCGACCCCACGTAGAGGATGTGGAACGGATCGACCCGTGGCGGTTCCTGCAAGGGAATGGCGGCAACGTCGACGCTGGAATGGATCACCTCCAACGCCTCGGGGCGCATCCCCGGCACGCGCTGCAACAGGAAGTCGCGGGCAAAATTGCTGACCGTCCGCACAAAGGCGGCTCCGCCCAGTTTTTGCGCCAGCAGGCGTTGCGTGCGGAAGATGTCATGTGCCCGGCAACTGACCGAATAGGGAATGCCGGTCAGATGGTGGATGATCCAGGCGGCGGTGGCCGGATGGCCGGCGAATTCGGCATGGACATGATCGCAGCGCCAGGCCCGCAGTTCCTCGGCAATCGCACTGGCCTGCGGCAGCAAGGCCAGCGATTTCAGCATCAAGACCGGCTCGGCCATCTGTTCGCGCATGATCCGCGCGCCCCGCGCCGCGGCGTTGGCCGGATTGCGCATCGCCGCGCCCAGCGCCGGCCAGCCCAGCATTGGATGGTGCCGCGACACCTGCAACGTCGGCCTGGCGAAATCATGCAGGATTTCGTCATGGCGGAACGGCGCCAGGTAGAACAGCCGCACCTCGGCCCCGGCCTCGATAAAGGTCATCACGTCGCGCAGGATGAAGGTCTCGGTCGTCTTGGGGTATTCGGTGACGATAATGGCAAGGCGCATGGTCAATATTCCCTGGAAGAAATGTCTTTCGCCCCCGCACCGGCGGCAGGAAGCGACAGCCGCCAGGCCGCCACGCAAAGGGCGGGCAGGATCCACATGAATTTGGTGTCTTCGTTCGGCATGAAGACCGAGCCGATCAGGAAGGCGGCAAAACCGTAGGCCAGCGCCGAGGCGAGCGGCCGCATCGCGGTGGCGGCCTGGGCCGCCGCCAGCCGGGCCTTGCGCTGCGCCGAAAGCATCACGCCCAGGAACAGGCTGATCCCCAGCAGGCCCATCTCGGCCGCCACCTCCATGTAGCTGTTGTGCAACTGGCGCGGCAGCGGTTCACGCCCCGGCATGAAGCGGAATTCGGCGCTGGCGTAATACTGCGGGAAATTCCCCGGCCCGACGCCCAGGACCGGATGTTGGGCCCATAACTCCAGCCCGATGATGTTGTAGGACACGCGACGCAACAGCGTGCGGTCCAGCCCGAAATCGAACAGGGTCCACATCCGTTCCCAATAGAGCGGCGGGACAAAGGGAATGGCGGCCCCGGCGGCCAGCAGCACCAGAACCAGCGTCAGGGCAAAGAAGCGGTGGCCCCGCTGATGCCAGGCGAAGACGATGGCGATTATGCCGAAGGCGATGGCCGCGCTGCGGGCAAAGGTCAGCACCAGCGCCGGAACCCCCAGCAGGAAGGCCAGCCCCGACAAGGCCCTGAACCGCGGATGGCGGATGAACAGTACGCCGGCGATGATCGTCGTCGCCATCATCATGTGCGCCGCCGTCGTCGGGTTGAAATCCGATGCGCCGGCCGACCGGCTCTGCCCTTCGAACTGCGCGGTGGCAGCGGCGGCCGAGGTCGACACCAGCCGGATGCCCAAGAGCGTATCCAGCAGAACGATGGCCGAGGAAACCAGCCCGGACACCACCAGCGCCCAAAGCAGGATTTCCAGCTTTTCCGGCGTGTCGGCCAGGACCGAGATCAGAAAGAACAGCAGGATCACGCTGAGAAAGCCGATCATGTGATCCAGCCCCTCTGGCTTGTGCAGGCTTTGCAGAAACGAAAGCACCATGGCCAGGATGAACATCACCACCAGCGCCGTTTCCGCCGACCGCCCGCCCAGCCGCGACTCGCGGCGCTTGGCATAGCTCATCAACCCAAAGCCCCCCAGCGTCGCCAGGCTGAGCAGTTTGTAGAACGACAGCGGCAGGCCGGCCGACAGCATGTTGGCGATGGCATCCAGTTGCGCGAACAGCACCAGGAGGACCAGCCCCAGGAACGGGTTCAGCAGGATGGCCGCACCGGCCACAAGCGCCGGGACCAGCACGGCCGCGATCTTCAGCGAGGCCGCGCTGGACACCACCAGCACGAAGGCCAGAAACACCAGCCCCGCCATCGCCGCGACATTCCAGGCCATCCGCGCGATCATGCCTGCCCCCCGTGTGCGTGCAGCCGCCGCGTCACGCGGGCCAGCGCCGAAAGGGCGGCCATGGGCAGATACCACCAGTGATTGCCACGGAAGGAATGGATGCTGGCGCGAAAGAACAGGTCATCCGCCGCGGGCCAGGCGAAACCGGCCACCCGTTCACCGACATGGACCCTGCTGAGGATGCGGGGGTCTTCGCCGGTGCGATTGTTGCCCCTGCCACCCGTCGTGGCCAGGTATCCCTGCTGGTCGGCAATCTGGCGGGCCAGCGGCGAGGTCTGGTTCTGCGGCCAGCAGAAGATCTGCGGCGCCCGGCCCAGGTGATGCAGAAAGCTCGCCCGGCAGGCGCGCAGGTCGCGGCGAACGCGGGCGGCATAGGCGTCCTCGGTCTCGCACCCGGTTCCGGTCCACGCCGGCTGGGAAAGTGCGGCGCCGTTGCGGGGCACCGCGGTCCCGTAGCCGAAAACCGGAGGGTCAGTATTCCGGTACCAGTCGTGCTTGTCGCCCGGCATCCGCGCCCATTGCATCCAGGCCAGTCGCCGCCAGTTCTGCGGCGTGATCCGGTCCACCACCTCGGGGCCGGTGGGGACGCGGCCGTGGTCAACGCCATGGGCCTCGACCCTGAACACGCCGCCAAAGGCACCGCTGTCCAGCGCCAGGATCTCCTCCCAGGACAGATAGCCATCCCATTTCAACGCCGCGTCGCGGTCTTCGATCGTTGCCGGCGGGGGCCGGTCCGGCGCTACGAAATCCAGCGAGACAAAGACCGTCGCCCGCATCCCGTGCCGCCGCAAGATCGGCGCCGCCGCCACCCAGTTGTCCAGATAGCCATCATCGAAATGCAGGATCACGGTATTTTCCGGCACCGCCTGCCCCCGCAGCCGCGCCTGCACAAAGGCGACGCTGTCCATGCAGGCGCAGCCCATCCGCCGCAGGATCGACAATTGCCGGTCCAGCGTCTCGGGCGTGACCGAAATGTTGGCGGCCCAGGGCAGCCAGCCGGCATCGCGGCTGACACTGTGCCAGACCAGCACCGGAATTCCGCCCCGCGTGCGCATCCAGCGGTCGCTCAGCAGCGTCCACGACACCAGCGCCGCCGCCAGGATCAACAGCAGCGGCGCGGGGGCGACACCCGCGATCGCGGATACCAGACCTGCCACCGCGAGAACCGCAACTCCGGCTGCCCATCGCAACACCGCGCGCCGCCGCAACCTCTGGCGGTCAGGGCCGGGGCGAAGCGGGTTCCGCGCCGCATCGTCCAGGCCGGTTTGCGGGGTTCGGTCAAGCATGTCTCACCCGGTCAGCATCACGCCGTAGACATTGGCGACGCCGCGCGCGGTCCAGTCCCGAACCGTGGCTTGCAGGTCGGCTTCGGCAATCACGCCGGGCCGCAACGCCAGGATCAACCATGCCGGCGCCGGCTGGCCTGCCATCGAGAAACTCTCATTGCCGCCCCCCAGGCTGACGGCACTGCTGCCCACCCGGATCTGCGTGGCGGATATGCGGCGGCGCGGCCGGCTGACCGTAGCGCCATGCGGCACCACCGCTTCCTTGCCCAGCACCGGCCCGCCGATCCTGTCGGCCATGGCCAGAACCAGGGTCGAGCCGCGCGCGGTCCTTTCGGCCATCGCCGGCGCCGGGCTGCGGCCATGCGGTTCCATCACCAGACCCATGACCTGCGCGGGGCCCAGGATATCGTTGACCACCTTTGCGACATGGTCGGCATCCGCGTCGCTGCCCATGCTGAGAACAGCCCCCCGCTCCAGCGACAGGTCGTTGCGCAGCCGGATAAGGCGGCCGATCTCGGCGCGTTGCGCCGAAGATGGCTGTCGCCGCAGCCCAAGCGACGGCAGGCTGTTGCCGCCCATGATCCGCATCAGGTCTGCCCGGGTCTTTACCGTCCCCGAGAAGGTATCGGCGGTGACCAGCGCAAAGATCGACAGGGCAATCGCCGCGGCCAGGGCCAGCAGCGTGTTGATCACCACCTTGGGGAAGCTGGGGTAGATCGGCACCACCGCCGGGTCGACCACGCGCAGGACATTGAACCCGGTGGCGCGCGCCAGGCGCAACGCCTCGATCTGGCGTTCGATGTCGACGGTGCTGCCCTGGCTGCGGCCCAGTTCGGCCATCAGATCCTGTTCCAGTTGCAGCGCCGCCTCTTCGGCCTGTTTGCGCGCGCGCTCGACATAGACCTGGGCCAGATCGTTTGCCGCCGCGGTCGCAACCACCGGGGAATCCCAGGTGACCGAAATTTCAAGGATATAGGTCCCCTCGATCATCTCGGCGGCAATGGAATCCTGCAGGGTCAGGACCGTGTCGGTATATTCGTCCAGCGGCACATGCTTGCCGGAATTCAGGATGTTGTAGGTGCGGCGGATCATGTTGCGCAGCGCCCGGAACCCCGACGCGACCCTGGCCCTGATGCCCGTCGCGCCCGAGGATTGCGGTGACCCAAGCTCGGCGATCATCCTGTCGACGGTTTCGCGGGCAACCTCCAGGCTCAGCAGGTTCTCGATATGGGTCTGGCTCATCAGGTTCGCCGGATTGACCGATGCGCCGCGCACGAAATTCTGTGTGAACGCCAGTTCGGAATCGGTCGGCAGCAGGCTGACCTTGGCCGTGGCGGTGTAGAGCGGCGATATGAACAGGAAGAACGCGCTGAAGAGCGCCACCCCACCAACGACACCGATGAAGATGCGGCGGACCATCCGTCGGTAATAGGCAAGAAGTTCAAGGTAGTGCTGCAACATAAAGGACGGTCCGTTCAGGTGGATCAGCCGGTCGCCGGGCGACCGGGCCGGTTACAGGTCAGGCGGCAACCACTGCGGAACGCAGGAAATATCGCTCGATCACATAGCGCGTCCGACCCGTCTGGGGCTGATAGGTGGCGAAATGTGCGAAGCCGGATTTCCCGATGCCAACCGGCGCGATGTTCTTTACCTCGACCGTCAGCCGCACCCGGCTGATACGGTTCCGTTTCAGCCGGCGCACCAGCTGAACATCGTGGGTGCCAAGCGGAAACGGCTGGGTCGCCACGAACTGCAGCACCTCGTCGGATATGCCACACAGCATCGCCACATGGGTCGCCCCGTCAAAGGTGGCCTCGATACGGGCGCGCGGCGGGTTGGCAAAGCCCGACCGCAGGAACTTGTTCTGGGCGACAGGCGACATCATGTCCCCGATCGCCAGCACCACCACCCCCAGCGTCCGGCGCAGGACGCAAAAGCCGACATGGGCGATGAACAGGGATTGACGCAGGTATTCGGTCTCGCGGCGGACACACATCGCGTTGACCCGTGCCCGGATCGACTTGTGCGTTTCGTGCGTCATCAGCGCCTGG
>JAWKWU010000010.1:0-135926 GCA_041397345.1 Paracoccaceae bacterium
CCGCCTCAGGCCGGCGGCCCAGGCCGGATGGCTGGGCGCCGCCGCCCCTACGCCCCCGCGACGAAAAGCAGGACGCCGGGCCGCTTGATGTAGAAGGCGGCGAAATCGTCCGGATCGGCGCGGGCGGCGGCGACGCTATTGTAATGGTCGCCCCCTCGCGCCATGTTCGGGGCGTCCTCTGCGGGGCGGATAGCCTTCGGCGAGGTGCCAGTATCGGCAGCTGCGGCCGCGTCTACCCATTTGACCGCAGAGGATCCTTCCAGGACCTCGACCGCTTCGATGGTGTTAGGCGGATTGGACCGGCCGGCGCGGGCACCTTCCTCCACGGTCATCTTGACCATGACCGGCTTGCCTTGCCCCGACTGCATCGGCGGTTGCCGCCCCTGCGCGCCGGCAATGACAGGCCCGACCGCTCCCTTAGAGTATTTCTGCCAAGATGAAGCCATCATGCCCCCCGCGACGAGGAGCCGGAGGCGAACGAGGAGCATGGGCGGTCGGGATTGACCCGCCGCTGCGTTTCGGCCCATCTGGGCAGGCGCGACCAACGGCAGTGGCAAAGGCAACGGCGGGCCCCGATGAAGATCCTTGTCTTCCAGCACCTCGGCGTCGAGCATCCCGGCGTGTTCCGCGATTTCTGGCGCGAGGCCGGCCATGCCGTCCATATCGCGGCGCTGGACCAGGGCGCGCCGATCCCCGACCTTGCGGGCTTTGACCTGCTGGCGGTGATGGGCGGGCCGATGGATGTCTGGCAGACCGCGGCGCATCCCTGGCTGGTGCCGGAAATGGCGGCGATCCGCGCCTGGGTCCGCGACCTGGGCCGGCCCTACCTGGGCATCTGTCTCGGCCACCAGTTGCTGGCGCAGGCCACGGGCGGCCGGGTCGGCCGGATGGCCCGGCCCGAAGTCGGCCTGACCTCTGCCGGGCTGACCGCCGAGGGCCGCGCGGACGGGCTGTTCGCCGGGTTGCCGGACCGGCTGGCGACCTTTCAATGGCATGGCGCCGAGGTTCAGGCGCTGCCGCCCGATGCGGTGGTTCTGGCCGCGAATGAGGCCTGCCCGGTGCAGGCGCTGCGGGTGGGCCGCCGGGCCTGGGGCATCCAGTTCCATGTCGAGATGACGCCCGACACCGTCGCGGAATGGGCCGCGGTGCCGGAATATGCCGCCAGCCTGGCGCAGGCGCTGGGGGCCGAACGGGCCGCCGGGCTGGGGGCAGAGCTGGCCGGCCACCTGCCGGGGTTCACCGCCACGGCGCGGCAGATCAACGCCAACCTGATGCGGGCCGCGCCCTGAGGCCGCGCCCTAGCCGGGAACGGCCTGCCGCGCCACGATGCCGATCGCCGCGGCCAGAAGCTGTGCGGCCACCATGGCGCCCTGCCCGTCGATGTCGCGGTCGGGCATGAATTCCACCATGTCGAAACCGGCGATGATGGCCTTTTCCGCCACCGCCCCCACCAGTTCCAGCACCTGCCAATAGCCCAGCCCGCCGGCGGTGCGACCGATCACGGCGGGCATCACCGAAGGGTCCAGCGCGTCGAGGTCGAGACAGACGATCACCTCGGCGCCTTCGGGGATCAGGTCGACCGCCCGCCAGACGCCGTCGCGCGCCACCTCTCCGGCCGGAATGAACTCTACCCCCCAGTCCAGCGCGTCGCGCAGGTCGGCGGCGCGGGCCGAGCCGATGCCGCGGCAGCCCAGTTGCACGATGCGTTCGACATGCGCCATTTCCGAGGCGCGGCGCATGGTCGAGGACAGGCCCAGCCTTTCGCCGCCCACCTCGTCGCGCCAGTCGATATGGGCGTCGATCTGCAGGATGGTATAGTTCTTGCCCCGGGCGCCGAAGGAGCCTCGGCATCAGGATCGGCAGGCTGTCGTCGCCGCCGATGAGAAAAGGGAGCACGCCGCCGCGGTCAGCACCTGGCTGACGGCGCCGAAGATGCAGGCGCGGTTGCCCTGCAGGTCGGCAGGGTCCTGCAGCAGGTCGCCTGCGTCCACCGCCTCGACCGCGCCGCGCAGGAAAGACCGGGCCGCCCAGGTCGAGAAAATTGACATGCGCAAGGTTGGCGGCATAGGCGGCGGCCCCAGCGGCCGGATCGCCGCCCGCCGGCGCAGTAGAAGCCGACCGAAGGATAGGGCGTGCAGCCGTCGGCGCCGATCAGCGCCACCCTGGCCGGCAGGCGCGACAGGTCGCGGCATCGCGGGATGCCCATGAAGGTGTCGACCTCGCCCGCGCCGAACATCGTGCCCAATGCGCTGTTGCCCGCCATTCCGCCCGCCTTTCGCCTGCCTGCCCGGTTTCGCCAAGGATGCCGCGAGCCGGCCGGGGATGACAAGCAAAGGTTGCGCCGGGCGGCGGGTCGCCGCCATTACGCGGGGCGCAAACGCAAAAGGCACCCCGAAGGGTGCCTTTTGGTTTCCCGTGCGGGAAAGGATCTCAGGCGGCAGAGGTGATGAACTTGACCGCGTCGCCGAAGGTCTGGATGGTTTCGGCGGCGTCATCGGGGATCTCGATCCCGAATTCTTCCTCGAAGGCCATGACCAGCTCGACCGTGTCCAGCGAGTCGGCGCCCAGATCGTCGATGAACGAGGCGTTCTCGACAACCTTGTCTTCCTCGACGCCCAGATGCTCGACGACGATCTTCTTCACGCGATCGGCGATGTCGCTCATGTCACTTCCTCTATGCTTGCGGGGTTCGCCCCCGACCTGACTGTTGCTGCCCCACCGGGGACACCTTCGGCCGCACCCTGCGGCAAGACCCCGAGTCACCCCCGGCGAATTGAGCGCGCCTATAGCAACAGCCGCGCGCCAAGGCAAACGCTTTCCGGGGCGCGCCGGGGGCGGAGCCTGCGGAAAGCCTTATGCCATGTCCATGCCGCCGTTCACATGCAGCGTGGCCCCGGTGACATAGCCGGCCTCGGGCGAGGCGAGATAGAGGACCGCGGCCGCGATCTCGGCCGGGGTGCCCATGCGGCCGGCGGGAACCGCACCCAGGATGGCGCCGCGCTGGCTGTCGTTCAAGGCCGCCGTCATCGCCGTCTCGATGAAGCCGGGCGCGACGCTGTTGACGGTGATGCCGCGGCTGGCCACCTCGGCCGCCAGCGATTTCGACAGCCCGACCAGCCCGGCCTTCGAGGCGGCATAGTTGACCTGCCCGGCATTGCCGGTGGTGCCGACCACCGAGGAGATGTTGACGATCCGGCCCCAGCGCGCCTTCATCATGCCGCGGATGGCGGCGCGGCACAGCCGGAAGGCGGCCGTCAGGTTGACATCGATCACCGCCTGCCAGTCCTCGTCGGACATGCGCATCGCCAGCCCGTCGCGGGTGATGCCGGCGTTGTTGACCAGGATATCGACCGAGCCCATCGCCTCGGCCGCGCGCTTGACCAGCGCCTCGACCTCGGCGGGGTCCGACAGGTTGCAAGGCAGCACATGGGCGCGCGCGCCCATCTCGGCGGCCAGCGCCTGCAACGGCTCGACCCGCGTGCCGGACAGGCCGACCGTGGCCCCCGCGCCATGCAGCGCGCGGGCGATGTCGGCGCCGATCCCGCCCGAGGCCCCCGTCACCAGCGCCGTCTTGCCGGTCAGATCGAACATGGCATACCCACTTCCCTCGTTTCATCTGTCTGAAAATATCCCGCGGGGGTCCGAGGGCGCGGCCCCGGCTTCCTGCGAACCCACCGCTCACCTTGGCGTAGCGTCCTCGGGCGTGCCGATGGCGCGCTGGGTGATCTCGCCGCTGGCAATGCGCTTGATCATCCCCGACAGCGCCTTGCCGGCGCCGATCTCCCAGTAATCGGTGACACCGGCGGTTCCATCCACAACACCGCTCCGCCAGCGGACCGGGCGGTGATCTGCGCCACCAACAGGTCCTTGGATCCGGTCGGGTTCAGTGACGCCTCGGCGCGGACGTTCACCGCCACCGGCACCGCGGGCCTTGTCGAATACCGGCGGCCAGCGCACCGGCCATCTTGTGCGCGGCCGGCTGCATCGAGCGCAATGGAACGGCGCCGAGACCGGCAGCAGCATGGCGCGCCGGGCGCCCCTGGCCTTGGCGATCTCGATGGCGCGTTCGACCGCGGCCTTGTGGCCCGAGACCACCACCTGCGCGGGGTCGTTGTCGTTGGCGGCCTGGCAGACCTCGCCCTGGGCGGCCTCGGCGGCGACCTGGGCGGCGGTGGCGAAATCCAGCCCCAGCAGCGCGGCCATGGCGCCGACGCCGACCGGCACCGCCTCTTGCATCGCCTGGCCGCGGATGCGCAACAGCCGCGCGGTATCCGACAAGGACAGCGAGCCCGCGGCGCAGAGCGCGGAATATTCGCCCAGCGAATGGCCGGCGACGAAGTCGGCATGGCTTTCGACCATGATCCCCTCGCTGGCCAGCGCCGCCAGCGCCGCCATCGAGGTGGCCATCAGCGCCGGCTGGGCATTCTGCGTCAGGGTCAGTTCGGCAATGTCGCCTTCCCAGATCAGCGACGACAGGTTCTCGCCCAGGGCTGCGTCGACTTCATCGTAGACCGCCCGGGCGGCCGGATAGGCCTCGGCCAGGGCGCGGCCCATGCCGATGGTCTGGGCGCCCTGCCCCGGAAAGACGAATGCGCGGCTCATGCTGATCCCCCTTGGCTTTTCATCCCGAATAGCGAAGCCGGGCCGAAAGGGCAATCAGCCCGCGCACAGCAGCTGTGCCTTGCGGAACATGGCATGGGCGGCAAAGCCTGATAAAGTGCGGCAAATCCATTGCAGGACCGCTTCATGCCCGCCCAGAATACCGCCACCACCTATGGCAGCGTCGCCCGGACTTTCCACTGGCTGACGGCGCTGTTGATCCTTGCCAACCTGCCCCTGGGCGTCATCGCCAATGACATGGCCTATGACACCGCCGAGGCCGCGGCGCTAAAGACGCAGCTTTTCAGCTATCACAAGACGCTGGGCGTGGCGATTTTCGCCGTCGCGCTGGCGCGCATCCTCTGGGCGCTGTCGGGGCTGCGGCCGGTGCCGCTGCACCCCGAGCGCCGGGCCGAGACCTTTGTCGCCGATCTGGTGCATTGGGCGCTTTATCTGTCGCTGGTGGTGGTGCCGCTGTCGGGCTGGATCGAACATGCCGCCTCGGTCGGCTATGCGCCGATCCTGTGGCCCCTGGGGCAGGACCTGCCCCTGGTGCCGAAATCGGTGCCGCTGTCGCTGGCGGCGGCCGCGGTCCATGTCGTCTTTACCAAGGTGCTGATCGGGGCCATCGCGCTGCATGTCCTTGGCGCGCTGAAACATGCGGTGGTCGACCGCGACCTGACGATGGCGCGGATGACGGTGGGCAGCGCCGCCGGCAAGCCGCATCTGCGCCATTCGCCGGCGCCGGCCCTTGCCGCGCTGGCGATATTCGCCCTGGGGGCGCTGGGGGCCTGGCAGATCGCCAGCCATGAGATCGCCGACGAGGCGGCGCGGCAGGCCGCACCTGCGCCTGCGGCCGGCATGGCGCCCGAGGCCGTGCCGGCGGCAGGGGGGCTGTGGCAGGTCGCCGAGGGCCGGCTGGATTTTACCGTGCAGCAGATGGGCGCCAGCGTCGGCGGCAGTCTGCCGGGGTGGACCGCCGAGATCGTCTTTGACGAGGCCAGCGGCACCGGCACGGTCAGCGTTGTCATCGACACCGCCGCCGTGGTGCTGGGGTCGGTGACCGATCAGGCGCGCGGCCCCGAATTCTTTGACACTGCCCGGTTCGCCACCGCCCGCTTTGCCGCCGATATCGTCCCGGTGGCCGGGGGGTTCGAGGCGCGCGGCAGCCTGACGCTGCGGGGCGAGGCCCGGCCCGTCACCCTGCCCTTCACGCTGACGATCGAGGGCGACAGGGCGGTGATGCAGGGCAGCACGGTGCTGGACCGCCGCGATTTCGGCATGGGCGCCAGCTATGGCGATGAAAAGACCGTGGGCTTTGCGGTGCAGGTGGAGGTGTCGCTGACCGCAGAGCGGCCAGAATAAGGGGACGCCGGCGGAAATGAAAAGGCCGCCGGATCGCGCCGGCGGCCTTTGCGTTGCGGGGCGGTGGCCTATTCGGCCTTCATCGCCTCGACCGAGATCTGCACCGCGACCTCGTCGCCGACATAGGGGGCGAACATGCCCAGGTTGTAGTCGCTGCGCACCAGCGTGGTCGTGGCCGAGAAGCCGGCCCAGGGCTTTTGCTCCATCGGGTGATCGCCGGCCTGGTTCAGCACCGCGTCCAGCACCACCGGGCGGGTCACGCCGTTCAGCGTCAGGTCGCCGGTGATCCGGGCGGTCTTGTCGCCGGTCATCTCGACCGCGGTCGAGGCAAAGACCACCAGTTCGTCATCGGCGGCGTCGAAGAAGTCGGGCGACATGAAATGGTCGAAGCGCGCCTGCCAGCCGGTCAGCATGGACTTGACCGGAAAGGAGACATTCACCGACGAGGCGGCGGGGTCGGCCTGGTCGAACAGGATCTGGCCGTCAAAGCCCGAGAACATGCCGGTGCCGGTGGAATATCCAAGGTGGTCGTAGGAAAACACGATCTGGCTGTGGCTGGGGTCCAGCAGGTATTTCTCGGCCTCGGCCAGGGCGGGGCCAGCGGCCAGGGCGGCAAGGACGAGGGTGGTGGAACGGATCATTCTGTCAGGCTCCTGAGGGGGTTATGGATGCGGGGGCAAGGTGGCGGTTGCGCCGCGCCGCGGCAATCCGGCGTGGACGAACAGATGCTGCGCGGCAGCGAACACCTTGCCCCCCTCAGGGGCCGCGGGGCGGTCAGAACACCGTGTCGACCGGCTGGCCAAGCGCCAGGGCGCCGGCATAGGCATGTTGCGCCTCGCGCCGCATCGGGTGGTAGCGGGCGGCCTGGATGTCGCGGAAGCGCCGTTCCAGCCCGCGGTCACGGAAGAACCCGGCGCCCCCCGCCAGTTCCATCGCCAGTTCGACGGTGCGGATGGCGGCCTCTTCCACCAGACGGCGGCCCATCATCACCGGGTTCACCGTGGCCTCGCCCGGCGGGTTGGCCTGGGCGGCGGCCAGCATGGCCCGGTGCGCCGCCCGCGCCGCAAAGAGCGCGGTCTCCATCTCGCCGGCAAGGCGCTGGGTGGCGGGCTGCGCGGCGCGGGGCGCGGCCAGGGTCAGCGCCTGGCGCCGCGCGCCTTCGGCCAGGCCCAGGTAGACCGCATAGATCAGCGGCATCGCGTTGGTGGCGATCATGTGCCAGAGCGGATGCCAGCGCCCCGCCGGGCGGGCCAGGATGACCTTGCCCTCGGGCAGGAAGAGGTTGTCGATCATCAGGTCCTGCGAGCCGGTGCCGCGCATGTCGAGCGTGTGCCAGTTGTCCATCTTCCGCACTTCGGGCTGGTCGAGCGGCAGGGCGAAGTGGATGACCTGGTCGCCGCAGAGGACAGAGGTGGTCAGGATCGAGCCGACCGGCGAGCAGGAGGCAAAGACCTTGCGCGCGGTGATGCGATAGCCGCCCGCCACCTTTTCCGCCTGCCCCGCCCCGCCGACCCAGTCGCTGCCGCCCGAGGTGACCAGCACCGCCCCCGCCGCCACCTTGCGCAACACCGGCTCGACCGCGGCGCGGGCCTGCGGCTGGTTGCGCCAGCGCCAGGCGGGGGTCGCCACGCCATGGCTGTGCATGGCCAGCGCCAGCGCGGTGGAACCGCAGCCCTGCGCCAGCCGCCGCAGCATGTCGGCCAGCTGGTCGAGCGTGGCATCGCCGCCGCCCAGATCGGCCGGAACGCCCACGGCCAGCAGCCCCTCTTCCCCGAGGCGCTGGAAATTCTCGGCAACGAAGGTGTCGCAATCGTCATGTGTCGCGGCGCGGGCCTCGAATTCGGCAGACAGCCGGTCGGCCTTGTCCGCCAGCGTCTCTGCGATGCGTCTTTCCATTCTGGTCATCTCATCCTCCTGAAAATTGCTTGTGCCGCCGATGATCCGCCCGACCGGCGCCGGGGTCGAGTACAGGAACTGGACCTGCTGGGCAGAGGCCGGCCATTTTGCTATGCTGCGGCAACCGGAGGCCCAGCACCGGAGGCCCAGCCCAACCCGAGGAACAGCCATGTCCGAGCGCGGAAGCTATGGCCAGTTCTGCCCGGTCTCGATGGCGGCAGAAGTCTTTTGCACCCGCTGGACGGCGCTGGTCTTGCGCGAGATGCTGGCGGGCAGCACGCGGTTCACCGACCTGCGGCGCGGGGTGCCGAAGATGTCGCCCACGCTGTTGTCGAAACGCCTGAAGGAGCTGGAGGCCGCGGGGGTGGTGACGACGGTGGCGCGGGCCGATGGCAACCTGGATTACCGGCTGACCGAGGCGGGCGAGGAATTGCGGCCGCTGGTGATGCAACTGGGCCAGTGGGGCCAGCGCGTCGAATCGCGGGTGTCGCTGCGCAACCTGGACCGCTGCTGATGGGACATGCGGTTGCCTGAACCCGCGCCCCTGCCCGACCGGCGCTGCGTATCGATACAGTTTCTGTATCGAACGGCGTCAGAGGCTAATCGCAACTGGTGGCTGGTGATCGACGGCAGCGGCGGGACCTTGCGCCTTGGACCTGGACACGACCTGGACTCCGCTGGTGACGGGGCCAGGTCGATGACCTCGGTCTGGCTGGGGGTCACCACCATCGGCGACGAGGTTAAGGCCGGGCGGGATCGTGCTGGACGGCAACCCGGCATCGCGCGGGCGATGCGCGACTGGCTGGGCTGAGCCCCTTGCTGCCACGCAACGCCGCGCCGTGACTTTGCATCGCGGTCCACGATGTGTATAAGGCCGCATCTTCCTGCATTACCCATGAACCGGCGATGCTCGACGGCCGCAGGAAGATCTGGCCCGTTCGTTGAAGCCGCCCCGAGACGAAGGGAAGCCCGCATGCCTCTGTACGAGCATGTCTTCATTTCGCGCCGTATTCGTCCAGCGCCCGTGCCGAAGGCCTTGTCGAACATTTTCCACCGTCCTGTCGGACAACGGCGGCAAGGTCGTCGAATCCGAATACTTGGGGCGCGGGAAGACCATGGCCTACAAGATCAACAAGAACCGCAAAGGGCCACTATGCCCCGCTGGTCCGGATGCCCCGCCGCGGCCGTGCAGGAGATGGAACGCCTGATGCGGCTGCATGACGACGTGATGCGCGTCTTGACCATCAAGGTCGACAAGCAACGCTGACGCCCGTCGGCAGATGCAGAAGCGCGACGAGCGTGAGCGTGGCGACCGCGACGATCGTGGCGACCGTGGCGCTCTGGTGGCCGCGCCCGACCGTGGCGACCGCCTCGCTGTTCGGCGGCGACCGCCGTCGTTGATCAACAGCCTGAAGAAAGGTTCATAAAGGCGGCGAACAAACCGTTTTTCCGCCGCCGCAAGGTTTGCCCTTCTCGGGCGACAATGCCCCGGCAATCGACTACAAGGACACCCGTTCGCTGCAGCGCCATATCTCTGAGCGCGCAAGATCGTGCCCAGCCGGATCACCGCCGTCTCGGCCAAGAAGCAGCGCGATCCGCTCCAGCCATCAACAAGCGCGCCCGCTTCCCGCCCTGCTGCCCTATGCCGGGTGTGAAGTAAGGAGCGACCAACATGAAGTCATCCTTTTGGAGCGCGTGGCCAAGCTGGGCCAGGATGGGCGAAGTGGTGAACGTCAAGGACGGCTACGCCCGCAACTTCCTGCTGCCGCAGGGCAAGGCGCTGCGTGCCAACGACGCCAACGTGAAGTCGTTCGAGGCCAAGAAGGCCCAGTTGCAGGCGCAGAACCTGGAAACCAGGAAGGAAGCCGAAGCGGTCGCCGCCAAGCTGGACGGTCAGGCTTTTCGTGGTGATCTGCTCCATCCGACGCCGGTGGTGCGCTGTATGGGTTCGGTCAGCTCGCGCGATGCCGCCGAAGCGGCCACCGATGCCGGCTTTACCGTGGGCCGTGGCCAGGTCGTGCTGATCCGCCCGATCAAGGACCTGGCATCCATGAGAGGTCGGTGGTGGGCACCCCGAAGTCTCGGCCACGATCAAGCTGAACGTCGCCCGCTCGGTCGAAGAGGCCGAACTGCAGGCCTCGGGCAGCCGATCCAGGTGAACCGCGGCCGAAGCCGCGGCTGAATTCGAGATCGCCGAACTGTTCGACGACATCGGCGCCGCCTCGGCCGAAGAATAAGCCCCGATCCGGGGACATCGGGCCGCGCCTGGGCAACCGGGCGCGGCCTTTGCATTGCGGGGCCCGGGCCTTGCGGAAGAACGACCCGCCGCCGTCGCATTCAGCCGCGACAGGCCGCGATGCCGCGCCATCCTGCCCCAATCATGCGCGGCTCGGCTGTAACCAATGGAATCCTCTGCCTGATCGCCGGGATCGCGGTGTTTTCGGTGCAGGACCTATCCTGAAGAAACTGTCCGGAGATTACCGGCTGCACCAGCCATGGTGATGCGCAGCTCGACCGCGCTGCCGTTTCACCCGCTGGATCGTTCTGGTGGTTCGACGGCCGGCTGCCTAACACCTCACGCCGCCGCCGGGCTGGCCGAAGATGCTGGCGCGCGGGGCGCTGGAACTTCGTGGCCTATACGTTCTATTATCTCGGGCTGGCGGCGTTGCCGATGGCGACGACGGTGGCGCTGTTCTTTACCGCGCCCCTGTTCATCACCCTCTTGCCGCCGCGCTGCTGCTGCACGAGCGGGTGACGGCGCCAGCCGGGCTGGCGTGGTGGCGGGGTTCGCCGGCGTGCTGCTGGTGGTGCAGCCGGGGGCCGAGGGCCTGGGCTGGGCGGCGGGGTTGCCGATCCCCCGGGGCGGCGGGCTATGCACACCACAGGTGGCGCGGCCGCTGGGCCGCACCGAAAGCGCGGCCGCCGGCCTTTGGCAATATCTGTTTCCTGCTCTGCGCTGGCGCTGTCGGCGGTCTGACGCAGCCGCGCGCCGAAGCCGACCCCCTCGCTGGCCTTCCTGACCCGCGGCTGGGTCTGGCCGCCCCTGCGCGACCTGGGCCTGATGGCCTCTTGCGGGGTGATCGCGGCGGTGGGGCTGGACGCTGCTGACCCACGTGCCTACCGGATCGCGCCCGTCCAAAGTGGCGCTGCTGGACACAGCTCGTTCTGGGGCGTGCTGTGGGGCTGATGTTCTGGTCGAAATGCCGGATGCGACGGGGCTGGCTGGGCATTGCCGTCGTGGCGGCGGGCATGTACGTGATCCGCGCCGAAGGCGGCTACTACCTTCCCGGCCCTGCTCAGGCGCCGGCGCTGGTATGTCGAGGAGGAAGCGGGCGAGGTTCTGCCCGCTCCCCCGGACGCGCTGCCGCACCCGGGGGCGCGGCCTGATCCTGTTGCGCGGCGCGTGGGAGATTACATCTCGTCCAGCGCCTCGACGGCCTTTTGCAGCTTGTCCTTCGAGACTTCCTTTCGGTGACCTTGGCCTGGGCCACATAGTGGTCGATCACCCGTCCTCAAGATGGCGCGCAGTTGCTGCTGCACCTGCGGGCTCTTCGGATATTCAAAGAACTGACGCTCCTGCCCCGGATACTGGCGGCGGGCTGACAGCACGGCCTGGGTCATCTCGGCGTCGGAAACGGCGATTCGGCGGTCTTGCCGACTCAGCAACAGGCCCAGGCGCACGCGACGCCCGGCCAGGGTCTTGTGTTCGTCGGTCGGGTCGATGTTGCCGTGGCTGTGGCCGTGATCGTCGGGATGCTCTTCGCATAGAGCTGGTGGGCGATCTGGGCGGCCTCGGCCTCGACCAGCCGGGCCGGAAGGTCGAATTTCACCAGCTTGTCCAGTTATCCAGCAGCGCCCGCTTTCATCACCGCGCGAGGCGCCCCTTGTTCCGATTCCAGCCGTTCGGCGTGACCCCGGGTCTTCAGCTCCGGCCAGATCCTCGGCGCCGAACTTTTGGCCAGCTCGTCGTCGATCTCGGCGGCTTTCGGTTCCCTTGACCGCCTTGATGGTGCAGGCAAGACCGCGGCCTTGCCGGCCAGGTGCTGGGCGCCGTAATTGTCGGGGAAGGAGACGTTGACCGGAAACCTCTCGTCACCGACCTTGCTGACCAGTTGCGATCCGAAGCCGGGGATGAAGCTGTTCGAGCCCAGCACCAGCGGATAACTTCGGCCGAGCTGCCTCGAACAGCTCGCCGTCGACCGAGCCCTGAAGTCGAGCGGCACCGTCGCCGTCCCTTTGACTTGGCGCCCTTCTTGCGGTCGTCGAACTGCTTGGCGTTATCGGCCGTGTTCAGCGCCTCGTCCACGTCCTTGTCATCGGCTCACCACCAGCTTTTCCAGCTTGATCTTGGCGGCGTCGAATTCCGAATCGGCGGCAGTTCTCGTAGGTCATTTCCACGACCACGTCCGAACCTTCCTTCCAGTTCTCGCCGTCGACCATCTTGACGTCGGGCTGCAGCGCCGGGCGGTCGCCGGCCTTCTTTTCGAAGTGGTCCTTCATCGCGCCGTCGATGGCGTCCTGCATCGCATCGCCTGTAGATGCGCGGGCCGAACTGTTTCTTCAGGATCGCCAGCGGCACCTTGCCCTTGCGGAAACCCTTGATCTCGACCTCGGGCTGCGCCTCGAGCAGCTTTTCCTGCACCTTGGCGTCCAGCTCGGCCGCCGACACCGTAATGGTGTAGCCGCGCTTCAGACCTTCGTTCAGGGTCTCGGTGACCTGCATGTCGTCGTCCTTCTCATCCAATCCTGGTGCGGGTGAAGGGACTTGAACCCCCACGCCTTGCGGCGCCGGAACCTAAATCCGGTGCGTCTGCCAATTCCGCCACACCCGCCTGTGCCTTTGCCCGATACGAAAACAGGGACCCGGCCCCTGTCTCAAGGGGCTATCCCCGCCCGTAGCGAATTCCGCGCCCTTCTAACAAAGGCAATAGCCGGATGCGGAGGAAAAGTTTGCCGCATTTCCGCCATACATCCCGCGGCGAATGGCGGGGCCACCGGGCAGATACCCGCAAAAGGCTTTGGGAGGGACGCATTCCTGCCATAGTGTGAAGAAAAAACGATGAGGCAGTAGGAACATGCAGCGAGGAGACGGCCATGGGCAATCTGACCCGGACCATTGACAGCGTCGAAGGTGTAACGTCGCGTGGTTGTTCCGCCAGAGGGTATCACCGCCGGAACCGCGGTGCTGACGCTGGAGTGGCGAGGTGCTGCCGGTGCAGTTCCTGGCGCCGGGCGATCGGGTGATCACGCGGTCGGGGCCAAGGTCCTGCGCAAGGGATCGAGGTGACGGTGCTGCGCGATGCCGCCATGGTGCGGATCAGCGCCTCGGCGCTGGGGCATGACCGCCCCGAGACCGACATACCAGGGCCCCAACCAGCCGATCCTTCCGGTGCGCGACTGGCGTGCCAAGGCGCTGACAACCGTGATGGCGATGGTCGAGGCGCAGCGCCTCGCCGATGGCGATTGCGACATCCGCCGCGAGACCGTGGCCGAAGTGCGGCTGTTCACCCTGCGCTTCGAGCGCGAGGAGGTCTATGCCGCGGCCTGAACTGGCCTGCGCCCCGGTGGGCGTGCCGGCGTAGAGACAAATTCCTTCAGGAAGAATTTGCCAAGATCCTTGCTCAAGGATCTTGATCCGTCGATGTATTCGAGCGCGCGGAACACCTGGGCAGTTCTTCCGGCAGGTCCTCGGCAATCAGGCCGGGGCCAAAGCTGAGCGCACATTCCACATGCAGCCAGGCGGCGGTGCAGGCGGCGTAAAAGGGGGCGAAGCCGCGCCAGCAGGCCGGTGATGAACCCCGCCAGCACATCGCCGCTGCCGGCCGTGGCCAGCCAGGGCGCCGCACGGTCGTAATGGGCCGAGTTGATGGCGCAGTGTCGGGCCTGAGGGGTCGGCGATCACCGGTGTCGGGGGCTCCTTGTACAGAACCGCTGGCCAGCCGGCGCGGGCAGGCGGTCATTCGCGCGTGGCGTCGACCTTTGGACAAGGCTGGGCCTGTGGTCGCCGGGGCCGCCAGCTTATCGGCAGTAATGTCGGGTGCCGGGCGAATTCGCCGGCTGCGGGGTCAGGACGCATCCTTCAGCAGGGCGGCAAACAGATCAGGTTTTGCGCGAGGATGGTCAACGCATCCGCGTCCAGGACGAGGTTTCGTGGGGAATGCCGGTGTGAAGGCTGGTCCAGCCCGGCCTACGCCCGCAGCGCCTTCGGTAGGTCGGGCTTCGACCGGAACCGCCCCCAAGGCCACGCCCAGCCATTCCGCCTGCCCGTCCCCCTGTCCCCATTCCCGGCCCCAGACACAGCGCGTTGATGCGCTTGTCCTCCAGCACCCCGGCCAGGGCATCCCCATCCGCCACACCCCGCAGCATCACCGCATCCAGCCGCGCGGCGTTCTCGGGGATGGCATCGGGCGGACATCCCAGCGTCACCCCGCCCCGATCCGGCAAAGCCCCCGCGCCGCCAGCCGCGCTGCCCTGCCGCGACCGTTGAGGGGCCGGAAAGGATGAGGGCGTGGCCGTGGGTGTATTTGTGGCGTCGAGACGCTTCTTTCCCAGCACGGATGCGCCACCGACGATGGCAATCCGGCTCCTGCGATTTCGTCGCCACAGTCGGAAGACCATCGCAGATCGCCAGCCGGCCACAGAAATACGGTCCATCAGCAAGACGATGACCCGGTTTCGGACGGAACGTAACGGTGAGGTCCGCCTTTCGGGGCCAACTTCCCGCCTTGCCTGAGTCGGCGTGCAGGGCCGGAGGCGTCCACCGCGACATAGCGGCCCACGCTCAGGTCCATGCTGTCGTCGTCATCGAAGCAACCTGTTGCCGCACCGTCCAACGCGTCAGGCCAATTCCCGAACAGGTCGACGAGGATCTGATCCTCGTGCCGGGCAATGCGGTGCAGGACTTCCTCCGCCTCCTCCTCGGTCGCGAATACCACCTCCCCATCTCGCACCACCGCTCATAATCTCACCTCGCGCGTCCGGCGGCATCCGTTCGGGGTCGCCGTAGAGATAGACCACTACCTCCCAGCCCCAGCCCCGCGCAGCAGCCGCGCCACCACTGATCCGTCGCCGCCATTGTTGCCCGGCCCGCAAAGGACCACGGCGCGGTGAACGTCATCGCGCGCGCCCCGCCCTTCATCTTGGCGCAATACTCGGGGTCCGGGCAGCGCCCCGGCCGAATGTCAGCCATTCCGCAAAGATCGCCTGAACCACGCCCCGCCCGGCGCGCTCCATCAGCTCCAGCCCGGCCACCTTGCTGCCAAGGGGATCGCCGCCTGCGCCTGATGAGGGGCGCATCTGCGCGGCGGTCAGGAGTTCGGGTCAAAGTTTTCATCGCACCCGTCTGGCCAAAAAGCGCCGATATGCAGGCGCACCGCCTGTTTTTTAGGCAGATGATGCAGAATCCCGCCCCGCCCCGCCTTGGGAAAACCCTGTCACATTGTGACCGCGCAGGGGAAGTGGTCAGTCAACCGGGACAGGTTAGCGGGGGGAGTCGGCCCATGAAGAAAGCCGAAGCGATCATCAAGCCGTTCAAGCTGGATGAAGTGAAGGAAGCGCTCGGTGGGCATCCGTGTCTGTCGGTCACCGAGATCAAGGTGCTTTGGCCGCCAGAAGGGCCATACCGAACTGTATCGCGGCGCCGAATATGTCGTCGACTTCCTGCCCAAGGTGAAGATCGAGGTGGTGCTGACCGATGACATGGTCGACGCCGCCATCGAGGCGATCACCACGGCCGCCCGCACCGACAAGATCGGCGACGGCAAGATCTTTGTCAGCCCCGTCGAACAGGCGATCCGCATCCGCACCGGCGAGACCGGCGACGACGCGGTGTGAAACGCCGTTGGCCGGCACCACCGCCTGCCGACCCCGGACCCAAAACCGGCCGCACTGCCCCGACCCAACACCAAGCGAAAGGCAGCATGATGAGCGCAGTTGCGAAGGCTCTGAAACTGATCAAGGACGAGGAGGTCGAATATGTCGACGTCCGCTTTACCGACCTAAGGGCAAGCTCCAGCACGACGCTGGTCCCGACCCGCCGACGAGGACTTCTTCGAGAAGCGGCCTTCTGTTCGACGGCTCGTCCATCGCCGGCTGAAGCCGATCGACCAGTCGTACAGCGAAGCTGATGCCCGACGCGACCTCGGTCTACCTGGACCCGTTCTACGCCGAAAAGACGCTGTGCGTGCATTGCAACGTGGTCGAGCCCGACACCGGCGAGGCCTATGACCGCTGCCCGCGCCAGATCGCGCTGAAGGCCGAGGCCTACTTGAAATCCAGCGGCATCGGCGATACGGCCTATTTCGGGCCCGGAAGCCGAATTTCTTCATCTTCTGACGACGTGCGCTATCTGGTGATCACGGCCAGTGTCGTTCCAGATCGACGCCGAGGCGGCCGCCTCGGAACACTGACGCGGCCTATGAGGGCGGCAACCTGGCGCATCGCGCCGGCCACAAGGGCGGCTATTTCCCGGTGAACCTGATCGACGAGGCCTGTGACATCCGCGGCGAGATGCTGTCGACGATGAAGCGGATCGGCATGAAGGTCGATGTCACCACGAAGCAAGGGACCTGCCAGTTACCGAGCTGGGGATGATCTTGGTGGGTTGGTCAGGCAGGCCGACAACATCCAGAAATACAAGTATGTCATCCACAACGTCGCGGCTGCCTATGGCAAGACTGTGACCTTCTGCCGATGAAGGGCGACAACGGCAGCGGCATGCATGTCAACATGTCGATCTGGAAGAACGGCAAGCCGCTGTTCGCCGGCGACAAATACGCCGACCAGCCAGAGGCGCTGTATTTCATCGGCGGCATCCTGAAGCATGCCAAGGCGCTGAACGCGATCACCAACCCCTCGACCAACAGCTAAAGGCTGGGATCCCCGGTTTCGGAGGCCCTGCAAGCGTGGCAAGCTCTCTCGGCTCCGCAACCGGTCGGGCTGCGTCCGTATTCCGTAGACCGAATCGCCCAAGGCCAAGCGTCGGAGGCCCGCTTCCCGACCTGAGCGCCATCATCTGGCCTTTGCCGCGCTGATGATGGTGGCCTCGACGGCATCAAGAACAAGATCGATCTGGGCCTGGCCCTTGGACAAGACCTCTACGACCTGCCGCCCGAGGAACTGGCCGAGATCCTGACCACCAGGGTTCCTTGCGCGAGGCGCTGGAAGAGCTGGAGAAGGACATGGACTTCCTGCTGGCGGGCGACGTTCCTATTCCGCGAACAGCTGGAAGCCTACATCGCGCTGAAGTGAGTCATGCCTCGAGCATACCCCCCACCCGGTCGAGTACCAGATGTACTATTCCTGCTGAGCCGCCGCTCTGGCAGCGACCATTGTCGGGCCGTCCCTTCGGGGGCGGCCCTTTCCTTTGCCGGCGGCGGGGGGCCTTTTGCGCATGTGCCATGATTGCGCCATCAATCCGCCGCCGTGCCGCCCGGATCCGACCGCAGCTTAACCATATCCGTGGCCAAGGCAGTTCTTCATGACCGACAAACCGTTCGAATCCTCCCGCCCCGCCATCTGGGCCGAGGGCAGCCAGCATCCCCCGTTTCAGCCGCGCGCCTGTGCCCTGGCCTCGGTCAGCTATGCGCGTGAGATCCTGGCCGGCGTGCTGGCGCGCTGCGGCCAGTCGGCCGACGGGTTCGGCCAGCGGGTCGCAACTGGCGCCTGGCGAGTTCCGCAGCACCGGCTGGGCCGCAGCGGCCGCCTGCTGCCTTCGGTCGAACGCACCGGCGCGACGATCCAGGGCGCGGCCGAGGTGTTGCGGCAGGCATCCGACGTGGCGCTGCCCGGCGACAGGCCGGCGCCGGCGGTGTCGATCTTTACCCCCGCACCGCCCGCCGCGGCGAAAGTGGTGCCGCTGACTTCCGCGGCCCCGGCACGGCGACCCGTCGCCCCGGACGATCCCGAGCTGGCCGCGATTCGCGCCATGATCGGCGAAGGCACCCCTGCCCCGCGCGCCCTGGCCCAGGCAGAGCCGGCCGCCACGCCAGAACAGGCGCCGGCCGCACAGGACGCAACCCGCGGCTGGCGCGGCGAGGTGCTGGTCTCGGGGCTGGCACGGGTGCTGGGCTACGGGCTTCTGGTGGTGCTGGTGCCGGCCGGCATGGTGCGCGCCGTCATCGCCCATCTGAACGGCGAGGACCTACGCCAGATGGTGTCCGAAGACTAACGCTGACCGCCCGCACCGGGGTGGTGCTGCGCGGCCATCAGGGCGGCGGTTTCCTCTGCGCTCAGCGTCGCGGCCCGCACCACATAGGTATGGATGGCAAAGACCACCGCCCGCGTCCGGGGCAGCCGCAACAGGCATTGCCGCTCGCAGCGCACATAGCCGTGCGTCACCGGCCGCGGGCGGCGCTGGTCCTCGGTCCGGGGCTGGAACAGCGCATGGTCGTCATAGGTCAGGAAGTTCATCCGCCACAGCGGCTGGTCGACCCGGATGGCGTCGAACAGCCGTTGCACCCGTTTCGCCACGCCCTCGTCATAAGAGGCGACCGGCGTATGGATCGACACCAGCGCCCGGCCCAGCTTTTGCCGCAGCGACCAGCTGGCGGGAAAGCACAGGATGCCGCCGGTCAGCCGGTGTTCGTCGCCGGCCTGTTCCATCAGGCACAGGTCTTCCTGCACCAGATGGCCCAGCGTCAGCAGCGGCTGCGCCCGGTCCAGCGCCACCTCGACCCCGTCGGGGCGCCGCACGCTGTCGGCGCCGATGGCAAAGCCCGGTTCGCGCGACAGCCGCGCCAGCACCAGCGCCAAGAGTTCCCCGGCCGCCTCACGACCCTCGGGCAAGAGGCCATGCACCTGTTGCGGCACCGCCGCGATCAGCCGGGCGCGCTCGGCCATCTGCGCGGCATAGGCATCGTCGACGCGCAGCCAGTCATCGCCCTCGACCGGCAGGATGCCGGGAAGGCGGGCGGTGCGCGGGTCCATCCAGGGCAGGAAGGGAAGGCGCGCCTGCAGGATGGGGGCGGGCTGCGGGGCAAGATCTGACATGAGGGCATCTTGTGACATGGCGGCACGCTAGCCGGGCGGCCCGCGCAGGGAAAGCCCCCCGGCGCAAGACCGCGACGCCCCCGCGACGCAAGGCCACGGGGCGAACCTGCCCGGCGTGGCACGATTTCGCGCGACAGGGCGCGCGGCTGCGCTAAGGTGGGGCCATGCGGGCGCGACAGCGGCGCCCGCGAATCCGGCGGCCGGGCAAGCGCGGTCCGCCAGCGGAAAGGCTGGTCACGCCCGCGCCCGTCGCCCCCTGCGGCCGCCCCCAGGCCCGAGGGGAGGGAAGAAATGAGCCAGGCTACAAGAGGCACCCGATGCGCCGCGCTGGTCGGCGCGCATGGCAGCGGCAAGACCACGCTTTTCGAGGCGCTCTTGCACACCGCAGGCGCCACCGACCGACGCGGCACCCTCAAGGACCGGAACACCGTCGGCGATTCCGCCGCCGAGGCCCGCGCCCGCGGCATTTCCACCGAATTGTCGGTGGCCGCCTGCCAGTTCATGGACGAGGACTGGGCGCTGATCGACTGCCCCGGCTCGGTCGAGCTGTTGTCGGACACCCGCGCCGCACTGATGGTGGCGGATCTGGCGGTGGTGGTGGCCGATCCTTTCCCCGAACGCGCCATCGCGCTGTCGCCGCTGCTGAAATTCCTCGATGACCGGCGCATCCCGCACCTGATCTTTGTCAACCGCATGGACGCGCCCGAGGCGCATGTGCGCGCCACCTTTCACGCCCTGCAGGGCCTGTCCGACCGGCCGCTGGCGCTGCGCGAGATTCCGATGCGCGACGACAAGGGCCATGTGACGGGCCTGATCGACCTGGTCAGCGAGCGGGCCTGGCGCTGGAACCCGGCCAAGCCCTCTGACTTGGTGCCGCTGCCCGAGGCGGATCGCGGCGACGAGGATGCGGCGCGGGCGGCCATGCTGGAGGCGCTGGCCGATTTCGACGACACCATCCTGGAACAGGTGCTGAGCGACATGACGCCGGCGCCCGACCAGATCTATGCCTCGCTGGCGCGCGATATTGAACAGGACCTGGTGGTGCCGGTGTTCTTTGGCGCCGCCGAGCATGAAAACGGCGTGCGGCGGCTGTGGAAGGCGCTGCGCCACGACTGCCCCTGGCCCGCGGCGACGGCGGCGCGGCTGGGCCTGCCGCAGGCCAGCCCGCTGGCCCAGGTGATCAAGACCTTTCAATCCGGGCAGGCCGGCCGGGCGGCGCTGGCGCGGGTCTGGGCGGGCGAGGTGCGCGACGGCATGGTGCTGGGCCCCGACCGCGTGGGGTCGGTTTCCGCGGCGCTGGGGCGCAAGTTCACCGCCAAGGGCGCGGCCGGCCCCGGCGAGGTGGTGGTGCTGGGCCGCATGGCGCAGGTCCGCGCCGGCGAGGTGATCGGCGAGGGCGGGCTGGTCGAGCGGCCCGACTGGCCGCCGGCGCCCGAGCCGGTGGCGGCGCTGGCGATCCGCGCCGAACATCCGGCGGACGAGGCCAAGCTGTCGACCGCGCTGGCCCGGCTGACCGACGAGGACCCCTCGCTCTCGGTGCATTACGCCGCCGAGACCGGCGAGACGCTGCTGCGCGGCCAGGGCGACATCCATTTGCAGATCGCCCTGTCGCAACTGGCCTCTGACCACGGCTTGCAGGTGCGGATCGCCCAGCCGACCGTTTCCTTCCGCGAAACGATCGGCAAGGGACACGCCTTGCAGTCGCGGCACAAGAAACAATCCGGCGGCCATGGCGAATTCGCCGATATCCATCTGGAAATCACCCCGCGCGGCCGAGGCGACGGCTTTGCCTTTTCCGACCGCATCAGCGGCGGTGTCGTGCCCAAGCAGTATATCCCGGCGGTGCAAAAGGGGGTCGAGGCGGCGCTGGCCCGCGGGCCCTTGGGCTTTCCGGTGGTGGATCTGGGCGTGGTGCTGACCGACGGCAGCTACCACTCGGTGGACAGTTCCGACTTTGCCTTCCAGAAGGCCGGGGCCAAGGCCATGGCCGAGGCCCTGCCCGCCTGCGCGCCGATGCTCTTGGAGCCGGTGCTGGAGGTGGTGCTGTCGGTGCCGTCTGACTATACGCCCAAGGCGCAGCGCATCGTCACCTCGCGGCGCGGGCAGTTGCTGGGGTTCGACACCAAGTCCGGCTGGAAGGGCTGGGACGAGGTTTCGGCCCAGATCCCCGAGGCGGAAATGTCGGGGCTGATCACCGAATTGCGCAGCCAGACGCTGGGCGTAGGGTTCTACACCGCCGGCTTTGACCACCTGCAACCGCTGAGCGGGCGCGAGGCGGATCAGGCCATCGCCGCGCGCGCCGCCGCGCTGAAAGGCTGAAGGCGACACCACCCGTCGCGTTTCGGCATGACCGCCCTGCCCTTTGCGGCCAGCCTTGCCGCAAAGGGAGTGTTGCCGTGACCGAACCCTATGCCCAGAGCCGCCGCAAGATCGACCCCGGCCGCGCCGACCGGCTGGCCGATGGCACGCCGAACGACAACGACCGGGTCGAGATCGGGCCGACGCAACTGGCCTTTCGGGAATGGGAGGCCGCCGGTCTGGTGCCGCCGAACCTGCAGGCGATGCGCGAATTCCGCTGGCGGCGGCTGACGGCGGCGCTGGTGGCGCGCGACATCGGCGGGCTGTTGATGTTCGACCCCCTGAACATCCGCTATGCCACCGACACCACCAACATGCAGCTGTGGAACAGCCACAACCCGTTTCGCGCCGTCCTGCTCTGCGCCGACGGCCATATGGTGATCTGGGAATACAAGCAGTCGCCGTTTCTGGTGACCTTCAACCCGCTGGTGGCCGAGTTGCGCAGCGGCGCCTCGTTCTTCTATGCCGTCACCGGCGACCGGGGCGAGGATGCGGCGAAATCCTTTGCCGGTCAGGTGGATGAGGTGATGCGGGCGCATGCCGGCACCAACCGGCGGCTGGCGGTCGACAAGATCATGGTGGCCGGCCTGCGGGCGCTGGAACGTGCCGGGTTCCAGGTGCTGGAGGGCGAGGAAGTCACCGAACGCACCCGCGCCATCAAGGGGCCGGACGAGATTCTGGCGATGCGCTGCGCCCATGACGCCTGCGAAAAGGCCATCGCCGAGATGGAGGCCTTTACGCGCACGCAGGTGCCAAAGGGCGGCGTTTCCGAAGACGACATCTGGGCCGAACTGCACAAGGGCAACATCCGCCGCGGCGGCGAATGGATCGAGACGCGGCTCCTGGCCTCGGGGCCGCGGACGAATCCGTGGTTTCAGGAATGCGGGCCGCGGATCGTGCAGCCGAATGAAATCGTCGCCTTCGACACCGACCTGATCGGCGCCTATGGCATCTGCATCGACATCAGCCGCAGCTGGTGGGTGGGCGAGGCGCGGCCGTCGAACGCGATGATTTCCGCCATGAATCACGGGCTGGACCATATCCGCGACCATCAGGCGCGGCTGAAACCGGGGGTTACGATCCGCGAGCTGACCTTTGGCGGCCACCAGCTCGAGGATCAGTACTGGCGGCAGAAATATTCCTGCAAGATGCACGGGGTGGGTCTTTGCGACGAATGGCCCTTTGTGCCCTATGCCGATGGCTGGGTCGACGGCGCCTTCGAGGTGGCGCTGGAGCCGGGGATGGTGCTGTGTACCGAGGCGCTGGTCAGCCCCGAGGGCGGCGACTTCTCGATCAAGCTCGAGGATCAGGTGCTGATCACCGAAACCGGCTGCGAGAACCTGACGACCTATCCCTTCGACCCGCGGCTGTTGGGATAGCGTCGCGCCGTCAGGGCCAGAGGTCGGCCACCAGGCCCAGATGGTCCGACCCCAGCGCGGGCCGCGTCTCGATCCGGCCGCCGCCGGGGGCCAGCACATGGTCGATCGGCAACAGCGCCAGCGGCGCAAAGCCGATGTAGCTGCCCCGCACCGGGCCGGCCCAGTCGCCACCCGTCACCTTGCGCAGCGTCCGCAAGGCCTGCGACCAGCGCACCATGTTGAAATCGCCCGCCATCACCACCGGCCCCGACAGCCCGGCCAGATCGGGCAGCAATTCCTCGATCTGATGCGCCTGATCCTGCGGCCAGGGCCAGTGCAGATGCACCGAGACCAGCCACAGCGGCCCGTCCGGCCCCGTGACCTGCAGGGCCGTCATGCCATGGCCACAGATTTCCCGGCCGGGAACCGGCGGCAGCCGCGTCGCCAGCGCCGGGCCGCCCACCAGCACCTGTTCGCAGGTCAGCCGATGTGGCAGCACATCGGCAAGCCCGTCGAGAAAGGCCAGGTTTTCCTGCGACACCTCTTGCAGGGTCAGGACATCGGGCGCCACCGCGCGGATATCGGCGGCCAGCGCCGGCAGGTCGGCGTTGTTGTAAAGCATGTTCTTCTGATAAAGCCGCAGCCCGCCCCCGGCCGGACCCGGCCACCAGTGCCCCGCCAGCGTCAGCGCGACCAGCGCCGCCAGCGCCAGCGCCCAGCGGCCCGCCGCCCGCGCGCCCACCATCAGCGCCACCCCGCCCAAGGCGGCCAGCAGCAGCGCCACCTGCGGCCGGAACACCGCCAGACTGTCGCCCGCCGGATGCAGCGCCCCCAGGTAGCCCGCCGCCAGCGCCAGCGCCGCCAGCACGATTGCCAGCACAACGATCCGCCTCATGCCAGACCCTCCAGAATGGCGCGCGCCACCGCCCGCAGGGGGGCGCGCATGTCGATACCACAGGTGATGCGCAGGTTTTCCAGCCCGATCACGGCGGCATAGAACCGCAACGCGCCCTCGGCGGCGGCGTCCCGGTCCAGCCCCGCAGCCCCCAGGAAATCGCCCAGGTCGGCCAGGCGCTGCGCATCCACCCGCTCCAGCACGCTGCGGGCCATCGGGTCGGTGCGGCCCCAGTCGCGCAGCGCCGGTTCCACCGCCAGACCGCCCGCCTCGGCCTCGGGGAGGGCCGAGACCCTGTCGGCCAGGAGCATCACCCGATCCCGCGGGCCCAGCCCCGAGCGGCGGACGGCGGCGGTGATTTCGGTCGAGGCCAGCGCCTCCCAGGCGTCGAGCATGGTCTGGCGCAGCTCGCGCAGGTCCTTGAAATGCCAGTAGAAGCTGCCCTTGGTGGCGCCCAGGTCGCGGGCGATCGGTTCTACCCGGATCGCCTCGGGCCCGCCGGCCACCAGCGCGCGAAACCCCGCCAGAACCCAGTCGGTGCGGTGCAGCCTTGGCCGATTTGGATGTGTCGCCTCACCCATGGCGGCAACCATACGCACAGGTACGGTATCTGGCAACCGCCCGCGTAACCCGATGCTTTTCCTGCCTCATCCGCCGTCCCTTGCCCTGCATCCGCCCTGACCGCCGCGCCGCATGCGCGCCCCGCGCAGCCTAGCCGGGCTTGGTTAACCAAATGCTACGCCTCTCTGGCCGGGCAGGATGCGGCCGAACCGGGCGCGCAAGCGGTGTTAAACTGAAATCTTGAGAACGGGTCGCAACCGCTTGCTACAACGATCAATTCCGCGATTTCCGCCCCCAATCCGGCCAAACCGCCGCAGCACCTGTCTTGCGCGCGGAGGGCTTGCGGCTTATGGGGGCGGCATCCCTGCCGCAGCCCGAGGTTCCCGATGATCCCGCGTTATTCCCGCCCCGACATGGTCAAGATCTGGTCGCCGGAGACCCGCTTCCGCATCTGGTTCGAGATCGAGGCCCATGCCTGCGACGCCCAGGCCGCGATCGGCGTGATCCCCAAGGCCAATGCCGAGGCGGTCTGGCGGGCCCGTGACGTGGAATTCAACGTCGCCCGCATCGACGAGATCGAGGCGGTGACCAAGCATGACGTGATCGCCTTCCTGACCCATCTGGCCGAGATCATCGGCAATGACGAGGCGCGCTTCGTCCATCAGGGCATGACCAGTTCCGACGTGCTGGACACCACGCTGAACGTGCAGCTGGTGCGGGCGGCAGACCTGCTTCTGGCCGGCGTCGACCGGGTTCTGGCGGCGCTGAAGGCGCGGGCGCATGAGCATAAGGATACGGTGCGCATCGGCCGCAGCCACGGCATCCATGCCGAGCCTACGACCATGGGCCTGACCTTCGCCCGGTTCTATGCCGAGATGAAGCGCGGCCGAGAACGGCTTGAAAACGCTAGGAAAGAAGTGGCGACCGGGGCAATCTCGGGCGCGGTCGGCACCTTTGCCAACATCGATCCGCGGGTCGAGGACCATGTCTGCAAGGCCATGGGCCTGACGCCCGAGCCGATCAGCACCCAGGTCATTCCGCGCGACCGGCACGCGATGTTCTTTGCCACCCTGGGCGTCATCGCCAGTTCGATCGAGAACATCGCCATCGAGATCCGCCACATGCAGCGCACCGAGGTGCTGGAGGCCGAGGAATATTTCAGCCCCGGCCAGAAGGGATCTTCGGCGATGCCGCACAAGCGCAACCCGGTATTGACCGAGAACCTGACCGGCCTTGCCCGTCTGGTGCGCATGGCGGTGGTGCCGGCGATGGAGAACGTGGCACTCTGGCACGAACGCGACATCAGCCATTCGTCGGTGGAACGCATGATCGGCCCCGATGCCACGATCACGCTGGACTTTGCCCTGCACCGGCTGGCGGGCGTGGTGGAAAAGCTGGTGGTCTACCCCGAGAACATGTTGAAGAACCTAAACAAGTTCAAGGGCCTGGTGATGAGCCAGCGCGTGCTTCTGGCACTGACCCAGGCCGGTGTCAGCCGCGAGGACGCCTATCGGCTGGTGCAGCGCAACGCCATGAAGGTCTGGGAAAAGGGCGCCGACTTCAAGACCGAGCTGCTGGCCGATCCGGACGTGACCTCTGCCCTGTCGCCGGCCGAGATCGAGGAGAAATTCGACCTCGGCTATCACACCAAGCACGTCGACACGATCTTCGCCCGCGTCTTCGGCTAGCGCGCGCCGCGCGGCCGCTGTTCCCCCGGGAACTGCGCCTGCCCGGTCGTTCGCGCCATGTTCCCCCCGCAGGCCGCCCTGGCCGGCGGGGATTGGCCCCCGGTTCAGAACCTGCATCCGCGACGCACGATTTCGTGCTATCCTGCAGCCTGTATCAGGGAGAGTCCCATGCGCCTCATCTCCACCCTTCTGATCGCCGCCCTGCCTCTCACCGCGCCGATGGCCCTTGCCGCCGGCAGCGATGACAGCGCGCCCCCGGCCCCCACCCAGACCACGACCGAGTGCAAGAACGGCCAGGTGTTTGACGACACCAGCCAGAAATGCGTCGACCCGCAAAGCGGCGCGCTGGACGACGACAGCCGGTTTCGTGCGGTGCGCGAACTGGCCTGGGCCGGGCGCTATGACGACGCGACCCGGGTGCTGGCGGCGATGACCGAGGGCCAGACCGACCGGGTGATGACCTACCGTGGCTTCATCCTGCGCAAGTCGGGCCAGGTCGAGGAAGGCATCGCCGCCTATGAGGCCGCGCTGGTGCTGAACCCCGGCAACATCCTGACCCACAGCTATTACGGCCAGTTGCTGGTCGAGATGAACGAGATCGACGCCGCCCGCAGCCACCTGCAGGCGATCCGCGACCGGGGCGGCATCGGCACCTGGGCCGAAATCGCGCTGGCCCGCGCCATCGACAGCGGCCTGACCTATTCCTTCTGATCCCCGCAACGGAAAGGACCGAAGATGAAGATCCTGCCTGCTCTTGCCGCGCTGTTCCTGGCGCTTTTGCCGGGGTTTGCCCTGGCCGAAGGCTGCGGCCACGCCGGCGACAAATCCGCCATGTCCTGCGCCGAGGGCCATGTCTGGGACGAGGCCCGCGGCACCTGCGTGCTGCAACCGTCCAGCTAGCCGCCCGCAAGGGCTTGTTAAGCCTGTGCCGCGACACTGGCCCCGGACAGAATCGGAGGCCGGGATGGCGGATGAATTTCACGCGCTGGCGCGGATCACGCCGGCGCAGCGCATGATGCCCGTGGCGGCAGAGGCGCCGGCGCGGCGGGTTCTGTCGGCGCGGCAAAAGGCGGCGATCATCGTGCGCTTCCTCTTGTCCGAGGGGGCCAGCATCCCGCTCAGCCAGTTGCCCGACCACATGCAGTCGGCGCTGGCCGAGCAGATGGGCGCGATGCGGCTGATCGACCGGCAGACGCTGGATTCGGTGGTGGCCGAATTCATGGCGGAACTGGAATCGGTCGGCCTGGCCTTTCCCGGCGGGATCGAGGGCGCGCTGACGGTGATGGACGGGCATATCTCGCAATCCGCCGCCAGCCGGCTGCGCCGCAAGGCCGGGGTGAATTCGCGGTCCGACCCCTGGGAACGCCTGGTGGCGCTGCCCATCACCGCGCTCTTGCCGGTGATCGAGGAGGAATCGGTCGAGGTGGCGGCGGTGCTGCTGTCAAAGCTGCCGGTGCCAAGGGCGGCCGACATGCTGGGCAAGCTGCCGGGCGAAAAGGCGCGGCGGATCGCCTTTGCCGTGTCGCTGACCGGCAATATCGACCCCGAAACCGTGCAGCGCATCGGCGCCGCGATCCTGGCGCAGATCGACAGCCAGCCGCCCCGGGCCTTTGACACCGGCCCGGTGGAACGGGTGGGGGCGATCCTGAACGTCTCGCCGGCGCTGACGCGCGAGGATGTGTTGCAGGGCCTGGAAAGCGCCGATGCCGAATTCGCCGAAAAGGTGCGCAAGGCGATCTTTACCTATGTGCATGTCCCGGCCCGGATCCCGCCCCGCGACGTGCCCAAGATCATCCGCATCGTCGATCAGGCCCTGCTGGTCACCGCCATGGCGTTCTCGCAGGGGAAACCGGGGCTGGAAGAGGCGACCGAATTCATCCTGTCCAACATCTCGCAACGCATGGCCCAGGGCCTGCGCGAGGAAATCGCCAGCCGCGGCAAGATCAAGGACAAGGACGGGGATGAGGCGATGAACGTGATCATCGGCGCCATCCGCGAGCTTGAGGCCTCGGGCGAACTGGTGATGGTGCAAGAGGAGGAGGAGTGATCAGAAGCTCCAGTCGCCGTCATCCGGCTTTTTCGCAGGGGGCAGCGCGCCCCGCGGCGGCTGGTCGCCCACGATCCGGCCACGCAGGGCCGCCAGATGCCCGGCGATGCGGTCCAGCACATCCAGAATCAGCGCCAGCGCCAGCGCATTGACCGCCGCGGCCAGTAGAAAGGCCGCGTGCCGGTGGAACAGGAATGCCAGGAACAGCGCCAGTGCGGCCGCCAGCGCCATCACCAGCGCAAAGATCCTCTGAACGGACATGCCTTCCCCCTTTCCGTGATCTGCATCCCACCGCCGCCGCGGCGGCCAAAGCCCCTGCCCGCCGGCAAGGACCGGGCGCACCCGCAGCGCATCGGCCCCTAACCGACCCTCGCCCCGCGCCTGCCGCATGGCAAGCGCCCGTTTCACCGCCCCCCATTGCAGGCCGCCGCCTCACCCCCTAGGGTCGCCGGCATGACCGCCGCCGCCAGCCCGAACCGGGGCATCCTCTTGATGATCCTTGCGATCCTGCTGTTCACCACCATGGATGCAACGGCCAAGGGGCTGATCTCGCGCTATCCCGCGCCGCAGGTGGTCTGGGCGCGCTTTGCCGGGCAGGTGCTGGTGGTCGCCCTGATCCTTGGCCGCCGCCTGCCGCACGAGATGCGCACCCGCTTTGCCGCGCTGCATTTCTGGCGCTCGGCCTTTCAGTTCGGGGCCACGGCGATGTTCTTCCTGTCGCTGACCCATATCGGCCTGGCCGAAGCCACCGCGCTGACCGACATCAACCCGGTGCTGATCACGCTGGGCGCGGCGCTGTTTCTGGGCGAAAGACTGGGGCCGCGCCGTCTGGCCGGGGTCCTGGTGGCGCTGGCCGGCGCGCTGATCATCATCCGCCCCGGCGCCGGCGTGTTCAGCCCCTGGGCGCTGCTGCCGCTGGGCGCGGCGCTCAGCTATACCGGCAATGCGCTGCTGACCCGGCATATCGGCGCGCAGGAAAGCCCCTGGGCCAGCATGATCTATGCAGCCCTCTTCGGCACGGTCCTGGCCGGCCTGGCGCTGCCGGTGGTCTGGCAGCCGGTGGCCGCCGGCGACCTGTGGCGCTTTGCCCTGATCGGCTGCCTGGGCACCGGGGCGCAGCTCTGCATCATCCGCAGCTTTTCCATCACCGAGGCCGGCATCGTCGCGCCCTTTGCCTATCTCGGCATCGTCTTTGCCACCGGCTGGGGCATCCTGCTCTATGACCAGTGGCCCGACCGCTGGACGGTGATCGGCGCGCTTGTGATCGTGGGGGCCGGTCTTTATGTCTGGCACCGCGAAACCCTTGCGGCCCGCGCCGCTGCGAAAGTCTGATGTCCCGCGCCACCACGTCCTTTGACCCGCGCCACTGGCTGCAAGACCGCTTTCTTCGCGGCCTGATCTGGGGGCTGATGCGCCTGCCCTACCGCTGGCGCGTGCCGCTCTGCGGCTGGGCGGTCAACCATCTGGTCGCGCCGCTGGCGGGCTATCGCGGGCGCATCCGCGACAACCTGGCCCATGTGCTGCCCGACCTGCCCCGGGCCGAGGTCGAGCGTCTGGTGCGCGCCGTGCCCGACAATGTCGGCCGCACCGTGATCGAGATCTATTCCGGCGCCGAGTTCATCGCCCATGCCGTCAGCCACCCGCTGACCGGCGGCGGCGTCGCCGCACTCGAGGCCGCGCATCGCGCCGGCCGGCCGGTGATCCTGGTCACCGGGCATTTCGGCAATTACGATTCCAGCCGGGCGGCGCTGATCGCGCGCGGCTACCGGGTCGGCGCGCTGTACATGCCGATGGCCAACAGCTTCTTCAACCAGCACTACGAACGCGCCATCGGCACCATCGGCCAGCCGCTGTTTCCGCGCGGCAAGAAGGGCCTGGCCGAAATGGTGCGCCACCTGCGCGGGGGCGGGATGCTGGGCCTGCTGGTCGACCAGCACATGGGCCACGGCGCGCCGCTGAGCTTCTTTGGCAAGACCGCGCTTACCGCGCTGTCGGCGGCGGAACTGGCGCTGAAATACGATGCCCTGCTGGTGCCCACCTATGGCATCCGCGGGCCGGACGGGCTGTCCTTTACCATCGTGGTGGAAGACCCGATCCCGCCGGGCACGCCCGAGGCGATGACCCAGGCGCTGAACGACAGTCTCGAGGCGCTGGTGCGCCGGCACATGGACCAGTGGTTCTGGATTCACCGCCGCTGGAAGGGCGGGCAAAGGCTGGCGGCGCTGCCGGTCGACGACTGAACGGCGCAGGAACGGCGGCCGCGCGGCCGGGATCAGTCGACCCGCGCCGCCGCCAGGATCGCCGAAGGGCCGGCCTCCTGCAGGATCACCACGGTGCCATCGGACCCCTCGGCCGGCACCTCCAGGTCCAGCGCCGCGGTGCCCGACCATTCGCCCAGGTTGTCCCAGCTGGTGACGATGTTGCGATAGGTGATGGTCTGGCCGGCATTCTCGCCGCGTTCGATGGCGACGGTCTCTTCCGGCTTGTAGCGCACCAGTTGCACGCGCACCGGCTCGGTCAGCGGCGGGTCGGCCTCGGCCGTGATCACCACCACCCCGCCCTCGCGCCGCGCCACCAGCATCACCCGGCGCCCGGCAGCCAGTTGCTCGGCGACATGGGCGGCGACCTCGGCCGGCACATTGCCCTCGACCCGGTCGCGGCCGCCGACGATCATCTGCGGCGTATAGATGGTGCGCGACCCGATCGCCCGCGCATAGGCCTTTTGCCGTTCGGTGAACTTGGCCTGGCCGAAAGTGTCCTTCCAGCCGATGTAATCCCAGTAATCGACATGCAGCGCCAAGGGCATCACCCGCGGGTCCTGGATCAGCGTCTCCAGGTAATTGTCCGCCGCCGGACAGGACGAACAGCCCTGCGAGGTGTAAAGCTCGACCACCACCACCGGCTCGGCCTGCGTCGTGGTGGCCATTGCCAGCCACAGCCCGCCTGCGGCGCTGACCATTTGTCGCATCATCTTGTCGTCCTTATCCCCACCCGGTTATAGAAAGCCCCCGGCCCGGAGCCGAATCAAGGTTTTGCGAGTGTGTCGGCATATCCCCAAGACGTGATGCAGAATTGCCGTCGCGCGATTGCCTCCCCCCTATCGCGCCGTCCCGCTGAAATCGCTCTGGCGCTACGGCATACAATTGCATACAATGCGCGCCGAGCCAGACGATTCCCTTGCAGGTCCGCCGCCCCTTCGGGGCATGCATCGCCGCAAGCCAGACCCGCCCGCAAGCCAACTTGCCCGCAAGCCAACCTGAAGGAGGCCCGCATGACCGTCACCGTCGGACACGACAGCCAGAACACCCGCAAGACCCTGACCGCGGGCGGCAAGACCGTTGCCTATTACTCGATCCCCGCCGCCGAGGCCGCCGGTCTGGGCGAGTTCTCGAAACTGCCCGCCGCGCTGAAGGTGGTGCTGGAAAACATGCTGCGCTTCGAGGATGGCAAGACCGTCTCGGTCGACGACATCCGCGCCTTTTCCGACTGGGGCAAGATGGCGGGCAAGAACCCGCGCGAGATCGCCTATCGCCCGGCCCGCGTGCTGATGCAGGATTTCACCGGCGTGCCGGCGGTGGTCGACCTGGCCGCGATGCGTGACGGCATCAAGGGCCTGGGCGGCGACGCGCAAAAGATCAACCCGCTGAACCCGGTCGACCTGGTCATCGACCACTCGGTGATGATCGACGAATTCGGCACGCCCCGCGCGTTTCAGGCCAACGTCGACCGCGAGTATGAGCGGAACATGGAACGCTATGTGTTCCTGAAATGGGGCCAGAACGCCTTCAACAACTTTCGCGTCGTGCCGCCCGGCACCGGCATCTGCCACCAGGTGAACCTGGAATACACGGCCCAGACCGTCTGGACCGACAAGGACCAGACCGGCGCCGAAGCGGCCTATCCCGATACGCTGGTCGGCACCGACAGCCACACCACCATGGTCAACGGCCTGGCCGTTCTGGGCTGGGGTGTCGGCGGCATCGAGGCCGAGGCCGCGATGCTGGGCCAGCCGGTTTCCATGCTGATCCCCGAGGTCGTCGGCTTCAAGCTGACCGGCGCCATGGTCGAGGGCACCACCGCCACCGACCTGGTGCTGAAGGTCGTGCAGATGCTGCGCAAGCATGGCGTGGTGAACAAGTTCGTCGAATTCTACGGCGAAGGCCTTGACCGCCTGCCGCTGGCCGACCGGGCCACCATCGCCAACATGGCCCCGGAATACGGCGCCACCTGCGGCTTCTTCCCGATCGACGCCGAAACCCTGCGCTACCTGCGCCAGACCGGCCGCGACGAGGCGCGCATCGCCCTGGTCGAGGCCTATGCCAAGGCCAACGGCATGTGGCGCGGCGAGGATTACGACCCGATCTACACCTCGACCCTGCATCTGGACATGGGCAGCATCGTCCCCGCCATCTCGGGGCCGAAGCGCCCGCAGGATTACCTGCCGCTGACCGACGCCAAGGCATCCTTCGCGCGTGAAATGGACGCCAGCTTCAAGCGCCCGATGGGCAAGGAAGTCGCCGTCGAGGGGCAGGATTACACGATGTCCTCGGGCAAGGTGGTGATCGCCTCGATCACCTCCTGCACCAACACCTCGAACCCCTATGTGCTGATCGGCGCCGGTCTGGTGGCGCGCAAGGCCCGCGCGCTGGGCCTGACCCGCAAGCCCTGGGTGAAAACCTCGCTGGCCCCCGGATCGCAGGTCGTCAGCGAATACCTGAACGCCGCCGGCCTGCAGGAAGACCTGGATGCCGTGGGCTTCAACCTGGTCGGCTATGGCTGCACCACCTGCATCGGCAACTCGGGCCCGCTGCAGCCCGAGATTTCCAAGGCGATTGCCGAGGGCGATCTGGTCGCCACCGCCGTCCTGTCGGGCAACCGCAACTTTGAAGGCCGGATCTCGCCCGACGTGCGCGCCAACTATCTGGCCAGCCCGCCGCTGGTCGTTGCCTATGCGCTGGCCGGCGACATGAACATCGACCTGACAAAGGAACCGCTTGGCACCGGCAAGGACGGCAAGCCGGTCTACCTGAAAGACATCTGGCCGACCAACAAGGAAATCGCCGATCTGGTGCATGAGGTCGTCACCCGCGAGGCCTTCCTCAAGAAATACGCCGACGTGTTCAAGGGCGATGCCAAGTGGCAGGGCGTCAAGGTCACCGACAGCGAAACCTACGACTGGCCGGCGACCTCGACCTACATCCAGAACCCGCCCTATTTCCAGGGCATGGCCAAGACCAAGGGCGCGATCACGAACGTCACCGGCGCGCGTGTCCTGGCGCTTTTGGGCGACATGATCACCACCGACCACATCAGCCCGGCCGGGTCGTTCAAGGCCACCACGCCGGCCGGCAAGTATCTGACCGAACGGCAGGTTCCGGTTTCCGAGTTCAACTCCTACGGCGCCCGTCGCGGCAACCACGAGGTGATGATGCGCGGCACCTTCGCCAATATCCGCATCAAGAACGAGATGCTGGATGGCGTCGAGGGCGGCTATACCCTGGGGCCGGACGGCCAGCAGACCTCGATCTTCGACGCCTCGATGGCCTATCAGGCGGCCGGCACGCCGCTGGTGATCTTTGGCGGCATCGAATACGGTGCCGGCTCCAGCCGCGACTGGGCGGCCAAGGGCACCGCGCTTCTGGGCGTCAAGGCGGTGATCGCGGAGAGCTTCGAGCGTATCCACCGCTCGAACCTGGTCGGCATGGGCGTCATCCCGTTCGAGTTCACCGGCGGCGACACCCGCAAATCGCTGGGCCTGAAGGGCGACGAGGTGGTGACGATCGAGGGGCTGGAGGGCGACCTTAAGCCGCTGTCGAACGTGCCCTGCACCATCACCTATGGCGACGGTTCGGTAAAGACGATCCAGATCAAGTGCCGGATCGATACCGCGATCGAGATCGAATATGTCGAGAACGGCGGCGTGCTGCATTACGTGCTGCGCAACCTCGCCGCCTCCTGATCGCGCAAACCGTTGAAATGACAGCAAAGGCCGGGGATTTCCCGGCCTTTGTTCTTGTTAGGTTCCTGTTCATTGTCTTTTGCGATGCTGGGCCATCGCCAACCGAAGGACCCTGCCATGGATGCGCGCTTTCCGCCCCTTGCCCGCCAATGCCAGATCGACCGCCGCGCCCGCGCCGTCAGCCTGCACATGCCCAGCCTGCCCTGGGGCGAATGGCTGGTGGCGCTGACGCTGCTGATGGCGCTGGCGGCGGTCTGACGCGGCTCAGCCGTCGCAGGCCGGCGTGTCGCCGTTGCCGGGCCACAGCGTGAAAAGGCCGCCCTTGCCATCCTGACAGGCCAGGATCGGATAATTGTCCATGTCATTGAAATACTGGCAGCCCAGCCAGTCGGTGCCCTCGGGCGTCGACAGCAGGTTCTGCACGTCGCCAAACCAGTCGCGCTGCAACACAAAGGCGGGCAAGGCCGGATCGCAGGGCGTGACCAGCAACGCATCGCCCTGCGGCGCGATGCGCAGATAATCGTTCACCAGCGCCGCCGGATCGCCGGTCGCGGCCGAGCCGCAGATAAAGCCCGGTGAAATAGTCCAGAGGCGGCTCGGCCACCGCCGGCCCGGCCCCAAGGCACAGCGCCCCCGCCAGCGCAACAAACGGGAGGGCAAGACCCGGAACAACCCCGGAAACGCCCCGGCGTAACAGGCCCACCGCCGGACCCCGCCGGTCCGGCCGCAGCGTCATTGCCCCAGCGCCTCTTTCAGCGCCGGCACGAAGCGGGTTTCGTAATCGGTGCCGACCAGGGGGCCGATGAACTTGAACAGCACCGTGCCATCGCCGCCGATGATAAAGGTCTCGGGCGGGTTGGTGACGCCCCATTCCACCCGGTTGCGGCCCTTGGGGTCGGTGGCCAGCGCAAAGAACGGGTTGCCCTCGCGCTGCAGATAGGCCAGCGCGTCGGCCTCGGCGTCCATCATGTCGACCCCGGCGACGCGGATGCCGCGCGCCGCCATCTCGGTCAGCACTGGATGTTCGGCCCGGCAGGGCGGGCACCAGCTGGCCCAGAAGTTCAGCACCGTCACCTGACCCGTCCGCAGGTCGGCATCGGTCAGCTGCACATGGCCGGGCAGCGTGGTCGCGGGCAGCGCCGGCGCCGGCTTGCCGATAAAGGTCGAGGGCAGGTCCTGCGCGTCGCGCCCGCCTTCCATCTTCAGCGCGAACATCACCGCCAGCGCGACAAAGATCGCCGGCGGCAGCGCCAGCAGCCACTTACCCATCGGTCCTGCCCCGCTCGCGCGCCGCCTGCCGCGCCTCTGTCTCGGCCAAAAGCCGCTTGGCCCGCGCCCGTTGCCAGACCGACAGCCCGACCAGGGCCGCCAGCAAGACCACCGTGGCCGCATAGGACCCCAGGACCGCGACCGCGTATTTCCCCAGATCGGGCATCATGCCAGCCGCTCCCGCGCCATCAGCGCATGGGCGCGCCGGGTGCGGATCTCGGTCCGCGTCCGGATCAGCACCAGCGTCAGGAACAACAGCACAAAGCCCGCGATGCAGACCAGAAGCGGCAGCCAGAACACGTCCGACACGTTTTCCTTTTCATCCATCGACAGGCTGGCGCCCTGATGCAGCCCCTGGTTCCAGAAATTCACCGCATAGCGGCTGAGCAGCGCAAAGACCGAGCCGACGATGCACAGGACCCCGGTCAGGTCGGCGGCGGTGTCGGGGTCATCGACCGCGGCCCAGAGCGCGATATAGCCCAGGTAGAACAGGAACAGGATCAGGAAAGAGGTCAGCCGCGGATCCCAGGCCCACCAGGTGCCCCACATCGGCTGTCCCCAGAGCGCGCCGGTGATCAGCGCGATCAGCGTGAATGTCATGCCCACCGGCGCCGCGGCCTTAGCGGCCAGCGCCGAGACATGGTGGCGCCGCACGATCCAGATCAGGCTGGTCACCAGCATCATCACCCAGGCATTGATCGCCATCATCGCGGCCGGCACATGGATGTAGATGATCTTGACGGTAGAGCCCTGCTTGTAATCGTCAGGCGTGAAGAAGAACCCCCAGACCAGCCCGGTGCCCAGGCACAGCACCGTCAGCCCCACGACCCAGGGCAAGGCCCAGGCCGAGGTCTGCATGAACTTCTTGGGGTTGGCGTATTCCCAGATCGACATTCTGCCTCGTTACTTGCCTCTGCGTCCCGGCTCAAGTCACTATAGCGTGGCGCGGCTATCGCAGATTGACGCGGATTGCCGCAGCCGAGGCAAAGGGCAGCAGCGCCGCCGCCGCCGCGGTGATCGCCGACAGCAACGCCAGCGGCGCGGCCGGGTCCATGCCTTGGGCGCCGCGCTTGACCGCTTCGGCCCCGAAGATCAGCGTCGGCACGTAAAGCGGCAGCACCAGCAGGCTGAGCAGCAGCCCGCCCCGCTTCAGCCCCACGGTCAGCGCCGCGCCAAAGGTGCCGATCACCGACAGCGCCGGCGTCCCCATCAACAGCGACAGCACCAGCCAGGCATAGCCCTGCGGGGCAGGTTCAACAGCAGCGCCAGGACCGGCGAGGCCAGCGTCAGCGGCAAGCCCGTCACCAGCCAGTGCGCCAGCGCCTTGACCGCCACCGTCCCCTCCATCGGCAGGGGCGAGGTGGCCAGCAGGTCCAGCGAGCCATCCTCGAAATCCAGCGCGAAGATGCGGTCCAGCGACAACAGGCAGGACAACAGCGCCCCCACCCACAGGATGCCGGGGGCGATCCGCGCCAGCGTGCCGCCCTCGGGGCCGACGCCCAGCGGCACCAGCACCGCCACCAGCAGAAAGAAGGCCAGCCCCAGGCCAAAGCCCCCGCCGGCGCGCATCGCCAGCCGCAGGTCGCGGGTCAACAGCGCGATCACAGAAAGGCCCCGTCGAACCGGCCGTCAAAGCCGTCAGCCGCCGCCCCGGCCCGCGCCCGATAGGGCGACAGGTCCAGCACCTCGGCCTCGTCCAGGCCCAGGTCGATATGGGTGGCGATCAGGGCAGAGCCGCCCTGGCCCAGATGCGCCCGCACCACGCCGGCAAACAGCTGCACCGAGGCCGTGTCCAGCGAGACCGTCGGCTCGTCCAGCACCCAGATCGGCCGCCCGGTCACCAAGAGCCGCGCCAGGCCCAGCCGCCGTTTCTGCCCGGCCGACAGGTTGGCCGCCCGGCGGTCGCGCAACTCGCGCAGGTTCATCGCCTCCAGCGCCGGCTCGATCGCTTCGACCCCATGCACCGCCGCCCAGAACGACAGGTTCTCGGCCACGCTCAGCATCGCCTTCAGCCCGTCGGCATGGCTGGCATAGGCCAGGCTTTCCGGCGGCAGCGACACCCGCCCCGCCACCGCCGGCTGCAACCCCGCCAGCGTGCGCAAGAGCGTGGTCTTGCCGATGCCGTTCGGCCCGCGCAGCACCAGCGCCCGGCCGGGCCGCAGGGTGAACCCCACGCCCTCCAGCACGACGACCCCGCCGCGCGTCACCGCCAGATCCGATACGACCATATCCATCGCCGTCCCTGCTATCCGATCCGTCCCGCCGGCAAAACCCCCCGCCTGCAAGACCCCCCGCGACACCACGCCTCGCCGGGCCTGCTGTCCGGGGCCGCCCCCTGCCTCAGCCGACCGGCAGCAGCGCCGCGGCGATGCGGCGCCCCTCGCCCAGAAGCACGTTGTAGGTGCGGCAGGCGGCGGGCGAATTCATCACCTCGACCCCGATCCCGGCCTGTTCCAGCGCCTCGCGGAAGGCGGCGGGCGGATGGGCGATCGCCGCCCCCATCCCCAAGAGCAACACGTCGATCCGCCCCCGCAGCGCCAGCGGTCCGGCGCTGTCCGCCAGCCCGCCCCAGGGGCCGGCATCCCAGGGGGTGATCAGCGACGGCCCCCGCAGCACATGGCCGGCCACCCGAAAGAACCCCGGCCCATAGCCGTCGATCGGGCGCGCCTCGCCATAGCTGATCTCGGTCAGCCGCATCGGCTCAGGCGTCGATTTCGGCGAATTCGTTCGACGAGGCCTTTTTCGGCTTGTCGCCCCGGTCCAGCCCGATGAACAGCACCAGGTTCTTGGCCACGAAGATCGAGGAATAGGTGCCCAGGATCACGCCGAAGAAGATGGCAAAGGCAAAGCCGCGGATCACGTCGCCGCCGAAGATCAGCATCGCCCCCAGCGCGATCAGCGTGGTGACAGAGGTCATCAGCGTCCGGCTCAGCGTTTCGTTCACCGACAGGTTCATCACCTCGCGCAGCGGCATGGTCTTGTATTTCTGCAGGTTTTCCCGCAGCCGGTCGAAAACCACCACCGTGTCGTTGATCGAATAGCCCAGGATGGTCAGCAGGGCCGCCACGATGGTCAGGTCGAATTTCAGCTGGAACAGCGCGAATACGCCGATGGTGATGAAGATGTCATGGATCAGCGCCACCACCCCGCCCAGGGCATATTGCCATTCGAACCGCAGCCAGATGTAGACCATGATCGCGGCCGAGGCCGCCGTCATCGCCAGCACCGCCTTCCAGATCAGCTCGCCCGAGACCTTGGGCCCCACTGATTCGACCGATTCGAAGACGATGGCCGGGTCCACCACCTGCAAGGCCGCCTCGACCTGGGCCATGGTTTCCGGCGTCACCGCCTCTTGCCCGTCCAGCGGCGCGATGCGCACCTGCGCCACATGCTGCGTTTCGGCAAAGTTGATGTCGAAGACCTCGGTGATCGACACATCGCCCAGTTCCATGCCGGACAGCGCCTCGCGCATGGCGGCGACGTTCACCGGGTTGGTGCTGTCGGTGCGGATCGTGGTGCCGCCGCGAAAGTCGATGCCAAAGTTCAGCCCCATGGCGATCCACAGGATGATCGCCACCACGGTCAGCATCATCGAGCCGCCAAAGGTCAGCCACTGGTGCCGGAAGAAGTCGAAGTTGGTCTTTTCGGGTGCCAGCCGGAAACGGAATGCCATAGGACTGCCCCCTTACACGATCACGGTTTTCGGACGGCGCCAGCCATACCACATCTCGACGATCGCCCGCGTCACATAGATCGCGGTAAAGACCGAGGTGATGATGCCGATGCCCAGTGTGATGGCAAAGCCGCGCACCGGCCCCGCCCCCACCAGGAACAGCACCACGGCGGTGATGAAGGTGGTGATGTTGGCATCGATGATCGCCGACAGCGCCCGCTCATAGCCCAGTTCGATCGCCCGGCCCGGGTTGCGGTTCGACCGCAGTTCCTCGCGGATCCGCTCGAACACCAGCACGTTGGCGTCGACCGCCATGCCGATGGTCAGCACGATGCCGGCGATCCCCGGCAGGGTCAGCGTGCCGCCCACGGTGGAAAGCGCGGCAAAGATCAGCGCGATGTTCACCCCCAGCGCCACGACGGCAAAGACGCCGAACAGGCCATAGGAGGCGATCATGTAGACCGAGACCGCCGCCATGCCGACCAGCGCCGCCACCTTGCCGGCGGCAATCGAATCGGCGCCCAGTTCCGGGCCGATGGTGCGTTCTTCCAGGAATTCCATCGCCGCCGGCAGCGCGCCCGCGCGCAACAGCACCGCCAGTTCGGTCGATTCCTCGACACTGAAATTGCCGGTGATGATGCCGGTGCCGCCGGGGATATGCTCGTTGATCTTCGGCGCCGAGATCACCTGCTCGTCCAGCACGATGGCAAACAGCGTGCCGACATTCGCCGCCGTATAGTCGCCGAACTTGCGCGCGCCGCCGCCGTTGAAGGTAAAGCGCACCGCCGGATCGTTGTTCTGGTCAAAGGCCGGCTGGGCGTCGGTCAGCTCCTCGCCGGTGACGACGGGGGTTTCCTCGACGATGTAATAAACGCCCTGCTCGTCGCGCGCCGGCAACAGCAGGTTGCGCGCCCCCGGCGCGGCGCCGGCATTGTCGGTGCGGCCGATCACCCGGTTGAAGGTCAGCTTGGCCGTGGTCCCGATCAGCGATTTCAGCTCCGCGGCCGAGCCGATGCCCGGCACCTGGATCAGGATGCGGTCATCGCCCTGGCGCTGGATCGTCGGTTCGCGCGTGCCGACCTCGTCGACGCGATTGCGAATGATTTCCAGGCTTTGCTGCATGGTGCGGTCGTCGGTGGCGCGCTGTTCGGCCTCGGACAATTGCACCACGACATCGGCGCCATCCGCCGTCACCTCGATGTCGTTCGACCCCACCCCGGTCAGCGACACCACCGGCGTGGCCAGCGCCTGCACCGCCTCCAGCGCCGCCGGCATCGCCTCGGGGTTCTGGATCGTCACCCGCAGGATGCCGTCGGGCGACGGCGCCCGGCGCACCGCGCCGATCTGGTCGCGCAGGGGCCGCAGCGCATCGCGCACCTCGGGCCACATCGCGTCGATCCGGGCCTTGTAGACGTCGCTCACCTCGACCCGCGCCAGAAGATGCGCCCCGCCCCGCAGGTCCAGACCCAGGCTCATCAGCGACGAGGGCAGCCAGCTGGGCCATTCCGCCAGCGCCGCCGTCTGTTCGGGCGTGGCGACGCCATTGGCCGCCTCGATCGCGGCTGCGGCGTCGTTATGGGTCTCGACCCGGCCATAGAACAGGTTCGGCACGGCCGCCGATATGCCCCAGAGACAGACCAGCAGGATCAGGACGCGCTTCCACAGCGCCGTGGGCGACATCTGGCGAAACCTCAGGCGTTCGCGGCGGGTTCGGTCTTGTTCAGGACGGTGGTGATGGTGTGACGCAGCACCTTCACCTTGACGCCCTCGGCGATCTCGACCTCGATCATGTTGTCTTCCTGCACCTTGGTGACCTTGCCGACGATCCCGCCCTGGGTCACCACCTGGTCGCCGCGGCGCAGCGCCTCGATCATGGCCTTGTGGGTCTTCACCTGCTTTTGCTGCGGCCGGATGATCAGGAAATACATGATGCCGAAGACCAGGGCCATCGGGATCAGGAACGACCCGAAGATCCCTCCGGGGCCGGCGGCGGCGGCGGCATCCTGTGCGAATGCGGGCGTGGCGAAGAACATGGGCTTCCTCTCGGTTGTCTCGGGGTCCGCGCCCCTGTTTCCTGCAGCGCCCCTGCGGCGCGTTGCCGCCCATGTAAGGTGTTTTTCGCCGCGATGCCAGAGGGCAGCACCCCGATTGCCGCTCCTCGGACACTGCGTGTCTCGTCGCAGGCCCCGCCCCCTGCCCCGCGAAGAGTGTCCGAAGGACTCGATGAGCGCCTGCCGAACCGCCCCGCCGGCCTCAGACCATGCCCTTCAGCACCGGCAGCCGCTTGAACACCCAGGTGCCCGCCCAGGCGCCGAAAAAGGCCACGGCAAAACCGACGCCCTTGTTCATCTCGGCACCCAGGACCTTGTATCCGACCAGCAGAAAGAACGGATGCATCAGGTAGATGCCAAAGGCGTAACCGGCCAGCCGCGTCATCCATTCGCCCTGCCAGCGCAGCCGGTAGCAGATCTCGAACACCACCGCGCAAAAGATCATCTGCGCGCTGGCCACGTCCCAGTCCAGCGCCAGCATCACCCCGCTGACCAGCGCCGCCGCCCCCAGCATCACCCCGGTCCCGCCGACGCGATGCGCCACCGCCGCCAGCGCGCCCCAGATGTAGATCGGCAGCGAATAGGCCCATTGCGGCACCGGCTGCGGGATCGGGCTGCCGGCGATCTGCCAGCCCTGCAACCCGGACTTGGCATGGATCAGCCCCAGCGCGATGGCAAAGGGCACCAGCGCCACCGCCGCGATCACCAGGTGCCGCTTGCTGTCGACATCGCGCGCGATGGTGGGAATGAACACCAGCGCCACCGCCGCAAAGGGCAGGAACCACAGGTGGATCGACGGGCCGATCAACAGGGTGAAAGGGTCCGACAGCAGCGCGAATGGCGCATCCGACACCACCTCCCAGACCAGGCGGTAGACGGCGCACCAGAACAGCCAGGGCACCAGGATCCGCCGCGCCCGGCTGGCCCAGAAATTCGCGCCCCCCGACCGCCGATAGGACCCGACGCCGAAATACGAGGTCAGGATCAGGAACAGCCCCAGCGCCGGATAGCCGACGAACCCCCAGACCAAGGTATGGTCCAGCACGATCCCGGCCGCGGCGACAAAGCGCAGCAGGTCGATCACCCGCCGATAGTCGGCCCCCTTGGCCCGCGCCTTTTCCGTGGCATCACCCGCCATTACCCGTTCACCCCAGCGACATGTGCCGCCCGCGCTAGCGCAAGCCGCGCCCCCGTTCAACCACCGGTTCTGCAACGCAGCGTTTCCCTTTGCCGCACAGTCGGCCGCGCCCGCTTCCCCCCCGCGCGGCGATCTGGCATAACCCCGCGCGGAAAGACAGCCAGACGAGGCCAGAATGCACGATATCCGCGCCATCCGGGACAATCCCGCCGCCTTCGACGCCGCCCTTGCGCGCCGCGGCCTTTCGCCCCAGTCGGCCGGCCTCCTGGCCATGGACGAGGCCCGCCGCGCCGCGATCCTGGCCGCCGAGACCGCCACGGCCGACCAGAACCGCGCCTCGAAAGAGGTCGGCGCCGCCAAGGCCCGGGGCGATGACGCCGAATTCGAACGCCTGCGCGCGCTTGTTGCCGAGAAAAAGGCCGAGATCGCCCGGCTGACCGCCGAGGCCGCCGAAGAGGACGCCCGGCTGAAGGCCGCGCTCGAGGTCATTCCCAACCTGCCGCTGGACGAAGTGCCCTTTGGCAAGGACGAGGATGACAATGTCGAGGTGCGCCGCTGGGGCAACCCGCGCAATTTCGACTTCGCGCCCTTGGAACATTTCGACATCGCCGGCGTGAAACCCGGAATGGATTTCGAGACCGCCGCCAAACTCTCCGGCGCCCGTTTCGTGGTGCTGCGCGGTGCGGTGATCCGCGTCCACCGCGCGCTGGCGCAATTCATGCTGGACACCCACGTTCAGGACCACGGGCTGCAGGAAACCTGGACCCCGGTGCTGGTGAAATCCGAAGCCATGTATGGCACCGGCAACCTGCCGAAATTCGCCGAGGACAGCTATCAGACCACCAATGGCTGGTGGCTGGTGCCCACCTCCGAGGTGACGCTGACCAATACCGTCGCCGGCGAGATCCTGGACGAGGCGGCCCTGCCCCTGCGGATGACCGCCCATACTCAGTGCTTCCGCTCCGAGGCGGGCAGCGCCGGCAAGGACACCACCGGCATGCTGCGCCAGCACCAGTTCGAAAAGGTCGAGATGGTGACGATCTGCACCCCCGACAGCGCGCTGGCCGAACATGAACGGATGACCCGCTGCGCCGAGACGATCCTGGAAAAGCTGGGCCTGCCCTACCGCACCATCGTCCTTTGCACCGGCGACATGGGCTTTGGCAGCCAGAAGACCCATGATCTCGAGGTCTGGCTGCCCGGCCAGAACCGCTATCGGGAAATCTCCTCCTGCTCGACCTGCGGCACCTTCCAGGCCCGGCGGATGAATGCCCGCTACCGCCCCGCCCGCAGCGAAACCGGCGGCGGCAAGCCGGATGTCGTCGCCACGCTGAACGGCTCGGGGCTGGCGGTGGGACGCTGCCTGATCGCGGTCCTGGAAAACGGCCAGCAGGCCGATGGCTCGGTGGACCTGCCGGCGGTGCTGCACCCCTATCTCGGCGGCAAGACCCGGATTTCGGCGGCCGGCGCGCTGGAATAACGCTCTTCGTCGCCTTCGGCGCTCATCGCCCGTCGCCCACGGCGCCCGTCGCCCGACGACGAGAAGCCGAAGGCGCACGAGGAGAGCAGCGGGACATCGCGCGCAGGGCGGGTCTTCCGCCCCGCTCAGCGTTCGATCCGGCAGTGATAGCAGTTGTTCGTGGCCGACCGCACATGCAGGAACGCCACCTCAGGCCGCGCCAGCAACTCTGCCGCCCGCAGCGGGATCTCCTGCGTCGGCACCACGGCTCCGGTACCATAAGGTGATCCGCTCATCCGCCGAATAGCCACGCAGGATATACTGTGGCGCGGTCAGAAAGGCCGGCAGGTCCGCACCGTCGCCCGCACCAGGAGCAATCCTCGGCGCAAAGAAGATCGGGCCGACCTCGGCATAGGGCTGGACCGTGGCAAAGAGGGCCGGTGGGCCAGAACCAGCACCCCTGCCCCGCCGGCGGCGTCCGCCTCAGGCAATGCCGGCAGGGATAGCCCGCATCCTCTGCGACCCGGCGTTCGGGCGGCTGCCCGTTGGCATCGGGCGCCCCGGCGCGGTAACGGCGGACCTGACCGGTGGGAATGGCGATGTAGCATGGTCGGGCTCCTTTGGTTGCGGCACCCGGATGCCGCAAAGCGCCGCGCCCGGCGACCCGAAGCCTGCGGGTTCAGCGCACCAGCAACGGCCCCGGCGGGCGCCCGCCCAGCAGGTGCAGGTGGCAATGCGGCACATCCCGATGGCCATGCGCGCCGGCGTGATCCACCGCGCGATAGCCCTTGCCGCCCCCGGCCTCGTCATAGCCCGCAAGCGCCGCAAGAGCCTCCAGCAGGGTCAACTTTCAGTGCCGTTTTCGCCGACCAGGATGGTCACCGGCTCAGAGAAGGTCAGTTCCCAGCCCGGTTGCAGCCAGGGCAAATCAAACGGATAGGCAGGCGGCGCCGGAATACGATCGGACAGCAGGCTCACCCGGCGCAGAAACGGCGCCGGCAATCCCGTGTCTCGTCCCCTGCGCGCCATTGCCGCCTGCCTTACTGCCCGGTGTTCTTTTCCTTGTGCTTTCGCAGCCGGCTGCAGGAGTATGGAACTTGCGTTCCTTCCAGGGGTTCTGGTCGCCCTGGCTGCGGAAGAACAGCCGGATCGGCGTGCCGGGCATGTCGAAATGGTCGCGCAAGCCGTTGACCAGATAGCGTTTGTAGCTTTCCGGCAACTCGTCGGGGCGCGAGCATTTCACCACGAACCCCGGCGGCCGGGTCTTGGCCTGGGTGATGTAGCGCAGCTTGATCCGGTGGCCGCCCGGCGCCGGCGGCGGATGCGCCTCGGTCATCGCGCCCAGCCAGGAATTCAGCCGCGCGGGTAGGCGGTCGCGAGTTCCGCACGTCATGCGCCCTTGCGGATGGCGTCGTGCAGCAGTCCAGCCACGCCGGTCCGGGCCGACACGGTGATCAGCGGCGCGCCGCGCAACTGCGGCAACAGCCGCTCGAACATCTCCTTCGAAGCAAGCCAGCTTTTCCTGCTTGTCGTCTTCCAGATCCCCACTTGTTCACCGCGACCACCACGGCGCGGCCCTCGGTCTCCTCGGCGAAGTCGATCCGCAGGTCCTGTTGCTCGAACGGGATCTCGACATCCGAGAAGCACCACTTCGGCAAAGCGCACCGCCCGCAGCCCGTCGGCCACCGACAGTTTCTCCAGCTTTTCCGTGACCTTGGCTTCTTGCGCATCCCGCAGTCGAAAATCACCGCACCGGCGTGCCCATCCCGATCGGCCCGCACCGTCGCGTCCCGGGTGATCCCCGCCTCCGGCCCAGTCCAGAGCCGGTCTCGCCGATGATCTTGTTGATCAGCGCGTCGACTTTACTGCCCGGCCGGCCGATCACCGCGATCTGCAACGGTTTCTTTACGCGGTCAGCGGTGCGCGGTCTGTCGGCCTCCTGCTCCGCCTCGTCCTCGCTCAGCTCGACCTCGACCTCGGGGGCATTCTCCGCCTCGCGTTCGGCGAACTCGCCCTCCAGCGGTTTCAGCATGTGGTAAAGGTCGTCCATCCCCTCGCCATGCTCGGCCGAGAGCCGCACCGGCTCTCCCAGGCCCAGCGACCAGGCCTCAAACGCGCCGGCATCGCCCGCCTTGCCCTCGGCCTTGTTGACGCCGAGGATCACCCGCGCGCCCTTCTTGCGCAGGATATCGGCAAAGACCTCGTCCGAAGGCGTGACACCCACCCGCCCGTCCAGCAGGAACAGGCAGATGTCGGCCATGTCCACCGCGCGCTCGGTCAGCCGCCGCATCCGGCCCTGCAGGCTGTCGTCGGTGACTTCCTCCAGCCCCGCGGTGTCGATCACGGTAAAGCGCAGGTCAAACAGCCGCGCCTCGCCCTCGCGCAGGAGTCGCGGGTCATAACGTGTGAAGTCGACCAGCGCCAACTTGCGGCCCACCAGGCGGTTGAACAGGGTGGATCCCGCCCACATTAGGGCGGCGATGAGGTAAGCTCATGTCATGCGTCCGATCAGCGAAGCGCCCCGCTTACACGGGCAATCCCTCAGCGGAAAGCCACAACCCTGCCCCTTGCCGGTCACGACATGGCAGCACGCCCCCGCCACCGCGGGCTGGCCCAGCCGCGCCGCCGGGAATGGCGGTCTGGTAGACCAGGCTGCCATCGGTGGGGCTGAGGCCGACAGCTTGCCGTCGGTCAGGCGACCCGACCGCCCGCCGGCCAAGCGCAGGCCGTAATGCGCCGTCACCGCCTTGCGCTTCTTCACCTTCTGCGCCTCGAAATAGGGCATCTCGACCGACCAGACCGTTTCGCCGTTGCGGCGTCAGCCGCATCAGCGCGCCTCGTCGTTGACCAGAAAGACCGCGCCCGCGATCGCCCGAGGGGCCCATCGCGCCTGGTGACGCCCCAGACCATCTGGCCAGGCCAGCCTCCAGCGCCACGGTCCGCCCGCCGGTGCCGGTGTATAGCGTGCCGCCGACCAGTGCGGCGTCGCCAGTGATGTGAGGCTGACATCGGCCCGGCCAGCCGCTGCCGGCGGCGCTGGCATGCCAGACCGCCGTGCCATCGCCCACTTTCAGGCGGCCATCCAGTCCCGGCATTGCTGAAATACACCGCGCGGTCGCCCACGGTCGGCGCGGCGCTGCCCAGCCAGCCCGGCCTTGCAGCGCGCCGAACACCTGCCAGATCACCTTGCCGTTGTCGGCGTCGATCGCCCAGGCGCTGCCGTCGCGGCCGGTCACATAGACCACGCCACCGTCCACCGCGGGCGCGCCCTGCGCCGGGGCATCGACCCGCTGGCGCCACAGCATCTGGCCGCTGGCGGCATCCATCGCCACCACCTCGCCGTAACCGGTGGTCGCCGGAGCCCGGTTGCCCTGCGCCGCCAGACCGCCGCCCGAAACCCCGCCGCCCTTGTCAAAGCCCGCCGTCAGGTCGGCCTGCCACAAGAGCGCGCCCCCGGTCGAGACCGCGCTGACCACCGCGCCCGCATCCATGGCAAAGACCCGGCCCCCCGCCACCACAGGTGCTGCGGTGATGCGGTTCTTGCGGCTGTTGCCGGCGCCGACATTGGTCGCCCAGACCGCCACCGGCTGCTGCCCCAGCGCCACATGCGGCGCGGCATGGCGGGCCGACCCGCCGCGCTGGCGCTCCCCAGTCGGCGTTGGCCTGCGCCCGGCAGCGAGATCGGCTTGCTGACGGTACCCTCGGCCAGCGCCTTGGGATTGGGGTTTTCCTCGGTCGGATCGTTTCCGGCCAGGTCGGTGCGCACGGCAAAGCGCTCCCCGGGAAGGATCAGCTCCTTTTCCGCACATCCCGCCATCAGCGCCAGCGCCGCAGCGCCCGCCCAAAGCCCGTTCCGCCCTGCCGCCACCTTGCGCGCCCTCATCATCATCCCTGTCTCTCTCAACCGCCCGAAGGCGCATCGCCCGCCGGCACGGCATCCGTTGCCACGGCCGGCGCCGTGGGGGTTCCGCCCAGGGCGGTGATCATCTGCCGCGCCCGGCCCTTCAGCGCGCCCGAGGCATCCTGGTCCTGGCTCAGCGCATCCAGCGCCGCGATCGCCGCCCCGGCCTGGCCTTCCTCGATCAGGAGATAGGCCAGCTGTTCCGCCGCCATCGCGCGATAGGGCCGGCCGGCGACCGCAATCGCCTCCAGTGCGGCGCGGCGCTCGGCCACCGGCACTTCGGCGCCCGCCACGATCGCCCGGCGCAGCACCGCAAGGTCACGGTAGACCGGCGACTGCGTGGCATCGGCGATCACCCCGTCCAGCGCGGCCAGGGTCGCGGCGCGATCCTCGGTCGGGTCCGATGACAGGATCAGCGCCATCAGTTGCGCCTTGTCCCCCGTGGCCGGAATGGCGGCCAGCGCGGCGCGGCGTTCATCCGGTCCGCCCAGGTCCAGCGCGTCCATGATCGCATCGCCAAAGGCCTGCGCCTGGGTTTCGTGCCGCAGCTTCAGCCATTCGTTCACCGCCGTGCCACCGACCACGCCCAGGACCAGCACCACGCCGATCCAGCCATATTTGCGGAACAGCCGGAACAGCCGGTCACGGCGCACCTCTTCGGTGACTTCCTCGATGAAACTGTCAGGATTGCTCACGTCTGCCTCGGCGTTTCTTACGGTTTCGTCTTACAGGCAAACCGCCAAGGTTGCCAAGCCCCGCAGACCCGACCCCGCCTGCCCGCCCCCGCGCCTCCGCCGCTCAGTTCAGCCCCAGCACGCGGCGGTCGTTCTCGATCCAGCTCAGGTATTGCTCGGGCAGGTCGCCCCGCGCCTGCAACTTCTCCAGCAATTGCAGCGACTCGGTCAGATAGGCCGGGTCATCGGTATGATAGCTGCTCAGCCGGTCCAGCGCGGTGGCCACGTCGATGATGTTCCACAGGTCATCCGGCTGGCTCTGGTCGATCCAGCGCAGGATCGCCAGCGCCTGTTCCTCCAGCGGGCGGCCGGCATCCAGGTTCTTCTCGGCGTAATGGGTGTCGGCCAGCCGCTGCAAGGCGAATGCCAGGTCGCGCTGCGCCGGAATGTTCTCCTTGTCCTGCTCGGCCAGCCATTGCCGCACCGATACCCCCACCTCCAGGTCGGCCCGCGCCCCCGCGCTGTCGTTCAGCGCCAGCCGCGTCTCGCCCCGGCGGATCATCGCCAGCGCGTATTCCCAGGCCGCGCCGGTGTTGTAGGGATCTGCGGCCGACACCTGATAGGCCGCGTTGGCCATGGTGGTGAAATCCGTCACCGCCCCGGCCAGGTCCCCGGCGGCCGAGCGCGCATCGCCCAGCCGGTTCGCCGCCACCAGCCGGTCGCGCAGATAGACCAGGTCCTCGGGCCTGGCCGCCAACAGGACATCGGCCTTGGCCAACGCATATTCCCCCCAGGGAATCGCCCGCGCCGCCATCGCCCTGCCGGTTCACCAGATCGCTCAAGCGCGCTGCCATAGATCGTCCAGGTCGGCACAGGGCGGTCACGCCCGGCTCGACCTGCACCAGGGCTCAAGGATCTGCACCGCCTCGGCGCATAGGCCGCCTCGGCCGCCGCCAGATCGCCGCCCGCGGCTTCCAGGTCGGCAATCGCCGTACAGCGAAAAGGTCGTAATCCAGCTGATACTGCTTGAACCCCGGATCGGCGGCCGCCGTCTTGCGCCGGATCTCCAGCGCGGTCTGCTGGAGCCCACCAGCGCCTCTCGCAGCCCAGCCCGGCAGCGACTGCCCGATCCGGTCGATGCAGATCGCCAGTTCGCGCTGCGCGACGAGTTTCCGGGGTCGACCGCACCACGATGGCCAGCCTGGGTCGCGGCGGGCCTGGAACGCCTGCAACGCGCCGTCGAAATCCTGCTCGGCCTGATGGATGAACCCCACCCTTTCGTAAGCTGTAGGCGCGGCAGATCGCGCCCAGGGTGATGTTGGCGGGTCCAGCGCCGTTCGGCCCGGATGCTGCGCGCCTGTTCATGCGACATCAGCGCCGAGCCGCGGTCGCCCATCATGTCATGGACCTCGCCGATCTTGACATAGGTGACCGAGGTATCGCGCTTGCGCGGCACGTTGGCAGGGTCCAGCGCCTCCAGGTCACGCGGATCTTCAGCGACTCGTTAAAGGCCGCCAGCGCCAGATCCAGGTCGCCGCATCCCGCGTCGCATCGCCCAGCCGCTCATAGGCGACCGACAGGTTGCGGCGGATCTCCAGGTCGCTGGGATAGTCGACCAGCTTCTCGTTGATCACAGCATCACGTCGCCAGGCGTCGCGCCGCAAACCGTCGCCCATCGCCGTCAGCGTCGCCGATCCGCTCGCTGGCGGAGCACATCCTGCAGATGGGTCAGGTCGTCGGGTGCCGTGTCCAACAGCCGCACGTGCCAGCCCCTCCTGATAGGCCGACAGCGCGCCCCAGGTCGTTCAGCGCATGGCATCGCCCAGCCGGTTCCAGCACCACCTTCGGTCGCGCTGCACATCCCGGTCGCGAGTAATTGGCGAATTGCTTCCGCCGCCACATCGTAGGACCGGCTCAGGCTCTGCTCGGCCTCGCGCAGATAGCCCCTGCAACAGCAGCCCTGGCCCATCCGTTCCAGCGCCCAGACCAGTTCGCGACCAGCCGGAAATCCGACAGATCGCCCATCACCTGCGCCTCGGCGAATTCCGACCGCGTCATAGGCGCCCAGCGAGCCAAGGTATTGCCCGGCACCGTCTGCAACCGGCCCAGGTCGCGCAAGGCATCGTTATGAGCAAAACGGGTGTCGCGGTCCGGCAGGTCGGCCTCGATCTCGGCATGGCTCGACCGCCTTGGTCCAGGTCCTCGATCCCGCCAGGTCATGGCGCAGGTCAGTGCGCGCCGCCTTGGCGTTCAGCAGGTGCGTGCTGGCCTCTGACGGGTGCGCGACAGGTAGTTGGTCTTCAGCCCGGCCCGCGCCGAGGCGTCGATTCCGGCGCTGGTCCAGCAGGTCACGCGCCGCATCGAAGGATCCCAGCGTCAGCTGTTCCTCCGGCCTTGGCGCGCGCAGGTCGGCCACGCGCGGGTCGTCGCTGGCATATTTCACCAGCTCGACACAGGAACTGACCATAAGAACTCGCCGCCTCCAGCAACAGCTTGTGGCGCTCATCCGCCGGCTTGCGCGCCAGATCGCCCGAAATCAGCGCGGCGTATAGCGGCGCCAGCGGCATGTCGTGCTGGGCGGCAATCGCCTCGACCTCGTCGCGCAACTCGGGCGTCAGGTCCGCCATCGCCATCAGCAGCTGGTCGCGCTCCGGCAACTCGCCCTGTTCCGAGATGAACACCATCTGCGGCAGGCCGCTTTCGATATAGGGCAACTGCTTGCCGCGCGACCGGTCATAGACATCCTGCTGCACCAGCGTCAGCGCCGATTTCAGCTCTACCCCCTTGGTGGCGAAATGCCGCAACAGCGCGGCGGTAAAGGGAGAATTCTTGCCGTCGCCGTCCGAGGCCGTCTCGCCCGGCGCGGCGGAAAGGCAAACAGCACGCCATCCGACCGGCCGATCCGCCCCAGCCCGGCTGCGGTTTCGGCGAGTCCGGCGGGTCGCCCGACAGCGCCACTGCGCCCCCCGGCCGCTGCCATCGCCACCAACGGTAAAGGGATCGTTGCGGCGGGCGTCCAGCGGCACGATGGACATCGGCGCCACTTCGGCCAGCACCGCGCCTGCCTCGGCCAAGGACAGCGAGGTTTCCGCCAGCCACTGCGAACTGGCGGCATCGGCGTCGGTCGGCAGCAGGTAATTTGCCCCCCTGCAACGCCACGCCATGCCGGCAAAGAACACCAGCGCCACATCGGCGCCCTCGGCGTCCTGGCGGAAATCCTCCAGCGCCCGGCGGGTCCGTTTCAGGTCGCGGTCGGTTTCCAGCCAGACCTCGAACCCCAGGGTTTCCAGCATGGCTTCCATGGCGCGGGCATCGTTGACCGGGTTTTCCAGCGCCCGGACCTTGGTGTAATCCTCGGCCGCCAGCACCAGCGCCGCGCGCCGTTCCACGAGCGCCGCCGTGGCGAGCCCAGCAAATCGCAAAACGCGCCGCAGCATCGCGTTAGTCCACTCCAATGCCGCGATCTTGGCCCGAGGCTCTGCCGGGGTCAAAGGAAAAACCGCATCCGGCCGGTCGGAATTCCCGCCCCGCCATTCGGGCGCAAGCGGTCGTTGAAAACGTCTCACCACGCCAGGCGCTGGCTGGTCAGCCCAGCGGGATCACCCGATAGCGGTCATTCGCCCGCTCGGCGGAAAATTCGTTGCCCTTGGCTCCGGGCAGGTCTTCGGGGCGGCTGGCGTGATCCTCGGCGGTCTGGCGCGCCCATCGCCGCATGGAGCCCGCCGGCCTCCAGCAGGTCGTCATGCGTGCCGCGTTCGATCACCCGGCCGCTTCCATCACCAGGATCTGGTCGGCATCGGCGATGGTCGACAGCCGGTGCGCGATCACCACCACGCTGCGGCCCTTGCCCATCTCCTCCAGGCTTTCCTGGATCGAGCGTTCCGTCTGCGTGTCCAGCGCGCTGGTCGCCTCGTCCAGGATCAGGATCGGCGGGTTCTTCAACAGCGTCCGCGCGATGCCCACCCGCTGTTTTTCCCCGCCCGACAGCTTCAGCCCGCGCTCGCCCACCGTGGTGTCATAGCCCTCGGGCAGCGACAGCACGAAATCGTGGATCCGCGCCGCCTTGGCCGCGGCGACGATCTCGGCCTCGGTGGCATTGTCGCGGCCATAGGCGATGTTGTAGCGGATGGTGTCGTTGAACAGCACCGTATCCTGCGGCACCACGCCGATCTCGGCATGCAGGCTGTTCTGCGTCACCGCCCGGATGTCCTGCCCGTCGATACGGATCGCCCCGCCCGAGATGTCGTAGAACCGGAACAACAGCCGCCCGATGGTCGACTTGCCGCTGCCCGAATGGCCGACCAGCGCCACCTTCTCGCCCGGCTTCAGGGTAAAGCTGACCCCCTTCAGGATCTCGCGGCTGGGCTCATAGGAAAACCGCACGTCGTCGAAGACGATCTCGCCGCCCCGGACCTGCAACGGCCGCGCATCCGGCGCGTCGCAGATCTCGGCCGGCTGGCCCAGCAGGTGGAACATCTCGCCCATGTCGACCAGCGCCTGGCGGATCTCCCGATAGACCGTGCCCAGAAAGTTCAGCGGCATGGTGATCTGGATCATGTAGGCGTTGACCATGACGAAATCGCCCACCGTCAGCGTGCCCGCCTGCACCGCCCGCGCCGCCATCACCATCACGATCACCAGCCCCGAGGTGATCAGGAAGGCCTGCCCCGCGTTCAGCATCGCCAGCGATTGCCCGGTCTTGACCGCCGCCACCTCATAGCCCTTCATCGCGCCGTCATAGCGCCCGGCCTCGCGCGCCTCGGCGTTGAAATACTTGACCGTCTCATAGTTCAAGAGGCTGTCGATCGCCTTCTGGTTCGCGTCCGTGTCCTGGTCGTTCATCTTCCGGCGCAGTTTCACCCGCCATTCCGTCACCTTGAACGTATAGGTGACGTAAAGCGCGATCGTCACCACCACCACGGCGGCATATTGCCAGCCAAAGACCAGCGCGAAGATCACCGCCACCATCGACAGCTCCAGGATCAGCGGCCCGATGGAAAACAGCATGAAGCGCAACAGGAAGTCGACGCCCTTCACCCCGCGCTCGATGATCCGGCTGAGCCCGCCGGTCTTGCGGGTGATGTGATAGCGCAAGGACAGCTGGTGCATGTGGGTGAAGGTCTCCAGCGCCAGCTGCCGCAAGGCCCGCTGCCCCACCCGGACAAAGATCGCGTCGCGCAATTCGCCAAAGGCCACCGCCCCCAGCCGCGCCAGCCCATAGGCCAGCGTCAGCCCCACCGCGCCGATGGCCAGCATCGCCGCCGGGTCGCTGGCCGCCTCGCCCGACAGGGTGTCCACCGCCAGCTTGTAGAAATACGGCGTCGAGATCGACACCACCTTGGCCATGAACAGCATCGCCATCGCCAGGATCACCCGGCGCTTTACCCAGGACTGGCCCTCGGGCCACAGATAGGGCAGCACGCGCAGGATGGTCTGCCAGCCCGAACTTTTCGGCGCATGCAGGTCGGCAGAGGTGGCGGTAAACCGGCGCATCGGGCGCTCCTTGGGAAAAGGTTGAAGGACCGGCCCGTCTGGGCTAGGGTCATTTCAACTTCGCATGATAGTTGAACAATGGACCGGAGTAAAGCCCTCCTCGCCCTGTCCGCGCTTGCCCATGGTGCGCGGCTGGACCTGATCCGCCTCTTGGTGCCGCTGGGCGCCGAGGGGCTGGCCGCGGGAGAGATCGCGCGGGCCCTGGGCCTGTCGTCGTCGCGGCTGTCCTTTCACCTCTCGGCGATGGAGCAGGCCGGTCTTCCTGACCTCGCGCCGGGTGGCGCGCAACGTGTTCTATGCCGTCGACGCCGCCGGACTGGGCAATACCATCGGCTGGCTCTTGAACGATTGCTGCATGGAACACCCCGAGGTGGTGGCCTGCTGCCGCCACGGCAAGCCGATTTCCCAGGCGGTGGTGCATCCGCACCGCCCGGCCCTGCCGGCCACCGGGACCGGGTCTTGAGGCGCCGGGGCTTGAGGCGCCGGGTCTTGTGTCACCGGGGCTTGACCTGCCGGGGCTTGACTTGCCGGGGCTTCAACGACCGGGTCGCGCCCCCTTGACGCGGCGCCGGGGGCGCTGCCCCCGCGGGCTTCGCCCTTCCCCCGGAGTATTTCGGCCAAGATGAAGCCGGCGCGGCAGGGGTCGTGTCTGGCGGGCGCCGGCGGCGCGTATGGTCCATACGGGCGTATGTTGGCCGGGGATCAGGGTTGCGGAATTTCAAACACCTGGCCGGGATAGATCAGGTCGGGGTCGCGGATCTTGTCGCGGTTGGCCTCATAGACCTGCACATACATCACCCCGTCGCCCAACGCGCCCCGGGCAATGGCCCAGAGCGTATGGCCGGGCTGCACGGTCACGCTGACCGGCCCCTTGGGGGGGGCGGGTGCCGCCATTCGGCCGGCGCCGCCGGCGCGGCGGCCTCGGCCACGGGGTCTGTGGCGGGTTCGGCGGCCAGTTCGGCCACAGGTTCGGCGGCGGCTTCGGGCGCCGGCGGGGCCGCGGGTTCGGTGGCGGCCACCACCGCCACGGCTTCGCCGGCAGGCTCGCCCGCGCCTTCGGCGGCGGCCTCGGGGCCGGGTTCGGGCGCGGCGCCTTCGGCGGGTTCGGCCTGTTCGGGTTCGGCCTGTTCGGGTTCGGTCTGTTCGGGCGCCGTCGCCTCGGGCGCGGCCTCTTGTGGCGGGCGTGGGCCGCTGTCTTCGGGCAGCGAGGCCGCAACCGCGCCTTCCGGCGCCGCTGGGGTCTCGGCTTCCGCGGCCCCTTCCGTCATCGCGCCCGGCGCCTCTGGCGTCACCCGCGCTGATCCGGCCTCGGCCAGCACGACCGGCGCTTCGGTCGCTTCGGCCTTTTCCACCGGCACCGCCGCCGCCGCCAGCGCCGCCAGCGTTTCGCGCTTGAACGGTGTCTCGAACCGCGAGGTCACCTTGCCGGCATCGTCGATCTGGTCCGCCCGCAGCGTATATAGCCCCGGGGCCGTCTCTTTCAGCGTGGTCAGCCAGTGGCCGTCCTGCGGCACCAGCACGGTCTGGATCGGCGCATTGTCGAGATAGAGCCGCACGAAGGCCCCCGGCTCGGCCTTGCCGCCCAGTTGCACCGCCCCGCCGGGCGTATAGGAAATGGTCTCGATCACCACCGCCGCTATGGTCCCGGACGTTGCTTGCGCCTCTGGCGGGGCGGCCTCCGCGTCCTGTTGCAGCACCACGGCGCCTTCCTCGGTCAGCATCACCGCCGCCGGGGTTTCGGCGGGCGTCTCGGCCGCCGCCAGTTGCGGCCCGGCGATCGGGGCCAGCGCGATGCTGCCGGCAAAGTCCAGCGTGGCGCCATCGGCCAGCACCGCCTGCGGCGTCATCAGCGAGGGCTGCGGGTTCGCCGGCAGGGTGAAGAGGGCTGCGTAATCGCCGTTGGCCTGCGCCACGACCTCGCTGACCACCGCGCCATCGACCAGGATGCGGACCCTGCCCCCCGGCGCCGTGCGCCCGGCGACCGAGGCGGCGCCATCCGCCTCCACCCGCCAGTCGTCGACCGTCAGTTCCGGGGCCGGCGCGGGCGCCGGATCGGGCGCGGCGGCAGGGTCGGGCAGCGCGGCGACGGGGGCGGCCGCCTGTTGTTCGGGCGCCGGCGTGGCGGCCGGCCACAGCAGGTATCCCGCCCCCGCCAGCACTGCCGCCCCCAGCCCCATCGCGGCCGCCCGGCCGCCGGTGCCCATGCCCGCCCAGATCGTCATTGCCGTGTCCCTTCCCGCCCAGGTCCCTTCCCGCCGGTCTCTGCCCCCTGTCCCGGCTTTCCATCCCAAAGGAACCCCGATATCACCGGATTTGGCAACAGAATTTCTGGGATCCCATGACCTCATCCTCGATCTGCGTCTTCTGCGGCGCGCGCCCCGGCGGCAACCCCGCCCATGCCGCCGCCGCCCGCGCCTTTGGCCAGGCCCTTGCCGCCAACGGCTGGCGGCTGGTCTATGGCGCCGGCGATGTCGGGCTGATGGGCGAAGTGGCCCGCGCGGCGCAGGCGGCGGGCGGCCGCTCGCTGGGCGTGATCCCCACCCACCTCCTGGGGGCCGAAAAGGGCAAGCGCGACCTGACCACCCTGGTCATCACCGAGGACATGCATGAACGCAAGAAGGTGATGTTCATGAATTCCGATGCCATCGTCGTGCTGCCCGGCGGCGCGGGCAGCCTGGACGAATTCTTCGAGGTGCTGACCTGGGCGCAGATCGGCCTGCACCGCAAGCCGATCTTCCTGCTCAGCGTCGAGGGCTACTGGCAGCCGCTCCTCGCCCTGCTCGACCACCTGATCGCCGAAGGCTTTGCCGATCCCTCGATCCGCGGCCTGTTCCAGGTGGCCGGCGACGTTCCCGCCCTGACCGCCGCCCTGGCCGCGACGCTGGGCCGCGCCTAGCCCGCCTCGCCCGGCAGGGGCAGCCGCTCGACCCGCAGCCCCCTGGCCCGCAGCATCTCGACCAGGCCGGTGTCGCCCGCCAGATGCCCCGCCCCCACCGCGATCACCGCACCGCCCGCCTGCAGCAGCGGCAGCGCGCGCTCGACGAACAGGCCGTTGCGCTCGACCAGCAGATAGCCCTCTGCCTGGGCCGAGATCGCCCCCGCCTCCGCCGCGCCATAAACCTCGTCCAGCCAGCTTTCCGCCCAGAGATCCAGCTCCGCCGTCCGTCCCTCCAGATACAGCCGGTAAGACAGCGCCCGCGACGCCCGCCCCCCCTCGGACGGCCCCAGATAGGCGGCGTATAGCTGCACGACCGCCCGCGCCGCACCCGCCCGCGCCGGATCGGTCAATTGCTGGCCGAATTCCGACCATTGCTGCAACCCCGTCACCTCGGCCCCGGCCAGATAGGCCTCCTGGCCGATATAGCCGTCCTGCCCCGGCAACAGCCCCGACAGGAAATCGCCGCAAGGATCGCCCAGCAACAGCGAGGCCATCCCCGCCTCGGTCAGCATGTCGATATAGCCGGTGCCCCAGCCGATCGCCTCCAGCCGCGCCTCGATCCAGCCCTTGACCTCGGGCGGCAGCCAGGACCAGTCGGCCCAGCCCGCACTGCGCCACATCCAGCCGGTATCGGCATTGGCCGCCGCCTCGGCCCGCGTCTCCGGCAAGGGGTCGAACTCCAGCGCCACCACCCGCGCCTGCGCCAGGATCGCGCGAAACTCCTGCGGCAGGTCCAAAAGCAGCGGGTCGGGCGTGTGATAGGTGCCCCACAGCCAGGACACCTCCCCCGCATCGGTGGTGATCTGCCACAGCCGGCCGCGCCCGTTGACCACCGTCGCCGCCGCGGCCTCGACCCGCGCCGCCAGTTCCGGCTCCATCGCGGCCGCCGCCAGGTCTGCCGCCGTCACCCGGCAGGTTTCCGGGGTGAACCAGTCCTGCGCCCCCGCGCTGCCCGTCACAGCCAAGATCCCGGCCCATCCCGCCAGAGCCGCCGCCGCCATCATCGCCCGCATCCGCACCCCCGCCTGCCGCCCGAACCCGACCCAGAACCCGGCCCAGAACCCGGCCCGAAACCCGCCAAGAAAAGGGGCCCGCGACCGCGCCGCGAGCCCCCTTTTTCACCGCTCTGCCGCGGTTACATCCGGCCGGCGACAGCTTCCCAGTTCACCAGCTTGTCCAGGAAGTTGGTCAGATAGGCCGGGCGCTTGTTGCGGAAATCGATGTAATAGGAATGCTCCCACACGTCACAGCCCAGAAGAGCGGTCTGGCCAAAGCACAGCGGGTTCACGCCGTTCTCGGTCTTGGTCACCTTCAGGCTGCCGTCGGTGTCCTTGACCAGCCAGGCCCAGCCAGAGCCGAACTGACCCGCACCGGCGGCGGCAAAGTCTTCCTTGAACTTGTCGACCGAACCGAAGGCCTCGACCAGCGCCTTTTCCAGGGCACCCGGCATCTTCTTTTCGCCCGGCCCCATCACTTCCCAGAACAGGTTGTGATTCCAGTGCTGGCTGGCATTGTTGAAGATGCCCGATTGCGCCACCGCACCCGCCTTGTAGGTGCCCCTGACGATGTCATCCAGGCTCTTGCCTTCCCATTCGGTGCCGGCGATCAGCTTGTTGCCGTTGTCGACATAGGCCTTGTGGTGAAGGTCGTGGTGGAATTCCAGCGTTTCCTTCGACATGCCCAGAGCGGCCAGCGCGTCATGGGCATAGGGAAGATCGGGAAGGGTAAAGGCCATGGGGTCAACTCCTGTTCGGGGATTTCACTTGCCCCCGAATAAGTAGCCTTGGCACCGGAAGGTCAACCCCTGCCGCGCCGCCGCCGCCGATCAATTCCGGCTGAACCCTGCGCCCTCGCCCCCCGCCAGGGACCGCCGCCGGGCCGTCATTTCCGTTCCGGCGCGCATTTGCCACTGGCTTCATACCAGGTCCGCGGAAACACCCGTGGGCGCATGGTCGAATAGGTGGCCCGCAGCCCCTTGGTCTTGATCACCAGGCGAAAGACCTGCCTGGCCCGCACCTTGTTGCGATCCGTCGTCCGCATTTCCCAGGCCAGCTTCAGCTGCTTGCCGGACCTTTCCTCGATCCGCGCCTCGATCGGCCCGCCCAGGACCTCATCGGTATAGAAATCCTGCACCACCGCATGCGTGCCGGCCGGGTTGACAAAGACCCTTACCTTTTCCGGCACCCAGCCCTGGCTGGCGGGGTCGGGCCGCAGCTTGCAGATCAGGGCTTTCGGCCCCGATGACTCTGCGCCCGCCGTGGCCGGGGTCAGGGCCAGCATCGCGGCCAGCACGGCGGCGTGAAATCCCGACAGCCTGTGTTTCATCCGTCAAATCCCGTCCTGATCATGGACCGGGGCTTCCGGCGCCCCTCTGCGCCAGCGCGCTGCGCGCAGCCTTCGCGGCACGGCGCCTGCGCGACGGCCAAGGCCGACATTGCCAGGGCCAGGCCGCCCGCCAGAACCGAAATCATCACCATTGCTTCACCCTATGCGGAAACCGATCCGATCGCCCGCCAGTCTGGCGGCCGCCATCGCAGCGCGTCAAGTCATCATTGCGTGGGGCCGGCACCGGCAACAAGGCGCCAAAGGTTAAGACTTCGTTAATTTCGGATAGGCAAGTCCTTGAAATCGCTTGCCCCGGCCAGCGTCCCGCCGTGGGACGCCCGCCCTCAGCCCAGTTCCGACCCCGGCATGGCCGAATGGGTCAGCAGCCCCATCACATAGCCCGCCACCGACCGGAAGGCGACCAGCACATAGCCCTCGCCCTCGGCCCAGAAGGCGCCTGCCACCTGGGCCACCCGGGTCCGCCGCAACTCGCCCGGCTCCAGCTTCTCCAGATCCGCCGGGCACAGCTTGGCCAGCACCTGCGCCGCCTTCGGCCCGTCGATCCGGAAGACGGCCCTCGCGTCCGAGACATCGACCGCCAGGAAATGCTCGCCCTTCAGCGCCGCCTCGATCGCCGCGATGGCGCCGGCCACCTCGGCATAGGGCAGGACCAGCAGGTATTCGTCGGGGCTCATCCAGCCACAGCCGCGATCGCCCGCCCATTCCATGCGCCGCAGGGCCGGCAGCCCCGTGCCCACCGCGGCCTTCACTGCCTTGGCCAGCCCCTTGCTGCCGGCCTTGGCCCGCAGCGTGATCATGCCCAGGGGCCCGATCTCGCGGACCTCGGCAAAGCCCTGATAGCTGGCGCCGGCCAGCGCGGATACCGGTTCAGACATTCTGCTTCTCTCCATCCGCATCCAGGAACACCGGGTTCACCACCCGCGCCTGCACCGTGCCGCCCGCGGCCCTGGTGAATTCCACCACCTCGCCCATCCGCTGCGGCCCGTGCCGCAACAGACCCATGGCGATGCCCTTCTTCAGCGTGGGCGAGAAATAGGTCGAGGTCACCGCCCCTGCACATTCCGCTGGCCATTCGGGTTCTGCCCGGCATCGGGCACATAGGCCCCGTCCTCGATCACCGAGCCGTCCAGCGTCTCGAAGCCGACCAGCTTCCAGCGGTCGGGGCTGGCCAGATGGGTCCGCGCCTGGCCCCGCTTGCCCAGGTAGTCCTCTTTCTTCTTCGAGATCGCCCAGTCCAGCCCCAGATCCTGCGGGATCACCGTGCCATCCGTCTCGTCGCCGATCATGATGAAGCCCTTTTCGGCCCGCATCACATGCATCGCCTCGGTGCCATAGGGCGCCACGCCATGCGCGGCCCCCGCGGCCAGCAGGCGGTCCCACAGGGCCTGGCCATGGCTGGCCGGCACCGCGATTTCATAGGACAGCTCGCCCGAGAACGAGATCCGGTGGACCCGCGCCGGAATGCCGCCCAGCTGGCCGTCGACAAAGGTCATGAAGGGCAGCGCCTCTTTCGAGACGTCGATCCCGCCGACCGCCTCCAGCACCTTGCGGGCGTTGGGGCCGGCGACGGCGATCTGGGCATATTGCTCGGTCACGTTGGCGGTGAAAACCTTCCAGTCCCACCATTCGCATTGCAGCCAGTCTTCCATCCAGCCATGGATCCGGTCCGCCCCGCCCGAGGTGGTGTGGCAAAGCCAGGTATCCTCGGCCAGCCGGATCACCACGCCGTCATCCGACAGGAACCCCTGCTCGTTGCACATCAGCCCATAGCGGCACTTGCCGATGCCGAGCGAGGACATGACGTTGGTATAGAGCATGTCGAGGAAGCGCCCGGCGTCGGGGCCCTTGACGATGATCTTGCCCAGGGTCGAGGCGTCCAGCAGGCCGACGTTGGAGCGGGTGTTCAGGATCTCGCGGTGGACGGCCTGTTCATGGGTCTCGCCGGCGCGGGGATAGCAGTAGGGACGGCGCCAGAGGCCCACCGGCTCCATATAGGCGCCGTGGCTTTCGTGCCAGGCGTGCATCGGGCTGCGGCGCAGCGGCTGAAAGATGTCGCCCCGCGATTCCCCGGCCAGCGCGCCGATGGTGACGGGCGTGTAGGGCGGGCGGAAGGTGGTGGTGCCCACGGCAGGAATGTCTTCAGACATTGCATGAGCAAGCACGGCCAAACCGTTGATATTGCTAAGTTTACCCTGATCCGTCGCCATGCCCAGCGTGGTGTACCGCTTGGTATGTTCGACCGAGTGATAGCCTTCGCGCGCGGCCAGCTGGACGTCAGAAACCTTTACGTCGTTCTGATAGTCCAGCCACATCTTCATCTTGAGCTGCGGCCCGGCGCCCTGCGGCATGATCCAGACCTGCTCCATCGCGGCCTCGGGCGCCTCTTCGCCCTTGCCCACGGGCGAGGTCTTGGCCTTGAGCCCCAGCGCCTTGACGGCGGAAACCCCGGCCTCGGCCGCGTCGGCCAGGGCCTCGGCGGCGGTCAGGGCGCCGTTGCAGGCGCCAGCGGGAATGACCAGGGCGCTGCCGTCATGGGTGATCGGCGGGCGGGCCGGATCGGGGCGGAACATCGCATGCTTGCGGTCCCACTCCAGCTTGCCGCCGCAGTGGCTCCACAAATGGACGACGGGGGACCAGCCGCCCGACATGGCAACGGCGTCGCAGGCGATGTCTTCCAGCACGGCGCCCTCGCCGGCCTGCAGGCCGATGGCGACGCCGGTCACGCGCTTGCCGCCCTTGACCTTGACCACGGCGCGGCCGGCCTCGATGCGGATGCCAAGGGCGCGCGCGCGCGCCGGCAGGGCGCCGGTCACCTGGGCGCGGGCGTCGATCACCGCCGGCACGTCCAGCCCCGCCTCTTTCAGCGCGATGGCGGTGCGGTAGGCGTCATCGTTGTTGGTGACGACCACCGTGCGGTCGCCGGGCGAGACCGCCCAGTTGACCACGAAATCGCGCACCGCAGAGGCCAGCATGACGCCGGGAATGTCGTTGCCGGCAAAGGACAGCGGGCGTTCGATGGCGCCCTGGGCGGTCAGCACCTTGGCGGTGCGGATGCGCCAGACCCGCTTTTTCGGGCGGCCGTCGCCGGGGGTGTGGTCGGCGACCTTTTCCTCGGCCAGGACATAGCCGTGGTCATAGACGCCAAAGCCCATGGTGCGGGTCTTGAGCGTGACCTTCGGCATCTTTTCAAGGGCTTCGATGGTGGAGTTGATCCACGTCTCGGCCGGGGCGCCGTCGATGATGTCGCCGTCGACCGGCGCGCGGCCGCCCCAATGCGCGGTCTGTTCCAGCACGATGACCCGCGCCCCGGCCGCCCCGGCGATGCGGGCGGCCTGCAACCCGGCGATGCCGCCGCCGACGATCAGCAGGTCGCAGAAGGCATAGGCATATTCATAGCGGTCGGCATCGGCGGATTTCGGCGCCTTGCCCAGGCCGGCGGACTGGCGGATCACCGGTTCGAACACATGTTTCCAGAACGGCCGCGGGTGCATGAAGGTCTTGTAGCAGAAGCCCGCCGGCAGGAAGCGGGCGACGTAGTTGTTCAGCACGCCGACATCGAATTCCAGGCTGGGAAAGTGGTTCTGGCTGGTGGCGGCAAGGCCGTCGAACAACTCGGTCGTGGTGGTGCGCTGGTTCGGTTCGAACCGGCCGCCCTGCCCCATGTTGACCAGGGCGTTCGGCTCTTCGGCGCCCGAGGCGACGATGCCGCGCGGGCGGTGATACTTGAAGCTGCGGCCGACCAGCATCTGGTCATTGGCCAGCAGCGCCGCCGCCAGCGTATCGCCGCGCAGGCCGCGCATCCGCTTGCCGTTGAAGGAGAAATCCACACCTGCCGAGCGGTCGATCAGCCGGCCGCCGCGAGAAAGCCGCGTGCTCATTTGTAGCCCTTCCAGTCCGGCCGCTTGGCCTTGATCTTGTCCAGCAGGTCTGCGGGCGGTTCGCCGACCTGCGCGGGATATGTGCCGAAAACCTCGAGCGTCGCGGTGTCGCGCGCGGCGAGGAACCATTTGCCGCAGCCATAGGCATGGCGCCAGCGTTCGAAATGCACGCCCTTGGGGTTCTTGCGGGCGAACATGTAGGCCTCGAATTCCTCGTCCGAGGAGCCGGGGCCGAAGCGTTTCAGATGCGCCTCATAGCCGGGGGCCAGTTCGGTCTCGTCGGCCTTCACGCCGCAATAGGGGCATTCGAGGATCAGCATGGCGAGGGTTCCGCAATGAAAAGGGCGGAGCGCCGGAAGGCACCCGCCAGGAGGGACGTGACGATGAAGGGTCGTGAGGTCAGTTGCCCGGAGCGGCGCAGGTTCGGCCGGAGCCGGAGCAGGTTCGGCCGGAGCAGGTTCGACGGGCGCAGGTTCGACGGGCGCTTCGGCGGCAGGGGCCGGAGCGGGCGCTTCGATGGTGACATTGGTGTTGGTGTCGCCAGCCGGGGCAGCCGAAGGCGCGGGCACGGTGCCGCCGCCGAACAGCGCCCAGATGAGGAAGCCGACGGCAACGACGACGCCGCCGAGGATGAGCGCCATGCCGGTGCCGCCGGATTTTTCGGTGGTGCGACTGTCGCGGACATAGGTGTTGTGGTCGGACATGGGGACGTCTCCTTGCAGATCAGGGTCTGCAAGGAACGCCGCTGCCCGCGATCCGGTTCCCGACGATCTGGGCGATCTGGGCGATGCGCGGATGGGGTGCCCTGTGGCCATCAGTGCGCCACCCCGGCGGCCACGGATCTCGTCGATGAACTGGCCTTCCCTGAAGCGCCACATGTTGAAGGCGGCGGCCAGCGGCCCCGGTTCGCCCTTGGCCATCAGCTCGGCCATCGCCCAGCCGGAACCGGGGATCGCCTTGAAGCCGCCGGTGCCCCAGCCGCAGTTGATGAAGCAGTTGCCCAAGGGCGTTTTGGAGATCAGCGGCGAGCGGTCGCCGGTCATGCGTCGACGATGCCGCCCCATTGCCGCAGCATCTTGAGCCGCGAGATCATCGGGAAGGTCTCGACCAGGGCGCGGAGGGTTTCCTCGATGTGGTGGAAGCTGCCGCGCTGGGTAAAGTTGTTGAAGCCGTCGGTGCCGCCGCCGATCACCATCTCGCCCTTGTCGGATTGCGACATGTAGCCATGCACGGTGTTGGCCATCACCACCACGTCGAGGCAGGGCTTGATCGGTTCCGGAGACCAGCGCCTGCAGGCCACCGCCTCGATCGGCAGGCGGAAGCCGGCCATCTCGGCCAGTTGCCCCGAATGGCCCGCGACCACCATGCCCAGCTTCTTGCAGCCGATGAAGCCCTTGGTGGTGTCGACGCCCGTCACCACGCCGTTTTCCGAGCGGACGCCGCGAACCTCGCAGTTCTGGATGATGTCCATGCCCATGTCGGAACAGGCGCGGGCATAGCCCCAGGCCACCGCGTCATGCCGCCCGGTGCCGCCGCGCGCCTGATAAAGCGCGCCCAGGACCGGATAGCGCGGCCCGTCGATGTTGATGATCGGCACCAGTTGCTTGACACGCTCAGGCCCGATCCATTCGGTCGAGACGCCTTGCAACCCGTTGGCATGGACCGTGCGCAGGTAGCCGCGCACCTCGTGATGGGTCTGCGCCAGCATCAACAGGCCGCGCGGGCTGAACATCACGTTGTAGTTCAGGTCCTGGCTGAGCGTTTCATAGAGTTGCAGCGCCTTGTCGTAGATCGCGGCCGAGGGGTCCTGCAGGTAGTTCGAGCGGATGATCGTGGTGTTGCGCCCGGTGTTGCCGCCGCCCAGCCAGCCCTTTTCGATGATCGCCACGTTCTTCAGGCCGTGGTTCTTGCCCTGTAATAGGCGGTGGCGAGGCCATGCCCGCCGGCGCCGACGATGATCGCGTCATATTGCGGTTTCGGCTCGGGGCTGCGCCAGGCGCGTTCCCATCCCGTGTGATAGCGCAAAGCCTCGCGGGCGATGGCAAAGACCGAATAGCGCTTCATGGCACGTCTCCCGCGGCTGGGGCTGCTGGAGGCCCGATTGCGACGGACCTCGACCTGATCCCTATTGGAACGGCGCCGAGGTATATCCACTCCCGCCAGCGGCACAATCGGGAAAAATGCGACATGAGCCTCTTGTCGCATCCTGGCCCCCCTGCGGCGGATGGCCCCTTTTGCCGGAGCGCCCGAGCGGTTACATGCAGGGCAGCATTCAGCCGAAGAGCGGACGTAGGGCGCATGGAGACAATCTGGTTCTGGACCGTGGCGGTCGCGATGACGGTGATCGTGGCGGCATTCCTGATCCGCAGCCTGGTGCGGCCGCATGAGCAGGCGGCGCCGGCGGCGGTGCAGGACATGCAGGTTTACCGCGACCAGCTGGCCGAGGCCGACCGCGACCTGGCCCGCGGCACCCTGTCGGAGACCGAGGCACAGCGGCTGAAGACCGAGATCGCCCGCCGGCTGCTGGAGGCGGACCGGGCGCTGCAGACCGAAGGCGCGACCCCGGCGCGGCGGGGCATCGGCTGGCTGCCGGTGGCGGTGACGCTGGTCGCCGGGCTGGCGGCGCTGGCGCTGTACAACCGGGTCGGCCTGCCGTGGTATCCCGACCTGCCCATCGCCGAGCGCATCGCCATGGCGGACGAGGCCATGGCGACGCGGCCTTCGCAGGCGGTGGTCGAGGCCTCTACCCCGGCGCCGGCGGCCCCGGCGGTGGATGCCGATTTCACCGCGCTGATGGACAAGCTGCGCGCCGCGGTCGATCCGGCGACGGCCACCGACCTGCGGGGCCTGGATCTTCTGGCCCGCAACGAGGCGGCGCTGGGCAATTTCGCGGCCGCCCAGGCGGCGCAGCGGCGGATCATCGCGCTGCAGGGCGATGCGGCGACGGCCGAGGATTACGCCGGCCTGGCCGAGATCATGATTCGCGCCACCGGCGGCTATGTCTCGCCCGAGGCCGAGGTGGAACTGGTCCATGCGCTGGAGCGTGACCCGCGCAATGGCAGCGCGCTATTTCTCGGGGCTGATGCTGGCGCAGGGTGGCCGGTTCGACCTGGCTTTCTGGCCTGTGGGAGCCGCTCTTGCGCGAAAGCCCGCCGGACGCGCCCTGGACCGGGCCGATCCGCGAACAGATCGAGGAGATCGCCTGGCGCGCCGGGGTTTCCTATCAGTTGCCCGAGGCGCGCGGCCCTTCGGCCGGCGACATGGCCGCCGCCGCCGACATGTCGGCAGAGGACCGGCAGGCGATGATCGAGGGCATGGTCGGCCAGTTGCAGGAACGACTGGCCAGCGAGGGCGGCAGCGCCGAGGAATGGGCCAAGCTGATCAACGCGCTGGGCGTCCTGGGCCGCAAGGATGAGGCGCAGGCGATCTATGACGAGGCCAAGGGGCGTTTTGCCGGCCGCGACGGTGACCTGTCGGCGCTGGCCGCAGCCGCCCAGGGTGCGGGGCTGACGCCGTGATCTGCGAGGATCTGGCCGCCTTTGCCGCAGCCCTGCCGGTGTCGGGGGCCATCGCGGGGCTGGACTTTGGCGAAAAGACCATCGGCATCGCGGTTTCGGACCTGCGCCGCCAGATCGCCACGCCGACCACCATCCTGCGGCGGACGAAATTCACCGAGGATGCGGCCGCGCTCTTGAAACTGGTGGCCGAGCGGCAGGTCTGCGGCCTGCTGTTGGGCCTGCCCCTGAACATGGACGGCAGCGCCGGTCCGCGGGTGCAGTCGACTCAGGCCTTTGCGCGCAACCTGGGCAAGCTGACCGACCTGCCGATCGCCTTCTGGGACGAGCGTTTGTCGACGGTTGCGGCAGAAAGGGCACTGCTGGAGGCGGATGCGTCGCGAAAGCGTCGCAAAGAGGTGATCGATGCGGTGGCGGCAGGCTATATCCTGCAAGGCGCGCTGGATCGCATGGCCTGGACGGGGAAGCAGCCTTGAAAGACGATGTCTGGAAACGCGACGAGGCCCAGAGCCCCTGCGTCAAGCTCTGCGTCGTCCACCCCGAAGAGCGGCTTTGCGTCGGCTGCTACCGGTCGATCGAGGAAATCTCGGCCTGGTCGCGGATGACGCCCGAGGCGCGCAGCGCGGTGATGGCGGACCTGCCCTCGCGCGCGCCGCGGCTGGCCAAGCGCCGCGGCGGCCGCATGGCCCGGCAGGCGCGCGCCGCGGAATAGGGCATAGGGGCGCCCGGCCCGCTCAATCCGCCGCGATCCAGTCGGCGACGGACGGCAGCAACGGTCGGAAATAGGCCACCATCCGCCCCTCGGGCGGGGCATGGGCGCCTGTTGCCCAGGGGGCGACACCATGGATCAGGTGGCGGTGCAGCACCACCGCCTCGCCCGGCCGCCCCGGCAATTCGACGCGGCGGCATTGGCGAAACACCTCGGCCCGCGCGGCCTTGTAGGCATCGGTCAGGTCGACCTCGCCCCAGGCCGCGGGGTCGTGCCCGGCAAAGGCCCGTTCCAGCGCCACCCGCATCAGGCGGTGGCTGCCTTCCCAGACCACCAGCGGCGCGGCACCGGCTTCGCATTGCGTCAGGGGCAGGCCCAGGATCCAGGCATGCGGTTCCCTGACCATGCGCCGGCGCGCGGGGCCGACCGGCAGCAACCCGTCCAGATGGGCCGCGTCCCGGTTGCGGCGAAAGCGGTAGCCTGCGTCATCCTCGCCGGGCCAGGGCTGGGGATAGCCGGGGCGCGTCACCGAAAGCTGGCCCCGGTGCAGCGGCGCCGGCGGCAGCGGCAGCGCCGGCCAGGGGAAATCCGTATCGCCCATACGCCCGCACGGACCATTCGGCAGCGCCTCGACGCCGACGAACCAGGTACCACCACAGCGCCATTCCTCGTCGCTTTGCTCCACCGCCCGCCGGGCCACCGGCAGCGCCGCCGCCGCCCAGGCGGCAATGCGCGGGTCCGGGCCGACCCGCAGCCAGCCCCGTCCGGCGCCTACCACGCCACCTTCCGCAGCATGTTCAGCGCAACCAGCGTCAGGAACACCGCAAAGGCGCGCTTGAGCGGCCGGGGTTCATCGCATGCGCCAGCCTGACCCCCAGGGCGTGGTCAGTAGCGTGGTGCCGATCACCACCAGAAAGGCCGGGCCATTGACCGCGCCCCGCGTCCAGGGCGGCGCGCCCTCGGCCTGAACCAGCAGAAAGCCCAGCACCGCCGGCACCGCGATCAGCACGCCAAAGCCCGAGGCCGTGGCCACGGCGCGGTGGATCGGCATGGAGAACAGCGTCATCAGCGGCACGCCAAAGGTGCCGCCGCCGATGCCCATCAGCGCCGAGAAGAACCCGACCGAGGCGGCGATCAGCCCGCGCGCCGGTTCCCCCGGCATCGCCTGCCCCAGCCGGGCAGACTCGCGGCCAAAGGCCATCCAGAGGCCGGCCAGCCCGGCCAGCACGCCGAACACCGCCTGCAGCGCCGCCGAGGGCACCCGCGAGGCCACGAAAACCCCGAACGCGGCCGAAACCACCAGCCAGGGCCCCCAGGTCTTCAGCACCGACCAGTCGACCGCACCCTTGCGGTTATGGGCGGAAACCGAGCGCAGCGAGGTGACCACGATCGTCGCAAGCGAGGTGGCGACGCAGACCTGCATGATCTGCCCCGACCCATAGCCCAAAGCATTGAAACAGTAGAAGAAGGCCGGCACCAGCACGATGCCGCCGCCGACGCCCAGCATGCCGCTGACCACGCCGGCAAAGCCGCCGATCAGCACCAGTGCCAGGATCATCGGCCAATGAGACAGGATTTCGGCCATCGCAATGCTCCTTCGCCGGTTCCGGCCGACTTAACCCGAAGCCCGCGGCAAAGGCCAGAGCATGCTCAGGCCGCCTGCGCCGCCTCTGTCACCCGCGCCAGGGCGCGCAGCACCACCTCGGGGCCGGCGCCGTCGCGGCTGGCCTCGGTCGACAGCACCTGCCGCCAGCCCCGCGCGCCGGGAAGGCCGTGGAACAGGCCCAGCATGTGCCGTGTCACCTGATGCAGGCGGCCCCCGCCGTCCAGATGCGCGGCGATATAGGGCAGCATCGCCCGCACCACGCCGGCCCTGTCGGGCGCGTGATCCTGCCCCCAGAGCGCATCGGCCCCGATCAGCGCATGGCCCGGATCGTGATAGGCCGCGCGGCCGATCATCACCCCGTCCAGCCCCTGATCCAAGAGGGCGCGGGCCTGGTCCAGCGTGCCGATGCCGCCATTGATCGCAATCAGCAATTCGGGAAAGCGCGCCTTGACCGCCAGCACCAGCGCATAGTCCAGCGGCGGGATCTCGCGGTTTTCCCGCGGGGACAGGCCCTGAAGCCAGGCCTTGCGGGCATGCACCACGAAATGGCCGACCCCGGCGGCCGCCACCGTCTCGATGAAGCGCGGCAGCACCTCGGCCGGGTCCTGATCGTCGACGCCGATCCGGCATTTCACCGTCACCGGCACGTCGGACTGGTCCTGCATGGCGCGGACGCAGTCGGCCACCAGCGCGGGCCGTTCCATCAGCACCGCGCCGAAACAGCCCGATTGCACCCGGTCAGAGGGGCAGCCGCAATTCAGGTTGATCTCGTCATAGCCCCAGCCCCGCGCCAGCCTGACCGCCGCGGCCAGTTCGGCCGGGTCCGAGCCGCCGAGTTGCAGCGCCACGGGGTGTTCGTCGGGGCTGTAATCCAGAAGGCGGGCCTGCGCGCCATGCACCACGGCGGGCGCGGTGGCCATCTCGGTATAGAGCATGGCGCGGCGGGTCATCAGCCGGTGGAAATAGCGGCAATGCCGGTCCGTCCAGTCCATCATGGGCGCGACGGAGAGGCGCGCGGCAGAGCGGGTCAGGTCTGTCGGAGGCGGCTGTTTCCGGGGCGGCTGTTTCTGGGGCGGGGGCATGGCGGGGCGGTCTGATCGGCATATGGGTCTGGCCCCCGGCGCTTTACAGGGTTTTGCGGCGCGCGGCCAGAGCAACCGGCCAGAGAGAGCGGAACTGGGGCAAGCGGAACTGGGGCAAGCGACCTTGCGGGCGCCACGACCGCGCCCGAGGAGAACGCCCTCAGGCGGCCCGGCGCTGCGGCTGGGCGCGCGCGCGTTCGCGCAGGACGCGGCCCAGCGACAGCGCCACCGCGACGTCACGGCGCGCCCAGTCGCGCAACGCCCGCTCGATTGCCGGATCGGGTGCCGGATCGGGTGCCGGATCGGGCGGCATATCGGGGCGCGCGGCCCTGCCCGGCCTGCGCGCCACCAGCGCGGCAAAGGCCCGGTGTTCCCACCAGCCCAGAATCGCGTCGCGCCAGTCGGCGCGGTCGCGGAAATGCCAGTAGAAGGAACCCTTGGTCACCGACAGGTCGCGTGCCACCGCCTCGACCCGGAGACCGGCCTCGCCGCCGCGCATCAGGGCGTGCAGCCCCGCCAGGATCCAGTCTTCCCGCCCAAGCTGCCGTTGCAATCGCATGATCCGCCCCCGTGTTGCCCCCGTGCTGTCCCTGTGCTGCTGCCCAGACCTTGCGCCAAAGCGGTTAACATTGTCTCACCTTGCGCAGGGTCCATACCGCCGTATGCGCCATACCGGGGCGAAAGGCCCCAGTTCTCTTGATGGCGGGGCCGGGCTCGTCTAATCAGGGTCTGAGCCAAGGGGGAAAGATGCGCATTCTTATTACCAACGACGATGGCATCAACGCACCCGGCCTGGAGGTTCTGACCGAGATCGCCACCGAGATCGCCGGCCCCGAGGGCGAGGTCTGGACCGTCGCGCCCGCCTTTGAACAATCGGGCGTGGGGCATTGCATCAGCTATACGCATCCGATGATGATCGCCAAGCTGGGTCCGCGCCGCTTTGCCGCCGAGGGCAGTCCGGCCGATTGCGTGCTGGCCGCGATCTACGACGTGCTTCAGGGTGCGCGGCCCGACCTGGTGCTGTCGGGGGTGAACCGCGGCAACAACGCCGCCGAGAACACGCTTTATTCCGGCACCATCGGCGGCGCGATGGAGGCGGCGCTGCAGGGCGTGCCGGCCATCGCGCTTTCGCAGTTCATGGGCCCCGAGACCGAGACGCTGGGCGATCCCTTCCAGTCGGCCCGCGGCCATGGCGCGGCGGTGGTGCGCACGCTTCTGGACAAGGGGCTGTGGACCCAGGACGATTACCGCACCTTCTACAACGTCAATTTTCCCCCCGTTGCCGCCGCCGACACCCGTGGTATCCGCGTGGCGCCGCAGGGCTTTCGCCGCGACACGTCGTTCGCGACCGAGCCGCATATCTCGCCCTCGGGCAAGAAGTTCCTCTGGATCAAGGGCGGCCCGCAGCATCGCCCGACCCTGCCCGGCTCGGATGCGGCGGTGAACCTGGAGGGCTATATCTCGGTCACGCCGATGCGCGCCGACCTGACCGCCCATGACCTCCTGGCCGATCTTTCGGCCCGGCTGGCATGAGCGCGGCGGAAGAAGAGGACCTGGCCGAGCGCAAGATGCGCTTTCTGTTCGCGCTGCGGTCGCGCGGGGTGACCGATGCCCGCGTGCTGACGGCGATGGAAAAGGTGGACCGCGGGCTTTTCGTCAAGGGGATCTTTGCCGAGCGCGCCTATGAGGACATGCCGCTGCCGATCGCCTGCGGCCAGACCATCAGCCAGCCCTCGGTGGTGGGGCTGATGACCCAGGCGCTGAACGTCGGGCCGCGCGACACTGTGCTGGAGATCGGCACCGGGTCGGGCTACCAGGCGGCGATCCTGGCGCAGCTGGCGCGCCGGGTCTATACGGTCGACCGCTGGCGCAGGCTGTCGCGCGAGGCATCCGAGATCTTTCACGCCCTTGGCCTGGTCAACGTCACCCCCCTGGTGGCCGACGGCAGCCACGGCCTGCCCGACCAGGCGCCGTTCGACCGCATCATCGTGACCGCCGCCGCCGAAGACCCGCCGGGGCCGCTCTTGGCGCAGCTGAAGCCCGGCGGCATCATGGTGGTGCCGGTTGGCCAGTCGGACGCGGTGCAGCACCTGATCAAGGTGACCCGTGTCGAAAAAGGCTTCGATTACGAAGAACTTCGTCAGGTGCGCTTCGTGCCTCTGGTCGAAGGGCTGGGGAATGAGTAACCTGACAAGGTGATCCGGGGCCAACCCGGACAGGAATACATGGCGACGAGAGGCGGTTTTCACATGACAGTTCAACCTTCCCGCAACCCGGCCCCGCGGCAGACCACCCATCGCAGCCTGCTGGCGCTGACGCTGGGGGGCAGCCTGCTGGCGCTGGCCGCCTGTTCCACGACACCGCTGGATTGGGACCTGCGCGGCGGCGACGGCAACACCAGCCAGGAGGCGCGGCAGGCGACCGCGCGCAAGCCGGTGCCGGATGCCAATGGCGTACTGTCCTATCCCGGCTATCAGCTGGCCGAGGCCCGGCGCGGCGAAACCGTCGGCTCCATGGCCGCCCGGCTGGGGCTGGGCGCCGACGAACTGGCGCGCACCAATGCGCTGAAACCGACCGATCCCTTGCGGGCCGGCGAGTTGCTGCTGTTGCCCCGGCGGGTCTCGGCCGCGCCGCAGCCGATCGCGGGCACCGCCGCTCCGGGCAGCCGGCCGGTCGACATCACCTCTATCGCCACCACCGCGCTGGACAATGCCGGCACGGCCGCACCGGCGGCCGCGGCCCCCGGCGGCGGCAAGGAACCGGTCCGCCACAAGGTGGCCCGTGGCGAGACGGCCTTTACCATTGCCCGGGCCTACAATGTCTCGGCCAAGGCGCTGGCGGAATGGAACGGGCTGGGCCCCGACATGGGCGTGCGCGAGGGCCAGACGCTGATCATCCCGGTTGCCACCGCCCCTGCCCCCAACCCCGAGCCGGTGCCCACCCAGCCCGGCGCCGGCAGCCCGACGCCCGAGCCGCCCTCGGCCAAGGAGCCGCTGCCGGACGAAAAGACCACACCCGCGGCGCAGAAGGCCAAGGAAACCCCGCCCTCGCCCGATCTGGGCGGCGGCAGCAAGGCGACCAAGATGTCGATGCCCCTGCAAGGCAAGATCATCCGCGCCTTTGACAAGAAGAAGAACCAGGGCATCGACATTTCCGGCACCGCCGGCAGCCCGGTCAAGGCGGCCGATGCCGGCACGGTGGCGGTGATTTCTTCGGATACCAGCGGCAAGGGCATCGTCATCCTGCGCCACGCGGGCGACCTGCTGACGGTCTATGTCAGGGTCGCCAATGTCGCGGTGGCCAAGGGCGCCAGGTCGCGCGCGGACAGGACATCGGCAAGCTGGCGGCGGGCGATCCGGCCTTCCCTGCATTTCGAGGTGCGCAATTCCAGCAAGGACAGCCTGGACCCGATGGCCTATCTGCAATAGCGGGGCGGCGGCGGCCCACCTGTCCGTGGCAACGCCGCCAAGCGGCCCCTCGATGGGGCCCGCGGCGGCTCTGCCCTGCCCGTGTCCGCCGGCTGTCCTGACCGCCGGGGCGGCGCGTTGATCAGGTCCCGACCTGCACACCCTCGCGCGCGGCCAGGTCGCAGAAGAACTGCCAGGCCACCCGCCCCGACCTGGCGCCACGGGTCGCCTGCCATTCGATCGCCTCGGCCTCGACCCGCTCTTTCGGGGCGGTCACGCCATGGGCGGCGCAATAGCCGTGGATCATTTCCGGGAATTCATCCTGGCTGCAGGGATGGAAGCCAAGCCACAGGCCGAAACGATCCGACAGCGAGACCTTTTCCTCGACCGCCTCGCTGGGATTGATCGCGGTCGACCGCTCGTTCTCGATCATGTCGCGCGGCATCAGGTGGCGGCGGTTCGAGGTGGCGTAGAACAGCACGTTGTCGGGCCGCCCTTCGATGCCGCCATCCAGCACCGCCTTCAGGCTCTTGTAATGCTGGTCGTCATGGCTGAACGACAGGTCGTCGCAGAACAGCAGGAACCGGCAGGGTGCGGCGCGCAGATAGGTCAGCAGGCGCTGCACCGTCGGCAGGTCCTCGCGACTCAGCTCGACGATCTTCAAGTCCATGCCCTCGGCGCGCACCTGGGCATGCACGGCCTTGACCAGGCTGGATTTTCCCATGCCGCGCGCACCCCAGAGCAGGGCATTGTTCGCCGGCAGCCCGGCGGCGAAATGCCGGGTGTTCTGCAACAGCGTATCGCGCGACCGGTTGACGCCGACCAAAAGCGTCAGGTCGACCCGCGCCACCCGTGCCACCGGCTCCAGCCGGTCGGGTTCGGTGTGCCAGACAAAGGCCTCGGCCGCGGTGAAATCCGGCGCAGGGCCTGGCGCCGGCGCCAGCCGTTCCAGCGCCGCGGCGATCCGTTCCAGGGCTTTGGTCATTCTTCCTCCGGCTCTTCCCAGGTGCCATCCGCCCTGGCCTCGGCCTCGCGCTTCTTCTCGATCCGGCGGATCATGAAGATCGAGACTTCGTACAGCGGATAGACCGCGAAGAACAGGATCATCTGGCTCATCACATCGGGGGGCGTGACCAGGGCTGCCACCAGCAGGATCAACACGATGGCGTATTTCCGCATCCCCGCCAGACCGCGCGACGAAACCAGCCCGGCCTTGCCCATCAGCGTCAGCAGGACCGGCAACTGAAAGCACAGGCCGAAGGCCAGGATCAGCTTCAGGCTGATGTCCAGCGTCTCGTTGACCTTGCCCTGAAAGATGATGTCGATACCTTCATGCGTGGTGGCGGGAATCACCGGTGCGGCGTCACCGCCATCCAGGCCGGGGACAATGGCCGAGATCAGCGAATAGCTGTCGGCAAAGCCCAGGAAGAAAGTCATCGCCAGCGGCGTCACCACGTAATGCGCGAATGCCGCCCCGCAGAGGAACAGCACCGGCGAGGCGATCAGGAACGGCAGGAAGGCCTGTTTTTCACTGCGATAAAGCCCCGGCGCCACAAAGCGCCACAGCTGATAGGCGATGATCGGAAAGCTGACCATCAGGCCGGCGACCACCGAGATATGCACCAGGGTGAAGAAATACTCTTGCGGCGCGGTGTATTGCATCACCGGGTTCGGGTTGCCCAAGGCCCGCATCGCGGTTTCGATCGGCCGCAGCAGGAAATCCAGGATCGGGTCGGCCACGGCGAAACAGGCGATCATCGCCACGAAAAAGCTGGCGACCGCCCAGATCAGCCGGTTGCGCAACTCGGCCAGATGCTCGATCAGCGGGGCCGAGCTGTCGTCGATGTCGTCGGTCTTGGTCATGCCGTCTCACCTGCGGGGCGGGTGGTCTTCTTGCGGGTGCGTCCGGGTTTCCGGGGCGCCGGTTCCGCGGGGGCCAGTTCGGCCTCGAGTTCGGCGGCGCCGGCATTGACCGCGCGCAGGCGGGCCGCGGCTTCGGCGGCGGCGGCCTTGCGGGCCGCCTGCTTTTCGGCCAGCGCCGCGGTTTCCACGCCCATGGCCGGGGCCGCGGCGGGTGGCGCTGCCTCGGCCGCCTCGGGCGGTGTCGTCTCGGTCACGGCGGCGGGGGCGTTCAGGTCACGCTTGGGCAAGGGGCTGGTCGGCTTGGCCGCGTTCTTCAGCGGGTCCCATTTCTCGAACTTGTCGGCGGCCGATTTCACCGCGTCCAGGCCCATCGCCTTGGGGTTGGTGGCCTTGCGCAGGTCATCGGCCACGTCGTTGATGCCGCTTTCCTTGGCGGCCTGCTCCATCGCGCGGCTGAATTCGCGCCCCATGGCGCGAATCTTTGCCGTGAACCGGCCAAGCTCGCGGAACATGCCGGGCAGATCCTTGGGGCCGACCACGATCAGCGCCACAATGCCCACCACCATCAGCTCGGACCAGCTGAGATTCATTCGATACCCTCCCGAGAGACCCCGCGCCTCAGGCGCCGGTCTTGCCCGGTTCCTTGTCGGCGGCGGCGGGGGTCACGTCCTTGGCCGCATCGGCCTTGGCGTCCTCGATTTCCTTGGCGCCGTCGCTGACGCCCTTCTTGAAGGCGGTGATGCCCTTGCCGACCTCGCCCATCAGCGACGAGACCTTGCCCTTGCCGAACAGCACCAGCACCACCACCGCAATCAGCAGCAGGCCGGGAATACCGATATTGTTGAACATGGGAAATTCCTCCGTTCCCAGGCCCCGCAACCGGGGCAAAGATGTTGACTGCCCCTATTATTCGCGGTCGGGCACCGCTTCCAAGGTGGAAACTGGCGGATGCGCCCCTTCAACTGACAGTATTTTGTCAGTAGGATGCCCATGCACCCGCCCAAGCCCCGGCAGGCATGAATGAAACGCGACCAGCGGCTATACGACCTGATCCAGATCCTGCGCGACGGCAAGCTGCACACCGCGGCCGAGCTGGCCACGCGGCTGGGGGTTTCGGTGCGCACCATCTGGCGCGACATGGCGATGGCGGCGGAAACCGGGCTGCCGGTGACGGGCGAACGCGGCCTGGGCTATCTGTTGCGCTCGCCGTTGATGTTGCCGCCGACCATGCTGACCCCGGACGAGCTGGAGGCGCTGACCCAGGGGCTGCGCCATGTCGAGGCGACCGACCCGGCGCGCGCCCGCGCCGCCCGCAGCCTGCTGGCCAAGGTGGCGACCCTGCTGCCGCAAGCCGGGCTGGAGCCCGAGGACGGCTAGCGGCGCAGCCGGGCCATGACCGAGTCCAGCGCGCCGCGCAGGGCATCGCCACCGCCGGCGGCGGTGAAGCGGTCATGCACCTGCTGGTTCAGGCCGCCCGGGGTGCTGTGGTCCAGCCGCAATTCCTCGGGCGTCGCCTGGGGGTTTGCGCGCAGCACATCGCCCAGATTGCCGAACACGCTGCGCATGTAGGCATCGGCGTCGGCCCGCGGCAGGCCCTGCGCCTGAAGCCAGTCGATCGCGGTGTCGACCAGCCCGAAATAGGTGCCCATGATCGCGGAACCCGCGCTGTAGCCGTCGAACTGGGCCTGCGTGGTCACCGGCACCGCCGCGCCAAGCGCATCGAACAGCCGCATCGCCAGCGGTTCCGGCGGAAAGACCGGCGTGACGCAGGCCTGCCGCGCGGCAAAGGGCAGCGGCGTGGCGCGCACCACCGCCAGATCGCGGTCAAGCCAGCCCTGCAGCGCCTGATGCGGCGTCGCGGCCACCAGCGACAGCAGCGTCTGCCCGTCGCGGAACCGCAAGGGGCGCAGCACCTGTTCGGCCTGGCCGGGCAGCACCGACAGCACCACGATATCGGCGCCGTCGACCACCGCCTGATTGTCCGCGCCGACCGTGACGCCCGGCAGTTGCGCCAATCGCGCCGCCACCGCCGCGTTGCGGGGCGACACCGTCACCGGCCAGTCGGCCAGATCGCTGCCCTTTACCCCCTGCACCATCGCCTCGGCGATCGCGCCGGTTCCGACAAAGCCCAGCCGCATCACACCCCCTGTTTCACGCCAAAGACAAAGCACCTGTCGCGGCGGATCATCAGCCACAGCGCCGTGCCGGGGCTGGGCAGGAACACGCCGGGGACCGAGGCGGTCAGCACCGATCCGTCGAAATCCATCCGGAACTCGACCAGGCTTTCGCGGCCCAGATAACGCGCCCTTACCACCTGGCCGCGCGCCGGCGTGCCGTCCTGCGGCGTCGGGTTCGGCCCGCGCCCGGCCCGGTCAAAGTCGATCTTCAGGTGCTGCGGCCGGATCACGATTTCCACCGCGGCGCCGTCGGCATGGCCCGGCGTCAGGAATTCGCCAAAGGGCGTCTGGGTCAGCGCGCCGCGCGATGTGCCGCGGATCACGTTGATATCGCTGAAAAACGCCGCGGCCGCCTTGTCGACGGGGGCGTTGTAGACGTTATAGGGCGCGCCGCGCTGCACGATCCGCCCGCCCCGCATCAGCGCGATTTCATCGGCCATCCGCATCGCCTCGTCCGGTTCATGCGTGACCAGCACCACGCCGGTGCCTTCTTCCTTCAGGATGTCCAGCGTGGTGTCGCGGATGCCATCGCGCAGCCGGTTGTCGAGACCCGAGAACGGCTCGTCCATCAGCATCACCCGCGGCCGGGGCGCCAGGGCACGGGCCAGCGCCACCCGCTGCTGTTCGCCCCCCGACAACTGATGCGGATGCTTGTCGCCGAAACCGGCCAGGTTCACCCGCTCCAGCAACTCTGCCACCCGCCGGTCGCGCGACGCCCTGTCGCCGGAAAGACCAAAGGCCACGTTCGCGGCCACGGTCAGGTGGGGAAACAGCGCAAAGTCCTGGAACATCATGCCGATGCCGCGCCGTTCGGGCGGCAGGTGCAGGCCCGGCCCGGCCATCTGGCGGCCGTCGATGCGGACCTCGCCCGCGTCGGCATGTTCGACCCCGGCAATGATCCGCAAGGTGGTGGACTTGCCACAGCCCGACGGCCCCAGGAGACAGGTCACCTGCCCGGCCGCGACGCCCAGCGAGACGTCGTTCACCACCGGTCGGCCGCCAAAGGCACGGGTCAGCGATCGGGTTTCCAGCCGGGGCGGAAGCGGGCTCATCCTGTTCCTGCGCAAAACACTCAGGAACAGGGGTTAGCAGCCCCGGCGCCGCATCGCAAGGCATCGCCCCCGATCAGATGGTCAGGTTGGTCGCCCCGCCGTCCAGAAGCAGGTTCTGCCCGACGATGAACCCGGCCTGGACCGAGCAGAGAAACGCGCAGGCCGCGCCGAATTCCTGCGCGGTGCCGTAGCGCCCGGCGGGGATGGTCGCGGCGCGGGCGGCCTGGGCCTCTTGCAGGGTGATGCCGCGCGCCGCCACGACACCCTGATCCAGCGCCGCGGCGCGGTCGGTGGCGTGAATGCCGGGCAGCAGGTTGTTGATCGTCACGCCCTTGCCCGCAACTTGCCGCGCCGTGCCGGCGACAAAGCCGGTCAGGCCGGTGCGCGCGGTGTTCGACAGGCCCAGCTGGCCGATCGGGGCGCGGACCGACTGGCTGGTGATGTTGACCACCCGGCCCCAGCCCCGCGCCATCATGCCCGGCAGCACCGCCTGCATCAGCGCGATGGGCGTCAGCATGTTGGCATCCAGCGCCTTGATGAAATCGTCGCGCGACCAGTCGCTCCACAGGCCGGGGGGCGGGCCGCCGGCATTGGTCACCAGGATGTCGACCTCGCCTGCCGCCGCCAGCACCGCGGCGCGGCCCGCTTCGGTGGTGATGTCGCAGGCCACCGCGGTCACGGCCACGCCCTTTGCCCGCAGCGCCGCCGCGGTCGCCTCCAGCGCCTCGGCGCCGCGGGCGCAGATCACCAGGTCAACCCCGGCCTCGGCCAGGGCCTCGGCACATCCCCGCCCCAGCCCCTTTGAAGCGGCACAGACGATTCCCTTTTTTCCGCGCAGTCCCAGATCCATCGTCATCCCTCCGTTTTGGCCAGACTAGCGGGCACAACGTGAGGGCGAAACCCCTGTCGCCACCCGCAACAATTCCCGTTCCCGCCCGGTGCCGTTTCGCAAAATACCGCGCAACTTCAGCCTGTTTGACGCCGGTTGGAAACCTTTGGTAAACTTTTGCCACCGAAGGTGGGGGCCTTCCGTACCGGCGTTTCGTTAAGGGGTTCTCTGTCTCATGTCCGCTACCGCAGTTCCCAGTCCCGGTCAGGCCTGCCAGCTGTTCATGGCCGAAGACATATACGTTTCGCTGGGCGTGAACATGGGCGACGGGTTGCAGTTGCCCGGCGATGTGGTCGAGGGCGATATCTACGAACTGGCCGATGATGCCCGCCCGCTGCGGCTGGTGCTGACACGCCCCACCGCGGGGGCCGATCCGCGGGTGGCCGAAGGCTCGGCCATCGGCCGCCCCGGCGATCCGGTCCGCATGGCGGCGCGCTATACGCTGATGTCGCCCGACGGCGACAAGGTGGAACTGCTGCTGCTGCCCGTGGCCGGCCGGCTATATGCCCTGCCGCTGTCGCCGATGTCGGCGCAACTGGACTATACGCTGCTCAAGGTCGAATCCGCACCGGACGACACCCGCCTGTCCGATCTGATGTGCGTCTCTTTTGCCCGCGGCACGATGATCACCCTGGCCACCGGCGCCCAGACCCCGATCGAGATGCTGCGCCCCGGCGACAAGATCCTGACCCGCGATCACGGCGCGCAACCGCTGCGCCTGTTGGGCCAGGCCACGTTGCGGGCGCATGGCGCCTTTGCGCCGGTGGTGATCCTGGCCGGCACGCTGGGCAATTCCGGCGATCTGATCGTCAGCCAGCATCACCGGATGTTCCTGTATCAGCGCAAGCGGATACCGGGGCTGCCGACATCGGAACTGCTGGTGCAGGCCAAGCATCTGGTCGACGACGAGAACGTGTTCATCCGCGAAAGCGGCACGGTGGATTATTTCAGCCTGGTCTTTGACAGCCATGAGATCATCTATGCCGAGGGTATCCCGGCCGAAAGCCTGATGGTCAATGATGCCACCGTCAGCCGCCTGCCACCCGATATCGCCGCCGAGGTCAGCCGCAGCTTTCCGGGCCTGACACAGGTCCAGCATTTCGGCACCGAGGCCAGCCGGCAGTTCCTGGCCCAGGTCGGCCCCGCCGCGCTTTATCGCCCGCAGCGCAGCCGCCGCAGCCCGCGCGCCGTCTGAGGCGCCTTGACGCGCGCGAACGCACGGCCCTGCCCGTTGCGCCATGTGCCGGAATTCAGCCGGTTCTCCCTGACGGTTTCGCGCGTCATTTCCCCCCGTGACGCCTCCGGATTTTCCCGCTAGAACCCCGGCCCATGCTGGACAACACCGCCCCCCTGCCGCCCGAAATCGCCCGCCGCCGGACCTTTGCGATCATCTCGCACCCCGACGCCGGCAAGACCACGCTGACCGAAAAGTTCCTGCTGTTCGGCGGCGCGATCCAGATGGCGGGCCAGGTCCGCGCCAAGGGCGATGCAAGGCGCACGCGGTCCGACTTCATGAAGCTGGAGCAGGAGCGCGGGATTTCCGTCTCGGCATCTGCCATGTCGTTTGAATACAACGACTTCCGGTTCAATCTGGTCGACACGCCCGGCCACTCGGATTTCTCCGAAGACACCTATCGCACCCTGACGGCGGTGGACGCGGCGATCATGGTGATCGACGGCGCCAAGGGGGTGGAAAGCCAGACGCGCAAACTGTTCGAGGTCTGCCGCCTGCGCGACCTGCCGATCCTGACCTTTTGCAACAAGATGGACCGGGAAAGCCGCGACACGTTTGAGATCATCGACGAGATCCAGGAAAACCTGGCCATCGATGTGACGCCGGCAAGCTGGCCGATCGGCATGGGGCGCGAATTCATCGGCGCCTATGACCTCTTGCACGACCGGCTGGAGATCATGGACCGCGCCGACCGCAACAAGGTGGCGGATCGATCCGGATCACCGGTCTGGACGATCCGAAACTGGCCGAACACGTCCCGGCGGATCTGTTGAAGAAACTGCGTGAAGATATTGAAATGGTGCGGGAATTGCTGCCACCATTCGACCGCGCGCAGTTCCTGCACTGCGCGCTGACGCCGATCTGGTTCGGCTCGGCGATCAATTCGTTCGGCGTCAAGGAACTGATGGACGGGATCGGCGAATACGGCCCCGGGCCGCAGCCGCAAAAGGCCGCCGAGCGCCAGATCGCCGCCGACGAGGCCCCGGTGACCGGCTTTGTCTTCAAGGTTCAGGCCAACATGGACCCCAAGCACCGCGACCGCGTGGCCTTTGTCCGGCTGGCCTCGGGCCATTTCGAGCGCGGGCAGAAACTGTTCCATGTCCGGTCGAAGAAACCGATGGCGGTGTCGAACCCCGTCCTGTTCCTGGCCGCCGACCGCGAGCTGGCCGAAGAGGCCTGGGCCGGCGACATCATTGGCATTCCGAACCACGGCCAGTTGCGCATCGGCGACGCCCTGACCGAGGGCGAGGTGCTGCGGTTCACCGGCATCCCCTCTTTCGCGCCGGAATTGCTGCAATCCATCCGCGCGCTTGACCCGCTCAAGGCCAAGCATCTGGAAAAGGCGCTCAGCCAGTTCGCCGAGGAAGGCGCGGCCAAGGTGTTCAAGCCGATGATCGGTTCGGGCTACATCGTCGGCGTGGTCGGCGCCCTGCAATTCGAGGTGCTGGCCAGCCGGATCGAACAGGAATATTCCCTGCCCGTCCGGTTCGAGGGGTCGAACTTCACATCTGCCCGCTGGATTTCCGGCGACAAGGCCGAGGTGGAAAAGCTGGTCAACGTCAACAAGCAGCACATCGCCACCGACAGCGACGGCGACCTGGTGTTCCTGACGCGCCTGCAATGGGATATCGACCGGGTGGTGCGGGATTATCCGGGCGTCAAGCTGACCGCGACCAAGGAAATGATGGCCTGAGCGGTGCCAGCCGCCGCCTTGACCGCCCGCCCGGCGCCCCTTAGGCTTTTGCCCGCAGCCGGCAGGCCAGATCTGCCCGGAAAGGACTGCCCGGACCATGCCTGACCAGGACCTGCCCGCGTTTCCCGGCCCGACCTACGAAGGCGCGCCGGACAGCCTGATCCAGGTCTGGAACGTCCGGCGCCGCGGGCTGACCTTTGCCGAGGGCGAGGCCTTGCCGCCCCTGGATGTCGATCTGCGGGCGCTGGCGCAGGCCCGCGTGGCAGAGCCGGCCACGCCGGGCAAGGGCGCGTCGGGACATGCGGTCAAGCAGCACGAAATCCGCAAGTCCATGGTCGGGCAATCCGAACTGGCCGCGCTGAACGCGCTGCTGATCGCCCATCTGCGCAAGAAGCGGTTTCCCCGCCACGCCCCGCGGCTGTTCCGCCGGTTGTGGACCGAAGAGGCCGACACGCTCTTGGCCGAACTGCCGCCGCGCTGGCTGATATCCTCGGTGATCACCTTTGGCGACCATGGCTGGAACGAGGGCCAGCGGCGGGTCGGTCTGGCGATGAACGTGCTGTTCTCGCTGATGAAGCTCTATGAATTCGAGCGGCTGTTCTCGGGCCTGCCGCCAGATCGGGCCCATCCGGTGCGCCGGGCGCAGCGCGAGGCGCTGCCGCTCGACATGCCGGGGTTCTCGCTGCTGTCGGGGGGGCTGGACATCAACCTTCTGGCGCAGGTCTGGGACATGGCGCGGCAGGATCCGCTGGCCGGTCGCATCGCCTGTCATCTGTTGCAGATGCTGAACGACGACCCGCGCAGCCTGTTCCGCCGGCTGGGGCTGATGCGCGAAGACCTGATCCGGCGGCGCGAGGCAAAGGCCGCAAAGGCGGCCGGGGCGGCCGATTGATCAGGGCGCAAGTCCGGCCCGCCAGCCGTGGTCGGGCGAGGTCTTCTTCAGCACGACCCGGCGACCGGTGAAGGGTTGGTCGGCGCAGCCCGCCGTCTCGATCCGCAGCAGATGCTCTCCTTCGGCAAACCCGTTGCCCAAGCGCACAACGGCCCCCTCTCCCGGTGCCAGGGTCGGAGATCGCGCCAGAAGCGCGCCATCGGCATAGACCAGGAAGCGCATGGCCCCGCAGCCTTTGTCGGGGGCCAGGACCAGCACGCCGTAACTGCGCGTCTCGGAAACGGAGGTGAGCAGGAAAAGCTGTTCATCGGCCCGGGCCGCCCCGCCAATCAGGGCCAGCCCCAGGAACATTCCAAGGCGTTTCATCGAATTCACCACGAAAATGCAGATACTCAATGCAAAAAGCCTAGCATGATGGCGGCGGCGGGTTTTGTGAAATCCCCGTCAAACCTGCGCAACTTGACCACAAGGGCGCATTCCTGTATCGGCGATCTCAGGGCCAAGAGGCCCGACTTACGCGGGGCGCCCGGATGATAGCGTCCCATCACCCGAGCGGGACCGATCCCGCCATGACAGGACGCTGATGACCAAGTTTACCGACCTCGCGCTGGATCCGCGCGTGCTGCAAGCCATCGCTGATGCTGGCTACGAAACCCCGACGCCCATCCAGGCCCAGGCCATTCCCGAGGCGCTGAAAGGCCGCGACGTTCTGGGCATTGCCCAGACCGGCACCGGCAAGACCGCCAGCTTCACGCTGCCGATGATCACCATGCTTGGCCAGGGCCGCGCCCGCGCCCGGATGCCGCGCAGCCTGGTGCTGGCGCCGACGCGCGAACTGGCCGCCCAGGTGGCAGAGAATTTCGACATCTATGCCAAGCATACCCGCCTGACCAAGGCGCTGTTGATCGGGGGCGTTTCCTTTGGCGAGCAGGACAAGCTGATCGACCGTGGCGTTGACGTGCTGATCGCCACGCCGGGGCGGCTGCTCGACCATTTCGAGCGCGGCAAGCTGTTGTTGACCGGCGTGCAGATCATGGTGGTGGACGAAGCCGACCGGATGCTGGACATGGGCTTCATCCCCGATATCGAGCGCATCTTCCAGCTGACGCCCTTTACCCGGCAGACGCTGTTCTTCAGCGCCACCATGGCGCCCGAGATCGAGCGGATCACCAATACCTTCCTGACCAACCCCGCCAAGATCGAGGTTGCGCGCCAGGCCACCACCTCGACCACGATCACCCAGGGGCTGGTGTCCTTTACCCCCAGCCGCAAGGACCGCAGCTTTACCGAAAAGCGCGCCGTCCTGCGCGAGTTGATCCGCGGGGAAGGTGAGGCCTGCACCAATGCCATCGTGTTCTGCAACCGCAAGATGGATGTGGACGTGGTGGCCAAGTCGCTGAAATCGCACGGGTTCAACGCCTCGCCCATTCATGGCGACCTGGCGCAATCTGAACGGATGAAGACGCTGGATGCCTTCCGCGACGGCACCCTGCATATCCTGGTCGCCTCGGACGTGGCGGCGCGTGGACTGGACATTCCGGCGGTCAGCCATGTGTTCAACTTTGACGTGCCGTCGCACCCCGAAGACTACGTCCACCGCATCGGCCGCACCGGCCGCGCCGGGCGTCTGGGCAAGGCCTTTACCATCGCGGTTCCGGCCGACGGCAAGTATCTCTCGGCCATCGAAAGCCTGGTCAAGCAGGAGATTCCCCGCGTCGACCTGCCCGAGGGGCTGGATCTGGCCTCTGCCGGGTCCGACCGCTCTCCGCGCGAGGATCGCGGCAGCCGCGGCAAGGACCGCGATCGCAGCCGCAGCCGTGGCCGGGGACGCGACCACGCCCCCGCCCCGAGGACGTGACCACCGAACCGATGCCGATGGAGCCACTGAAAGTGGCCGAACCGGTAGAAGCCGCCGAAGACCGCCAGCCCGCCGCTGCCCCGCGCGGGGAACGCAATCGCCGTTCCGGCGGGCGCGAAGACCGCCGCGAGGAACGCAATGACGAACGGCGGGAAGAGCGGCGCGACCGCCGGGATGACCGCCGCGACCGCCGCGATGATGGCCCGTCGGTCGTGGGCATGGGCGACCATGTTCCCGATTTCATCCTGCGCAGCTTCAAGCTGGACGCGCCGCAGCGCGAAGAGCCCGAGGAAGAGCCGGCCGCCGCCGCCACCGAAGGCTGACCCGGCCGGAACCGGTGCCGGACATGATCAGGGGGCCGCGAGGCCCCCTTTTGTCATTCCGCCACCAGCCGGCTGACCACGACGGTCACTTCGGGCTTCTTGCCGATTTCCTCCATGACGACCTGCCGCACCACCTTGCGGATTTCCTCATCCAGCTTGTCGTCGTTTTTCAGCACCTTCCGCCCGGCGCGGTCGATGTATTCGGCCAGGTCCTGCTCGATGGTCTCGTTCAGCAGCCGGCCGCCCCTGCCCTTGTCGGTCAGACCCATCAGCTCGACCCAGGGTTCGCCCATCGGCTGGTCGTCCTCGTCCAGGATCACGGTGACCAGCGCGTGCCCGTTCAGCGCCATGCGGATCCGGTCGCGGATCACCCCATCCATCGCCCCGATCTGCACGGTGCCGTCCAGATAGACCCGGCCGGTCTCGATGTACTCGGCCACCGTCGGCGCCTCGCCGGTAATGTCCAGCATGGTGCCGTTGACGGCCACCTGCGCGGCAATGCCGGCCTCGGTCGCAACGCGGACATGTTCGGCCAGATGGCGATGTTCGCCATGCATCGGCACCAGCATGTCGGGCAGAAGCGTGCGGTGGAAATGTTCCAGGTCGGGCCGGTTGGCATGGCCCGAGACGTGGTAGAGCCCGCCTTCGTCGTCATGCACGGTGACGCCCATCTCGGAAAAGGCGTTCCAGATGCGGATCACACCGCGTTCGTTGCCAGGAATGGTGCGGGACGAGAACAGGAAGCTGTCGCCCTCGCGCATTTCAAAGCCGAGATACTTGCCGCGCGACAGGGCCGCGCTGGCCGCCCGGCGTTCGCCCTGGCTGCCGGTGACCAGCAACATCAGATTGCGGCGCGGCACCTCGATCGCCTCGTCGGCGCTGACCACGCGGGGAAAGCCGGACAGCACGCCCGCCTCTTCGGCGGCCGACAGCATCCGCTTCATCGACCGGCCCAGCACGCAGATCGTGCGGTCGGCGGCGCGGGCGGCCTCGGCCAGCGTTTTCAGCCGGGCAACGTTCGATCCGAAGGTGGTGGCCACGAACATGCCGGAGGACCGCTGGATCAACTCGGTCAGCGGGCCGGCCAGGGTGGCCTCGGACCGGCCTTGATGGGGCGAAAACACGTTGGTGGAATCGCACATCAACGCCTTGACCGGCTTTTCCGCCGCGATCGCCTCCCACATCGCGTCGTCCCAGGCCTCGCCCACCACCGGGGTGCGGTCGATCTTGAAATCGGCCGAATGCACGATGCGCCCCACCGGCGTGTCGATGATCAGCGCGCTGCTTTCGGGAATCGAATGGCTGATCGGCACGAATTGCACCTTGAACGGCCCGGCCTCGACCACCGCCGGGCGCGGTTCGACCGTGGTCAGGGCGTCGACGGGCAGCCCTTCTTCCTCCAGCTTCAGCCGGCCGATGGTGGCGGTAAAGCGGCGCGCGTAGACCGGTTTCTTCAGCCTAGGCCAGAGCTGGCCCAGGGCGCCGATATGGTCTTCATGCGCATGGGTGATGAAGATCGCCTCCAGCCGGTCGGCCCGGTCCTGTAGCCAGGTCATGTCGGGCATGATGACCTCAACCCCGGGCGCGCCGTCCATGTCGGGGAAAGTCACGCCCATGTCGACCAGGATCAGCCGTTCCTTGCCGGGGGCGCCATAGCCATAGACATAGGCGTTCATGCCGATCTCCCCGGCGCCGCCAAGGGGAAGATAGATCAGCCGGTCCTTGCTCATGGGTTTTCCTTGTTGAATGCGTTGATCAGGACAAGCCCGTGCATGGTCAGGTCGTCCTCGACCGAATGGAACAGCTCGGTCCCCTGTGCGAACAGCGAGGCCAGCCCCCCCGTTGCGATGACTTTCATCGGCCGTGGCCGTTCGCGCCGCACTTCGCGCACGATGCCTTCGACCAGGCCCACATACCCCCAGTAGACGCCCGATTGCATGCAGGCAATCGTATTCGTGCCGATCGCCCGCGCCGGTTTGGCGACGTCGATATGCGGCAGGGCGGCGGCGGCCATGTGCAGCGCCTCGAGCGACAGGTTCACGCCGGGGGCAATGACGCCGCCGACATAGGCGCCATCCTGGTCCACCACATCGAAAGTTGTCGCGGTGCCGAAATCGACCACGATCAGGTCGCCGCCATGCCGGTCGAACCCGCCCACGGTATTGACCAGGCGATCGGGGCCGACCGTCGTGCCCTGATCGACGCGCGGGGCGACCGGCAGGCGGCAATCGGGCTTGCCCACCACCAGCGGGCGGCAGTTGAAATAGCGGTCGCAGAGGACGCGCAGGTTGAACACCACCCGCGGCACGGTCGAGGAGATGATCGCCTCGGTGATCTGCGCCTCGGTCCGGGTCAGCATCATCAGGCTGGACAGCCAGACATGGTATTCGTCCGCCGTGCGCTTGTGGTCGGTGGCGATGCGCCAGGTGGCGACAAAGCGGGCGCCGTCCCAGATCGAGAAGACGGTATTGGTGTTGCCGCAGTCGATGGCCAGAAGCATGGGGGTCTCCGGTATCTCAGAAGAACACGTCAGCGGCCGGGATGGCAACGGGGCCGCAGGCGATGCGCAGGATCAGGTTGCCCTCGGCATCCACGGTCTCGAAGATGCCGTCGCGGCTGACGCTGCCGGTGCGGGCGGTGATGCGGGTGCCAAGGCGGGCGGCATGGGCCAGCCAGTCCGCCCGCAGGGGGGCAAAGCCTTCGGCCCGGAACTGCGCCTCGCGCGCGGCATAGGCCGGGGCAAGGGCGGCGAGGAAGGCCTCTGGCGTGATCTGCACCCCGGTTTCCGCCAAAAGCGAGACCGGGGCCAGGGCGCCGGGCTCCACCGCCTCGGCGGGCGGGGCGGCGATCAGGTTGACGCCGATGCCGATGGCCAGGACATCGCCGCTGGCCTCCAGCAAGATTCCCGCCACCTTGCCGCCATTCAGCAGCACGTCGTTCGGCCATTTCAGCTGAAACGCCTGCGGCGCGCCGGTTACGGCGACCAGGGCATCGCGCAGCGCCAGTGCCGCCACGAAAGAGCGCAGCGCCACCACCGCCGGCGGCTCGGTGACCCGTTGCACCAGCGTGCCGTGAAAATTGCCCGGCGGCGAGGCCGAGGGCGCGCCCTCCTGCCCCGCCCCGCCGTCTGCTGCCCGGCCAGAATCCACAGCGGCCCCGTCAGCGACGGGGCCTGCCGGAAGGCTTCGGCATTGGTGCTGTCGACCTCGGCCAGGATCAGCCGGCCAAAGCCGGGACCAGAACTGGACGGATCGGCGCTGGACGGATCAGCGCTGGTCGGATCAACGCTGGACGGATCAACGCTGGACAAGGGCCTGCGCCGCGGTTGCCGCCGCCGGCTCGATACCGAAAAGGTTGACGACGCCCAGCACCATGATCGCGGCGCCGCCCATCAGCATCACCCATTGCGCGGCACCCATGCGGCTGTCGGCCGGCTCCTGCTCGGCGCCGAAGTAGATGTAATAGACGATGCGCAGGTAGTAGAAGGCACCGATCACCGAGGCCACCGCGCCGGCCACGGCCAGCCAGGTCATGCCGCCGTCAACCGCCGCCTTCAGCACATAGAACTTGCCGAAGAAGCCCACCATCGGCGGCACGCCCGCCAGGCTGAACATCAGGACCAGCAGCGCCAGCGCCTTGAGCGGTTCGGTCCGCGACAGCTGGTTCAGGCTGGCGATATCGGTAACCGGCCGGCCGTCACGTTCCATCGACAGGATGAAGGCAAAGGTGCCGACGTTCATGGTGACATAGATCGCCATGTAGATCAGCGTCGCCTGCACGCCATAGGCGGTGCCGACGGCCAGGCCGATCAGCGCATAGCCCATGTGGGCAATCGACGAATAGGCCATCAGCCGCTTGATGTCCTTTTGCCCGATCGCGGCGACCGCGCCGAGGAACATCGAGATCACCGCCAGCGCCGCCAGCACCTGGCCCCACTGACCCGGAATGGCGCCAAAGGCATCCTGCGCCAGCCGCGCGATCAGCGCCATCGCCGCCACCTTGGGCGCGGTGGCAAAGAAGGCGGTCACAGGCGTGGGCGAGCCTTCGTAGACGTCCGGCGTCCACATGTGGAAGGGCGCGGCCGAGATCTTGAAGGCCAGGCCGGACAGCATGAACACCAGACCGATCAGCAGGCCGACCGGCGCGCCGTCGCCCAGGCTGGCGAAGATGCCAGAGAACAGCGTGGTGCCCGCAAAGCCGTAGGTGAGCGAGGCGCCATAGAGCAGGAGACCCGAGCTGAGCGCGCCAAGGACGAAGTATTTCAGCCCCGCCTCGGTCGATTTCACGCTGTCGCGCCGCATCGCCGCAACGACGTAAAGCGCCAGCGACTGCAATTCCAGCCCCATGTACAGCGCCATCAGGTCCCCCGAGGAGACCATCATCTGCATCCCCAGCACCGCCAGCGTCACCAGCACCGGGAATTCGAACCGCAAGAGCCCCTGCCGGGTCATGTAATCCTGGCTCATCACCAGGACGGCGGCGGCCGAAAGCAGGATCACCACCTTGGCAAACCGGGCAAAGGGATCGTCGATGAACATGCCGCCAAAGGCGGCGCGGTCGCCGTGCCCGGCCAGGCCGATCCACAGCGCCAGGGCGACGAACAGGCCCGCCGTGGCCCAGGTCAGCGTCGAGGCCAGCTTGTCCTTGCTGGTATAGACCGCCAGCATCAGCGCGGCCATCGCATAGACGGCCAGGATCACCTCGGGGAGGACGATGAAGAAGTCAGGGGTCGCGCTCATTCTCTCGGTCCTCAGTGCATCGCCGTTTCGGTCGCGTCGGCGACCGGCAGAGCGGCGTGGTAGTCGGTGATCAGCGCCGTCACGGACGAGCCGATGATGTCGGTCACCGCCTTGGGATAGACGCCCAGGAACAGCGTCATCGCCACCAGCGGCGCAAAGATCAGCTTTTCGCGGCTGCTCAGGTCGGTGATCGTCTTCAGCGCTTCCTTGATCAGGTCACCCATGACGACGCGGCGATACAGCCACAGCGCATAGGCTGCCGACAGGATCACGCCGCTGGTCGCCACCGCGGCCACCCAGGTGTTGACCGGAAGATGCCCATCAGCGTCAGAATTCGCCGATGAAGCCGCTGGTGCCGGGCAGGCCGACGTTGGCCATGGTGAAGAACATGAAGACCAGCGCATAGGCCGGCATCCGGTTGACCAGCCCGCCATAGGCGTCGATCTCGCGGGTGTGCATGCGGTCGTAGATCACGCCGACGCAGAGAAACAGCGCGCCCGAGATGAAGCCGTGGCTGAGCATCTGGAAGATGGCGCCGTCGACGCCCTGCTGGTTGGCCGCAAAGATGCCCATGGTCACATAGCCCATGTGCGCCACCGAGGAATAGGCGATCAGCTTCTTCATGTCGGACTGCGCCAGCGCCACCAGCGAGGTGTAGACGATGGCGATGGCGGACATCCAGAATACCAGCCCCGACAGCTCGTAAGAGGCGACCGGGAACATCGGCAGCGAGAAACGCAGGAAGCCGTAGCCCCCCATCTTCAGCAGTACCGCCGCCAGGATGACGGAACCCGCGGTCGGCGCCTGAACGTGGGCGTCGGGCAGCCAGGTATGCACCGGCCACATCGGCATCTTGACCGCAAAGCTGGCAAAGAAGGCCAGGAACAGCAGCGTCTGCACGCCACCCACCACCTGGAAGCCCATCAGCGGGAAGGTCTCGGAGGCGAAATTGTGGGTCAGCAGGCTGGTCTCGCAGCCGCCGATGCAGGTGGTGCCGGCCTGGGCATACATGGCGATCATCGCCACCAGCATCAGCACCGAGCCGAGGAAGGTATAGAGAAAGAACTTGAACGCCGCGTAGATCCGGTCCTTGCCGCCCCAGATGCCGATGATCAGGAACATCGGGATCAGGCCCGCCTCGAAGAACAGGTAGAACAGCACCAGATCCAGCGCGGTGAACACGCCCAGCATCAGGTTTCCAGGATCAGGAAGGCGATCATGTATTCCTTGACCCGCACCTTCACGTCCCAGCAGGCCAGGATGGTGATCGGCATCAGGAAGGTGGTCAGCATCACGAACAGGATCGAGATGCCGTCCACCCCCATCCGGTAGGTCAGGCCAGGATCCACTGCCGTTCCACCAGGAACTGAAAGCCGGTGTTCGAGGGATCGAATTCGATCAGCAGGAACAGCGAAACCACGAAGGTCGCAGCTGCGGTGAACAGCGCCAGCCGCTTGGCGCCCATCTGGGCGGCCTCGTCATCGCCGCGCATGAACAGCGCCATGATGATCGCCGCGACCAGCGGCAGGAAGGTGATGATGGAGAGTAGCTGTTGTGCCATGATTGTCTTCCCGCCCCCTTACTTGGCGCCGCCCGAAAGCACCATCCAGGTGACCAGGACGACAATCCCCAGCACCATCGCGAAGGCGTAGTGGAACAGATAGCCGGATTGCGCCCGGCCGGCGAGGCGGGTGAAGAAGGGAACGATCCCCATCGCCACGCCGTTGATCGTGCCGTCGATCACGTTGCCGTCGCCCTTCTTCCACAGGAAGCTGCCCAGCCATTTGGCAGGACGGACGAAGACCACGTCATACAGCTCGTCGAAATACCACTTGTTCAGCAGGAACAGGTAGAGCGGGCGTTGCTGCGCCGCCAGACGCCCCGGCAGGTCGGGCCGGCGGATGTAGAACAGCCAGGCCATGGCAAAGCCGATCAGCATGGCGACAAAGGGCGCCACCTTGACCCAGGCCGGGGCCTCATGCGCCGCATGGATGGCGTGGTTGTCGGCCCCCATGTAGATCGCCCCCTTGGGCGCGGCATGGGCGGCGACGGCGGCATGATCGCCCTCGGCACCGGTTTCCGCGGTGGGTTCCCCAGTGGCTTCCCCGGTGGTGGCGACAGCCTCGCCCCCAGCCGGCGCCTCGGTGGCATGTTCGCCCTCGGCCGCGGCCTCGCCGGCGGCCATCTCGCCATGGGCCGCGGCTTCCATGCCGAACCAGGCCCGCATCTTGGCCTCGTCGCCGAAGAAGACGTTGTACCACAGCATCCCCGAGAACGCCGCGCCCAGGGCCAGAACGCCCAGCGGCACCAGCATGGTCATCGGGCTTTCATGCGGTTCATGGTGGTGGTCGTCATGGCCGTTGCCATTGCCGTTGTGGCCATGGCCATGCCCCTGCGCGCGGTTTTCGCCGTAGAAGGTCATGAACATCAGCCGCCAGCAGTAGAAGCTGGTAAAGCAGGCCGCGACGACCAGCATCACGAAGGCATAGGACGACCCGGTCCAGGCGCTTTCGATCACCGCATCCTTCGACAGGAAACCGGCAAAGCCGAAATGCGTCAGCGGGATGCCCACGCCGGTGATGGCCAGCGTGCCGATCATCATCGCCCAGAAGGTCAGCGGGATCTTCTTGCGCAGGCCGCCATAGTTTCGCATGTCCTGTTCATGGTGCGTGGCGGTGATCACCGAACCGGCGCCCAGGAACAGCATCGCCTTGAAGAAGGCATGCGTGAACAGGTGGAACATCGCCACCGAATAGACCCCGACGCCCGCAGCCACGAACATGTAGCCCAGCTGCGAACAGGTCGAATAGGCGATGACGCGCTTGATGTCGTTCTGCACCAGGCCCACGGTTGCGGCGAAAAAGGCGGTGGTGGCCCCCAGGAAGGTGATGAAGGCCGTCGCCTCGGGCGCGAATTCATAAAGCGGCGACATGCGGCAGACCAGGAACACCCCGGCCGTCACCATGGTCGCGGCGTGGATCAGCGCCGAGACCGGCGTCGGGCCTTCCATCGCGTCGGGCAGCCAGGTGTGCAGGAAAAGCTGCGCCGACTTGCCCATGGCGCCGATGAAGAGCAGCACGCCGATCAGGTTGGCGGCGTTCCATTCCCGCCACAGGAAGGTCAGGTTGGTCTCGGCCAGCGCGGGGCGGCGCCGAACACGTCGTCGAACCGGATCGAGTCGGTCAGGTAGAACAGCGCAAAGATGCCCAGGGCAAAGCCGAAGTCGCCGACGCGGTTGACCACGAATGCCTTGATCGCCGCGGCATTGGCGCTGGGTTTGCGGTAGTAGAACCCGATCAGCAGGTAGGAGGCGACGCCCACGCCTTCCCAGCCAAAGAACATCTGCACCAGGTTGTCGCTGGTGACCAGGGTCAGCATGGCAAAGGTGAAGAACGACAGATAGGCAAAGAAGCGGGCCTTGTAATGCTCGCCCTCGTGCCAGTTCTCGTCATGCGCCATGTAGCCAAAGCTGTAGAGGTGAACCAGCGCCGAGACCGAGTTCACCACCACCAGCATGATCGCCGTCAGCCGGTCCAGCCGGATCTGCCAGGCGGTGTCCAGGCTGCCCGACTGCACCCAGTCGAGGATATGGATATGCTGGGTCTCGCCATCGAAGGTCAGAAAGACGATCCAGGACAGGATCGCGGCCAGGAACACCAGGCTGGTGGTCAGCACCTGCCCGGCGCGCTCGCCGATGATGCGCCAGCCGAACCCGCAGAGAATGGCCCCGATCAGAGGAGCAAACAGGATGATCGTCGCCATGTCCTTCAGCCTTTCATCACGTTCACATCTTCCACGTCGATCGTTCCGCGGTTGCGGAAGAAGACGACGAGGATGGCAAGGCCGATCGCGGCCTCGGCCGCGGCGACGGTCAGCACGAACAGCGTGAAGACCTGCCCGGTCAGATCGCCGAGGAAGGACGAGAAGGCGACGAGGTTGATGTTCACCGCCAGAAGCATCAGTTCGATCGACATCAGGATGACGATCACGTTCTTCCGGTTCAGGAAGATCCCGAAGATGCCGATGACGAACAGCGCCGCCGCCACCGTCAGGTAATGTTCAAGTCCCACCATCTCTCACGTCCCTTCGGGTCTTTGCCCGTTTCCTTCGCCGCCCACCGGTCGCCGGTGGGCGAAAACACCAATGCGGCGGCCTACAGCCCCTGCCCCGGCTTCACATCCTTCAGTTCCAGCGCCTTGGCCGGGTCGCGCCACATCTGCGCCAGCACGTTCTGCCGCTTGATGTCCTTGCGGTGCCGCAGGGTCAGCAGGATCGCCCCGATCATCGCCACCAGCAGGATCATGCCCGCGGCCTGGAACAGGTAGATATACTTGTCGTAAAGGATCATCCCCAGCGCCCGGGCGTTATCCACCCCGTCCAGCGCGGTCGAGCGTTCCACCGACCCCCAGGCGCCCAGGCCGATCGCCAGCTGCATGATCAGCACCACGCCGATCAACAGGCCCAGCGGCATGTAGCGCGCCATCTCGCCCTTCAGCGCGGCAAAGTCGATGTCCAGCATCATGACGACGAAGAGGAACAGCACCGCAACCGCGCCGACATAGACGATCATCAAGAGCATGGCCACGAATTCGGCCCCGAGCAGCACCATCAGCCCGGTGGCCGACAGGAAGGCCAGGATCAGCCACAGCACCGAATGCACCGGGTTGCGGGCGACGGTCACCATCAGGCCTGCCGCCACCGCCACGATGGCAAAGGCGTAGAAGGCGAAATCGGCTACGGTCATGGGTTCGCTTCCTTCTTCTCGGCAAAGACCGCCTGAGCGATCTCAAGCGCCTTCTGCATGGCGGGCAGGCCGCCGAACATGCTCATCTGCCAGATCACCTCGGCGATCTCGCGTTCGGTGGCGCCCGCCTCCAGGGCATGGCGCACGGTCATCTTGATCTGCGGTTCGGCCTGCGCGCCCAGCACGGTCAGCGCGGCCAGGGTAAGGAACAGCCGGGTCTTGGCGTCCAGCCCCTCGCGGTTGAAGGTCCGCCCGAACCACATCTCCATCATGTCCTTGGACATGGTGGGAAACAGCTTGTCAAAGCCGCCCGCGCCCAGGCCGCCCTGCATGTTCTCCAGCCCCGGATTGAAGGCGCGCAGCATCTCTTGCCCGCTTTCCACCATCTGCTGGATCATCTTGGCATAGGCGTCGGTCATTCCGGTCACCTGTAGGGCGCGTCGAGTTCAAGGTTGCGGGCGATCTCGGCTTCCAGCGGGCGCCGTTCTCCAGCAGCTTTTCCTTGGTGTAGAACAGTTCCTCGCGGGTCTCGGTCGAGAATTCGAAGTTCGGCCCCTCGACGATGGCATCGACCGGGCAGGCCTCCTGGCAGAAGCCGCAGTAGATGCATTTCGTCATGTCGATGTCATAGCGCGTGGTGCGGCGGCTGCCGTCCTCGCGCGGTTCGGCGTCGATGGTGATGGCCTGTGCCGGGCAGACCGCCTCGCAGAGCTTGCAGGCGATGCAGCGTTCCTCGCCGTTCGGATAGCGGCGCAGCGCGTGTTCGCCGCGGAACCGGGGCGACAGCGGCCCCTTTTCATGCGGGTAGTTCAGCGTCGATTTCGGCGCGAAGAAGTATTTCATCCCCAGGGCAAACCCCTTGATGAAATCCGTCATCAGGAAATAGCGGGTCGCGCGGTTCCAGTCGATCGAAGCCATGGATCAGCCCCCCAGGGTCCAGCGGGCCCAGAAGTGGCCCAGGATTTCGAATTTGGCCAGGAACGCCACCAGCACCACCCAAGCCAGCGACAGGGGCAGGAAGACCTTCCAGCCGATCCGCATCAGTTGGTCATAGCGGTAGCGCGGCACGATGGCCTTCACCATGGCGAACATGAAGAAGAACACCCACATCTTCGCCACCATCCACCACCAGCCGTCGGCGATGCCGGGAATGGGCGACAGCCAGCCTCCAAAGAACAGGAGCGAGATCAGCGCGCACATCAGGAAGATGGCGATGTATTCGCCCGCCATGAACAGCAGGTAGGGCGTGGACGAATATTCCACCATGAAGCCCGCGACCAGTTCCGATTCTGCCTCGGGCAGGTCGAACGGCGGGCGGTTGGTTTCGGCCAGCGCCGAGACGAAGAACAAGACCACCATCGGCAGGTGCGGCAGCCAGTACCAGTTGAACAGGCCATAGGCCCCGTCCTGTGCCGCCACGATGGCCGAAAAGTTCATCGAGCCGGTCGAGATGATGATACCGATGATGATCAGGCCCAGCGAGACCTCGTAAGAGATCATCTGCGCGGCCGACCGCAGGCTGCCGAGGAAGGCGTATTTCGAGTTCGAGGCCCAGCCGCCCATGATCACGCCGTAAACCTCGAGCGAGGACACGGCAAAGACGAACAGGATCGCCACATTGATGTCGGCCAGCACCCAGCCCTGGTCAAGGGCACCACCGCCAGGCCAGGATCGCCAGCACGAAGGACAGCATGGGCGCCAGGAAGAACACCGGGCGGTCGACACCGGCCGGCACGACGATTTCCTTGACCACGTATTTCAGCGCGTCGGCCACCGACTGCAGGAGCCCCAGGGCCCCACCACGTTCGGCCCCTTGCGCATCTGCACCGCGGCCCCGATCTTCCGGTCGCCATAGACAAGGAACAAGAGGCTGATCATGACGAAGCCGACGATCAGCAGGCTCTGCGCCGCGATCAAGATCGCCGTCCCCAGGGTTGTGTCGAAAAATCCGTTCATCTTCCGTCCCTTACACCGTCGGTATGCCCAGTTCGCCGCAATCTCGCACCGTTACCTCGGCGTCGATCGTGCGGATCCCCTCCGGCAAGGCGGCCGAGATGAGGTAGACCGCATCCCCCCGCCAGGTCTCTCCAGCCTTCGCCACCTGCGTCCGCACATGGCGCGCGAACCCGAACCCCCGGATCAGCGCATATTGGGCCGCCGCGCAACGGCCATAGGTCTCGACATCGGCCTCGTTCCGGGCGCCTTTCATGGCAACCCTGAAACTGACCATCTCGCCATCCAGGAGGATCGTCTCGATCCCCAGGTAGGACGGGTCGCGCGGACCCTGTGACACCTCCGGCCCGCCCGTGCAAGCCCCCAGTGCCGCCGAAGCGGCCAGGAGGCTGGCAAAGGCGGAACGGGCGGCCATCTGGTTACTCAGCCGCCATGGATTGCGCCAGCCGCGCCTTGGCCATGGCCGACAGTTCCGCCATCACCGCACTGGCGCGCGCCACCGGGTTGGTCAGGTAGAAATCCTTGATCGCATTGCGGAAGCTGGCCTTGGCCGGCGCCTTCAGCGGAAGCGCGGCCCAGGCATTTTCCGGCACCACGTCCACCTGCCCCAGATGCGGATGCGCCGCCACCAGCGCCGCGCGCAGCCCGGCCAGGCTATCCCAGCCAAGCGGCTTGCCCAACGCGGCCGACAGCGCCCGCAGGATCGCCCAGTTCTCCTTGGCCTCGCCGGGGGCGAACCCCGCCCGGAAGGCCAGTTGCGGCCGGCCCTCGGTGTTGACGAAAAGGCCGTTCTCCTCGGTCCAGGCCGCGGCGGGCAGGATGATGTCGGCCCGGTTGGCGCCCCGGTCGCCATGCGATCCCTGATAGATCACGAAGGGCGCATTCTCGCCATCGCGGCTGATCTCCACCTCGTCGGCGCCAAGGTTGTAGACCACCTGCGCCCCCTCGGTCGCAACCGCGAGGCCGCCCTCGGTCACCGCGCCCACGTCCATCGCACCCACCCGGCTGGCGGCGGTGTGCAGAACCAGCAGCTTTGCCCCCCGCGCCTCGGCGATCGCCATGGCATGGGCCAGCACCGCCTCGCCATCCGCCTCGTTGATCGCGCCCTGACCGACGATCACGATGCCGGGCCGGCTGTCCGCCGGGGCGGTTTGCGCCAGCTTCAGGTGGTCGACCAGCGCGGCACGGTCGGTGCCGAAATGGTGGTAGTCATAGGTCAGGTCCGCAGCCTCGCCGATCAGCCCGACCTGCGCCCCGTGGGTCCAGGCCTTGCGGATGCGCGCGTTCAGCACCGGCGCCTCGATCCGCGGATTGGTTCCGATCAGCAGGATACCCCCTGCCGTGTCGATATCCTCGATCGTCGCGGTTCCGACATAGCCGCTGCGGTTGCCCACCGGCAGCCTTGCGCCATCGGTGCGGCATTCGACGCGGCCGCCCAGCCCCTCGACCAGCTGTTTCAGGCTGAAGGCCGCCTCGACCGGGGCCAGATCGCCGATCAGCCCGACCACCTTGCGGTCCTTCATCGCCGCTGCGGCGGCCGCCAGCGCCTCGGCCCAGGTGGCCTTGCGCAGCTTGCCGTCCTCGCGGATGTAGGGCACGTCCAGCCGCTGGCGCCGCAGCCCGTCCCAGATGAAGCGGGTCTTGTCGGAAATCCATTCCTCGTTCACGCCGTCGTTGTTGCGCGGGATGATCCGCATCACCTCGCGGCCCTTGGTGTCGATACGGATGTTCGACCCCAGCGCGTCCATCACGTCCACCGACTCGGTCTTGGTCAGTTCCCAGGGCCGGGCGGTAAAGGCATAGGGTTTCGAGGTCAGCGCACCGACCGGGCAAAGGTCGATGATATTGCCCTGCAGGTTCGAATCCAGCGTCAGGTTCAGATAACTGGTGATCTCGCTGTCCTCGCCGCGCCCGGTCTGGCCCATCTGTGTGATGCCGGCCACCTCGGTGGTGAACCGCACGCAGCGGGTGCAGGAAATGCAGCGCGTCATCCTGGTCTCGACCAGCGGGCCAAGGTTCAGGTCCTCCGACGCCCGCTTCGGTTCACGATAGCGGCTGAAGTCGATGCCATAGGCCATGGCCTGGTCCTGCAGGTCGCATTCGCCGCCCTGGTCGCAGATCGGGCAATCCAGCGGATGGTTGATCAGCAGGAATTCCATCACGCCCTCGCGGGCACGTCTGACCATGGGCGAGGTGGTCTTGACCACCGGCGCCTCGCCGTTCGGGCCGGGGCGCAGGTCGCGCACCTGCATGGCGCAGCTTGCCGCGGGCTTCGGCGGGCCGCCGACGACCTCGACCAGGCACATCCGGCAGTTGCCGGCGATCGACAGCCGCTCGTGATAGCAGAAACGCGGGATCTCGACCCCGGCAACCTCGGCCGCCTGGATGATGGTCATCGCCCCATCCACCTCGACCTCGATGCCGTCGATATTGATCTTCTTCAGGTTCGACATCCGCTCACTCCGCCGCGATCCTTGCGCAGCCGTGGTCCTTCCACAGCCGCGCCTCTTTCAGGTATGACCAGCCAAAGGCCTGGTCGCTGTCTCCGTTCGCCTGTTTCAGGGCCAGGCGTTCCAATGCCTCGTCCAGCGTCGGCCGGTGCCCGGCGGGCACCCACCACATGACGAAATGCTGCCGGTCCAGAATCTCGAACCATTCCGCCCGGCGCTCGTAAAAGGCGCGGTGGACGGTGTTCCAGACGAAATGCTCCAGCGTTTCCGCGCTTTCCCAGACCGTCAGGTTCGCCACGAACTGCGGGTCGCCGCCGATCTTGGTCTCGGTGTTGCCGGTGCCGGGCTCGCCCGAACCTTCCATCATCCAGACAAAGCCGGGGCTGCGCTTGCCGATGCCGTTCACCCTGTCCAGCGCCGCCATGAAGGCCGCCACACGCGGGTCGTCGGTGGGCGCCAGCAGGCGGCCCACATTCAGCTCGGCCAGATGCAGCCCCGCGCGGGTCATGACCTGTCCCTCAGCAAGGCGCCGATCAGGCTGCCCTTGGCGATCTCGTCCCGGCCGATCCGGCAATAGCTGTCGCTGTCGCCCTCGACCGCGCCGGCCTTGGCCAGCCAGTCCGCCGCCTCGGCCTTGCCGCGCTTCTTCTCGGTCTTCGAGGTGACGAAGGCGCGGATTTCCTCGGCGGTATACCCCCGCTTCAGCGCGTAATTCTTCAGCTTCTCCAGCTCGTTCAACGCCCGCAGCTTGCGCGGCGCCAGCGTCGGGCAGGTATCGGCGATCTTGTCGGCGATAAAGCCCTGCAACAGGGTGCCGTTGATATGCGGCTCGGTGTTGATCGGCTCCAGCGCCAGCGCGGGCGTGGTCGACAACGCGGCAAGCGTCACGGCAAGGGTTTTCAACAGTCTGCTCATCTTGGCCTCCTTGGCATCAGATGCCGCAGACTTGGGGCCAGAGGCCGTTGATATGCCATGACAAGCGGGAACTCTCGCGCAGGCGTGAAGGACGGGCATCATGCGCAGCCCTCCACAAAGACCCAGGCGCCGGCCTCATACCGGTCGTAGATCGAAGACCGCACACCCCGGCCGCCGCATTGCGCATCGGCCTCGCGCCGGGCGGCCGCGCCTTCGTCAAAGGCGAACCCCGACCCGTCCGCCCGCACCACCCGCAGCGGCGCGGGCGACGCCACCGGCCCGGCCTGCGGCGCGGCGGCAACACAGGCCGCCAGCGGGGCGGTCAGGGCGATCCATCCGGCGCGCATCACATGCACCCCCGGCAAAGATCCAGCGCCCGCCCGGCGTCAACACCGGCACCACGGCCTGATCCGCGGCCTTGCCCTGCGTGGCACAGGCGGCGCGGATCACCTCGCGCGCGCGGAACCCTTCGTCGGCCATGCTGGCGCCATCGGCCCGCGAGATCCGCACCGCGCCCGGCACATGGGGCGCCAGGTCCAGCTCCTCGCCGTTCACCTGAACCGATTCAGCCCCCGACGTGTCGATCACCGCCAGGTATTCGACCTCGTTCAGCACCACCGGCACCTCGACATAGGGCAGCGGCTCGGCCACTTCGCCTTCGGCAGCCGCGGCCTCGGCCCATGCGGCAGCACCGCAGGCCAAGGTCAGGGCAGCAAGGAAAAGGGCCCGCAGCATGTTATTCCGCCGCCACCGCCGAAATGCGGCCGGTCTTCCTGGCCTTGATCCGGTCCTCGATCTCGTCGCGGAAGGCGCGGATCAGGCCCTGGATCGGCCAGGCCGCCGCATCGCCAAGGGCACAGATCGTATGGCCCTCGACCTGCTTCGTCACCGAAAGCAGCATGTCGATTTCCTCGATCTCGGCCTCGCCACGCACCAGACGGTCCATCACCCGCATCATCCAGCCGGTGCCCTCGCGGCAGGGCGTGCATTGGCCACAGCTTTCGTGCTTGTAGAACTTGGACAGCCGCCAGATCGCCTTGATGACATCGGTCGACTGGTCCATCACGATGACGGCCGCCGTGCCCAGGCCCGACCGCTGTTCGCGCAGCCAGTCGAAATCCATGATCGCGTCATCGCATTGCGCCTGCGTCAGCAGCGGCACCGAAGACCCGCCGGGAATGACCGCCTTCAGGTTCTTCCAGCCGCCGCGCACGCCGCCGCAGTGAACCTCCAGCAGTTCTTTCAGCGGGATCGACATCGCCTCTTCGACCACGCAGGGCGCGTTCACATGGCCCGAGATGCCGAACAGCTTGGTCCCCGCGTTGTTCGGGCGGCCAAAGCCGGCAAACCACTCGGCCCCCCGGCGCAAGATCGTCGGCACCACGGCGATGGATTCCACGTTGTTCACCGTGGTCGGACAGCCATAGAGGCCCGAGCCGGCCGGGAACGGCGGTTTCATCCGCGGCATGCCCTTCTTGCCCTCAAGGCTTTCCAAAAGCGCGGTTTCCTCGCCGCAGATATAGGCCCCTGCCCCGTGATGCAGATACAGGTCAAAGTCCCAGCCGGATTTCGCGGCGTTCTTGCCCAGCAGGCCCGCGTCATAGCATTCGTCGATCGCGGCCTGCAGCGCCTCGCGCTCGCGGATATATTCGCCGCGGATATAGATGTAGCAGGTGTTCGCCCCCATCGCGAAGGATGCGATCAACGCCCCCTCGATCAGCGTATGGGGATCGTGCCGCATGATCTCGCGGTCCTTGCAGGTGCCCGGCTCGGATTCGTCGGCGTTGATCACCAGATAGCTGGGCCGTCCGTCCGACTGTTTCGGCATGAACGACCATTTCAGCCCGGTCGGGAAACCCGCGCCGCCCCGGCCGCGCAGGCCGCTGGCCTTCACCTGCTCGATGATCGTGTCGCGCCCACGCTTGATGATCTCGGCGGTGCCATCCCAATGGCCGCGCTTCATCGCGCCTTTCAGGCTGCGGTCGTGCATGCCGTAAAGGTTGGTGAAGATCCGGTCCTGATCCTTGAGCATCGTTCTTTCCTTATCCCCGGCGCGCGCGCCAGATCTGATACGTCACGACCAGCGCCCAGAGGAACGCGGCCAGCGCAGCGAAGTCGAAGAGAAAGGCGTAGCGGGTATCCCAGCCCATCTCGGCGCCCACGATCTGCGCACCCAGCCAAAGCGCCATGGTCACGACCAAGACCAGGCCCACCAGCCTTGCCTGCCGCGCCATCTGCATGTCCTTTGGGGTGGGTTTGTTCATGTGCCAGCCTTAGTAATCATTGGTCTTGGCGCGTTCCAGGAACCGCTCAAGCCCTTCGCTGACGATGATCTTTGCCTGGGCCACCCATTTGTCGCGGGCGATCCGGCCCTTGAACCGGCCCAGCCGGGCGTCGAACAGCGCCACATCGGCCTCGGTCCAGCCGGCGATCTGGTCAAAGTGATAGACGCCGCCCTCATTCACCAGCTTTTCCAGCGCCGGGCCGATGCCTTCGATCACCTTCAGATCATCCGCCTTGCCGCCACGCGGCGCGGTCAGGATCTCCGGCCCCTTCGGCTTGGCGGGCTTTTTCGCCCGGGGGGCCTTGGGCGCAGGTGCCGCATCCTCGGCCACAACCTTCGCCGCCCGGGCTGCGGGCTTTGCCGCCTTCTCTGCCGGCGCGGCCTTCGCGGGCCTGGCTTTCGCGGACGTGGCCGCCTTGGCCGCAGGCGCCGCCTTGGCCGCAGGCTTCCGGGCGGCCTTGGCCTTCGCCGGCGCCTCAGCCACCGCCGGCTCGGCCATCAACCCGACCGGCGCGGTCGAATGGGTCGACGGGCTGGTTTCGGCAACAGCTTCAGCGACAGGCGCCGCCGGCTCGGCTGCAACGGCGGCGGGTTCGGGCGCCGGCGCAGGCGTCGCGGGGGCAGCAGCAGCCGCCGGGGCAGCAACAGGCGCCGCCGCCGGGGCGGCCGCGGGCGGCGTGGCCTTGGCGGCGGGTTCCGCAGGCGCGCTGGAGGCGCCATCATACCCGGCCTCGCCCTGGCCGGCGAACAGCGACCACAGCAGCAGCACGATCAAGAAGACGACGATCCCGACCAGCAAGGCCCAGATGAAATGGTGATGCCAGGACATCTTGGCCAGCACAAAGGCCAGAACGCCGGCCACGCCCGCGATGATCCAACGGGTGTTCGACTGCCCGTTTCCGCCATTTCCAAGTGCCATTCCGCGTCACTCCCCTCTGAGTGGCCCCTTTGCCGGGGCGCTGTCCGTTACGTCACACCTCATCCCTAGCGATCCGCTCGGCCTCTTCGGCCGATCCGCCGGCAGCCAGAACCCGGGCCTGCGCAACCCATTTCTCGCGCGTTGCACGCCCCTTGAACCCTTCCAGATTCTCATCCACCCAGGCCAGTTCCGCCTCGGTCCAGGCCGCGATCTGGTCAAAGTGGAAAAAGCCCAGCCGGTTGCACAGGGCCTCCAGCTTCGGCCCGACGCCCCAGATCTGCTTCAGGTCATCGGCCTTGCCTCCGCGCGCCGCCTTCAGCACCTTGGGCTTGGCCGGCGCTGCCGCGGGCTGTGCCGCCCTGGCCTCGACCGATGCCTTTGCCGCCCGGGCCTTGGCCGCAGTCGCCGGCGTCACCGGCGCCTTTGCTGCCGCCGGTTTTTCGGCCGGGGCAGGTTTCGCGGTCTTTGCCGGGGTCGGCTTCACCGCCGCAGCACCACCCGCCGCCTTGCCCAGCCATGGCGTGCGCAAGGGCACCTCGGTGCCGTCGATCCGCTTGACGCTGTCGCCGATATCCACGGCCAGTTGCGCCGTGGCATTATACTGCTTGCGACCCGACTCGAACTCTTTCAGGCTCGTCAGCCCAGTCACCGGTTCCGCCGCATAGCGCCCGTTCTGCGACCCCGGCACCGGCACCTCTCCGGCCGAGAACCGCCCGATCAGCGCGCGCAGTTTCTCGGCCGTCAGATCCTCGTAATAGTCCTTGCCGATCTGGGCCATCGGCGCATTGGCGCAGGCGCCCATGCACTCGACCTCTTCCCAGGAAAACTTGCCATCGGCCGACAGAGCATGCGGCGCGGGCGCGATCATTTCCTTGCAGACGGCGATCAGTTCTTCGGCGCCGCAGATCATGCAGGACGTGGTGCCGCAGATCTGGATATGCGCCACCGAACCAACCGGTTGCAGCTGGAACATGAAGTAGAAGGTCGCCACCTCCAGCGCCCGGATATAGGCCATCCCCAGCATGTCCGCGACATGTTCGATGGCGGGGCGGCTCAACCAGCCTTCCTGCTCCTGCGCGCGCCACAGGAGCGGGATCACCGCGCTGGCCTGCCGGCCCGCCGGATATTTGGTGATCTGGCCCCTGGCCCATTCCAGATTCGCCGGCGTGAAGGCAAAACTTTCGGGCTGGGTGTGGTGAAGACGGCGCAGCATCAGATGACCCCGACGAACAGCAAAGGAAGAAAAGGCCCGGCCATCGGCAGGACCGGCAGCAGGACGACCACCAGAGGGACAAGCCCGACCGAGATCACCGGTCGACCTCGCCGAACACGATATCCATCGTGCCGATGATGGCGCTGACATCGGCCAGCTGGTGGCCCTTGCAGATCCAGTCCATCGACTGCAGGTGCAGATAGCCCGGCGCGCGGATCTTGGCCCGGTAGGGCTTGTTCGACCCGTCGGCCACCAGATAGACGCCGAATTCGCCCTTGGGCGCCTCGACCGCGGCATAGACCTCGCCGGCGGGGACGTGGAACCCCTCGGTATAAAGCTTGAAGTGGTGGATCAGGGCCTCCATCGAGGTCTTCATCTCGCCCCGCTTCGGCGGCGTGATCTTGCCGCGGGCCAGCACGTCGCCCTGCCCCTCGGGGGCGCGCAACTTGGCGACGGCCTGCTTGATGATCTTCGTCGACTCGCGCATCTCGGCCATGCGGCAGAGATAGCGGTCATAGCAGTCGCCATTCTTGCCGACCGGGATGGCAAAGTCGAATTCGTCATAGCATTCGTAGGGCTGCGCCCGCCGCAGATCCCAGGCCAGGCCCGAACCGCGCACCATGACACCGGAATAGCCCCAGTTCTGGATATCCTTTTCGCCAACGATGCCGATATCGGCATTGCGCTGCTTGAAGATGCGGTTCTCGGTCAAAAGCCCGTCGATATCGTCCAGCACCTTGGGGAAATGATCCGCCCAGGCGTCGATGTCGTCGATCAGGGCGGGCGTCAGGTCCTGATGCACGCCGCCGGGCCGGAAATAGGCCGCGTGCAGACGCGCCCCGCAGGCCCGTTCATAGAACACCATCAGCTTTTCGCGTTCCTCGAACCCCCAGAGCGGCGGCGTCAGCGCGCCGACGTCCATGGCCTGCGTGGTTACGTTCAGCAGGTGGTTCAGCACCCGGCCGATTTCCGAATACAAGACCCGGATCAGGCTGGCGCGGCGCGGCACCTTCGTGCCGGTCAGCCGCTCGATCGCCAGGCACCAGGCATGTTCCTGGTTCATCGGCGCCACATAGTCCAGCCGGTCGAAATACGGCAGGTTCTGCAGGTAGGTGCGGCTTTCCATCAGCTTCTCGGTGCCGCGATGCAACAGCCCGATATGCGGATCGCAGCGTTCCACGATCTCGCCGTCCAGCTCCAGCACCAGGCGCAGAACGCCATGCGCCGCAGGGTGTTGCGGACCGAAGTTGATGTTGAAGTTGCGGATGCGCTGCTCGCCCGTCTCGATATCGACCGAGCCGTCGTCATAGGTGTTGCGGCGAATATCCCCGTCCATCACTTGGCCTCCGCCTTCTGATCACCCGGAAGGATGTATTCGGCCCTTCCCAGGGCGACATGAAATCGAACTGGCGGTATTCCTGCACCAGTTTCACCGGCTCATAGACCACGCGCTTCTGCGCCTCGTCATAGCGGACCTCGACATAGCCGGTGGTCGGGAAATCCTTGCGCAGCGGATGGCCGCGGAAACCATAGTCGGTCAGGATGCGGCGCAGGTCGGGGTGGCCGCTGAACAGGATGCCGAACATGTCGAACACCTCGCGCTCGAACCAGTTGGCCGAGGGGTGCAGCTCATGGATCGACGGCACCATCTCATCGTCGCGCACCGCCACCTTCAGGCGGATGCGCTGGTTCCGGTACATCGACAGGAAATGATAGACCACGTCGAACCGCGACGGGCGCTCGGGGTGGTCGACCGCGGTGATGTCGACCAGGGTCGAGAACCGGCAGGCCGCGTCGTCGCGCAGGAATTCCACCATGGCTTCCAGATGGGCCAGCGGCACCACCAGCGTCAGCTCGCCAAAGGCCACCGTCGAGGACAGGACGGCATCGCCCCGCTTCAGCTCGATCGTCGCCGCAAGGTCTTGCAGGGCTTCGCTCATCCTTTACCTCACCAACGTGCCGGTGCGGCGGATCTTCCGCTGCAGCTGCAGGATTCCGTAGAGCAGCGCCTCGGCCGTGGGCGGACAGCCCGGCACATAGACATCGACCGGCACCACGCGGTCGCAGCCGCGCACCACCGAATAGCTGTAATGGTAATAGCCGCCGCCATTGGCACAGCTGCCCATCGAGATCACGTAGCGCGGCTCGGGCATCTGGTCATAGACCTTGCGCAGGGCCGGCGCCATCTTGTTGGTCAGCGTGCCTGCGACGATCATCAGGTCCGACTGCCGCGGGCTGGCGCGCGGCGCGGTGCCGAACCGCTCCAGGTCATAGCGCGGCATCGAGGTGTGCATCATCTCGACCGCGCAGCAGGCCAGACCAAAGGTCATCCAGTGCAGCGACCCGATCCGGGCCCAGTTGATGATGTCCTCGGTCGAGGTCAGGATGAACCCCTTGTCCTGCAACTCGCGGTTCAGGGCCTGGGTGGCAACCTCGTGATCGCCCCCCGCCGTGTTGGCGCCGGTCATCACTCCCATTCCAGGGCCCCCTTCTTCCATTCATAGGCAAAGCCGATGGTCAGCACCGCCAGGAAGATCATCATCGACCAGAAGGCCGTCATGCTGACCTCGCCAAAGGCCACCGCCCAGGGGAACAGGAAGGCCACTTCCAGGTCGAAGATGATGAACAGGATCGACACCAGATAGAACCGGACGTCGAACTTCATCCTTGCGTCGTCAAAGGCGTTGAACCCGCATTCATAGGCCGAAACCTTTTCCGGGTCTGGGTTTCTCACCGCAAGCACTGCGGCGGCCAGAAGCAGGACAATGCCCAGCCCCACCGCAATCGCAAGAAGAATGAGGATGGGCAGATACTCTCGGAGAAGCGCGTCCACGGATGCTCCTTCAGCTGGCCAAGGCGAGCTACGGGCCAGGACAGCCCGCTTGCACTCATGGCTCCGTTTACTCTGCCCCCTTGGCGGGGTCAACGCATCGGGGGCGGAAAAGCGACAGGCAAAGCGATGGAAATCTATCAATGTATACGATGGTGTGCCGAATGCGGCACCCTGTCGCGGCATCGCATGGCGGGGCGTCGCCGTGGCGCCCGAAACCCGCGTGCGCCCCGAGTCGCGGCGCCCGGCGGCTTGCCGCCCTGTCCGGCGGCATTTCCTGACCTTGACCCGACGCGCCCCGGCTGGCCAGGATCGCGGCCTCAGCCCCGTCCGGGCCGCCCTGTCGAGGTCACAAATGCCCCTGCCCCGCCTTGCCCCCGCCGTGGTCGCGGCCACCCTGTTCCTGGCCCCCGCCGCATCCGCCGCGCAGACCTGCGCCGTCGACATGGATGCGGTAAACAGCCGCATCGCCGAACTGGAACCCAGCTACAGCATGGTCCTGTCCGACATATCCTGCGACGCCCCCACCATCCCGGCGCAACAGATGATGTGCGACAGCGTCGATCTGGGCGACATGGTGTTGTGGCGCATGGGCCGGCTGGATGACCTTGCCTGGGTCCATGCGGTGGAAAATGCCACCGGCAGCCAGGTCGACCAGGAAAACCCGCCGCTGGACCGGATTTCATCGCCGCGCGTGACGCCTGCACCGATGCGGCCTGCCTCTGCGCCGTGCTGATCGACCATACCAACGCCAGCCTGGGCGGCACTTCACCCTATCCGCAGTAACCGGCCCGTCCGCCGCTCAGGCCTGCGCCGCGTTGGTCTTGGCCGCCAGTTGCCCGCCCATCCACAGCCGCAGCACCCGCCACAGGATCCAGGGGATGAACCCCACCGCCATGGTCAGCACGGCGATCCCGCTCCAGACCAGAAAGGCGTCGCCCGCCAGCAGCGCCGAGGCCAGCGCCGCCAGCGGAAAGGTAAAGGCCCCCCAGAGCGGCGAAAAACCGCTCTCCGCAACCCAGCGCCCCGCCACCAGCAGTGCCAGCAGGATCAACAGGCCCAGCGCGGCAAAGACCAGCGCCAGCCCCGCCTGCCCGGTCAGCGCGCAAACGGTCGAGAACAGCGCAGCGGGCGACAGGTGAATGGCCAGGAGCGGCCGCAGAGGCGCGGGCGGCACCCGCCGCGCCAGTTGCGCCAGGCTCAGCCCCCAGATCGCCGCCGCCAGCGGCAAGGTGCCCCATAACAGGCCGCGCGCCAGCGGCTCCAGCCCCAGCGGAACCGCCGCCACCCCGCCGACGATGAAGCCGACAAAGATCAGGTGCCAGCCCGGGTTCACGCCACGCGATTCGGCCGGCAACCCGGCCAGCACCCGCAGCACGGCCAGCACCAGCAGCCCGTGCAGCGCCAGCGCGGCAAACAGCACGACCCGCGCCAGGCCCGGCGCATAGGGCACCAGCAGCGCCGCCGCCGCCATGCCGCCCATCGTCCCGGCCGCCAGCCCGATGCGCCCCGGCAGGATGCGCAGGTCCTCCCAGATCACCCCCGGCCGCCGCGCCAGCTTGGCCGCATAGGCAAAGGCCGCAAAGACCCAGAGCGCCAGGACCAGCCCGGCCAGCAGGTCCACCGGCTCTTGCGGCAGTTGCAGCACCAGCGCCGCCCGACGCAGCGCCAGCACCAGACCCATCACCCCCAGCACCGAGGGAAAGACGGCCGGCGGCACGCGGGAAAACCGGGGCGCGCGGCGCGGCGGAAACTCGGGCGGCGGATATTGTTTCGGGCGGTAACGCGCGGGTTCGGTTGCCATGGCTCACTCCGTGGTGCCGCTATGGCAAACCGCATTCCCGCCCCCGGCGCAAGCGCCGTCTTTGCCGCATGGGCAGGGGCCAAGGTGGGCGCGTGGCAACGCGGGCGCGTCCCCCCTCGATGGGGGGCAAGCCCGCTCTGCCTCGACCACGGGATCTGGGCCGCGGGATCCGGGCCTAGCCGCGGATCATCGGGAACCAGTCCTCTCGCAGCCGCTGGCCGGGCTGCATGCCATGGCCGGGGAACGGCGGCGAGGTCGGCCCCGGCCGCTCGACATAGCGCGCATCGTCACCGACCAGCCGCAGCGAAAACGCCCGCCGCCGCCCGGCGCCTTCATTGCCGCGCGCGCCATGCAGGGTGCGGTAATTGAACGCCACCGCATCGCCCGGCTCCATCTGCCATTCCATGATCCGCATGCCCTCGGCCTCGGGGTCTGGAACCGGCATGTAGTCGTGGTCGCCCGGATAGAAACTCGTCTCGGCCATCCAGCGCGTCGGCAGCACGTCGCGGGGCCACAGATGGCTGCCCGCCACGCAGCGCAGGCTTGCCTCGCGCACCGGGTCCAGCGGCACCCAGAACGAAACGGTCTGGCGGCCCTCGACGAAATAATACGGCCCGTCGGAATGCCAGGGCGTCGCCTTGGTCGTGCCGGGTTCCTTCACCAGCACATGATCGTGGAACAGCTGCACCCGCTCTGAACCCATCAGCCGCGCCGCCACCGCGCCGGCATCCGACTGAAAGATCGCGCGCCTGAACTGCGGGATCCGGTCCCAGTTGCAATAGTCGTCAAAGAACCGCCCCGCCTCTCCGGGCTTCAGCGTCGGCATCGGCTGGCCGGGATCGGCCATGTTCGCCTCGACCCCGGCGCGCAGCTCCTCGACCCAATCCGCGAACAGGCCCTTTACCAGCACGACCCCGTCATCCTGATAGGCCTGCACCAATTCATCCGTAACCAGTGTCGCCATGACCGCCTCTCCCTCACCTGATCCCGTCTTGCCAAAGACATGCCAAAGCCGCAGCATCAATTCCAATAATAGTTTGTAATCGGACTCATAATCCCATGCTATCAATCACCCTGCGGCAACTGGAATATGCCACCGCCATCGCGCGGCATGGCGGCATGACCAGTGCCGCCGCGGCGCTGAACGTCAGCCAGCCGGCGCTGTCGGTCGCACTGTCGCAGCTTGAGGCCGGGCTGGGCCAGCCGCTGTTCCTGCGCCGCGCCGGCCGGGTCAGCCCCACCTCTTTCGGCGCGGTCTGGCTGGCCGAGGCCGCGCGCCAGTTGCAGGGCCTGCACCGGCTGATGCAGGGCGACATGGCGCAGACCCCGGCCCGTCTGGCGGTGTTCGACGATCTGGCGCCGGGGCTGCTGGCACCGATGCTGGCGCGGCTGGCCGCAACCGGGCCGGCGGTCACGCCGCAGGTCCTGGGGTTCGAGGCCCTGGCCCAGGCCCTGCTTCGCGGCTCCATCGACCTGGCGCTGACCTGGGACCTGGGGCTGCCCTCGCAAATCGAGCGGCTGGAACTGGCCCGGATCGCCCCGCATGTCGTGCTGGCCCCCGATCATCCGCTGGCCGCCCTGCTCGGGGTGTCGCTGGCGCAGCTGGCCCCCTTTCCGCTGGTCCTGACCGACCAGGGCCTGTCGATCGGCCACATGCGGGCGCTGTTCACCAGCCGCGGGCTGGAGGCGCAGGTCGCCCACCGCACCGCCACGCTGGAACTGATGCGCAGTTTCGCCGCCAACGGGCTGGGCGTCGGCCTCAGCTATACCCGGCCAGCCGGCGGCCACAGCCATGACGGCAGCCCTCTGTTGACCCGCCCCGTCACCGACGCCGGGTCCGAACCCCTGGTGCTGGCCCAGCTCGGCGGCAATCCCCTGTCCGCCTCGGCGGCGCGGCTGCGGGCGGCTCTGCCTTCGCTCTTGCCACCCCTGTAACGCCGCGCCACTGTGCCGCGACAGGCCAGCAGAGGTGCAGGATGAGCGGACATGGCTACGAAACCGGGCGGCTGAACCTGCCCTTTGTCGGGATCCCGACCTTTGGCAAGCGCCCCTACCAGGCCGACTGGTCGGCGATCCGCGCCGATGCGGCGATCCTGGGGGCGCCCTTCGACTTTGGCACCCAGTTCCGAGCCGGCGCCCGCTTTGGCCCCCGCGCGATCCGCGAGGCCTCGACGCTGTTCTCCTTTGGCCATGCCGGGGCCTATGACCACGAGGATGACTGCACCTACCTGGGCGAGGACGTGACCATCATCGACATCGGCGATGCCGACATCGTCCATACCGACACCGAGAAAAGCCACGCCAATATCGAGACCGGGGTGCGCGCCATCCTGGACGCGGGCGCGCTGCCGGTGGTGCTGGGGGGCGACCATTCCGTCAACATCCCCTGCATTCGCGCCTTTGCTGGCCGGGGTCCGATCCATATCCTGCAGATCGACGCCCATCTCGATTTCGTCGACATCCGCCACGGGGTGCGCCACGGCCACGGCAACCCGATGCGGCGGGCCGCCGAACAGGACCATGTCACCGGCATCACCGCCCTTGGCATCCGCAATGTCAGCAGCACCGCCAGGGACGGCTATGAGGCCGCCCGCGCCATGGGCGACGACATCCTGTCGGTCCGGCAGGTACGCAAGCTGGGGGTCGAGGGCGTGCTGGCCCGTATTCCCCAGGGCGCGCAGCTCTATGTCACCATCGACATCGACGGCTTTTGCCCTCGATCGCGCCGGGCACCGGCACGCCCAGCCACGGCGGGTTTCTCTATTACGAAGTGCTGGAAATCCTGCAGGGCGTCGCCCGCCGGCACGAGGTGGTGGGGCTGGACCTGGTCGAGGTGGCGCCCGATTACGACCACTCCGGCTCGACCGCGATCCTGGCCGCGCAGGTGCTGCTGAATTTCCTCGGCTTCATCTTTCACGCCCGGTCGGCGCGCGGCCGCCGGGGGGGCCAGCCCCCCCGACCCCCCGGAGTATTTCGGCCAAGATGAAGGTCAGGCCGCTTCAGCGGTAGAGCAGCGAGCGGCCGTTCGAGAAGATCTGCACCTTGCCGGGGGCGGCGGTCAGCGACACCGTCTGATGCCGCAGTTCCGGCCGGATTCCCGGCAGTTTTGCCACCACCTGGCCGGCATCGCCCTGCCATTCAAAGTAGAGCAGCGTCACTTCGCCCAGGGCCTCGGTGATTTCCACCTTGCCGGTGAAAAGCGGGGCGGCGGTGGTTTCCAGCAGATCCTCGGGGCGCACGCCGATGTTGACCTGCAGGCCCTTGTCCGACCCTTGCGTCGGCACCGCCGAGACCGCCGTGCCGCCGTTGGCCAGCCTGACCGTGGTCTCGGCGCCGGTGGCGACGATCTCGCCAGCCAGCAGGTTCATCGACGGGCTGCCGATGAACTGGGCGACGAATTCGTTCTCGGGCCGTTCGTACAGCTCCAGCGGCGTGCCGACCTGGCTGATGCCGCCGCCGGCCAGAACGACGATGCGGCTGGCCAGGGTCATCGCCTCGACCTGGTCGTGGGTGACGTAGATCATGGTCGAATTCGGCATCGCCTCTTTCAGCTGGGCGATCTCGATCCGCGTCGCCACCCGCAGCGCGGCATCCAGGTTCGACAGCGGTTCGTCGAACAGGTAGACCTTGGGATCGCGCACGATGGACCGGCCGATGGCGACGCGCTGGCGCTGGCCGCCCGACAGCGCCTTGGGCAGGCGGTCGAGATAGGGCGTCAGTTGCAGGATCCGCGCCGCCTTGTCCACCGCCGCCTCGATCTCGGCCTGCGGTTTCCGGGCAATCTTCAGCGCAAAGCTCATGTTGTCGCGCACCGTCATGTGCGGGTAGAGCGCATAGCTCTGGAACACCATGGCGATGCCGCGCTGTGCCGGCGGCACCTCGTTCATCCGCACGCCGTCGATGGAAAAATCGCCGCCGGTGATCTTTTCCAGCCCGGCGATCATCCGCAAGAGTGTCGACTTGCCACAGCCCGAGGGGCCGACGAAGACGATCAGTTCGCCCGTCTTGATGTCGAGGTTGATGTCCTTCAACACCTTGACCTCGCCATAGGCCTTCTCGACATCCTTGAGCAAGAGTTCAGCCATTCGTTCCTCCCTCAGGCCGCTTTCGCCAGCACAAAGCCCCAGCCGGGCAGCGCGACCGCGCCCCCGCCGACAGGCTGGCTGCCAAGTTCCGTTCCGATCTGCACCCATGTCCCTGCCGGCAGGTCGACCCGCGCCGGGTCCTCGCCCAGGTTGAAGGCGCAGAAGATGGTCTCGTCGCCCTGGCGGACAAAGCCGGCGACATTCCCGCCCGCCGCCAGGCCCTGCATCGCGCCCCGCCGCAGCGTCGGGTGGGCCCGGCGAAACGCCAGCGCCCGGCGGTAATGGTGCAGCATCGCGCTGCTGTCGGCCTCTTGCGCCGCCACTGACAGCGGCCGGTGCGGCGCCTTGACCGGCAGCCAGGGCGTGCCGGTGGAAAACCCGGCGGCGGCATTGTCGGTGGTCCAGACCATCGGCGTGCGGCAGCCGTCGCGCCCCTTGAACTCGGGCCAGAACTCGATGCCATAGGGGTCCTGCAGCTCGTCCAGGTCCAGCTCTGCCTCCGGCAGGGCCAGCTCTTCGCCCTGATAGAGGCAGACCGACCCGCGCAGGCAGATCAGAAGGACGGTATAGGTTCTTGCCGCCGCGTCGGACAGACCCCAGCGCGTGACGTGCCGCACCACGTCGTGGTTGGAATAGGCCCAGCAGGGCCAGGCGTCGGGCGCCACCCGTTCCATCCGCGCGAAGGTCTCGGCCAGCAGTCCGGCGGTCAGCCGCGCCGGTTGCAGCATCTCGAACGGATAGCACATCTGCACCTTGTCCCCGCCCGAGGTATATTCGGCCATGATCTCCAGGCCCCGCTGGGCGTCGCCCACCTCTCCCACCGCCGCCGCGCCGTAAGGATCAACGACTGCGCGGAATTTGCGCAGGAATTCAAGGTTTTCCGGCTGGTTCTTGTCAAACAGGTGCAGCTGGTGGTTATAGGGGTTGACCGAAGGCGCGATCGTGTCGTTGCGCAGCTCTTTCGGCAGCGAAGGATTGTCGCGCAAATACTTGTCGGCAAAGTAGAAATTGATCGTGTCCAGCCGGAAACCGTCCACCCCCCGCCGCAGCCAGAACCGCGCCACGTCCAGCAGCGCCTCCTGCACCGGGGCGTGGTGCAGGTTCAGGTCGGGCTGGCTGGTCAGGAAGTTGTGCAGGTAATACTGCTCGCGCCGCCCGTCCCAGGCCCAGGCCGACCCGCCAAAGATCGACAGCCAGTTGTTGGGCGGCGTGCCGTCGCCCCTGGGCTCGGCCCAGACATACCAGTCGGCCTTGTCATTGGTCCGGTCCTTGCGGCTTTCGCGGAACCAGGGGTGGGCGTCCGAGGTATGCGACAGCACCAGGTCGATCATCACCCGCAGGCCCAAGGCATGCGCCTTTTCCACCACCGCGTCGAAATCGGCCAGCGTGCCGAACATCGGATCGACGTCGCAGTAATCGCTGACGTCATAGCCGAAATCCTTCATCGGGCTGGTGAAGAACGGGCTGATCCAGATCGCATCCGCGCCCAGCGCCGCGATATGCGGCAGGCGGCTGACGATGCCGGCCAGGTCGCCGATACCGTCGCCGTTCATGTCCTGATAGCTGCGCGGGTAGATCTGGTAGATCACCGCGCCACGCCACCAGTCGGGGTCTTTCGCAAGGCTGGTCACTTATTTCACCGATCCGGCCAGCAGGCCGCGCACGAGGAAGCGTTGCATCGAAAAGAACACCAGCAGCGGCACCGCGATCGAGACGAAGGCCGAGGCCGACAGGATTTCCCAGTCGCCGCCGCGCGACCCCATCAGGTTGACCAGGTTGCCGGTCAGCACCAGCTCCTGGTTGCCGGTGCCCAGGAAGACCAGCGCCACCAGAAGGTCGTTCCAGGTCCAGAGGAACTGGAAGATGGCGAAAGAGGCCAGCGCCGGAAAGGACAGCGGCAGGATGATCTTGACGAAGATCTGGAATTCGGTGGCGCCGTCGACACGGGCATTCTCGATGATGTCTTTCGGCAGGCCCACCATGTAGTTGCGCAAGAGATAGATCGCCAGCGGCAGGCCAAAGCCGGTATGGGCCAGCCAGATGCCCAGGTATCCCTTGCCGATGCCGATGGCATTGTGCAGCTGCAACAGCGGGATCAGCGCCAGTTGCAGGGGCACCACCAGCAGCCCGACGATGGCCGCGATCAACAGCGCCCGGCCGGGAAAATCCATCCGCCAGCGCATAGGCGGCAAAGGCCGCGATCAGGATCGGGATGATGGTGGCCGGAATGGCCACGGTCAGCGTGTTCAGGAACGCCTGGCCGATCGACTGGCCGGCCATCGGGCTGAACAGCACGGTCTCATAGTTGCGCAGGGTGAATTCGGGCGGCATGGCGGCGGTGGTAAAGACCCGCGGCAGCCGCGTGTCGGCGGTCGAGGTCTCGGACACCAGCACAAAGCCGCCATCGCCGTTCACCGTCAGCGTCACGCCCTCGCCCAGGTCGGCTGTGGCGCCCGGCTCATGCGCTTCGGGCTCGCGCGAACTGGTGCCCCAGGCGCTGACCGAGGTGGCGCCGCCCGCGAACAGGTTGCCCTCGATGACGAACCGGCCGTCCTTTTGCACCTCCTCGCCCTCGACCCGGATCGGCGACAGCAGGCTTTCCTGCGTGGTCAGCGCCTTCCACCAGCCCGAGGTCGAAATCTGGTCGGTGGTGCGGAACGACGACACCAGCAACCCCAGCGTCGGCAGCACCCACAGCAGCACCAGCGCCGCCGTGGCCAGATGCACCGCCCAGACCAGGCCCGACTTGCGTCCGACTATGTTGTCCATCAGCGCATCTCCTTGCGGGCGTTGTAGACGTTCCAGATCAGGATCGGCGTCACCAGAAGCATGATCACCATGGCCGCTGCCGACCCCACGCCCCAGTCGCCGGTGCCGGACCGGAACAGCTTGGCGAACATGTAGTTGGCCAGGACCTGCGTGTTCCATTCGCCGTTGGTCATCGCCAGCACGATGTCGAACACCTTCAGCACGGTGATGGTGATCGTGGTCCAGACCACCACGATGGTCGACATGATCTGCGGCACCTTGATCCTGAAGAAGATCTGGAACGGGTTGGCGCCGTCCAGGATCGCCGCCTCGATGGTTTCCTCGGGGATCGCCCGCAGCGCCGCCGACAGGATCACCATGGCAAAGCCGGCCTGGATCCAGATCAGCACCGCCATCAGGAAAAAGTTGTTCCAGAACGGGATCTGCAACCATTGCTGCGGATGATCGCCCCCCAACGCCAGGTAGATCGCGTTCAGGATGCCGATCTGTTCCTGCCCCTCGGGACGGGCGTCATAGACCAGCTTCCAGATCACCGAGGCGCCGACAAAGGAAATCGCCATCGGCATGAAGATCAGCGACTTGGCGATGTTGCCCCACTTGATCCGGTCGGTCAGCTGCGCCGCCAACAGGCCAAAGGCCGTCGACATCGCCGGCACCACGATCAGCCACAGCATGTTGTTGCGCAGCGATTCCCAGAATTTCGGCTCGCCCAGCATGGTGCGGTAATTGTCCAGCCCCACATAGGCGTCGCCCGTCTTGTCGTGGAACGACAGCCAGAGCGTGGCAAAGACCGGATAGGCCAGATAGACTCCCAGCGCGATCAGCGCCGGCAACAGGAACAGCCAGGGCCGGACCTGGTTTGCACGGTTGATGTTCTGCCCGGCATTGGGTCCGCGGGCGGGAAAGATCACCTTGTCCAGGACCAAGTTCGATGCGTAGAAATAGCCGACACAGCCACCTACGCCGATCACGATGGTGATCAGAGCCTGCAATGCTGGGTGCATGCGCCCCTCCCCTAGCGGATTGCCCCGATGATCGCCCCGACCGGGCCCCGGTTGCAGGGCCCGGCCGGTTGCGCCGTCACTTCGGCCAGGAGGCCTCGATCGCGTCGGCCACCTCTTGCGCCGACTTGCCGCCGACATAGTCGACCATGCCGGTCCAGAAGGTGCCCGCGCCCACCGCGCCGGGCATCAGGTCCGACCCGTCAAAGCGGAAGGTGGTGGCATTCAGCAGGATGTCGCCCATCTTGCGGGCCACCTCGCTGCCATAGGTGTCGGGATTGGCCGACTTGTAGGGCGTCAGGAAGCCCGACTGCGCCATCCAGACCTCATGCGCGATCGGCGTCTTCAGCCATTCGATGAAGGCCCGCGCCGCCGGCGTATCATGGGTGATGAAGGCCAGCGTGCCCGCGCCCAAGACCGGCTTGCCCAGATCCTTGCCCGCATAGGCCGGCATGTAGAAGAAATCGGCGTCCTGCCCCACCTTGGTGCCTTCGGGGAAGAACGACGGGATGAAGCTGGCCTGATGGTGCATGTAGCACTGCGGCGGGCTGGCAAACAGGCCCTTGGGGCTGTCGCGGAAGTCGGTCGAGGCGACGGCGGCCGCCCCGCCGGCCACATTGGCGTCGGTCTTGGCGAACCAGCCGAATTCCTCGATCGCCCCGGTCACGGCGGCATCGTTGAACGCGATGCCATGGCTCACCCACTGGTCATAGACCTCGGGGGCCTGGGTGCGCAGCATCATGTCCTCGACCCAGTCGGTCGCCGGCCAGCCGGTCGCCCCGCCCGAGCCCAGGCCGATGCACCAGGGCGTGCCGCCATCGGCGACGATCTGTTCGGTCAGCGCCTTCAGGTCTTCCATGGTCTGCGGCACTTCGTAGCCCGCATCCTCGAAATTCTCGGGCACGTACCAGACCAGCGACTTCACGTCGATCTTGTAGGGAAAGGCGAACAGCGCCGGTGCGCCGTCCTTGCCGGCATAGGTGCCCAGGCTGACCCAGCTTTCGCCGGCGGCATAATTGTCCTTCAGCCAGGCCTCGGTCTCGGCGCCCAGGGGCTGGATCAGCCCCTGCTTGGCCAGGTCCGCGATCAGGCCGGGCTGCGGCAGGATGGCGATGTCGGGCGGGCTGCCGGCCTGGGTGTCGATGACGATCTGCTGTTCGTAGTTCTCCGAAGACGAATAGTTCACCTTCACGCCCGAGGCGGCGATGAAATAGGCCAGCATGCTTTCGACCAGCACCTGGTCCTCGCCCCGCCAGGGGCCAAAGATCGTCAGCGTCTCGCCGTCGAGGTTGGTCGCCTCGTCATAGGCCTTGTAGCTGTCCCAGTTGAAGGCGCCCTCGCCGATCGGGAACTTCAGATCCTGCGCAAAGGCGCCACCGGCAGCCAGCGCCAACGCGGCAACGCTGGTGGCAAATTTCGTTCTCATGGTCGTCCTCCCGAAACGCCCGCCCTTTTTCCACGGGCCTGAACATCCCTTGCGCCGAAGATCATCCGCAGGCAGATCGCAGAATCAATTCAAACCGCTTTGGATAACCTTACAGTTGCCGATCCGCCCCCGCGAGTCAAACTCAAAGCGCCTTTGCAGCCGCAGAATCGGGCAGTTCCCGCCCCCGCGCCCTGATCGCCTTTCGCTTTGACTCTGCCCGGCCAGCCGTTAAAGTTCCCGCGATTGAAACCGTTTTGAGCGTCCACCGATGAACCTGAAGGAACTCGCCACGAAACTGGGCCTCTCGCCCACGACCGTGAGTCGGGCGCTGAACGGCTATCCCGAGGTGAACGAGGCCACGCGCGAGCGGGTGATGGCGGCGGCCAAGCGGCACAATTACCGGCCCAACACCCGCGCCATCCGGCTGGCCACCGGCCGGGCCATGGCCGTGGGCCATGTGATCCCGGTGGCGACGCGGCATGAGATCGTGAACCCGATCTTTGCCGATTTCATCGCCGGCGCCGGCGAAACCTACAGCCGCAACGATTATGACATGCTGCTGTCGGTGGTCCCCGACGCCGAGGAAGAGGCCAGCTATCGTGCGCTCAGCGCCAAGGGCAATGTCGACGGCGTGATCCTGCATTCGCCGCGCCTCGACGACCCGCGCATCCCGCTGATGCATGACATCGGCCTGCCCTTCGTGGTGCATGGCCGCTCGACCGGGGCGCAGATGCCCTATGCCTGGGTCGACGTGAACAACCGCCGCGCCTTTCAGCGCGCCGCCGAATTCCTGTTGGATCTGGGCCACAGCCGCATCGGCCTGGTCAACGGGCTCGAATTCATGGACTTTGCCGTTCGCCGCCGCACCGGCTATCTCGATGCGCTGGCCGCACGCGGCATCGCCCCCGAACCGGACCTGATGACCTCTGACGAGATGACCGAGATTTCCGGCCATCGCGCCGGGCTGCGCATGCTGGCGATGCCCCGGCCGCCGACCGCCTTCCTGTGTTCCTCGATGATCTCGGGCATGGGCGTGCGGCGCGCGATCGAGGAACGCGGGCTGGTCATGGGCCGCGATGTCAGCGTGATCATCCATGACGACGACCTCAGCTACATGAAGAACGGCGAGGACGTGCCGATCTTTACCGCCACCCGTTCCTCGGTCCGCGATGCCGGCCGGATCGCGGCCGAGATGCTGCTGGGGCTGATCGCGCACCCCGGCGGCGACCTGCCGCAACGCCTGCTCGAGGCCGACCTGATCATCGGCCAGTCCACCGGCCGCGCTCCACAGGGCTGACCATGTCGCTTTCCCGCTTCAGCTTTCCCGAAGGCTTCGTCTTCGGCGCCGCCACGGCCGCCTATCAGGTCGAGGGCACCCGCGCCGGCGGCTGCGGCCCCAGCCACTGGGACAGTTTCGCCGCCACGCCCGGCAACGTCAGGAATGCCGAGGACGGCGCCCTGGCCTGCGACCATTACCACCTCTGGCCCGAGGACCTGGACCTGGTGCGCGCCGCCAATCTGGATGCCTACCGCTTTTCCACCTCCTGGCCGCGGGTGATGCCCGATGGCGTCACGCCCAATCCCCAGGGATTCGACTTCTACGACCGGCTGGTGGACGGCATGCCGGCGCGCGGCCTGCAACCGTTCCAGACGCTGTACCACTGGGACCTGCCCTCGGCGCTGGCCGACCGCGGCGGCTGGGCCAACCGCGACACCGCCGCCCGCTTTGCCGATTACGCCGAGGCGATCACCCGCCGGCTGGGCGACCGCGTCGCCAGCATCGCCACCATCAACGAACCCTGGTGCGTGGCCTGGCTGTCGCACTTCCTGGGCCTGCACGCCCCCGGCCTGCGCGACATCCGCGCCGCCGCCCGCGCCATGCACCACATCCTGCTGGCGCATGGGCTGGCACTCGACCGTCTGCACGGCATCGGCGCCACCGCCCCCCTGGGCATCGTGCTGAACTTCGAACAGGCCGAGCCCGCCAGCGACAGCGCCGCCGACCGCGCCGCCGCCGCCCGCCAGGACGCGATCTACAACCGCTGGTTCATCGAGGCCATCACCCGCCAGACCTATCCGGCCGAGGCGATGGCGGGGCTGGAGCCGCACCTGCCACCGCGCTGGCAGGACGACATGGCGCTGATCGGCCAGCCGCTCGACTGGCTGGGGGTGAACTACTACACCCGCCGCCTGCATGCCGCCGCCCCCGGCACGCCCTGGCCCGCCACGCGCGAGGTGGCAGGCCCGCTGCCCAAGACCCAGATGGGCTGGGAAATCTATCCCGACGGCCTGCGCAACTTCTCTGACCTGGCTGGCCTGCGACCATGTCGGCGCGCTGCCGATCTTTGTGACCGAGAACGGCATGGCCAATGCCGACATGGTTGAAGAAGGCGCCGTAACTGACGGAATACGCGAAAAATTCCTGTTCGACCACCTGGCCGCCACCCGCGCGGCAATCGACCAGGGCGCCAATGTGCGCGGCTTCTTCTACTGGTCGCTGCTCGACAATTACGAATGGGCCGAAGGCTACGTAAAACGCTTTTGGCCTGGTGTGTCGATTTCGACAGCTTGAAGCGGACCCCGAAAGCCTCGTATCACGCACTGGCCCGGGCGCTGGCCCGCAACGACGCCTGTAACGACGATAGGATGCCCCGATGACCCTAGCCATCCTGGCCGATATCGGCGGAACCAACACCCGCGTGGCGCTGGCCGATGGCACCGAGGTCCGGCCCGACAGCATCCGCCGCTTTCCCAATGCCGACTACAAGGCGCGTGGCCAGGACATCGCCGACCTGCGCGACTATCTGGCCGCGACCGGGGCGCAGTGCGGCAGGCGTCTGCGTTGCGGCGGCAGGCCCGGTGCAGGATGGCGTCGCCACGATGACCAACCTCGACTGGGTGATGGACGCGCCCAAGCTGACCGGCGCCACCGGCGCCGGCCGGGTGGCGATCCTGAACGACCTTCAGGCCTGGGGCCACGCGCTCGGCCACATCGCCGAAGGCAAGCTGCGCGGCGTGATCGATGGCCCGCGCGCGCCGGCGCGGCCATGCTGGTGGTGGGCCTGAACCGCGTCGATGCCCGCCCCCGTGCATGGCCATGGCGCGACGCGGGTGGTGCCGCCGTCGGAATGCGGCCATGTCAACATGCCGGTGCGCGGCGACGAAGACCTGCGGCTGATGCGTTTTGTGGAACGCCTGCTGGCCGGCCGGGGCGAAACCCCGCATTGCGGCGCCGAAGAGGTGTTGTCCGGGCGCGGCCTTGCCAATCTCTACGCCTTCGCGGCGTCCGAGGCCGGCAGCGCCTCGGACCTGACATCGGCCGAGGTGCTGGCCGCGCTGCAGCGCGCCGAGCCGCTCGCCCGCCATGCCGCCGGCCTCTACACCCGCATCCTGGCCCAGGTGCTGGCCGATCTGGCGCTGATCCACCTGCCCTATGGCGGCATCTACCTGATCGGGGCATGGCCCGCGCCATGACGCCGCATTTCGCCGGCTTCGGGCTGGCCGAAACCTTCCGCGAACCGCGCCGCGTCGACCTGCTGCAAAAGGATTTCGCGGTCAGTGTCGTCGAGGACGACTACGCCGCCCTGACCGGCTGCGCCGCCTGGCTGGCGGCCCTGGCCTAGCTGTTACTGCGGCAGCCGTTCCTTCAGGAATTGCAGCGCCACGCCCAGCCCGTCCGGCGCGATGCCATGGCCCGCGCCCTGCATCACATGGCCATAGGTCGGGAACCCGGCCGCCACCAGCGCCGCGCCGGCGCGCTGCATGTCGTCAAACGGCACCACCGGATCCTGGTCGCCATGCATCAGCAGCACCGGCGGCTTGACCACCGCCTCGGCCTCCAGCCGCTCGGGCGCCAAAAGCCGGCCCGAGATGGCGACGACACCGGCGGCGCGCGTCGCGGCGCGGGGCGATCTGCAGGCTGATCATCGCGCCCTGCGAGAACCCCACCAGCGCCAGCGCCTCGGCGCCCAGGCCGAATTCCGCCAGTTGCGCGTCGAGAAAACCGTTCAGGTCGCCGGCGGCGGCCAGCAACCCCTGCCGCGCCGCCTCTTCGCTCGACCCGTCCAGCCAGGGGATCGGAAACCACTGCCGGCCAAAGGGATTGCCGGCGCAGGGCTCCGGCGCGTCCGGCGCCAGAAAGGCCACGCCCGGCAGATGCGGCCCCAGCACATCGGCCAGCCCCAAAAGGTCGGCCCCGTCGGCACCATAGCCATGCAGGAACACCACCAGCGCGCGGGCCTCGCCCGGTGCGGCCCCCTTGCGGGCGGATTGCAGCTCTCTCATGTCCTTACCCCTTCCCGGCCCTTCGCCGCCCGGTAGTAGGCCCAGAGCGCGCGCGCCGCAATGGCCCGCCAGGGGCTCCAGCCCTCGGCCATCTGCCGCAATTCGCGTTCCGTCGGCCGGGCCTCCAGGCCGAACAGCAGCCGCGCCGCCTCTTGCAGCGCCAGATCGCCGGGGGCAAAGACATCGGCCCGGCCCAGCGAGAACATCGCATAGATCTCGGCCGTCCAGCGCCCGATGCCGGGCAGCGCCACCAGCCGCGCCACCACCTCTGCATCCGGCGCGGCGCGCAGGGCATCGTAGTCCAGCCCGGCACAGGCCAGCGCCCTGGCATAGCGGGCCTTCTGCCGGCTCAGCCCCGCCGCGCGCAGGGCCTCGTCGGTCGCCTCCGCCACCTGCGCCTGGTCCAGGAACCCGGCCGCCGCCATCCGCGCCCGGATCGCCGCCGCCGATGCGACCGAGACCTGCTGGCCGATGATCGCATCCAGAAGGGCCGCGAACCCCTCGGGCCAGCGCCGCAGCGGCAAGGGGCCCAGGGCCAGCGCCGGGGCAAAGCGCGGCTCCCGGCCCAGCAGCCAGCCGGCGCCCTCGGCCAGGTCGTCCGGCCCCTCGATGATGCGGCCGACCATGCGGCATTGCCCCCCTTGCGGGGCCTCGCGGAACCCCCTACCCCTGTCACCCATGTCAGACGCAATCGCCAAACGCAATGTCGCCGTCCTCGTCGCCGCCCAGGCCATCCTGGGCGCGCAGATGCCGATGATCTTCACCGTGGCCGGGCTGGCGGGGTCGGCGCTGGCGCCCAACGCCTGCTGGGCCACCCTGCCGAGCAGCTGTGCCGTGATCGGCTCGATGCTGACGGCCACGCCGATCTCGGCCTACATGCAGCGCCACGGCCGCGCGGCGGGCTTTGCCGTCGGCGCGCTTGGCGGCGCCATCGGCGGCGGGCTGGGCGCCTGGGCGCTTTACGTCAATTCCTTTACCCTGTTCTGCATCGCCGCCCTCTTCACCGGCATCTACATGAGCGCGCAGGGCTTCTACCGCTTTGCCGCCGCCGACACCGCCTCGGACGCATTCCGGCCCAAGGCGATCTCGCTGGTCATGGCGGGCGGGCTTTTGTCCGCCGTCCTCGGGCCGCAACTCGTCAAGATCACCTCGCAATCCATGGTCATCCCCTTCCTCGGCACCTATCTGGCGGTGATCGCGCTGAACGTGCTGGGCGTCGGGCTGTTCCTCCTGCTGCGGATCCCCAGGCCACGCCCACCGGCACAGGGCACGCCGCAGGGCCGCAGCCGGGCCGAGCTGATCCGCACCCCCGTCATCGCCGTGGCGATGATCTGCGCCACCGTCTCCTATGCGCTGATGAACCTGGTGATGACCTCGTCGCCCCTGGCCGTGGTCGGCTGCGGCTTTGAAACCGGGGACGCGGCCGATGTCGTCACCGGCCATGTGCTGGCGATGTATGCGCCCAGCTTCGTCACCGGCCACATCATCGCCCGCTTCGGGGTCGAGCGGGTCATCGCGCTGGGGCTCGTGATCCTTGCCGCCTCGGGGGCCGTCGCCATGTCGGGGGTCGAACTGTCGAACTTCTTCATCGCGCTGATCCTGCTGGGCATCGGCTGGAACTTCGGCTTCGTCGGCGCCACCACCATGTTGACCAACGCCCAGAAACCCGAAGAGCGCGGCCGCCTGCAGGGCCTGAACGACCTGGTGGTGTTCGGCGGCGTGACGCTGGCCTCGTTCTCGTCGGGCGGGCTGATGAACTGCTCGGGCGGCTCGGTCCAGGCCGGCTGGCAGGCGGTCAACCTGGCGATGCTGCCCTTCCTGATCCTGGCCGGGGCGCGCTGATCTGGCTCTGGCTGCGGCCGCGCGAATTCCGCGGCTAGCCGCCCTCTAGAACCGCCCGCTGACGGCCTGCCACAGCAGCAGCCGGCGCCGGGCAAATTCCGACAGCGCCAGTTGCCCGCCCTCGACCAGATCCGGCACGGCCTCTGCCTTGCGCAGCAGCGCCCCGGCCTGCCAGCCCGCCAGCAAGGCCGGCCGCACCGCCCCCGGCAGCCTCCGCCGCGCCGCCCGCGCCTCGGCCAGCCAGTCCAGCCCGCGCCGCGCCAGCCCCGCCACATCCGCCCCCGCCGGCAGCGGATGCCGCCCGCGCGCCCGCAACTCGGCCATGGCGCGCAGAAAGGCCGCCATGCCCGCCGCCCGGCCATAGGCCCGCGCCGCGCCCTCGGCCGCATCCGGCGCCCCTAGCGCCCGCACCGCCAGCCACATCAACCCGCCCGCGCTGTCGTCCAGATAGCTCTCCAGCGCCGCCCGGTCGTCAAAGGGCTCGCGCCAGCAATCCCAGCGCCGCGCCGCGATCAGCCGGTCCAGCACCCCGACCGGCAGGCCCGCGTCGCGGATCAGGTGATGCAGCGGCCCCGCCACCTCATGCGCGGGCGGGGCGGCGCCGTCGCCCGCCGCCTCGACCACGTCGCGCCACCATTGCAGCCGCATCTCCGCCACCAGCGGCTCCTGCGCCACCCAGGGCGCCCGCGCCACCTCCAGGTTGAAGGCATAAAGCGGCAGCAGCAACCCGCGCGTCCAGAGCGGCGCGGCCATCACCGCCAGAAAGCGGTCGGGGTCATTGCGTTCGACGATCTGGGCGCAGGCATCAAGGCTCATCCCGGCGTCCTAGCGAAATCCCCGACCGGGCGAAAGCGCGTTCAGCGGCCCGAGATCACCGCGACCAGCCGGTTCTGGAAGGCCTGCACCCTGTCATCCGGGCAGGTGGCGGCGACGCTGGAAAATCCGTTGATCGCCGGGCTGGCCGAGACGGTATCGGCGCCGTAATCCTCGCAGGCCGGGCTGGCCGGATTGACGGCCCGCGCGACGGCGGGGCCTTCGGCGGCGATCACCGCCGACACTTCGGCAAAGACGCCGAGGCGGCCGGCCGAAACCTTGCTTTGCGCGCCCTCGCCGAACGGCCCCGAGGTGCTGACCTCGATCCGGTCATCGGCATAAACGGTTGTCGTATGGCCGCCGCTAAAGCTGCCGCCGCTGGAAATCGAGATCTGGCCGCCACCGCCGCCAGCACTGCCGCCCTGCCCCTCGGGCACGCAGGCCGCCACCGTCATTGCGACAAAGCCCGCCAGAAAGATCCTCTGCATCCTGCCCGATCCCTTTTCCGCACCATATGCACCCCGCGGTCAGGCCGGCCGGCCGACATCGCGGATCAGTTTCCACTGTATCGCATCCAGCAGCGCCTCGAAACTGGCGTCGACGATATTGGCGCTGACGCCCACGGTCGACCAGCGATGGCCCTGCCCGTCCTCGCTGTCGATGATCACCCGCGTCACCGCCTCGGTGCCGCCATTGGTGATGCGCACCTTGAAGTCGACCAACTTCATGTCGTCGATACAGGCCTGATAGGGGCCCAGGTCCTTGGCCAGTGCCTTGGCCAGCGCGTTGACGGGGCCGCGGTCGCTGCCGGTTTCGTCCATGCTGTCGGAAACCGACATCATCTTCTGCCCGCCGACCTTCACCACCACCACGGCTTCGGACAGGCTTACCATGCGGTCATACTTGTTCTTGCGCCGCTCGACGGTGACGCGATAGCGGCGGACCTGAAAGAAGTCGGGGGCCAGGCCCAGTTCGCGGCGCGCGACCATCTCAAAGCTGGCCTGGGCACCGTCATAGGCATAGCCCTGGTCCTCGCGCTCCTTCACCACTTCCAGGATGCGGGCCAGGCGCGGGTCCCTGGCCTCGACCTCGATCCCGGCGCTGGCCAGCCGGGCGCGCAGGTTGGACTGGCCGGCCTGGTTCGACATCGGGATGATGCGGGCATTGCCGACGGTCTCGGGCGGGATGTGTTCGTAGGTGGCCGGGTCCTTGAGGATGGCACTGGCATGCAGCCCTGCTTGTAGGGCAAAGGCCGAGGCGCCGACATAGGGCGCGCTGCGCAGCGGCACCCGGTTCAGGATGTCGTCCAGCATGCGGCTGGTCCGGACCAGGGTCTGCAGCGCCTCTGGCGTCACCCCGGTCTCGAAGCGGCTGGCGTAGGGTTCCTTGAGCATGAGGGTCGGGATCAGCGACACCAGGTTGGCATTGCCGCACCGCTCTCCCAGCCCGTTCAGCGTGCCCTGGATCTGCCGCGCCCCGGCGGTGACGGCGGCCAGCGAATTGGCCACACCCAGCCCGGCGTCGTCATGGGTGTGGATCCCCAGGTGCGAGCCGGGCACGCCGGCGGCGATCACCGCCTTGACCCCAGCCTGCACCTCGGGCGGCAGGGTGCCGCCATTGGTGTCGCACAGCACGACCCAGCGGGCGCCGGCGTCGTGGGCGGCCTTGCAGGCGGCGATGGCATAGTCGTGGTTGGCCTTCCAGCCGTCGAAGAAATGCTCGGCGTCGAACAGGACCTCGCGGCCCTGCGCCGTGGCATGGGCCACCGACTCGGCGATATTGGCGAGGTTCTCGTCCAGCGACAGGCCCAGCGCGGTGGTAACGTGGAAATCGTGGGTCTTGCCGACCAGGCAGACGGCGGGGGTGCCGGCGTTCAGGACGGCGGCGAGGACATCGTCATTGGCGGCGCTGCGGCCGGCGCGCTTGGTCATGCCGAAGGCGGTCATGGTGGCGCGGGTCGCGGGCGCGGCCGCAAAGAACTCGCTGTCGGTCGGGTTGGCGCCGGGCCAGCCGCCCTCGATGAAATCCACCCCCAGCGCGTCGAGCGCCCGGGCGATCTGGACCTTGTCGGCCACCGAGAACTGGACGCCCTGGGTCTGCTGGCCGTCGCGGAGGGTGGTGTCGTAGAGGTAGAGGCGGTCTTTGGTCATGGGCGGCATCCGGAGGGGGCGTCCCACGATGGGACGCTGAGGCACACAAGAGATTCCAATGGGTTACGATTCTGATTTAACGATCTGTTAGGAAACTCGGGGCTGAGGCTCATTGCAGGCCCGCCAGTCTTGCCGGGTCAAAGCCCGGACCGGGCACCAGTTCGACCCCGGCTTTCGACATGCGCACCTCGACCCCGGCGGCCACGAGGGCCGCCTTCATCGCGTCGACGGCGGAGAAGTCCTTGGAGGCCATGGCGGCCACCCGCAGATCGGCAAAGCGCGCCGCCTGCGCCGACAGATCGGCCACCGGGGCCTCTGCCCATGCGCCCATGCCGTCCTGCAACAGCCCCAGCAACCCCGCCGAGGCCTTGAGCCCCGGCCAGTCCCCTGCCCCCGCTGCGGCGTGCAATGCCGCCAGGGCGCCCGCCGTGTTCAGGTCATCCGCCAGTGCTGCGGTGACCGAGGGCAACGCGGACGCCGAGGGCTCGATGCCCTCGGTGGACGCTCGCCATTTGCGCAGCGTCGCCTCTGCCTGCCGGGCCTTTTCCGCCGTCCAGTCCATCGGGCTGCGGTAATGCGTCATCAGGAAGACGAAGCGGATCACTTCGCCGGGGATGCCCTGGTCGAGGAGGTCGCGGACGGTGAAGAAGTTGCCCAGCGACTTGGACATCTTCTTGCCCTCGACCTGCAACATTTCGTTGTGCAGCCAGTAGCGGGCGAAATCGCCGTGCGGATGGGCGCAGGCGCTTTGCGCGATCTCATTCTCATGGTGGGGGAATTGCAGGTCCAGCCCGCCGCCGTGGATGTCGAAGGATGCGCCCAGCAATTCATGGCTCATGGCGCTGCATTCGATGTGCCAGCCGGGGCGCCCCCGGCCCCAGGGCTGACCCAGCCGGGTTCCTGCGCGGAAGACGGCTTCCACAGGACGAAATCCATCGGGTCTTCCTTGAAGGGGCGCCACCTCGACCGCGCCCCGGCGATCATGTCGTCGACCGAGCGGCCCGAGCGCGCCATAGGCGGCATAGGACCGCACCCGAAACAGCACATGGCCGTCGCGGGCATAGGCATGGCCGCTGTCGATCAGCCCTGGGTCATCGCGATCATCTGGCCGATATATTCGGTGGCGCGCGGTTCGTGGCTGGGCCGCAGCGCGCCCAGCTGTCCATGTCGGCGTGATACCAGGCGATGGTTTCCTCGGTCCGCTGGTGGATCAGCTCTTCCAGCGTGCCGGGGGCGCCGGCCTGCTGGCGGCGCAGCGCCTCGGCGTTGATCTTGTCGTCGACGTCGGTGAAGTTGCGCACATAGGTGACGTGATCCGCGCCATAGACATGGCGCAGCAGGCGATAGAGCGTGTCGAAGACGATCACCGGCCGGGCATTGCCGATATGGGCGCGGTCATAGACGGTGGGGCCGCAGACATACATCCGCACGTTCGCCGGATCGAGCGGAACGAAGTCTTCCTTCCGGCGCGTCTTTGAATTGGTCAGGCGGATCGTCACCATGGTTCAGTCCCTGTCGGCATGCGGCACCCCGCGCGGGCCTGCTTTCATCCATCGGGGAATGACGAAGCGCCCGCGCGACCGAAGTCAGCGGGTAATGCAGCAGATGCGGATGTTGCGCAACGTCGTCATGCGGGCAATCTAGCGACGAATGGTCCTGTCGCCAAGCGGGATCGTCGGTTGCGCTTCTCGCCCGCGCGCCCTTGCGTTTTTCGCGCCCTTGCGTTTTTCGCCGGCTGGCGGGAAAGTTGCGACAGAGGGAGAGGCGCCATGGATCACGAGGATCTGCGGATCTGGTCGAAACGGGCCGCCGACTGGGCGGCAGATTATCATGCCGGCCTGCGCGACCGCCCGGTGCGGGCGCCGCTGACCCCCGGCGCGATCGCGGCGCAACTGCCGCCGGCGCCGCCCGAGGCGCCCGAGCCGATGGAGCGGATCTGGGCGGATTTCGACCGGATCATCCCCGGCGGCATGACGCATTGGCAGCATCCCCGCTTTTTCGCCTATTTCCCGGCCAATGCCAGCCCGGCCTCGATCCTGGCCGAGCAGCTGGCCAATGCGATGGCGGCGCAGGGGATGCTGTGGCAGACCAGCCCGGCGGCGACCGAGGTGGAACAGGTGATGATCGGCTGGCTGGCGCAGGCGCTGGGTCTGCCGGCGGTCTTTTCCGGCACGATCCATGACAGTGCGACGACCGCGACGCTGTCGGCGGTGCTGACGATGCGGGAAAAGGCGCTGGACTGGCAGGGGCTGACGGCGGGGCTGTCGGGGCAGCCGGTGCTGCGGATCTATGCCAGTGCCGAGACGCATTCCTCGGTCGACAAGGCGGTGCGGGTCGCCGGGATCGGCCAGGACAACCTGGTGAAGGTGCCGGTGGGGCAGAACCTGTCGATGCGTCCGGGCGCGCTGGCCGGGGCGATCCGGGCCGACCGCGAGGCGGGGTTGCGGCCGGCGGGGGTGGTGCTGTGCGCCGGCGGCACCTCGGTCGGGGCGTTCGACCAGATGGCCGATTGCATCGCGGTGGCGCGGGCCGAGGGCCTGCCCTGCCATGTCGATGCGGCCTGGGCCGGGTCGGCGATGATCTGCCCCGAGTTCCGCGCGCTCTGGGCCGGGGTCGAGGGGGCCGATTCGATCGTGTTCAACCCGCACAAGTGGCTGGGGGCGCAGTTCGACTGCGCGGTGCAGTTCCTGCGCGATCCGGGGCCGCGGGTGCGCACGCTGGGGCTGCGGCCGAGTTATCTGGAAACGGCGGGGCGCGAGGAGATCGTCAACTTCAACGAATGGACCGTGCCTTTGGGGCGGCGGTTCCGGGCGCTGAAGCTGTGGTTCACGCTGCGCGCCTATGGGCTGGAGGGGCTGCGGGCGCGGATCCGCAACCATGTCGCCTGGGCGAACGAGGCCTGCGCGGCGCTGGAGGCGATGCCGGGGATCGAGATCGTCACCCGCCCGTCGCTGTCGCTGTTCACCTTTGCGCTGGGCGATGATGCGGCGACCGCGGCGCTGTTGCAGCGGATCAACGACCAGGGGCGGATCTACCTGACCCAGACGATGCATGGCGGGCGCTATGTGATCCGGGTGCAGGTGGGGCAGTTCGACTGCACCAGGGGCGATGTGATGGAAATTCCGGCGGCGGTGGCGCGGGCGATGGAGGCTTAGATGTGGAAATGGCTGCTTCTGGCGCTGTTCCTGCCGCTGGCGGCCTGGGCCCAGGGCCTGCCGCAACCGCTGTCGGACAGGGTCAGCGATTATGACAACCTGCTGTCCCCGGCCGAGGAGGCGCGGCTGGGCAAGGTCTTGGCCGCGGCGCGGGCCGAGACCGGGGTGCATGTGGCGGTGGTGGCCATGGCCCGGCGCGAAAGTCACGGCGGCGAGGGCCGCAGTATCGAGGATTACGCCAGGCTGCTCTTCAACCGCTGGGGCGTGGGCGACAAGGCGCGCAACGACGGCATCCTGATCCTGGTCGCCAGCGATGACCGCGAGATGCGGGTGCAGCTGGGATCGGGCTATGGCGGCGCCTGGGACGGCGTGGCGCAGGGGGTGGTCGACCGGAATTTCCTGCCGGCCTTTCGTGACGGCCGTTATGGCGAGGGGATCGAGGCCGGCACGCAAGCGGTGATCGAGACCATCGCCCGGCCCTTTGCCGCAGGCCAGCCCCCGCCCGAGACCGCCCCGATGCCGGCCTATAGCCCCCCATCGTCCGACAGGGTGCCGCAGACCTCGTTCTTCGGCAGCGGCTGGCTCGTTCCGCTGATGCTGGTGGCGTCCGTGCTGCTGATGGCGCGGCGGTTCATCGGCGATGCCATGGTCCGCCTGAAGCCCTGCCCGCAATGCGGCCAGAAGGGGTTGCGGCGGATCCGCCATACCCTGAGCGCGGCGACGGAGCATTCCAGCGGCGAAGGCGAGATGATCACCTCTTGCGAGCATTGCGACTATCGGCTGGTCGAATATTACACCATCCCGCAGCGGCGCAGCAGGGACGATTCCGATTCTGGCAGCGGGTCCAGCGGCTTTGGCGGCGGCCGGTCCTCGGGCGGCGGGGCCACGGGGCGGTGGTAGCCGCCGCTTGCCAGACCGCGACCGGCGGCGCAGTCTGGCAGGCAACCCTGACCCGGAGTTTCCTGCGATGCTGCGCCGCCCGATGCCGACCCTGCTGACGCTGACCCTGCTGGTCGTATTGGCTACGCTGACCGCTGCCCCTGCCCCGGCCCAGACCTTGAGCAGGGATGCGGGGAGCCGGGATACGGGGAGCCAGGATACGGGGAGCGGGGATATGGGTGCGACGATCTTTCCCACGGACCAAAGCTGTTACCGGCGGCAGTATGACCGCGCGCATCTGGCCAGTCACCCCGACCAGAGGGTGACGGAAATCGCCGTCGGCGCGGTGGCGCGCGATGCGCGGGTGGTGGTGGTGAACCTGTCGCTGATGCGGCGGGGCGACCGCGAGGTTTACCTGGCCAGCGCCTATTGCGAGAGCCGGCTCGACCACCTGTCCTGCCTGATGGAGGGGGATGCCGGCGCCTTTGACCTGTCGCCGGCCAAGGGCGGCAAGCTGTTGCTGACGGTGGCGACACGCGGAATGGCATTCGAGGGCGCGCGGGATTTCGTGGAAATCTCGGGCCTGACGGGCGACGACCGCAGTTTCCTGCTGGCGGGCGCGGCGCCGGGGGCCTGCCCCTGAGGCATGAGAACGGCCGGGACCCGCAGGCCCCGGCCGCGATGCTGCCGGCCAGAGCCGGATCAGAACCGGTAGCTGACGCGCGCCATGGCGGTGGTGGGGTCGAGGTCAACCCCGCTGCCGTCGAAATCGCTGAAGCGGTGCTTCAGGATCTCGCCGCCGACCGTCCAGCTGTCGTTCAGCGCGTGTTCCATGCCGATGCCGTAGAAATAGCCGTCGCCCGACAGGTCGGCGCCGCCGACCGTGGCATCGGCCCAGGCGCCGCCGGCGGTGGCGTAGATCAGGCTGGAGCCGAGGTCGGCGCCGGCCATCAGCTTCAGCCGGGCCACGGATCCAGGCTGTCGGCACCGGCGCCCAGGTCGATCGAGGCGCTGTCATAGTCGCCCTCGACGCCAGGACGGTCTTGCCCAGATCCCAGCGATAGCCGGCATGCACGCCGCCCGGGGTGCCGTTGCCGTCAAGCCCCGCGCCATTGCTGTCGACATCGCCATAGCCCAGTGGCGCACCGGCGTAGAAGCCGCCCCAATCGCCCGAGGGCGCGATCACGGCGACCGGCTCTGCCACGACGGGTTCGGCCACGGGCTGGGTGAACCACCGGCCAGCGCCGGCAGCGCCAGCGGCAGGGCAAGGGCCGAGACGGCCAGCGAGGTTGCAAAACGATTCATCTGTCTTCTCCTTGTTCCAGGATATCGTTCCAGGATGCCGCGCGCACGCCCCGCCGTCCCTTGCGGGCGGCTTTGGGCGCGGCGTCGCGGGGGAAACATCTGGGCTGCGATCCGGTTCCGCCAGAGCCGCTCACCCTGTCGTGAGCGGCGGGGGCTGCGGTGCGGCGCGATTTCGGCCGAAAGCCGCGGGCCGGGCGGCGATCCGGGCCAGTCCTTGCCGATGCCCCGGGGGCAGGCGGCGGATCAGGCGATTGTGATCGGGGGCGTCTTGCGGGGTTTGCGGGGTGGTCAGGCGCGTTCCGGCAGGGTCTGGCGCGTTCCGGTTAGGTCAGGCGCGTTCCGGCTGGGTCAGGCGCGTTCCGCGAGGGTCAGCCATTCCTCTTCGGCGGCGGCCAGCGCGGCCTGCCGTTCGGCCAGGCCTTCGCTGGCCTTGCGGAACTTGACCGGTTCGTTGTCGAAGAGGTCGGGGGCAGAGAGGAATTCGGTCAGCTTGCCGATTTCGGCCTGAAGCCGATCCATCAGCGCCGGCAGGTCGTCGAACCGCTTGCGCTCGGTGAAGGTCAGGCCCTCGGGCTTTTTCGCCGGCTCGGGCGGGGCGGCGGGCTTTTCGGCCGTCCGGGGGCGGGCGGCGGGTTTGGCCGGTTCGGCCGCGGCGGGGCGCTGGGCGGCATAGTCGGACCAGCCGCCCGGATAGGCCTGCGCCCTGCCCTGCCCCTCCATCGCCACGGTGGCGGTGGCCAGCCGGTCGATGAAGTCGCGGTCGTGGCTGACCAGCAGCACGGTGCCGTCATAGTCGCCCAGGATGTCTTGCAGCAGATCCAGCGTTTCGACATCCAGATCGTTGGTCGGTTCGTCCAGCACCAGCAGGTTCGAGGGTTTCGCCATCAGCTTCGCCAGCAGGAGCCGGGCCTTTTCGCCGCCCGAAAGGCTGCGGACCGGGGCGCGGGCCTGGGTCTCGTCGAAGAGAAAATCCTTGAGATAGGCGACGACATGGCGCGGCTGGCCCCGCACCAGCACCTGATCGGCGGCGCCCGAGACCTTCATCACCGGGTCGCCGGTCAGGTTTTCCCACAGGCTGGCCTCGGGGTCGAGCTGGGCGCGGGTCTGGTCGAAGACGGCGATTTCCAGGTTGGTGCCGTGGGTGACGCTGCCGGCGTCGGGCGCGACCTCGCCGGTCAGCATCTTGAGCAGCGTGGTCTTGCCCACCCCGTTCGGGCCGACCAGGGCGATGCGGTCGCCGCGCATCACCCGCAGGTCGAGGCCGCGGACGATGGGCTTGCCGTCGTAGGATTTCCCCAGCCCGCGCGCCTCTATCACCTTGCGGCCGGATTGGGGGCCGGCGTCCAGTTCCAGCGCGGCGGTGCCCTGGCGGCGGATCTGCGCGGCGCGGTCGGCGCGCAGGGCCTGCAGCGCGCGGACGCGGCCCATGTTGCGCTTGCGCCGGGCCGAAATGCCCTCGACCGCCCATTTCGCCTCGGCCTTGATCTTGCGGTCCAGCTTGTGGCGGGCCTCGTCCTCTTCGGCCCAGACCTGTTCGCGCCAGTCCTCGAACCCGGCAAAGCCCTGTTCGCGGCGGCGCACCTCGCCCCGGTCGATCCAGAGCGTGGCGCGGGTCAGCGCCCGCAGGAAGGCGCGGTCGTGGCTGATCAGGACATAGGCGGTGCGGGTCTGCGACAGCTCGGCTTCCAGCCATTCGATGGCCTGGATGTCGAGGTGGTTGGTGGGTTCGTCCAGCAGCATCAGCTCTGGCGCCTCGGCCAGGAGCTTGGCCAGCGCGGCGCGGCGGCGTTCGCCCCCCGAAGCGGTGGAAACCGGGGTCTCGGGGTTGAACTTCAGCCCCTCGGCCACCACGGCCAGGCGGTAGTCCTGCCCCTCGGGCAGGGCGCTGGCGGCGTAGTCGCCCAGGGTGGCGTGGCCCGACAGGTCGGGGTCCTGTTCCATGTAGCCCACCGTCACGCCCTGCGGCACCACGCGGCTGCCGCGATCGGGTTCGACCAGGCCGGCCATCACCTTCATCAGCGTCGACTTGCCCGAGCCGTTGCGCCCCACCAGCGCCACGCGGTCGCCGGGCTGCACCACCAGCGACAGCCCGTCGAACAGGGGATTGCCGCCGAAGGTCAGCGAGATGTCGGTCAGTTGCAGGAGGGGTGCGCGCGCCATGGGCTGCGACCTATTGCGGCTTTTGACCGGCGTCAACGCCCCGGCGTTGCGCCCATGGCATGGGATGGTGCAAGACAGCACAAAATCGAGGAGTTTCCATGGCGCCCCTGACCGGAATCACCGTGCTGGACCTGACACATGTGCTGGCAGGCCCGTTTTGCAGCCATACGCTGGGCGACCTGGGCGCGCGGGTGATCAAGGTGGAACGCCCCGGCGCCGGCGACGACACCCGGGCCTTTCCGCCCTTTGTCCAGGGCGAAAGCGCCTATTTCGCCACGCTGAACGCCGGCAAGCAGTCGATCGCGCTGGACCTGAAGGCGGCGGACGACCGGGCGATCCTGGAGCGGCTGTTGGCACGGGCCGATGTCGTGCTGGAGAATTACCGCCCCGGCGTGATGGAGCGGCTGGGCTATGGGTTCGAGGCGCTGCACCGGCGCCACCCGCGGCTGATCTATGGCGCGGTCTCGGGGTTCGGCCACAGCGGGCCAGAGGCGCAGAAGCCGGCCTATGACATGGTGGTGCAGGCGCGCGGCGGGGTGATGAGCATCACCGGCGAGGAAGGCGGCCCGCCGGTGCGGGTGGGCGCCAGCATCGGCGATATCGTCGCCGGGATGTTCCTGGCGCAGGGCGTGCTGGCGGCGCTGTACGAGCGCGAGCGCACCGGCAAGGGCGCCAAGGTGGACATCGCCATGCTGGACAGCCAATTGGCCATCCAGGAACATGCCATCGCCATCGCCAGCGCCACCGGCGTGCCGCCGGGGCGCACCGGCGCGCGCCATCCCACGATCACGCCGTTTTCCACCTATCGCGCCGCCGACGGGTTTTTCGTCATCGCGGCGGGCAATGACGACATGTTCCGCCGGCTTTGCGCGGCGCTGCCCCTGCCCCTGGCCGAGGATGCGCGCTTTGCCACCAATGCGCTGCGCTGCGACAACCAGGCGCTGCTGAAGCGGCTGATCGAGGCGGTGACGCTGGGCGAGACGGTGGCGCACTGGACCGGCATCCTGGAGGCGGCGGGCCTGCCCACGGCGCAGGTGCAGGACATGGGAGAGGTGCTGCGCGACCCGCAACTGCTGGCGCGCAACATGGTGCTGCCGGTCACGCCGCAACAGACGGGCGGGCCGGCATTCACCGCGCCGGGCAACCCGATCAAGATCTCGACCCTGCCCGAGATTGCCGCGCGCCCGGCGGCGCCGGCGCTGGACGGCGACCGGCAGGCGGTGCTGGACTGGCTGGACGGCTGAGCGCCGGGGATTGGGGGGCGGTGTCAGCCCCTTGCGCATCGAGGGCGAACCGGGTTTCCTGCGTCTTCGATATTCCTTTTGCCCCGTGGAACCAAGATGCGTCAGATCATCCGGGCCCTGCGCCCGC
>JAWKWU010000011.1:0-127710 GCA_041397345.1 Paracoccaceae bacterium
GTGCCCGCCGCCTCGGCCGCAGCGGCCAGCGCCGCCACAGCCGCCTGAAAGATCGCCTCGGTGCCTTCGGCGATTTCCCTGGCGCGGCGCGGCGCGGCCGACAGCGCCGCCGACATGCGGATGACGCTGCCGCCCCGTTCGGCCGCGGCAACCGACAGCCGGGCATCGTACTGCTCGGCCCCGGCAATGCCTTCCAGATGGGTATAGGCCAGCGTCATGTCGGTATCGCTGAAATAGCTCAGCCGTTCACGATAGGTCTTGCCCTCACCCTTCAGGGTAAAGGCGCGGATCAGATGGCCGCGGTCATCCCGCTCGGCCTGCATCGTGGCGATGGCCGGATGCCAGGTGCCGCAGAAATCGCGGGCGACCGCCCAGACCGCGGCGGGTGCCGCGCTGGAAAAGCCGATGACCTGAACCTGCTCGCGCGCCATGGTTCAGCGCAGCATCCGCAGGGTGCCGGAATCCCCCCGCCACAACGAGTTCCGCGCGCCGCCCTCGTCGCCGGGGGCATTGTCCAGCTCGTCCATCTCATACAGCGCCAGGACACCCATGTAGTCTTCCATGATCTCCGAGGTATAGGGCAGCATCAGCGCGCCGCAGCGGCTGTCGCGGTACATCCGCTCCAACGGCAGGCTGCGCAGCATCGACTGGCCGCCGCAGGTGCGGATCGCCAGCGCGGCAATTTCCTGCACGCCCTCCATGACGTTGTATTGCGCGGCATACATGCGCATCACCTCGCCCTTGGTGGGGAAACCCTTGCACTCGGAAAAGGCCTGCCACCACAGCGCCCGCATGCTGGCCAGCCGGGCGAACATCTTGGAAACCGCGACCCGCTTGGTGGCATACATGCGCCGGTCGATCGGCGGCTGGCCGGGGATCTTGCCCTTCAGATAGTCCACCGTAAAGTCAAAGGCCCCCTGCGCCACGCCCATGTAGGTGGGCGACAGCGTCGCCATCATGTGCGGCCAGTTGGGCAGCGTCTTGCCAAAGATGCCCGGCGGCATCAGCATGTCTTCGCGGGTCACGAAGACATCCTTCAGGATCAGGTCGCGGCTGTTGGTGCCGCGCATGCCCAGCGGGTCCCAGTCGCCCTTGACCTGCAAGCCCGGCGCATCCTTGTGGACCACGAACAGCATCGTGTCCTCGTGCCGGGGTTCCTGGCCCTCGAACACCTCGGTGCAGACGATGGTGTAATAGTCGCAATACCCGGCCAGCGACGCGAACTTCTTGAATCCGTTGATCTTCCAGCCACCCTCGACCGCACGGGCCTGGGTCTGGTTCGGCTTTGACGTCCAGTTCTGCCCGCCTTCCGAGATCGGCTGCGAAAAGATCGCCCGTTCCGCGATCGCCCGGCGGAACTGCCGTTCGCGCAGGGGGGCGAATTCGGCCTTTTCCTCGGGCGTCAGGTTCGGCATGTCGAACATGAACCGCGACCAGGCCATCGACGAATTGTGCATGTTGAAGGTCAGCGCGGTCGCGCCACAGTATTTGCCGATCTCGGCGCCGACCATGGCATATTCCCACATGGAAAAGCCCCAGCCGCCGAATTCCTCGGGGATGCACAGGCCCAGAAAGCCCTCGTCCGCCAGATCCCTGTAGTTGTCCACCGGGAACGAGGCGTCGTCATCCACCCCCTTGGCGCGCTCGGCGAATTTGGCGCCCAGTTCGTTTACCTTGCGCAGGACGCTCTGCACCTGGGGGCGGATGCGGGACAGGTCGTAATAGTCGGCGATATCGCTCATGTCGGTTCTCTCACGGATAAGGGGGGATCAGAGGGCCAGTTCGCCCTGAAGGACGCCGTCCTTCACCACGATCTTGCCGTCCAGCGCGATGGTGCAGTTGCGCATCGGCAGGTCGAAATGGCCCAGCGTATAGCGGCCCGCATATTGGTTGGCGCCGGTCGACCACAGAAAGCTGCCGGCCAGGGCGCGGAATTCCACCGCCTGCATGTCGCGCTTGTCGTACATCGCGGCCGAGACCCATTTCGCGCCGTGGTTCATCCCCCAGCCGACATGGGACAGGCCATAGGCGGTGCGGTCCTCCCAGGCCTCCATGTACTCGCGCAGGTGCAGCGCATCGATGCCGTCACCCTTGATGGCGGTGACAAAGTCGTTCTCGATGGTGAAATCGATCTGGCTGGTCAGATAGGTCTTGAACGTCAGGTTCATGTCGCCCACGCCCATGACGATCCGGCCGTTGACAGCGTCCTTGCCCGGAAAGGCCAGGCACAGCCCGCCCGGCCAATGCGCCACGGCGCCCGGCGTCAGGCCAAAGCCCGCCGTGCCGCCGCAGGGCGCCCCGCGCAGGTCCACCGTCAGGTCGGTGCCCAGCGCCGAGGTCACCCGCATCTCGCTGGCCTCGCGCAGCATCTGGATGCCAAGGTTCAGCTTGACCGCATCCTCGGCCTTGGGCTCGGTGCGCTCCAGGATCTCGGGGTGTTCGTTGGTGATCACCAGCAGGCGGGTCCGGCCCGCATCCTCGATCTCGGGCCATTCGGGGGCGTGGATCAGCCCCTCCACCGTGCAGTCGACGATCACCTCGACCAGCTTCAGCGCCTCGATCACCGCCCGGTTGCCCGCCAGCGCCCAGGAGGTGCCGGTGGATTTCACCGGAACCGGCGCGCTTTGTGCCGGGGTGGGCATCTGGATCATGCAGAACTCGGCGCCCAGGTCATGGAGCGCCAGCTCTGACAGATGAACCAGCACCGGGCGGGACTGGGTTTCCGACACCAGCGCCACCTTGGTGCCCGGCTTGATTCCGTTCAGGGCAAAGACCCGGCGAAAGCTCGCCAGCCATTTGCCTTCGATGCGTTCCTGCAACATGGCAACTCCCGGTTCTCGATTCGCGTTCTGGCGAATTCTTTACTTGTGAGTTAAGATTTCTCTCAGGGCATGCGTCTGTCAACAAGATTTTCGAAAATCTTTCGAAATTCGCAAAGACCCCGGATTATGTTCGGTTTTTTGCCCACTCGGCCCAGGTCGGGCGTGCCAGCTGAAAGCGGTCCTGGCTGCGGACATAGTCCGACCCATAGGACCGCGCGACCAGGTCCAGGGCCGGCGTGTCGATATGGGCGCGGCCGGCATCCAGCACGAAGCGGTCGTCGACATGCACCGCCAGCACGCGGCCGATCACCACCAGTTGCCCCGGCCCGGTTTCCACCGTCGTATGCACGCGGCATTCGAACGCCACCGGGCTCTCGGTGATCCGCGGCGGCGCCACATGGATCGAAGCGGTCGTCGCCAGCCCGGCCAGATCCAGCTCATCCACCCCCCGGGGCGCATCTATGGCGGTCAGGTTCATCTGCCCGACCAGCCGCTCGGGCACCAGGTTGACCACGAATTCGCCGGTATCCAGGATGTTCTGCGCGCTGTCCTTATGGCCGCGCTCGGGGTCCGCCAGCATGCCCAGCGCCACGGTGGGCGGGGCAGACCCCATGACGTTGAAGAACGAGAACGGCGCGGCGTTGCGGTGCCAGGCCTTGTCCTGGCTGACCACCCAGGCAATCGGGCGCGGCATCACCGTGGCCGCCAGCAGCTTGTAGGCGATGGGCGTCTCGACCCGTTCCAGATCCCAGTACATCAGATCTCGCGCACCGCCTGCTTGGGCCTTGTATCCACCGTCAGTTCGAAGACATCGGGCCGGGCGTAATGGCCGGTGACGTCGAAATCATACTTGGCCTTCATCACTTCGCCGGGGTCGATTTCGGCGTAAAGGATTGTCTCGCCGTCGAAACCCGGCCCGGCCAGCACCTTGCCCAATGGGCCGATGATGGCCGATCCGCCGCGCATCATCACCGTGTCGGGCGCATCGCCAAGCGCGCTTTCATGATCCGGCGCAAAGGCGCGCGCGTGATGTGCTGGCAGGCGGTCAAGACGAAGGTGCGCCCTTCCATGGCGATGTGCTGCATGGTGGGCAGCCAGGTGTCGCGGTCGTCCGCGGTGGGGGCGCAATAGAGGCTGACGCCCTGGTGATACATGTGCATCCGCAGCGCCGGCATGTAGTTTTCCCAGCAGATCACCGCGCCGATGGTGCCGATCTCGGTCTCGAACACAGGCATGGTCGACCCGTCGCCAAACCCCCAGATCAGCCGTTCGGCGGCGGTGGGCATCAGCTTGCGATGCTTGCCGACCAGCCCCTTTTCGCCATCGAAGTAAAGCGCGGTGCAATAGACCGTGGCGCCGTCGCGCTCGATCACGCCAAGAACGGCAAAGGCCCCGGTTTCGGCGGTCGCTTCGGCCAGTAGCGCGACCTCCGGCCCGTCGAGGTCGATCGCCGCGGCGTGATAGCGGGCAAAGGCCGCCCGGCCCTCGGGCTTGCGCATCCCGATCGGCGCGCCAAAGCTGGCGCCCTTGGGATAGCCGCCGATCAGCGCCTCGGGAAAGACCACCAGCCGCGCGCCCCGTGCCGCGGCCTCGCGCAGGCGGGCGGCGGCGTTTTCGGCCGTCTTCAGGCTGTCCTCGGGGCAAGAGGCCATCTGCACGACGGCAGCGATAAAGGGCTTTTGCGGCATGGTCGGTTCCTCTGGCAGGCGCAGCCGAGGGGCGCTGCCCCTCGACCCCGGAGTATTTGCACCAAGATGAAGGGTCAGTCGGGGGTTACGTCAACGATGGAATGGCGCAAGGTGCCGATGCCTTCGACCGTGGCCACCACCACATCGCCCGGCCACATCCATTCCTGCGGTGTGCGACCGGCGCCTACGCCGGCGGGCGTGCCGCTGGCGATGATGTCGCCCGGTTCCAGCGTGATGCCCTGGCACAGGTCGGCGATCAGTTCATCCACCTTGAACAGCATGTGCGAGGTGTTCGACCGCTGCTTTTCCTCGCCGTTCAGCGTCAGCCACAGCTCCAGCACCTGGGGGTCGGGAATCTCGTCGGCGGTGACGATGCAGGGGCCCATCGGGCAGAATGTGTCCTGGCCCTTGGAATAGATCCACTGTCCGGCGCGGCGGCAGTCGCGGGCGGAAACGTCGATCAGCACGGTATAGCCGAACACATGGCTCAGGGCCTCGGCCCGGCTGACCCGGCGGGCGGTGGTGCCGATGATCACGCCCAGTTCCACCTCCCAGTCCATCTGCCGGGTGATCTTCTTGTTATGCGCGATCGGCATGTCGGGGCCGATCACGCTGGTCGGCGGCTTCGAGAAGATCACCGGCTGTTTCGGCAGCGCGGCGTCGGTGTCCAGCGCGGCGGCGCTTTCGGCGACATGTTCCAGATAGTTCAGCCCGATGCCGAAGATGTTCTTGCGCGGCCGGGGAATGGGCGCCAGCAGCGTCACGTTCGCCAAGGCCGTCGCCGTGCCGATGGGCGGCGTCTCGCCCGCCTCGTCGATCAGGCCGGCCAGTGTTGCCAGGCCGGGCCGGCCCGCGTCGATCAGGCCCAGCATGCTGTCGGGCAGATCCTCGCCAAAGGCCTCGCCCAGGCGGGCGGCATCCACCACCAGGTCGCCGACGATGACGCCCAGCCGGGCCGCCGCCTCGACCGAGGCGCGATAGGTAACAAGTTTCATGGATTGTCCTCAAACCAGCGGCTGGTGGCCGCCATTCTCGCCAAAGGCCTCTTCGCGATAGAGACCCAATGCCCGCATCACCGGCAGGTCGCTCAGGCAGAACAGCACCGCATCCTCGCTGGCCGAGGCATTCGCATGTTCATGCCAGGCCCAGGACGGCACGCAGAAGATGTCGCGCTCGGTCCAGTCGTAACGCTTGCCATCGATGATCGAATGGCCCGACCCCTTGGCGCAGTGATACAGGAAACTGCCGGTATGGCGGTGGGCCCGGGTCTTTTCGCCCGGCCGCAGCATCTGCATGCTGGCGCCCATGGTCTGCATCACCGGGCCGTTGGTGACCGGGTTCACATAGTCCATCAGCACCCCGTCGAAGGGCGAGCCATCAGTGCAGCCGGCGTATTTCGTCAGCGCCTCGTAGGTCGGCGCCCATTCATACTTGAACATCGGGCTGTAGCCCTTGGACCAGTTGCCGCCGCGCGGCGTCAGGCCGGGGTTGCCCCAGGTCCTGGTCATGTCGTCGACCGCATAGCCCACGGCCTGGCTCAGGTCCGGGTGGACCTCGTAGAAATTCGCCTCCATCGCGTTGACAAAGGGAATGTCCAGCCCGTCCTGCCAGATGCAGGCGGTGCCGCTGGCCTCGACGCCATGCTCATGCCAGGTGCCGTTCGGCGTCAGCACGAAATCATTCGCGCCCAGCGTCATCTTGTGGCCGTCGACCACCGTATAGGCGCCGGAACCTTCCATGATGAACCGCACGGCGCTGGCCGAATGGCGGTGGGCGCTGGCCACCTCGCCGGGGTGCATCACCTGCAACCCGGCATAAAGCCAGCCGACCGCCGCCGACACATCCTGCCGCCCCGGATTGTTCAGATAGATCACCCGCCGCCCGGCCTTTTCCGGCGTCACCAGTGCGACCGAACGCAGCACATGTTCGCGCAGGTCACGATACCGCCAGACCACCGGCACCGATTGCGACCTGGGCTGCCAGGGCTCGATCTTGTTCGCCACCGTCCACAACGCGCCCGCCTCGAACTTGCCCAGCTCGTCGTAATAGGCCAGCAGCTCGGGGGTATCCTCGACATTGGCGCGGCCAACGACATCCTCGCGGTGGTTCTCATGGGGTTTCGACATGACAGCCCTCCTTGGCAGATGCGTCAGCATGGCGCCGCTGGCGTTCGAAAGCAAGATGGATTTTCGAAAATAATGGAATTGCCATATCAAACCGGCAAGGGCATAAGGATTTTCAGGAGGATCCCCCCCGATGACCCTGTCCGAGAAAGCCTATCTTGCCATCCGTCGCGACATCATCCAGGGCGCGCTGGCCGCCGGTCAGCCGCTGCGCATGGCCGACCTGAGCGAGCGTTACGACATGGGCTTCTCGCCGCTGCGCGAGGCACTCAACCGGTTGCAGGCCGAACGGCTGGTGGTGGCCGAGGCGCTGCGCGGCTTTCGGGTCGCGCCCCTGTCGGTGGAAGAGATGCAGGATGCCATCGACACCCGCATCCTGGTGGAATCCGATGCGCTCAGGCTGGCCATCCGCCATGGCGACGATGACTGGTCGGCCGCGATCGTGGCCGCACTTTATGCGCTGAACCTGCAGGTCGCCCGCGCCGCCCAGGGCAATGTCGACGTCTGGGACGTCGAATCGCGGCACTACGCCTTTCACCGCGCGCTGCTGGCGGCCTGCGGCTCGCCCTGGCGGCTGGAATTCTTTGACCGGCTCTATTCCGCGACAGAACGCTATCGCATCCCGATCCTGCTGGGCGGCGGGCCGGCGGGCGCACCCTCGCGACATCCAGGCCGAACACGGCGCCATCGCCGATGCGGCGCTGGCTCGCGATGCCGATACCGCCGTGCGGTTGCTGGCCGATCACTACGGCCAGACCGCCGCGACCATCCGCAGCCGCATGGCCAGGGCCGCCTGAGGCGCCCCCGGCCGCCTGACCCGTCAGAACCTCATCTCATACCCCAGATCCACGCCAAAGCTCTCGAAGTCCTTCGCGCCGATCCCGTCATACCAGCCAGAGATCGACAGGCGCTGGCCACCAGCCAGGCTCTGGTTCATGCCCAGCTCGACCCGCGCCCGGCCCCCCTCATAGGCCGGCGTCACGCTGCGGGCAAAACCGTCGCCGCCCGTTTCCGACCAGATTCCGGAAATTCCTCCCCAGAACTCCACCTTGCCGCTCGAGGTTTCCAACAGCGTGCTGAAATCGAACCCGACTTCGATCTGCCCCAGCGTCACCTTCTGGTCGGGGATCGTGTTGCCCAGGCTGTCCACATAGCCTTCCATGTCGTCCGAGGTGTAGGAAACGTCCAGGAACGGCATCAGCACCGTATCCCCCTGCTCGATCTCGCCGGCCACCTTGAACTGCGTCAGCAGGCGGGTGGTGTCGAACCGGTCCTCATAGGTGCCGATGGGCGAGATCTTGTTGCGGCTCTCGCCGTATAGCAGGCGGCCCTCAAAGAACAGCGGCTGGTTGGCGGCGCGGGCGATGAAATAGGGCCCGACCAGCCAGCCGGTGCCACGCACCCGCGCGGCGCCATCGGTTTCGTCCATGTGGTCGAACTCGACCATCGCCCCCAGCATCAGGTTCTCGCCAAAGGACCGGTGGCTGCCGATCGCGCCAAAGATGTAATCGCTCGAGGCGCTGCCGTCCGTGGTCCAGGATCCGGTCAGGTTGGCCCAGACCGGGCCGCCCGCGCCGCTGGCAAAGTTGAACCGCGTCCCGGTCCCGCTGGTCGAGACCGTGAACTCGCCCTGCCGCTCTCCGGTCATGAAACCGATCAGCCCCGGCTGGTGGCGCAGCACCAGGTTGGCCCGGCTCTGCATGAAGCCGGTGATCAGCTCCTGGGTCTCGTCCGCGACGCGGCTGGCGACCGACAGGCTGTTGGACGCCTCGTTGCCGTTTCCGCCCGCATCCTGCGCCACACCCGCCGCGACCGATACCGTCACATCGCCGCCGCCCGTTGCGGTCAGCGTCGCGGAATAGCTGGCCCCGCTGCCGGTCAGAGAGGTCAGGCTGGCATTGCCGACCGTGACATCATCGCTGGTAAACCCGGTCACGGCCTCGGAAAAGGTGATGGTGACCGTCAGGCTCTCGCCCGCGCCGACCGAGGTGGCCAGGGTCGACAGCGTGACAGTCGGCGCGGCGTCGTCATGGGTCACACCGACGCTGTTCGAGGCGGTGTTGGCATTGCCGGCCGCATCGGTAAAGGTGCCGGCGCCGACCGACAGCTCCACCAGCCCCCCGCCCGCCGGCGTCAGGATGGCGGTATAGCTGCTGCCCGAGCCGCTCAGCGTGGCGCTGGCATTGGTCAGCGTCAGGTCCGCCTGGGTGAAATCGGTGCTGTCCTCGCTCAGCGTGATCGTGGCCGAATAGGTGCCGTCGCCCACCGCCGTCAACGCGCCGATGCTGACCCCCGGCGCCACCGTGTCGACGGCATAATTGTTGCTGTCCACCGTGCCGGTGCCGGCGTTCTGAACCAGATCCGTCACCCCGGTCATGTCCAGCGTGATGACGTTGGTCGGGTCCGTGACCCCCGCCGCCGGGATCAGCGTGGCCAGCCAGGTGATGCCGCCATCGCTGCTGGCCAACCCGGAGATTGAGCCGTTCTGCACCGTCAGGTCGCCCGCGTCAAAGCCGGTCACCGCCTCGGAAAAGCTGATGGTGACCTGAGATGTCTGCCCCGACGCCAGCAGCGCCTCGGCGACGGTCAGCCCGGTGTTGACGGGCGGCGTGCTGTCACCGACGGATGAGGTCCAGGCATAGGTATAGGTTCCGGCGGTCTGATAGGTGCCATCCTGCGTCAGCGTGTAAGAGAACCCCATATACCGGTCGGTCTCAAAGGTTCCATCGGCCCCGTTCTGGGTAAGCCCGACAATATTGGCCGTCGAGGTTCCGATACAGCCGGCGATCAGGTCGGCGGTAATAGGGGGGCGGGTGGTGTCTGGCACCCCGCCCGTCACGAAACGCGACCCGCCGGCATAGTAATAGCCGTTATAGACCGTCCCCCCGGATCCCCCGGTGACGTTATAGGCATAAATCGCTTGTGAAGCACTCTGGACGGTGGCGTTGGTCAGGTTTCCGTTTGTCCCGTTAAAAGCGTACAACGGCCCGAAATTGCACCACCCGAACTGATACCAACTGGTGTTCCATGTCGACAGCGAAGGCCCGTAGGCCTGCGCCGGCGCCGCAGCCAGCACCCCGAACAGCGCCAGCGCCAGGTGTTTCAGGACGTTTCGCATGGTCTCAGCCCTCCCCAGGCCCGGCGCCGCCGCGCCGGTTGCAGGCCATGCCCCGCCGCGCGCCAAGCGGTCGGCGCGGGGGCAGGCTGTGATTGTGGATATTCCCGTTCCGGCCCGCCATCCGCCCGGATGACCGGAGCGGGCATGGCATCTTTCACGGGCGACGGGATCAACTGTCCGCCAGGACAGGGGGCGCACTGGACGAACCGGATAAAATTCCTTGCGCATTCGACAATGGATCTGCCCCTCAGCAACGGCCAATCGCACCGAAACAACAGTCTGTTTCGTCATTCGAAACGGTCAGGTCAGTCCGTCAAACCAGGGCCTTTGGCCATCAGGCAAATGCTGCCAGCGGCAGGCCGGTCGAAATGTGACTACCGGAACGCGAACTCAAAATCACTCGCACAACCAAAGATAGGCCAAGCCGGGAATCGCGGAAGGCTTTGGCAAGATTGAACTGTTTCAGAGCGCCCCGGCCCTGTCCAGTGGCGACTGCGACCAACCGACAGCCGCATCCCGGCAGAGCCATCCGACAGAGGCATTCGTGATATCGGGAATTGGTCGGAGCGAGAGGATTCGAACCTCCGACCCCCTGCTCCCGAAGCAGGTGCGCTACCAGGCTGCGCTACGCTCCGACCGTGGGCGGGGATTACAGCCGCCGCCGCCTTTGGCAAGGGGGCTTGACGCGGGGAATCGCTTTTCCCCGCTCAGCCGTCCTTTGGCCCGAACCGGCGCAGCCACAGCCCGATCCGGGAATGGTGCCGACATCCAGCCGCGAGCGGTTTTCCAGCACCGGCCGGTTCCGCGACACGTCCGGCGTGCCTTCGCGCAGCACGATGTAGACGCCCGAGGCGATGATCACCGCCGACCCCGCCGCCGTCCAGCCGTCGATCCGTTCGTCAAACAGCAGCCAGCCGTAGAAGGCGGCCCAGATGATCTGCGAATACTGCATCGGCGCCACGATCACCGCGGGCGCCGTGCGATAGGCGACGATGACCAGAAAGGCGCCGCACATCCCCAGAACCGCCACCACCCCGGCCAGCCCCAGATGCTCGATCGGCATCGGCACATAGACGAAGGGCAGGGCCAGGCCCATGGCGGCGACCGACATCAGCATCGGATACATCATCAGCACGATCGACCGCTCGTTCTTGCCGATCTTGCGCACGATCACCGATGTCAGCGCCCCGGTAAAGGCCGCGCCCAAGGCCGCCAGATGCCCGACCGACAGCGGCGCCGACCCCGGCCGCAGCACGATGATAACCCCGATCAGCCCGACCAGGACCGCGATGCCGCGACGCAGGCCGACCCGCTCGCCCAGCATCGGAATCGACAAGAGCGTGATGATCAGCGGCATGGCGAACAGCATCGCATAGCACTGTGCCATCGGCAGGACGGAAAAGGCATAGAACCCCTGCGCCCCGGTGGCCACGCCAGTGACAGACCGCAACAGCGACCACCAGGGATGCCGCGGCACCAGGTTGCCGTCGGTCCGGTCGCTCATCAAGAGGACAGAGACCACCGGAAAGCTGAGCAGGCCCGAGAAGAACAGGATCTGGAAAGAGGTGTAATGCTGCCCCAGTTCCTTCACCACCACGTCATGCGTGGCGTAAAGTGCAAAGGCCGCCAGGGAAAGAAGCGCGCCGCGCAAGACAGGGGACATGGGCCGGGTTCCGTCCAGACAGGTGTTAGCGCTGCCGGTTTTCGCGCCCCGACCCATACGCCCGAAGCGCCCCCCTGTGCAAGGGCGCCGGGCCGGTCAGGCGCTGCCCTTGCTGCCGCGCAGCTTGCTGATCACCCAGGCGATGGGCAGCAGGATCAGGAATGCGCCCTTCTTCAGAAAGGCCAGCAGCACCACCAGCAACCCCGCCTTTGCGGCGACCTTGCCGGCGATAAGCCCGCCGATGCCCACCGCCGCGACGGTATCGACGCCCGGCACGAAATCGGCATAGCGGTTGCCGTCGGTAAAGCTGATCATCTGGCGCACCTCGGGCACCGCATCGCGCACGGCGGGCAGTTGGTCCATCCCGGCGATGAAATTCACCACCAGCACGCCATGCCGCCCCAGTTCGCGGATGTTGTAGTTCAGCGTGTCGCCTGTCGACGTGCCGAAATGCAGTTGCTTGGCCCAGTAAAGCTCGCGCGCGGTGGCGTCATAATGCGGCGGTTCGGCCCAGCCGATCAGGTCGATGCGTTCAAAGCCGTCCTTGGCCCGCGCCTTGTTCTCTTCGATCAGGTCGCGCTTCATGTCGGCCAGCAGCGCGTCATAGTCATAGGACGCGGCATCCTCGTCCGAGACATAGCCCATCGGGTCATAGTCGATGGTCAGGCCCCAGCTGTCGTGCAGCGGGCTGGAACCGGCAGGAAAGATCATGCCCAGCGGCGGAATGCCCGGCGGGTTGCCCCAAAGCTCTTCCAGCACCACTTTCGAGGCCGCGGGGTCAAGGAAGTAATACCCCTCGCTCAACGCGACCTGGGCATAGCCTTCGCCCAAGGCGACGGTGCCATGCTTCAGGTCCAGCTTGTCCAGATGGGCCTGGGCGGCGGGGTCGACGGCCGAATAGACCTCGGGGAAGGCCTCCTTGAACGGTTCGGCCGCGGCAAGCGGCGGGAAAAGGGCCAAGGCTGCCGCTGCAAGGCCTGACCAACGGGAAATCGCCAAATGGGGCACGGGATAACCTCTTGTCCGGTGGTTGATGGCCTCACCCTGGCAGGGGTTGGGGTGGGCTGCAACCTCAGGTCGTCCGCGGCCATTCCGGCCGGGCCACCACGACGACCCCGGCGACGCAATAACGCCAATCCGGGCGGCGCGCGATTGCACCGCCCCGGGGCAGGTCAGATCAGAGGCTGGCGTCCAGCGCCGCCAGAATGGCATCGCCCATCTGGCTGGTGGACACCGGGGTGCCGCCTTCGGGGCCCATGAGGTCGGCCGTGCGGACGCCGTCGGCCAGCACCTTCTCCACCGCTTCTCGACGCGGGTGGCTTCCTCGCCCAGGTCGAACGAATAGCGCAGCGCCATGGCAAAGGACAGGACGCAGGCGATGGGGTTGGCCTTGCCCTGGCCCGCGATGTCCGGCGCGCTGCCGTGGACGGGTTCGTACAGCGCCTTGGGCCGGCCGTTCGCCATGGGCGCGCCCAGGCTGGCCGAGGGCAGCATGCCGTGAGCCGGTCAGCATCGCGCGGCGTCGGACAGCAGGTCGCCGAACAGGTTGTCGGTCACGATCACGTCGAACTGCTTGGGCCAGCGGCAGTCACGCATGGCGCCGGCGTCGGCATACATGTGCGACAGCTCGACGTCCGGGTAATCGCGGTCATGCACCTCCTGCACCACCTCGCGCCACAGGATGCCGGATTCCATCACATTGGCCTTTTCCATCGAGCAGACCTTGTTGCCCCGCTTGCGGGCCAGTTCAAAGGCCGACTTCGCCACGCGGGCGATTTCGCTCTCGGTATAGCGCTGGGTGTTGATGCCCACCCGCTCGTTGCCTTCCTTGAAGATGCCGCGGGTTCGCCGAAGTAGACGCCCGAGGTCAGCTCGCGGACGATGACGATGTCGAGGCCGGCCACCACCTCGCGCTTGAGCGAGGAGAAATCGGCCAGCGCGTCAAAGCACTGCGCCGGGCGGAGGTTGGAGAACAGGTCCATCTCCTGCGCAGGCGCAGGAGGCCGCGTTCGGGTTTCACGCTGAAATCCAGCTTGTCATATTTCGGGCCGCCCACCGCGCCCAGCAGCACCGCGTCCACCTCTTGCGCCCTGGCCATGGTGGCATCGGTCAGCGGCGTGCCATGCGCGTCATAGGCGCAGCCGCCGACGAGGTCTTCGGACACGTCAAAATGGATGCCGCGCCGGTCGCCCATCCAGCCGATGATCTTCTTCACCTCGGCCATGACTTCGGGGCCGATGCCGTCGCCGGCGAGGATGAGGAGGGAGGGGTTGGCCATCGCGGAATCCTTGGGAAAAAGGGGTCGGGGCTGGCCTAGCCAAAGGCCGGGGCGGGGTCAAGGGTGGGATCGGGGCGCGGGAGAGGGCCGCGGCAGGCGTCCCGCGTGGGACGCCTGCCGGACGCAAAAAATCAAGGACTTGGCTATACGGAATTAACCCGATCTTAACACATGGCGGCTCGGGAGAGGGGAAGGGCGAGGGGAGAGGGCGGCGGCGAGGGGAAGAGAGCGGGCCCGGAGAGCGGAGGCGCTGGGTGGGAGCAGGGACGAAGCGGGGACAAAGAGGCGGCGGGAGAAGGGATGGCAGGGGGGCGAGCGGGAGGGAGTGGCGGCGGAGAGGGGCGGCGAGCGGGGGAGAGAGGGGAGGGGAGCAGAGGCGCAGGAGGGGGGGCGGGGGGCGGCACGGCCGCAGGAGCGCCGGTAACACGGCCCTTGCCGGGACGGGTGCGGCGGGGACAAGGGCCACGGGCGCAAAGGTCTGGGAGATACCGACCAGGCTGCGCGAGGACGGAGGTGCGGCAGGGGCAGGGGCGTAGCGCGTCCAAGGCCACGGGTGCGCAGGTGTGGGAGATCTCGGCCGGGCTGCTCGACGATGGAGGTGCGGCACGGGCGCGGGGCGGGGCACGAGTAGGGGCACGGGCACAGGCAGGGCCATGGGCGCGCGGGTCCGGGTGGGGTCGATCAGGCGGTGCGCTGACGGGGGGCGGCGGGGGCGCGGGGCGTGGCGCGGTCAAGGCTACGGACGCAAAGGCCTGGGAGATATCGGCCAGGCTGGGCGAGGACGGGGGTGCGGCAGGGGCGGGGGCGTGGCGCGTCCAAGGCCACGGTCGCGGAGGTCGGGAGATATCGGCCGGGCTGCTCGACGATGGAGGTGCGGCAAGGGTGCGGGGCGGGGCGTTGACACGGACACCGGCGGGGCAACGGGCGCGAAGGTCTGGGGGATATCGGCCAGACTGCTCGACGATGGAGGTGCGGCAAGGGTAGCGGCACGGACACGGGCACGGATACGGGCGCGGGGCGGGGCGTGGCGGGCCACGGACACAGGCGGGGCTGCGGGCGCGCGGGTTTGGGTGGTGTCGACCAGGCTGCGCGAACAGGAAGGGGCGGCAAGGGCGCGTGGCGGGGCACGACCACCGCCACGACCACCGCCACGCAAGGCTGGTGGCTAGGTATTCACCAGGGGCGCCAGCGCCTCGCAGAGGAAATCCCAGACCCGCGCCACGCGCGGGGTGCGCCGCAGGCCGGGCGCGGCGGCCAGCCAGAGCGGCAGGGGCGGCAGGTCGACCAGCCCCTCCAGCCGCACCACCGCGGGATCGGCATCGCCGATACGCCGCGCCGCGCCGCCGACACCCAGGCCGGCGCGCACCAGCGCCCAGTAAACCAGCTGGTCATCGCAACGCACCGGGAAATCGGCCAGCCGGCGCTGCACGCCCAGCGATGCCATGATCCGCAGGATCGCGTCCGAGCGGTCGAACCCGACCATCGGCAGGGCCAAGAGCGCCTCGCGGCTGGCGGGGGTGCCGTGCCGGGCCAAAAGCGACGGCGCGGCATAGAGCGCCATTTCCAGGTCGCCCAGATGCCGCGCGATCAGGTCGGGTTGCACCGGGCGGACCATGCGCAGGGCGATGTCGGCCTCGCGGTAGAGCAGGTTTTCCACCGCGTCGGAGGCCACCAGCTCGATCTCGATCCCCGGTTCCTCGGCCCGCAGCCGGGCCAGCACCGGCGGCAGCAGATGCTGGCTGACCATGCGCGAGGCGGTCAGGCGGACCGGGCCGGCCAGCGCCTGCGCCCGCCCGGCGGCGGCCAGCGCCAGCGCGGCGGCGGCCTGCCGCATCGCATCGGCGGCGGGGATCAGCGCCTGCATCGCCTCGGTCGGGGTCAGGCCGCGGGGGATGCGGGTGAACAGCGTCAGGCCCAGCCGGGTCTCGGCCTCGGCCACATGGCGGCCAAGGGTGGGCTGCGACAGGCCCGTGGCGCGGGCGGCAGCCGACAGCGAGCCGTGGTCGGCCACGGCCAGCAGGGAACTTATCAGCGACCAGTCGAGCGTATCCATGCAGATATGTATAGCCATGGGCCAGATTTTGACAATTCCCATTCAGGTTGGCGGGGCGCATAGCGGCATGGCACGGGGCCGGAGGCGGGAATGGCAAGGGTTGCACTGGTGGCGGGGGCCAATGGCGGCTTTGGCAGCGCGATGGCGGCGGCGCTGTGGTCGGCCGGCTGGGAGATCCGGCCCTATCGGCGCGGCACCGACATGGCGGCGGCGGCCAGGGGGGCCGGGCTGATCGTGAACGGGCTGAACCCGCCGGCCTATCACGACTGGGCCGGGCTGATCCCCGAGATCACCCGGTCGGTGCTGGCGGCGGCCAGGGCCAGCGGGGCGCGGGTGCTGCTGCCGGGGAATGTCTATGTCTATGGCCGCCAGCCGGGGCCATGGGGGGCGGATACGCCGCACCTGCCCTGCAGCCGCAAGGGGCATATCCGCGCCGGGATGGAGGCGCGTTATCGTGAGGCCGCGGCGGCGGGGCAGCGGGTGCTGATCCTGCGCGGCGGCGATTTCATCGCGCCGGGGGCGCGAGTGGGGCTTTATCCGCAGGTGGTGCTGAAGCCGCTGGCGCGCGGGCGGATCGTCGCCATGGGCGATCCGGCGGCGCGGCGGGCGCACGCCTTTCTGCCCGACATGGCGCGGGCGGCGGCCGAGCTGCTGTCGGGCGACCTGCCGGATTTCCTGGACATGCCCTTTGCGGGCCTGAGTTTTTCCACCGCCGATCTGGCGGCGGCGATCGGGCGGGTGACGGGGCGGGTGCCGCGGGTCAGCCGGTTCCCCTGGTGGCAGCTGCGGCTGGCCGCGCCGGTCTGGGAACTGGCGCGTGAGTTGCTGGAGATGCGGTATCTCTATGACCTGCCGCATGAACTGGACCCCGCGCCCCTGGCCGCGGCCCTGCCGGGGTTTCGCCCGACCGGGCTGGACGCGGTGGTGCGGGCGCTGGTTACGGCAGGGTGATGTCGACCCAGACCGGGTAATGCCGCGAGGCGGTGGCGAAGGTGGCCGCCATCGGGTCGCCCTCGCCGGGCCAGAGGACGCCGGCGGCGGTGACGGTCAGGCCGGCCGAGGGCAGGACGTAATCGACCCGCAGCCCGCCAAAGTCATAAAGCGCGGTGTCCAGCGCCGGGTCGCCGGTCTGGCCGGGATCGTGGCGGCCGTGCTGGCTGCGCGGTTCGGGGTCTTGCAGCGCCGGATGGGCCAGCAGCCGCGCGATGCCGTCGGTCAGCCCGTCGCCATCGGCCGGGTCCAGGTTGGCATCGCCCAGCAGGACAAAGGGCGCGGGCGGCGGCGCGGGGGAAAGCGCGCCGTCCAGCATCTGCGTCCAGAAGGCGGCCTCGTCATGGTTGCGCCGGCCGTTGCGGTCCTCGGGGCCGTCAAAGACCGGCGGCGTGGCGTGAAAGGCCAGCAGGTGCAGCGGGCCGGAGGCGGTCAGGATCGGCACGTCCCAATGGCCGGTGGTGGACAGGCGCTGCACGGCGGCGACCGCGGGCGCGGTGCCGGGGGGCATGAGCGTGCCGGGCAGGTCGGCCCAGAGAAACCCCGAGAAATCGCGGGCGCCGGCTGCGTCGAGCGGCAGGCGCGACAGGATCGCCATGCCGGCCTGACCGGCGAAGCGGCCCCAGCCCTGGGCGTCCTCGGGCTCTGCCAGCCGGCCATCGGCGTCGAGGTCGAGGCCGGTGGCCATGCCGGTGTTGGGGCGCAGGGCAAAGCGGTGCGGATAGGGCCGGCCCAGCGCGGCCAGCCGGTCGGCCAGCAGGGCCAGCGCCGCCAGGTCGCGGTCGTAGTCGACCGAGGTCAGCAGCAGCACGTCGGCATCGAGCGCGGCGATGACCTGCACCGCGGCGGCGACCTGGGGATCACCGTCCAGGATCGCCTTGGCCAGGAGGCCGGGGCCGTCGCGCGACAGGTCGGAATTCCAGGTGGCGATGCGCAGGGTCTCGGCCGCCGCCGGCAGGGGCAGCAGCGCGAGGGCCGCGAGGGCCGCAAGAGCCAGCGCGGTCAGGCGGCGACGGGCTCTTCGGCCAGGCCGCCGTTGCTGTCGCGCTTTTCGCGGATCATCCTGGCGATGCGGCCCATGGCGATCCCCCGCATCAATAGGCTGGCCGGCAGGAAGGCCCATGCTGTCATCGTCCAGATCAGGGTTTGCGGTGAGGTCAGGGTCAGCGGCTCGAACCCGATCGAGGCCAGGCTGATGACGGCCGGGATCAGGAAGGGCAACAGGAAGCCCAGCGCCAGGTTGCCGCGCGCGTCGCGTTCCAGCCGGTCGACCACGTCGCCGCCGGCGGTCGGCTCGAAGGTCGGCAGGTTGACCCAGACGTTGAAGGCACTGTTGCGGTCGGGCCAGCCCTTCAGCTTGAACACCAGCACGAAGAAGGCCAGCGAGACCAGCGACAGGATATAGGAGGTGCCGGCGGCGGTGCGCACGGCCAGCACCTGCGCCTCGGAGGCGCCGTCGGTCATCATCATCGTGGCCAGCCGGACCGGCGAATAGGGAAAATCCATCGCATGGCCGACCAACAGGCCCACGGCCTCGAACAGCCGGGCAAAGGGCGCGTCGCTTTGCTGCGCGACGGTGATCACCGACAGCGAAAAGACGATCAGGAACAGCATCAGGAAGCGGACGCGGTTAAAAGGGCGGCGTCGCGGAATTCGACCAGGCTGGGGTAGACGGCATTGTATTCGGCAAAGGTCAGCGCGCCGGCGAACAGCGCCACCAGGGCGACCATCTGCTTGGTGTCCGGCCCGATCCCCGGCAACAGCACCGAGGGGCGTGATGACCAGCACCATGACCAGGAAGGCCCGCACGAATGCGCTCGTAATTCGGGAGACCACTGCCCTTGCCCTCAAATCGGACGGACGCGATTCTGTGCCGCGTCCTTGTTCCTACGATGTCCCGCACATTGTGGCGGATTGCCTCAATCTTGCCCAATTTGTGCCTTCTTTCGTCGATCCCTGCAACCATTCCATATAGTTAACTATGGTGAGGTGGCGCTTTCGGGGCAGAGGTGTTGCAGGATTGAATCAAAGTCGCGCTGTCTTGGGGGCGGAAATCTGGCAATGCCGTGGCCGACGCAAGATGTTGTAGTTTCTGCATTTTGCGACACAACGCCAAAGCGGTTCCCCCAGGAAAGAAATGGTTAACGCCGCATTGGGTTCAAACTGTGACAACTTTAAGGCGAATAAGGCAGTTTTGGATCGCCTGACGGTTCTTCTCGCCTTCCGGCCGGGCCGGCCCGCCGCCGCGCCGCCCCGGACCGGCGGACGGATTTGGCGACCCAGGTCGGATTCCGCGCCAAAAGGCGACGAAATCGCCTTGCCTTGCCGGGGCATTGCTGGAATTTGGGCGCTCGGATCCGGCAAAGAAGGGCGCGCCCCGATGTTTCATTTCCTGCGCCCCTTTGGGCCCGCCGTCGCCCATGCCTCGTGGCACGAGGCGTTGCGCGCGGGGTTCGGCGCGCTGTTGGGGCTGGGGCTGACGGGGGCGATCACCCATCTGTCGGGGCTGGATTCGCGGCTGGGCCTGTATCTGATCGCGCCCTTTGGGGCGAGTTCGGTGCTGATATTCGCGGTGCCGAACAGCCCCTGGCGCAGCCCTGGTCGGCGATCGTCGGCAATACCATCGCGGCGCTGGTCGGCGTGGCGGTCTGCATGACGGTGGCCGATCCGGTGCTGCGGGTGGCGCTGGCGGTGGGGCTGGCGATCAGCGCGACCATCGCGGCCAGGGCGCTGCATCCGCCGGCGGGCGCGGTGGCGATGGTGGCGGCGCTGTCGCCCGGGCGACGTTGCAGGCCGGGTTCTGGTTTGCGCTGGCGCCGGTGGCGGCGGGGACGGCGACGCTGGTGGCGCTGGGCATGGCCTATGCGCGGCTGACCGGGCGGCGCTATCCGTTCCGGCAGTTCGACGAGCCGAACCGGCACGGCCTGCATGACCCCGCCCCGCCCGAGCGGCTGGGGCTGAGCGAGGAAGAGCTGACCGGGCTGCTGGACCGCTATCGCCAGTCGTTCAACCTGGGGGTCGAGGATCTGGCCCGGCTGATCGGGGCGGCGGAATTGCAGGCGGCGACGCATCGGCGCGGCCCGGTGCAGGCCGGCGATATCATGTCGCGCGATCTGGTGACGCTGCGCCCCGGCGCGCCGCTGGCCGAGGCGGCGGCGCTGTTCGGGCGGCATCGGGTGCAGACCCTGCCGGTGCTGGACGAGGACGGGCAGTTCCTGGGGCTGGTGGTGCAGGGCCACCTGATCCGCCAGGCGCAGGCCGAGGCCGAGGCCCGTCAGGCCGGGCTGGTGCCGGCGCTGGCGCATCTGCTGGGGCGGCGGGTGCCGTTGGTGGCGCGGGATATCATGGACAGTTCGGGGCCGACGGCCAGCGCCGAGACGCCGATATCGGTGCTGTTGCCGATGCTGGCCGACGAGGCGGTAGAGGCGGTGCCGGTGCTGGCCGGCACGCGGATCGTCGGCATCGTCACCAGCACCGACATGATCCGCGCGCTGACCCAGCAGGCGCTGGCGGCCTGAGGCCGCCGGCGGGGTTCAGGCGTCAGACTTCAGGCCCCAGACTTCAGGCCCAGGGCCGCTGGGCGGCGTTCTTCGCCTCGAAGGCGTCGATCGAGGCGGATTTCTCCATGGTCAGGCCGATGTCGTCCAGGCCGTTCAGCAGGCAGTGCTTCTTGAAGGCATCGACCTCGAAGGCATAGGCGGTGCCGTCGGCGGCCGTCACCGTCTGGTTTTCCAGGTCGACGGAGATGCGGGCATTGGCGCCCTTGCGGGCGTCATCCATCAGGTGGTCGACCGCCTCTTGCGGCAGCACGACCGGCAGGATGCCGTTCTTGAAGCAGTTGTTGAAGAAGATGTCGGCAAAGCTGGTGGAGATCACGCAGCGGATGCCGAAGTCGAGCAGCGCCCAGGGCGCGTGTTCGCGCGACGAGCCGCAGCCGAAGTTGTCGCCGGCCACGATGATCTCGGACTTGCGATAGGCCGGCTGGTTCAGGACGAAATCGGCGATTTCCGCCCCGTCCTGGGTATAGCGCATCTCGTCGAACAGGTTCTTGCCCAGGCCCGAGCGCTGGATCGTCTTGAGGAACTGCTTCGGGATGATCATGTCGGTGTCGATGTTGACCAGCGGCATGGGCGCCGCGATTCCGGTCAGGGTGGTGAATTTGTCCATCGGACTAGTCCTCGTGATGTTGCTCGAGCCGCTCCAGCGCCACCCAAAGGCGCATGGAGGCACGCTCGAAATCCTCATTGATGCGCGGCGCCTCTTCAGGCGCGACGCGATGTCCGTTTCCGTCACATAGCCGCAGGTCCAGCAGCATCCGCGGGTCGAACCAGATTTCTGTTTCCACCCGCTCGTTCCATGGCGTTCCCTTGGCCAGAACGCCGCCGATCCGGTTGGACCAGTTGGTTTCGCCCACGCTGTCCAGCAGTGCCTTCAGGCCCTGCATCGCGTCGACAAGCTCGGCCCGATCGTTTTCCAGCGTGGTCGGCGCGGCCGATAGTTGCAGGAACTGCCGGTAGGTCTGGATGTCCAGGTCGCCATCTTGCCTGTGGGGCATGGCGATGCAGCCGCTCTTGCCCCGCACCGTCTCGAACTCGGCGCGGGTCAAGAGTCCACCCCGTGCCGCGGCCATGGCCACCACGGCAAGTTTCGGCATCGAGATCAGTGCCAGCCCGTCGGGATTGGGGCGCGCGGACAGATCGGCATAGGGGCCGACGTCGCCGACGCGCAGAGGCGCCGGCTTGGCTTTGCTGGACCTCCGGAAAGGCCAAAACCCCATCAGGCCGTCTCGCCCATCAGCTCGCGCACGTCGGTCAGGTGACCGGTGATCGCCGCCGCCGCCGCCATGGCGGGTGACATCAGGTGGGTGCGGCCGCCGCGGCCCTGGCGGCCCTCGAAATTGCGGTTCGAGGTGGCCGCACAGCGTTCGCCGGGCGAGAGCTGGTCGGGGTTCATCGCCAGGCACATGGAACAGCCCGCAAGGCGCCATTCGAAGCCGGCGTCGATGAAGATCTGGGCCAGGCCCTCTTCCTCGGCCTGGGCGCGGACGAGGCCCGAGCCGGGGACGACCATGGCGCGCATGCCGTCCTTGATCTTCTTGCCCTTCAGGATCGCCGCCGCGGCGCGCAGGTCCTCGATCCGGCCATTGGTGCAGGAGCCGATGAAGACGGTGTCGATCTTGATGTCGGTCAGCTTCTGGCCGGGGGTCAGGCCCATGTAGTCAAGGCTGCGCTGCGCCGCCTCGACCTTGCCGCCGGTGAAATCGGCGGGGGCGGGCACGGTGCCGGTGATCGGCAGCACGTCCTCGGGCGAGGTGCCCCAGGTGACGACCGGCGCGATATCCTCGCCGCGGATGGTCACGACCTTGTCGAAATGCGCGCCCTCGTCGGTGAAGAGGGTCTTCCAGTAGGCCAGTGCTGCCTCCCACTTGGCGCCCTTGGGGGCGTGGGGGCGGCCCATGCAATAGGCAAAGGTCTTTTCGTCGGGCGCGATCAGGCCGGCGCGGGCGCCGCCCTCGATGGCCATGTTGCAGACGGTCATCCGGCCTTCCATCGAAAGCTCGCGGATCGCCTGGCCGCAGTATTCGATGACATAGCCGGTGCCGCCTGCGGTGCCGGTGGCGCCGATCACCGACAGGGTGATGTCTTTCGCGGTGACGCCGGGGCGCAGCGACCCGGTGATCTCCACCTTCATGTTCCTGGACTTCTTCTGGATCAGCGTCTGGGTGGCCAGGACGTGTTCCACCTCTGACGTGCCGATGCCATGGGCCAGCGCGCCAAAGGCGCCGTGGGTGGCCGTGTGGCTGTCACCGCAGACCACGGTCATGCCCGGCAGGGTCCAGCCCTGTTCGGGGCCGACGATATGCACGATGCCCTGGCGCACGTCGGAAACCGGATAGTAGTTGATGCCGAAATCCTTGGCGTTCTTGTCCAGCGCGGCGACCTGGATGCGGCTGTCCTCGGTCATGGTCGAGGCATCGGCGCGGTCCAGCGTGGTCGGCACGTTGTGGTCGGGCACGGCGATGGTCTTTTCCGGCGCGCGGACCTTGCGGCCGGTCATGCGCAGGCCTTCAAAGGCCTGGGGGCTGGTGACTTCATGCACCAGGTGGCGGTCGATATAGAGCAGGCAGGTGCCGTCATCGGCGGTATGGACAACGTGGTCGTCCCAGATCTTGTCATAGAGGGTGCGCGGAGCGGACATGGCTCTCATCCTTGGCTGGTCGCTTGGAAATGGGGTGCGCGGAAGACGGCCGCCCGCGCGGGCGGCGGCCGGTCAGCCTAGAAGGCCCGAGATCGACCGCGTCTCACGGGCGAAGCGCCAGGGCAGGCGCGCGCGGTCGGTCATGTCGAAGAAGCGGTTCATCAGCGTCTGATAAGCCCAAATCAGGGGCCGATCAAGGCGGTTGAGCCCCGGTTTCGCCCGGTGCGGTGGGCGGATCGCAGCCCGCCCGCGGCGCCGGAATGTCGTGCCGGCGTCGCAGATCTGTTGCGCGGCGGACTCAATCCGCCGGGGTCTTGCCGTTGCGGCAAAAGGTTAAGATTGACGCAAGGGGCTGCAAAGCCAAAGGTTTTCCAAAACCAAGAACAATTCCTTCGAGCAGCAAGACGAGGTCAAGGTGGCAGGCAGGACAAAGGCGCGGACAGCGCCCTGCATCGGCGCGACCGCGCATGGTGGATTGGCGTCTTTCGTGACGGTCGGCGGCAAGGCGGTGCTGGAGGACGGCGAAACCGGCCCCTATCGGGTGGAAATCCTGGGCCAGGCGGGAATCGTTCCGGCAGAGGCGACCGAGGTGGCGGAAAACACCCGCGCGGTCCGGCGGGGCAAGGCAAGGCCGCGCCGGTTGCTGCACCTGAAGCCGCAGCAGGTGAACCTGAGCGAGGGGCCGGCGACGGTGGTGCTGCGCAGCAAGGGAGAGCCGGCCGGCGCGGCGCCGGGGGCGTCGGCGGCGGTGCATGACCTGGCCTTGCGGCGGCGCGGGGCTGCCCCCGCCGCGCTGGGCGACCGGCTGTTCGACGACTTGTCGGACCTGTGCGAAGTGGTTTACCTGCCGCGGACCGAGGGCATATCCTCGACCGAGGTGCGCCAGTCTGTGCTGCGGCGCGCGACGGCCTAGGGGCGGCCTCCGGCGGTTGGGCGGGGTAGGGCGGAATGAACTGGTTTCAGGCTTTGACCGGGTTGCCGAGCGACCGGCCCGAGGTGGTGCGGGCGGGCGTCGAGGTCGATGGCGACTGGCTGGTGATGCGCGACAGCGGCCGGCGGCTGCGGGCCGGGCGGCTGCACATGCCGGCGCTGGCGGATCTGCCCCACCTGCCGCCCGAGCAGACGGGCCGGGGGCGGCTGCACCTGCATGAGCGGGTGGGGGACGCAAGGGCGCTGCATGCCGATCCGGAAAATGCGGGGGCGGTGTTCCAGGTGGCGTCGCAGTTCAACCTGCTGGAGATGATCTCGCCCGAGGTGACGCCCGAGCAGGGCATCGCCGGCTATGCCACCGACCGGACGCAGGGGCCGGCCTGTGCCATGGCCTGCGCGGCGGGCACGATCTGGCGCAATTACCTGATGCCGGTCGCGGGGGGCATCGGCCAGTCGGCGGATCGGCAGGTCGACACCACGGCCGACCTGGGCCGGGCGCTGGGCAATGACCAGGGGGCGCTGTGGCATATGCGCAATGGCTATCTCTTGCCCCGCCCCGGCGGTCTGGCGGCGATCGCGGCGGCGATCCCCGGCCACAAGGGCCGGCTGCGCGGGCTGTTGCGGGTGGGGGTGCAGGAAGACACCGAGGTGACGCTGCCCGGCGCGGGGCATCTGGTGACGCAGGTCTATGCCTCGGCCCTGCCGGTGGCCTATGCCACCGAGCCGGTCGCGGAATGGGAGCCCTTTGCCCGGCTGGTGCTGGCGGCGGCCTATGAGGCGACGTTCCGCGTGGCCGCCGCGCAGGTGGCGCGGGGCGGCAGCAACCGGCTGTTCCTGACCCGGCTGGGCGGCGGCGCCTTTGGCAACCTGCCCGACTGGATCGACGATGCGATCCTGCGCGCGGCGCGGCTGGCGCGGGACGTGCCGCTGGACGTGGCGGTGGTCAGCCATGCCGCGCCCAACCCCGACACCGGGGCGATGATCGCGGCCTGGCATCGCGGCTAGGGCGAAGGCGGCGGGGGCGAAGGCGGCGGGGGCGCCGCGCCGTTGTCGGGATCGGGGAGGGGTTCGGGTTCGGCCCAGGCGGGGTTCAGCATCCGCACCTCGCGCTGGGGGAAGGGGATCGTGATGCCGTGGGCCTTGAACGTGTCCCACAGCGCCAGATAGACGTTGCCGCGGATGTTGGTCAGGCCCTGCGACGGGTCGGTGATCCAGAACCGCAGCACGTAATCGACCGAGCTGTCGCCAAAGCCGGTGATGTGGCAGACGGCGGGCCGGGTGTTCAGCACCCGCTTGGTGGCCAGCGCCGCCTCGATCGCCAGTTTGCGCACCAGGTGCGGATCGTCGGCATAAGAGGTGCCGAAGGTCAGGTCGATGCGGACGAATTCATCGGAATGCGACCAGTTCACCACCTGCCCGGTGATCAGGTCCTCGTTCGGGATCAGGTATTCCTTGCCGTCGCGGGTGACGACGCTGACATAGCGGGCGCCCAGCGATTCGATCCAGCCGAAGGTATGGCCCAGGCTGATCACGTCGCCGGGCTTGATCGACTTGTCCAGGAGGATGATCACGCCGGAGACCAGGTTCGACACCACCTTTTGCAGGCCAAAGCCCAGGCCGACGCCGATGGCGCCGGACAGAACCGCAAGGCCGGTCAGGTCAAAGCCCACCGCCTTCAGCCCGATGAAGAAGGCGGCGCCGAAGGCGGTGATCTGCATCAGCTTGATCGCCAGCACCTGGACCGAGGGGCTGATGTCGGCATTGGCGCGGATGCGGCTGGCGGCGCCCTGGGTGACCAGCCGGGCCAGCGTCAGGAGCGCCCCGGTGACGATCAGCGCCTTGATCAGCGCCAGCGCCGACAGCCGGAAGTCGCCAAAGGTGATGGCCAGGCTGTCCAGCACGCGGGTAAAGGTGTCGAGCAGGCCGAGGTACAGCAGGGTGACATAGATCCAGGCCCCCCAGGACACGATCCGCCGCAGAAAGCGGTTGCGGATCAGCCGGGTCATCAGGCCGATGAGGAACCAGGCGGTACCGATGGTGGCGGCCAGTTCCACGAGGTAGCGCCGCGAGGGAAAGGCCGAAATCTGCGCGATCACCGCGACGGCGGCCCAGGCAAAGACCGCGAACAAAAGGCCCCGCATCCGGTTGCGCAGCAACAGCCCCAGCCGGGCCTGGCGCTTGGTCAGGCTGTCATGGTCGCGCATCCAGCGGTCAAGCCGCCCCGCCAGCCAGCGCCCCGCCAGATGCGCCGCCAGCGCCAGCGCCACGACGATCACCACCTGCCACAGCCGGTAGGGCTGTGTCAGCGAGACGATGAACTTCAGCACTTGTTGCCAAAGACCGTCGGCCGTGGCGATGACCGAAGGGTCGATCAGGTCCATCTTGCCCCCTTCCCCGTGACAGGGTGGCACAGATGGCGGCGCCGATCAAACCCGGTGGCGGCCCGCGCGTCGGGGCGCGGCCCGGATTTGGTCTTGCGACCGCGGGCGATTGGCGCTAGTTCGCCGCCTTTCCGCCCCGTCCACGCCGCCCTTGCCGTTGAGATTGACGGCGCCGGGTGCTAGCCTTGGCGCGGAAAGGCCCGGCGCGGGGCAGTCGCGCATTTGCGGAGGACGATGTCCTGTCTCACTCTGACCCCACGACCGGGCTGCCGGTCGGACCCCGTGAAGACCGCCGGGCGGATCGCGTGAATGCCCCCGACTACACTTCGGAACAGCTGTTGCAGGCGGTGCTGGCCTCGGTCGACGACGACAAGGCCGAGGATATCGTGCAGATCGACCTGCGCGGCCGGTCGGACGTGGCGGATTACATGGTGATCTGCTCGGGCCGGTCGTCGCGCCAGGTGGGCGCGATCGCCGAAAAGCTGGCCGACCGGCTGAAGCAGGGCTTTGGCCTGAACGTCAAGATGGAAGGCAAGGAAACCGGCGACTGGGTGCTGATCGACAGCGGCGATGTCATCGTGCATGTGTTCCGGCCCGAAGTCCGCGATTTCTACCAGCTGGAAAAGATGTGGATGCCGGCCGGCCAGGCCGCGCCGCGGCCCGCGCAGGGCTGATGCGGCTGCACCTTTGCGCCGTGGGCCGCCTGCGGGCGGGGCCGGAACGGACGCTGGTGGACGATTACCTGGATCGGCTGGGCAAGACCGGGCGGGCGCTGGCGCTGGGCCCGGTGGCCGAGCATGAGGTCGAGGACCGGCGCGGTGGCGGCATGGCGGCCGAGGCCGAATTGCTGGCCCGCGCGGTGCCGGCGGGGGCGGTGCTGTGCGTGCTGGACGAACGCGGGCGGGTGATGTCCTCGCCCGAGTTCGCGGAGCAACTGGCCCGGTGGCGCGACAGCGGGCGGCAGGATGCGGCCTTTGTCATCGGCGGCGCCGACGGGATCGACCCTGGCTTGCGGGCGCGGGCCGACCTGGCGATCAGCTTTGGCGCGATGGTCTGGCCGCATATGCTGGTGCGGGTGATGCTGGCCGAGCAGCTCTATCGCGCCGCGACCATCCTGGCCGGGTCGCCCTATCACCGGGTCTGAGCCGGGGGGCGCGTCAGCGGAAGAAGCTGGCGATCTGGTCCAGCGGCTTCTTGCGCTTGGCCACTGCCGGAACGGTGGCATCGGCGGCCGGATAGCCGACCGGCAGGATCATCACCGGCTTTTCCTGCGCCGGGCGGCCCAGCATCTCGTTCAGGAAGGCCATCGGGTTCGGCGTGTGTTCCAGGCAGACCAGCCCGGCATGGTGAAGCGCGGTGATCAGCATGCCGGTGGCGATGCCGACGCTTTCGGGCACGTAATAGTTCTTGTAGCGCGTGCCGTCCTGCGTCAGGCCCCAGCGCTGGGCAAAGACCACGATCAGCCAGGGCGCGTCGGTCAGATGCGGCTTTGACGCGCCGGTGCCGATGGGTTCCAGCGCCGCCAGCCATTCGTCGCCCGCCCCGCCGGAATAGAAGGCCTTTTCCTCTTCTTCCGCCGCCTCGCGGATCCGCGCCTTCATCGCCGGGTTCGAGACGGCGGCGAAATGCCAGGGCTGGTGGTTGGCCCCCGAAGGCGCGGTTCCGGCCGCGGCGATGCAGGCGGCGATCACCGCCTCGGGCACCGGCTGGCCGGAATAATGCCGCACGGAATGCCGCTTGCGCATATAGGCCAGAAAATCCCCGGCCGCGCGGATCGAGGCCTCGGGGTCCATCTGCACCCGGTCCGGCAGCGGCAGCGGCTGATAGCTGACCTCGCCCTTGCGATACATCCCGTTCCCCTTATCCCCCGCCGATCAGCGCGCCGGCGGCAAAGACCAAAGCACCGCCCAGCACGACCTGCAAGGCCGCGCGCAGGAACGGGGTTTCCATATAGCGGTTCTGGATCCAGGCGATGGCCCAAAGCTCGATGAAGACCACGATCATGGCGATGGTGGTCGCGGTCCAGAATTCCGGGATCAGATAGGGCAGGGCGTGGCCCAGCCCGCCGACGGCGGTCATCACGCCGGAGGCAAGGCCGCGTTTCCACGGGCTACCGCGCCCCGACAGCACGCCGTCGTCATGCGCCGCCTCGGTAAAGCCCATCGAGATGCCGGCGCCGACCGACGCGGCAGCGCCGACCAGAAAGGTGGTCCAGGTGTCATGGGTGGCAAAGGCGGTGGCGAAGATCGGCGCCAGCGTCGAGACCGAGCCATCCATCAGCCCGGCCAGCCCCGGCTGCACCCAGGTCAGGATGAACTGGCGCTTGGCGGTGGCGTCCTCGTCCGCGCGGGCGTCGGGGTCCAGGTGTTCGGCCTGCAATTCGCCGGCGCGGTGGTCATGGCCGGCCTCGGCCGCGGCCAGATCGCCCAGCAATTTGCGCGTGGCGGCATCGGGGGTGGCCTGGGCCGCGCGGGTATAGAAGGCGGCGGCCTGCTGTTCCATCGCCTGCGCCTCGCCGCGGATCACCTCGAGCGACAGGTTGGCGGCCAGCCAGACCGGCTTGCGCGCGTAAAAGCCCGCGACATGTTCGCGCCGGATCAGCGGGATCACCTGGCCGAACCGCTGCTGGTGCAACTCGATCAGCTGGCGGCGGTGGTCGTCTTCCTCGACTGCCATGCCGTCGAACACCGCCGCCGATGCCGGGTATTCGGTGCGCAGCCGTTCGGCAAAGCTGCGGTAGATGCGGGCGTCGTCTTCTTCGGAGGAAATCGCCAGCGCCAGCACCTCTTGTTCGCTGAGGTCGGAAAAGCGGCGGCGGGCGGACAGCGAGGGCAGCATGGTGGAACCTTGTTCTTAGAATGGTTCTAATCTAGCAGGCGGGCCGCCGGGCACAAGTCCAGGCAGCCGCGGCGGCAGGCCGCAGCAGCGGCCGCTTACGCGAACAGGCCCGCCAGCCGGGCGGTGTCGATGCCGGGGCAGATGCGGCCGGCGGGTTTGAACACCGGCACATCTTCGCCCGCGACCAGGGCGTTGACCACCGATTCCTCGACCGCCTCGACCGCGGCCAGGTAAAGCGGGTCGAGATGCTCGCCGTTCAGTTCCTCGCGCGTCAGGCGCAGGCCCTGATGCTGCGGCATCGGCCCGGCCTCGGCGGTCGAGAAGGCCAGGAAGATATCGCCCGAGGAATTGCCGCCGGGCGTGCCGCCGCGCGCCAGCCCCAGCCCGGCCCGCCGCGCCAGATGCCGCAGCGACAAGGGCGACAGCGGCGCGTCGGTGGCGATGACGACGATGATCGAGCCCATCTCGGCTGAACGAAAGGCGCCTTCGGGCATCAATCGGCCCACCGGCTTGCCCAGCACGGTCAGCCAGGGCCGCAGCCCGTGGTTGGCCTGTACCAGCACGCCCAGGGTAAAGCTCTCGCCCCGCAGGGTGACACGGCGCGAGGCGGTGCCGGTGCCGGCCTTGAATTCATAGGCGATCATGCCGTTGCCGCCGCCGGTGGACCCCTCGGCCACCGGGCCGGTCGAGGCGGCATTCAGCGCGGCGATGGCATGGTCGGGCGTCACCGCCATGGCGTTGATGTCGTTCAGAAGCCCATCATAGGTTTCGGCCACCACCGGCATGGCCCAGGCATGGCCGGCGAAATGCTCGGCATAGGTGTCGATCATCCAGCGGGTCGCGCCGTGATGCACCGCGCCGATGGAATGGGTGTTGGTGATGCAGACCGGCCCGAGGAAATAGCCGGCATCGTTGATCCAGTGGGTTCCCGTCATCTCGCCATTGCCGTTCAGCGTGGCCTGGCCTGCGCGCACCGGGCGGGCATGCCGCCCCGGCCGCGGCACGATGGCGGTGACGCCGGTGCGCAGGTTGCGGGCCGGGTCGGTCAGCGTGGCAAAGCCGACGGCGACGCCGGGCACGTCGGTGATGGCATTCAGCGCGCCGGGCGTGCCGGGAAAGGGCAGGCCCAGGTCGCGGGCGCGGGGTTTCTGGGGCATGGCGCATGTCCTGCAAGGGCGGTCTTCCCGGCCTAGGGTCTGGACCCATTCCCATTCCCCACCAGTTGGCCGGATCTGACCGCTGACAAGGCGCAAGGTTGCAGGAATAGTGGGCCTATTTCAAGGCCTTGCAACGCAGGCAGCGGTCAGATCCGGCCAACCCTCCGGGCGTGGAGAAATCGGGCGCTCACCGGCTCGCGCCCCTTGCCCGGGGGATCCACCCCGCGCTGCGGGTCGCAACCCGTTGATCATCCCGATTTTTCCACGCTGGCGGGGGAATAGGAATGGGTCCAGGCCCTGACACGGGCCGGGGCGGCGGCGGAAGCGGGCAGAACGACTCGGTTGACAAACTGAACGGTTTAGTTCAGTTATGGCAAAACCAGACCGAACGGTTCAGGAGAGCCACCATGACCACCCCGCAAGGAACCCCGATTGCCACGATGCTTGCCGCCGCCCTTATGGCCGCGCTGGCGCTGACCGCCGCGCCGGCGGTGGCGCAGACCATGGGCACGCTGGTGCCGACCCTGACCTGGCCGGACGGGACGGTGACCGCCTCGACCCGGGGCTGCGATCCGGCGGCCGTCTGCATCCTGGAAGAGTGAGGCCCCCTGCCGCACCGCTTGCCGGCAAGGACCGCGCTGGCCTATGGTTGCCCGAAGGGGGGGCCATGGCTGCCGACGGCGAGATCCGCAAGGGACGCAAATACGACCAGGTGCTGGACGGCGCCCGCCGCGTCTTCATGCGTGACGGGTTCGACGGCGCCTCGGTCGACGACATCGCCCGCGAGGCCGAGGTGTCGAAGGCCACGCTTTACAGCTATTTCCCCGACAAGCGGCTTCTGTTCACCGAAATCTGTACCTCGGAATGCCAGCGCCAGACCGACGAGGCCGAAGCGGCCATGGACTACAACGCCCCGGCAGAGGACCAGCTTCGCTTTGCCGCGACCCGGATCGCCGGTTTCCTGATGTCGGATTTCGGCCGCAACATGTTTCGCCTGGTGGTGGCCGAGGGCGGCCGGTTCCCCGACCTGGCGCGCGCCTTCTATGTCAACGGCCCCAAGCGCATCCATGACCGGCTGGTGCATCACATGCGGCACATGACCGAAAAGGGCGCGCTGCGGATCGAGGATTTCGACCTGGCCGCCGACCAGTTCGCCCAGCTGTGCAAGGCGCATATCCACGAAAAGCTGATCTTTGGCCTGGCCGAGGAGATCCGGCCGCAGGACGTGGAAAAATCGGTGCGTGGCGCGGTCGAGATGTTCATGGCGCGCTACGGCGCCTGAGCGCGGCAAGATTTTTACGGAAAAATCTTGGCAAATTCCTTTGAAGGAATTTGGTCCTAGCCGTTCTGTTTCAGCACCTGCCCGGCCAGGTAGAGCGAGCCGCAGATCAGCACGCGGGCCTGCGGATCGGCCGCGGCGATCGCGGCCAGTGCGTCGGCGACCGAGGGCGCCGCCTCGGCCGGGATGCCGCTGTCGATCGCAGCGTCGCGGGTGGTTTCGGCCGGCAGGGTGTTGGGTTCGTTCGGGATCGACACTGCCCAGAGCCGGGTGACATGCGGCGCCAGCGGGCGCATGTAGCCGCGCACGTCCTTGGTGTTCAACATGCCGCAGATCAGGTGGGTCTGGCGCGCCGGCATGCGGGCCAGCGTTGCGGCGACGGCCTCGCCCCCGGCGGGGTTGTGGCCGCCGTCAAGCCAAAGCTCGACCCCCGGCGCGCTCTCGGCCAGGGGACCCCGGCGCAGCCGTTGCATCCGCGCTGGCCAGTCGGCGCGGGTGACGGCGGCTTCGCAGGCGGCCTCGTCGCGGCCCAGGAGGCGCAGCGCGGCCACGGCAGCACCGGCATTCTGGATCTGATGCGGACCGGGCAGGTTGGGCAGCGGCAGGTCGAGGAGGCCGTTTTCATCCTGATAGATCAGCCGGCCGCGTTCTTCCCACGCGGTCCAGTGCTGGCCATGCACCCAGAGCGGCGCGCCCAGCCGGGCGGCCCGCGCCTCGATCACCGCCAGCCCCCCGGCCTCTTGCGGGCCGACCACGCAAGGCACGCCGGGCTTGATTATGCCGGCCTTTTCGCTGGCGATCTCGGCCAGGGTCTCGCCCAGGTATTGCTGGTGGTCGATCGACACCGGGGTGATGATGGTCAGCCGGGGTCGGTCGACGACATTGGTGGCGTCGAGCCGCCCGCCCAGGCCGACCTCGAGCAGGGTGAATTCGGCGGGCGTGCGGGCAAAGGCCAGGAGCGCGGCGCAGGTGGTGATTTCAAAGAAGGTGATCGCGTCCTGCCCGTTGGCCTGCACGCATTCGTCCAGGAGCGCGGTCAGCGCCGGTTCGGTGATCAGCGTTCCGGCCAGGCGGATGCGTTCGTGGAACCGGGCCAGATGCGGCGAGGTATAGGCATGGACCCGGTCACCGCCGGATTCGAGCCCGGCGCGGATCATCGCCTGGGTCGAGCCCTTGCCATTGGTGCCGGCGATATGGATCACCGGCGGCAGGCGGCGTTCGGGATGGCCCAGCGCGGCCAGCAGCCGATGCACCCGGTCAAGCGTCAGGTCGATGACCTTGGGGTGAAAGGCCATCATCCGTTCAAGGATCGCGTCCGATCCGGCGGTGGTGGTCAAGTCCTGGCCCCTTCGGCGGCTGTGGCTGCGGGTTCCGGCGGCGCCAGATCGCCGCGCACGGCGGGCGGCAGGCCGGTCAGCATGCGCACCAGCGTCACCAGTTCCTCGCGCATCCGCTTGCGATGCACCACGCGGTCCAGCATGCCGTGATCCAGCAGGTATTCGGCGCGCTGAAAGCCCTCGGGCAGTTTCTCGCGGATGGTCTGTTCGATCACCCGGGCGCCGGCAAAGCCGATCTGCGCGTTCGGCTCGGCGATCTGCACGTCGCCCAGCATGGCATAGCTGGCCGTCACCCCGCCGGTGGTGGGGTGGGTCAGGACGACGATATAGGGCAGCCCGGCCTCTTTCAGCAGCTGCACCGCCACCGTGGTGCGCGGCATCTGCATCAGGGAAAGCATGCCTTCCTGCATCCGCGCCCCGCCAGAGGCGGAAAACAGCACCAGCGGCCGCTTCAGTTTCACCGCGCGTTCGGCGGCGGCGACGATGGCGTTGCCGACATACATGCCCATGGATCCGGCCATGAAGCTGAAATCCTGCGCGGCGGCGACGATGGGGGTGCGGCCGATCTCGCCCTCGGCCACCAGCATGGCGTCCTTTTCGCCGCTGGCCTTCTGCGCGGCCCTGACCCGGTCGGGGTATCTTTTCTGGTCGCGGAAATGCAGCGGGTCGGCGACGGGTTCGGGCACCTTGACCTCGGCAAAGATGCCGCCGTCGAACAGCGCGGCGAAACGGTCGCGCGGGGTGATCGCCATGTGGTGATCGCAGTTCGAGCAGACGTTCTGGTTGCCGGCCAGTTCGCGGTGGAACAGCATGGTCCCGCATTCCGGGCATTTCGTCCACAGGTTCTCGGGCACTTCGCGCCGCGAGAAGAGCGAGTTGATCTTCGGGCGGACGTAGTTGGTGATCCAGTTCATGCCTAAGTGGCCCTTCCGGTCGGGTCGGTCGTCGGGTTTCAGATAGTCCGGCGGGGGGGCAAATGCAATCGGGCGCGGGTCGGGGCCGGTCAGAGCCGGCGGCGGGCGCGCAGGGCGGCGCCGATGGTGCCGTCGTCGAGATAGTCCAGTTCGCCCCCGACGGGGACGCCCTGCGCCAGGGTCGTGACCTGCGCCGGCGTCGCGGCCAGCGCCTCGGCCAGGTAATGCGCGGTGGTCTGGCCGTCGACCGTGGCGGCCAGCGCCAGGATCACCTCGGTCACGCCATCGGCCTGGACCCGCCCGACCAGGCGGGGGATGCCCAGTTCATCCGGCCCCACCGCATCCAGCGCCGAAAGCGTGCCGCCCAGCACATGGTAGCGGCCCTTGAACAGGCCGGCGCGTTCCAGCGCCCAGAGGTCGGCCACATCCTCGACCACGCAGATTTCGCCCGTCGCGCGGGCGGGATCGGCGCAGATCGGGCACAGGTCCGTGGTCGAGATATTGCCGCAGACCCGGCAATCGCGCGCCGTCAGCGCGACATTGGCCATGGCCTGTGCCAGGGGGGCCATCAGCTGGCCGCGTTTCGACAACAGCGCCAGCACCGCGCGGCGGGCCGAGCGCGGGCCAAGTCCCGGCAGGCGGGCCATCAGCTCGATCAGCGCCTCGATGCCGGTGTCGTCGGCCATGGCCGGCTCAGAACGGCAGCTTCATGTCGGGGGGCAGGCCCAGCGACTCGGTCATCTTGCGCATTTCCTCGGCCTGACGGGCGGCACCCCGGGTCTGGGCATCCTTGATCGCGGCGATGATCAGATCCTCGACCACCTCTTTTTCCGACGCGACCAGGATCGAGGGGTCGATGTCCAGCCCGGTCAGTTCGCCTTTGGCGGTGACGCGGGCCTTGACCAGCCCGGCGCCCGATTCACCCAGCACCACGGTGCGGGCCATCGTCTCCTGCATCTCGGCCATCTTGGCCTGCATCTCCTGCGCCGCCTTCATCATCTTGGCCATGTCGCCAAGCCCGCCAAGACCTTTGAGCATCGTCGTCTCCTTTTGTTCCTGTCCGAGATACGGCCCCCGGGCCCCGGGCGCAAGGTTTACGGCACCGAGCGATAGAGCATCCGGCGCGGGGCAAAGCCATTGGCGGCAAAGAAGGCATGCGCCTCGGTATTGGCCGCCCAGGTGTCCAGCAGCACCTCGTCCACCGCCAGATCGCGGGCCAGCGCGCGGGCCGCCGCCAGCAGCGCCGCGCCGATGCCCTGCCGGCGGGCCTGCGGCGCCACGGCGATGTGATCGACCATCAGCCGGCGGACGGCGGGGGAAAACAGGCTGGGCGGACGGTCCTGCAGCGAACAGAGCGCATAGCCCAGCGCCGGATCGCCGGCCAAGAGGCAGGTGGTGCCCGGTTCCGCCAGCCGGTCGCGGAAATGCGCCGTCAGGGCGGCGAAACCGGGGGTGGCGGGATCGGGGGCGGGGTGGAACGCCTCGGGGTAATGCGCGGCGTGCCAGCCCTGCACATGGGCGTTCAGCCGCGCCACCTCGGCCGCATCATGGGGCGTGGCGCGGCGGATCGCGGTCATTCCTCGAACGGGTCCCAGTCGTCGTCGAGTTCCGGTTCGGCCAGCGGCAGGGCCTCGGCCGCGGCGGCGGCCTCCATCGCCTCGGGGGTGCGGATCTCGCTGATCCGGGCGCCGGGAAAGGCGGCCAGCACCGCCTGCACCAGCGGGGTCTGCAATGCCTCGGCCTGGGCTTCGCGGGCCTCGGCCTCGCGCGCCTCGGCGATGGTGGGCGCACCACCCTGCCCGACGACCGAGACCCCCCAGCGCGCGCCGGTCCAGCCCTGCAGCCGCTGGCCCAGCCGCGCCGCCAGATCGGGCGCCGCCTTCGGGCCGGGTTCGAATTCGATCCGGCCGGGGGAATAGCGCACCAGCCGCAGCCCGTCCTCGACCTCTTTCAACAGCAGCATGTCGCGCTTGTCGCGGATCAGATCGATCACCGCGTCAAAGCTGGCGTAGACCTGCAACTGCCCCTCGGCCAGCACCGGCGCCGCGGCGGCCATGGTCGCGCCCATCGCCGGGCCACGCACCGGCGCGGCGGGCGCGCGCAGGGCGCCATGCACCGCACCGCCCCCCGCCGGCGCACCGCCCGGCATGCCGGCACCGCCACCGCCACCCCCGCCGCCGGTGGGCGGGCGCGGGCCTTCGGTCAGCTTGCGGACCAGCGTTTCGGGGTCGGGAAGGTCGGCGACATGGGTCAGCCGGATCACCGCCATTTCCGCCGCCATCATCGCGTTCGGCGCCAGCCCCACCTCTTCCAGCGCCTTGAGCAGCATCTGCCACATCCGGCTGAGGCTGCGCATCTGCAAGGCGCCCGCCATCTCCAGCCCGCGGCGGCGTTCGTCGGGGGGAACGGTGGGGTCTTCGGCGGCCTCGGGGGTGATCTTGATCACCGAGATCCAGTGCGTCACCTCGGCCAGATCGCGCAGGACGGCCATCGGATCGGCGCCTTCGGCATATTGCCCGGACAGTTCGGCCAGCGCCTGCGCCGCCTCGCCCTTCATCACCATGTCGAACAGGTCCAGCACCCGGCCCCGGTCGGCCAGCCCCAGCATGGCGCGCACCTGGTCGGCCGTGGTCTCGCCGGCGCCGTGCGCAATGGCCTGGTCCATCAGGCTCATGGCGTCGCGGACCGAGCCCTCGGCGGCGCGGGTGATCAGCGCCAGCGCATCGGGCGCCAGACTGGCCCCTTCCAGCGCCGCCACCTTTTCAAGGTGCGCCATCATCACCTCGGGTTCGATCCGTTTCAGGTCGAACCGCTGGCAACGCGACAGGACGGTGACGGGCACCTTGCGGATCTCGGTGGTGGCAAAGATGAACTTCACATGCGCCGGCGGTTCCTCGAGCGTCTTCAGCAGCGCGTTGAAGGCCGCGGTCGACAGCATGTGGACTTCGTCGATGATGTAGACCTTGAACCGCGCCGAAGCCGCCCGGTAGTGGACGGAATCGATGATCTCGCGGATGTCGTTGACCCCGGTGCGCGAGGCGGCGTCCATCTCCATCACGTCGACATGCCGGCCCTCGGCGATGGCACGGCAGCTTTCGCACAGGCCGCAGGGTTCGGTGGTGGGGCCGCCAGTGCCATCGGGGCCGATGCAGTTCAACCCCTTGGCGATGATCCGGGCGGTGGTGGTCTTGCCCACCCCGCGCACCCCGGTCATCACGAAGGCATGGGCGATGCGGTCGGCCGCAAAGGCGTTTTTCAGCGTGCGCACCATCGCCTCTTGTCCGATCAGGTCGGCAAAAGTCTGCGGGCGATACTTGCGCGCCAGCACCTGATAGGATTTTTCGGCGGTGTCGGACATGGAAACCTCGTGACTCGGCCGGCAGAGTAGGATGCCGGGGCGGCAAGGTCCACCGGGAAGGGAAAGCGGGATGAAAGCGGCATGGGGTTGAGCCTGGCAAGCCTGGAGGTCGGCGGCGGCTGGCTGGCGATCAGCCCGATGCCGGGGCGGGGCGGCGCCTATGCGGCGGACCTGGCCGATGTGCTGGCCTTTGGCCCGGCGCTGGTGCTGACAATGACCACGCCGGGCGAGCTGGCGGCCAAGGGCGCGGCGGGGCTGGGCGCGGATCTGGCCGCGCGGGGCATCGGCTGGCGCGCCCTGCCCATCGCCGATTTCGGCGTGCCGGGCCCCGAGGTCCTGGCGCTGTGGCCCGGCGTGGCCGAGGAGGTGCGGGCGGTGCTGGCCGGCGGCGGGCGAGTGCTGGTGCATTGCATGGGCGGCTGCGGCCGGTCGGGCATGGCGGTGTTGCGCCTGATGGTCGAGGCGGGAGAGCCGCCGGGCGCGGCGCTGGCGCGGCTGCGGGCGGTGCGGCCCTGCGCGGTGGAAACCGAGGCGCAATTCGCCTGGGCCGCCGGGTCGGCCGGGTCGGCCGGGGCCTAGTCGTCTTCGCCGCCGCGCATCCGGGTCTTGGCCCGGACGGCCGATTTCACCATCTTGCTGAACCTGCGGCCCTGGGCGCGGGTCTGCGCCAGGCTCTGGCTGTTCAACGCATCCTCGCGCCGCAGCTTGTCCCAGCTGGCCAGCCGGCGCGGGTCCAGCCGGCCCTCGGCGATGGCGGCCTGCACCGCGCAGCCCGGCTCGGCCTGATGGGCGCAGTCGCGGAACCGGCACTGTTGCGCCAGCTCTTCCAGCTCGGCAAAGACGGTGGCGATGCCCTCGGCCACGTCGGTCAGCTGCAATTCGCGGATGCCGGGCGTGTCGATCAGCCAGCCGCCGCCTGTCACCGGTTGCAGCGCGCGGTGGGTGGTGGTGTGGCGGCCATGCGCGTCATGGGCGCGAATGCCCTGCGTCGGGTCCTGCCGGCCGGTCAGCAGGTTGGTCAGCGTGGTCTTTCCCACGCCCGACGACCCCAGCAGCACCACGGTCTGCCCCGGCCCGGTCCAGGGCCGCAGCGCCGCGACCGTGCCGGCGTCAAGACCGTTCAGCGCCAGCGCCTGCTGGCCCGGCGCCAGCGCCCTGGCCTGTTCCAGATAGGGCTCCGGGTCCTCCACCAGGTCGGCCTTGGTCAACAGGATCACCGCCCGCGCCCCCGCCTCGGCCGCCAGCGCCAGATACCGCTCCAGCCGGCCGGGGTTGAAATCGGCATTGCAGGACGTGGTGACGAAGACGGTATCGACATTGGCCGCGATCAATTGCCGGTCCAGCCCGGTTCCCGCCGCCTTGCGCGACAGTTCCGAGGCGCGGTCCAGCCGGCGGATCAGGGTGCCGTCCAGCACCAGCAGCCAGTCGCCCACGGCAAAGGGGCCGGGCTGGCCGGGGTCGATCGACAGGGCGCCCGACGGGGTCAGCAGGTCCAGCCGGGCGCGATGCACGGCGGCGACGCGCGCCGGCGTCAGCCCGCGTTCGGCCGGATCAAGCTGGTCGCTGAAAAAGGCCGACCAGCCCAGATCGGCAAGCCTGTCGTTCATCGGATCCATCCCCTTGCAGCCATGGATATGGCGCTGAGACCGCGTCCGCGTCAATCGCTGCGGGGCGCGCGCGCAAGGGGGATCAGTCCTGCAAGGCCGCCAGCATCGCGTCCAGATCCTTGCAGGGGGTGACGCCCAGCCGGGCCAGATCGCCGCTGACCTCGACCGGCAGGCCCGAGTTCGAATCGGCCGGCACCTCGTTCAGCCGGCCGCCGACCAGCAGGCGCGCGCTGACGCCCTGGGCCTGCATCGCGGCCAGAACGGCGGTGGAATAGCTGAGCGCGACGCCGTTGTAGGTGCTGATGGCGATGGCATCGGCGCCGGCGTCCCGCGCGCGGGCGACCAGGGTTTCGGGGTCGACCGCGACGCCGGCATCGACGATCTCGGCGCCCAGGCCCGCAAGCGCCTGTTCCACCAGGTATTTGCCGTGTTCATGCACGTCGGTCGTGCCGATGCAGACCCGCAGGCGGCGGGCCAGCGGCGGCTGGCCGGCAACCCAGGCCGCCGCCTTGTGATCCAGTTCGCGCGCCCATTCCGCCGCGATCAGCGGGCTGCGGCCGCGCGGCCCCTCGGCGCCGGGGCCGAACAGCGCCTCCATCCGCCTTGGCCCCATCCGGCGGATCGCCAGCATCAGCGCGGCAGGGTCGTCGGTCGCCACGCCCCGGTCGGCCAGCCCGGCCAGCGTGGCGGCGGCAAAGCGGCGGCCGCCCTCGACCAGGCGATCGGCCATCTCCTGCACCTTGGGCCAGTCGAAGATGGCGTCGTAGAACGGCGCGTGCTGGACCAGTCGGTGGGCAAAGGTCTGGGCGTCGATGATCTCCTCGACATCGGGGATGCGCAGGTTTTCCGTCACCGGAACCGGGTTGATCGCATGGCCCAGCGGCCAGCGGCCCAGCGCCAGGATATCGGCCATCAGATAGCTGGACAGGCTGGCATAATTGCCGGCGGCAGAGGATTGATAGGCGACGGTGTTGCCAAAGATCATCGTGCCGGGCGTATCGGTCACCTGCGCCAGCGCCGCGTGAAAGGCCGCGCGCGACAAGGGGTCGCTGAAATGGTGGCCGTAGCAATGGCCGATGCGCGCGCCGATCAGCCCCTCGACGATGTGTTTCTCGATCAGCACCATGCCCAGCGCGCAGGCCATGTCGATGAACAGGCCGGCAAAACCGTCGTCGAGGTTGGAATGCACCAGCACCTCGGCCTCTTGCGCGGCGATCAGGCCCAGCGCCTTGACCGTCGCCTCGGTCGTGGCAACGTCATCGTCCCAATAGGGCAGGCGAAAGGTGAAATACTGCCCCAGGTTGCCCAGCGACGAGGCCCCGGCCGCCAGCGCGGCGCAGGTATTCTCGACCGCGCCGGGCAGGCCCAGCATGAAGTCGCCGAAATGGTTCGCCGCCGGGGCGGCATGGGTGATGCGGGCGAAATCCTCGGGCCCGGTCAGGACGATGCCGGTGCCGCGCGTCGCCTTGGCGCGGCGGTCGGGCGGATAGCCCATCGACCAGTCCAGCGTGATGCCGAAACGGTCGACCGTCACGCCTGCGGCCCGGCATTTGTCGTGGACCTCGGCCATGGCCCAGATCGTGCGGTCGACATTGCGAAAGCCGATATGGGCATGCTGCATGATGCGGCCCTGCGCGGCGGTGCGGCGCTTGTATTCGGCCTCTGACGCCACGCGCTCTTCGCGCAGGAACGGGCAGGGCCCCAGGCGCCAGTCGCGCGCCAGGGCGCGGCCCGCGGCCAGAAGATCGGCGCCGGGGGACAGCCGGGGGTCGGTCAGGCGGGGATCGGTCATGGCGGTCATGGGGCAAGCCCTGCGAGGAAGTCGCGCACCGCCGCGGACAGGCGGTCGGGGTGGGCGACGGGGTGGAAATGCGCGCCGGGCAGCCGGACCAGCCGGGCGCCCGGAATGGCATTTGCGATCTGCTGCTGCATCGGTGGCGGTGTCATCTCGTCCTGGCTGGCGGCAAGGATCAGCGCGGGCACGGCGATCCGGGGCAGGTCCGTCAGCCGGTCGTGGTCGAGCAGCATCCTGACCCGCCGCGCCGTCACCGTAAAGGGGGCCAGCGTCCGGGGCGCCGCCGCCACCGCCCGGGCCAGATCCCCGGCCCTGTCGGCCAGATAGTCGGGTTCGTGACCCAGCACAGGGGTCAGTTCCTGATAGGCCTCGGCAAGGCCGGCCTCGATCATGGCGGCGCGGGCGCGGAACATGGCGGCAAAGCGGGCGTCGGCGCGGGCCCAGCTGGCGCTGATGGTGACGCTGGCGACCAGATCGGCGTGGTCCAGCGTCAGCACCTGCGCGATGGCCCCGCCGGTCGAATGGCCGACGACATGCGCCCGCCCGCCGGTTTCGCGCAGGATGGCGGCCATGTCGGCCGCGATCTGCGGGATGGAATAGGCGCTGTCGGGCCGGTCGCTGCGCCCCGCGCCGCGATGGTCGGCCAGGATCAGCCGGTGGTCGCGCCCCAGGTCGCCGGCGACGCCGGTCCAGAACCGGCTGTCCCCGCCCAGCCCGGGGATCAGCAGGACCCGTGGCCCGGCGGTGCCGGCGGTGTCGTAATGGATGCGGCAGCCGTCCGGCGCGGTGTGGATCATGGCAAAAGCTCCTCTACCGCCGCGCGTAGCGAAAGGCCGGTCAGCAGCGATGTCTTCGGATTGCCGGGCGCGGGGGCATTGACCATGCGAAAGCTGGCGCTGCCCGCCGGGCTGTCTATGTCGATCTCATGCCCGTTGCCGGTGGCGGCGGGATCGGCCAGGACGCGCACGCTCAGCCCGGCCTGTGGTGCGGTCAGCGCCAGGGTCAGCGCGACGTTCAGGTTTCGGGGATAACGCAGCGCGGCCGCTTCGGCGGTGCCGTCGAACAGCACCACCTCGCTGCGCAGGGAACCGGGGTCCAGGCCCAGCGCGGCCAGTTCCGCCGCCCAGGCCGCCACCGGCTTGCGCGAGGTATAGCGGATGCGGACCCCGTCCAGCGGCGCGACGGCGCGCAGGTAGTCGAGCCCCGCGATCGCGCCCGAAGGAATGACCAGCCGGGCGCCCGGCGTCTGGGCGGCGCGCAGCAGCCCGTCGCGCAGGGCCGCATCCGACAGCGCCCCGGTCGAGGCCAGCACGACGGGAATCCCGGCGCGCAGCACCGCCGGAACGCAGGCGGCGACGGCGGACTGGCCCGCCGCCTCGATCACGGCGGCGGGCCGGGCGGCCAGCAGCGCGGGCAGGTCGTCGACCGTGCGGAGGCCGTCCGGAACGGCCCTGGTCGAGCCGGGGCGCCGCAGCAGCACCCAGTCGTGCCCGCGCCCCGCCAGCGCCGCCACCAGCCCCTGGCCCAGCGCGCCGAACCCGATCAGCCCCAGGGTCGCCATCGGCCTAGCCGGGCTGGCGCTGGTCGTCGGGCTGGGCGGCAAAGACCGTTGCCTGCTCGATCTGCAACACATTCTCGGGCCGGGGGAAATTGGCCGGCACGGGTTCGCCGGGCCTGCGCGGGCGGCCGATCAGGCGGAAGAAATCCTCCAGACCGTTGGGCAGGATCAGCCAGACCCATTTCAACCCGGTCTCGCCTTCGTTGATGAACATGTGGCGCACGGCTTTCGGCAGGAAGATCGCGGTGCCGGGGGTCAGCGGGTATTCCTTGCCCTCGACCACGGCGCGGCCCTTGCCTTCCAGGATATACAGCGCCTCTTCGTTGTCGGGATGGCTGTGTTCGCGGACATAGCCGCCCGGCGCGACGGTCTGGGTGCCCATGGCAAAGGGAAATTCCATCCCCACGATATGCGGCGCCAACGCCACGTCGATATGGCCGTTGGCGGGCACGGGTTGCCAATAGCTCTCGCGGTCTTCGGGCGGCGAGATATGGATATGTGATGCGGCGGTTTTCTGGCTGAGGTCGGACATGGAGGGTCTCTCTGTTGGAGGGCTTCTGCACGGCGTTTCCTGGGGGAAGCCTAGCCTCGTTAAAGTGCATACACAATAGTGGACAGATTGGCGCGGTTGCGGCAATGTCGCCGCAAGACGGGCGCGGCAAGTCGGGCGCGGCACAATGAACAAGGGCGCTTTGCGCGGAAAAAGGGATGCGGCCATGGGGCAAGCGGAAGAAACCTGGGATGTTCTGGTGATCGGCACCGGCTCGGCGGCCTGCGCCTCGGCGCTGCGGGCGGCCAGGGGCGGGCTGAAGGTGCTGGCCATCGAAAAGACCGAATGGCTGGGCGGCACCTCGGCCATGTCCGGCTCGGGGATCTGGATTCCCGCCAACCACGTCGCGGCGCGCGAAGGCGTGCATGACAGCCGCGACGAGGCGATGGCCTATCTGCGCGCGGCGGCACCCGAAGGCTGGGCCGCCGATGAGGACGAGCTGTGGCAGGGGTTTGTCGAATCGGCGCCCGAGATGCTGAAGTTCCTCGAGGACAACACGCCCCTGGACCTGCGCCTGATCGAGGAGCCGGACCCCTTTGCCGAATTGCCGGGCGGCAAGCTGCGCGGGCGCATGGTTTCGCCCATGCCGCTGTCGCGCAACCTGGCCGGCCGCCATGCCCGCCACATGCGGCGGTCCACCCTGCCGCATTCCTTTACCTATCAGGAAATCGTCGATCACGATGTCTATCACCACCCGATCCGGGCGGGGATGAAGCTGTGGCCGAAACTGCTGTGGCGCTGGCTGCGCAACGCGGGCGGGCAGGGCACGGCGCTGATGACCGGGCTGGTGCGCGGCTGCATGGATGCCGGCGTGACCTTCCGGCTGCAGACTCGGGCCATCGCGCTGATCCAGGACGACAGCGGCGCCGTCACCGGGGCCGAGGTCGAACATGCCGGCCGGCGGCAGGTCCTGACGGCGCGGCGCGGCGTGGTGATCGCCACCGGCGGGTTCGAATGGAACAAGGAGATGCAGAAGGCGCATTTCCCCGGCCCGATCGACCGGCTGGGCAGCCCGCGCACCAATGAGGGCGACGGCCAGCGCATGGCCGGCGCGGTCGGCGCCGAACTGGCGCGGATGGACCAGGCCAACATCTATCCCTGCCTGCCGACGCGCTATCAGGGCCGCCCGCATGGCCTGCCGATGACCTTTCAGGCCGAGCCGCATTCCATCGTGGTCAACCGCCACGCCGCGCGTTTCGTCAGCGAGACCGATTTCAACATCGGCGAGGCGATGGACCTGCGCGACGCGCAGGGCCAGCCGGAACACCTGCCCTGCTATCTGGTGGGCGATCACCGCTTTCTGAAAACCTCGCTGCCGTTCCGCTGGTATGCGTCCTATGAACCGGGCTGGGTCAAGAAATCCGCGACGGTCGAGGGGCTGGCGCTGGAACTGGGCCTGCCGGCGGCGGCGCTGAAGGCAACGATCGAACGCTGGAACCGGATGTGCGCCGAGGGGCGCGACAGCGATTTCCACCGCGGCGAGAGCGGCTGGGAGGATTACAAGGCGCATGGGCCGGCCAACAAGCTGAAGCCGATCGACAAGGCGCCCTATGTCGGGATGAGCCTGAACCGCTCGATCCTGGGCACCAAGGGCGGCGCGCGGACCAATGCAAAGGGGCAGGTGCTGCGCCCCGACGGCAGCGTGATCGCGGGGCTTTACGCGGCGGGCCTGGCAATGGCGAACCCCTTTGGCACCCGCGCCGTGGGGGCGGGCACCACCATCGGGCCGAACATGACCTGGGGCTATATCGCGGCGGAAACCCTGCTGCGCCAGAACCGCTAGGCGGGGGCGCGGGGGCGGGGGCGTCGCCCCCGCCGGGGGGCCGTCAGCCCAGGCGGTCCTGCAACTGGTTCAGCCGATGGATGCGGTTGGCGACCTGCACCGCGACCGGATGGAACGGCACCGGCTGCATCCGCGTCACCGGCACCGGCATCTGGTCGTCGCTGCGCCTTTCGGCGGCCAGCCGGCCCAGTTCCTGGCCATAGCTCATCGACAGCGCCACGCCGCGCCCCGAATAGATGCCGCCAAAGATCAGCCCCGGCCCCAGCCGATAGAGCCTCGGCTTGCGGTCGGGGACCACGGCAAAGGTGCCGGACCAGTATTCCTGCATCTGCGGCTCTGCCCCGCCAAAGGCCGGGAAGGCGCGGGCCAGCATCCGCGCCACCTTGGCCCGGCCCCGGTCGGCCTCGTTCAGCCAGAAGGTATGGGTGCCGCCGCTGACCAGCCGCCCCTCCACGTCATAGTGGAAATAGCGCAGGTCGCGGCGCATGTCGGAAACCGCCGGGTTGCCCGGCAGGATCACCCGGCGCAGGTCGTCGGACAGGGCAGGCGTCGCTGACTGGAACACCTTGAACGGGATCAGCGTGCGTTTGAGCCCCGGCCAGATGTCGCCGGTCAGCGCATTGGTCGCCAGCACCACCTGCGGCGCGGTCACCGTTCCCGCCGGGCCATGCACCCGCCAGGCATGGCCGATGCGCTCGATCCGGGTGGCGCGGGTGTTTTCGTGGATCACCACGCCTTCGCGTTCCAGCGCGCCAGCCAGGCCCACGGTCATGGCGAAGGGGTTGATGTGGCCCGAGTTGCGCACCATCCAGCCGCCGAGATAGGGGCTGCCGATGCGGGCGGTCACCTCGTCGCGGTCGAACCAGTCGACCTGCGCGCCCAGGGCCTTCCATTCGTCATGGAACTGCCGCGCCCGGGCCAGGCTGGCCTCGTTATGGGCGGGCTGGATCCAGCCTTGCTGCACCTGGTGGGCGTCGATGCCGAACCGCTGCATCAGGCCAAAGGCGACATTGGCGGAGTCGGCCACCATCGCGTTGTACCGCTCGCCCCGCGCCTTGCCGAAGGCGGCGTCGAACTCGGACGGCGCGGCCTTGGAATGGTGCGAGATGACCAGCCCGTTGTTGCGCCCCGACGCGCCCGAGCCGATCTCGTTGCCTTCCAGCAGGATCACCTTCATCCCGGCGTCGCGGGCGCCCAGCGCGGCGGCAAGCCCGGTGAACCCGCCGCCGACCACCAGCACATCGGCGGTCTGGTCGCCCCGCAACGCCGCCGCCGTGCTGCGCACCTGCGCGGTCTTGCGCCACAGATGCGGGGTCTTCCAGTCGACTTCAAACATGGAGCGTCTCTTCGTTTGCACCGCCCAGATACAGCTCTCCCAGGTCGGAATGCGCGGCGATTTCGTCGGCCGTGCCGTGCAGGCGCACCCGGCCGGTGTTGAACAGATAGGCATAGTCGCCGCATTCCAGCGCAAGCTGGGCGTTCTGTTCGACCAGCAGGATCGACAGCCCGGCCTGCGACAGGTCCAGGATGATGTGAAAGATCTGATGCACGATCTTGGGCGCCAGCCCCAGCGACGGTTCGTCCAGCATCAGCAGCCGCGGCTCTGCCATCAGCGCGCGGCCGATGGCCAGCATCTGCTGCTGGCCGCCCGACATCCGGCTGGCCATGCTGTTGCGCCGCTCCTTCAGGATCGGGAACAGGGTAAAGACCTCTTCGCGCAGCGCCTCGAACGACTTGCCGGCGCGGCCGGTATGGGCGGCGACCAGGTTTTCCTCGACCGTCAGCCGCTGAAAGATCTGCCGGCCCTCGGGGCAATGGACCAGCCCCATGCGGACGACCTGTTCGGGCCGCGCGCCGGTGATGTCGCGCCCGTCAAAGTGGATCGTGCCGGCCATCGCCCGCGCCACCCCCGAGATGGAATTCAGCAGCGTGGTCTTGCCCGCGCCGTTCGGCCCCAGGATGACCACGATCTCGTTGGGGTCGACCTCGAGGTTCACCCCCTCAAGAACGCCGACGGCCCCGTAGCCCGAGCTTAGCCCGGCGACTTGCAGCAGCGGCTTTGATGTCGTCGATGTCATCGGATGTTCCCAGATAGGCGAGTTGAACGTCGGGGCTGGCCTGGACTTCGGCGGGCGTGCCCTGAAACAGCAGTTTGCCGTGGTGCATCACCACGATGCGGTCGCAGAGCGACATGACCAGGTCCATGTCATGCTCGACCACGATCATGATCAGGTCGGGATGGCGCAGCCGCGCCAGCCGCTCGGTCAACTCGGCCGTTTCATGGTGGTTCAGGCCGGCGGCGGGTTCGTCCAGCAGCAGGACGCGCGGGTTCATCACCAGGGCGCGGGCGATTTCCAGCATGCGCTGGCGGCCATAGGGCAGGCTGCCCGCCTCGGCCCCGGCATAGGATTGCAGGTCGAACAGCCGCAGCATCTCCATCGCGCGGTCGCGGCGGCGGGCGTTCTGGCGCCCCTCATACGGCGGCCACAGCACCTCTTTCCAGGTGCCGCCGCCTTCGGTGGCGTAAAAGCAGACCTCCAGGTTTTCCAGCGCCGTCATCTGGTCGAAGAGCCGGATGTTCTGATAGGTCCGCGCGACGCCGGCCTGGGCGATGCGGTGCTTTTTCTGCCCGTCCAGCCGCCGGCCGTCCAGCAGGATCTCGCCCCCGGTCAGGCTGTAGGAACCGGCGGTCAGGTTGATCAGCGTGGATTTCCCCGCGCCGTTCGGCCCGATGATGCCGTGGATCATGCCGGGGGCGAAATCGGTCGAGACATTGTCGGTGGCGACGTTCGAGCCGTATTGCTTGCGCAGGTTCTGAAAGATCAGGCTCATTTGCCGAACAGCCCCCGGATCAGTTTGTCGGGCCCCAGGCTGCGCGGCACGATCCCCGCCGGGCGCAGGATGATCAGCACGACCATCAGCAGGCCAAGGAACAGCACCCGCCATTCGGAAAACTCGCGCAGCACCTCTGGCAGCAGGATCAGGATGGCGGCGCCGACGACGATGCCCAGGATATTGCCGATGCCGCCGATCACGATCATCAGCACGATCAGCACCGATTCCTGCAGGGTAAAGCTCTCGGGGCTGACAAAGCGCTGCGAGGCGGCAAAGATCACCCCCGCGATCGAGGCGATGGTGGCCGAGGTGGCAAAGGCGGCCAGCTTGGCGGTGGTGGTGTTGATGCCCACGCCGCGCGCCGCGTCCTGGTCCTCGCGGATCGCGGCCCAGGCCTTGCCCAGGATCGACCGTTCCAGCCGCCAGACCAGGATGCCGGCAACGATGACGGTGACAACCAGCAGCCCGTAGATCTCGGCCGGCCGGGCGATTTCGACACCCAGGACAGAGGCCTTGTCCAGCCGCGCGATGCCCTGCGGCCCGCCGGTCAGCCAGTCCATGTTGTTCAGGATGATGCGGATGATCTCGCCAAAGCCCAGCGTCACGATGGCCAGGTAGTCGCCGCGCAGTCGCAGGACCGGGATGCCCAGCAGGATGCCCATGCCCGCGCCCAGGCAGGCGGCGATGGGCAGGATCGCCAGCAATGGCAGGTGCAGGTCCAGCTGCGCGCTGGACAGCATCGCATAGGTATAGGCGCCGACGGCATAAAAGGCGACAAAGCCCAGGTCGAGCAGCCCGGCATAGCCGATGACGATGTTCAGCCCGATGCCCAGCAGGATGTAGATCATCAGGCTGTTGGCGACGCGGATGTAATAGTTCGGCAGAAAGGGCGTGACCGCGATCAGCGCCACCAGTGCTGCAAGGACGGCCCAGGCGATGGCGGGGTGGACGCGCGACCTGCCGGCGGAAATCGTTTCGGCGACGGCCATCAGAATTCCCTCTTGTAGACCATGCTTTCCTCGCTCACCGGCTCTCCGAGCAGGCCGGCGGGGCGGAACAGCAGCACCAGGATCAGGATGGCAAAGGCCAGGACATCACGGTATTCGGTGCCCAGGTATCCGCCCGACAGCAGCGGCAAGAGCGCCGTTCCCCCCACCTCGACGAAGGCCAGGATGAATGCGCCCAGCACCGCGCCGGGGATCGACCCGATCCCGCCCAGGATGGCGGCGGTAAAGGCCTTGAGCCCGACGACCGCGCCCATGGTGGGCGACATGATGCCGTAATAGCTGGCATAAAGAATGCCGCCCGCCGCGCCCAGGACGGGGCCGGCAAAGAACACCAGCGAAATCGCCCCGTTCACGTTGATGCCCAAAAGCTGCGCAGTCGGGCGGTTTTCCGACACCGCCCGCACGATGACGCCCAGCCGCGACCGGTTGACCAGCACATAAAGCCCGCCCATCAGCACCAGCGCCGCGACCAGGATGCCGATCTGGACCGAGGTGATGGTGCCCCCCATCACCGAATAGCGCGTGACCGGAAAGAACGACGGAAACATCTGCGGCTGCGGTCCGGCCATGATCTGCGTCGCCGCCACCAGCGCCAGCGACACGCCCAGCGACGACAGCATCGGCGCCAGCCGGCTGGACTTGCGCAAGGGCTTGTAGGCCAGCCGCTCGATCCCGACGCCGACGCCGCCGACCAGCAGGATGGCGCCAAAGAAGGCCAGCGTCAGCGCGAAGGCCCCGGCCGCGCCGACATCGCCGACCGTCATGGCCAGCAGCATGAAGGCGGCATAGGCGCCCAGCATGAACATCTCGCTATGGGCAAAGTTGATCATGCGCAGCACGCCATAGACCATTGTGTAGCCCAGCGCGATCAGCGCATAGATCGCGCCGATGGTCAGCGCGTTGAAGGTCTGTTGAACGATGGTTCCCAGCATCTGCGGGTGGCGTCCTGTTTTCTGGTGTCACCTCTACCGGCCAGGCCGGCATCGCGCGGACGGAATGAAATTGGCCCCGGCACAGTCTGCGCCCGGCACGGCCCCGGCTGCAACAGCAGGGATGGGCCGCCACCCCGCGGCGGCGGCCCCTTGGCAGGTCACTTCTGCCCGATCATTTTGAATTCGCTGCCTTCGACCTTGTAGAGGTAGGACGGCGCCACCTTCAGTTCGCCCGTCTCGTCGAATTCCAGCTCGCCCACCGCGGTCGAGACCTTCACGTTGTGCAAGGCCTCGTTCATCTCTTCGCGCGTCAGGCCCTTGGTATCCTTCAGCACCTGTTCCAGGATCTGGCCCTGGACATAGCCGTAGATCGAATAGGGCCCGGCGTCCTCGCCATAGGTCTCCTTGTAGAGCTTGGCAAAGTCGGCGATCGCCGGCGAGGCGTCCATCGGCGGCACCTGGATGGCGACCAGCGCGCCCTGCACGTTCGCCTCGCCCGCCTGGGCGATGAAATCGGGCGTATAGGCGCCATCGGGGGCGATCAGCGTGGCGGTGACGCCCTGTTCGTGCATCTGCTTGGCAAAGAGCGACAGCTGCGGCATCACCGCGCCCAGGTAGATGACATCGGGGGCGCTGGTCTTGATCTGCGCCAGCACGGCCGTAAAGTCGACATCGGTCGGCGCCACGGCCAGCGTGTCCAGCACCTCGCCGCCGCCTTCGACAAAGTTCTTGGCGAAGATCTCGGAAATGCCCTGGCCGAACACCTGCTTGTCGTTCACCACGATGGCGGTCTTGGCGCCCAGTTCCCCCAGCGCGAATTCCGCCGGAAGCAGTGCGCCGGCCATGTCATTGGCCACGGGGCGGACCATGAAGGTATAGCCCTGCTGGGTCAGCGCCGGGTTCGAACCGAAGGTCATCGTCGGCAGGGTGCAATCTTCATAGATCGGCAGGGTCGACTGCGCCACGCCCGAGTTGAAGTTCACCAGCCCGATCAGGACCGAGTCCTCGTCGCAGAACTTTTGCGCCACCAGCGTGCCTTCGCGCGGGTCGGCCTTGTCGTCCTGCTGGTCATAGGCGACGGTCACGCCATTCACGCCGCCATCGGCGTTCAGCTTGTCGACATAGAGCTTGAACCCGTTGTGCCAGGTGGTGCCGAAATAGGCCTGCGGGCCGGACAGCGGCCCTGCCAGACCGACGGTGATTTCCTCGGCCAGCAGCGGCGTGGCCAGCGCGGTGGCAGAGAGAAGCAATGCAGCGGTCAGTTTCATCCGTAACTCCCTGTGGATGCGGTTCCATGCGCACAGGGTGGGGGACATCGTTGCAATGCTGGTTCCCGGTCCCTGTCACATCTCTGTGGCGAGAAGCACATGGAAGCAGGGGAATCGCCTCCTGTCAATAAAGTGTCGACACTATTGCGTTCAATTCTGTGCCGAGTTAGGGCTTTCCTTGGCCTGTGCCGCGCGCCGCCGCCGGGGCGGGGCGTCGATCTGGGGGCAAAGACCTTGACCAGCGCATCCTTCAGCGCCTGTTGCGTGGCCGAAACGGTCATCTCGATATGGGCGCGCAGCAGGGCGACGCCTTTATCGGCATCGCGCCGCACCGCCGCGTCGACGATGGCGCGATGGGCGTAGATCTGGGCATTGTCATGGGTGACATGCTCGATCTGGATGCGGCGGATGAACCGGATGCGCGCGTTGATCGACGACAGCGTTGCCACCAGTTCCGGATTGCCCGACGATCTGGCGATCATCAGGTGAAAGGTCTCGTCCTGGGTCAGAACCTCGTCGGGGGCGCGGGTGGCATAGCCCGGCTCGATCTGCCAATAGCTGCGCAGACGCTCGATCTGGTCGTCCTCGGCGCGGTCGCACATCAGCCGGAATCCGGCGCATTCGATGATCGAGCGCAGCTCATACAGGTCCAGGAGGCCCTCGGTCGACAGGCTGCGCACAAAGAAACCGCGGTTCGGTGTCAGCGTCACGAACCCTTCCGAGGCCAGCCGGTTCAGCGCCTCGCGCACCGGCGTGCGCGACAGGCCCAGGCTGCGCGAAAGCTGCACCTCGTTGATGCGTTCTTCCGGCTTCAGGTGGAATTCGATCAACAGCTTGCGAATCGTGTGATAGGCACGCTCGCTGCTGTCGGCAGAGCGGCGGGTATCGGCTTCGGGAAGGATCTGGGGTTGGACCGTCATGGGCACTCCGGCAACTTGCGGCATCATCTGTCTACACAGGTTGAGTGCATTTTCTTTGCCCCGCAGGCAAGCGGCAATCCACGGGGCGTCATGTCGCGCGACGTTGTGTCAGGGAGGGGGCGGCGATGAAATTGGGTGTGCTGGGCGTGGGTCATCTGGCGGCGACCCTGCTCAAGGGCTGGGACCGCGCCGGCGTCGATCCGGCGCGGGTGATCCTGTCGCCGCGCGGCCATGGGCCGGACCTGGCGGCGGCGCGGGGGTACGGGCTGGCGGCGGACAACGCCGATCTGGTGGCCCGGGCGGATCTGGTGGTTCTGGCCGTGCGCCCGGCGGCGGCGGTGCCGGCGGTGACGGGGCTGCCGTGGCGGGCGGGGCAGGTGATCCTCTCGGCCTGCGCCGGTGTTCCCATCGCCGCGCTGGCGCAGGCGGCGCCGGGCGCGCGGGTGGTGCGGATCATGCCGTTGACGGCGGCGGAAATCGGCCGCAGCCCGACCGCGATCCATCCCGACGATCCGCAGGCCCGGCCCTGGGTCGACATGTTGGGCCCGGTCATCCCGCTGCCGCGCGAGGAGGCGTTCGAGATCGCCACCGTTTCCGCCGCCATCTACGGCTGGGCGCAGGACCTGATCGCGCGCAGCGCCGGCTGGTCGGCGGCGCAGGGCCTGGAGGCGGAAACCGCCCGCCTGCTGGTCGCCCGCACCTTCGAGGCGGCCGGCGCGCTCCTGGCGACAAGGCCCGAGCCGATGGAGCAGCTTTTGCAAGACCTGGTGACGCCCGGCGGCATCACCGAGCGCGGCCTGCAGGTTCTGGGCGCCGCCGCGGTGCCAGAGGCCTGGGATGCCGCCTGCCAGGCGGTCCTCGACAGGTTGCGCGGCTGATCAGCCTGGCGGGTCGCCATAGACATGGCCGCCCGCCGCCTGGTCGGTCGGGCTGACGATAATCTCGGCCAGGTCGACATGCGCGGGCAGGCGCAACGCCGCCATCAGCGTCGCCGCCACATCCTCGGGGCGCAGCGGGCGCTGATGCGTATACATCCGTTGCGCCAGCGCCTCGCGGTCGCCGCCAAAGGCGCGCAGGTAAATGTCGGTCTCGACCCGGCCGGGGGCGATTTCGGTGACGCGCACCCCGGTTCCGGCCAGATCGTGGCGCAGCACGCGGCCGGCCTGCGACAGCCCGGCCTTGGCGGCGCCATAGACCGCCGTGCCCGGAAACACCGCGCCCGCCGCCGTGCTGGTGATGTTGAACACATGGCCGCGGCGCCGCGCCACCATGCCCGGCAGCACCAGCCGGATCAGTTGCAGGGGCGCCGTCAGGTTCAGTTCGACCACCGCCGCGGTTTCCCCCGCCGCCTGGTCCTGCAACGGCCGCACCGTCTCCAGCCCGCCGGCATTGTTCACCAGCACGTCGATTTCCACCCCGCGCAGCGCCGCCTCGATCGCGGGCAGGTCGCGCACGTCCGCGACCAGAGGCACCAGCCCCGGCCCCAGATCCCGCGCCAGCGCCTCCAGCGCGGCCGCGTCGCGCGCCAGCGCATGGACGGTGATCCCCTCGGCCACCAGCGCCCGCGCGATGGCAGCGCCGATCCCCCGCGACGCGCCGGTGACAACTGCGGTCCTGTATGTCATCGCATCCCCCTACAGCGCGCCATGCCGCGACACCGCGGCAAGGATCTCGGCCAGCCCGGCCTCGCGCGCCGCGCGCAACTCGTCATTGCTGCGCCCGGCCACCGCCGCCTCGGTCAGGCCCGCGACCGTGGCGATGGTGGCCTCGTCCAGCCGCGCGTCCAGCAGGTCGTCCCAGATCGCCTGATAGGTCGGCCCATAGCGGCGCAGGAACGGCCCGATGCCGTCGGCATTCAGCGCGTTCGAGATGAAGGCGCCCTGCAGCGTCCATTTTGGCCCCGGCCCATAGATGAAGGCCCGGTCGATATCGGCAACGCTGGCGATGCCGTCGCGGGCCATGGCAATCGCCTCGCGCCACATCGCCGCCATCAGCCGCAGCGCCAGATGGCCGGTGACCTCGCGGTTCAGGGTGACGGGCTTCTTGCCCATCGCCTCATAGAACGCACGGGCCCGGCGCAGCGTTTCGGGCGCGGTGCCCTCGCCGCCGACGATTTCCACCAGCGGCATCAGATGCGCCGGGTTGAACGGATGGCCCAGCACGATGCGGCCGGGCAGGCGGCAGTCGCGCTGCATCTCGCTGACCAGCAGCGCCGAAGAGGATGAGGCGATGATCACCTCATCGCGCACCTGATCCTCGATCGCCGGCAGCAGCGCCTGTTTCAGCTCCAGCCGTTCCGGCGCGTTTTCCTGGACGAAATCGACGGGGCCAAGGCCCGCCAGACCGGCGACGAAGTCCACCCGTCCCGGCGCGGGCGATGGCCCGTTCAGCCCGTCGAGATCGGCGATCAGCCCGGGCAGCGCCGCCCGCAGCGCCGCCTCCTGTGCGGGGTCGGGGTCCTGGCAGATCACGTCGTGGCCGGCGTGGGAAAAGGCCGCCGCCCAGCGTTGCCCGATGGTGCCCAGCCCGACGACGCCGATGATCATGCGGTCTGCTCCTCTTGGCCCAGCGCGGCACGGAACGCCTCGTTCACGTCGTTCCACGGGATCAGCAGGTCGATCCAGGCCGCCAGCCGGCCGGCGGCCATGATCGCCTCATCCAGCAACGCCGCAATCGGCGCCGGCCCCGCCATCGCGTCACGAAAGGCGAACAGCGCCTCGGCCGAAGTGTCGAAATGGCAGAAGTCGCGCAGCCGCACCCCGGCATGGTCCAGCGCCAGCGCCGCGATGGCGCGCAATTGGGCTTCGGGCGCCCCACCCAGTTTCGCCCGCACCCACCACAGCGCCTCGTGCAGCACGCGCGCCTCGGATTCGGCCATGAACACCGGCCCGGCCGGGTGCATGATCGCCCGCGATCCGGTCAGCGCCGCCACATCGGCCGGACAGCCCGACCAGAGGCCGCGCCGCAGCGCCACCAGCGCCTCGGGCGCGGTCGTCGCAGCGGCAGGCGCCGTCCCCCCGTCCTCTCGCCGCAACGTGCCGGTCAGCGTGCGGCGGCCCTGGTCGCGCCGCAGCACCGCGGCCAGTGCCGCGATCCCCTCGATGGGCGCGTCCAGATGGCCCAGCACGGTCACCGCGGCGGTTTCCGCCTGCAACGGGGCAAAGGTGATCTCCAGGAACTGCCGCACCGGCCAGTAGATGAACGCCCCCGGCGCGGCATCCAGGACATGCGTCGCGCCCTCGACATCGCGCACGAAGGGGGCGTGCCAGTAGACATGGCTGCCCGCGATCTTTGGCGTGTGCAGTTGCAGCGGCATCGGCAGCGCGGCCAGCAGGGCCGCCGTCGTTTCCGGCGCCCCCGTGCCAAGGCGCAGCGGCCAGCTTTCGCCTTCGGCCTCGAAGATCAGGCGCATGTCATTTTCCGGGGTTGAAGAAGGAAACGGGCTTCAGGATCTGGTTGCGCATGTCGGCCAGATAATCGGTCTCGATCACCTTGCGGCGATAGGCCTGCCACTCGGGGTCGGCTTCCATCCGGTCGCGCCGCGCCTCTCGGTCGGCAAGGCTTTCGTATTGCCACAGATGCACCGTCCGCGACAGATCGCCGATATGGGTCTGGAAAAAGCCAAAGGGCTCGCCCAGGTAATGCCGCTGCATCGGCAGGCCCACATCTTCGTAGAGCTTCAGGAAATGCGGCAGCATGTTCGGTTTCGCGGTATAGGTTCTGTGGTCAAAGATCATGTCTTTTCCTGACTTTGGCGGTTGGTCCGGCCGATGATTGCATGGTGCATATATATCTGTCGACACTTTTGATGCCCCGGCCCGGGCAGCGGGGATGTCAGCCGGCGCTGCGCAGGGTCTGGGTGATCAGCCGGGCCGTCAGGCCGGGGGTTTCCAGGTGCGGCACATGGCCCACGCCCGGCAGCAGGTGAACGGCGGCCTGCGCCGGGGCGCGGGCGGCGTGGGCGGGCGGAATCACGGCATCGGCCTTGCCCCAGAGGATGCGGCAAGGCGCCTCGACCGCCGCCAGCGCCCCGGTCAGGTCAAAGGTCTGCGTCCCGCCGGGAAACAGCGCCGCCGCCATCGCCTGCAATGCGGCGCGGTTGCCCAGTTGCCCCATCCGGTGCAGCGCCGCCCGGGCATAGCCCTGCGGCAGCGACGCCGGGTCACCCACCATCAGGTTCAGCCAGGGCGCCAGCGCCTCGGCCGTCGTGGCCTGCCCCAGCCCCGCCAGAAAGCCGCCGTTGATCTCGGGGCCCAGCCCGGCCGGCGCGATCAGGGTCAGCGAGCGCAGGCTGACCCGGCCCAGCGCGGCCAGCGCGATCGCGGCGGCCCCGCCCAGCGAATGGCCGACCAGGTGACAGTCGGTGATGCCCGCCGCCAGCGTATCGTCCAGCGCGATGGCGATCTCGGGCAGGGTGGTGGCCGGCGCGGCGGCGCGGCTGCCATGGCCGGGCAAGTCGGGGGTCAGCCAGCCCTGGCCGGCGGGCAACAGCGGCACCACCTGCCGCCAGGCGCTGCCCTCGGCGCCAAAGCCGTGCAGCAGCACCACCGGCAGCGGCGCCGACAGCACCACGGGCGCGGCCAGCGGGCCGGGCGCGGCGGCGGGGGCGACAGGGCGGGCCGCCAGCGCGGCCTCCACGTCGCGCCGCTTGATCCGGCCGTTCGGCCCGCTGCCCCTGATGCCGGCAAGGTCCAGCCCCGCGGCGGCGGCGATGCGGCGGGCCAGCGGGCTGGCCAGCACGCGCGGCCGGACAGAGGCGGCGGAGGGGGCGGGCCGGGGCGGGGCGGGCGCGGTCGGGGCTGCGGCCGCGGGCACCGCCGCAACCGGCGTGTCGCTGATCGTGCCCAGCACCGCGCCCACCGGCGCCTCTTGCCCCGTGGCATAGCCGATCTCGGCCAGATAGCCATCGGCCGGGCATTCCACATCCGTCGCCGCCTTGGCGGTCTCCACGGTCACCAGGACCTGGCCTGCGCGCACCGCCTCACCGGGCGCGGCATGCCAGTCGACGACCAGCACCGCCTCCATGTATTCGCCGCCCGCGCTGTCGATCGTGATCGGGGTCAGTGCCATGGCTCAGCCCAGCACTTTCCGCGCCGTGGCCGCGATCTTTTCGGCATTGGGCAGCATGGCGTTTTCCAAGGGTTCCGAATAGGGGATCGGCATGTCGGGCAGGGCCACCCGCGCCACCGGCGCATCCAGATCGTCAAAGCAATGGTCCATGATCGTCGCCGACAGCTCGGCCACATAGCCGCAGAAACTCCAGCCCTCGTTCACCACCACCGCGTGATTGGTCCGCGCGACCGAAGCCTTGATCGCCGCCAGGTCCAGCGGCCGCAGCGAGCGCAGGTCGATCACCTCGGCGCTGATCCCGTCGGCGGCCAGCAGGCCGGCGGCCTTGCCGGCCTCGACCACCATCCGAGAGGTGGCAAAGATCGAGACATCCGTGCCGGGCCGCAGCGTGGCGGCCTTCCCCAGCGGCACGATCACGTCGCCCTCGGGCACCTCGGCGCGGGTGTTGTACAGCAGTTTGTGTTCCAGGAACACCACCGGCTGGTCATCGCGGATCGCGGCCTTCAGCATGCCCTTGGCATCGGCGGGGGTCGAGGGGGCTACGACCTTGATGCCGGGAATATGCGCCAGCATCGAATCCAGCGCCTTGGAATGCTGGGCGCCCGCCCCGGCGCCGCCACCGCCCTGGGTGCGCAGGACAAAGGGCATCTTCACCTGGCCGTTCCAGATGTAGTTGTAGATCGAGGCCTGGTTGACCAGCGCATCCAGCGTCAGCGGGATGAAATCGGCATACATGATCTCCAGCACCGGCCGGGTGCCGGTCATCGCCGCCGTCACCGCCATCGCGGTCATCGCCTGTTCGGAAATCGGCGTGTCGCGGACCCGGCCTTCGCCGAATTCCTCCATCAACCCCTTCGTCACCTTGAACACGCCGCCGTAGCGGCCGATGTCCTCGCCGAACAGGAACACCGACGGGTCGGCCTGCATCTCCTCGCGCAGGGCGGCGTTCAGGGCTTCGGCATAGCGCATGAGGGCCATCAGACAGCCTCCGAATAGGGGTTGCAGGCCGCGTCGACGGCAAATTCCGGCAGCGGATCGGCCAGCGCCTCGGCAAAGGCGCGGGCGACCTCGTCCCGGGCCGCGGCCTCCACCTCGGCCAGCCGCGCCTCGTCAAAGGCGCTGGCCAGCGCCCGCCGCGCCACCGTCAGCGGATCGCGCTCCTTCCAGGCGGCGATGTCCTCGGGCTTCTGATAGCCGCCCATGTCCGAGGTCGAGAACCCCTCCAGCCGATAGGTCTTGCATTCGACCATCGACGGCCCCTCGCCCCGGCGGGCGCGATCGGCCGCCTCGGCCACGGCGCGATAGACGGCGACGGCATCGTTGCCATCGACGATGACCGCCGGAATGCCATAGCCCGCCGCCCGGATCGACAGGTCGGCCACCGGCGATTGCACCTCGGTCGGCACGGTCAGCCCGAACTGGTTGTGTTCCAGCACAAACACCACCGGCAGTTTCCACAGCGCGGCCATGTTCATCGCCTCGTGGCAGATGCCGGTCTGCGCCGCGCCATCGCCAAAGACGCACATCGCCACGCCCTTTTCGCCGCGGACCTGCATCGACAGCGCCATGCCCGCCGCCGCCGGAATGCCCGCGCCGACGATGGCATTGCCGCCGATCACCCCCAGGTCGGCCTCGGCCACCAGCATGTGCCCGGCCCGCCCGCCGCAGGCACCGGTGGCCCGGCCAAAGATCTCGGCGATGATCGGCCGCATCTGCATGCCCTTGCCGACATAGACCGCATGGCCGCGGTGCGTGGTCGCCACCTTGTCGCCCTGCGCCAGCACCGCCGTCGCGGCCACGCCCACCGCCTCTTGCCCGTCGCAGCGGTGGATCGGCCCGCGGGTGCGGCCCTCCTTGTGCAGCGCGCCCAGGCCCTCCTCCAGGTGCCGGACCAGCAGCATCTTGCGATACATTTCCAGATGTTCGTCGGGCGACGGTGCGTTCTTCACGGGCCACTCCTGTTGTTGCAGGAATCAAATACAAAAGTGTAGACACTTTGCAAGCGATTCCGGACTGTCCGGTAAAATCATTCTCGGAAAGGGCAAGACATGCGGCTGCGCGACAAGGTTGCGATCATCACCGGGGCGGGGGCGGGCATCGGCGCCGCGACCGCCGGCCTCTTTGCCGCCGAGGGGGCGCGGGTCGTCGTCGTCGACCGCGACGCCGCGGGGGCCGCGGCCGTCGCCGGGCCGCTGGGCGCGCTGGCGATCCGCGCCGATGTCTCGCGCAGCGACGACATTGCCGCCATGGTGCAATCCGTGCTGGACCGGCATGGCCGCATCGACATTCTGGTGAACAACGCCGGCTTCGGCATCCGCGGCTCGGTGGTCGACACCGCCGAGGATGACTGGGACCGGCTGATGGCCGTGAACCTGAAAGGCGTCTATCTCTGTTCCCGCGCGGTGATCCCCCGGATGCAGGCGCAGGGCGGCGGGGTGATCGTCAACACCGCCTCGAACGTCGCGCATGTCGGGCTGGCCGACCGCGCCGCCTATGTCGCCTCAAAGGGTGGGGTGGCCGCCCTGACGCGCGCCATGGCGCTGGACCACGCGGCCGCGAACATCCGCGTCAACGCCGTGGCGCCGGGCACGACCTGGTCCGGCTATTTCGACCGGATGCTGGAAAACCACCCCGATCCCCAGGGCTTTGTCGCCGCGCTGAACGCCCGCGCGCCGATGAACCGCACCGCCCACCCGCGCGAGATCGCCCAGGCCATCCTCTGGCTTGCCTCGGACGATGCGTCCTATGCCACCGGCTCGATCCTGACGGTCGACGGCGGCATGACCGCCTGGTGAGGCCCGCGCGCCCGGACCCGCTCAGAACACCCGGATCCGGTCGCAGAGATCGGCCACGCGGGCATAGAAATCGCGGTGATAATCGTTGCGATAGGTGATGTAATAGGTCAGCGAGGGCAGCGGCAGCGGGCATTCCGCAATGACCAGCCGCCCCTGGTCCAGCATATGGCGAAAGAACATCGGCGGCAGGATCGTCACGCCCATGCCGCTGGCCGCCATTTCCGCCAGCGCCCCCATGTTGTTGCAGTTGATCTTGCGGGCGAACCGCAGGTCGTCGCTCTCCAGGATCTTGTACAGCATCGGCCGCAGCACCGACCCCGGCGACTGCGCCAGCAGCGTCATCGCCAGCAATTCCTCCAGCGTCAGCCGCGCGCGGCCCGCCATCAGCGCCGGGCTGCACATCCAGGCCATGGGAATGTCGCCCAAAGGCGCATTGATGAACTGCGGCTGCATCGAGCTGCGCGGGCAGATCACCAGGTCGTTGCGCCGCTCGGTCAGCCCCTCGATCAGCGCATTGGTCAGGTTGATTTCGGTTTCCACCTCGACCTCGGGAAAGCTCGCGGCCATCGCGGTCAACAGCTTGGGCAGCCAGGACATCGCCACCAGGTCGGTCACGCCCAGACGGATCCGCAGGGGCAGGGGCGCCCGCCCCCGCGCCGTCTGCACCAGCTGGTCGCTCAGCCGCAGCATCTTGTAGGCGATCTCGCGCACCGCCTCGCCCCGCACCGTCAACACCGATTGCCGGCCGTCGCGCAGGAACAGCGGTTCGGGGAACTGCGATTCAAGCTCGGCGATCCGCTTGGAAATCGTCGATTGCGTGACATGCAGATACTCGGCCGCCGCCTGAAAGCTGCCCAGCTGGTCCGCCCAGTACAGCGCCTCGAGTTGCTTGATCGTGAACATGATGACAGATGAATAAACCGAATGTGACAAGGTGAATTAATATCGTTTTTCTGCGGGGCGCAACAGGTGCATTGTGGTCCGGTGGTCAGGGGACGGCCACTTCGGGAGGGATCATGCCAATTCGAGAGAACCCCGCGGCACCGGCGGTGCCCGCCGATCTGCTGCGCGCCTATGACGGCACCGCGACCTCGATCGTCAGCGATTGCCTGGACCGGCTGCCGGGGGCGGTGGGCCTGTTGCCCTATCATCCCGGCCAGGCGGTGGCCGGCACCGCCTTTACCGTCCTGACCCGGTCGGGCGACAATGCGGCGATCCACCGGGCGCTGGAACTGGCGCGGCCGGGCGATGTGCTGGTCGTCGACGGCGGCGGCGACGTGACCCAGGCCCTGATCGGCGAGATCATCGCGCAAAAGGCCATCGCGGCCGGGTTGGCGGGCTTTGCCATCGACGGGGCGATCCGCGACGTCGACGCCATCCGCAGGCTGGACCTGCCGGTCTATGCCCGTGCCGTCACCCATCGCGGCCCCTACAAGAACGGGCCCGGCGCGCTGAACGTGCCGGTCTGCCTGGGCGGCATGGTCGTGATGCCCGGCGACCTGATCCTGGGCGACGCCGATGGCATCGTCGCGCTGTCCCCGGCCCGCGCGGCCGAGATCCTGCCGGAGGTGCGCGCCAAGGAAGAACACGAACGCTCCAAGATCGCCGGGATCCGCACCGCCATCGCGGCAAGGAACCGGCAGGCGGGTTGACCGCCGCACCATCATCGTCGTCATTTCCGAGGGAGGAACCCATGCGACACCAGGCCCTGCTGGCCGCCACGGCGGCAGCCATCATCTCCTTTTCCGGCCAGGCCCATGCCCAGGCCGCGACCGATGTGACCATCGTCCTGCCCGCCGGCCCCGACCGGCTGGACCCCTGCGAGACGCCGCGTTCGGTGATCGGGCGGATCATCAAGGAAAACGTGGTCGAGACGCTGGTGGAACTGAACTACCAGGACGGCTCGATCATCCCGCGCCTGGCCGAAAGCTGGGTGCAGGACAGCCCGACGCAATGGACCTTCCGGCTGCGGCCCGGCGTCACCTTCCACGACGGCGCGCCCTTTGACGCCGCCGCGGTGATCTACACGATGGAACGCACGATCGACCCGGCGCTGACCTGCATCACCCGCACCAAGTATTTCGACGGGGTCGAGATCACCGCCGAGGCGGTCGACCCGCTGACCGTGCGCTTTACCACCGCCCGGCCCAGCCCGATCCTGCCGACGCTGCTGGCCCAGATGGCAATCTCCTCGCCCAACACGCCCAAGGGCGTCTATACCGAAACGCCCATCGGCACCGGCCCCTACCGCTTCGACCACTGGACCCAGGGGCAAGAGGTGGTCATCACCCGCTCTGACAGCTATTGGGGCGAGGAACCGGCGATCACCAAGGCCACCTATGTCTGGCGCGCCGAATCCTCGGTCGTCGCGGCCATGGTCGCCACCGGCGAGGCCGACCTCGCCTTTTCCATCGCGCCGCAGGACGCGACCGACCCGGTGATGGACAAGGTCTATCCCAATTCCGACAGCGCGATGTTCCGGCTTTCGGTCGACATCCCGCCCCTGAACGACATCCGGGTGCGCAAGGCGATCAACATGGCGATCGACCGCCGCGCCTTCCTTGGCACGATCATCTCGGACAAGGCGACGCTGGCCACCCAGCAGGTCGGGCCGAACGTCTTTGGCTGGAACCCCGACCTGACCCCCTGGGAATACAACCCCGAAGAGGCGATGCGCCTTCTGGACGAGGCCCGCGCCGACGGCGTTCCGGTCGATACCGAGATGCGGCTGATCGGCCGGCCGGCGATGTTTGCCAACAGCAACGAATTCGTCGAGGCCGTGGGCGAGATGCTGCGCGCCGTCGGCCTGAACGTGAACATCGAGACGCTGGAGATGTCGCAATGGCTGGAAGTGGCGAACAAGCCCTTCGACCCGGCGCGCCGCCCCAATATCTTCCTGACGATGCATGACAACAACTCGGGCGATGCGGCCTTTACCGTCTATTTCAAGTATCACTCGAACGGACGGCAAAGCGAGTTGCACGATGCCGACCTGGATGCGCAGATCGAAAAGGCGGCGACCCTGTCGGGCGACGACCGCGCGGCGGCCTATCACGAGGTCTTCCGCAAGATCTATCAGGACATCGTCTCGGACGTGCCGCTGTTCCACATGGTCAACTACATGCGCATCGGTCCGCGGGTCGACTTTACCCCCACCATCGCCAATGCGGTTGAACTGCAACTGGCGCAGATCAAACTGACGGGTAAATAACCCCGCCCGGCACCGGGCCTTCGGGCCCGGGCCATCCTGCGACCCCCGGCACCGGGCCGCCTGGCCCGGGCCACCTTTCTACCGAAGCACCGGAGGAGGATGCCTTGGGACGTTTCATTTTCAGCCGATCGCTGCAAAGCGTGATCTCGCTGGTCTTTCTGGTGATGCTGGTCTTCTTCATCGCCCGGCTGACCGGATCGCCCGCAGCACTTTACCTGCCGCCCGAGGCGACGCTGGAGCAGATCGACGCCTATAACCAGCTGCACGGCTTCAACGATCCGCTCTGGACCCAGTTCATGGCCTTCCTGGGCGGCATCCTGCACGGCGACCTGGGCCAGTCGCTGCGCTTTTCCCGCCCGGCGCTTGACGTGGTGCTGGAGGCGTTTCCGACCACGCTGGCGCTGGCCGCCGTCACCATGCCGCTGGTGCTGGTCATCGCCATCGTCACCGGCGCGCTGGCGGCCTGGCGGCCCGGCGGGCTGTTCGACCGGCTGGCCAGCCTGATCTCGCTGATCGGGGCCAGCACGCCGAATTTCTGGGTCGCCATCGTCGGCGTCATCGTCTTTGCCGTCACGCTGGGCGTGCTGCCCACCTCGGGCACCGGCACCTGGCTGCACTGGGTATTGCCCGTAGCCGTGCTGACCCTGCGCCCGGCCGGCGTGCTGGTCCAGGTGATGCGGACCGCGATGATGACCGCGCTCTCCTCGGTCTATGTCAAGGCGGCCAAGGCCAAGGGCGTCAAGGCCCGCTCGATCATCTTCGTCCACGCCCTGCGCAATTCGCTCTTGCCGGTGATCACGGTGGCCAGCGACCAGGCCGCCGGCATCCTGAACGGCGCGGTGATCGTGGAAACCGTCTTCGGCTTTCCCGGCATCGGCAAGCTGATGATCGATTCCGTCCTGCTGCGCGATTTCGCGGTGATCCAGGCGGCGATCCTGGTCTCGGCGCTGGCCGTCTTTGTCCTCAACATCCTGGTGGACCTGTCCTATGCGCTCATCGACCCCCGGATCCGTCATGGCTGACATCGCATTCCCCACGCCGCGCCCGCGCTCGGCCCTGCGCGGCATCCTGTCGGCGCTGGCCCGCGACCGCTTTGCCCTGGCCGCCGCGCTGTTTCTGGCGCTGGTCCTGCTCTGCGCGATCTTCGGCCCCTGGCTTCTGGCCGAACAGGCCCGCGCGCTGAACCTCAAGGGCCGCAACATGGCGCCCTTCTCGCTCGATGCCGGGTGGCTCTTCATCCTGGGCGGCGACGCGCTGGGCCGCAGCCTGCTGGCGCGCATCATCGTCGCCAGCCAGAACACGCTCTTGATCGCCGGTTCGGCGGTGCTGCTGTCGCTCTTGGTCGGCGGCTTCCTGGGCCTGGTCGCCGGCTATCGCGGCGGCTGGGTCGGCGCGGTCCTGCTGCGGCTGGCCGATGCGATCATGTCCTTTCCCTCGATGCTGCTGGCCGTGATCGTGCTGTTCGTCTTTTCGCCCGGCGTGACCAACGTGATCCTGGTGCTGGCGATCCTCGCGCATCCCGATCTTCATGCGCACCGTCCGCGCCGGGTGCTGGAGCTGAAGCCGCATGTTCGTGGTGGCCGCCCGCGCCATGGGGGCGGGGACCAACCGCATCCTCCTGTGGCACATCGCGCCCATGGTCCTGCCCACGGTCATAAACCTTGCCGCGCTGGAAATGGCCTTCGTCATGCTGGTCGAAAGCGGCCTTTCCTTCCTTGGCATCGGCATCCAGCCGCCCGAGGTGACCTGGGGCCTGATGGTGGCCGATGGCCGCAATTACCTGGGCTCGGCCTGGTGGCTGGCCTTCTGGCCGGGGCTGGCCATCATGCTGGTCGCCATGTCGCTGAACCTGCTGACCAACTGGCTGCGCATCGTCACCGACCCGGTCGAACGCTGGCGCCTTGAAACCGAAGCGAGGTGAACGCCATGGCCCCCCTCCTCTCCGTCAGGAACCTGTCGATCCAGTTCCCCTCCCGCGCCGGCATCGTCCGCGCCGTGGACGAGGTCAGCTGGGATGTCGCGCCGGGCGAGACGCTGGCCATCCTGGGCGAAAGCGGCTCGGGCAAGTCGGTCAGCGCCTCGGCGGTGATGAACCTGGTCGAAACGCCCCCCGCCGTCATCTCGCAGGGCGAGATCCTGTTCGAGGGGCGCGACCTCCTCTTGGCCGATGCCGAGACCCGGCGACAGGTCAACGGCCGGCAGATCTCGATGATCTTCCAGGACCCGCTGGCGGCGCTGAACCCGGTCTATTCGATCGGCCGGCAGATTTCCGAAACCATGCGCGTGCATGGCGTCGACCCGGCCACCGCCGAACGGCGTGTCGAGGAATTGCTGGCCCGCGTCGGCATAGACGACCCGGCCCGCAGAAAGCACGATTACCCGCATCAGTTCTCGGGCGGTCAGCGCCAGCGGATCATGATCGCCTCGGCCATCGCGCTGCAACCGAAACTCCTGATCGCGGACGAACCGACCTCGGCGCTGGACGTGACGGTGCAGGCCACGGTGCTGGACCTGCTGAAGGAAATCCAGCGTCAGGACGGCATGGCCATGGTGCTGATCACCCATGACCTTGCCGTGGTGGAACCTGTGGCCGACCGAGGTCGTGGTCATGCAGCAGGGCCGCATCGTCGAACGCGGGCCCGCGCGGCGAAGGTGCTGGCCGATCCGCAGCACGACTATACCCGCCGGCTGGTCGCCTCGATCCCCGGCCGGCACGGCTGCCGATGCCCCCGACGTCGCCAAAGCGCCGCTGCTCCCGGTGCGCGATGTCAGCCGCGTCTACGGCAGCCCCTCGCGCGGGTTCCTGTCTCTCGGCGGCGCCAGCCCGGTGCGCGCCGTGGACGGCGCCAGCTTTACCAGGGCGCGGGGCGAGACCCTGGGTGTCGTGGGCGAAAGCGGCTCGGGCAAATCCACGCTGGCGCGGATGATCCTGGGGCTGGACGCGCCGACGACCGGAACCATCCGCTACGACGGCAAGCCCACCCTGGGCCTGTCCATGGCCGAAGACCTGGCCCTGCGCCGCCGCGTGCAATTCGTCTTTCAGGACCCCACCGCCTCGCTGAACCCGCGGATGACCGTGGCCCGGATCATCGCCGAACCCTGGGCGATCCACCAGGTCGCGCTGCCGCGCAGCCAGTGGCGGGGCCGGGTCGAGGAACTGCTTGAGCAGGTCGGCCTGCAACCCGAACACGCCGACCGCCACCCGCACCAATTCTCGGGCGGCCAGCGCCAGCGCATCGCCATCGCCCGCGCGCTGGCCCTGAAACCCGAACTGATCGTCTGCGACGAGGCGGTATCGGCCCTGGACGTGTCGATCCAGGCCCAGGTCATCGACCTCCTGAAGGACCTGCGCCGCGACTATGGCCTGTCCTACATCTTCGTGGCGCATGACCTGGCGCTGGTGCGCGATTTCGCCACCTCGGTCCTGGTGATGTATCGCGGCCGGATCGTCGAACAGGGCCGGGTGCAGGATGTCTTCGACCGCCCGCAGCATGACTATACCAGGGCCCTTCTCGCGGCCAGCGGGGTGGGCCTTGGACGCGCCGCCTGAACCGACGCCCGCCCGCCTGCTGCTGACCTGCCTGAAAATCGGCTCGCTCAGCTTTGGCGGCGGGCTGTCCGGCTGGCTCTACCGCGAATTCGTGCTGCGCACCCGCTGGATCACCGACGACGAATTCGCCACCACCCTGACGCTGGCCCAGATCCTGCCGGGCGCGAATGTGGTGAACCTCGTCGCCTGCCTGGGCGAAAGGCTAGCCGGCCCCCGGGGCGCGTTCCTCTGCACGCTGGGCTTCATCCTGCCCCCCGTGGTCTCGGTCGTGCTGCTGGCCGAGATCCTGGACCATGTCGCCACCGCCCCCTGGATCGACGCGGCACTGGCCGGGCTGGCCTACGCGGCCCTTGGCCTCTTGCTGCAGATCTGCTGGCGCGGCGTCCTGCGGTTCCGCCGCACCCCCTGGCAAATCGCCGCCTGCCTGGCCATCTTCGCCTCTGTCGCGCTGGCCCATTTCTCGGTCCTGACCGCCGTCCTCTGCATCGCGCCCCTCAGCGTGCTGATCGCCGCGCGGGTGCGGCCATGACCGCGATCCTCGACCTCCTGCGCGAAATGGTGCCCCTGTCGCTGGTCTCCTTCGGCGGCGGCACCGCGATCATCGCGCAACTGGAAAGCATAGCCGTGCGCCAGCATGGCTGGATGACCGCGCAGGAATTCCTGCATGCCTTTGCCGTCACCCGCGTGGCCCCCGGCCCCGGCACCACGCTGTCCACCCTGATCGGCTGGAAGGTGGCCGGGCTGAGCGGCGCGCTTGCCGCCTCGCTGGCGATCTACGCGCCCTCGACGTTTCTGTGCTACGCCGTCTTCCGCTGGAGCAACGGCCACCGCCACAGCCGCTGGTATCAGACGCTGCAACGCGCCCTTGCGCCGGTCGGCGTCGGCCTGGTCGCGGCCGGCGTCCTGTCGCTGTTCCGCGTGGCGGGCGGCGGGCTGGTGGCACCGCTGATCGCCTGCCTCGTCCTGCTGATCCTGGAACTGCGCCCCAGGACGGGCATCCTGCCGATGCTCGCCCTCGGCGCCGGGCTGTCGGTGCTGTGGCACCTCATGCCCTGACCGGCGGGTCCCCCGGCGGCCCCGGCTCCAGCCCGGTCAGCGGCGCAAAGTCATAGCCCGCGACATGGGCGCGAAAGGCCAGTTGCGCGCGCGAAGGGTTTTCCCGGCTGGGAAAGATCATCGCCATCTCGTAGGGGCGCGGCACATGGCCGGGCAACAGCGCCACCAGTTCGCCAGCGGCCCGCGCCGACCGGCAGACATAGGCCGGCAACAGCGCGATCCCAGCCCCCAGGACCGCCGCCTGCAGCAGGAACCCCATGGCATCCGAGCGCAGCGCGGCAGGCGGGGCGATCCCGGCCCCGTCGGTGAAACGCCAGTCGGGATGGCCGTCATGGATCAGGCAGCGGTGATGCAAGAGATCGCCGGGCGTGCCCAGCGGCGGCGCGTTCTCCAGATAGCGCGGCGCGGCGACCAGCAGGCGCGGGATCTCGGAAATCCGCCGCAAGATCATTTCCTGCCCCTGCGCCGGCCCGACGCGAAAGGCGAAATCCATCCGCTCCCGCACCAGGTCCAGCGGGCGGTTGGTGGCCATCAGGTCCAGCGTGATGCCGGGATGCGCGCGCGAGAAATCGCGCAGGAACGCAGGCATGAAATGGCTGGCGGTGATCTCGGGGCAGGTCAGGCGCAGATGGCCCTCGGGCCGGGCCTTCAGGTGGCCCATGGCCTCGGTCGCGGCCGTGGCCACGTCGCGCAGGCGGCGGCAATGGTCCAGATAGACCTGCCCCGCCGTGGTCAGCGTCACCTGCCGGGTCGAGCGGTTCAGCAGCCGCAACCCCAGCCGCGATTCCAGCATGGCGATGCGCTGGCTGACGGTAGACTTGGGCAACCCCAGCCGCAGGCCGCCCCGGGTAAAGCTGCCCGCCTCGGCCACTTCGGCGAACAGGATCATGTCGTCCAGGCTGTCCATCGCCTCTCCGTCGCGCTTCGCCATCGCGCTTCATTGTCTGGCAGGGCGGACAATACGCCGGGATTACAGTTTCACCAACTGCTTGCCGAAATTCTCGCCCTTCAGCATGCGGATCAGCGCGCCGGGAACCGCCCCGATGCCGTGGGCCACGTCCTCGCGCGGCTGCAACAGCCCGGATCGGTACCATTGCGTCAGCTCTGCCCGCGCCTCGGCATAGCTGGCCGCGAAATCGTCCAGCAGGAACCCCTCGATCCGGGCGCGCGTCACCAGGATGCGGCGCAGGAACCGCGGGCCGATGTCGGGCTCGTCAAAGCGGTCGGCGCGGGCCACCGTGCCCACCACGACGATGCGGCCAAAGGTGTTCAGGTTCAGCAGCGCCGCGTCATGGATCGGGCCGGCGGTGTTGTCCATCGCCACGTCGACGCCCGCGGGACAGGCCCGCGCCACATCGGCCACCAGATCGGTCGAGGTCCGGTGGTTGATCCCGGCGCGATAGCCGATTTCCCGGCACCACTCCAGTTTCGCCTCGCTGCCGGCAACCGCCACGGCGTCCAGCCCCTTGATCCTGCAGATCTGCCCGGCCACCTGGCCAACCGCGCCCGAGGCCGCCGAAATCAGCACGGTCTCGCCCGGATTGGGCCGCCCCACCCGCAACAGCGCGAAATAGGCGCTCAGCCCCGGCATGCCCAGAACCCCCAATGAGGTCTGCACCGGCGCGGCCGCCGGGTCCAGCCGCGTGGCACCCTTGGCCTTGATCACCGTCTCCACCTGCCAGCCGAAATCGTCGGCCATGACGATCTCGCCCGGCTGAAAGCCGGGGTCTTCCGAGGCGATCACCTCGCCCACGCCGCCCCCCACCATCATCTCGCCGGTCTTCTGCCCCGCCGCATAGTTCCGTGCCGCGCTCAGCCGCGCCCGCATGTAGGGATCGACCGAGAGCCACAGGCTGCGCACCAGCAACTCGCCGGGGCCCGGCGCGGGCGCTGGCCGGTCGACCAGCTCGAAATTCTCCGGCCCCGGCAGGCCGCTCGGCAGGCTCCTGACGATCCAGGTGGGGTTCTTGTCCATAGTCCGGGTCATCGGCGGGGTCTCCTGCGTGGCGAATGCAGGCAAACCTAGCCCCGGCACAGGCCGCCGAACAGGGGCCGTCGCCGAACGCACTGTTCCATGACACGGACAATGCCCCAGCGCAGGGGGGCTTCGGCATAGGGGGGAGGAGGGGTGAGAGGCTGGACAACGACCCAAGCGGGGCTCGTTACGGCTGCTTCCTTCCGGACCTGACCGGGTTGGCGAGGCGCTCGCCCGCGCCAACCTCTCACCGCGCGATATAGGCGCCGCCGGCCCGGTTGGCAAGCGGTCAGCCGCGTCAACCCGCCGGCGCCGCCGCGATCAGCCCGGCCATCCGCGCGCCGGTCAGCAGGTCGGGCGCCAGGTGATGCGCCCAGCGGCCCAGGCTGGGGGCCAGGTCGGGCACCTGCACCACCACGCAGCCGGCACGATGCGCCGATTCCGCCCCCGGCTCGCTGTCCTCGAACACCAGGCAGCGCGCCGGATCGACCCCCAACAGCCGCGCGGCCAGCAGATAGGGGTCGGGCGCCGGTTTCGCCGCCGCCACGTCGTTCAGCGTCACCACATGGGCAAAGGCCGCCGCGATCCCGGCGATGCCCAGCTTGCGATGCGCGCCCTCGCGCCCGGTCGAGGTGACCAGCACCCGCGGCAGGTCGGGCGCCGCCAACAGGTCCAGCGCGCCGGGCTTCAGCGGCAGGCCGCGCGCCAGCCCGGCCTCGAACCCCGCTTGCCACAGCGCCCCCACCGCCTCGAGATCCGCCTGCGGAAAGGCGGCGCGGATCATCGCCTGCGACGTGGGTTGGTCCTTGCCGACCAGACCGTGCATGAAGGCCATGTCGACCCGGTGGCCCTGTGCGGCAAAGGCGGCGATGCCGGCCTCGGCCGCGATGGATTCGGTATCCACCAGCGTCCCGTCCAGGTCGAAGAACAGCGCGTCATACATCCGGGTATCCCTTGCCGCTTGCCGCAGGCGGCCCGCCACCGGCCGGGCCGGCGCCGTTCTGGCACGGGCAGGCGGCGGGGGAAACCCCCCGGGCCAATCATTGGGGCCAATCTCCGGGCGATCACAGATGCAGGCGGAACCGGTGAAAGCCCTCTTCGCTCAGCCCCAGGAAATCGGGCCGGAACCGCGCCACGTTGTCCAGCGCCGCCGGCGCACCCACGCCGCTGTCGATCAGCACGCTGGCCCCCGGCAGCGGCGCGAAACCCCAATGCCCCAGCCCGGCGCCGATGCCGGCATCGACATGCCCCCGCTGCAGGATGAACCGGCGCAGCACATCGGTCATCAGGCCGCCACGTTCCAGCACCAGATCGCCGGGCGCGGGCCGTGGCAGGCCCAGGATGCTGCTGACCCGGAAATTGCTGGATACCAGGATCAGCGGCTGATCCGGCGCCAGCGGCTGGCCCTGCACTGACATCCGCACGACGCGGCGTGCCTCGGGGCGGATCAGCGCGCCCCGACAGTCGAACCGGGCCGGCCGCGACAGGTCGACCAGGTAATCCACCCCGTGAAAGGTGGCAAAGGCATGGCCCGGAAAGGCCGGGTCGATCAGCGGCTGGTCCCGCCTTCCCGGCCGGATCCAGTTGTACAGCGCCAGCGACCGCTCGATCTGCTCGGCCAGGTCGGCCGCCGTCACCCGCAGCGCCGCGACGGTGTTGGGAAAGGGATAAAGGTCGAACAGATGCCTGACCGAGATCGGCCCCGGCGCGATGTCGGTATAGTTCAGCGGCCCGCCCCGCCCGCCGCAGCGATAGGGCACCGCCGTGGCCACCACCGGCAGGCCGGCATGCGGGCCGCCCGCCAGCGCCCGGCGCACATGGTCGATCTTGGCGGCCGAAACCAGGTGCAGCGCCGGCGTCTCGGCGACCTGCGCAAACCAGGTCGCCATGGCGACACCGGTGCTGCCTATGGTCTTGCGGGTCCAGGCCAGCGCGGCCCGGTGGTCGCCGTCGACCGCCTCGCGCAGCGCGGCCGCGTTGTGGCGGATGGCCTGCGGCGGCAGGCCCGCCACCACCTCGGACACGCTCAGCGCCTGCACCCGCGTCTGGGCCACCCGCCAGGCGCCCACGCCCGGCCCCTTTCCGGCGCCCTCTCCCGGCGTGCGATGCAGCACCAGGTCCACCACCCCCAGATGCGACCCGGAAAACCCCGGCTGCACCGCGGGCTTGCCGGCCAGCCGGCCCTCGGCCGGGTCGACGCGCGGATCGTCATGCGGGCTGCGGTGCGGAAACACCAGGTGGCTGTGGCCGGCCACCACCACATCCACTTGCTCCAGCCCCGCCACCTCGGTCGCCAGCCCGCTGCTGTCGGGCAGGCCCGCGCCCTCGGCGATGCCGGTATGGGCCAGGCAGACCACCAGATCCGCCCCGGCCCGGCGCAGTTCCGGCGCCCAGGCCCGCGCCGCCTCCAGCATCGGGCGCACCTCGACCCGGCCGGCCAGATGCGCGCTGTCCCATTGCAGGATCTCGGGCGGGGTCAGCCCCAGCACGCCCAGCCGGAACCGGTGCTGCCCGCCCCGGCTGTCGGTCAGCACCCGGTCGATCAGCGCATAGGGCGGCACCAGCGTGCGGTCCTGCAGCGGCCCGTCGCCCCGCTGCAGCAGGACATTGGCCGAGACCACCGGAAACCGCGCCCCCGCCAGCGCCGCCATCAGCACCGGCAGGCCAAAGTTGAATTCGTGATTGCCCAGCGACGCCGCATCATAGCCCAGCGCATTCATCGCCCCGATCACCGGATGCAGCCGCTTGCGCCCCTCGCGCGCCGCCATGTCGGCCAGGGCCGAGCCCTGCAGGAAATCGCCGTTGTCCAAGAGGAACGCCTCGGGCGCCTCGGCCCGGGCGGCGGCGATCAGGCTGGCCGTCTGCGCCATCCCCTGGCCAAACAGCTTGCGGTTGCCGGCATAGTCATAGGACAGCACATTCGCATGCAGGTCGCTGGTGGCCAGGATGCGCAGCGACAGCTCGACCGGCGCATCCCCGCCCTTCCGGGACGGCGGCGCCCGAAAGGCGGCGGCCGCCTCGGCCACGCCCCCCGCCGACGGGCCGTCCGCTCCGGCCGCGGACCGCTCCGGGTGGTATCCTGCCCCGCGCCTGGTCGTCGCTGTCATCGGTGGCCCTGACAAACCCCTGTTCCGATTGGCGACCCGCGCTGCACCACGGATCCACCCGGCAAACTCACACTTGAACAGATCACCAGCTAATACACGCCCGGACAGATTCGGACGGATCGCCGGGAAAAACAAGCACAACCTGAGTTAACGGCGCAGGTTTCAACGCAAGATTGTCTCCGGCGCCGCAACGACGCGCCCGCTGCGACCGGTTTGCCAATGCCGCCCCGCCATGCAAACAAGGGCGGCGAACAGGGGGCGGGCAACAGCGTTGGCCAACAGGGGCGGGGCAGCAGGATGCGACAGGCCGAGACGGTGACCTTCGGAGGCTCGGGCCTTGACCGGGCCCAGCACCTGCGGGGCGACGCCGCCGCGCTGCAATCGGCCTGGACGGGCGCGCGCGTGCTGGCGCTGTGGCGCGGGCGCGTGCTGGCCGCCGCCGATGACCAGGGCCGCGCCACCGGCCTCGTCTGGCTGCCCGCCGATCACCCGCTGCTGCAGGGCCCGCTTGACCGGCTGTTCCTCGGCCACTCCGACGGCACCGCCCGCTTTGCCGCCGATGTCTCCGCCACCCTGGCCGAAGCCGGCCCGCTTCCCGGCCCCTTCGACCCCGGCCTGCACCCGCATCCCGCCCTGCCGCCCGACCAGGGCTTTGCCGACCTGCGCGGCCTGATGGCCCTGCTTTCCCCGCGCGACGCGGAACTGGCCGCGATGGCCAAGGCCCTGGCCGAATGGCACCGCACCCACGGCTTCTGCGCCACCTGCGGCAGCCGCAGCCTGCCCACCCAGGGCGGCTGGCAACGCCAGTGCCCGGCCTGCGACGCACCGCACTTCCCCCGCACCGATCCGGTGGTCATCATGCTGGTCACCCACGGCAACGATGTCCTCCTTGGCCGCAGCCCCGGCTGGCCCGAGGGCATGTATTCCCTCCTCGCCGGCTTCGTCGAACCGGGCGAGACCGTCGAGGCCGCCGTCCGCCGCGAGGTGTCCGAGGAAACCGGCATCCGCATCGGCGCGGTCGGCTACGGCCAGCCAGCCCTGGCCCTTCCCGGCCAGCCTGATGCTGGGCTGCCGCGCCCAGCCACCAGCAGCGCGATCACCCTCGACCCGGCCGAACTGCAAGACGCCCGGTGGATCAGCCGCGAAGACATGGTTCAGGCCTTCGCCGGCACCCACCCCGACATCAGACCGGCGCGCCAGGGCAGCATCGCGCACTCTATTCTTCAGGCATGGCTTGCCGACCGGCTGGATTGACGCAAGACTGCAACCGCAACGGGCATGACGCCCCGGACACGGCAACAGACGGCGCAACGAACAAGGCAACAGACGGGCGCGAACCCGCGGCGGAACGGGCAGACCATGAAACTGACGACACGACAGGATATCGAGGCGCCCTTGGACTTCGTCTATGCCGCGCTGACCGATTTCGACCAGTTCGAGCGCATGGCGATGCGCCGCGGCGCCGAGGTCGAGCGCACCGACCGGCTCAAGACGCCGGGCGTCGGCATGGCCTGGCGGCTCCGCTTCACCTACCGCGCCAAGCCGCGCACGATGCTGGTCCGCTTCGCCGATGCAGAGCCGGGCTCGCATCTCGCCTGGGCCTTCGACAGCCCGGTAGCCGAGGGCACGGCCCGCACCGACCTGGTCGCCCTGTCGCCGCGCCGCACCCGGCTGACCCTGGTCGCCGAGGCGCGGCCCCGCACCCTGGCCGCCCGGCTGATGATGCAGTCGCTGCGGCTGGCCAGGGGCCGGCTGCAACGCCGCTTCGACGTGGCCGCGGGCCAATTGGCCAACCTGGTCGAGGAACAGTACCGCGCCACGCAGAACCGCTGACGCCACACCCCCCAAAAAAGCATTGCCCCCGCATCTTTCCCTTCGAAAATATCCTGCGGGGAGGTCCGGAGGGGTGCAAAACCCTCCGGCGCCGGCCAGATCGCGCCGGCCCAAAACGCGCGGGCCAGACGGAAACGCCGCCTCAGCCCCGCTTGCGGTCGGCCGGATAGACGCCCAGCACGTTGACATGGGTGGTAAAGAACCGCAGTTCCTCCAGCGCCCGGTCCACCGCCGGATCGTCGGGATGGCCCTCGATATCGGCGTAGAACTCCGTCGCGGTAAAACTGCCGCCGACCATGTAGCTTTCCAGCTTGGTCATGTTCACGCCATTGGTGGCGAACCCGCCCAGCGCCTTGTAGAGCGCGGCCGGAATGTTGCGCACCCGAAAGGTGAAGGTCGTCACCATCAGCTCGGCGCGGCGGCGCAGGTCGGCCTCGCGGCTCATCACCAGAAAGCGGGTGGTGTTGGTCTTGTTGTCCTCGATATGGCGGGCCAGCACGTCCAGCCCGTAGATCTCGGCCGCCAGTTCGCTGGCCAGCGCGGCGCGGGCGGGGTCGCCCGCCTCGGCCGTCTCGCGCGCCGCGCGGGCGTTGTCACTGCTGACCCGGCCCCTGATGCCATGCGCCTTCAGGAAATTGGCGCATTGCGGCAGGATCACCACATGGCCATGCGCCTCGCGCACCTCCTCGACCCGGGCGCCCTTTACCCCCAACAGGTTGACATGCACCCGGACAAAGGCCTCGTCGATGATGTGCAGGCCGGCGCGGGGCAACAGGCTGTGAACATCCGCCACCCGCCCGGCGGTCGAATTTTCCACCGCCAGCATGCCCAGGTCGACCTCGCCAGAGCGGGTCATCTCCACCACATCCTCGAAGGTCTGCGCCGGAACCGGCTCGAAATCCGGTCGGGCCTGGCGGCAGGCCTGGTGCGAATAGGCGCCCAGTTCCCCCTGAAAGGCGATGCGTCCAGTCATGCGTTTCGCCCTCCGGCACCGAAAAACGCCCCACAAAGGGCAATCGGTCGCGCTCCTACACCTTGCGTTGCCCGGTGGGAAGCGGGTAGAAGCGCGCCCAGGCGAAAGACCAAGGGAAGCGCGCGACATGTTCGACACGATGACGATGACCAAGGCGGTGGCGGGCGTCTGCGGCGCGCTGCTTGTGTTCCTGCTGGGCAACTGGGCGGCGACCTCGCTCTACGCGATGGGCGGCGGCGGCCACGGCGCAGCCGAAGAGGGCGCGATCACCCAGGCCTATTCGATCGACACCGGCGCCTCTTCCGGCGGCGAAGAGGCCGCGGGCGGCGAGACCATCGACATCGCGGCCGTGCTGGCTTCGGGCGATGCCGCCGCGGGCGAGGGCATCTTCTCCAAGAAGTGCAAGTCCTGCCACAAGATCGACGGCACCAACGGCACCGGCCCGCATCTCGACGGCGTGGTTGGCCGCAACCATGGCGCGGTCGACGGCTTCGGCTATTCCAACGGCATGAAGGAAAAGGCCGCCGAACCCTGGAGCGGCGAGGCCCTGTTCGCCTTCCTCGAAAGCCCCAAGACCGCCATTCCCGGCACCAAGATGTCCTTTGCGGGCCTGCCCAAGCCGCAGGAACGTGCCGACCTGATCGCCTATCTGACCACGATCTCGCAGTAACCGCCGGCCCTCCGGGCCATGGATTTGCAGGGGCCGTCCCGCCGGGGCGGCCCTTTTTTGCATCCTCGCGGCCGTTCACACTGTCGCGCGGCCGGTTTCCGGCTCTTTGCGCTTGGCAAGGATCGGCCTAGCATGGTCAATGACAGGGAACGACCGGCAAGGGAGACAGGCATGGCGGCAGGCGGGATGGCGGGCAGAGGGGCAGGGGCCGCGCTGGCGGCGGGCATGCTGGCGGGCGCGCTGGCGCTGGCGGGGGCGGCCACCGCCCAGGACCAGACCATCATCACCTCGCACGGCATCTCGACCTTTGGCGACCTCAAGCTGCCGGCCGACTTCACCCATCTGCCCTACGTCAACCCCGACGCGCCCAAGGGCGGCGAGATTTCCGAGGGCACCTTCGGCGCCTTCGATTCGATGAATCCCTATTCGGTCAAGGGCCGCGCCGCCGTCGGCTCGAACGTCATGCTGGAATCGATCCTGACCGGCACGATGGACGAGATCGGCGCCTCCTACTGCCTGCTTTGCACCACGCTGGAATACCCGCAGGACCGCACCTGGGTGATCTTCAACCTGCGCGACGACATCACCTTCAGCGACGGCACGCCGCTCACCGCCGAAGACGTGCTGTTCAGCTTCGAGACCTTCCGCACCAAGGGGCTGACCGACTTCCGCACCGTCTTCAACACCTACATCAAGGACGCCGAGATCCTGGGCCCGCACCGGATCCGCTTCACCTTCGTCGAGGGCGTGCCCACCCGCGACCTGCCCGAAACCGTGGGCGGCCTGCCGATCTTTTCCAAGGCCTATTACCAGGCCAAGGGGCTGGACATGTCGGAAAGTTTCCTGACCCCCTGGCTCGGCTCCGGCCCCTATGTCGCCGACCGGATCGAGGGCGGACGCACCGTCACCTACCGCCGCAACCCCGACTACTGGGGCGAGGATCTGCCCATCAACCGCGGCCAGAACAATTTCGACACCATCCGCTTCGAATATTTCTCCGACCCCACCGCCGCCTTCGAGGCCTTCAAGGCCGGCCTCTACAGCTTCCGCGTCGAGACCTCGTCCAAGTCCTGGGCCACGCAATACGACTTCCCCGCCACCCGCGACGGCACGATCAAGGTGGAAACCCTGCCCTCGGGCGCCAAGGGCTCGGGCCAGGCCTTCATGTTCAACCTGCGGCGCGAGATCTGGCAGGATCCAAAGGTGCGCGCGGCGATCCGGCTGATGTTCAACTACGAATGGTCGAACCAGACGCTGTTCTACGGCCTTTACACCCGCATCAACGCCGTCTGGGAAAACACCGAGATGGCCGCCACCGGCACCCCCACCCCCGAAGAGCTGGTCTACCTGCAGCCGCTGGTCGACCAGGGCCTGCTGCCCGCCTCGATCCTGACGGACGAGGCGGTGATGGCCCCGGTCTCCAACCCCGACCGCCAGCTTGACCGCAAGAACCTGCGCGCCGCCTCAGCGCTTCTGGACGAGGCCGGCTGGCCCGCCGGCGACGACGGCATCCGCCGCAACGCCAAGGGCCAGAAACTGACGCTGGAAATCCTGAACGACAACCAGCAGTTCGAACGCCTCATCGCGCCCTTCGTCGAAAACCTGATCGCGCTGGGCATCGACGCCCGGCTGGAAAACGTCGACCAGGCCCAGTTCGAGGATCGCATCCGCAATCCGAAATACGACTTCGACCTGATCACCGACAACGCCGGCAACGCCTATATTCCGGGGCTCGACCTGGAACAGAACTACGGCTCGGCCACGGCGGATGTCTCGATCTTCAACATCATGGGGCTAAAGGATCCGGCGGTGGACAGCCTGATCAAGACCGTCATCGCCGCCACCACCCGCGAGGACATGGTCAATTCGACCAAGGCGCTGGACCGGGTGTTGCGCTCGATCGGCTTCTGGATCCCGCAATGGTACAACAACAAGCGCTGGGTGGCCTATCAGGATGTCTACGACCACCCCGAAACGCTGCCGCCCTATGCTCTGGGCGAAACCTCGATCTGGTGGTACAACGCCGAAAAGGCCGCCGCGCTGAAGGCCAGGGGCGTGCTGAAATAAGAACGAACGGGCAGGGACTTGGGCGCCTATATCCTCCGACGGCTGTTGCTGGTCATCCCGACCCTGTTCGGGATGATGCTGATCAACTTTGCGCTGACGCAATTCGTGCCCGGCGGCCCGATCGAACAGGTCGCCGCCCGGCTCGAAGGTGAAGGCGACAGCATCAAGAACCTGGCCGGCGGCGGCGATGCCGTCACCGACGGCGGCGCCGACCAGGGCTATGTCGGCGCGCGCGGCCTGCCGCCGGAATTCCTCGCCCAGCTCGAGGTGGAATTCGGCTTCGCCCGCATCCTCTGCGACGACGGCTTTACCGGCACGCCCTCGCTCAAGTCGCCGGAATGCCGCAAGGAACAGATCCCGGCCGCCGAACGCTTTTTCATCATGATGGGCAAGTATCTGCGCTTCGATTTCGGCGAAAGCTACTTCCGCTCGATCTCGGTGGTCGATCTGGTGCTGGAAAAGATGCCGGTCTCGATCACGCTGGGCCTGTGGTCGACGCTGATCGCCTATCTGATCTCGATCCCGCTGGGCATCCGCAAGGCGGTGCGGGACGGCTCCAGCTTTGACACCTGGTCCTCGGGCATCATCATCGCCGCCTATGCGATTCCGGGGTTTCTCTTTGCCATCATGCTGATGGTGGTCTTTGCCGGCGGGTCGTATTTCCAGTGGTTCCCGCTGCGTGGCCTGACCTCGGACAACTGGTCGCAACTGTCCTGGGTCGGCAAGATCACCGATTACCTGTGGCACATCGCCCTGCCGGTCACGGCGCAGCTGATCTCCAGCTTTGCCACCCTGACCTTGCTGACCAAGAACAGCTTTCTCGACGAGATCAAGAAACACTACGTGATGACCGCCCGCGCCAAGGGCCTGTCTGAATCGCGCGTGCTTTATGGCCATGGGTTCCGCAACGCCATGCTGATCGTCATCGCCGGTTTCCCGGCGATCTTTCTGGGCGTGTTCTTCGGCTCGTCGCTGATCATCGAATTCATCTTCTCGCTCGATGGGCTGGGCCAGCTTGGCTACAAATCGGCGCTGGAACGGGATTACCCGGTGATGTTCGGCACGCTCTTTGCCTTTGGCCTGATCGGGCTGGTGGTCGGCATCCTGTCCGACCTGATGTATGTGCTGGTCGATCCCCGGATCGACTTTGAAAAGCGGGCGGGCTGAAATGGCGCTGTCCCCCTGTCCCAGCGCCGCTGGCGCAACTTCAAGGCCAACCGGCGGGCCTATGTCTCGCTGGTGCTGATGATCGTGCTTTACGGCCTGTCGCTCTGCGCCGAGTTGCTGGCCAATGACCGGCCGCTCCTGGTGAAATACCAGGGCGGCTATTACACGCCCTTCCTGAAATTCTATTCCGAACAGACCTTCGGCGGCGATCTGCGGACCGAGGCGAAGTATGGCCTGACCGACCTGCAATGCCTGATCGTCTCGGGCGGGCGCGAGGAATGCTGGGACGACCCCGAGGGCTATCTGGCCGAGGTCGCCGCCACCGGCACCGTCGAGGGCGAGCCGGTCGACCGCGGCTGGATGATCTGGGCGCCGATCCCCTACAAGTACAACACCATCGTCAACACCGGCGGCGTGGCCCCCGGCGCGCCCACCGCGCAGAACTGGCTGGGCACCGACGACGCCAGCCGCGATGTCGCGGCGCGGGTGATCTACGGCTTCCGCCTCTCGGTCAGCTTCGCGCTGATCGTCACCGTGCTGACCTCGGTGATCGGCATCGCCGCCGGCGCGGTGCAGGGCTATTTCGGCGGCCTCACCGACCTGATCTTCCAGCGTGTGATCGAGCTTTGGGGCTCGGTCCCCTCGCTCTATGTCATCATCATCCTCTCGGCCGTCTTCTCCCGCTCGATCACGCTGATGATCTTCCTGATGGTCCTCTTCGGCTGGACCAGCCTGATCGGCGTGGTCCGGGCCGAATTCCTGCGGGCGCGCAACTTCGAATATGTCCGCGCCGCCAAGGCGCTGGGCGTCGGCGATACCCGCATCATCTTTCGCCACGTCCTGCCCAACGCCATGGTCGCCACCCTGACCATGATGCCCTTCATCATCACCGGCACCATCGGCTCGCTCGCCGCGCTGGACTACCTCGGCTTCGGCCTGCCGGCATCGGCCCCCTCGCTGGGCCAGTTGACCCGCCAGGCGCAGCAGAACCTGCAATCGCCGCACCTGGCCTGGGTCAGCTTCTTCACCTTCGCCACCATGCTGACGCTGCTCATCTTCATCTTCGAGGGCGTCCGCGATGCCTTCGACCCGCGGAAGACCTTCAGATGAGCCTGCTCGACGTCCGCGATCTTTCCGTCACCTTCTCCCAGGACGGGGCGCAGATCGCCGCCGTCCGCGGCGTCTCCTTCACCGTCGACAAGGGCGAGACGGTGGCGCTGGTCGGCGAATCCGGCTCGGGCAAGTCGGTCACCGCGCTGTCGACCGTCGGCCTTCTGGGCGACAGCGCCCGCATCGCCGGTTCGGTCCGCTGGCAGGGCCGCCAGATGGTCGGCGCCGCCGAACACGAACTGCGCGCCGTGCGCGGCAACGACATCAGCTTCATCTTCCAGGAGCCGATGACCAGCCTGAACCCGCTGCACACGATCGAACGCCAACTGACCGAAAGCCTGTCGCTGCACCAGGGCCTGACCGGGGCCGCGGCCCGCGCGCGCGTCATCGACCTCTTGACCAAGGTCGGCATCCGCGACCCCGAAAGCCGCCTTGCCGCCTATCCGCATCAGCTCTCGGGCGGGCAGCGCCAGCGGGTGATGATCGCCATGGCGCTGGCCAACGGGCCGGAACTCCTGATCGCCGACGAACCCACCACCGCGCTGGATGTCACCATCCAGGCCCAGATCCTCGACCTCCTGGCCGGGCTGAAACGCGCCGAGGGGCTGGCGCTTCTGTTCATCACCCATGACCTGAACATCGTCCGCCGCATCGCCGACCGCGTCTGCGTCATGCAGGGCGGCGAGATCGTCGAACAGGGGCCGACCGCCCGCATCTTCGCCGATCCGCAACACCCCTATACGCAGAAACTCCTGGCCGCCGAACCGACCGGCCGCCCCGAGCCTGTGGGCACCTCGACCGAACTGGTGGCCACCGATGCCCTGCGCGTCTGGTTCCCGATCCAGGCCGGCCTGCTGAAACGCACCGTCGGCTACGTCAAGGCGGTGAACGAGGCGACGCTGTCGGTGATGGCGGGCGAAACCCTGGGCATCGTCGGCGAGAGCGGCAGCGGCAAGACCACGCTGGCGCTGGCGATCATGCGGCTGATCCAGTCCACCGGCGCGGTCGAATTCCAGGGCCAGCGCATCGACGCCCTGCGCGGCCGTGCCCTGCGCAGCCTGCGCCGCGACATGCAGATCGTGTTCCAGGACCCGTTCGGCAGCCTCTCGCCGCGCATGACGGTCGAGGAAATCATCGCCGAGGGCCTGGGCGTCCACGGCACGCCGCCGGGGCAGAACCGCCGCGACATGGTGGCCGCGATCATGGCAGAGGTCGGGCTGGACCCCGCCACCATGCACCGCTATCCGCACGAATTCTCGGGCGGGCAGCGCCAGCGCATCGCCATCGCCCGCGCCATGATCCTGCGGCCGAAACTGGTGGTGCTGGACGAACCGACCAGCGCGCTGGACATGACCGTGCAGGTGCAGATCGTCGAACTGCTGCGCGACCTGCAGCGCAAGTATCGGCTGACCTACATCTTCATCAGCCACGACCTGCGGGTGATCCGCGCCATGGCCCACAAGGTCATGGTGATGAAGGCCGGCGACGTGGTCGAGTCCGGTTCGGCCGACCGCGTCTTTGCCGCACCGGTGCAGGATTATACCCGCACGCTGCTGGCCGCCGCCTTTGCCGATACCCCCATGGATACCCCCACCGATACTTCCGGTGCGGAACGGCGATGAAGATCCTTTTCGTCCACCAGAACTTTCCCGGCCAGTTCCTGCACCTGGCCCCGGCGCTGGCGGCGCGGGGGCATGACTGCCGCGCCCTGACCGATGCCGGCAACACCCGCCAGATGCCGGTTCCGGTCTGGCGCTATCGCCATGCCGGCGAAAAGGTCGACCCCGCCCAGACCCGGCTGGGCCGCAACTATACCACCATGTCCGATCGCGGCGTCACCGTCGCCCGCGCCGCGCTGCAACTGCGCGAGAAAGAGGGCTATGTCCCCGACGTGATCTTCGGCCATTCCGGCTGGGGCGAGACCCTGTTCCTGAAAGAGGTCTGGCCCGAGGCGAAACTGCTGGTCTATGCCGAATTCTACTATCGCGGGCGCGGGGCCGATGTCGGTTTTGACCCGGAATTTTCCCGGCCCGGCCTGGATCAGGTGATGATCGCCCAGGGCCGCACCGCGCATCTGGGGCAGGCGCTTTTGCATGCCGACCGGGGCCTGTCGCCGACGCGCTGGCAGGCCTCGACCTATCCGCCCGCGCTGCGCGACCGGATCGAGGTGATCTTCGACGGGGTGAACACCGCCGTCATGGCGCCCGATCCGCAGGCCAGCCTGACCCTGCCTTCGGGCCGGGTGCTGCGCGCGGGCGATGAGGTGCTGACCTTCGTCAACCGCAATCTCGAACCCTATCGCGGCTACCACATCTTCATGCGCGCCCTGCCGGCGGTGCTGGCGGCGCGGCCGCAGGCGCAGGTGGTGATCGTCGGCGGCGACGAGGTGTCCTATGGGCCGGCGCCGAAAGAGGGCAACTGGAAGACCCGCTTCCTGGATGAGGTAAGGGACCGGCTCGACCTGTCGCGGGTGCATTTCCTGGGCAAGGTGCCCTATCCCGGTTTCGTCTCGCTGATGCAGGTCAGCCGGGTGCATGCCTACCTGACCTATCCCTTCGTGCTGTCCTGGTCGATGATGGAGGCGATGGCCGCCGGTTGCCTGGTGGTGGGCGCGCGGGTGGCACCGGTCGAAGAGGTGATCACCGACGGGGTGAATGGCCGGCTGGTCGATTTCTTCGACGTGGCGGGCTGGAGCCGGGTCCTGACCGAAAGCCTGGCCGAGCCCGACCGGTTCCTGCCCCTGCGGGCCGCCGCCCGGCAATCCGTGATCAGCCGCTATGACCTGCAAACCGTCTGCCTGCCGCAGATGGTGGCCCTGATCGAAAGCCTCGGGCCGGACGGCGCGGCCTGACCCGTCGGCAAAGCGCCCCCTCGGGTGGTTGCGGCGCCCTCGGGGGCGCTGCCCGTTTCGGGCAAAAGGTTAAGAAAGCCTTAATTCGGCTTGGTCAAGCCCTTGAATTCATTGCGTCCGCCCCGCGTCCCATCATGGGACGCACGCTAGACCGCCGCCGAATGCTGCGCCTTGGTCTGGTCGTATTCATCAAAGGCCCGCGCGATCATCCGGGTCAGCGGCCGCCCCCGCTCGGGGATCGAGAACACCCCCTCCTCCAGCCGCACCATATCCTCGAACCCCGCCGCCGCCTGCCGGAACAGCTGGTCGACCCGCTCGGCCGGGACGGCGAAATCGCGCAGCAGCTCCGCCCGGTCGACCCGGAAATCGCACATCAGCGCCTCGATGATCCGGGCGCGCAGCAGATCCTCGCCGGCAAAGGCATGGCCGCGATGGGTGCTGAACCGCCCGGCCCTTATGGCCTGGGTATGCGCCGCCGTGGCCGAGGCATTCTGCGCGAACCCCTGCGGGAACCGCGAGATGGACGAGGCGCCCAGGCCGATCAGCACCGGCGCCGTATCGTCGGTATAGCCCTGGAAATTCCGCCGCAACCGCCCCTGCCGCTGCGCCACCGCCAGCCCGTCGTCCGGCTTGGCGAAATGGTCGATGCCGATTTCCTGATAGCCGTCCCAGAGGAACAGCTGCCGCGCCGTCTCGAACAGGCTCAGCCGTTCCTGCGGCACCGGCATCGCGTCCGACGGGATCATCTGCTGCCGCCGGCTCATCCAGGGCACATGGGCATAGCCATAAAGCGCCACCCGGTCCGGCGACAGGCTCAGCAGCTTTTGCACCGAATCGGCGATGCGCTGGTTGGTCTGGTGCGGCAGGCCGTAAAGGATGTCGGCATTCAGGCTGCCGATGCCACGGTCGCGGATCGCCTTGGCGATGCGGCAGGTCAGCTCATAGCTCTGCTCGCGGCCGATGGTCTTCTGGATCTCGGGGTCAAAGTCCTGCACGCCGATCGAGGCCCGGTTCATCCCCGCCGCAGCCAGCGCGTCGAGGCGGGCATCGTCGACCTCGTTCGGGTCGATCTCGACCGAGAATTCGCCGCCGTCGGCCAGCGGCGCCACGGAAAAGATGGCATCGGCCAGGGCGCGCACCTCGGCCGGGGGCAGCATGGTGGGCGTGCCGCCGCCCCAATGCAGCCGCGACAGCCGGACGCCGCGCGGCAGGTGGCGCGCCAGCATCGCGATCTCGGTCTTCAGCGTCTGGGCATAGGCGATGACCGGGTCATCCGACGTGGTGCCCTGGGTCCGGCAGGCGCAGAACCAGCACAGCCGCCTGCAAAAGGGCACGTGCATGTAGAGCGAGATCGCCGACCCTCGGGGATCGCCTCGATCCACGAGATGAAGTCGGCCGAGCCGATGCCCGTGCCGAAGTGAGGTGCCGTCGGGTATGAGGTATACCGCGGCACCCTCGCGTCAAAAGACCGAGGCGCGTGAGTTGCGTATCCGTTTCCATCCGATTACCTTACGTGGTGTCAGGGGCGGCGATCCTTGATGCAGATCAAGACAAGAAGGGTCGCGCATGGCGCTGCAGGACATTCATTCGGCGCATGTCGATTGCGGAGATTGTCCGATCCGGCATCGCGCCGTCTGCGCCCGCTGCGAGGCCGACGAATTGTCGGCGCTGGAGCAGATCAAGTATTACCGCAGCTACCAGTCCGGCCAGACAATCGTCTGGTCCGGCGACCGGATGGATTTCGTCGCCTCGGTGGTGACGGGCATCGCCACGCTGACCCAGACCATGGAAGACGGCCGCCGCCAGATGGTGGGGCTGCTGCTGCCGTCGGATTTCGTCGGCCGTCCGGGCAGGGGCACGGCGGCCTATGACGTGACCGCCACGACCGACGTGGTGATGTGCTGTTTCCGCAAGAAGCCCTTTGAGGAAATGATGGGCAAGACCCCGCACATCGCGCAGCGGCTGCTGGAAATGACGCTGGACGAACTGGATGCGGCGCGGGAATGGATGCTGCTTCTGGGCCGCAAGACCGCGCGCGAGAAGATCGCCTCGCTGGTGGCGATCATCGCGCGGCGGCATGCCTCGCTGAACCTGAAACGGGCGGGTGGCGCGATGGTGGTCGACCTGCCGCTGACCCGCGAGGAGATGGCCGATTATCTGGGCCTGACGCTGGAAACGGTCAGCCGGCAGATCTCGGCCCTGAAGAAGGAAGGCGTGATCAACCTGGAAGGCAAGCGCCACATCACCATTCCGGATTTCGACCGCCTGCTGGAAGAGGCCGGCGACGATCAGGACGGCGGCATGCTGGTCTAGGCCCGGCGGGCCGGATGCCGTGGCAGCCCCGCCGGCAAGAGCGGGAACGAGAAAAAACAGAACTGAGGCAAGGCAGGACAGGATGATCCAGGGCATGAGGGCGATTCTGCTGGCGGGCGCGGCCATGGCCGTCATTGGCGCGGGCACGGCGGGGGCAGAGCCCAGCGGGTTCTACCAGGTGGTCGGGGTCGAGGAGGAGGACATGCTGAAAATGCGCGTCGGCCCCGGAACCGGCTATAACATCCTGGTCGGCCTGCCGAATGGCACCGTGGTCTGGGTGCAACGCTGCGAGCGGTCGGGCAATACCAGCTGGTGCAAGGTGTCGCTCAAGGCGGCGCGCGGCCTGAAAGGCTATGTCTCCGGCGCCTACCTGCGCAAGATGTAGCGGGCGGCCCGCCCGTGCAGGCCCCCCCTTGCCGGTCCCCACATGCCCCCCGCGCAACCCCGTTGACGGAATTCATTTGTGTGCTAGCGTTCCGGCCAAGCTGAAGTCGGCAGGCAGTCAGCCTAATCGGTGTGTGCCATGGATCAATGCGCCCAGGGAGGCCACCATGGAAGCCACGACCACCACCCCGAAACGCGCCCGCACCGTGCGGGCCAGCCACCCCGCCAATGCCTTTCGCCAGGAATCCCAGGGGTTCTCGCGCGTGGGCTTTGGCTTTCTGACCGATGACGAGATCGCCTATATGCGCGCCCGGGTCGAGGATGTGCTGGCCGATTACGGCGTGGCGATCCTGCACCCCGAGGCCTATCGGAAATTCCTGGCCGCCGGCGCGCAGCCGGGCCGCGATGCCAACCGCATCCGCATGCCGCGCGAGCTGATCCGCGAGGCGATGGAGGCAACGCCGAAATCGGCGCGCCTGGGCGCCAGGGAGGCGCGGTTCGACATCGACCTGCCCCGCGCCGACCGCGGCTTCATCATGCGCACCGGCACTGGCGCGCATGGCTATGTGAACCCGCGCGACACCAGCTATCGCAACATGGACCTCGACGCGGTGAACGAGATCGCCGCCGTGGCCAACACGCTGGACGAGGTGGGGTTCATCGCCCACCCCTTCGTGCATGGCGTGCCGGAAAAGACCGCCGACATCCATTCCTTTGGCCGGCTGGTCGGGCGGACGCAGAAACACGTCTGGATGCAGCCCTACCAGTGGGAGAACGTCGAATACCTGATGAAGATCGCGGCGATCGCGGCCGGCGGCGAGGACGCCTTGCGCGCCAACCCGATCACCAGCTGCATCACCTGTTCCTTCACGCCGCTGGAATTCAAGTTCATGGACACCCATTGCATCATCGAGGCGGGCAAATACGGCGTGCCGCTGCATGCCTGCTCGCTGCCGTCCTCGGGCGGGACGGCGCCCCTGTCGGTGCCCTCGATGGCGATCATGGCGGCGGCGGAAATCGTCGGCATGACGGTGATGGCGCATATCCTGGCGCCCGGCACGCCGGTGATCGCCACGCCCCTGATGTTCACGCTGGACATGCGGACCGGCTCGGCCCTGCAAAGCTGCGTCGAGTCGCTGCAGGCCGCCAACATGTCGATCCAGCTGATGAAGCGGGGCTGGGGCATGGTGGCGCATACCTACGGCTCGGGCTCCGACACGCCGGACGCCGATCACCAGAGCATGGCGGAACGGGCGATGATCACCCAGACCGTCGCGCTGGCCGGGGCGGATATCCTGGGCGGCGTCGGGCAACTGGAATGCGCCACGGTGTTCTCGCCGGTGCAGGCGGTGCTGGACAACGAGATGGGCGCGATGATGCGCCGCTTCATCCGCAAGCCCAGCCTCGAGAAAGCGGCGCTGAACTGGGACGAGATGATGCAGATCCGCGCCGGCGGGCATTTCCTCGACTCGGCGCATACGATCGCCACCTGCCGCGACCAGCTGGTGCCCCGCGTGTTCAAGCGCCAGGGACGGGACGACTATGAAAAATCCGGCCGGCGCACCGCCTTTGACGAGGCGCGCGAGGCGGCCCTGGCGGCCATCGCTGCCGCCCCCGAGGAAGGCACGCTCAGCGCCGAGCAGAACCGCGAGATCGCCGACCTCGCCGCCCATGCCGATATCCACATCACCGCCGCCTACGCCGGCGCGGTCGCGGTGATCTGAGCGCGCCGCGCCGCCCTTTCAACTGTCGGGAAATATCCCACGGGGGTCCGGGGGTGTGAAACCCCCGGCCCCGGCCGGCAAGACGCGCAGCCCTGGGATCAATGCGCCATCAGCACCGGCACCGTGGCCTGTTCCAGCATGTTGCGGGTGGCGCCGCCCAGGATCGCCTCGCGAAACCGCGAATGGCCATAGGCGCCCATCACCAGCAGGTCGGCATCCAGGTCCTGGCAGGCGCGGTGCAGCACGTCGGACACCCGCGGCAGGGTGCGGGCCAGCACCGTGACCTCGGCCTTCACTCCGTGGCGCACCAGCATCTGGCACAAGAGCCCGCCGGGGTCCGACCGTTCGGGGCCATGCGTCGGCGGGTCTATCACCGTGATCGTCACCCGGTCGGCACCCTTCAGCAGCGGCAGGGCGCGGCGGGCGGCGACCATCGCCTCGCGGCTCTGGTTCCAGGCCAGCACCACCCGCTTGGGCGCGGGGTTGGGCAGGCCGGTTTCCGGCACGACCAGCACCGGGGCCAGCCCCTCGAACATCGAGGCCTCGATCACTGCCTCGGCCTCGGGGCCCGAGGTCTGGCCATAGGGCTTGGGCAACACCACCAGATCGGCATAGCGGGCCCGCTGGGCCACCAGTTCGGTCAGCGCGCCCAGCTGGGTCACCGCGCTGTCGACGCCGATGCGCAGGCCGGGGGCCTGGCGCGACAGCGCCTCCTTGACGGCGGCTTCATTGGCGCGGGCCTCTTCCTCGGCCCGGTCCAGCGCCACCTGCAGGATCACCGCCCCCGAGCCGACATAGGAATAGCCGACCTGGGTCCGGTCGATACCCAGGGCCAGCAGGTCAAGATGGGCGTCCATGCCGCGCGCCAGACTGGCCGCGGCCGCAACCGCCGTTTCGATCTGTTCCGGGGTACTGGCAATGGTCAAAAGCGATTTATACGCCAATTTTGCCTCCTGAGATTGTAAGATGAGGATCGCCGCATGATAAACAGACACGATCCGGTGGTTCGTTGATAGAGGTCAAGTGTGTCGCATGGCTTCATTGATGCAGATCAAGGAAACATTCATGCTGCGAACGCAAAACGCAGGGTGTCAAGAACTCCGTCCTGGGCCTGAGTCGCATCTGGTCCAAAGGTACGGAACATAGACGAAGGGACGCAAAATGTGGGATTACGTTAAACTGATCGCGCTTGGCGTGGTCGCGGTCACTGCCGCGATCGCCGCCAATGCCGCGCGCGATCTGGCCTTCATGGTCAACGCGATCGAAGTGATGCTGGTCTCTGCCATCGCCTTTGTGGTGGTGCTGCGGGGTATCGGCGAGCCGAAGGTCGTGAACTACGGCGAATATAACGACGGGGTCATCCGCTGGGGTGTCTTCCTGACCGCCTTCTGGGGCGTCGTCGGTTTCCTGGTCGGCGTGATCATCGCCAGCCAGCTGGCCTGGCCCTGGCTGAATTTCGAGCTGCTGCAAGGCATCGGCAACTTTGGCCGCCTGCGCCCGCTGCATACCAGCGCGGTCATCTTCGCCTTTGGCGGCACGGCGCTGATCACCACCGCCTTCTACGTCGTCCAGCGCACCAGCGCCGTCCGCCTGTTCGGCGGGCCGCTGGTCAACTTCGTCTTCTGGGGCTGGCAGCTGGTCATCCTGCTGGCGGCCACGAGCTATGTCCTCGGCGGCTCGCAGGGCAAGGAATACGCCGAGCCGGCCTGGCACATCGACCTGTTGATCACCGTGGTCTGGGTGGGCTTCCTGGCCGTCTTTGCCGGCACGATCATGATGCGCAAGGAGCCGCATATCTATGTGGCGAACTGGTTCTACCTGTCCTTCATCATCACCATCGCCATGCTGCACCTGGTCAACAACATGGCCGTTCCGGTGTCTTTCGTCGGCAGCACCTCGGTGCAGGTCACCTCTGGCGTGCAGGATGCGATGATCCAGTGGTGGTATGGCCACAACGCGGTGGGCTTCTTCCTGACCGCGGGCTTCCTGGGCATGATGTACTACTTCGTGCCGAAACAGGCCGAACGCCCGGTCTTCAGCTACAAGCTGTCGATCATCCACTTCTGGGCCCTGATCTTCATCTACATCTGGGCCGGTCCGCACCACCTGCACTACACCGAGCTGCCCGACTGGGCCTCGACGCTGGGCATGGTGTTCTCGGTGATCCTGTGGATGCCCTCGTGGGGCGGCATGATCAACGGCCTGATGACGCTGTCTGGCGCCTGGGACAAGCTGCGCACCGACCCGATCATCCGCATGATGGTGGTGTCGATCGGCTTTTACGGCATGTCCACCTTTGAAGGCCCGATGATGTCGATCAAGGCGGTCAACAGCCTGTCGCACTATACCGACTGGACCATCGGTCACGTCCATTCCGGCTCTCTGGGCTGGAACGGCATGATCACCTTCGGCGCGCTCTACTTCCTGACGCCGCGGCTGTGGAACCGCGAGGGGCTGTACAGCCTGAAGCTGGTTTCCTGGCACTTCTGGCTGGCCACCATCGGCATCGTTCTCTACGCCTCGTCGATGTGGGTCACCGGCATCATGGAAGGCCTGATGTGGCGTGAGGTGGATGCCAACGGCTTCCTGGTCAACGCCTTTGCCGACACCGTGGCCGCGAAATATCCGATGTATGTCGTGCGGTCGCTGGGCGGTCTGCTGTTCCTGACCGGCGCGCTGATCATGGCCTACAATCTGTGGATGACGGTGAAGGCACAGCCGGCCCGTTCGGCCGTCAATGCCAACAACGCCGTTCCGGCCGAATAAGGGGAGGGGAGCAGATGTCTTTCCTTGACAAACACAAGGCGATCGAGACCCATGCCACGCTGCTGATGGTTCTGGCCTTTCTGGTCGTGACCATCGGTGGCCTGGTGCAGATCGTGCCGCTGTTCTACCCGCAGAACACCATCGAGGATGTGCAGGGCGTGCGTCCCTACACGCCGCTGGAACTGGCCGGGCGCGATATCTACATCCGCGAAGGCTGCTATGTCTGCCACAGCCAGATGATCCGCCCGATGCGCGACGAGGTCGAGCGTTATGGCCACTACTCGCTGGCGGCGGAATCGAAATACGACCATCCGTTCCAGTGGGGGTCGAAACGCACCGGGCCCGACCTGGCCCGCGTGGGCGGCCGTTATTCCGACGAATGGCACCGCGACCACTTTACCGATGCCAAGTCGGTGGTGCCGGAATCGGTGATGCCGCCCTATGGCTTCCTGTTCGACAAGGAAATCGACGGCAAGTACATCGCCGATTCCCTGTCGACCAACGCGCTGGTGGGCGTGCCCTATTCCGAGGACATGATCGCCAATGCCCAGGCCGACTTTGCCGCCCAGGCCGATCCGAACGGCGACAGCGCCGGGCTGGAAGAGCGTTATGGCGCCGGTGTCTTCGGCCATGCGGTGAACGTGCGCAACTTTGACGGCCAGCCGCAGCTGACCGAGGCGGATGCGCTGATCGCCTATGTCCAGGTGCTGGGCACGATGGTCGACTTCTCGACCTTCATCCCGGATCCGGACCGGTAAGGGGGCAGGAATGGAGCATTATTCTTTCCTGCGCGAACTGGCCGACAGCTGGGGCCTGCTGGCGATGACGGCCATGTTCATCGGGGTCTGCCTCTGGGTCATGCGGCCGAAAAGCCGCGCCCTGCATGACGAGGCCGCCAACTCGATCTTCCGCAACGACAGGGCGCCCGCCGCGGCTGGCCCCCACTCCAACCGCAAGGAGGCGTGAGCATGTGCGCCAAGAAAGTCACCAAGCCCAAGGGCGAGGTCGAAACCACCGGCCACAGCTGGGACGGGATCGAGGAGTTCAACAACCCGCTGCCGCGCTGGTGGGTCTGGGTGTTCTACGCCACCATCATCTGGGGCATCTGGTACTCGGTCGCCTATCCGGCCTGGCCGCTGATCAAGGGGGCGACCCAGGGCTATCTGGGCCAGGACACCCGCGCCGACGTGGCCGCCGAGATCAAGCGGTTCGATGACGCGAATGCCGAGATCAAGGCCAAGCTGACCGCCGCCGACCTGGAGGCGATCAAGGGCGACGAGGCGCTGGCGAACTATGCCCAGCGTGCCGGCGCCGCGGTGTTCAAGACCAACTGCGCCCAGTGCCATGGCGCGGGGGCGGCCGGCGTGCAATCGCTGGGCTATCCGAACCTGCGCGATGACGACTGGCTGTGGGGCGGCACGATGGAGGATATCCACCTGACCGTCACCCACGGCATCCGCAACACCACCGATGCCGACGCCCGCTATTCCGAAATGCCGAAATGGGGCGTGGACGAGATGCTGGACGACACCCAGATCGGTGACGTGGTGGAATATGTGCTGAAGCTGTCGGGCCAGGAGCATGACGCCGCCAAGGCAGAGGCCGGCATGACGGTCTATGTCGACAACTGCGCCAGCTGCCACGCCGAGGACGGCTCTGGCGACCTGGCGCAGGGCGCACCGGACCTGGCCGATGCGATCTGGCTCTACGGCGGCTCGCGCGAGGCGATCCACGACTCGGTCTTCTACGCCCGCTTTGGCGTGATGCCGAACTGGAACCAGCGGCTCAGCGAAGACCAGATCCGTGCCGTGTCCTACTATGTCCACGGCCTGGGCGGCGGCGAATAACCCGCCCCCTGCAAGGAACCTTTCCGGCGGTTCCAACCGCCGCCGGAAAGCCGGCACCGGCGCCCCATCCTGTTCGCGCGTTTCCCGGGGCGCCGGTGCCCCAACTCCCGGCCAGGGGACCGTGCGGCGCGCGGTCCCCTGGTTGCGTCCGGGGCGGTTCCCCCTTGGTAGGGCCGGAAAGCGGGCCCGGCAAGTGGGCCGCGCCCGTGCCGGATCGCCCCCTGCACCCCCCCGTCGCGCCCTGTCCAGTGGCGCCCTGCGTCAAATGCGCCCTGCGTCGGCCTGTCCCGCTGAAAAGCTGCATTGGGAATGATTGAATTGACGCAGGTCAAAGTCAGCCGGATTGTGGTCCTGCCATATCCCGGCGCAACCGAGTGAGAAAGTTCGAGGTCTCTCGTGTCCACGCCTGATACCAATCCGCCCCCGACCCTCTATGCCGCGCGCGAGCCGATCTTTCCGCGCCGGGTAAAGGGGAATTTCCGCACGCTGAAATGGTGGCTGATGGCCCTGATGCTGGGCGTCTACTACATCACCCCCTGGATCCGCTGGGATCGCGGCCCGAACCTGCCCGACCAGGCGGTGCTGCTGGATCTGGCGAACCGGCGCTTCTTCTTCTTCATGATCGAGATCTGGCCGCACGAATTCTATTTCGTCGCCGGCCTGCTGATCATGGCGGGCCTGGGCCTGTTCCTGTTCACCTCGGCCGCCGGTCGGGTCTGGTGCGGCTATGCCTGCCCGCAGACGGTCTGGACCGACCTCTTCATCCTGGTCGAACGATGGATCGAGGGCGACCGCAACGCCCGCATCCGCTTGCACCGGCAGAAATGGGATCTGGAAAAGATTCGCAAGCGGGCGGTGAAATGGGCGGTGTGGTTCCTGATCGCGCTGGCCACCGGCGGCGCCTGGGTGTTCTATTTCACCGATGCGCCGACGCTGGCGCGCAACCTGGTCACCGGCCAGGCCCATCCGGTTGCCTATACCACGATGTTCATCCTGGCCGCGACGACCTTTGCCTTTGGCGGCTTTGCGCGCGAACAGATGTGCATCTATGCCTGCCCCTGGCCGCGCATCCAGGCCGCGATGATGGACGAGGACACCCTGACCATCGGCTACCGCGAATGGCGGGGAGAGCCGCGCGGCAAGCAGAACGTCGCGGGCAACGGCGACTGCATCGACTGCATGGCCTGCGTGAACGTCTGCCCGATGGGGATCGACATCCGCAACGGCCAGCAACTGGCCTGCATCACCTGCGGCCTGTGCATCGACGCCTGCAACGACATGATGGACAAGATCGGCAAGCCGCGCGACCTGATCGGCTACATGGCGCTGACCGACGAGACCCGCGAACGCGCCGGCCAGCCGGCGAAATCGGTCTGGAAACATGTGTTCCGCCCGCGCACCGTTCTTTACACCGTGCTTTGGGCCGGGGTGGGCGTCGGGCTGATCGTGGCGCTGTTCCTGCGCACCGAGATCGACGTGAACGTGACCCCCGTGCGCAACCCGACCTATGTGACGCTGTCGGACGGGTCGATCCGCAACACCTATGACCTGCGGCTGCGCAACAAGCATGGCGAGGACCGCTGGTTCGCCATCTCGGCCACCTCTGACACCACCCTGGCGGTGGCGATCGAGGGGCGCGACGACCTGCGCGTGCTGGTGCCGGCCAATGACACGCTGGCCACCAGCGTCTATCTGACCGCGGCCGCCGGCACCGAGGCGGCCGAGGCGGCACGGACCGACGTTACGCTGTGGATCGAGGATGAGGGCGCCGAGGGCCAGCCCGGCACCGACCGGGTGGCCAAGCACACCATCTTCAACGGAAAGGCCGAGTAGCGACATGGGCGAGATTACCGGACGGCATGTTCTGGCCTTCACCGTGGGCGCCTTTGGCATCATCATCGCGGTGAACGTCGTGATGGCCTGGAAGGCGATCAGCACCTTTCCGGGGCTGGAGGCAGAGAACACCTTTGTCGCCAGCCAGGAATTCGACGCCCGCCGCAGCGCGCAAGAGGCGCTGGGCTGGACGGTGGCGGTGGGCCATGAGCGGGGCAAGGTCAGGCTGTCCTTCACCGATGCCGCCGGCAACCCGGTCGAGGTGGGCACGCTGGACGTGCTGATCGGCCGCCCCACCGCGGCGCGCGATGACCTGCGGCCGGAATTCACCTGGCTGGGCGGGCTCTATGAGGCCGAGGCGCCGCTGGCCCGGGGGGAATGGATGCTGAAGCTGCGGGCGACGGCCAAGGACGGCACCCTGTTCGAACAGCGGTTCGACCTGATGGTGGCGGGCTAGGCCATGGCGGTTGCGGAACGCGAGCTTGAGGCCGGGATGGCGGGCGGGGTGTCGGCCTGCCCGGCCTGCGTCGCCGCGCCTTCGGCCGAACGCATCGCGCAACTCTCGGCCAAGGCGGATGCGCGGATCATGCTGTCGCTGCCTGCGGCGCATTGCGCGGCCTGCATCTCGACCGTCGAGAACCGGCTGAACGCCTATCCGGGCGTGAAATCCAGCCGGCTGAACCTGACGATGAAGCGGGTTTCGGTCGACGCCGCGCCCGAGGTGACGGCGGCAGACCTGATCGACGCGCTGAAAGGCGTGGGCTATGAGGCGCATGAGCTGGACGCCGGCCTTCTCAGCGCGACCGAGGCCGACCGGCAGGCGCGCGACCTGCTGATGCGGCTGGGCGTGGCGTTCTTTTCGATGATGAACGTGATGCTGCTGTCGGTCGCCGTCTGGTCGGGGGCCGAGGCGGCGACGCGCGACCTGTTCCATTTCATCTCTGCCGCCATTGCGCTGCCCACGGTGGTGTTCGCCGGCCAGCCCTTTTTCAAGTCCGCCTGGTCCAGCCTGCGGGCGGGGCGGCTGGGGATGGACGTGCCGATATCGCTGGCGCTGATCCTGGCCTCGTCGATCTCGCTTTATGAAACCTTCCATTCCGGCGAACACGCCTATTTCGACGCGGCGGTGATGCTGGCCTTCTTCCTGCTGGTCGGCCGCTACCTCGATCACCGGACGCGGGCCATCGCCCGGTCGGCGGCCGAGGAACTGGCCGCGCTGGAAGTGCCGCGCGCCACCGTTCTGGTGGAGGGGGCCGAGGTGGTCCGCCCGATCTCCGAGGTGATGCCGGGCGATCTGGTTCTGGTCCGTCCGGGCGGGCGGATGCCGGTCGACGGCGTGGTGGTCGAAGGCATGTCGGAACTGGACCGCAGCCTGCTGACGGGCGAAAGCCTGCCGGCGCAGGCCGGGCCGGGCACGGTGGTTTCCGCCGGCGAGGTCAACCTGACCGGCCCCTTGACCCTGCGGGTGACCGCGGCGGGGCGCGAGTCCAGCCTGCACCGGATGGCCGATCTGGTCGCCGTGGCCGAAGCGGCCAAGACCCGCTACACCAGCCTGGCCGAACGGGCGGCGCGGCTTTATTCGCCGCTGGTGCATCTGCTGTCCTTCAGCGCCTTCGGGTTCTGGATGTGGCAGACCGGCGGCGACCTGCGCTATGCGATCAATATCTCGGCCGCGGTGCTGATCATCACCTGCCCCTGTGCGCTGGGGCTGGCGGTGCCGGCGGTGGTCACGGCGGCCAGCGGCCGGCTGTTCCGCAAGGGCCTGCTGATCAAGCAGGGCACGGCGCTGGAGCGGCTGGCCGAGGTGGACGTGGTGATCTTTGACAAGACCGGCACGCTGACGCTGGGCGCGCCGGAACCGACCAACCTGGACAGCCACCCGCGCCTGGCGCAGGAAGTGGCGATGGCGCTGGCGGGCGCGTCCAGCCACCCGCTGGCCCGCGCGCTGGTCGAGGCGGCGCGCGCGCGCGGCATCCGCCCGGCGCGGGTCGAGGATCTGCGCGAAGTGCCGGGCTATGGCGTCGAGGGCCGCTGGAAGGGCGCGCCGGTGCGGCTGGGCCGGGCGGAATGGTGCGGCGCCGGTGCCGGCGTGGCCGAGACGGCGACCTATCTTTGCACCGCCGACGGGCCGGCCCGGGCCTTTACCTTTGCCGACAGGCTGCGCCCCGGTGCCGAGGCTGCGGTGCAGGCGCTGACCGGGGCCGGCAAGCGGGTGGTGCTGTTGTCGGGCGATACCGAGGCGGCGGTGGCCGCGCTGGCCGGGCGTCTGGGCATTGCCGACTGGGCCGCGGGCCAGTTGCCTGCGGAAAAGGCGGCGCGGGTCGCGGCGCTGACGGCCGAGGGCCACCGCGTGCTGATGGTGGGCGACGGGCTGAACGATACCGCGGCGCTGGCGGCGGCGCATGTGTCGATCTCGCCGGCGACGGCGCTGGATGCGGCGCGGGTGGCCAGCGACATCGTTCTCTTGGGCCAGGACATGGCGCCGATCGCCGACGCGGTGCGCATCAGCAGCCAGGCGACGCGGCGGATCGTCGAGAATTTCGTGATCTCGGGCGGCTATAACGTGGTCGCGGTGCCGCTGGCGCTGATGGGGATGGCAACGCCGCTGGCCGCGGCCCTGGCCATGAGCCTGAGTTCAATCACCGTGTCCTTGAATGCATTGAGGCTGAAGTAATGGAAATCCTCGGCATCCTGATTCCGGTATCGCTGTTCCTGGGCGGGCTGGGGCTGGCCTTTTTTGTCTGGGCGATGAAGACGCGGCAGTTCGAGGACCCTGAAGGCGACGCGAACCGCATCCTGACCAAGGATTGGGACGACCGGCCGAAGCCCTGATCGCGGGCCTCTGGCCGGCGCCGGAGGGGTTTTGCACCCCTCCGGACCTCCCCGCAGAGTATTTTTGCCAAGATGAAGACGGGTGGGCCGGAGAAGGGGCCTGGGTCAGGCCAGCGTGACCGTGGCGGGCTCAAGCCCGTCGATCTCGACCGTGCAGCGGTCACCGGGTTCCAGCGCGCCGACGCCGGCGGGGGTGCCGGTAAAGATCAGGTCGCCGGGGGCCAGCGTGACCAGGCGCGACAGATGGGCGATGATGGCGTTTACCGGCCAGATCATGTCATGGAGCCGCGCCTGTTGCCGGACCGTGCCGTTGACGGTGCAGCGGATCGCCGCGTCGCCGATCGGCCCCGGCCGTATCGCCCCGATCGGGGCCGAGGCGTCGAAGCCCTTGGACATGTCCCAGGGGCGGCGGGCGGCCTTGGCTTCGGCTTGCAGGTCGCGGCGGGTCAGGTCGTTGCCGGCGGCATGGCCGAAGATCAGGCCGGGCGCGTCGGTCTCTGACAGCATCGCGCCGCCGCCGGACAGCGCCACGACCAGTTCCGCCTCGTGGTGCAGGTTGGCGGTGGCGGGCGGGAAGGGCAGGGTGCTGCCGCTGACGACCAGCGCATCGGCGGGCTTGCAGAAGAAGAAGGGCAGTTCGCGGTCGGGGTCGTTGCCCATCTCGCGGGCATGTTCGGCATAGTTGCGCCCGACGCAGAAGATGCGGCGCACCGGAAAGCGGGCGGCGCTGCCCTGAACGGCGACCGAGGGTTGCGGCGGCGGCGGAAGGATCCAGGTCATGGTCACGGTCCCAGGGTTTCGCAAGGAACACCGCGCGCCTTGAGGCGGCGGCAGGCCAGATCGGCCTGATCCTCGGTCAGCCCCATGAAATTGGCATGGTAGCTGCCGCCGGATTGCGAGATCTTGCGCAGGCCCTGGTTCAGCGTGGCGCTTTCGGCCAGGGCGGTTTTCAGCAAGGCGCGTTCGGCCTCGCTGCGCGAGGTGAAATCGCCGACGTTGACGCCCCAGTGCCGGCCGCCAGAGGTGGACTTGGCGACGACGACCTGCGGTTCCGCCACGGTTTCGGCGGCGGCGATCTCGACCGCGGGTTCGACGGTCTCGAAGATCGGGGCGTTGCGGGTGGGCTGGGTGTCCGGGGCCGGCGCCATCAGCGCGGCGGCGACGGTTTCCACATCGGTCAGGCGCGGTTCGTCGGCGGCAAGGGGGCTGTCTTCGGCCGGGGCCACCAGCACGGGCTCGGCGGGCGGGGGGGCCTCGGCCAGCGGCACAGCTTCGGCCAGTTGCACCTCTGGCGCGGCCACGGTCTCGGGGCGCGGCAGCGGGCGGGCCTCGGCCAGGGCGGGGTCCGTCGCGGCAGCAACAGGGGCCGCTTCGGCCAGGGCGACCGCCTGGGCCTGCAACGTGTCTTCGGGCACCTCTTCCGACAGGGGCGCGGCGCCTGCGGCCAACGCCGCGGCCTGGGCCTCGAGCGTGCCGGCGGGCGGCGCCTCTGCAGGCATCGGATCGGCAGAGGCAAGCGTGGAGGGGCGTTCCGCCGGGGCAGTCTCGGCCAGATCACCCAGCGGCGGTTCCGGCAGCGTGTCCAGCGCCGCCTCGGGCGCGGCGGCCAGAGCCTGCGCCTGGGCCTCCAGCGTGCCTTCGGGGGCGGGCGGGGCCAGCGCCTCGCCCAGGGCGTCGTCGACGCTGGCGGCGATGGCCTGCGACAGGGCGTCCGACACCAGATCCTCGGCCGGGGCCGCCGCAGCCACCGCCACGGCGGGGGCGGGCCGCGCCTTGGGCCGCAGCGAGCGGGTGACTTCGCCCGAGACGCGGATGGTCTTGGCCGCACCGCCCTGCGCACCCGGTTCGTCCACCTCGGCCAGGGCCTCGGCCACCAGCGCATCGTCGGGCAGCGGCGCCGCCTCGGGGATCTTCTCCCGCACGTTCTTTTTCGCCGCGCCAAAGCCCAGGTCCATCAGTTCGGCCATCTTGGCGTTGCGGGCCGCGGTCGAGGTGCCGCCGAAAACCGTGGCGATGATGCGCTTGTTGCCGCGCTGGGCGCTGGCCGTCAGGTTGAAGCCGGCGGCGACGGTATAGCCGGTCTTGATGCCGTCGGCGCCTTCGTAGCCGTCAAGGAAACGCGAATTGGTGTTGTGGACCGTGGCCATCCCGGCATCGGCGCTGCGGCGCGAGAAGATGTTGTAATACTGCGGAAAGTCATAGAACAGGTGCCGGCCCATGATGGTCATGTCGCGCGCGGTCGACAGGTGGCCCTCGGCGGTCAGGCCGTTGGGGTTCTTGAAGGTGGTGTTGCGCATCCCCAGCGCCTTGGCCGTCTTGGTCATCCGCTTGGCAAAGGCCTCCTGGCTGCCGCTGACATATTCGCCCAGCGCCATGGCGGCGTCATTGGCCGATTTCACCGCCGCGGCGCGGATCAGATAGCGCAGCGCGATCTTTTGCCCGGCCCGCAACCCCAGGCGCGAGGGCGGCTGGGCGGCGGCATTCTTCGAGATCGTGACCTTGTCATCCAGATGGATGCGGCCGGCCTCGATTTCCTGAAAGACGATGTAGAGCGTCATCATCTTGGTCAGCGAGGCCGGATGCAGGCGGGTGTCGGCGTTCTTTTCGTACAGCACCTCGCCCGAACGGGCGTCGATCACGATGGCGGCAAAGGGCGCCGCCACGGCGCGCTGCGCCGGAAGGAGGGCCGCAAGGGCCACGAATAGGAAAATGCCGCGGAGAATCCGCCCGAAAAGCGATGCCACGTCGCCGTTCCTTTGCCTGTCGTCGGGCCCCTTTGCGGGGCCTCGTTTCTGCCAAGGATCACGCTAGCACAGGCCGGGATGCCGGAAAACATCCAAATTCCAATGGCTTTGGGGGTTTTCCTCATCTTGTGGCGTCATTGCAGCACCCCCCGATTCGCCGGGGTAGATATAGCGGCTGCCCGCCGGGCCGGCCCTATCTATGGGGCAACCCCATGCAGCGCATGGATATGGCCCGGCAGGGCACCCAGATCCGGCAGGGCGGAATATCGCGGATGCTGGCGGGGTTCGTCGGCGGCTTCCAGCGCCCAGGTCACGCCATGCGGGACGTAGACGCCGTAACTGCCGGCCTGCAACGCCGGAATCACGTCTGATTTCAGCGAATTGCCCACCATCATCGCCTGATCGGCCCCGGTGCCGTGGCGGGCAAAGATGCGGGTATAGCTGTCGGGGGTCTTGTCCGAGACAATCTCGACCGCGTCGAACAGATCGCCCAGCCCCGACTGGGCCAGCTTGCGTTCCTGATGCAAGAGATCGCCCTTGGTGATCAACACGATGCGGTGATCGCGGGCCAGGGCGGCGACCGCGTCGCGCGCATGCGGCAAGAGTTCGACCGGATGCTCCAGCATGGCCCGGCCCGACCCCAGGATTTCCAGGATCACCGAGGCGGGCACGCGGCCTTCGGTGACCTCGATGGCGGTTTCGATCATCGACAGGGTGAATCCTTTGACGCCAAAGCCATAGGCCCCGATATTGCGCCGCTCGGCCGCCAGCAGCCGGTCGTTCAGGTGGTCGGGGTCGGCATGGTCGCGCAAGAGGTCGGCGAAACGGTCCTGGGTCAGCCGGAAATAGGCCTCGTTCTGCCACAGCGTGTCGTCTGCATCGAAGCCGATGGTGGTCAGCATGTCGGTCCCTTGCTGCGGTCTGGCAGGTCTGTGGCGGCGATGGCGGCCGCGCCGTCGCGGCCCCTGCCGCGGCCTTTGCACTGTCGCCCTCTTTTCGTTCAGGGAAAAGAAGCTATATTCGCGAACATTCAATCCCAGACCGAATCCTGTGAAGGAGCTGCCCGCTTGACCCGCCTGCCCGCCAGAATGTCCGGTGACGACCGCGATGGGCCGGGGCGTGGCGGCGCCGGTGGTGGGCCGGATACCTCGCTTCTGGCCAAGCCGAAACCCAGGACGCAGCGCCCGCCGCTCTACAAGGTCTTGCTCCTGAACGACGATTACACCCCGATGGAATTCGTGGTGCATATCCTGGAACGGTTCTTCGGGCTGAACCATGCCCAGGCCTTCGACATCATGCTGACCGTGCATAAAAAGGGTCTGGCGGTGGTGGGGGTGTTTTCCTTTGAGGTGGCCGAAACCAAGGTGGCGCAGGTGATGGATTTCGCCCGCCGGCATCAGCACCCGCTGCAATGCACGATGGAAAAGGAATAGGGGCCGCGCCCCTGCATCTGACACATGCGATCTGAACGGCTGGATAGGGCGCTGCGGGACGGCGTGTGGGTTTTGCCCGCGACGGGACGGATTGCCGTCTATCGCCCGCGCCAGGGCGACGACCTGTCTGCCCTGCCGAGGGACCGCGTGGTGGTGCTGACCGGCTTTCGCCCCGACCACGATCATTTCGCCGCCCAGGGCTATGCCGTCGTTCCCGCGCCGCCCTATGCGGCCGCGCTGGTCTGCCTGCCGCGCGCCCGCGACCATGCCCGCGCATTGCTGGCCCAGGCCGCGGCCGAGGTTGCGCCCGGCGGGCCGGTGGCCTTTGACGGCCAGAAGACCGACGGGTTCGAGCCGGCCCTGCGCGACCTGCGGTCCCGGCTGGCGGTGGGCGAGGTGCTGTCAAAGGCGCATGGCAAGCTGGCGGTCTTTGCGGCCGGGACGGAGCTGCGCGACTGGGCCGCCGCGCCACGCCAGGTCGAGGGTGGGTTCCAGACCCTGCCGGGGGTGTTTTCCGCCGACGGACCAGACCGCGCCTCAGAGCTGCTGGCGGCGGCCTTGCCGGAAAAGCTGGGCCCCAAGGTGGCCGATCTGGGGGCGGGCTGGGGCTATCTGGGCCGGGCCGTTCTGGCGCGTCAGGGCGTCAAGCGGCTGGACCTGGTCGAGGCCGAGGCCGAGGCGCTGGCCTGCGCGCGGGCCAATATCTCTGACGACCGGGCCCGGTTCCACTGGGCCGATGCCACGCGGTTCCGCCCGGAAAACCTGGTGGAAACCGTGGTGATGAACCCGCCCTTCCACCTGGGGAGAGAGGCCGACCCCACCCTGGGCGCGGCCTTCATCGCCGCCGCGCGTGGCATGATGGCGCCGGACGGCGCGCTCTATCTGGTGGCGAACCGTCACCTGCCCTATGATGCGGCGCTGAACGCGGCCTTTCTCGAGGTCGAGACCATCGGCGGAGACAGCGCATTTCGAGTGATCCGCGCCGCCAGACCGCGCCGGGCGCGCGGCTAGGCAACACCCACCAGTCACAACCCATCGGGGGAATTCATGTCGCTTTCCGTATCCGGCAAGACCGCGATCGTCACCGGCGCCGCCCACGGCATCGGCCTGGCGGTGGCCCGGCACCTGGTCGACAAGGGCGCGCGGGTGATGTTCGCCGACCTCGACGAAACCGCGCTCGAGGCCGAACTGGGCGAAGAGGCGCGCGGCGAGGGCGCGGTGCGGATGTTTGCCGGCGACCTGACCCAGAAGCTGACCATCGCCAACCTGCTGTCAGCCACGGTCGACGCCTTTGACCGGGTGGATATCCTGGTCAACGCCAGCCGGCGCTGCGTGCCGTCGGAACCCCTGAACCCCGAGACCGACGGGGTCGAGATGCTGTGGCAGCAGAACCTGATGACCGCGCTGAGGATGAGCCAGATGACCGCCCGGCGGATGATCGCCGCCGCCGAAAAGGCCGAGGTCGAGCCGGGAACCCCGATCGGCGCCATCGTCAACATCTCGTCGCTGGCGGCGACGCGGGCGCAACCCGGCCTGCTGGGCTATTCCATCGCTTCGGCCGCGGTCGAGCAGATGACCCGCAGCATGGCGCTGGAACTGGCCGACAAGGGCATCCGCGTCAACGCCGTGTCCTTTGCCAGCGTGATGAGCGCCAGCCTGCATGGCGCGCTGAAGGAAAACCCCGGCTGGCGCGAGCAGATCGCCGCCGGCACGCCGATGGGCCGCATCGCCGGCCCCGACGAGCTGGCCGAGACGGTGCAATACCTGGCCTCTGATGCCAGCCGTTTCGTCACCGGGCAGGTGATCACCGTCGACGGCGGCCGCGGCCTCCTGGACCGGGTGGACGCGCCGGCCTTCTGACCGGCCTCATTCCGGGTATTCGGCCTTGCACTGGGCGGTCACCGCTTCGGCCTGGCGCAACAATTGCTTTCGCTTGTCCTGCAACTGCGCCAGCTTGCGCGCCTCGGCGTCCAGGTCGATGGCCTTGGGCCGGGTCACGGTGCGGTCGTAATGGTCGGGGCACATCCGCACCGGCGCCGGCGGGGCGCCGGGCGGGGTGGCGGCCCGGCAGGGCGAAAAGGTCGGCACGCGGATGGTGTGTTCCTCCAGCGCATAGCCGCGGCTCAGGTTCGTCTCGGCCTCGGCGATCAGCCGGTTGACCACGCGCAGGTCGCGGGTGCCGGCGGCAATGCACTGCTCCTGCGGCGTGCCGCAGGCGGCCAGAAGGACGGGAAGGGCAAGGAACAACCGTTTCATCCGGGCGACTCGCAACTGTTTTGCCGCAGTCTAGCCGGGGACGGGGGCGCTGCCAAATGCCGCAAGGGTAAAGCCGGGCGTTGGACTGGCCGCGCTGGAATGCTAGGGCCTGGACCCATTCCCATTGCCCCGCCAGCGTGGAAAAATCGGGATGATCAACGGTTGCGCCCCGCAGCGCGGGGTGGGTCCCCCGGGCAAGGGGCGCGGGCCGGTGAGCGCCCGATTTCTCCACGCCCGGAGGGTTGGCCGGATCTGACCCCTGCCTGCGTTGCAAGGCCTTGAAATAGGCCCACTATTCCTGCAGCCTTGCGCCTTGTCAGCGGTCAGATCCGGCCAACTGGCGGGGCAATGGGAATGGGTCCAGGCCCTAGGGCAGGGTGGATCGGAGAAAGGAAACCGGAATGGCCGAGGATTTCGAAGCGCGCAAGGCAGAGGCATCGGCCTGGTTCCGGCAATTGCGCGACCGGATCGTGGCGGCCTTTGAGGGGCTGGAGGCCGCGGCGGGCTCGGCGGCGCGCTTCGAGGTGACGCCGACCACGCGGCCCGATGGCGGCGGCGGGCTGATGTCGGTGCTGCGCGGCGGGCGGGTGTTCGAGAAGGTGGGCGTGAACTGGTCGGCGGTGCATGGCTCGCTGGCGCCGCGGGCCCAGGCGGCGATGGCGGCGCGCGGCGTGCCGGGCATGGCCGAGGACCCGCGGTTCTGGGCCTCGGGCATCAGCCTGGTGGCGCATATGGCCAATCCGCATTGCCCGGCGGTTCACATGAACACGCGGATGTTCTGGACGCCGGGCGCCTGGTGGTTCGGCGGCGGGGCCGACCTGAACCCCTGCCTGGAACAGGCCGAGGACACCGCCCATTTCCATGCCGAGATGCGGCGGGCCTGCGATGCGCATGACCCCGAATATTACCCGCGCTTCAAGGCCTGGGCCGACGAGTATTTCTTCATTCCGCATCGCGGCCGGGCGCGCGGCGTCGGCGGGATCTTCTTTGACGACCTGAACACCGGCGACTGGGCGGCCGATTTCGCCTTTACCCGCGCGGTGGGGGCGGCCTTCCTGCCGGCCTTTCTGCCGGTGACCGAACGCCGGCTGGGCATGGCCTGGGGTGAGGCCGAGCGCGAGGCCCAGCTGGTGCATCGCGGGCTATATGCCGAGTATAACCTGGTCTACGACCGCGGCACCAGGTTCGGGCTGGAAACCGGGCACGATGCCAATGCCGTGCTGATGAGCCTGCCGCCGGTGGCGAAATGGCCCTGACCTGCGTCTGATTTGGACAGGGCCGGGCCGCCTTGGGGGGCATCGAGCCCCCCGGCGGCGGCATTGCCATGGACGGAGGCGGCCGGCCAAGCTAAGCCGAGGGCAGCAAGGGCCGGAGGGATGATGGCGGATATCGTGGTGAAGGCGGCCTATGCCTCGGTGGTCGAGGACGAGGGCCTGCTGTTCGTCGGCTTTGCCGAGGGTGAGGGCGAGGACGAGCCCTATGCGTTGTTCCGTCAGGCCGTCGGCGGCGGGCCGGTCTGGTTCGAGGTCAACGACGAGAGTTTCGGCGCCGAGGATGCGTTGGAGCGGGTGGTGTCGGGGCCAAAGGGGCTTGAGATCGTGATCGCGCCTGCGCGGCGCGGGGCCTTTGGCTATGCCGCGACGGTGGCGGTCCGGATCGGGGGGGCTTGCGAGGATGCCGGGCCGGCGCTGGCGGCGTTGCGCGCCATGCTGGGGCCGGTGCTGGCGGATGCCGGGGGACCTGCCTCCGGCGGGGATATTTGAAGAAGGGAAAGGCCTGGCGGGAGGGGGTGCAGGATGGCGGATCTGGCGGCATTGGGGCTGGTGAATATCCGGCTGGAACCGCAGGGCGACGGCGTGCTGGTTGCCACGCTGGACCGGGCGGCAAAGCGCAATGCGCTGGATGCGGCGACGGTGGAGGAGTTGATCCTGCTGTTTTCGGCCGCGCCCAGGGCCGGGGTCCGTGCCGTGGTGCTGGCGGCCGAGGGCGCGCATTTCTGTGCCGGGCTGGATCTGGTGGAGCATCACCGCGAGGACCGGTCGCCGGCCGAGTTCATGCATCTGTGCCTGCGCTGGCACGAGGCGTTCAACAAGCTGGAATATGGTGGCGTGCCGGTGATCGCGGCCCTGAAGGGGGCGGTGGTGGGCGGCGGGCTGGAGCTGGCCAGCGCGGTGCATGTTCGGGTGATGGACCAGACCACCTATTTCGCCCTGCCCGAGGGGCAGCGGGGGCTGTTCACCGGCGGGGGGGCGACGTTCCGCGTCTCGGGGCTGATCGGCAAGGCGCGGATGGTGGACATGATGCTGACGGGGCGGGTCTATCAGGGGCGTGAGGCGGTGGAGGTGGGGCTGGCGCAATACCTGGTCGAGGGGTCGAGCCTGGACAAGGCGATGGAGCTGGCGCGGGCGGCGGCGCGGAACCTGCCCCTGTCGAATTTTGCCATCTGTTCGGCGGTGAGCCATCTGAACAATATGTCGGCCATGGATGCGGCCTATGCCGAGGCGGTGGTGGCGGGGGTGGTGAATACCCAGCCGGAGGCGCGGGAGCGGCTGGAGGCCTTTGCCAACAAGACCGCGGCTCGGGTGCGGCCGGAGTAGCGTCCCGTGATGGGACGCCTGGCGGACGCAATGAATTCAAGGACTTGACCTGGGAGAATTAACGGTCTGTTAGGGTCTGGACCCATTCCTGTTCCCCCGTCAGCGTGGAAAAATCGGGATGATCAACGGGTTGCGACCCGCAGTGCGGGGTGGATCCCCCGGGCAAGGGGCGCGAGCCGGTGAGCGCCCGATTTCTCCACGCCCGGAGGGTTGGCCGGATTTGACCCCTGCCTGCGTTGCAAGGCATTGAAATAGGCCCACTATTCCTGTGGCCTTGCGCCTTGTCAGAGGTCAAATCCGGCCAACTGGCGGGGGAACAGGAATGGGTCCAGGCCCTAGGGATTGCCCGCAAGGCGGACGCAGAAGATTACCCGCCGCAAACCGCCCCTATGGCCAGTCTTCGCTGCGGCCGGGGCCGGGGCGGTCGCCTTCGTACTGATGGGCCTGCGGCAGCGCGGCCAACCAGGGCTCGCGCCGGATCGTCCAGAGTTCATAGCTCGGCCGGAAGGCGCCGGGTCGGTCGAAGGCGCCGAGGTTCAACCCGATCTCGTCACCGAAATGGCCAAAGACCGGCGAGCCGCAGGCGGGGCAGAAGTGGCGGTCGCCCCAGGCGCGGGTTTCGCCGCTGAGGGTGACGGCCTGCGCCGGAAAGGTGGCGGCGGCATGGAAGGGCGCGCCGTGATGCTTGCGGCAATCGAGGCAATGGCAGAGACCGACGCGCGAAGGCCGGCCGGTGGCGGCAAAGCGGACGGCGCCGCAAAGGCAACCACCAGTCTCGGGGGCGCCAGTCTCGGGGGAGCCAGTCTCGGGGGGGCCGCTGTCCATTCCTGACCTTTCCGCGCGGTCAGGCGCCGCGCACCGTGTCGATCATCAGCTTGACGTTGTCGGGGTCGGCGTCGGGGGTGATGCCGTGGCCGAGGTTGAAGATATGCGGGCCGCCCCGGAAGGCGTCGACCACGCGGCGGGTTTCGCGCACCAGCGCCTCGCCGCCGGTGACCATGTGTTCGGGGGCAAGGTTGCCCTGCACGCAGCCGTCTTTCTGCACGTTCTCGGCCGCCCATTCCGGAGTCACGGAATTGTCGATGGCGACGCAAACGGCGCCGGTCGCGCGGGCAAAGCCGACATAGCCGGCCCCGGCCTCGCGCGGGAAGGCGATGACGGGGAGGCCGGGGTGTTTCGCCTTGAGGGCGGCGATGATGGCCTTGGTGGGTTTCACGCAGAAATCGGTGAAATCGGCGCCTTTCAGGCTGCCGGCCCATGAATCGAAGAGCTTGACCACTTCGGCCCCGGCCTGCACCTGCGCGGAAAGGTAGGCGATGGTCGCCTCGGTGATGCGGTCGATCAGGGCCTGGAAGGTGGCGCGGTCCTGGTCTTTCAGCGCATGGGCGGCGGCCTGGTCTTTCGAGCCGCGGCCGGCGATCATGTAGGTGGCCACGGTCCAGGGGCTGCCGGCAAAGCCGATCAGCGTGGTCTCGCGCGGCAATTCGCGGGAAAGGATGCGAAGGGTTTCGTAGACGGGGGCAAGGGTGTCGTGGATCGCCTCGGTCGGTTTCAGGGCGGCCACCTGATCGGGCGTGGTGGTGGTTTCCATCCGGGGCCCTTCGCCGGTTTCAAACCAGAGTTTCGGGCCAAGTGCCTGCGGCAGGAGCAGGATATCGGCAAAAAGGATCGCCGCATCGAAGCCATAGCGGCGAATTGGCTGCAACGTCACCTCGGCCGCAAGGTCGGGCGTATAGCAGAGCGACAGGAAATCGCCGGCCTGGGCGCGGGTGGCGCGGTATTCCGGCAGGTAGCGCCCGGCCTGGCGCATCATCCAGATCGGCGGGGTGGGCAGGCGTTCGCCGGCAAGGGCGCGCAGGATGGTCTTGGTCATTTGCGTCTCCGTTCGGTCCTGCCTTGCCTGCCTGCGGCGGCATGTCAAGGCGCAGGGGTGAAGCGGGGCGTTGAATGGCGCATCTGTCGCGGCTATCAGGGGGGAATGATGCAGGATCTTCCCACCCCCGCCCGCCCGCTGAAGATAGGCACCCGAGGCTCGCCGCTGGCGCTGTGGCAGGCGCATGAGACGCGCCGTGTGCTGATGGCGGCCTTTGGGCTGGAGGAGGCGGCGTTCGAGGTGGTGGTGATCAAGGTCACCGGCGACGCGATCCAGGACAAGGCGCTGCGCGAGATCGGCGGCAAGGGCCTGTTCACCCGCGAGATCGAGGAGGCGCTGATCGACGGCGGCATCGATATCGCGGTGCATTCGATGAAGGACATGCCGACGGTGCAGCCCGAGGGGCTGGTGCTGGACTGCTATCTGGAGCGGGCGGATGTGCGCGATGGTTTCGTCAGCCCGCGGGCCGCGCGGCTGGAGGATCTGCCGCAGGGGGCCACGGTGGGGTCTTCGTCGCTGCGGCGGCGGGCGCAGCTGGCGCTGCGGCGGCCCGACCTGAAGCTGGTCGAGTTCCGCGGCAATGTGCAGACGCGGATGAAGAAGCTGGACGACGGGGTGGCGGATGCGACCTTTCTGGCGATGGCGGGGCTGAACCGGCTGGGGCTGGGGCATGTGGCGCGCTCGGCCATTGCGCCCGAAGAGATGCTGCCCGCCGTGGCGCAGGGCGCGATCGGGGTGGAACGGCGGGCGGATGACGCGCGGGTGGCGGCGATGCTGGCGGCGGTGCATCACGCGCCGACCGGGCAGCGGCTGGCGGCGGAGCGGGCGTTCCTGGCGCGGCTGGACGGGTCTTGCGAGACGCCGATCGCCGGGCTGGCGCTGCTGGAGGGGGATGCGATCTGGCTGCGGGGCGAGATCCTGCGGCCCGACGGCAGCCGCGCGATCAGCGGAGAGCGGCGGGGGCCGGTCGGGCAGGGCGCGGCGCTGGGCGCCGATCTGGCCGAGGAGCTGCTGGCCAAGGCGGGGCCCGATTTCTTTGATGCCTGAGGGCGACCTCGGCCCGGCGGTGCGCAAGGCCCTGGCCGAGCCGCCGCAACGGGTGCGGCGGTTGCACCTGCCGGACGGGCGGCAGGTCTGGCTGAAGCGGGTCGAGCGGCTGGCGGGCGCGATGCGGCTGCAAAAGGGCGATCCGGTCCGCGCCTTTGAGGCCGAGCGGCGGGGGCTGCATGCGCTGGCCGACAGGGGCCTGCCGGTGGCGGGGCTGCTGGCCGAGGGCGACGACTGGTTCGTGATGCAGGATGCCGGGCCGATCCTGCCGCAGGTGGTGGCCGATGCCCCCGAGGATGAGGCGCTGCGGGCCTTTGCCGTGGCGGGGCGGGCGCTGGGGCGGCTGCACTGGGCGGGGCTGGTGCATGGCCGGCCGGCGGTGCGCGACATCTGCTGGGACGGGCAGGAGGCCCGGTTCATCGACCTGGAGCGGTTTCGCCGGCGCGGCGGGGCGGGTTGGGGCAAGCCGCCGACGTGGTGATGTTCGCGCAGACCTGTTTCACCCGCTGGCCCGACGATCCGCGCTGGCTGTCCGCGGCGCTGCGGTCCTATGCCGAGAACGCGCCCGAGGGCGCCATGGCGGTCCGCCGGCTTGGCGCTGGCGCTGGCGCCGCTGGGCTGGCTGGCCGCGGTGCTGCGGCGGACGCGGCCGCGGTCGCGGAACTGCGCGCCGTGGGGGCTGACGCTGGGCCTCGGCTGCGGCGCTGGCCGAGGGGGTAGCGGGCTCGGGGGAGCGGGCCTAGTCCTGCGCGCGCAGCACCTGGGCAGGGCGGGCCGAGAGCGGCTGGGCGGCAAAAGCCAGCCCGGCGAGCAGGGTCGCCAGCACGCCGCCGATGACGATGGCCAGGGCCGAGACCGGCTCGAACCGGTAGCCGGTGTCCATGACGAAATGCATCACCGCCCAGCCGGCCAGCCCGCCGGCAAGGATGGCGACGCCGCCCGCCGCCGCGCCCAGCAGCGCCGAGCGCAGGGCAAAGCTGGCCAGGATGCGGCCACGGGTGGCGCCCAGGGTGCGCAGGATCGCCGCCTCGTGGATGCGGGCGCGTTCCCCCGCCGCCGCCGCGCCGACCAGCACGATGAAGCCGGTGACAAGCGTTCCGGCGGCGGCCCAGGCGGTGGCGGTGGCGATGGCCGACAGCGCCTCGGCCACGCGGTCCACCGCCTCACGGATGCGGATGGCGGTGACGTTGGGCCAGGTCTGGGTCACGTCCTTCAATATCCGCGCCTCGGCGCCGGGGGGCGCATAGACCGTGGCGATATGGGTATGCGGGGCGCCTGCCAGCGCCGAAGGGTTCAGCGTCATCACAAACCCCATGCCCGCGTTCGAGAAATCGACCTCGCGGAACGAGGTGATGGTGGCGGTGATGTCGCGGCCCAGCACGTTGGTGGTGATGGTGTCGCCCAGTTTCAGGCCCATCTCATCGGCTTCTTCGGCGGCAAAGCTGATCTGCGGCGGGCCGGCATAGTCGGCGGGCCAGAACTGGCCGGCGGTGATGCGCGTCTTGGCGCCGGGCGTGGCGGCATAGGTGATGCCACGGTCGCCCCGCACCACCCAGTGATCGCCCGCCACCTCGCGCGCGGGGCGGTCGTTGATCCGGGTGATCACGCCGCGCAGCATCGGCGCGCTTTCGGTTTCGGTGACATCGGGGTTGGCCGACATCATCGCCAGGAAAGGCTCGATCTGGTCGGGCTGGATGTCGACGAAGAAGAAGGCGGGGGCGCGGGTCGGCAGGTCGGTGGCGATGGCGGCGCGCAGGTTCCAGTCGATCTGCCCGACGGCGGCCAGCACCGAAAGCCCCAGCCCCAGCGAGAGGATGACCGAGGCGGCATCGGAGCGGGGCGCGCCGATGGCGGCAAGTGCCGCGCGGGTGGCGGGGCGGCCGCGGGTCAGCCGGGTGCGGGCCAGCCGGCGGGCGATGAGGCGGATCAGCCAGGCGGCGAGGGCCAGGATGACCAGTGCGGCCAGGATGCCGCCGGCCGCCCCCAGCGCCAGTTTCCAGATGCCGGAGAGCCAGGTCGCCACCCCGATCAGCAGGCCGGTCAGCAGCAAAAGCGCGGCCAGATAGGGCCAGCGCGGCCAGCCCCGGGTGCCGGCCCCGCCGCGATAGAGCGCCGCGGGGCGGATACGCTCGGTCCGGGCCAGCGGCAGCAGGGTGAAGATCAGCGCCGCCAGCGCGCCGTAGAAGGCGGCCTCGACCAGGGCGCCGGGGGACAGGCGGATCTGGGCGGGAAAGGGCAGCGACGCCTCGATCAGGGGCGCGGCGGCCAGCGGGACCACGGCGCCGAGGATCAGGCCCAGGACGATGCCCAGGGCCGAAAGGATGGCGGTCTGCGCCAGATAGGTGCGGAAGATCAGCCCGCCGGTGGCGCCCAGGGTTTTCAGCGTGGCGATGGTGGCGGTCTTGCCGTCGAGGTGGCTGCGGATCGCGGCCGAGATGCCCACCCCGCCCACGGCCAGCCCGGCCAGCCCGACCAGCACCAGAAAGCTGCCGATGCGGTCGACAAAGCTCTTGATGCCGGGGGCGGCGTTGCGGCTGTCCGACCAGCGCACGCCTTTGTCCCGAAAGCGGGTTTCCGCCTGGGTTTCAAGGGCTTGCAGGTCGGCATCCGGCGGCAGCACCATGCGGTAGCGGGTTTCGTAAAGCGCGCCGGGGGACAAAAGCCCCGAGGCCGCCAGCGCCGGGGTGGCCACCACGGTCCGCGGACCCAGGGTAAAGCCGGTCGAGGCGCTGTCGGGTTCGCGGATCAGCGCGGCGGTCAGGCGGAAATCCTGCGTGCCCAGGCGAAAGCTGTCGCCGATGGCAAGGCCCAGCCGCTCGATCAGCACCGGGTCCATGATCGCGCCGGGCAGGTCGTCATCGGTGGCCAGCGCCTGCGCGACCGGGATTGCCGGGTCGAGCGTGGCGGCGCCGGTCAGGGGCCAGTTGCCGTCGACCGCCTTGATCTGGGTCAGCGCCTGGTCGCCGGCAACCAGCGCCATCGAGCGGAAGTCGTAGACCTCGGACACGCCGGTGGCGATGCCGTCCATGAAGGCGCGTTCCCCGGCGTCGGCGGCGCGGTAGGTAAAGCGCATCTCGGCATCGCCGCCCAGGATGATGGCGCCCTGATCGGCCAGCCCCGACTGGATGCCGGCGCGCAGGGTGCCGACGGCGGCGATGGCGGCGACGCCCAGCGCCAGGCAGGCCAGGAACACGCGAAAGCCGCTGAGGCCGCCGCGCAGTTCGCGCCGGGCGATGGTGAGGGCCAGGCTCATGCCGCCAGCCGCCCGTCCGCCAGCCGGATCACCCGGTCGCAACGCTGCGCCAGTTCGGGCGCGTGGGTGACAAGGACGAGGGTGGCGCCATGCCGGTCGCGCAGGCCGAAAGCAGGTCCATGATCGCCTGGCCATTCTCGCCATCGAGGTTGCCGGTGGGTTCGTCGGCCAGCAGGATCGCCGGGCGTGGCACGGCGGCGCGGGCCAGCGCCACGCGCTGCTGTTCGCCGCCCGACAGCTGGCTGGGGTAATGGTGCATCCGGTGGGTCAGGCCGACGCTGGCCAGTTCGGCCTGCGCCCGGTCGAAGGCATCGGCGATGCCGGCCAGTTCCAGCGGGATGGCGGTGTTTTCCAGCGCGGTCATGGTGGGGATCAGGTGGAATGACTGGAACACCACCCCCATATTGGCGCGGCGAAACCGGGCCAGCGCGTCCTCGTTCATCGCGGTCAGGTCCTGGCCCAGCGCCAGCACCTGCCCGCCGGTGGCGCGTTCCAGCCCGCCCATCAGCATGAGGAGCGAGGATTTGCCCGACCCGGAAGGCCCGACCAGACCCACGGTTTCGCCCCTGTTGACCATGAGCGAGATGCCCCGCAGGATCTCGACCGGGCCGGCATTGCCGGCAAGGGTCAGGCGGGCGTCGGTCAGCGAGAGGACGGGATCGGACATGAGAGGCTTTCTGCGGCGCGGGGCTTACAGGGCATATGGGGTAATCGCTGCGGCATGCAATGTCACGATTGCGTTGATTTTTTCCGTCGCGGTGGCGGTGGCGGCGCCGGTGACGGTGGTGGCGCTGGGCGACAGCCTGACGGCGGGCTACGGGCTGGCGCCCGAAGAGGGGCTGGTGCCGCAGTTGCAGGCCTGGCTGGCCGAGAGGGGCGCGGAGGTGGTGGTCGAGAATGCCGGCGTCTCGGGCGACACCACCGCCGGCGGGCTGTCGCGGCTGGACTGGGCGCTGGGGCCCGGGGCGGATGCGCTGATCGTGACGCTGGGCGGCAACGACATGCTGCGGGGCCTGCCGCCGGACGAGGTGCGGGCCAATCTGGAGGCGATCCTGGCCGGGGCTGACGCAAGGGGGCTGCCGGTGCTGCTGGTCGGCATGTCGGCGCCGGGGAATTTCGGCCCTGACTACAAGGCCCGGTTCGACGCGATCTACCCCGAGCTGGCGGCCGCGCATGGCGCGGTGCTGATGGCGGATTTCTTCGAGGGCTTTCGCGTGGCGGGGGCGGAACTGGGCGATCCGGCCAGCTATGCGCAATGGATGCAGGCCGATGGCATCCACCCCAATCCCGAAGGGGTCAGGCTGATCGTCGCCGCGCTGGGGCCAAGGGTCGAGGAATTGCTGGCGCGGGTGAAATAGCGCGGGCGGCGGCGGGGTCAGGGGGGGCGGTCAGGGGGGCGGAACCGCGGCCTCGGTGCTGGTCAGTTCGGTTTCCAGCTCGATCTTCACCTCATCCCAGACGCCCAGGGTGGTGCCGGGCGCCGGCAGGCCGTAGCCCATGCCGAAATCCGAGCGGTTCAGGCTGCCGGTGGCGGAAAAGCCGATCCGGGCGCCGGCGGTATCCATCGGCATCGAACCCCAGCCGCCGTTGTAGGTGACATGCAGGGTGAGCGGCCGGGTGACGCCATGCAGGGTCAGCTCGCCAGTGACATCGGCGGTGTTGCCGCCGGTCAGGGTGACGCCGGTCGAGACGAAGGTGATGGTCGGGAACTGCGCGGCGTCGAGCAGGTCGGGGCCGGTGATGATGCCGTTGAAGTCGAGCGACGGGTCCGGATAGAGCGTTTCCACCGAGCCGCTGCGCACCGTGGCCCGGACCGACATCGTTTCGGGGTATTCCGGGTCGAAGACCAGCGTCGCCTGCACATCGGTGAAGGGCGCGATATAGGTGGAAAAGCCCAGGTGATTGACCTTGAACAGGAGCCGGGTATGCGCCGGGTCTGCCTGGTAGGTGCCGGCCACGGGGGCGGGCAGGTCCTGCGCCCCGGCGGCGGGCGGCAGGGCAAAGGTCAGGGCGAGGAGCGGGGCGAGAGCCAGGAGCGGGGCGCGGAAGCCGGGGCGGGACATGGCGGACCTCATGGTAGCTTTGGAGTATTGTTAGCTGATTGACTAAGTATTATCGGATGGACGCTGTTGTCAACCCTTGGCTAGGGTGGCGCCGGCGGGGGTTTTGCACCCCCGCGGGCGAATGCAGGCATTCGCCCTTCCCCCGCAGGATATTTTCCGAAGGGAAAGCGGGGGCGGGGTTTCAGGAGGGAAGATGGCGGTTCTGGACGATCTGGCGGCGGTGGTGGGGGCGGGCAATGTGCTGACCGGCGCGGCGGCGGCGGGGTATGGCCGCGACTGGATGGGGCATTACACCGGCGCGCCGCTGGCGGTGGTGCGGCCGGGCTCGACGGCGGAGGTATCGGCCTGTATGCGGCTGGCGGGGGCGGCCGGGCTGGCCGTGGTGCCGATCGGCGGCAATACCGGGCTGGTCGGCGGCACGATGACGCAAGGCGGGCTGATGATCAGCCTGGAGCGGATGAACCGCATCCGCGAGGTGCGGGCGCCGGCGCGCCTGGTGGTGGCCGAGGCCGGGGCGGTCTTGCAGCGGATCCATGAGGCGGCCGAGGCCGAGGGGCTGTATTTCCCGCTGTGGTTCGGGGCGCGCGGGTCCGCCATGCTGGGCGGTGCGCTGTCGACCAATGCCGGCGGCTCGAACGTGTTGCGCTATGGCAGCACGCGGGGGCTGTGCCTGGGGCTGGAGGTGGTGCTGGCCGATGGCCGGGTGCTGAACCTGATGAGCGAATTGCACAAGGACAATTCCGGCTATGACCTGAAGCAGTTGTTCATCGGCGCCGAGGGGACGCTGGGGATCATCACTGCGGCGGTGATGAAGCTGGTGCCGAAGCCGCTGGCCTATGCGACGGCCTGTGTCGCGGCCGGTTCGCTGCCGCGGGCGCTGGGCCTGCTGAACCGGATGCAGGCGGAAACCGGCGGCGGGGTCGAGGCGTTCGAATTCATGCCGCGCAGCTATTCCGAGCGGCTGGCCGAGGTGCGGCCGGACCTGGGCCTGCCCTTTGCCGGGGTGCCGGAGGTGACGATCCTGATCGAGGCGGCGACCACGGTGGCGGCGGAGGCGGAACCGGATGCGACGGGCGAGGTGCCGCTGGTCGGCCGGCTGGAGGCGGTGCTGGCGGCGATGCTGGAGGAGGGCCTGATCGAGGATGCGGTGGTGGCGCGATCCGAGGCGCAGCGGCGGCGGATGTGGGAGCGGCGCGAGGCGGCGGCGGAGATCTGCCTGGGCCGCGAGCCGGTGGTGGAATGCGATGTCTGCGTGCCGGTGGACCGGGTGGCCGGCTTTCTGGAGCGGGCCGAGGCGGACCTGGCCGCGCTGGACCCCGGGCTGCGGACGCTGACGGTGGCGCATCTGGGCGACGGCAACCTGCATTACAGCATCTATCCGACCTCGGCGGCGCCGGCGCTGCTGGACCGGGTGGTGGAGGTGGTGGAGGATGTGGTGCAGGCGCTGGGCGGCAGTTTCAGCGCCGAGCATGGTATCGGGCTGTCGAAGCTGCCCTCGATGCGGCGGCGCAAGGACCCGGTGGCGCTGGAGGTGATGCGGGCGGTCAAGGCGGCGCTGGACCCGGCGGGGCGGATGGATCCGGGCAAGGTGGTGGGAACCCCGGGCCGAGGCGGGGTTGCGGGGGGGGGGGGCCGGGACTGGGGGCGCTGCCCCCGGCCTGCGGCCTCCCCCGGGATATTTGTCGAAGGGAAAGACGGGGGCGGCGCCGGGGGGGCGGCTGTCTCAGTCGGCCGCCCTGGTGCGCAGTTCCAGTTGCAGGATGATGGGCGCGGGGCCGGCGGGGCCGGTGCTGTCGCCGCCCAGCGGCACGGCGCCGCGGCTGGTGTCGCCAAAGCCGGCTTCGGCCAAAAGGCCGCCGATGCCGCCGCCCGCCACCGCGCGGTCGAGCGCGCTGTCGCTGTCATCGCCAAGGGCGCGCTGCATTTCCAGCGGGTCCTGGGCCAGGAAGGACAGGTTTTCCACCGGGGTCTTTGGCTTGGCCGGGGTGACGACGACGATCATGCGTTCCTGGCCCAGCGTCGGGCCGCCGATGGCAAAGAGGCCGCGCTTCAGCTCGTCGCCCGGCTGCAGGCGTTCGGCGGCCCAATGGGTGATCGAGTAATCGGCGCCGACGTAGAGGACGTTCACGTCGACCGGCTGGTCGGTGTTGTTGCGGGCCAGCACATGCACCTCGTCATCGGGCAGGAGCGTGGGGACCGAGGTCACCGGCAGCGGCTTCAGGCCGGGGTCCTGGGGCGTGCGGGTCAGCATCTCGACCTCGACATCGAGGCCCGAGGCCGCGCCCACCGCGCCGCCCAGCTTCATCAGGTTCAGCGCGCGGGCCATGGCGGTCAGCGTGTCGGCCAGGACCAGCGCCAGTTCGTCGGGCGCCTTGTCGCCGGTCGAGACCGAGGGGGTGACGGCCAGATCCTCGGCCAGGCCGGTGGAATTCAGCACCCAGATCGCGTCGGGGCGCGGGCTGTCGGGCAGGACGGCCAGCCGCAGGTCGGCCTCGGCGCCGGCGGGGACGAAGGCCAGGCGCGGGCCCGCCTGTTCGGCCAGCGCGTCGAGCGCGGCAAGGACCGCATCGGCCGGCGCGGTTCCGGGCGCGGGCAGGGCCACGGTCAGGGTGAAATCGACCGCGTCTTCCAGCTTGCGCAGCATCACGCCCTTGGGCAGGTCGGCGGGCAGGGCGCGGTCGGCGCCTTCGGCCGGCATGGCGGTGGTCTTGAACGTGTCGACCGCGGTGATGGTGACATAGCCCAGCGCCTGGTCGGTCGGGTCGGCGGCGGTGGCCATCACCGCCAGCGTCGCCCCGGCGGAAAGGCCGTGCAGGCTGCCGGCGGGAATGGTGAAGCTGCCGTCGGCATCCGCCGTGGCCTGCCACTGGTCGACCGGCGCCGCGGCCTCGCCGGAAAAGGCGACGGTGTCGAGATCGCCCTCGAACAGGGGGGTGGTCTTGGCCAGGTTCTTGACCGAGTATTTCCGCAGCACCTCTTCGGCGATCTGGCCGTAGGTGGCGCCGGGGTGTTCGGCGATGGTTTCGAACAGGGTATAGGTGAAGACGCCCTGCGGCTTGCGGTCGGGCTTGCCCTTGGGCAGCTTCTTTTCCGGCGTGACCTCATTGGTCTGGGCGGCGAAGAAGGCGACCATGCGGCCCTGACCGGCGGCTGCGGCGGTTTCCTCGCGGCTGGCGTCGACCGGGGGTTCGGGTTCCTCGCGCGGGTCGCCGCCGACCCCGCGGGAGACCACGTCCTCCATCGCCTCGGGGTCCATGCCCAGCACGGCGGGGTCGAGCTGGCGCATCCGCACGTCATCGTCGCCCACCTCGGCGGCGCGGGTGGCGGTGCCGGAATGGCAACTGTCGAACACCACCCAGACATCGGCGCCCCTGGCGCGGATGCCGTCGATCATCTGGCCGATTTCATCGTCGACCAGGGCGTTTTCCACCGTGCCGATGCCATCGTTCCAGGTGCCGATGTCGACCGGCAGGAACAGTTCGTCCAGACCGTCCAGCTCGGTCTCGGGGTCCAGCGCCGGGGCCTGGGTGCCGTGGCCCGAGAAATGCAGGTAGACGAAATCGCCGGGCTGCACCCGGGCGGTCAGGTCGGCGACCGCCTGGCGGATCGCGGCCAGCGTCGCGGGCTGGCGGCCGGGCAGCCGGTCGGCCAGGACGGTGATGTTGGCTTCGGAGAACGGCACCGGGGCCTCTGCCACCAGGTAGTCATGCACCAGTTGCACGTCGTTGGCCGGGCCGTTCAGCCACCAGCGCTGGTCGAGGTTCTGGTATTCGCTGGCGCCGATCAGCAGCGCGTAATTCTCGCGCGCGGCGGCGGGCAGGGCGCAGAGCGCCAGGGCCGAGGAGATCAGGAGCTTGCGGAACATGCGGTCTCTCAATTGGTCATGAGGGCGTAATCGGCCGGCGTGCTGCCGGCGTTCTCGATCACCAGGGTAAAGTCGCCGTCGGTCGCCGGGGTCCAGCCGCAATAGGCGATGGGGCTGGGGTGGCGGTCGGTGCAGATGACGTTGCCGCGGGCGTCCAGCACGGTCAGGTTCAGGTCGTTGCCGGTGGCGGCCTCGACATAGGCCTCGGCATATTCGCCGCCGCGATAGGCAGCGGGCGGGCGGGTTTCGCTGGCGCCGGCGGCCAGCGCGGCAAGGTGGTAGATCGGCCCCGAGGCGACGCCGCGATTGGCGTCGGCGCGGATGTCCTCGATCACCTGTTCCATTTCCTCGTCGCCCTTGGCCAGCGACTCGGCCAGGTCCAGCATGGCCAGCCAGCTGAACGGCAGGTCGTCGCGCAGGTGGGTCTGCTGGCGGATGCGGGCGGCGGTGGCCACCAGCATCGGGTCGCCCTGCGCCATGCCGGTCTCGAACAGCCGCGCCGAAAGCTGCGCCTGTTTCAGCGCGCTGGTGCCTTCGGCCCCGGCGGGAAGCGCCGAGAGGGCAAGCAGGGTGGCGATACATTTTGCAGACGGCATGACACGATCCAAAACCAGCGCCGGTTTCGTTCCGGCCTGGCAGAAGATGCAGGGGCAAGCCGGGGCTGTAAACGCACAATCTTTTCATGACCGCCTTTGTCATGTGACCCCGGCGGGGCCGGGGCGTAGCTTGGGTCCAAGGGCAGGACCCAGGGAACAGGACAAGATGATTTTTGATGTGATGCGGTGGCGCGGCGGCCGGAGCGGGCTGATGCGGCTGGTTTTCGCGGGGCTTGCGGCGCTGATCCTGTCGGCGGTGGCCGCGGTGTCGGCACGGGCCGAGCCGGGGCCGCTGGACCTGGCGATGGACACGGTTCTGGTGGTGCGCAGCAACGATGCCGAGGACCGCTTCCTGGGCTCGGCCTTTCTCTGGGGGGCCGAGGCGGTCGTCGCGGTGACCAATGCCCATGTGGTCGGCGATGCCGAGGAGGTGCGGCTGATCGACCGCCATGGCCATGAGGAGGTGGGGCTGGTCATCGCCCGCGACCTGGCGCGGGATGTCGCGGTGATCTCGGTCGCGCCGGGCGCGGATGGAACGCCCCGTCGCGGGCTGGTGGCCACGGCGGATACCGCCGGGCTGGGGCAGGAGGTCTATGCGCTGGGTGCCCCCCTGGGGATCGAGTTCACCCTGACCGAGGGGCTGATCTCGGCCACGGCGCGGCAGGTGGATATCGCGGTGCCCCTGCGGATGCTGCAGCACGATGCGGCGGTCAATCCGGGGTCGTCGGGCGGGCCGCTGGTCGACCGGCAGGGGCGGCTGGTCGGCATGAACAGCCAGATCGCCGATGGCAGCCGGATGTTCGTCGGCATCGCCTATGCGATCGCCGCGCCGGACCTGGGCCGGATCGTCGCCGGGCTGATCGAGGAAACGCTGGCGCCGGTGCCGGTCCTGGGCCTGCAACTGCGCCCGGTCGACCGCAAGGTGGCGGCGATGCTGGGGCTGGAGCCGAAGGGCCTGTTGGTCGACGGCGTCAAGGGTGGCGGGCTGGCGGCGGCGGCGGGGCTGCGGGCGGGCGACGTGATCCTGTCGGTGGACGGCGCCGAGATCCTGCAACCGGGCGACCTGGCCTTTCTGATCGAGGCGGCGCAGCCGGCGGGCGAGGCGCGGCTGGGCGTGCTGCGCGAGGGCGCGCGGCGGGACCTGGCGCTGGCGTTTCAGCCGGCGGATGAGGAGGACGCGCCGGCCCTGGGCATCAAGCTGCGCGACATCGACCTGAAGGCGCAGCCCGAGCGGGTGGCCAGCTACCGGCTGGCGGCGCTGGGCGTGATGCTGGACGACGCCGGCCGGGTCGACGCGATCACCGACAATTCGCCCGGCCTGTTCGCCGGCCTGGCGCGCGGCGACCGGATCCTGGCGGTCAACGGCAAGGAAATCGACCCCGCCGGCCTGGAGGCGCTGGAAATCACCGCGGCGGTGCTGCTTTTGGTCGAGGCGCCGGGCGGCGGCACGCGGCATATCTTCCTGGACCCCTGGGGCGGCAAGGAGGGCATGCGCCCGGTCGGCGGGTCGAATGTGCTTGACCCCAGCGTGATCGTGTTCTGATCTGCCGCCATGAGTGATGCCGTTTCCACACCCGACCGTATCCTGATCGTCGAGGACGATGCCGAAACCGCTGCCGCCGTCGCGGCTGTGGTGCAGGACCTGGGCTGCCTGCCCAGCCACCGCGCCACGCTGGACGAAGGCGTGGCCGAGGCGATCGCCGGCGATTACCGTGTTATCGTGCTGGACCGCACCCTGCCGGGCGGCGACGGGGTCGAGGCGATGGCGCTGATCCGGGCCGGCGGGTCGCGGGCGATGATCCTGGTGCTGTCGGCGCTGGGCCGGGCCTCGCAGCGGGTCGAGGGGCTGGAGAAGGGGGCCGACGACTACCTGCCCAAGCCGTTCGAGCCCGAGGAACTGCGCGCCCGGCTGCGGGCGCTGTTGCGGCGCGGCACGATGCAGGTTCTGGACAACGACCTGTTGGCGTTCGGCGACCTGGAAATCCGCATGAAGGCGCGCACCGTGCATGTCAGGCGCGCCCATGTCGCCGTCAGCCCCAAGGAATTCGAGCTGATCACCTATTTCGCCCGCAATGCAGGCCAGGTGGTGACGCGGATGCAATTGCTGGAAAACGTCTGGCACCTGCATTTCGACCCCGGCACCAATGTGGTCGACGTTCACGTTGGCCGCCTGCGCCGCAAGCTGGAAGAGGCCGGCAGCCCGGCGATCCAGACCGCGCGGGGCGAGGGCTATGTCTTTGCGCCGCTGGCACCTCCGGGGGCCGGCGGGTGAGCGAGCCCCAGTCCGGGGGCCGTCCGCAGGACGAACGCCCGACGCGCGCCCGGGCGACCTGGCGGCTGGCGGCGACGATGGCGACGGCGGTGGCGTTGCTGGCGCTCTTGGCGATGGCGGTGCAATACCGGCTGGTCGCCGCCCGCCTGACCCAGGCGCAAGAGGCGCTGCTCAGCGCCGACATGGACGGCTTCGCCGCGCTCTACGATCAACGCCGCATCATCTCGCTGCGCGAGGCGATCGCCTGGCGGGCCGCCGCCGGCGCCGAGGAGATGCTGTTGTTGCAGGACCGGCAGGGCCGGGTTCTGGCCGGCACGCTGAAGGGCTGGCCGCAGGGTCTGGCCGCCAGCGGCGAGGGGTTCACCGTCGATCCGGCGCAGGAGATCTGGCGCGACGACAGCCGCTGGCTGGTGGTGGCGCGCGAATTGCCGGGCGGGTTCCCGCTGCTGGTCGGACGGTCCTGCAGAAGTCGGACGACACGCTGGCGGCGCTGCGGCAGAGATGCTGGCGCTGGTCGCGGCGGTCCTGGTGGCGGCGGGCGGCGTGGGCTGGCTGGCGGCCGCCTGGGTGATGGCGCGGATCGGCCGGGTCAACAGCCTGGCCGACCGGGTGGCGGCGGGCGATCTGTCGGCGCGCCTGCCGGGGCCGCGCAGCCCCGACGAATTCGGCCTTTTGGAAACCCATGTCCACGAGATGCTGGACCGGATCGAGAACTTGAACCGCGCCACGCATCACCTGTCCGACACCATCGCGCATGAATTGCGCACTCCGCTGAACCGGATGTTGCAGCGGATTTCCCGCATCGAGGGCCAGGAGGAAGAGGTCGAGGCGCTGAAGGCCGAAATGCGCGGCGCGGTGCGGATGTTCATTCGCTTCTGGACATTAGCCGGGCCGAGGCCGACCGCGGATCGGGCGGCGGGCTGGTGCCGGTCGACCTGTCGGCGGTGGCGGGCGAGGTCTGGGAGCTGTATGAGGCGCTGGCCGAGGACAAGGGCCTGCGGACCGAGGCGCAGGTGGCGCCGGGGCTGATGGTGCTGGGAGAGCGCAACCTGATCGCGCAGGTGGTGGCGAACCTCTTTGACAACGCCATCAAGTATTGCGGGCCAGGCGACAGCCTGTCAGCACGACCTGCGGGCCGAGGCCGGGCGGCAGGTGCTGGTGGTGGCCGACGGCGGGCCGGGCCTGCCCGCGGACCTGCGCGACGAGGCCTTTCAACGCTTTACCCGCGCCGACCGCGACCGGGCGCGCGGCATCAAGAGGCACGGGCGAGCTGGGCCTGGCGCTGGTGCAGGCGATCGCCGCCCGCCGGCGCCCGGCTGCGCCTGCCCGAGGTGGCGCGCAGGCTGACGGTCGACTGTCCTTTCCGGCGCTGGCCGAGGGCTGCGCGGCGGCTACGAACCGCCTCGGCGGTGACAAATGTCGTCATGACCCGGCGCGCGAGGCGGCGGCGGTCGTGCTGTTTCCAGGCGGTTATCTTGGGCGCATGATGATGCGGATCGCCCTGTCCTCTGCCTTGCCGCGCTGAGCGCCGCGCCCCACCGGGCCGAGACCCGGGCGGTGATCGTCGGCGTTTCCGATTGCCTGGTGCTGGACGCCGACTGAAAGGGCCCGTCGCATGACGCCCGGCTGATGGCCGAGACCTTGGCGGCGCGCGGCGTGGCGGCGGCGGATATGGTGGTGCTGACATCGGACCCGCAGGGCCTGCCCGCGGGCGTGATGGCCACCGGCGCGCGCCGACGGCGGCATCCACGGAAGCGCTGGCGGCAGGTGGCGGCGGCGGCGCAGCCGGGCGACACGGTGGTGTTCTATTTCTCAGGCCCACGGCTCGCAGGCGCCGGATGCCAGCGGCGACGAGGGCGGCGGTTACGACGAGATCTTTCTGCCCGCCGATGCCGCTGGCTGGAAAGGCGCGGTGGGGTCGGTGGAAAACGCCATCCTGGACGATGAATTGCAGGGCTGGGCGCAGGCATTGATGGACCGCGACGTGGCGCTGGTCGGGCTGATCGACGCCTGCCATTCCGCCACCGGCTTTCGCGCTGTGGGGGGCGAGGGCGTGGCCCGCACGCTGGACCCCGAGGCGCTGGGGATACCGGCCGATGCGGTCTCGGCCCCGGCCACGGCGGCGACACCGCTGCAAGGCGAATATGTGTTCCTTTATTCCTCGCAGTCGGATGAACGGTCGTTCGAATATCCCTTTGGCGAGGATGGCACCTGGCATGGCGAGTTCACCCTGCGGCTGTCGCAGGTGCTGATGCAGGCGCCGCAGGCAAGCTGGTCGCAGGTGCTGGCGGCGGCGACGGATGCAATGGCGCAGGGCCCGGCGCGGCAGGCGCCCGACGGCGAGGGGCCACTTCTGGACGCGCAGGTTTTCGGCACCGCCACCGCGACCGAACGCCATGCGCTGCGCGGCGATACGGTCGAGGCCGGGCTGTTGCAGGGGCTGGATGCCGGCGCCGAACTGGCGCTTTATGCCGATGCGGCCGGGGGCGAGGCGCTGGGCAGGGTGACGGTGGCCAGGGCCGAGGCCCGCAAGGCCAGGCTGTCGGGGCCGCTGCCGGCGGGCGCCGCACAGGCGGAGCAGGTGGCCGCCGCGCCGCCGCCGCCGCTGACGCTGGCCGCGCCGGTGCGGGCGATGCCGGCGATGGCATGGATTGCACCGCCTGGCGAGCGGCGCTGCGCGCCGGGCGATCGGCCCGCGCTGGTGCCGATCCTGGTCGACGGCACCGGCGCTGGCCAATGCAGATGGCGTGCTGGACCCCGATGGCCCCGGCTCTACCCCCGCGTGCAGCGCGAGGCAGAGGAAACCGAAGCCGCCGCGCTGGAGCGCGCGCTGGAAACCGCCGCGCATGGCCTGCGGCTGCGCGCGGTGCTGGCCGATGCGGCGGCAGGGCGGGCTGACCGCGGCGCCGGTGATCGACATGCAGATCGAGGGCCGGCCGGCCACGGCCACGGGCGAGACCTGCGGCGAGGCCAGGCGGCCAGGCGCTGGACCCGGCCCGAGGGCGTCGCGCCCTGCACCCAGATCTGGCTGACCCTGACCAACCGCTCGGGCAAGGCGCAGGATGTCTCGGTGCTGTATTTCGCCGCCGATTTCACCGTCTCGCCGATCTGGCCGGTCAGCAACCTTGCCAACCGTCTGGCGCCGGGCGAGACTGTGCGGGTGGGATTGCAGATCGCTGCCGGCAGCAGCGCGGGGCTGGAGGAAATCTGGGTGCTGGCCGTGCCCGAGGGCGACAGCGGCACGCGGGTCGACCTGACCCGGCTGGCCGACCCGGCGATGACGCGGGCCTTTGCCGGCGGATCCGACGAGATGACGCTGTGGCTGGAAGGCCGCATGACCGACGACGGGGAAACCGCCAATCGCGGCTTCTCGCTGAAACCCGCGCCGCTGACGATGTTGCGTCAGTTGGTGCGCCTGACCCCTGCGGCCGGTTAGGCCGGATTGCGACGTGGAGAATTGCGATGAGACAAGGATTTCTGGGTTCGGCATTGGCAATGGCACTGGCGTTGGGCAGCGCCCCCGCCGCCCTGGCCGAGGGCGAGGCGGCCGGGTTCAGCCTGGAGGCGGCGGTGGCGACCCCCGAGGCTTCGCCCTTTGATTTCGCCCGGACCGGCAAGAAGGCCGAGCGCGCCGGCAAGGCCGGACCGGCGGGCGACAAGGTGATCGGCGGCGAGGTGGCGCAGGATGGCGCCTGGCCCTGGCAGGTGGCGCTGTTGGTCAACGGCATGCCGGTGTCGACCGACAGCCAGTTCTGCGGCGGCTCGCTGGTGCTGGACAACTGGGTTCTGACGGCGGCGCATTGCGTGCATATGGCCGATGACGACGGCACCTGGGCCGACCTGGACCCCAAGGCGATCTCGATCCTGGTTGGCACCAACAAGCTGGACGGATCCGGCGACGTGGTGCCGGTGGAAAAGATCGTCCGCCACCCCAGCTATGCCGGCACCCAGTTCGACTATGACATCGCGCTGATCAAGCTGGCACGGCGCCCGACCGTTCCCTACAAGACCATCGAAGTGCCGGATGCCGATTTCGGCCAGGTGCTGAACCAGCCCGGCGTCACCACGATCGTCACCGGCTGGGGCCTGCAGAACGGCGCGCAATCCTCGCCCGAGCTGCGGCAGGCGCAGATCCAGATGCTGGACCGCGACCTGTGCAACACCGCGATGATGGAGGCGCGGGCCGAAGAGGCCTCGAAAGGCTTCATCTACGCCGCCCAGGTCTTTGCGCTGAGCGAGGATGACGCCTATGCGCTCTGGGATGAGCTGGTGGCCAAGGCGCCCCAGCCGATGAGCGAGAACATGATCTGTTCGGGCACCTTCGAGGGCGGCAAGACCAGCTGCAACGGCGACAGCGGCGGCCCCCTGGTGGTGCCGCTGGAGGACGGCAGCTACATTCAGGCCGGCATCGTAAGCTGGGGCCTGAGCGCCGCCTCGGGGCGGGGCTGCGAGGAACAGGCGATGTTCTCGGCCTATACCAACATCGCCAATTTCGTGCCCTGGCTGAACGAGGTCATCCAGACCAACCCCTGAATCACCCCTGAGCCAACCCCGGAGGCCGCGACCATCCGGCCCGGCCCGGATATGGATAAAGGAAGGCCCCGTCCCCCCGGACGGGGCCTTTTGCGCTGCGCTGCGGGCGGGCGGGCCGGGATCAGACCAGCTGTTCCCACAGCCGGCGCATCGCCGGCTGCGCCTTGATCTCGCCGATGCGCCGGCGCCATTGCCGCAGGGCACGTTCCCGCAACCCGGCAAGCACCCCGCCCGAGCCTGCGTCCAGCGCGCGGATCTCGTCGCGGATCGCATCGGCCAGGGCGGCAAGCGTGCTGTCCTCTTCACGGTTGACGTTGCGCTTGCGCCAGTAGTCCAGCGCCACCGCCCGATCGGGGTGCGACGACGACCCGCGCGCCGATTTCATCAGAAAGCTGTCGCTGTCCTTGACCATGTAGTGATTGACCTGCGCCAACGCATAGGGCGCGGGGTCGCTGACCTGAAAGCCACGCACCGTGACCTCTTCGATCCGCCGGCCCGAGCCGTTGCGGATGATCCGCGGGCCGGGACGGGGGCGTTTCGGCAGGTGGATGCCGGGCAGGGCATAGCTGTCGGTGCGAAACAATGTCTTGACCGGCATCGGAAAGCGGGCCGGCAAGGCGATCTCGCTGGCCAGCGTGAACCGTTCCGAGACCAGGCGCGGATCCAGCCGGCGCAGGTGGGAATTGCCGAAGATGCGCCAGTTGAGGCGGATTTCATCGGCATCCTCGGCGGCGGCGATCAGGTCCTGCACCCGGCCCCGACCGGCGTTGACCCGCAGGAATTCGTCGCCGTCCAGCGCCATGCACCAGGGCACCTGCGCGTAATCGTCCAACCGCGCGGCGCGGCGATAGGCGCGGTTCTGGTAATCGGCCCGATCGGCGCGCCGAAACTCGTTGTTGAAATAGCGGATCACGCCCATGTCCTGCAGCACTTGCAGGCTGTGCTCGGTGGTGTCGAAACTGTTGTTCTGGAACACCACGATGTCGGTAAAGCCGATCATCCGGTGATAGGCGATCCATTCCAGGATGTTCGGACCTTCGTCCTTGACCGTGGTCACCAGCATGACCCGGTCCCCGCCGCTTGCGCTGCGCCCCATCTGCCTGCCTTTCCTGCCTGCCGTTCCTGCCTGACCCGTGGTCGCGGGTTGCATGACCCGCGCCTTTTGCGGCCAGCATGCGGGCCGGCGCCGCCCCGGGCAAGCGAAACCGGGGCGCTGCAATCGCAGGCGGCAGGGCGCGTGGCGTCAGGGTCACGCCCCGACACCGGGCAAAATGCAGGCGGCCCGGAACCTGCGCTCCGGGCCTTCTGGGTGGCTTGGGGCCGTTCCCGGCCTGTCGCCGGGGGGCGCAGGCTCAGTTCGTCATCAGGTAATAGCTGTTGCGCGACCGGCCGGCGTTTTCCACGGTGATGTAGAAATACCCGTCCCAGGCGGGGACAAAGTCGCAATAGACCTGGTCCGAGGGCGAGACGTCATAGCAGATCACGTTGCCGTTCTCGTCGGTGATGACCATGTCGAGATTGGCATCGCCATCGCCCACCACCGCGACCTCGGCATAGGAATTGCCGTAGAACGGCACTTCCCAGACGTCGATCTTGCCCGAGGGCAGGCGCGACAGCCAGCTGACGCCGCCGCCGATGCGGCCCCGGCTGGTTTCGGCCTGGGCGTCCTCGATGATGGCCTTCAGCGCCTCGTCGTCGCCGGCCAGTTCCATCGCCTTGGCGAACATCTCGTCGGCGGTGGGCGGGGCTGCGGTGGCGCCGTCATCCTCGCTGGTCTCGACGCCCTCGGCGGCAAAGGTGGTGACCATGGCCGGGCGCGGGCTGCCGTCGTTCATGACCGGGGCGGGCGCTGCGGGCGAGGCACCGCTGGCCTTGCGCTTGGCAAAGGCGCCCTGGCCCGAGCCGGTAACCTCGACCGTGGCCGGGTCCAGCGCGGCGGGTTCGCCCGGCTCGACCGTGGCGCCGGCGGCCAGCCGCGCGGCGGTCAGCACCGTCAAGGCATCGCCTTCGGCCGCACCCAGGGCGTAAAGCTCATAAGCCATCGCCAGCGTGGCCGTGGCGCCCGGCTCGCCCGATCCGGCGGTCGAGACGTTCGAGCCGGTCTTGTCCTGGGCAAGCGAAGGCAGGGAAAGCGCCACCAGAGCCGTGGTCGCCAGCGAAAGGGAAAGGGCTTTGAGTTTCATGGCAGTTCCTAATGTTGACCGGCCCGGTTCTGGCCGGGATGGCATAGTCTTGGCATTGCCGGAGCGGTTTGAAAAGGTGGTGCAGCGTGACAAATATCGTCACAGGCCCCGTCTTTACGGGCCCAGTCTTTACTGGCCCCGCCGTCGGCGGGTTCAGTTCGTCATCAGGCGGTAGCGGTTGGTCGCCTCGCCCCGGTTGGTCACGCTGGCCAGGAAAAAGCCGTTGTACTCGGGCGTGAAGGCGCAATAGGCGCGGTCTTCCGGCCCGGCCTCGACGCAGACGACATTGCCCCATTCGTCGGTCACGACAAGGTCAAGGTTGCTGGCCCCGTTGCCCGCAATCGCCAGTTCGGCCGGCGACATGCCGTTGAACGGCAGTTTCCAGGTTTCCGCCTGCAGGCCCGGCAGTTCCGAAGTGGCCTCGGTGATCTGCCCATGGCCCAGGACGCCGCGCGCGCGGCTGGCCGCGATGTCGGCGG
>JAWKWU010000012.1:0-116569 GCA_041397345.1 Paracoccaceae bacterium
ACGCGGGGCGGCCCGCCTCGAAATGCACCAGCGGCGCGAGCGACCGGTGGTCCGCGCCGGGCAGGACACGCCCCAGGACTCCGCCCTGCGCCATGGCCGCCACGGCCGGGGCCGGATCGGGCGCGGTCAGCAACTTGGCCATCTCGGCCGCGAGCCTTTCCCCCGATAACGTCTCTATTCCAGCGGAAAACGCGGCCGACGCGGCCAGACCCTCGGCGTCCAGGCCCTGATCGGGGTCGCCATACCAGGCGTGGAACCGGAAAAAGCGCAGGATGCGCAGATAGTCTTCGCGGATGCGGGTTTCCGCATCGCCGACAAACCGGACCCGGCGCGCCAGCAGATCGGGCAAGCCGTTCAGAGGGTCGATCAATGTCCCATCGGCCCGCGCGTATAGCGCGTTCATGGTAAAATCCCGGCGACCCGCGTCTTCCTCGATCCGGTCAGAAAAGGCCACCACCGCCCGCCGGCCATCGGTTTCAACGTCCCGGCGAAAGGTCGTCACCTCGAAAGGCACCTTCTCGACAATCACCGTCACCGTGCCATGGTCTATCCCGGTCGGGACCACCCGGAACCCGGCCGCGTTCGCCAGGCTCGAAACGACCTCGGGCCGCGCATCGGTGGAAATGTCGATATCCGCAACTGGCGCGTCCAAGAGGGCGTTGCGGACGCACCCGCCGACGAACAGCGCCTGGAACCCCGCCCCCGCCAGCAGGTTGCACAGGGCCTGGCTGCCGGGGTGGGTGATCCAGTCACCGGTAACCTTCATGTCCGCGCCACACGCTGCGCCAGCCCGTGCAGGATCCGCGCAGTGGCACCCCAGATGTAATAAGGGCCCCAGGGCACGGTATAGTACCGACGCATCTGCCCCTGCCAGCGCCGCGCCTGGATCTGATAACTGCCGGGGTTCAGCAGGTGGGCCAGCGGGACGCAGAACACTTCGTCCACCTCTCCGGCCTCGGGCACGGCGCTGAAAGGCCTGTGGATATGGCCGACGAACGGCGTCACCTGAAACCCGGTCACCGTTTCATGCGGCGGCAAGGCCCCCAGAATCGTGACTGCGTCCGGGGGCAGGCCGATTTCTTCGCGCGCCTCGCGCAGGGCCGCCATTTCCAGCGAGGCATCCTCGGGGTCCATCTTGCCGCCGGCAAAGGCGATCTGGCCCGGGTGATGCTTCAGATGCGACGCACGTTTGGTCAGCCAGACCCCGCGCCCCGGCTCAAAGGCCACCAACACCGCCGCCGGCCGCAGCTTGCGGCCCGGCGGCAAATGGATGCCGGATTCAGGTCGAAATCCGAAGATGCCGCCGAGGGCAGGCCAAGGGCCGTCCTCAGCAGCGCCAGTTCAGTCATTCCTCGCCTCGAATCCCAGTGTCGCCGGATCCAGCTCGTAATGGGCGCCGCAAAACTGGCAATCGGCCGTAACCACGCCCTTGTCGGTGGTCATCCGGGCAATGTCCTTCTGGCTGTAGATCGACATGGTGCTGCGGACCTTGTCTTCCGAACACGAACAGCCAAACCGCACCGGCTGCGGGTCGAATACCCGCGGGCCTTCCTCATGGAACAGCCGTATCAGCAGGTCGGTCGGCGCCAGGCTGGGCCCGATCATTTCCATTGTCTCGACGGTATCGAGCAGCAGGTTCGCCCGGTTCCAGTCTTCGGATTCGGCGCCGGACAGAATGTCGGCGTGGCCTCGGCAAACCGCCCTCTCCATCCGACTCGGCCGCGACTCCCCGGTCTGCGGCATGTGCTGCAGCATGATGCCGCCAGCCCGCCAATGTTCGGGCCGGCCCGGTTCAGTGCTGCGGCCATAGGCCAGGGCAAAGCGGGTCGGAATCTGTTCGGATTGCGCGAAATACGTCTCTGCACAGGCGGAAAGCGAGCCACCGGCAATCGGGGTGAAACCCTGATAGGGCACCGTTCCTTCACCCTGATCCAGCATCACGGCGAAATAGCCCTCGCCGATCTGGCTGAACGGGTCTGCCTCGGTATCCAGCCGTTCGTGGTCATAGCTGGCATAGGTGCGGATCCGGGCCGGTTCGCCATCGGCCTGCGGACCATAGTAATCGGTTGCGATCAGCCGCGCCGCGCCCTTGCCGCGCACCTGCAGCGACAGTTTCCAGCGCAACTTGATCGTCTGGCCGATCAAGGCTGTCAGCAGCGCCATTTCCGCCACCAGCGTCTCGATCGCCAGAGGATAGCTGTGTTGGCTCAGCACCTGATCCAGCACACCGTCCAGCCGGGCCACGCGGCCGCGAATGCCCGACAGGTCAAGCTGAAACGGCAGGACGGTATCGTCCCAGGCGAGTTTGGTTCCAAGTGTCATGGGGTTTCCCTGGTGCGCCATTTCTGGCAATGCGGGCGTTATATAGGCACGAAGGCCCCCAGACCAAGAGGCGATCATGATCCGGCGCTTTGGCGAACCTGTCCGGCAAGGCAGAACCTACCGTCGCCGACCCGGCGTCTACGCCGTGCTGCTTCAAGGCGACGACATCCTGACCACGCATCAGATGCAGCCCGTGCCAGAGTTCCAGTTGCCGGGGGGTGGCATCGACCGGGGCGAACACCCGATCGCCGCGCTGCACCGCGAGGTGATCGAGGAAACCGGCTGGCGGATCGCGTTGCGGCGCAAACTGGGCACGTTCCGGCGATTCACCTATATGCCGGAATATGACCTCTGGGCCGAAAAGCTCTGCTCCGTCTACCTGGCCCGGCCGATCCGCCGGCTTGGTCCGCCCAGCGAGCCCGGCCATACCGCCGTCTGGATGCCAGCCCGCCGCGCTCTGGATCTGCTGGGCAACGATGGCGATCGCGCCATGTTGGCGCTGGCGCTTGATCAGCCGCGATAATCCAGCAGCACGCCGGATACATCGTCGCCGAAATGGTCGCTGCCGGCATGTTCCGCCAGATCCCAGACCAGTGCCTCCAGCAGATCGGGGCTGTCCAGATCGGCCAGCCGCACCAGCATGCGCGCCAGCCCCTCTTCGCCCAAGTCCAGGCCCGTGCGACCGGGACATTCGGTCAGCCCGTCCGACATCAGGAACAGCCTGTCACCCGGCCCTAGCTGCACTTCGGTGTCGTCATAGCCGGCATCGGGAATCAGGCCGACGGGCAAGCCGCCCTGACCGACACGTTCCAACCCGCCATTGGCGCGCATCACCATGGGATGCGGATGCCCGGCCTGGCACAATATGGCCTTGCCGTTCTCCAGATCGATCTCGGCATAGGCCATGGTGAAATACTGCTCGACCTGGATCTCTTCCAGCATCAGGCGGTTGAATTCCGAGACGATCTCGGCCGGGCGCCGCACCTCGCGCCGCCCATCGGGCATTTGCTGAAAGGCCAGGTTCTGGTCCGATGCCGACCCCGACAGATACCCGGCCAGTCGCGCCGTCATCATCGCCGAGGCAACTCCGTGGCCCGATACGTCCACAGAATAGACTGCCACCCGCCGATCATCGATCTGGAATGTGCCGACCAGATCGCCGCCGACATGCCCCGAACTGCGAATCATCAGGCTGACCGTCGCGCGGCCAAAGTCCCGATACCGCTCGCGCACCAGCGTCTGTTGCAGCTTGCGCGCCTCCATCAGGTCGCGGTCCAGCGAATCATACAGCTTCTGCAACTCGTCCATGTTCGCGGCAATGACGCGGTTCTTGTCGACCAGCTCGGCCTGCATCCCCAGGATCCGCTGGCCGGCGCGCAACCGCGCACGCAACTCATCGCTGCTGACCGGTTTGGGAACAAAGTCGTCGGCCCCGGCTTCCAGCCCGTCCGCAATTTCGGATTTTTCGGATTTCGACGTCAGCAGGATGAAATAGCCGTAGGTATCTCCGGGCAAGGCCCTGAAACGGCGGCAGAATTCCACGCCGGACATGCCCGGCATCATCCAGTCGCTGATCACCATGCCGACCCGCAATGAGGCGCATAGCGCCAAGGCCTCCTCCGCAGAGGCGGCTTCGATCACCTCATAGCCCCATTTGCGCAGATACATCGCCAGGATATGACGTTGCGCCCGGCTGTCGTCGACCACCAGAACACGCACGCCGCCAGCATCCTGCGGCGTGAACTGACCACTATCTTTCATTGCCGGAAGACCGTGCACCTGCGCCACCTGACCGTTTGACCCCATCAGCTTTGCGCCCCGGGAAGTTAAGCAGTGGTGAAGCCTAAAATTGGCGAGGACCGGCGCGCCGCCGCTTACGCTTCGTTAAGCGGGGGATGAAACCCTTTGCCCCGGGTGAAGCAACCGCATGTCGCGGAGGGTGTGATGATTGAATGGGGCAGGCTGAACGAACTGCGGTCTGAAATCGGCGACGAGGATCTGGCCGATGTCGTGGCGATGTTTCTGGACGAGGCGGATGAGGTCGTGGCGCGAATCAGGGCCGGCCTGACCGACGCGGAGTTGGAGGCGCAGTTGCATTTCCTGAAGGGCAGCGCGCTGAACCTTGGCCTTTCCGAACTGGCCTCTCTCTGCCAGGAGGGCGAACGGCAGGCCGGTCAGGGCCAAGGCCAGGCCATCGACGCCGGGCATATATCGGCCGTCTACCAGGCCTCGAAATCGGCGTTTCTGGGCGCAATGGCCAAGGGAACGGCCGCCTAGATCAGGAATTCCGCCAAGGCTTCGTCATTGGTGATATCGCGGTAGGCAAATTCCGCGGCCTCCATCCGCTGCGTGAAAAGCCGGAAGTTCTCGGCCTTCTTCGTCTCGATCCCGATCAGGACAGAGCCGAAGTTGCGCGCCGATTTCTTCAGATACTCGAACCGGGCAATGTCATCCTCCGGTCCCAGCATCGAAAGGAATTCGCGCAACGCACCGGGGCGCTGCGGCATGCGCAGGATGAAATACTTCTTCAGCCCCGCGTGGCGCTGGGCCCGTTCCTTGACCTCGGGCAGGCGCTCGAAGTCGAAATTGCCGCCGGACGTCACGCATACGGCCGTCTTTCCACGGATCTCGGCGGCAATCTCGGGCAGAACGTCGACCGACATTGCGCCCGCCGGTTCCAACACGATTCCTTCGATGTTCAGCATTTCCAGCATGGTGATGCAGATGCGGTCCTCCGGCGCCAGATGCACCTGTTCCGGCCGGACCCAATCCAGCCGGCGATAGGTCAGGTCGCCGATCCGGGCCACCGCCGCGCCATCGACGAAACTGTTGATGCGGGGCAGCTTTACCGGCCCGCCATGTTCCAGCGCCGCCTTCAGGCTTGCCCCACCCAAAGGTTCGACAAAGTGGAACCGAACCTCGGGTGCCACCTCGCGCAAAAAGCTGGTCACGCCCGCGGCAAGGCCGCCACCGCCCACCGGCAACACCACCAGATCCGGAGCCCGGCCCATCTGGTCCAGGATTTCGACCGCCACTGTCGCCTGACCCTCGATCACGTCGGCATCGTCGAACGGCGCCAGGAAATACGCCCCCTGATCCCGGCAAAACCCCTGTGCGGCCGCAAGCGTCTGGTCGAAATAGTCGCCGGTCAGCTCGACCGTCACGCAATCGCCACCGAAGGTCCGGGTCTTGTCGATCTTCTGCTGCGGCGTCGTGACCGGCATGAAGATCGTGCCCCTGACGCCAAAATGCCGACAGGCGAATGCCATGCCCTGCGCATGGTTTCCGGCGCTGGCGCAGACAAAGTGGCGCTGCCCCGGATCCCTGACCCGCGCCTTGCGCATCGCGTTGAAGGCGCCACGCAGCTTGTAGCTGCGCACGGGGGTCAGGTCCTCGCGCTTCAGCCAGATATCCGCCTGATAGCGCGCGGACAGATGCTCGTTGCGTTGCAGCGGTGTTTCGGGAAACAGGCTGCGCAATTCCTTGCCGGTCAGTCGGGCGGCTTCGGCGAATGTCTGCATGATCAGGAACCGTTCGTTGCTGGCCTCTGTTAATCATGGACACAGTGACGCCACAACGGCGCCAGAAAGGCGCACATACTGTGCCCCATCTTTTGCGAAAGGATGCAACATGGTTCGCCCGATGCGACTTATTTCTGTTCTGGCTCTTTCCAGCCTTATGTTGACGCCCGCACTGCCTGTGTTCGACTGGAACGGTGATGGTGCCGCCTATGCTGGCGACAAAGGCAACGGCGGCGGCAAAGGTGGCGGCAACGGTGGTGGCAAGTCCGACAAGGCGGGCAAGGCCGGCAAATCGGCCAATGCCGGCACGACCAAGGTCAAGGCCTCTGGCAAGGCCAAGAGCAAGAAGCCCGCGACCACCAAGGTTTCTGCCGGCTCGACCAAGAAGGCGGCGGTAGCCGTCGACGGAACCGAAACGCTGCATCCCTCTGAGCTTGGCAAGATGAATGGCGCGATGCACGCCAACATCAATGCCGTGCTTGCCCATATCCGCAACGGCCAGACCACGAATGGCCCCGTGGGCCTGCTGGCAGGCCTGGCGATTGCCGATGCCGCCGCCGCAGAAAGCCTGGGGGACATCCAGGCGATGGAAGACCTGGCCGCGGCCCATACCGCACTGAACGATGGTCTTGGCACCGCCGGCTATGCCACGCTGGATGATTATCTGGCCGCAAAGGCCGATGGCACCGCAACGCCCGAAGACATTGCCGCGATCGACGGCCTGATTGATGGCGCCGGCGGTCTTACCGAAGACGGCACTGCCCTGGCGACGACCGCCCCCACCGACGAAGAACTGGCCGAGGCCCATGCCGCGGCAAGCGGCGATGCCGAAGGCCTGGCCGCTGCAGAAGACGCCTTCGTTGCCGCCTGGAACAAGGATGGCGACCCCGAGCAGCTTCTGGCCATGGCACGCGAGCGGCTGGAACCCTATGCCGAGGACATCGCCGCGGCGGTCGCCGAAACCCAGGTGGAAGAGCCGGTGGAAGAGGTGATCCCCGAAGGGTCCGAAGATTCGGCCGAAGCCGAGGAAATCATCCTCGAGCCCGAGGCGGATCAGGGCTGATCCATAGCCTTAACCGACAACAGGCGGTCGCTGATCAGATCAGCGGCCGTCTTTCCACGAAATGTCCGTAAAGCGTGGTCAGCACCGACGCGCCGATCAACGCGGTAATCCATTGCGTCACCCCGGAATAGATCACCGCGGGCAAACCGGCCGCATCCGGGAAAAGTTGCCCGCCCAGGATCGCCAGACCAAAGACCATCACCGCAGACAGGGCGACCACGCCGACGATTGCGCCTGTCTGGCCCTTGGTCGCCTCCCACCCGGTCATCAGCGGCACGCCCGGCATCAGGGCCACCCCCGGCAGCGCGGCCGACAGCCGCATCGCCACCGTCCCCGCTGGCACATAGACCACCAGCAACGCCACCAGCCCCATCACCGGCGACATGCCGCCGCCAGCCGCCACCATCGGATAGGTCAGCACCCCGGCTGCGTAGCTCAGCACCAGAACCAGCGGCACCAGCATCAGGCCAATCAGGATCGACTTTCCCAGATACCCCAGGATCCGCTCTGGCAACAGCATGGGCACCAACGCCGGGCGCTCGTTCAGCAGAACGAACCGGTGCCAACCGACCATCATCCACAGCCAGAGTAGCGTCGACAGGACCACCGTCACGACAAAGGACCCCCAGGGAAAGGTGCCATCCAGCATCATCTGGCGCATCGTGGCTTCGTCCAGTTGCATCACCTTGCCAATGGTCGCCATTACCACGATCTGGGCGATCATCAACAGACCAGAGACCCGCAGCGCCCCGTCCAGGTTGCCAAACACCTGTCGCACCGAATGCACGAAAATCCGCCAGCTCATCTCTATCTCCGTCCACGCGATCCGGGGCACCTTGAATTGCCTTTCCGGCTGGCGTCAAGCTGACCACATAACCTTGCCCTTTGCGACCTTTCCCGGTAATCGCCAGCCAAACCGGGATGGAGCCTTCCAATGCAGAAGCCGAAGAAAGTCGTCCTCGCCTATTCGGGCGGCCTTGATACCTCGATCATCCTCAAGTGGCTGCAAACCGAATACGGCTGCGAGGTCATCACCTTTACCGCCGATCTGGGCCAGGGTGAGGAACTGGAACCGGCGCGCAAGAAGGCCGAGCTGATGGGGATCCGGCCCGAGAACATTCACATCATGGATGTGCGCGAGGAATTCGTCCGTGACTTCGTCTTCCCGATGTTCCGGGCCAACGCGCTTTACGAAGGGCTTTATCTGCTGGGCACCTCGATCGCGCGCCCGCTGATCTCGAAACACCTGGTGGAACTGGCGCACAAACACGGCGCCGACGCGGTCGCCCATGGCGCCACCGGCAAGGGCAATGACCAGGTCCGGTTCGAACTGTCCGCCGCCGCGCTGGACCCCGCCATCAAGGTCATCGCGCCCTGGCGGCTCTGGGATCTGACCAGCCGCACCAAACTGCTGGAATTCGCAGAGGCAAACCAGATTCCGATCGCCAAGGACAAGCGCGGCGAGGCCCCGTTCTCGGTTGACGCCAACCTGCTGCATACCTCGTCCGAGGGCCGCGTGCTGGAAGACCCGGCCGTGGAATTCCCCGACTACGTTCTCCAACGTGTCGTGCCGGCCGAACAGGCGCCCGATCAGGCCGAGATGGTCGAGATCGGCTTTGAAAAGGGCGATGCGGTCTCGATCAACGGCGAACGGATGTCGCCGGCCACCATCCTGACCCTGCTGAACGAACTGGGCGGCAAGCACGGCGTCGGCGTGCTGGACCTGGTGGAAAATCGCTTTGTCGGCATGAAGTCGCGCGGCGTCTACGAAACCCCCGGCGGCACCATCCTGCTCGAGGCGCATCGCGGCATCGAACAGATCACGCTGGACGCCGGCGCCGGCCACCTGAAGGACAGCGTCATGCCGCGCTATGCCGAGCTGATCTACAACGGCTTCTGGTTCAGCCCGGAACGCGAGGCGCTGCAGGCCCTGATCGACAAGACGCAGGAACACGTCACCGGCACCGTTCGCGTCAAGCTGTACAAAGGGTCGGCCCGCACGGTCGCCCGCTGGTCCGATCACTCGCTCTACTCCGAAAAGCACGTGACGTTCGAAGAGGATGCCGGCGCCTACGACCAGAAGGACGCCGAGGGCTTTATCCGTTTGAACGGTCTGCGGCTGCGCCTGATTGCAACCCGCAACGCCCGCGTGGCGGCCAAATCCTAACGGGCGGCCGTCAACGCCTCTTCCGCCCGCAGGATCTCGGACACCAGCTTTATCGGATGTCCGAATTCTGCGGCGGCATTGCGGATGTCGGACATGACCTTTGCATCATCGGCGAACATCCCGCCGATCTTGAACAGGTCGCGGGCGTGGCGCAGGCTGACGTAATAGGTCGGCCCGGTGGAAACCAGCGAATAGAGCGAGCTTTCCCCCAGAACCCGCGGGCCGATGGCGATGATCTGTTCCATGAAGGCCCGCAACCCGGCCAGCCCGGCCGCATCTGACGATGTCGACCACAATCCGTAGATCTGGCCATCGTGGCCGGTGGCACTGTAGACGCGGGAAAATTCATCCACCTGGACGCGCCCCTTGAAGAACAGGAAGCCCTTGGTCTCCTTTTCCGACGCGATGATGAAGTCGGGCATATTGCCGCGACTTTGCAGTTCCACCACCACGCCCTTGAAAAGTACCGACGAACTCTTGCCGCCGGTCTCGGTCTTGCATTCGGCAAAGCGGAAATGCCGGTCGGCCACCTTGCCCGACATCATGTCATCCACCGACTGCCGGCCCCCCTGCGGGATGAAATTCTTGGGCAGCGACTGGTAGAACCGGGCTGGCGTCTTCTCATAATCCAGCGCAAAGGCCCGGGCGATGATCGGCATCACCGCGCGTTCATGCTGCTTGCGCACCCAGGATACGATGCCAAACATCAGGAACCCGGCCAGGAACAGCACCATAAAGCCCCATTGCAGGCCTTCCTCCGGCAGGTTCTGCAACATGATTGCCGCAAGCCCGGCAATTGCGCCGGTAACGATGAGCAGTGCCCATCCGTTCCTCTTGGCCTTGCGAATCTCCGGCAAGGCGGAATCCAGCGCCGCGGCCGAAGGGTCTGCCGTGACGGTCGGTTCAGAAGCAATGGTGTCCATAATGGCTGTCCCGGAAATGGCGGATCGGCAATCTCAATCGGCTGATGGTAATATGAGACCGCCCCTTCCACCAAGCCCTCGTATTCCCCCGGCGCGGCCATGGCGCGAAATCGGCGTCCGATCCGGGTATCGCCCGTAACGCCGAGGCGCCACCGGGCGAATGGAAACCGGAAATGATGCGGGAGACATGCGATGAAACTGCTTGTGGCGATCGCGGTCGCCTTTGCCGCCCAGACGGGCGCGGCATGGGCCAGGACCGAAAAGGCCATCGTTGCCGGTGGCTGCTTCTGGTGCGTGGAATCCGACTTTGAAGGCGTAAGGGGCGTCAAGTCGGTGGTTTCAGGGTATACCGGCGGGTCGTCTGGAAACCCGACCTACGACGATCACGAAGGGCACGTCGAAGCGGTCGAAATCACCTTTGACAACGCGGTGATTTCCTATGACCGGTTGATTGCCCTGTTCCTGCGTTCCGTCGACGTTACCGATGCCGGCGGTCAGTTCTGCGACCGGGGCGCCTCCTACACCACCGCCATTTTCGTCTCTAATCCGGCGCAAAAGGCAGCTGCGACAAAGGCCGTGGCCGAAGCCGAGGCCCAATTGGGGCGCAGGTTGGTGACGCCGGTCCGCAACGCCCGGACCTTCTGGAGGGCCGAGGATTACCATCAGGATTACTACAAGGGCTCGAACATCGTCATCACCCGCGCCGGCCCGAAAAGGCAGTCGAACGCCTATAAATTCTACCGCAAGGCCTGCGGCCGCGATGCCCGCGTGAAAGAGATCTGGGGCAAGGATGCCGCTTTCGCGCATTGACCGGGCGGGCGGCGCCTTTCCGCGCCGTCACGCGGTGGTGAATGGACCGGATCGGGATTGGCGCCCATTTTCCAGGGCACAAAGGAGACCGCCATGGAACGCCTGTCCATCCTTGCCGCAGCCAGCGTGAGCCTGTTTCTGGCAATCACGCTGTCCTATGCGCATGCGCCCGAACCGCCGGTGCGCCTTGCATCGCCGGCGCATCAGCCAATCGGGCAACCTTCCCGCCTATAGCCCGATCAGCCGATCTTGCAGGCGGCCATCACCGCCATGTTCAGAATGTCGTTCACCGTGGCATTGGTCGAACAGATCTGGATCGGCTTGCGCCGGTCAGGTTGGCCGATCACCGTGGCCCCCGCCATTTCCTGCATCGGCGAGCGAGATCAGGCTGGTGCGACCGCTTCCACCAGAGGTCTGTCGTGAGCCCCGTCGATGGCAGAACGGATAGGCGGCCATCTGGTCGCTGTTCAGCGCCACGTCGACCGTCATTTCGCCTTCGTATTCGAAATCGACCTTCATCCTGCAATCCAGAACCGCCGGTGCGCGATGCATCTTGGTCGCGCGCTCCGACACCGGATAGCCAAAGGTCGAGAACGACACAAAGGCGACCCGCGGCATCAGCCCAGGTTGCAGGCCACGCGGCCGAACGGATGGCAATGGTCGCGGTCGTTCTCGTCCGGCCGATTCGTACCAGCGTATCGGCGATCAGGATGATCCGGCCCTTGTGCAAGAGCGCCGTAACCCCCCCACCGCGCCATCGGTGGCCTTGGCGTCAAAGACCGTGTTGATCAGGCTCAGCACATGCGCCGATTTCCGCGTCGCCCCCGTCACCAGCCCGTCGCCATGACCATGCTGCAGCATCAGCGAGGCAAAGACATGCCGATCGCGCGCCGCCAGCGGTGAATGTCCTGCCGGTCGTGCCCCTGCCGCTGCAGCCGGCCATAGAAAATCCTTGTAGGCATCGAGATGCCGAGATTAACCGCGTTGACCGCCTCCAGCTCGCGCACCGCATCGCCGAGCCCAGCGGATTCCAGTTTCTCGCGCACATCGGTTTCGCGGCCCCACCGCAGGAAACGCCCCGCCAGGCCAGCGCGCTGATAGGCGACGGCGGCGCGCAACACCCGCGCATCGTCGCCCTCGGCAAAGATCATCCGCGCCTGGGCTGCCTTTGCCCGCGCATGCACCCCTTGCGGGATGCTGGCCGTCGGGTCCATCCGCGCCTTCAGCCCGGCCTCATAGGCCTTCATGTCGATGATCGGCCGCCGCGCCGCCGGTATCATTCCGGCCTTGGCCACGGCCGGCGGAATCACATAGATCAACCGCAGGTCGAACAGGGTCGGGATGATGTAGTCGCACCCAAAGCTCAGCTTGCAGCCATAGGCCATGGCCACTTCGTCCAGCACGTCTTCGCGCGCCAGCGCCGCCAGCGCCCGCGCGCAGGCCAGTTTCATCGCATCGTTGATGGCGCGGGCATGAATATCCAGCGCCCCCGGAACAGATAGGAAAGCCCAGGACGTTGTTCACCTGGTTCGGATAGTCACTGCGCCCGGTGGCCACGATCGCATCGGCCCTGACCGCGTGCGCCTCTTCCGGGGGTGATCTCCGGGTCCGGATTAGCCATGGCAAAGATCACCGGATCTCTGCCATGGTAGCAACCATCTCGGGCGTCACCGCCCCCTTGGCCGACACACCCAGGAACGCATCCGCCCCGACCATCGCTTCTTCCAGCGTGCGCAGGTCGGTCTTTACCGCGTGGGCCGATTTCCATTGGTTCATGCCCTCGGTCCGGCCCTGGTAGATCACGCCCTTGGTATCGCACATCAGGCAGTTTTCATGCCGCGCGCCCATGGTCTTGATCAACTCCAGACAGGCGATCCCCGCCGCCCCGGCACCGTTCAGGACGATGCGGCAATCCTCGATCCTCTTGCCGGAAATCTCCAGCGCGTTGATCAGCCCGGCAACACAGATCACCGCCGTGCCATGCTGGTCGTCATGGAACACAGGAATGTCCATGATCTCCTTCAGCCGGCTTTCGATGATGAAACATTCCGGCGCCTTGATATCCTCAAGGTTGATGCCGCCAAAGGTCGGTCCCATCAGGCTGACCGCCTTGATGATCTCGTCTGCGTCCTCGGTATCCAGTTCGATGTCGATGGCATTCACGTCGGCAAAGCGCTTGAACAGCACCGCCTTGCCTTCCATCACCGGCTTGGAGGCCAAGGCCCCCAGGTTGCCCATGCCCAGAATGGCCGTGCCGTTCGAGATCACCGCCACCATGTTGCCCTTGACCGTATAGTCATACGCAGTCTCCGGCGCATCGGCGATGGCCTGCACCGGCACCGCCACGCCCGGACTGTAGGCCAGGCTCAGGTCACGCTGCGTCGCCATCGGGGTCGAGGCGACCACGTCGTATTTTCCCGGCCGCGGCTCCAGGTGGTAGGCAAGCGCTTCTTCGGGCGTGACTTTCGTTCGGGTCATCTGGGGGCCATCCTGTGACTGCAAGCCTTGGCGTCATAGCTTCCCTTGCCCCCGGCTGCAAAGCACTCAATACGACCTTTTCGCCGCGGGTCGCGTTTTGTAGGGTCGCAACCGAGCAGGGGGATGCATGACAGACGATGCCGTAACGCCGATGATGGCGCAGTATCTGGAGATCAAGGCCCAGAACCTCGGCGCCCTGCTGTTCTACCGCATGGGCGATTTCTACGAGATGTTCTTTGACGACGCGGTTGCCGCGGCCGAGGCACTGGATATCGCCCTGACCAAGCGGGGCTTTCATCTGGGTGAATCGATCCCGATGTGCGGCGTGCCTGTCCATGCCGCCGAGGGTTATCTGCTGACGCTGATCCGCAAGGGATTTCGCGTCGCCATAGCCGAACAGATGGAAGACCCCGCCGAAGCCAAGAAGCGTGGCTCGAAATCGGTGGTAAAGCGCGATGTCGTGCGGTTGGTCACCCCCGGCACGCTGACCGAGGATTCTCTGCTGGAAGCCCGGCGCCACAACTATCTGGTTGCCTGGGCCGAGGTCCGGGACGATGCCGCCCTGGCCTGGGCCGACATTTCCACCGGCGAACTGCGCGTCATGCCCTGCCCGCTGACCCGCCTCGCGCCCGAACTTGCCCGCCTGGCCCCGCGAGAAGTTTTGTGGTGGCCGAGGGCGCGATCATGATCTGCACGATCTGGTGGTCGACGCCGGTGCCGCGCTGACCCCGCTCGCCCGTGCCAGTTTCGACAGTGCGGGCGCAGAGCGGCGGCTTTGCGGCCTGTTCAACGTTGGCTCGCTGGAAGGGTTTGGCAGCTTTGACCGGGCCGAACTGGCGGCGATGGGCGGGCTGGTCGATTATCTCGACCTTACCCAGCGCGGCAAGCTGCCATTGCTGCGCCCGCCGATCCGGGAATCGTCGGGCGGGACCGTGCAGATTGACGCCGCCACCCGGCGGAACCTGGAAATCACCGCCTCTTTGCAGGGCGGGCGCGAAGGTTCGCTGCTGGCCGCCGTCGACCGCACCGCGACGGCGGCGGGTGCCCGGCTGCTGGAACGCCGGCTGTCGGCCCCCTCGCGCGATCTGGCCACGATCCACGCCCGCCAAGCCGCCGTTCGCCACCTGCTGGAACAAAGCCTGCTGCGTCACGATCTGCGTGATCACCTGCGCCGCGTTCCTGATATCGACCGCGCCCTGTCGCGCCTGGCGCTTGACCGGGGCGGCCCTCGTGACCTGGCTGCCATTCGCGCCGGCCTGACCCAGGCCCAGGCCCTATTGGCTCTGGCGACCGATCTCCCCGGACTTCTGGCCGAAGCCGCCCGCGACCTGACCGGGCACCGCCCGCTCATCGACCTGCTCGACCAGGCCCTGGTCGCCGAACCGCCGCTCTTGTCCCGCGACGGCGGGTTCATCGCCACCGGTTTTGACACCGAACTGGACGAAACCCGCCAGCTCCGCGACGAGGGCCGCAGCGTCATCGGCCGCATGCAGGCCGACTACATCCAGCAGGCCAGCGTGCCCTCGTTGAAGATCAAGCACAACAACGTACTGGGCTATTTCATCGAGGTCACGACGACCCATGAAGACAAGCTGCGTTCAATGCCAGACCTGTTCATCCACCGGCAGACGACCGCGGGTCAGGTCCGTTTCACCACCCTGGCCCTGAACGAGATCGAAAGCCGCATTCTCAATGCCGCAAACCACGCGCTAGAACTGGAAAAGCGTCACTACGAAGCGTTGAAACGTGCCATCGTCGATCAATCCGGCCCCATCGGCGCGACCGCGCGGGCCTTGGCCGAATTCGACCTTGCCGCCGCCTTTGCCGATCTCGCCTCGGCCGAGAACTGGGCCGAACCTCTGGTCGATGCATCGCGCGCGTTTCAGATCATCGGCGGGCGCCACCCGGTGGTCGAACGGGCGCTGAAACGCGCGGGTGAACCCTTTGTCGCCAATGACTGCGACCTGACCCGGGGCGACACCCCGGCGATCTGGCTGCTGACGGGGCCCAACATGGCCGGCAAATCCACCTTCCTGCGCCAGAACGCCCTGATCGCGCTTCTGGCCCAGGCCGGCAGCCATGTTCCCGCCACCTCGGCCCATATCGGCCTGGTCAGCCAGCTTTTCTCGCGCGTGGGTGCATCTGACGATCTGGCGCGGGGCCGTTCGACCTTCATGGTGGAAATGGTGGAAACCGCGGCCATCCTGAACCAGGCCGATGACCGCGCGCTGGTGATCCTGGATGAAATCGGCCGTGGCACCGCCACCTATGACGGCCTTTCGATCGCCTGGGCCACACTGGAACACCTGCACGCCGTCAACCGCTGTCGCGCCCTGTTCGCTACCCATTACCACGAAATGACCGGCTTGGCCGGCAAGCTGCCGGGCGTCGAGAACGCGACGGTGACCGTCAAGGAATGGGAGGGAGAGGTCATCTTCCTGCACGAGGTTCGCCAGGGCGCCGCCGACCGAAGCTATGGTGTCCAGGTTGCCCGTCTGGCCGGCTTGCCGTCCTCGGTCATCGAACGCGCCAGGATCGTTCTTGAGGCGCTGGAGAAAGGCGACCGCGAAGGCGGCAAGCAATCGACCCTGATCGACGACTTGCCCCTGTTCCGCGCCGCGCCGACCGCACCGGCGCCCAGGCCGCAGAAATCCACCGCGCTGGAGGATCGGGTGAAATCAATCCTGCCAGACGAGCTGACGCCAATCGAGGCGCTGAAGCTGATCTACGACCTGAAGGCGCTGGTCTGATCCGGCGCCCGGCTGCTCAGCCCGGTGTCGACGAAACGCCCACCTGTGCCGGCCGCAGCAGCCGGTCATGCAGCATGAAACCTTCGGTCATGACCTGAATGATCTGGCCAGCCGTGGTTCCCGGCACCGGCGCCTCGAACATCGCCTGATGCAGCTGCGGGTCGAACATCTCTCCCACGGCCGGGCTGACAGCCTTGACGCCATGCTTGTCCATCACGTTGGTCAACTCGCGCAGGGTCAATTCAACGCCCTCGATCAACGCGCCGGATGCGGCCCGCGTTTCCTCGGGAATGGCCTGCAAGGCCCGATTGAGGTTGTCGTAGACCGGCAGCAGGTCGCGCGCCAGGCGCGTGCCGCCATATTGCTCGGCTTCGCGGCGGTCGCGGTCGGCCCGCTTGCGGCTGTTTTCCGCATCCGCCAGCGCGCGCATGAACTTGTCGCGGAATTCGTCCCGCTCGGCCTTCATCGCCTCCAGCGCGTCAACACCGGCGGGGCCGTCAATGAATTCTTCCAGGTCGGGAAGGTCGGCGTTCTCCACCGACTGGTCCTTGGTCATGGGTTTCTGCCCTTTCAGCCTCAAGTTCTGCCCCGGTCGGCCACCAGCCGCCCCACAAGCTGCGCGGTATAGTCGACAATCGGAACCACCCGGCCATAGTTCAGCCGAGTCGGACCGATCACCCCCACCGCGCCGATGATCTTACGGTCAGCGTTCATATAGGGAGAAACCACCAGAGAGGAACCCGAAAGTGAAAAGAGTTTGTTCTCGGAGCCGATGAAAATGCGCACCCCGTCGCCTTCCTCGGCCAGATCCAGGAATTCGGCGATATCCCGCTTGCGCTCGAGGTCGTCGAACAGCCCGCGAATGCGCTCGACATCGCCTTCGGTGGCGCCATCCAGCAGGTTGGCCCGCCCCCGCACGATCAGCCGCTCCTGGCTCTGCCCGGCGTTTTCCCAGACCGCCAACCCGCTTTCGACCATCTCGCGCGCCAGGGAATCGATTTCCTGCCGGCGCCGGGCAATCTCGGCCCCCATGATGCCACGCAGGTCACCCATGGTGCGGCCTTCGACCAGCGCGTTCAGAAAATTGGCCGCCTCGCGCATCGAAGACGGGGTTTGCCCGGGTGGCGGCCGGAACAACCGGTTTTCCACCTGCCCATCGGCAAAGACCAGCACCACCAGCGCCCGGTCGGCGGCAAGGCTGACGAACTCGATATGCCGGATCGGCGCCTCCTGCTTTGGCGCCAGAACGATGCTGGCGCCTCGGGTAATCCCCGACAGCGCCGTGCCGACATGGTCCAGCAACGCCGCCACGTCCTGGTCATTGGCGCCCAGCGTCGCGTCCATCCTTTCGCGGTCGCTCTCTGACAAGGCCCCGGTTTCCAGGAACCCGTCGACGAACAGCCGCAGCCCGGCGTGGGTCGGAACACGGCCGGCCGAGACATGCGGGCTGTCCAATAGCCCCAGATATTCCAGATCCTGCATGACGTTGCGGATCGTCGCCGCGGAAACCTGCTCGGTCATCGATCTGGTCAAGGTGCGTGACCCGACCGGTTCCCCGGTGGAAAGATAGGCCTCCACCACCCGGCGGAACACCTCGCGCGACCGCTCGTTCATTTCCTTCAGCAGTTTCGACTCCAGGGGCATGCTGCGTTCCGGCCTCTTCTCCTGTATAAAGGCCCCGGCAGTCGCCGGCGTCAATCGGGGTTGCATGCCGGGGGCCTGCGGGCCTATCAGACGCCGATCATCGAAAGGACTTCAGATGCGACCTTCCGGGCGGGCACTCGACCAACTCCGCAGCATTTCCATCGAAACCGGCGTGACCCGACATGCCGAAGGATCCTGCCTGATCCGGATGGGCCATACCCATGTTCTCTGCACCGCCTCGGTCGAAGACAAACCCCCGCCCTTCCTGCGCAATTCGGGCATGGGCTGGGTTACCGCAGAATACGGCATGCTGCCCCGCGCCACCCACACCCGTGGCCGGAGAGAGGCCGCCGCAGGCAAACAGTCTGGAAGAACACAGGAAATTCAAAGGCTTATCGGTCGCAGCCTGCGCGCCGTGGTTGACCGCAGCGCATTGGGAGAGCGTCAGATCACGGTCGACTGCGACGTGATCCAGGCCGATGGCGGCACGCGCTGCGCGTCGATCACAGGCGGCTGGGTCGCCTTGCGGCTGGCCGTGAACCACCTGATGGCCAAGGGCCTCGTGCTGGGCGATCCGCTGATGGATCATGTCGCGGCCATTTCCTGCGGCATCTACGCCGGACAGAACGTCCTCGACCTCGACTATGACGAGGACAGCGCCGCCGGGACCGATGGCAACTTTGTGATCACCGGCAAGGGCAAGCTGGTCGAAGTGCAGGCTTCGGCCGAAGGCGCCCCCTTCGCGGTCGACGACCTCTCCGCCCTGCTGGGCCTGGCCGCCAGGGGCACCGCAGAGCTGGTCGCCGCGCAAAAGGCCGCCGTTTCCGCATGACGCGCAAGTTTTCCGGCGACCGGCTGGTGATTGCCAGCCACAATCGCGGCAAGCTGGACGAGTTTTCGGCCCTGCTCGCCCCCTTGCAGGTCACTTGCGTTTCCGCCGCCGATCTGGGCCTGCCCGAACCCGAAGAGACCGAAACCACCTTCGTCGGCAATGCCCGTATCAAGGCCAGGGCCGCGGCGCTGGCCTCTGGCTTGCCGGCGCTGGCCGATGATTCCGGCCTGACGGTCGACGCCCTGAACGGTGCGCCGGGCGTCTACACCGCCGACTGGGCGCAAACGGCCAATGGCCGTGATTTTGGCATGGCGATGGAAAAGACCTGGGCCGCGCTGGAAACTGTCAGGGCCCCCTTCCCCCGGCGCGCTCAATTCCGCTGCACCTTGCTGCTCTACTGGCCCGATGGCCACGAGGAAGTGTTCGAAGGCGTCGCCCCCGGCGAATTGGTCTGGCCCCGTCGCGGTGCCGAAGGCCATGGCTACGACCCGATGTTCCAGCCTGACGGCCATACTGTCACTTTCGCCGAGATGCCCACAGCCCAAAAGAACGCCATCAGTCACCGCGCCAAGGCAGTGCAGGCCCTTCTTGGGGCGTGTTTCACGTGAAACTTGTGCAGGACTGGCAAGCCGGCGGATTCGGCGTTTACGTCCACTGGCCGTTCTGCAAGGCGAAATGCCCCTATTGCGACTTCAACAGCCACGTCCGCGCCTCCGTTGACCAATCTGCCTGGGCAGCGGCCTATCTCAGCGAAATCGATCGCACGGCCGCCGAAGTCGGGGCTCGCACGCTCCATTCCATCTTTTTCGGCGGCGGCACGCCCTCGCTGATGGACCCGGCGTTGGTCCAGGCGATCATTGATCGCCTGGCAAGCCATTGGTCTTTCGCCAACGACATCGAGATCACGCTCGAGGCCAATCCCACATCGGTCGAAGCCGGTCGGTTTCACGGCTACCGCGATGCGGGGGTCAATCGCCTGTCGCTGGGCATCCAGTCGCTGGACGATGGCGATCTTCGCCGCCTTGGCCGTCAACATTCCGCCGCCGAGGCCCTTGCCGCCCTTGCCTTGGCCCGCAACATCTTTCCCCGTGTCTCCTGCGACCTGATCTACGCGCGCCAGGACCAGACACTTGCCGCCTGGCAGCAGGAACTCGGCCAGATCCTCGAACTGCAACCCGACCACCTGTCGCTCTATCAATTGACGATCGAGGAAGGCACCGCCTTTGGCCGCCTCTATGACGAAGGCAAGCTGCGAGGCCTGCCCGGCGAAGACCTTGCGGCCGACATGTATCTGGCGACCGGGTCCATCTGTGCCGAGGCCGGGCTGATGGCCTACGAAGTCTCTAATTACGCCAAAACGGGCATGGAATCCCGTCATAACCTGATCTACTGGCGCATGGGCGACTATGCCGGCATCGGCCCCGGCGCGCATGGGCGGCTGACCCTGGGCCATGGCCGGTTCGCCACCAACACCCTGCGTTCCCCCGAGGGCTGGTTGACGGCCGTTCAGGACAAAGGCAACGGCGAAACGGCGCGGGAGCATCTCTCCGACGAAGATCGCGCCGTTGAATACCTGATGATGTCGCTGCGGCTCAGCGAGGGTGCCGATCTGTCGCGCTTTAACGCACTTCGTGGCGCGCCACTGCCGGATGACCGCGTCAAATCCTTGATTTCAGACGGCTTTCTTGCCGAAACAGTTCACGGCATCGCCGCAACGACCGCAGGCCGCCTGGTGCTGAACCGGCTGATCCTGGAACTTGCGGCCTAGCCCTGCATCTCGGCCGGAACTGATGACAGCGCCTGGCACAGGCGGTCTAGGTCATCCAGCGTCCTGAACTTGATGGCAACCTGACCCGCCTCGCCGCCCTGCATGTCGATACTGACTGCCATGCCAAGATGGGCCGAAAGATCCGCCTCCAGCGCCCGGGTATCCGGGTCCTTCTCGGCGCCACCCCGCGGCCCTTTGCCAGAGGTCTTGCCCTTGGCATCGCCGGCGTCCCGCACCAGCTTTTCGGTCTCGCGCACCGACAGGCCCCGCTGAATCACGGTCTGCGCCGCGGCTTCGGGGTCTGCCGCATTGATCAGCGCCCGCGCGTGACCCGCCGTCAGCCTGCCGTCCCGCACCATGGTCTGCACGCCATCCGGCAAGACCAACAGACGCAGCAAGTTTGCGATATGGCTGCGGCTTTTCGACAGGGCTTCGGCGATCTTCTCCTGCGTATGACCGAATCTATCCATCAGTTGACGCAGGCCCAACGCCTCCTCGATCGCGTTCAGATCTTCGCGCTGAATGTTCTCGATGATAGCGATTTCAAGCACTTCAGTGTCATCCAGCTCTCGGATGACAACGGGCACTTCATGCAGCTGCGCGATCTGCGCCGCGCGCCAACGGCGTTCCCCGGCAACGATCTCGTAGGCATCGCCGACCGGTCGCACGATCAGCGGCTGGATCACCCCTTTCTGGCGAATGGAATCCGCCAGCGCCTGCAGTGCCTCGGGTTCAAAATCCTTGCGAGGCTGCAACGGATTCGGCCGCAGCTTCTCGACCGCCAGCCGCGCATCGGGCCGCCGTGGGGCCGTTTCGTTTGCCGGCGACAGGTTCACGTCCGACATCAGCGCCGACAGGCCGCGCCCCAGGCCCTTTTTTTCCTGCTTCTTTTCCATTCCCGCCCCCTTACTGCGGCAACCGCGCAGCCACTTCGTCGGCCAGCGCCCGATAGGCTTCTGCCCCGCGCGACGCAGAATCATAGGACAGCACCGGCAAGGCATGCGAGGGCGCTTCACTGACCCGCACATTCCGCGGAATTACGGTCTTGAACACCAGTTCACCCAGGTTGTCGCGTGCGTCCGCCTCGACTTGCTGGGACAAGTTGTTGCGTCCGTCATACATGGTCAACACAACACCTTCGATGCGCAGTGCCGGATTGGCCGAGCGTCTGACATCCCTGATCGTCAAGAGAAGCTGGCTCAAACCTTCCAGCGCAAAAAATTCGCTTTGCAGCGGCACCAGAACGGCATGCGCCGCAACCAGGGCGTTGACCGTCAAAAGGCTCAGCGACGGCGGGCAGTCAATCAACACGACGTCGAACCGATAGCTGTCGATAGCCGGCTGGCGCAGCGCGTCATGCAAAAGAAAACTGCGCTTTTCATTCGCAACCAGGTCGATATCCGCCGAGGCGAGGTCGGAATTTGCCGGCGAAATCCACAGGTTATCGATCCGCGTCTTGCGAATGACATCCCCGATGGCGGCATCCGCCAGCAGCAGGTCATAAGACGTAACCTTGCGTTCCGCCGCAGACACCCCCAGACCCGTCGAGGCATTGCCTTGCGGGTCCAGATCGACCAGCAACACGCGCAGACCCCGCTCGACCAGGCCGGCAGCCAGATTGATCGCAGTCGTTGTCTTGCCAACGCCCCCCTTCTGGTTGGCGATGGCAATCACATGCGCGGGTCGCGCATCGGCGGGGCGGTCAGTCTGCACGATTCAGGTTCCTCAGCACCAGCAGGGCAGCCCCCTTATGACCCGGATTTTCCCGAGTCTCCAGATCGAACGACCACGACTTGCGCGCTTCTTCCACTTCAGCCGCAAACCGCTCACCTTTCGGGAAAAGGCATACCCCGCCCGGCGCCAGATGCCGGTGTGCCAGCGCGCACAGCGCGGGCAACGGGGCCAGCGCCCTGGCGGAAACGACATCGGCGCCCAGCGGGGCAAGGGATTCAGCCCTCTCGCTCAGGACCTCCACTGGCACAGCCATCTGACGCGCAGCTTCCCGCAGGAACGTGGCCTTGCGCAGATCCGACTCAACCAGCACAACCTTTGTCGCTGCGCCCCGATCCTGCTGGATCACGGCGATGACCAGGCCCGGAAACCCACCGCCGGCACCCAGATCCACCCATTTGCGTGGCGTGGGGACCTCCACCTGGCACAGGATCGCGGAATCAACGATGTGCCGCTGCCAGATTTCTGCAACGGTCGACCGCGCAACCAGATTGATGCGTGGGCTCCATTTTTCGACCAAGGCCTGGAAAAGCCGCAGTTTTTCTATCGCCTTGGCGCTAACGGCCAGGTCCTGCAAGACATCCATCAACCGGCCACCAGCCGCTCCGCCTTGCGCAGATTGGCAAGGATCAACGTGATTGCAGCCGGGGTCATGCCTTCGATCTGCATGGCCTGGTGGATATTCTCGGGGCGAGCCCGCAGCAATTTACCCTTCAACTCGGTCGAAAGCCCTGAAAGGGCGGAAAAATCAAAGTTCGCCGGGATCACAGTCCGCTCAGACCGCTGCAAGTCTTCTGCGTCTTCCCTCTGCCGGTCAGCATATTGCGCATACAATGCTTCGATCTCGGCTTGTTTGCGGATGTCCTCGGGCCAGGCAAACGGCTGCGCGAACAGCGGGTCGAGCAGTTCCGGCCTGTATTCGGGCATGGCCATCAAGTCAAAGGCACTACGCCGGGCGCCATCCTGACTGACGGTAAAGCCCGAATTGCGCAAGTCCTTGGGCGTAAACCCGGTTTCCTTCAGGAACGCGATCGCCTCTCCCAGCGACGTAACCTTTTCCTCAAAGCTCCGGCGACGCTCGTCCCGCACGCAACCCAGCGCCAGACCGATCGGCGTCAGACGCTGGTCTGCATTGTCCGCCCGCAACGAAAGCCGGAATTCCGCCCGCGAGGTGAACATCCTGTAGGGCTCCGTCACGCCCCGCCGCGTCAAGTCATCAATCATCACGCCAATATAGCTGTTGGACCGGCTGAGCTTTACTTCCTCCCGCCCCAGCGTCTGACACGCCGCGTTCAGCCCGGCAACCAGCCCCTGCGCCGCAGCCTCTTCATATCCCGTAGTCCCGTTGATCTGCCCGGCCAGGAACAGCCCCGGCATGGCCTTGGACTCCAGCGTCACGCGCAAATCGCGCGGATCCATGTAGTCATATTCGATGGCATAGCCCGGCTGCGTGATGACTGCATGTTCCAACCCGGCAATCGTTCGGACATAGGCCTCTTGCACTTCCGCTGGCAGCGACGTGGAAATCCCGTTCGGGTAAACCGTGTCGTCGTCCAGACCCTCGGGCTCCAGAAAGACCTGGTGGCTGTCCTTTTCGGCAAAGCGCACGACTTTGCTTCGATCGACGGGCAGTACCGCGGGCCAACGCCCTCGATGTGCCCGCCATACATCGCGCTCCGGCCCAGATTGGCCCGGATGATGTCGTGGGTTTTCTGCGACGTGTGGGTAATACCACAAGAAATCTGCTGGACAAGCGGCGCCCGGTTCATGAACGACAGCATGACAGGAGTATCGTCCGCCGGCTGCATTTCCAGGCGGGCCCAGTCGATTGTCTTGCCATCCAGCCGCGGCGGCGTTCCGGTTTTCAGCCGCCCCATCCGCAGGCCAAGGCCCCGGATCTGCTCGGCAAGCCTTACGGACGCCTGATCGCCAACGCGCCCGCCAGCGGAACGTTGGTCGCCGATATGCAGGATACCATTCAGGAAAGTTCCCGTCGTCAGCACGACAGCACTGGCCGTCAGCCGTGACCCGTCGCTCAGGACAATCCCGCCAACACGATCGCGCTCGACGATAAGTTCCGCAGCTTCGCCCTCTACAATCTCCAGGCAACTTTCCCGCGCCAGCAAATCCTGCACGGCCAACCGATACAGCTTGCGGTCAGCTTGCGTTCGCGGGCCCTGAACGGCTGGCCCCTTGCGCCTGTTCAGCAACCTGAACTGAATCCCGGCCCTGTCCGCCGCTTGGCCCATGATGCCATCCATCGCGTCGATCTCGCGGACAAGGTGCCCCTTGCCCAGCCCGCCGATCGCGGGATTGCACGACATCACGCCGATCTTATCCTGGCGCAACGTGACAAGTGCTGTTCGTACGCCCATACGCGCCGCTGCTGCTGCTGCGTCTGCGCCCGCGTGCCCGCCTCCGACGACGATGACATCGAAATGTTTCACGTGAAACATCCTCACTTCCCGATGCAGAAACTGCTGAAGATTTCGTCCAGCAGGTCCTCAACATCAACTCGGCCAATCAAGGAATCCAGCGCCCGCACAGCTTGCCGCAAGTATTCTGCCGCCAACTCGACGTGATCGGGCCCACTCCTTACTTCACTCTGCGCTGATTCCAAAGCGCGAATCGCTTTCGTTACAGCCGTCAGATGCCGCGCGCGGTTGATCGTTGCTGCCGAAGCGCTCCGCTGCTCCAGCGTAGCGGCAATGGACTCGACCAGCTCAGTCAACCCCTCGCCCGTCTTGCCGGAAACAGCTGGCCCAACCCCACTGACAATATCCGCCTTGCCTCGCAGGACCAGATCTCCCGGCCGAACCTCCACTAGCGGGACATCCCCTTCCCCATCCAGCAGGAAAACCCGCAAGTCCGCCGCAGCGCCCGGTCCATCGTCCGACCAATGCCGATCTGTTCGACTTCATCCGAGGTTTCCCACAAACCAGCCGTGTCCAGCACTGTGACAGGCAAGCCGCGCAACGACAGACGTACTTCGATCACATCCCGCGTTGTCCCGGCGATTGTCGACGTGATCGCCGCATCGCGGCCTGCCAGGGCATTCAGCAGCGTCGACTTTCCCGCATTCGGCCGACCAACCAAGGCGACCTCAAACCCATCGCGCAACCGCTCCGCCGCACCAAACCCCTGAACTTCCGCCGTCAGGGCGCGCAAAACGCCCGCAATCAGCGCCGCAACTTCCGGCCCGACATCCACTGGCACATCTTCGTCGGCAAAATCGATCGTGACCTCCAGCAAGGCTGCCGCGCGAACCAGATCGCGGCGCCATCCTTCTGAAACATCCCGCAAGCGCCCAGTCATCAACGCGACAGCGTGCTTGCGCTGCGCCTCTGTCTCCGCCTCGATCAGGTCGGCCAGGCCTTCCACTTGCGCCAGATCCAGCTGGCCGTTCTCCAGCGCCTGCCTGTGAACTCGCCGGCTTCGGCCATGCGCAACCCGTCCAACCCGGACAGCGCCGACAAGACCGCCGACAACACCGCCTGGCTGCCGTGAATCTGGAACTCGACGGATTCCTCTCCGGTGAAACTTGCGGCCTGCGCAAAGGTCAGCACCAGTGCTTGATCAACAACCTCACCATTCCACAATATATTGCGCAATGCTGCTTGCCGCCGCGGCGGCACATCCCCGCACAGCGCGCGGCAGGCCGCAAAGGCCTGCGGCCCGGAAACCCTTATGACGGAAACACCAGCCCGACCGCGGGCCGAGGCCAGCGCATAGATCGTGTCGCGCATCGCATCGCCCGCGTCAGGTGTTCATCGAATCGAAGAATTCCGCGTTGGACTTGGTCTGCTTCAGCTTGCCGATCAGGAACTCGATCGCATCGGTTGTCCCCATCGGGTTCAGGATCCGCCGCAGCACATAGGTCTTCTGCAGATCGGTCTTCTCGACCAGCAGATCCTCCTTCCGCGTCCCCGATTTCAGGATGTCCATCGCCGGGAAAACCCGCTTGTCCGCAACCTTCCGGTCCAGCACGATCTCGCTGTTGCCCGTGCCCTTGAATTCTTCAAAGATCACTTCGTCCATCCGGCTGCCAGTGTCGATCAGCGCGGTTGCGATGATGGTCAGCGACCCGCCTTCCTCGATGTTCCGCGCCGCGCCAAAGAACCGCTTCGGCCGTTGCAGCGCATTCGCGTCCACACCACCCGTCAGCACCTTGCCCGAAGACGGCACCACCGTGTTGAAGGCGCGGCCCAGGCGGGTGATCGAATCCAGCAGGATCACCACGTCACGCTTGTGTTCGACCAGCCGCTTGGCCTTTTCGATCACCATCTCGGCCACCGCGACGTGCCGCGTTGCCGGCTCGTCAAAGGTCGAGGACACCACTTCCCCTTTGACCGACCGCTGCATATCGGTGACTTCCTCGGGGCGCTCGTCGATCAAGAGCACGATCAGATAGCATTCCGGGTGATTGGTCGCAATCGAATGGGCGATATTCTGCAGCAGCACCGTCTTGCCGGTCCGCGGCGGCGCCACGATCAGCCCGCGCTGGCCTTTGCCGATCGGCGAGACCAGATCGATGATCCGGGCCGAGCGGTCGCGGATCGTCGGATCCTCGACTTCCATCTTCAACCGCTCATCCGGATAGAGCGGCGTCAGGTTGTCGAAATGCACCTTGTGCTTGGCCCGCTCGGGGTCGTCGAAGTTGATCTTTGTCGCCTTGGTCAGGCTGAAGTACCGCTCATTCTCTTGCGGGGCCTTGATCACCCCGTCAATCGTGTCGCCGGTCCGCAGGCTGAACTGCCGGATCATCTCGGGGCTGACATAGATATCATCTGGGCCGGGCAGATAGTTGGCTTCCGGGCTGCGCAAGAAGCCAAAGCCATCCTGCAGCACTTCCAGCACGCCATCGCCGCCGATCTCATAGCCTTCCTCGGCATGTTCCTTGAGGATCGAGAACATCATCTCGCCCTTCCGCATCGAGGGCGCGTTCTCGATCTCCCATTCCTCGGCCATGGCCAGCAGGTCAGCCGGGGTCTTGGCCTTCAGGTCGGAAAGGTTCAGCCGTTCGGTCATCGGAATTCCTTGCGCCCGGATCCGCCCTGTTGGCGCCCGGGATGTCAGACTGTATCGTGGAAGGTGCATGGGCCGGACGGCCCCGCCCGGCTCACCTAATCTGCCCTTGTCTCAAAGTCAACGCAGAGGGTCGAAAGCCGGCAATCTTCCTCTTTATAAAAGAAAGAGAAAAAAGATTGATGATGATTATGGCGGTGTGGAAAACGGGATATCCGGCGTTCTCCTGCGAGAAACCCACAGCGCGACGGCGGTGTGGATAAATCAGGGATAAAACCCGATCTCTCTGCACCTGACTGAATTACCCTATATATATCAATACTTTGTATCCAGAAGCCGAACGAATTCTTCCCCAGCGTCCCGACGTGGACAAGCAGCCGGCGGCCGAACTTGTCCCAAGACCCGTGACAACCCCATCCCCACAAGGATATCTCTGCCGCATCGGGCCCGACGGCGCCGGTTGCTCCACAGCCGCCGGTTTCCCCGCAGTTGCCGCCCAGGATCACACAGAACATATCCCCAGAACCGCCCCCAATGATCTTGCTTGCCTCCGCCTCGGAAACCCGCCTTCAGATGCTCCTGGCCGCCGGTATTCCGGCCACGGCCCATCCGGCACGAATCGACGAACCCGCGATCCGCGCCGCGTTGGAGGCCGAAGGCGCCACGCCCCGCGACCTCGCCGATACCCTGGCCGAGATGAAGGCGCGAAAGCTGGCGGACCGGAATCCAACCGCGTTGGTCCTTGGCTGCGATCAGGTGCTGGACCTGAAATCCCGCGTCTTTTCCAAACCCGAAACGCCGGCAGAGGCCCGCGCCCAGCTGGTCGCGTTGCGTGGCCAGACCCACCGCCTGCTTTCCGCCGCCGCGCTTTATGAAAACGGCCAGCCCGTCTGGCGCCACGTCGGCGAGGCGCGGCTGACCATGCGCGCCATCTCCGACGGCTATCTCGACGATTACCTTGCCCGCAACTGGCACAGCATCCGCCATTCGGTCGGGTGCTACAAGCTCGAGGAAGAAGGCGTGCGGCTGTTTTCCGCCATCCAGGGCGACCACTTCACCATTCTGGGTCTGCCCTTGCTGCCGTTGATATCCTATCTTGCCACCCGAGGAGTGATCCCGGCATGACAGACCACTCGCGTATTCCCCTGGCCGGCGTGCTTGGCCACCCCATCGCCCATAGCCGCAGCCCGGCGCTGCATGGCTATTGGTTGCGCCGCTACGGGCTCAAAGGCCACTACATCCCGATAGACGTGGCCCCGGCCGATCTGGCCGACGTGGTGCGGATGTTGCCCCGAATGGGCTTTGTCGGCGTCAACGTCACCATCCCGCACAAGGAGGCCATCCTTCAGGTCGCCGATATCGTCACCGACCGCGCGGCGCTGATCGGCGCCGCCAATACCCTGATCTTCCGCAAGGATGGCAAGATCCACGCCGACAATACCGACGGGTCGGGCTTCATCGCCAATATCCGCCAGCATGCGCCGCAGTGGCAACCGCAGGCCGGCCCGGCGGCTGTGCTTGGCGCCGGCGGCGCGGCCCGCGCCGTGGTCGCCGCCCTGATCGAAGTCGGCGTGCCGGAAATCCGCCTGGCCAACCGCACCCGTCCCCGCGCAGATGCCCTGCGGTCGGATTTCGGCGCCAAGGTGGTCGTGCATGAATGGGTGCAGGCCGGAAACATGATCGAGGATTGCGCCACCGTGGTGAACACCACCTCGCTGGGCATGACCGGCAAGCCGGAATTCCGCGTCCCGCTCGACGGTCTGAACCCGCGCGCCCTGGTCACCGATCTGGTCTACACCCCGCTGATGACCCAGTTCCTGATCGAGGCGCAGGACATGGGCTGCACCGTGGTCGACGGCCTTGGCATGTTGCTGCATCAGGCCGCACCCGGATTTGAGCGCTGGTTCGGCCAGCGCCCCGACGTAGACGAGGCCACGCGCCACGCGGTGCTGGGCCTATGACGGCTTTCCGGCTGGGGCTGACCGGCTCTATCGGCATGGGCAAATCGACGACAGCGGCCATGTTCGCTGCCGAAGGCATCCGCGTATGGGACGCCGATGCCACGGTGCATCGCCTCTATGCGCCGGGCCAGCCGGCCGCGCGGGCCATCGCGGCTGTCTTTCCGCAGGCCATCGACCCCGACGGCGCCGTGAACCGCGACCGGCTCCGCGCCCTGATCGCCGGTGACCGCAGCGTGCTGGACCGTCTGAACGCGCTGGTCCACCCTCTGGTAGCCGCCGACCGGGCCGAATTCCTGGCCAGCACCCCGACCGATATCGTCCTCCTGGACATTCCGCTGCTCTATGAAACCGGGGCTGAAACCCAATGCGATGCCGTTGCAGTCGTCTCTGTGCCGCCTGAAATCCAGCGCGCCCGTGTACTTGCCCGCGGCATGACCGAGGGTGATTTCCAGATGATCCTCGCCCGCCAGATGCCTGACGCGGACAAACGCGCCCGCGCCGACTATATCATTCCCACGACTGACCTCGACACCGCCCGCCAGGCGGTCAAGGATGTGATCGCCGACATTCGCCGCAGGATCGCCGATGCGTGAAATCGTTCTGGATACCGAAACCACCGGCTTTGACCCCGCCACCGGTGACCGCATCGTTGAAATCGGTGCGATCGAGCTGTTCAACCACCTGCCCACCGGGCGCACCTATCACCAGTATATCAACCCCGAACGCAGCATGCCGGCCGAGGCCTTCGGCGTACACGGCATCGGCCACGACATCCTGGAAACGCCCGGCCAGCCGGTTCCGGGCGGCGTCACCCTGCGGGATAAGCCGGTCTTTGCCGCCGTCGGCCAGGCCTTCCGCGAATTCGTCGGCGAGGCAAAGCTGGTCATCCACAACGCCAAGTTCGACATGGCCTTCCTGAACTTTGAGCTGAAGACCATCGGCCTGCCGGAAATTCCCTGGGGCCAGGCGATCGACACCGTTGCCATTGCCCGCCAGAAATTCCCCGGCTCCCCGGCCTCGCTCGACGCGCTGTGCCGCCGCTTTGGCGTCGACAATTCCGGCCGGGAAAAGCACGGCGCGCTGCTCGACAGCGAACTTCTGGCCGAGGTCTACCTGGAACTGATCGGCGGCCGGCAGCCCGACCTGGTTCTGGCGCACAGCCAGGTCAGCGCCCGTTCAGGCCCCGCCGACAGCGACTGGCGCCCGCGCCCCCGGCCAGAGCCGCTGCCCCCGCGCATCACCGACGCGGAGCAGGCCGCCCATCAGGCCTTTGTCGACAAGCTGGGCGACGCCGCGATCTGGAAAAGCCGCGCCTGACCACGCCGCCTATTCGATCCGCGTCCAGCCCGATGGCCCCTGTCGCGGCGACACTTCGGTGAAATCCCCGTCGATCACATCGCCGGCCGACCCCTGACGGACCACGACGACCCGCGCCGCCACAAACCGCCCGATCAGCGCCTGCACCGGCGGCAGCAGCAACAAGGCCCCGACGGCATCGGTCAGGAATCCCGGCAGAATCAGCAGCACGCCACCCAGCATCCCCAGCATGCCCCCCGCCGCCAGACGCGCCGGATCGCGCAGCCCGCTCAGCCCGGATCGCAGCGCAATCGCCTGCCGCGCCGCCTGTATCCGCAGCACCAGCACCCCCAGAACCGCGCTCAGCACCACCCAGGCCAGGGTGGCCCACAGCCCGATCCAGCCACCGATCACCACGAACAGGCCGATTTCCACCAGCGGCCAGGCCAGCAAAGCCATCAGAACACGCATCCGCGATCCTTCCCAAAGCGCGCGCCCCGCAGGTTTACTTGCGCGGGGCCGCACCCTACATAGGATGCAACAGGCCCATCCCCAAGTCAGGACGAAAGTCAGGGCAATCGGTTCTCAAAGGGAAGACGATGAATTCGACGATCCAGCTTCTGGTTTTGGCCGCGATCGCGGTTTTTCTGATCCTCAAGCTGCGCTCGGTCCTGGGCACGCGCGACGGGTTTGAAAAGCCGCCCCTGCCGCTGGATGAGGTGCGCCCCCAGGTCCGCCGCGAATTCGAGGTGATCGAGGGCGGCGCCGACCGCGACATTACCGACCATGTGCCCGACGGGTCGGCTTCGGCCAAGGCGCTGGCCGCGATGAAGCTGGCCGAAAACAGCTTTACCGTCGGCCCCTTCCTGCAGGGCGCCCGCCAGGCCTATGAAATGATCCTGATCGCCTTTGAAAAGGGTGAACTGGATCGCATCCGCCCCTTCCTTTCGGATGAAGTCGAATCTTCCTTCGCCTCGGTCATCTCTGACCGCGAGGCCAAGGGCCTGACCGTCGAAACCACCTTTGTCGGGCTCAAGGAAATGGCCCTGCAAGACGCCACCTTCGACCGCGACAGTGGTTTTGCCGAGATCACCGTGCGCTTCGTCGGCGAACTGATCTCGGTCGTGCGCGACCGCGCCGGCGAAATCGTCGAGGGCGACCCGAAATCCGTCAAGCGCCAGCGCGATGTCTGGACCTTTGCCCGCAAGATGGGGGCCGACGACCCGAACTGGCAACTCGTGGCCACCGGCGACTGACCCTTGCGATGCGGGGGTTCCTCCTCTCCCTTCTTTTCGCGGTGGCGCTGATGCCCGCCGCCGCATCCGCCCAGGTGCTGCAGTTCGAAGAGCTTGACGGTTGGCGCGAGGATGACCACGCCGCGGCCCTTGCCACCTTTCTGGCCACCTGCGACCTGATCGACGACGCCGACTGGCGCCCGGTCTGCAAGCTGGCGGCCGACATTCCGCCAGACGACGCCTCGGCCCGCAGCTTCTTTGAACTGGTGTTCAAGCCGGTGGTCATCGGCACCCCTCCCGCCCTGTTCACCGGCTATTTCGAGCCGGAATTGCCCGGCTCGCCGGTCCGCACCTCGCGCTTTGCCTGGCCGATCTATCGCAAGCCGCCCGAACTGACCGAGGGATCGCAATGGCACCCCCGTTCGGTCATCGAGGGCGGCTTGCTGGCGGGGCGCGGCCTGGAAATCGCCTGGCTCGACGATCCCGTTGACGTGTTCTTCCTTCAGGTCCAGGGCTCGGGCCGCATCCGCATGACCGATGGCAGGGTGATCCGCGTCGGCTATGGCGGCAAGAACGGCCAACCCTACCGCTCCATCGGGCAGGAACTGGTGCGGCGCGGCATCTATACCGCCGACCAGGTTTCGGCCCAGGTAATCCGCGCCTGGGTCCGGCGCAACCCCGCGCTGGGCCAGGACCTGATGAACCACAACCCCTCCTACGTGTTCTTTCGCAAACTCTCGGACCTGCCGGCGGATCGCGGGCCGATCGGCGCCATGGGGCGATCCATCACCACCTTGCGGTCGCTGGCCGTCGACCCGGCATTCACCCCACTGGGCGCCCCGGTCTGGATCGAGAAAACCGGCTCCCGCCCGCTGAACCGGCTGATGGTCGCGCAGGACACCGGCGGCGCCATCAAGGGCGCCCAGCGCGCCGACATCTTTTACGGCACCGGCGCGCAGGCGGGCGAAGATGCCGGAACGGTCAAGGATGGCGGGCGGATGATCCTGCTGCTGCCGATCGACCGGGCCTATGCCATGTCGTCCGAGGGCTGACCATGGCCCGCCGCCGCACCCTGCGCCCGGACGAGGCCGATCTGTGGCATGCCGTCGCCCGCACCGCCCGGCCGATGTACAACCCACATCTGCCGCTGGCAGACCCGGCCCCGCCCGCCCCGGTGCCCGAGGTCAAGCATCCCGCACAGCCGCGCATTCCGCCCTTCACCCTGGGCGAACGCGCCGCGCCGGCCAGACCGGCCCCGCCCGTGGCGCAGCCCCTGATGATGGACGCCAGGACCCACGCCCGGATGACCCGCGGCAAGCTGGCGCCAGAGGCGCGGATCGACCTGCACGGTATGACGCTTTCCGAGGCGCACCCCGAGCTGATCCACTTCATCCTGAACGCCCAGTCCGCCGGCCTGCGGCTGGTGCTGGTGATCACCGGCAAGGGCCGCATGATGCACGAACCCGTGCCCCGCCCGGTCGGCGCGCTGCGTCACCAGGTGCCGCACTGGCTGCGCCTGCCTCCGCTGGGTCAGGCGGTGTTGCAGATCACCGACGCGCATCTGAAACACGGCGGGACCGGCGCCTATTACGTCTATCTGCGCCGGCGTTAACCGGGCGGCGCGCTGGCGCTGTGCCGGGCATTGCCGCTTTCGACCACGGCCTCGACCGGCGACAGGATCACCTCGGTCGCGTTGCGCAGGGTCAGCACCACGCCCGGCAACAGCCCGACCCGGCCCCTGGCCTCGGCGCGGAAGGCCGCGTCCAGATTGGCAATCCCACCCAGCAGCTGGATCAGCGCCGGCGAGGTGCCGACATTGAAATGCCCCGCACCTTCGTCAAATGCCGAAGTGTCCAGATAGGTCACCTGCAGATCGGCGATCGGCGTCAGGTCCGACAGGTTGCCCAGACGCTCGGGGTTGCCGGCGATGCGCGACGACAGGTTCAGCACCGTATCCTTGTGGTTGCCAAAGATCAGGAAAGGCTGCGGCAGCCCGCCCATCGCCCTGGCCTGGGCGCGGAACAGGTCGACATCCAGATCCGGTGAAATCAGGATCACCCCGCCCAGCGACCGGGTCACCGCCCTGTCATTGCGGATCGCCACCTGCCGCAGCGTTTCCATCGTCAGCGCGCCGCCCATGCTGTGCGCAACGATCACCACGCGCCGCGCGCCCGCCTGGGCAACCTGGTGCAACAGTTCTTCCAGCCCGTCCCGCCCGAACAGCGCGGAATCGCGGTCGTAGACATAGCCCAGCGGCGACCCGCGGCTGGGCCAGGCGTAATGCACCGCCACGCCCGGAACCTTCAGGTCGTAATGCATCTGCGCCACGCGATAGACGCTCTCGGCCATGGTGTTGTTGAACCCATGCACATAGATCACCACGTCGCGCTGCCCGCGCAGCTTCATCGCGCCACCCAGCGCGCCGCGGAACTCGGCCGCATCGGCGTAATCGTGATCGGCCAGCGTCAGGAAATCGGTCGTGGGATCGGCCCGCCTGGCGTTCTTCGGCCAGGTCACCTCACCCGGCTTGCGCGCGAACGGCACCAGGATGTCATAGCGCAGGAACTGCGCGCTGTCGTTGCGGCCAAATCCCCAGCCCCCGGCATCCTTTACCCGCGTCGTGCCCACGAAAACCACCTCGCGCACGCCGGCATCGGTCGCCAGCGCGGCCTTTTCCGGGGGCAACTGGTCAAGCGTGACGAATTCCCCCCTGGGGCTGCACGCCAGCAAGGTCATTGCCAGGACGAAACTGAGAAATGCACGCATCATGCGGCGATGAATCGGGGGCTTTGCCCCGCTGGTCAAGCCCGCAGGGATATGGAACAACCTTTCTGCAAGCGCATTTCCGCCGTGCCCGCGCGGCGGTTGAAACATATCCCCGACAGACCGTTATCAAAGGACGCCCCATGACCCAGCCGCTTCCCCTTGCCGGACATTCCGCGCTTGTCACCGGCGGGGCCGGCGGCATCGGCCGTGCCACCGTCGTTGCACTGGCGGCGCTGGGCGCCCGCGTCAGCTTTACCGCCCGCAGCGCCAGCAGCCTTGCCGCCGCCCAGGCGGCGCTGCCGCAGGCCACCGGCCTTCTCTGCGACATAACCGACCGCGACCGCCTGGCCCGGGTTCTTTCGCCCGGCTTCGACATCCTGGTAAACAACGCCGCCACCATCGACCCCATCGGCCGGATCACCGATCTGACGGTCGAGGCGTTTTCCGCCAGTATAGAGACGAATCTGACCGCCCAGTTCCACGCCATCCGCCTGGCCTTGCCCGCCATGCTGGCCAAGGGGGGCGGCACGGTGATCAACGTATCCTCTGGCGCCGCGCATCGCCCGCAAGAGGGCTGGTCGGCCTATTGCGCCGGCAAGGCCGGGCTGGCGATGCTGACCCGGTCCCTGCATCTGGAATATGGCGATCAGGGCATCCGCGCCTTTGGGCTGGCGCCGGGCGTGGTCGACACGCAGATGCAGGGCACCATCCGCGCCTCGGGCCTGAACCCGGTTTCCCGCATTCCGCGTGCCGATCTGGCCCCGGCCGATCAGCCGGCCCGCGTTCTGGCCTGGCTCTGCACCGCCGCCGCCGATCCACTGGCCGGGCAGGAACTCGACGTCCGCAACCCCGATCTTCGCGCCGCCGCGGACCTTCCGCCCTTGGCCTGATCCAGATGGACAGCTAACATGTCAGCATCAGTCAAAGGGACCATCCGATGAAACTTCTCCGCTACGGCGACCCCGGCCAGGAAAAACCCGGCATCCTGCATACCGACGGCACGATCCGCGATCTCTCGGCCGCCATTCCGGACCTTGCCGGCCAGGTGCTGACCCGGCTTTCCTCGCTGCCCGATCCCGACAGCCTGCCGGTCGTACCGGGCAACCCGCGGCTGGGCCCTGCGTCGGCGGCACCGGCAAATTCATCTGCATCGGCCTGAACTACGCCGACCACGCCGCCGAATCCGGCATGGCCGTCCCGCCGGAACCCGTGGTCTTCATGAAGGCCAGCTCGGCGATCTGCGGCCCGAACGACCCGATCCTGATTCCGCGCGGTAGCGAAAAGACCGACTGGGAGGTGGAACTGGGCGTCGTCATCGGCAAGCCCGGCAAATACCTGACCGAGGCGCAGGCGCTGGATCATGTCGCCGGCTATTGCGTCATCAACGATGTCTCGGAACGCGCCTTCCAGACCGAACGCGCCGGCCAATGGACCAAGGGCAAGTCCTGCGACAACTTTGGCCAGACCGGCCCCTGGCTGGTCACCCCTGACGAGATTGCCGACCCGCAGAACCTGAAGATGTGGCTGACGGTCAACGGCCAGACCATGCAGAACGGCTCGACCAGAACCATGGTCTATGGCGTTGCCCATGTCGTCGCCTACCTCTCGCAATTCTTCACCCTGCATCCCGGCGACATCATCTCGACCGGCACCCCGCCCGGCGTCGGCATGGGAATGAAGCCGCCGCGCTACCTCAGGGCCGGCGATGTGGTCGAACTGGGCATCGAGGGTCTGGGCCAGCAGAAACAGACCTGCCTGCAAGACTGATCCCGCCCGGCGGCGCACCCTTGCCGCCGCGCCCCCGGATTACCGCAGCACAAAGGTGGGATATGCCCGGTCACCCTGACACCCCGGCCACGCGGCCGCTGACCCTGCGGGGACGGCAACTCCGCTCGCGGATCTACCTGCCGGCGCACCAGCCGGGCCTGGCCGAAGATGGCCGGCCCGGCGCGCGCTACATCGCCTACCACCGCGAAAGGGCGCGGGCAGGGCTGGGCATGCAGATCACCGGCGCCACCCCGGTGATCTGGTCCGAGGTCTGGGCCAATGGCCTGACCCTGGTGAATGTCGACGACAGCATCGTGCCGGGGTATCGCAACCTGGCCGCCGCGGTCCATGACGAAGGCGGCCTGATGCTGGCGCAACTGGCCCATGTCGGCGCGATGGAAACATCGGGCGATGCCATCGTCTCCTCCTCTTGGGGCATGTCCGAACTGACCCAGCAGATGTCGCGCGAGGCCAGCGAAGACGAACTCTCCGAAATCGCCGGGCGCTATGCCGATGCGGCGGGCCGCTGCCGCGACGGCGACCTGGATGGTGTCGAGATCACCATGGCGCACGGCATGTTGCTGGCCAGCTTTCTGTCGCCCGCCATGAACCGGCGCACCGACGGTCTGGGCGGCGATCTGGAAGGCCGGGTGCGCTATCCGTTGCAGGTGCTGGAACGGGTCCGCGCCGCCATCGGCGCCGACCGCATCCTGGGCATCCGCATCCCGGGCGACGAACTGATCCCCGGCGGCATCGACGCGGCCGAGGCCGCCCGGATCGCCGCCCGGCTCGAGGCGAGCGGGCTGGTCGACTACATCAGCGTGACCGCCGGCAACAATACTCACAAGATGGCGCGCGTCGATCACTGGCCGCCGACCCCGGCGCCGCTGGGCGCCTTTCGTCACCTGTCGCGGGCGGTAAAGGCCGCGGTGCGCCTGCCGGTGGCGACGGTGGGGCGGGTGACATCGCTGGCGCTGGCGAACGAGATTCTGGCCGCCGGCGATGCCGATCTGGTGGGCATGGTCCGCGCCAATGTCGCCGATCCGGCGCTGTTGCCCAAGTCGACGGCGGGCAGGTCGGGCAGGGTCCGGCCCTGCGTGGGGGCGAATGTCTGCATCAATGCGCTGATGGACCACAAGCCGCTGGCCTGCATGGTAAATCCTGACATCGGCCGGCCCGGCACACCCGAGGCTGCGGCGCTGCCCGGAATGGCGGGGCAAGAGGCGGTGGTGGTCGGCGGCGGCCCGGCCGGGATGGAGGCCGCGCGACGGCTGGCGATGCAGGGCCTGCGTGTCACGCTGATAGAGGCGGCGGCGGATCTGGGCGGGCAGCTGCGGCTCTGGGCCGATACCCCGTCGCGGCGCGAATTCCTGAAGCTGCTCGACTGGTGGCAGGCAGAGTTGCGCGACCTGCAGGTGCGGGTCGAAACCGGCCGCCCGGCCGATGCGGCCGCGCTGATCGCGCGGCGGCCGGCGCTGGTGGTTCTGGCCACCGGGTCCGCGCCGATGGCGGCCGACCTGCCGGGCGCGGGTCCAGACCTGCCCCGGTTCGGCCCCTATGATGCGCCGGCCAGCGGCGGCCATGTGCTGCTGCGCGACGAGATGGGCCGCTTGCCGGCGCTCTTGACGGCCGAGCGGCTGGCACAGGGCTGGCGGCAGGTGACGCTGGTAACCTCGGGCCTTTACCCGGGCGAGGGCGAGGGGCTGACCACGGCCTATACGCTGATCCGGGCACTGGCGCAGGCCGGCGTCCGCCTGATCGACCGCGCCCGCGTGATCGGGGCAAATGGGGCGTCGGTGCAGTTGCGGGGCGTGTTCGACGAACCGCGCCCGCCGGTCGAGGCGGTGGATGCCGTGGTAACCCTGGCCGGGATGATCAGCCAGGCCGGGCCCGAGGCCGAACTGCGCGCCGCCGGCCTGCAGGTGCTGCGGATCGGCGATGCAAGGCTGCCGCGCGGCGTGACCGAGGCGCTGCGCGACGCCGCCGACCTGCGGCGCCTCATGGCCCAGACCGCCCCCGCCGTGGGCTGACAGGGCAGCGCGCGGGGGAAACCTCTCCCGCGCGCCGCCGGGTCCCGATCAATAGCGGTAATGGTCCGACTTGTAGGGGCCTTCGACCTGCACGCCGATATAGGCGGCCTGATCCGCCTTCAGCTCGGTCAGCTTGACGCCGATCTTCTTCAGATGCAGGCGCGCCACCTTTTCATCCAGCGCCTTGGGCAGGATATAGACGCCGGGCGCATAGTCCTGGCCCTTGGTCCACAGCTCGATCTGCGCCAGCGTCTGGTTGGTAAAGCTGGCCGACATGACGAACGACGGGTGGCCGGTCGCGTTGCCCAGGTTCAAGAGGCGCCCCTCGGACAGAAGGATGATCCGCGCGCCCGAAGGCATCTCGATCATGTCCACCTGGTCCTTGATGTTGGTCCATTTGTGGTTCCGCAGCGCCGCCACCTGGATCTCGTTGTCGAAATGGCCGATGTTGCCGACGATGGCCATGTCCTTCATCTCGCGCATGTGCTCGAGCCGGATCACGTCGCGGTTGCCCGTGGTGGTGATGAAGATGTCGGCGTCGCCCACCACGTCTTCCAGCACCACGACCTCGAACCCGTCCATCGCCGCCTGCAGCGCGCAGATCGGGTCGACCTCGGTCACCTTCACCCGCGCACCCGCACCGCGCAGGCTCGCGGCCGAGCCCTTGCCCACGTCGCCATAGCCGCAGACCACGGCGACCTTGCCGGCCATCATCGTGTCGGTGGCGCGGCGGATGCCGTCGACCAGGCTTTCCTTGCAGCCATACTTGTTGTCGAACTTCGACTTGGTGACGCTGTCATTGACGTTGATCGCCGGGAACGGCAGCTGGCCCTTCTTGTGCAGGTCATACAGCCGATGCACGCCGGTGGTGGTTTCTTCCGAAACGCCCTTGATCGCCTCGCGCTGCTTGGTGAACCAGCCGGGGGTGGCGGCCAGGCGCTTCCTGATCTGGTTGAACAGGCACACTTCCTCGTCGCTGGTCGGCACGGCGATTAGGTCGGTCTCGCCCGCCTCGACCCGCGCGCCCAGCAGGATGTAAAGCGTGGCATCCCCGCCGTCGTCCAGGATCATGTTGCAGGTGCCACCCTCGCCGCCGAACTGAAAGATGCGGTCGGTATAGTCCCAGTATTGCTCCAGGCTTTCGCCCTTGATGGCAAAGACCGGGGTGCCACCGGCGGCAATGGCGGCGGCGGCGTGGTCCTGGGTCGAAAAGATGTTGCAAGACGCCCAGCGCACATCGGCGCCCAGCGCCTTCAGCGTCTCGATCAACACGCCGGTCTGGATCGTCATGTGCAGCGAACCGGCGATCCGGGCGCCCTTCAGCGGCTGGCTGGGCCCGAATTCCTCGCGGCAGGCCATCAGGCCCGGCATTTCGGTTTCAGCGATGGTCAGTTCCTTGCGGCCGAAGTCGGCCAGGGCGATGTCTTTGACGATATGGTCGGCCATGGTGGCGCTGCTCCGGCAATTATGTCTGGCAGGCCCATATCAGGTGGGGCCGCTCAGGGCAACGCCACCCCCCAAGGTTGCAGTCAGCTGCCCGCCACCGGCACGGCGGCCAGCACGTCCTCGGGCTGGGCGCTTGCGGTCCAGCCGGTGCCCGACGACACGATGCAGGACATGCCGTCATCGCCCTGATGCACCAGCGTCCAGGTGCCCATCACCTCCGAGGCGAACAGCACCATCGTCAGGCCATCGCCCTGCGTGCTGGTGTCCACCGGCACTTCCTCGAAATCGTGCTTCAGCGTCGCGGCCAGCGTCGGCGCGGTCTCGCAATAGGGCGAGGTGATGTCGAAAGGCGCCATGCCCGGCATGTCGTAAACCGCCAGATCGTCGCTGCCGGACCTGGCGGGATAGGCCTGGATCCCCGGCGCCGGCGCATCGGCCGCGCGGGCATTCATCTCGACGGTGGCATATCCATAACCGCTGGCAATGACACCAAGCGCAAGGATCGGAAGCGGGTACATGGCGGGCGTCTCCTGTTCGGCGAACGTCGTCGTGTCGCAGAAAGAACGCCGCGGGTGGCGCCAAGGTTCCCTTGACCTTTTCGCCGGGGGGTTTACGGGGCAGACCCAGGGCGGATACGGGGGATGTGATGGCGCGGCAGGAACGGGCGTGGCAACGGATGCTGTCGGGGCGGCGGCTGGACCTGCTGGACCCGACGCCCGTCGATATCGAGATCGAGGATATCGCCCATGGCCTCGCCTTCGTGGCGCGCTGGAACGGCCAGACGCGGGGCGACTGGCCCTATTCGGTGGCGGAACATTCGCTGCTGGTCGAGGCACTGTTCACCAGGACCAATCCGGCAATCGCGCCCCGGTGGCGGCTCGCGGCCCTGCTGCATGATGCGCCCGAATATGTCATCGGCGACATGATCAGCCCGGTAAAGGCCGCCGTGGGGCCGGGCTATGGCGCGCTGGACGAACGGCTGACGGCGGCGGTGCATCTGCGCTTTGGCCTGCCGGCAGTGCTGCCCGCGCCGATCAAGAAGGCGATCAAGGCCGCCGACCGCGTCTCGGCCTGGCTCGAGGCGGTGCAGATCGCCGGTTTCACCGAACCAGAGGCCGACCGCTTCTTTGGCAAGCCCGCCGCCACGCTGATCGCCGGCATGGAAATCAGGCTGCGCCCGCCCGCGCCGGTGCGGGCCGATTTTGTCGCGCGCCACGCCGAATTGCTTGCGGCCTGCAGCTAGCGCCGCCGCCCCGAATTGACCGCTCGCCTCAATTGGCGATTGCACGGGCCGGATCGCGGGAAAACCATGCGCAATCAGGACGCGGATTTATTCGCCTACCAAACGGTAAACTTTTTTGCCGGGCAAATTCGACGGGCACTGACACCCGCCCGCCAATTCCGCCATTGCCCCGCCGGGAATACCCGGAAAGGCGATGGCGTATTTCCGGAATGGCCAACCAGCACCGCCCGAATCCGGGCCGCGCCTCTTGCGTCCGGATTTCAGATCGCTCAGATCGCCATGTCTTCGGGTTTCTTTCCCGCCTTCAGCGCCGCCTCGAACCAGCGCGGCTTGCGGCCACGGCCTGTCCAGGTATCGCCGGAATTGGCCGGATTGCGGTATTTGGCCACCGCCGGCGCACGTTTGCGGGTCGGGGCCGCCCCCGTCAGCTCGGCCAGCGAAAAGCCCATGTCCCGCGCCTTTTCTTCCAGCGCGACAAGGGCCTCTTTCTTCTTGCGGTCTTCAAATCCGGCGATTGATTTTGCAACGCGCGATTGCAGATCCTTCAGCTCTTTAAGCGAAAGGCTGTCCAAATCGATATTCATCTTGCAGTCCTTTGATCATCCCCACGACAAGGAATAATCCAAAGACCGGATTCAGGCAATGCGCAGTTTTATTTCGGGCTGCGTTTCGCCAGAATACGCTGCAAGGTGCGCCGGTGCATGTTCAGCCGCCGCGCGGTTTCCGAGACATTGCGATCGCACATCTCGTAGACCCGCTGGATATGTTCCCAGCGCACCCGGTCGGCCGACATCGGGTTTTCCGGCGGGGCGGGCAGGGCCTCGCCGCGCGCCAGCAGCGCATTGGTGACTTCATTCGCGTCCGCGGGTTTCGACAGATAATCGATCGCGCCGATCTTCACCGCCGCAACCGCGGTGGCGATGGCGCCATATCCGGTCAGCACGACAATCCGGCAATCGGGGCGCTTTTCGCGCAGGGTTTCCACCACGTCCAGCCCGTTGCCATCCTCCAGGCGCAGGTCGACGACCGCATAGGCCGGCGGCCGGCTTTGCGCGATGACCTTGCCGGCCGCAACGCTTTCGGCGGTTTCGGGAACAAAGCCGCGTTTCTCCATCGCCCGCGCCAGACGCTTCACAAAGGGCTCGTCATCGTCGACAAGCAGAAGGCTACGGTCCGGGCCAAGCTGGGCCCCCAGGTCTTCGGCCATGCGGATTCCTTTCCTGATCGCCCCGTTTTTCTAGACCCGGCAGCGGGCGGGGTCAATTTCAGCCGTTCACCTTGCCCAGATAGCAGGCGACGCTGCCGGCAACCTCGTCGGCCGGGGCGGCGTGCTGATAGAAATCCAGAAAGCGATTGCCGGGCAACATCAGATAGGTAAAGGCCGAATGGTCGACCAGATAGAATTCGTCCTCGGCCTCCTGCTTCTTGTAATAGGCGCGATAGGCATTGGCCGCCGCCTTGATCTGGTCGGGGCTGCCGGTCAGGCCGATCGCCTTGGGATGGATATTGGCGGCGAAATCGGCAACCGCCCGGGCATCGTCGCGGTCGGGGTCAATGGTGATGAAGGCCAGGTTCACATCCATGCCCTGTTCTTCCAGAATATCGGCCACCTCGGCATTGCGCGACATGTCCAGCGGGCAGACATCGGGGCAGAACGTATAGCCGAAATAGACCAGCGTCGGCTTGGTGATCACCTCGGCTTCGGTGACGGTCTGGCCCGTGGCGCCGTTCACCAGCGTGAAGGGGCCGCCAATGGCCCCACCCCCGACCTGCCCCTGACGGCATTCGGCAAATTCATCGCTGCCGCTGTTCAGCGCCAGATAAAGCCCGGTGCCCCCCAACAGCGCCGCCACCGCCGCCGCGGCGAGAATTGCATAGGTCCGTTCCATCGCTGCCTGCCTTTTCCGCTCTTTCGCCCCCGCGCCCTGGCCCTGTCCGGCCATGCCGCATTGATCGCGGCCGCTTCGGCCCCTAACAATGACACGCAACACAGGGACTGACCACCGGACAATGCAGCGCATGGGCGCCCCACCAGATCTGATCGCCCCGCGCTCTGCCAGCAACAGCCTGCGGCTGCGCACGCTGATCCTGCTGCGCTGGACGGCGATCCTGGGCCAGATCGCGGCCATCACCGTCAGCGAACGGGCCTTTGGCCTGATCCTGCCGCTGGGCCTGTGCTACATGGCCGTGGGCCTGTCGGTGATCGCCAACCTGCTGTCGGTCTATGTCTTTCCGGAAAACCGGCGCCTGACCGAGACCGAGGCGCTGCTGATGCTGCTGTTCGACATGACGCAGCTGGCCGTCCTGGTCTTTGCCACCGGCGGGCTGACCAATCCCTTCGCGCTCCTGGTGCTGGCGCCGGTGACCATTTCCGCCAGCGCGCTGCGACTGCGCAGCACGCTGATCCTTGGCGGCACCGCCATCGCCTTTGTCAGCCTGGCGGCGTTGGTCTACCGGCCGCTGATGCTGTCGGACGGGTCGGTGCTGGCCATTCCGCCGCTGTTCCAGTTCGGCTTCTGGCTGTCGATCGTGGTGGGCATCCTGTTCCTGGGCCTCTACGCCCGCCGGGTTTCTACCGAGATGCGCGCCATGGCCGAGGCGCTGCTGGCCACCCAGATGGCGCTGGCGCGGGAACAGAAGCTGACCGATCTGGGCGGCGTGGTGGCGGCGGCGGCGCATGAACTGGGCACGCCGCTGGCCACGATCAAGCTGGTCAGCTCCGAGCTGATGGAGGAATTGCAGGACCAGCCCGACCTGCGGGCCGATGCCGAGCTGATCCGCCAGCAGGCCGACCGCTGCCGCGATATCCTGCATGGCATGGGCCGGGCCGGCAAGGATGACCTGCAACTGCGCCAGGCCCCGCTGGAACAGGTCCTGCGCGAGGCGGCAGAGCCGCATTCCGCCCGCGGCAAGACCCTGGTCTTCGACATCGGCCCCGGTCCCGGCGGCGACGACAGGCAGCCCGTCGTCCTGCGCCGCCCCGAGGTGATCCACGGCCTGCGCAACCTGATCCAGAACGCGGTGGATTTCGCCGCCAGCACCGTCTGGATCGAGGCGGAATGGACCCCGCGCAAGATCTCGATCCGCGTGGTGGACAACGGCGCCGGCTATCCCGCACAGGTGATCGGCCGTATCGGCGACCCCTTCGTGCGCGCCCGCCGGGCAGAGCCTGACCCCGACCGGCCCGGATACGAAGGCATGGGCCTGGGCCTTTTCATCGCCAAGACCCTCCTGGAACGATCCGGCGCCGACCTGACCTTTGCCAATGCGGCCGACCCCTTCCTGGCCCCCGAAGAACGCCCCGCCCGCAGCGGCGCCGTGGTCGAGGCAGTCTGGCCCCGCGACACACTCGAGGCCCCCGCCGGCATGACCGGCGCACCGAATCAGCCGTTTCAGGCCTGATCGGCGGCCAGAAACGGCCGAAATAGCCGGAAACATTCGCCTTTTCCCCGGAATCGCCTCGTTCCGGTTAACGCAGCATTAACCCTCAGGGCGCTAGGCTGGTCGCGCATTCGTCTTCCGGGTGCGTCGTCGCGGGAAGGGTCATGGCAGATCTGGGCTTTGTCTTCGGGCTGGTCATCACGGCAATGCTGATATCGCTGTCCAGCCTGGCGGCCTTTGCCGCCTTTTCCGGGCGGCGCGGCGCCTTGCCGTCGCAATCCATCTTTGCCGCCGCCACGCCCAATACGGTCTTTCTGTTCGACGGCGACGATCTGGTTGACGCCACGCCAGCGGCGCGGGCCATGGTCGGCACCGCCGATACGCCCGCCGGGGCCTGGTTCCGCCTGGTCTCGCTGCTGGAACCCATGTTCCCCGGCCTGGCGATCCGGCTGGAGGGGTTGCCGCGCGAAGGCCGCTTTGTCCTGTGTTCGCGGGCCGATCTGGAACCGCCGCTGGTTCTGCGGGCGGAATGCCTGGGCGGCCTGACGCGGCTGACCCTGCTCGACGCCGATTCCGAAGAACGGCTTGAGGGGCGGGATGGCCCGTCTGACATCGCCCGGCTCGAGGAACTGGCCCTGGTGCGCGCGCTGGTGGCCAGCTCTCCCACGCTGATCTGGCGGGAAACGGCGGGCGGGCAGGTCACCTGGGCGAACGGCGCCTACCTGATGCTGGCCGCCGCCCGGCTGGAACCGGGGTGCGACCTGTCCTGGCCCCTGCCGCGCCTGTTCGACCTGCGGCCCGACACCACGACGCAGCGCCTTTCCGTCCGGGCCGGCGATCAGGTCCAGTGGTTCGAGGTATCCTGCACCGCCGAGGGCGACGAAACCCTGTGCCACGCGCTGCCGGCCGACCGGCTGGTGCAGGCCGAGGTCACGCTGCGCGACTTCATGCAGACGCTGACCAAGACCTTTGCGCAGCTGCCGATCGGGCTGGCGATCTTTGACCAGCATCGGGTGCTGCAACTGTTCAACCCTGCGCTCCTGGACCTGACCGGCCTGCCTGCCGAATTCCTGATCGGCCGGCCCAGCCTGTCCAGTTTCCTCGACGCCCTGCGCGAAGAGGCGATGATCCCCGAGCCCAAGGATTACCGCAGCTGGCGCAAACAGGTGCTGGCGCTGGAAGAGGCCGCCGCTTCGGGCCTGTTCGAGGAAACCTGGACCCTGCCTTCCGGGCAAACCTACCGGGTGACGGGCCGGCCGCATCCGAACGGCGCGCTGGCCTTCCTGTTCGAGGATATCTCGAACGAGATGATGCGGACGCGGCGCTACCGGGCCGACATGGAACTGGGCCAGGCGGTGATCGACGCGATGGGCGACGCGGTGGCGGTCTTTTCGCAGGACGGCAGTCTGGTGATGACAAACCGCGCCTACGTCAGTCTCTGGGGCCCGCCGGACCAGGGGGCGCTGGCCGGGGCCGACCGGCCCGCGGTGATCGAGGATTGGCGCGCCCGCTCGGCGCCCAGCCTGCTGTGGAACGACCTGACCGACTACATCGGCTCTTTCGGCGAGCGCGAGGCCTGGGATGGCGATATCCGCCTGCTGGACGGGCGTACCCTGGCCTGCCGGATCAGCCCCCTGCCGCATGGCGCGACGCTGGTGACCTTTGCGCTGGCGCGAGGGGCGGCGGTGCAGGCGCCCGAAGGCGCGGCGCGGCTGGCGGCCCTGACGGGTTGATCCGGTCGGGCTGATCCGGCCGGGCTGAACCGAACCGGCTTGCGGTGGCCGCCGGGGCGGCTAGAGTCGCGCCATGTCCCCGCCCGCCGATGCCGAGTTCCTGTTGCCTGACGAAGAGATGGCCCGCCGTTTCGGCGCGGCGCTGGGCCTTGGGCTGCAACCGGGCGACACCGTGCTGCTGGACGGGCCGGTGGGGGCGGGCAAGTCGCACATCGCGCGGGCCGCGATCCGCGCCCTTGCGGGCGAGACGACCGAGGTGCCCTCGCCCACCTTTACCCTGGTGCAGGTCTATCCCGGCCCCGCCTGCGACATCTGGCATGCCGACCTCTATCGGCTGGGCGACCCGGACGAGGTGGTTGAACTGGGTCTGGCCGAGGCGATGGACGACGCCATCGTGCTGGTCGAATGGCCCGACCGGCTGGGCCACTGGCGGCCTGCGGCGGCAATCGAACTGGCCCTGCGCCCCGAGGGCGATGCGCGCCGCGCCATCCTGCGCGGCGCCCGGCCCGGCCTGTTGCGCGCGCTGGCCGCGGCCCTGGCGGAGACCGGGGCATGACCGCAGCGCGCGAGGCGGAAAAGGCCGGGTTCCTGGCGCGGGCGGGCTGGGGCGCGGCCGCCCAGGCGCATCTGGCCGGCGATGCCTCGGCCCGCAGCTATCGGCGGCTGACGCTGGGCGGGCGGACGGCCGTGCTGATGGACAGCCCGCCGGGGCCGGGCGAAGACACGGCCGATTTCCTGCGCATCGCCGCGCATCTGGCGGCCTTGGGCCTGTCGGCGCCGCAGGTGATGGAGGCCTCGCCCGAACGCGGCCTCTTGCTGCTCGAGGATCTGGGCGATGCGCTCTACACCCGTATCCTCGCCGACGATCCGGCGCGCGAGGCCGAGCTTTATGCCGCGGCCGTCGACGTTCTGGTGGCGCTGCAATCCGCCCCGCCGGCGGCGGATGTGCCGAACCTGACCGCGCGGGACTGGGCGGATGCAGCGGGGCTGGCGGTCGAATTCTACGCCGGCGCGATCCTGGGCCAGCCGCCCGAGGCCGGCGCCTATACCGAGGCGCTGGCCCGCGCGATGGCCGATCACGCCGATGCCGCGCGGGTGCTGATCCTGCGCGATTACCACGCCGGCAACCTGATCTGGCTGCCCGACCGGCAGGGCGTCGCCCGGGTGGGCCTGCTGGATTTCCAGCAGGCGCAACTGGGGCAGCCGGGATATGACCTGGTCAGCCTGTTGCAGGATGCCCGCCGCGACGTGGCCCCCGCGACCGAGACCGCCGGGCTGGCGCGGTTCGCGGCGGCAAGGGGGCTGGCCCCGGCCGATCTTGCCCCGGCCTATGCCGCACTGGGCGCCCAGCGCGCGCTGCGGATCATCGGCATCTTTGCGCGGCTGTGCCTGGTGATGGGCAAGCCGTCCTACGTGGCGCTGATCCCGCGGGTCTGGGCGCAGTTGCAGGCCAATCTGGCCCATCCGGCGCTGGCGGACCTGCGGCGGGCCTGCGCGGCCATGCTGCCGCCGCCCACCGCGGAAAACCTTGCCAGGATCGTGGCGCGGGGGGCCGGTGCATGACCCTGCCGCTGATGCTGTTCGCCGCCGGTTTCGGCACCCGGATGCGCGATCTGACCGCGCATCGGCCAAAACCGCTGATCCCGGTGCTGGGCCGGCCCCTTCTTGACCGGGCGCTGGATCTGGGCCGGGCGGTGGGGGCCTCTCCGCTGGTCGTGAACACCCATTACCTGGGCCATATGGTCCAGGCGCATCTGGCCGGCTCGGGCGTGGCCATCAGCGCCGAGGCCGAGATCCTGGAAACCGGCGGCGGGCTGAAGGCGGCCCTGCCGCTTTTGGGCGATAGCCCTGTGATGACGCTGAACCCCGATGCGGTCTGGCGCGGCGCCAATCCGCTGGCGATGCTGCTGGCGGCCTGGGATGCGCGGGCCATGGACGCGCTCTTGCTGGTCCAGGATGCCGCGCGGGTAAAGGGGCGCGGCGCCAGGGCGGATTTCGTGCTGGACGGTGCCGGGCGGATCGCGCGGGCCGACGGTGCCCCGGGCGTGCTGTATCTCGGGGCGCAGATCCTGCGGACCGAGGCGGTGGCCGGCTGGCCCGAACGGAAATTCTCGCTGAACGCCGTCTGGGATGGCATGATCGCGGCGGGCCGGGCCTATGCCCTGCGCTATGACGGCGACTGGTGCGATGTCGGCAGCCCCGAAGGGCTGGCCGCGGCCGAGGCGATGCTGCGATGATGTTCACACAGGCCGGCCCGCGCGTTTTTGGCCTGCCGCCGGGGGTGGATTTCCCGGCGCGCCTGCTTGACGGGCTGATCGAGCGGCTTGGCCCCGGCGCGCCCGAACGGATGGCGCAGGTGACGCTGTTCCTGAACACCGCGCGGATGCGGCGGCGCGTGGTGCAGCTGTTGGCGGCGCGCGGCGCGACCTTCCTTCCCCGGCTGCGGCTGATCGCCGAACTGGCCGACGATCCGCTGCTGGCCGAGGGGGCCCGCGCGACCTCGTCGCTGGGCCGCCGGCTGGATCTGGCGGTGCTGATCGAGCGGCTGCTGCGCTCTGACCCCGGTCTGGCACCCCGGTCGGCGCTGTTCGATCTGGCCGACAGCCTGGCCGGCCTGATGGACGAGATGCAGGGCGAAGGCGTGTCGCCGGCGCAGGTGGCCGCACTGGATGTCGCCGAACATTCGGCGCATTGGGCGCGGGCGCAGCGGTTCCTGGCCCTGGCGGCACAGGTGATCGCCGCCGATCCCGCGCTGGACGCCGAGGCCCGGCAGCGGCGCGCGGTCGAGCGGCTGATCGCGCGCTGGCAGGCGGTTCCGCCGCAGGGGCCGGTGATCCTGGCCGGGTCGACCGGGTCGCGGGGCACGACGCAGCTGCTGATGCAGGCGGTGGCGCGGTTGCCGCAGGGCGCCGTGGTGCTGCCGGGTTTCGATTACGACCTGCCGGGCCATGTCTGGGACGGCATGGAAGAGGCGCTGGTCCATGAGGGCCATCCGCAATTCCGTCTGGGCGCGCTGCTGCGTGGGCTGGGGCTGGAAACCCCGGTGCCGGAATGGGTGGCCGGTGCGGCGCCCTGGCCGGCCCGGAACCGCATGATCTCGCTGGCGCTGCGGCCGGCGCCGGTGACCGATCAATGGATCAGCGAGGGCGCCGGCCTGGGCGACCTGCGCGCGGCGGCCCAGGCGATGACGCTGATCGAGGCGCCCTCGCCCCGCCAGGAGGCGATGGCCATCGCGCTGGTGCTGCGCGGCGCGGTCGAGACGGGCAGGCGGGTCTGCCTGATCACGCCCGACCGCGACCTGACGCGGCGGGTGGCGGCGGCGCTTGACCGCTGGGGGCTGCGGCCCGACGATTCCGCCGGCCAGCCCCTGCCGCAGACCGCGCCGGGCCGCCTGTTGCGGCTGGTGGCCGAGGCGATGGGGCGGCCCCTGTCGGCCGATCAGCTGCTGGTGCTGCTGAAACATCCGCTGGCGCAATCCGGGCCGGGCCGGGGGCTGCATCAGCGGCTGGTGCGGACGCTGGAACTGCGGTTGCGGCGCAAGGGGCCGGCCTTCCCCGATGCCGGCTTCCTTGCCGCCTGGGCCGAGGCCGAAGGCGCAGCCGACTGGGGCCGGACCATGGCCGGCGTGCTGGATCTGCTGGCCGCGCCGGCCGAGGGCGCGCTGGCCGATCTGGTGCGGCGCCACCGCGCCATTGCCGAGGCGCTGGCCGGCGGCCCCGGCGGCCTGTGGGACATGGAGGCCGGGGCCGAGGCGCTGGCCGCGATCGAAGAGCTGGAGCGCGACGCCCCTGCGCAGCTGCACCTGGCGGGGGCGGATTATGCGCCGCTCCTGGCCGGCGTGCTGGCGCGGCGCGAGGTGCGCAGTGCGGTGCTGGCGGATGAACGGGTGCAGATCCTTGGCGCGCAAGAGGCCCGGATCCAGGGCGCCGACCTGGTGGTTCTGGGCGGCCTGAACGAAGGCTCCTGGCCCGAGGCGCCGGCGCCGGACCCCTGGCTGAACCGCCGCCTGCGGCGCGAGGCGGGGCTGTTGCTGCCCGAACGCCGGGTGGGCCTGTCGGCGCATGATTTCCAGATGGCGGTGGCGGGCCCCGAGGTGGTGCTGACCCGCGCCCATCGCACCGCCGATGCCGAAACCGTGCCGGCGCGCTGGCTGAACCGCCTGACCAACCTGATGCGCGGCCTGCCCGGCGGCCACGGGCCAGAGGCGCTGGCCGCGATGCAGGCACGCGGGGCGCGCGTCCTGTCCCAGGTGGCCGCGCTCGAGGCGCCCGATACGGTGCAGCCGGCCGGCCGCCCCTCGCCCCGGCCGCCGGTGTCGGCGCGGCCCCGGCAACTGTCCATCACCGCGATCGAGACGCTGATCTCGAACCCCTTCGACATCTATGCCCGGCATGTGTTGCGGCTCTCGCCGCTGAACCCGCTGCGCCCCGAGGCCGACCACCGCCTGCGCGGCGAGGTGGTGCATGAGGTGTTGGAACGGTTCCTGAAATCCGCCCCGCTGCCGGATCAGGCCGAGGCCGCGGCCGAGCTGCTGATGCAGATCACCGACCAGGTCCTGCAGGACACCGTGCCCTGGCCGGTGGCGCGGGCGGACTGGCGGCAAAAGATGGGGCGGATCGCGCTGCCATTTTCCCGGGCCGTCCTGGCCCGCGACAGCCAGCCGGTCCTGCTGGAACAAAAGGCGGCGGTGCGCCTGCCGGGGGTCGATTTCACCCTGACCGGCAAGCCTGACCGGATCGACCTCTTGCCCGATGGCAGCGTGCATGTGATCGACTACAAGACCGGCGAACCGCCGGCGGCCAAGGACATGGACCTGCACCGCAAGCAATTGCACCTGGCGGCGGTGATGGCCCTGCAGGGCGCGTTCCCGCGGCTGGGGCCGCGCGTGGCCGGGCAGATCACCTATCAGTCGCTGAAGCCCGGGCTGAAAGAGGTTTCGCGCAGCCTGACCGAGGATGACATCCACCAGGTGCTGCAGGAACTCGAGGCGCTGGTCACGGCCTACCTGACCCGCGCGACCGGCTTTACCGCCCGGCGGGCGGCGCTGGACCGGCAGCCGGGCAGCGACTTTGACCATCTGGCGCGGTTGGGGGAATGGACCATCGCCGATCCGGCCAGCGGCACCGACGTGGGCGAGGAGGACGCCGGATGAGCCTGGACGAGGCCACGCGCAACCAGAACGCCGCCGCCGATCCGGCGATGAACACCTGGCTCACGGCCAACGCCGGCTCGGGCAAGACCCGGGTGCTGACCGACCGGGTGGCGCGGCTGCTGCTGGGCGGCGCGGACCCGCTGTCTATCCTGTGCCTGACCTATACCAAGGCCGCCGCCGCCGAGATGCAGAACCGGCTGTTCAAGACGCTGGGCGGCTGGGCGATGGCGGCCGATGACCATCTGCGCGCCAGCCTGGTCGCCCTGGGCGAGGCCGCGGACGGCCTGTCCCCCCTGCGTCTGCGCAAGGCGCGGCAACTCTTTGCCAAGGCGATCGAGACGCCCGGCGGCATCCGCATCCAGACCATCCACAGCTTCTGCGCCGCCCTGTTGCGCCGCTTTCCGCTCGAGGCCGGCGTCAGCCCCGCCTTTGCCGAGATCGACGACCGTTCCGCACTGCTCCTGCGCGACGAGATCCTCGAGGCGATGGCGCTGGGCCCCGACGCCGCCGCGCTCGAGGGGTTTCTGGCCCATGCCAGCGGCGAGCTGGGCAAGCAGATCGGCGATATCGTCTCGGCCCGCGCCCGGTTCGCCGCCCTGCCCGATGTGGCGGGCCTGCGCGCCGCGCTGTCCCTGCCTGACGGGCTTGACGAAACCGCCCTGCTGGGCCGGGTGTTTCTGGGCGACGAGGCCGATCTGATCGCGGCGCTCTTGCCCCGTCTGGCGGCGGGCGGGGTCAGCGACCACAGGGCCGCTGGCCGGCTGGCGGCCCTGTTGCCCCTGCAGGAAACAGTCTCTGTTCTGGCGGAAATCGAGGGAATCTTTCTGAATGGCGCCGGAACGAAGGCGCCCTTCTCGGCCAAGATCGGCAGCTTCCCGACCAAGGCCGTGCGCGAATCCCTTGGCCCGCTGCAGGACCGGCTCGAAGGCCTGATGCGGCGGGTCGAGGCCGCGCGCGAGGATCGTTGCCGCCTGGCGCTGCTGCGCAAGACCGAGGCGCTGCACCGCTTTGCCCATGCCTTCCTGGCGCGCTATGAGAACGCCAAGGCGCGGCGCGGCTGGCTGGATTTCGACGACCTGGTGACGCTGGCGACCGGCCTTCTGACCGATCCCTCGCTGTCGGCCTGGGTTCTGTATCGACTGGATGGCGGCATCGCCCATGTGCTGGTGGACGAGGCGCAGGATACCAGCCCCGAGCAATGGAAACTGATCCGGCTGCTCACCGCCGAATTCACCGCCGGCGAGGGCAGCCACAAGACGCCCCGCACCCTGTTCGTCGTGGGCGACAAGAAGCAGTCGATCTATTCCTTCCAGGGCGCCGATGTGGCGGCCTTTGACGGCATGCACGCCAGCTTTCGCCAGGCCTTCGAGGATGCCGGGCAGGCGCTGACCGAACGGCCGCTGTTCCATTCCTTCCGGTCGTCGCCCGCGATCCTGCGCCTGGTCGACCTGGCCTTTCGGGGCGACCGCCAGACCGCCATGGGCGGCGCGCTGCACCACGCCGCCTTTCAGGAAACCCTGCCGGGCCGGGTGGATTTCTGGCCTCTGGTGGAAAAGCCAGAGGCAGGCGACCGCGGCCTGTGGTTCCAGCCCGAGGATCTGACCGGCCATCCGGGGGCGGAAACCGTGCTGGCACGCCAGATCGCCGCCGAAATCCGCGCGATGATCGACCGGGGAGAGCGGATCACCGACCAGGGCCAGTTGCGCCCGGTGCATGAGGGCGATTTCCTCATCCTTTTGCGTCGCCGCCGCGAACTGTTCCGCGAGGTGATCCGCGCCTGCAAGGCCGAGGGGTTGCAGGTGGCCGGCGCCGACCGGCTGGTGCTGACCGAAGAGCTGGCGGTCAGGGACATCCTGGCGCTGCTGGCCTTTCTTGACACCCAGGACGACGATCTGGCGCTGGCCTCCGCCCTGCGGTCGCCCCTGTTCGGGCTCAGCGAGGACCGGCTCTACCGGCTGGCGCAGGGCCGGCCCGGCGTGTTGTGGGAACGGCTGCGGCAGGACGAAACGCTGGCCGATGTTCGCGCCGTGCTGGATGACCTGCGCGGGCAGGCCGAATTCCTGCGGCCCTTCGAGTTGATCGACCGCATCCTGACCCGGCACGACGGGCGGCGCAAACTGCTGGGCCGGCTGGGGCAAGAGGCCTCGGACGCGGTCGACGAACTGCTGTCGCAGGCGCTGGCCTATGAACGGGTGGGCGTGCCCAGCCTGACCGGCTTTCTGGTCTGGATGGCCAGCGGCGACGTCGAGGCAAAGCGGCAGGCCGAAAGCGGCGGGCGGCTGATCCGGGTGATGACGGTGCATGGCGCCAAGGGGCTCGAGGCGCCGATCGTCATCCTGCCCGACACGGCCGACCGTCGCCCGCCGCAGGAGTCTTCGATCGTCCTGCCGGCCGGGGCGCCGCCGATCTGGGCGCTGGTCAGGGACGACGCGACCGCCCTGCAGGCCGCCGCCCAGGCCGAGCGGGCCGAAAAGCGCGAGGCCGAGAGCCTGCGCCTGCTCTACGTCGCGGTGACGCGGGCGCGCTGCTGGCTGATCGTCGCCGCGGCGGGCAAGGCCGGCGACTCCTCGTGGTATGGCATGTTGCGGGCAGCGGGCGAAGACCTGCCGCTGCTGCCCGCCAGCGCCGGGCGCCTGCGGCACGAATTCGGCCTCTGGCAGCCGCCCCTGCCGCAGGCCGAGACCGCCCCGCCGGTCGAGCCGGCCCCGGATTGGGCGCTGCACCCCGCGCCCGCAGCCGCGCCCGCGGTGCGCGTCCTGTCGCCATCGGACCTTGGCGGCGACAAGACCCTGCCCGGAGAGACCGCGGGCGACCCCGACGCCCTGGCGCGCGGCGTCTTGCTGCACGCGCTGCTGGAACGGTTTCCGGCGCTGGATGCGGCCGGACAGGACCGCGTGGCCGCAGCGATGGGCGCGCCCGATGCCGAGGTGGCGCTGGTGCGCGGCCTGCTGGCGGCGCCCGACCTGGCCGGGGTCTTCGCGCCCGATGCCCTGGTCGAGGTCGGCTTGTCCGTGCCCTGGCGCGGGCATCTCCTGTCGGGAACCATCGACCGGCTGGTGGTGGGGCCGGATCGCGTGCTGGTGGTCGACTACAAATCCAACGCCGCCGTTCCGGCCAGCCCGGCGCAGGTTCCCGAAGGCTATCTGCGGCAGATGGGGGCCTATGCCCATGCCATGGCGCAGCTCTATCCGGGGCGCCGGATCGAACTGGCGATCCTCTGGACGCAGCCACAACTGATGCGGCTGGATGCCGATATCGTGAGGCAGGCGCTGGAGCGTGCCGCTACAGCTTGACGCGACAGGGCCGCGCACCTGGGTTCTTTCCCCGACACATTCCATTCAGGAGATACGACCATGGGCGCGAATACGGTCGCCGTCACCGATGCCACCTTTGATGCCGAGGTCCGCAAGTCGGACATTCCGGTTGTGGTGGACTTCTGGGCCGAATGGTGCGGCCCCTGCCGTCAGATCGGCCCCGCGCTGGAGGAACTGGCCGGCGAATATGCCGGCAAGGTCAAGATCGTGAAGGTGAACGTGGACGAAAACCCCGACAGCCCGGCGATGCTGGGCGTGCGCGGCATTCCGGCGCTGTTCCTGTTCAAGGGCGGCGAGGTGGTGTCGAACAAGGTCGGCGCGGCGCCCAAGGCGGCGCTGGCCAACTGGATCAGCAGCGCGATCTGAACAGCGCCAGGCTTTCGCGGGGCGGTCGGAAGGGCCGCCCTTTTTTTTGCGTCCGCCCCGGCCATATAGGGGGGCAAAGCGACGGAGGCGGCGATGGCCGATGACAAGTTTCCCGGCTGGCACGGGACCACGATCCTGGGCGTGCGGCGCGGCGGGCAGGTCGTGGTGGCCGGCGACGGGCAGGTAAGCCTGGGCCAGACCGTGATCAAGGGAACCGCCCGCAAGGTGCGGCGGCTGAGCCCCGGCAGGCGCGACGTGGTCTGCGGCTTTGCCGGCTCGACCGCCGACGCCTTCACCCTGCTGGAACGGCTGGAGAAAAAGCTCGAGGCCGCCCCCGGCCAGCTGGCGCGGGCCTGTCGACCTGGCCAAGGACTGGCGGATGGACAAGTATCTGCGCAACCTCGAGGCCATGCTGATCGTCACCGACGGCGCCGACCTGTTCGTGATCACCGGGGCCGGCGACGTGCTGGAACCGGAACATGACGTGGCCGCCATCGGATCGGGCGGCAATTACGCGCTGGCGGCGGCGCGGGGGCTGATGGCGACCGAGATGGGGGCCGAAGAGATTGCCCGCCGCGCCATGGCGATCGCGGCCGATATCTGCGTCTATACCAACGGTAACCTGACGGTCGAGAGCATCCGCAAGGGATGACCCCTGCCCGGCCCCGGGGCGCTGCCCCGGACGATGTTTTTGCAAGATGAAGCTGTGGAAGTGTGAATGCAAGCTGAGGATCTGCGGGCGGCGGTGGCGGCGGGGATCGTCGACGAGGCACAGGCGGCGCGGTTGCGGGCGCTGGTCGAGGCGCGGGCCGGGCGGCGGGCGTCGATGCCGGCCGAGGACGAGCCGTTTGAGTTCTTTCGCGGCTTTTCCGAGATCTTCATCTCGATCGGCCTGGTGATCCTGCTGTCGGGCGTCTCGGCGATGCTGGCCTGGTTCGGCGGCTTTGGCCTTTTGGTGGCGGTGCCGCTGATCACCGCGGCGGTGGCCTGGTGGTGGGCGGGGTATTTCACCCTCAAGCGCCGGATGACCCTGCCCTCGATGGTGCTGGCGACGGCCTACGGGGTGGGCATGCTGATCTTTGCCTTTACCCTGTTCGGCCGCGGCGACATGGAGCCGCGCGCCCTTGCCCTGCTGGCCTTTGCCCTGGGGGCGGCGGCGATGCTGGCCTGGTACTGGCGGTTCAAGCTGCCGTTTTCCGCCTTTCTGACCGGCGGGATGGTGCTGGGCGCGATCTATGCGCTGACCGCTTCTTCCTCGGCGCTGATCGGGCTGACCATGGCGGGCAGCTACAATGCGATGTTCGACCTGGCGGAAAGCCCGGCCTTTGCCGGCGCGACCCTGGTGTTCGGCATCGGCATGTTCCTGGTGGGGATGTGGTTCGACACCCGCGATCCGCACCGGCTGGGCCGACATGCCGCCACCGCCTTCTGGTGCCACCTGCTGGCGGCGCCGGCGCTGGTGAACACGGTGGCGGTGACGCTGATGGGGCGGTCCGGCGGGCTGGGGCTGTTGACGCTGGCGCTGGTGGTGATCACCGTCCTGGCGCTGGTGATCGACCGGCGGTCTTTCCTGACGGCGGCGATTGCCTATATCGCGCTGATCATCGGCTGGCTGATGGGCGGCGGCGACGGCAGCCAGTGGATCTTTGTGCTGATCGTGCTGGGCGCGCTGATCACCGGCATCGGCACCTGGTGGGTGCAGTTGCGCGCCGTGGTGATGAAGGCGCTGCCGGATTTTCCGGGCAAGAACCGCCTGCCCCCCTATTCCATGCCGGAGTGACGCATGACCGACCTGACGCCGCGAGAGATCGTATCCGAGCTTGACCGCTTTATCATCGGCCAGAAAGAGGCCAAGCGCGCCGTTGCCGTGGCCCTGCGCAACCGCTGGCGGCGCAAGCGGCTGGCCGATGACCTGCGTGACGAGGTCTATCCCAAGAACATCCTGATGATCGGCCCCACCGGCGTCGGCAAGACCGAGATCAGCCGCCGGCTGGCGAAACTGGCCCGGGCGCCGTTCCTCAAGGTCGAGGCGACCAAGTTCACCGAGGTGGGCTATGTCGGCCGCGATGTCGACAGCATCATCCGCGACCTGATGGACGTGGCGATGAACGACACCCGGGCGCGGATGCGCGACGAGGTCAGGGCGCGGGCGCAGACCGAGGCCGAGAACCGCGTGATCGAGGCCCTGGCCGGCAAGGACGCCCGCGACCAGACGCGCGAGATGTTCCGCACCAGGCTGCGGCGCGGCGAACTGGACGACACCATGATCGAGATCGAGGTGGTCGACGCCGGCCCCGCCATGCCGATGATGGCCGGGATGCCGGGGATGGAGACGCAGATGCAGGGCCTGCAGGATCTGTTCAAGGCCTTTGGCGGGCGCGGCAGCCGCAAGAAGATGACGGTGGCGCAAAGCTATGACGTGCTGATCGGGCAAGAGGCCGACAAGCTTTTGGACGACGAGGCGGTAAAGGCGGCGGCGCTGGAGGCGGTGCAGGAAAACGGCATCGTCTTTCTGGACGAGATCGACAAGATCTGCGCCCGCAGCGATGCGCGCGGGGCCGATGTCAGCCGCGAGGGGGTGCAGCGCGACCTGCTGCCCCTGATCGAGGGCACGACGGTTTCCACGAAATACGGCCCGGTCAAGACCGACCATGTGCTGTTCATCGCCAGTGGCGCCTTCCATATCGCCAAGCCGTCGGACCTGCTGCCCGAGTTGCAGGGCCGGCTGCCGATCCGGGTAGAGCTTGAGGCGCTGTCCGAACAGGATTTCGTCCGCATCCTGACCGAGACCGAGAACGCCCTGACCCGGCAATATGCCGGCCTGATGGGAACCGAGGACGTCGCCATCTCTTTCACCCGCGACGGCATCGCCGCGCTGGCCCGGATCGCGGCCGAGGTGAACCGCAGCGTCGAGAACATCGGGGCGCGGCGGCTCTATACCGTGATGGAGCGGGTGTTCGAGGACCTGTCCTTTACCGCCCCCGACCGCGGCGGCGAGGAAATCGTCGTGGACGAGGCTTTTGTCGAACGCAACATCGGCGCGCTGGCCCGCTCGGCCGACATCTCGCGCTACGTGCTGTAGCGGCGCGGGCGGCCGGCAACCATCGGGCGAAACCCGCGCCTCCGGCCGCCCGTTGCGGCGCCGATCGGCCCGCCGTGCCGCAACCTGGCGATTTTTCCCATTGCCACCACGCCCCCATCGCCTAAGCTTCCCCGGTCTTTCCCACGGGTGGAGAGCTTACGGATTACCAGCAAAAGCGAGGTCCAAATGGGCAAGAGAGACGAACTGATCGCCAAATACGCCGACGATCTGAAGACCAAATGCAACATGACCCCGGACATGGACCTGCTGAAGAAGGTCACCATCGGCTGCGGCCCGTCGATCTATGACAACGACGCCCAGACCGTCGCCGCCAGCGACAAGGAAGAGCTGGAGCGGATCAAGAACAACTTCCTGATCAAGAAGCTTGGCCTCAAGGACGGGCCGGCGCTGATGGAAGGCATCCAGGCCGCCGTGGAAACCTACGGCAAGTCCGAGCGCAACAAGTATCGCGCGCCGTTCTACTACATGCTGGTCAAGCATTTCGGCAAGGAATCCGCCTACAAGTAACGGCGGACCCGGCATTGCCATTTCCCGGACGGGCGGCCATTGTGCCGCCCGTTCGCATCTGCAGGCCGCCCATGACCGTCCAATCGCCCAGCCCCAGCGCCGAATCCACCGTCGTCCCGGTCATCCTGGGCGTGGCGACCGGCCATTTCCTCAACGACCTGATGCAGTCGCTGATCCCGGCCGCCTATCCGCTGCTCAAGGAAAACCTGGCGCTGTCCTTCACCCAGATCGGGCTGATCACCTTTGTCTTCCAGGGCACCGCCTCGCTGTTGCAGCCGCTGATCGGCCTCTATACCGACCGCCGGCCGCTGCCCTATGCCATGGCCGCCGGCATGGCCTCGACCGGCACCGGGCTGATCCTTCTGGCCAATGCCGCCAGCTTCGCGCTGGTCCTGCTGTCCGTGGCGCTGATCGGCCTCGGCTCGGCCATCTTCCACCCCGAGGCCTCGCGCATCGCCCGCCTTGCCGCCGGCATGCGGCCCGGCTTTGCCCAGTCGCTGTTCCAGGTCGGCGGCAATGCCGGCTCGGCGCTGGGCCCCCTGGCCGCCGCCTTCGTCGTCCTGCAACGCGGCCAGGCCTCGATCGAATGGTTCGCCGCCGTCGCGCTGGCCGGCATGCTGGTGCTGTACGGGGTCGGCCGCTGGTATGTCGCGGTCGGCAGCCACCGCGCCGCCGCCCGCAAATCCCGCGTCCGCGCCTCTGCCCCCCTGCCGCGCGGCACCGTCCGCCGCGGCATGGCGCTGCTGATGCTGCTGATCTTCTCGAAATTCGTCTATACCGTCTCGATCTCCAGCTATTACACCTTCTACCTGATCGAGCAGTATGGCCTGTCGAAATCCCAGGCCAACCTCTGCCTGTTCGTCTTCCTCGCCGCGGTTGCCGCCGGCACCATCATCGGCGGCCCGATCGGCGACCGCATCGGCCGCCGCCGCGTCATCCTCTGGTCGATCCTCGGCATCCTGCCGCTGACCCTGGCCCTGCCCTGGCTGCCGCTGGTGCCCGGCGTCCTCGTCGCCGCACTGGCCGGGCTGATGCTGGCCTCGGCCTTCCCCGCCATGATCGTCTACGCCCAGGACCTGATGCCGCTCAACACCGGCATGGTCGCGGGCCTGATGTTCGGCCTGGCCTTCGGCATCGCCGCCATCGGCGCCGCCGCGCTGGGCGTGCTGGCCGACCAATGGGGCATCGTCGCCGTCTACCGGCTCTGCGCGCTGTTGCCGGCGCTGGGCCTGGCCGCCGTCTTCCTGCCCGACGTCCGGCACTGACCGCCCAGCCCCGGCGCATTCCCACGCATTCGCCTCAAATCCCCCGCGCTTCGGGTTTGCGCAGACCGGGGGATTCGCGCTATCCCTTCCTCAACGGACAGGGCAGAACCGCCCGGAACCCTTTTCAGAACACATGCGGTGCATAGGGGAGCATGTGGGGTGGATGGAGGGTTCCGTAGGGGTGCGGGGCCCTCCATTTCGTTCCGGCCCAGCCCCGCCGCATTCCCCTTCGGCTTTCCCGCGCCGGTTCAGAACAGCCCCAGCACCAGCCCCATCAGCGCACAGCCGATCACCGCATAGCCGCCGTCGATCAGCGTCAGCACAAAGGGCCGGCCAGGATAGGCGTTGTTGATCATGATCCAGGGCGCGATGAAAAACGCCCCCACGCCAAACCCGGCCACCAGCCCCGCGCCGGCCGACTCGATTCCCGCACTGGCAAAGACATGCCGCATGAACCCGGCCACCAGCAGCATGGCAATGCCCGACAGCACAAAGGGCAGCGCCGATCCCCCGCCCGCCGGCCGCCCGTCCGGCCCCAGCTTCACGCCCGAAGCCCTGATCCAGGGCTTGGCCAGCGTCATGTAATGCAGCGCCCCATAGCCAAAGCCCACCGCCGCCGCGACGATCACGCCCAGAATTTCCATGCCTCTCCCCCGCGTTTCCCAACCCTGCGCCCTGCAATCCTGCGCCCGCCCACGCGGTCTGACAAGCCGGCCCTGCCGCTTCATCTTGGCAAAAACACTCCCGCCGGAGGCTCCGACACTTGCCCCCGGCACAGCGGCCTGACAGGGGAAATCCTTGAGAATCCCCTAATTCCACCAGGCTAACCAGTTGAAATCATTTGCGAGGAACCCCGTCCCGGCGTGGGACGCTAGGGCGCCACTCCCCCCATCCGGCAGACGATCGCCCATTCCTCCGGGCTGACCGGCTGCACCGAAAGCCGGGTGTTGTTGACCAGGACCATCCGCTCCAGCCCCGGCTCCACCTTGCACTCCTCCAGGCTGACCGCCCGCTCCAGCGGCCGCACCGCCCGGATCCAAACGCAATCCCACCGCGGATCCTCGGTCGTGCTGTCCGGCTGGCTCTCCCGGCAGACCTCGACGATCCCGACAACCGCCTTGCCGACGTTCGAGTGGTAAAAGAACCCCAGGTCCCCCAGCTTCATCGCCCGCATGTTGTTGCGCGCCTGATAGTTCCGGACCCCGTGCCATTCCTCGCCCGCATCCCCCCTGGCGACCTGGTGATCCCAGCCCCAGACATCGGGTTCCGACTTGAACAGCCAGTGGTTCATCCGATCACCTTCTTCCACGCGCGGATCTCCACGCTCTGGAACAGCCCTGCCTGCGCATAGGGGTCGGCCGCGGCCCAGGCCTGCGCCGCCGCCAGATCCGCCACCTCCAGCACCACCAGAGAGCCGCACATCTCGCCGGCCTCCGACAGGAACGGCCCCGCCATCTCGACCACGCCGGTGGCCGCGATATAGGCCAGATGCGCCTCGCGGTTGGCCTTGCGAACCTCGATATGCCCCGGTTTGTCCATGCAGATCAGTGCCACGCGCATCCGCTACTCCTGTTTCAACGGCCTCGACATCAATGCCCGCACCGCTTCGGCCACGTCAACCTCTGCCGCCACCAGCCGGGCCACCATCGCCGCCACCGGCATTTCCAGCCCGCGCTCGGACGACAGCCTGACCGCCGCCCGCGCCGTCGCCACGCCTTCGACCGTCGCCTCGACCGCGGGCCGGCCGGCCCCCAGCGCCATGCCATGCGCCAGGTTGCGCGACTGGGTCGAGGTGCAGGTCAGGATCAGGTCGCCCAGGCCCGACAGCCCGGCCAGCGTCTCGGCCCGCGCCCCCAGCGCCAGGGCCAGGCGCACCATCTCGGCATAACCCCGCGTCACCAGCGCCGCCCGCGCACTGTCGCCCAGGCCCGCGCCCATGACCACGCCGGCGGCAATGGCGATGACGTTCTTCAGCGCCCCACCCAGTTCCGCCCCCACCACGTCATCGGTGCGATAGATCCGCAGGCTGGCAGTCGACAGCGCCGCTTGCAGCGCCTGTCCCCGCGCCTCGTCGCAGGCCAGCGTCAGGGCAGTCGGCAGGCCACGGGCGATGTCGGCGGCGAAACTGGGCCCGGTCAGCACGCCGACGGCACCCTGCGCCCCGGCATCGGCCATCACCTCGGCCGGACCGCGCAGGGTGGTCAGGTCGATCCCCTTGCAGCAGGCGATCAGGTCGGTCCGCAGCAGCGCCCGCCCTTCGGCGGCCAGGAACCCGCGCAGTTGCTGCATCGGCAGGGCCAGCAGGACAACCGCCGATTCCGCCAGATCAGAGACGTTTTCCGGCAGGTCGACCGTTGGCGGCAGGGTCACGCCGGGCAGCCGCTTGCTGGTCCGGTCCGCCCTCAGGGCCGCATCCCGGCCCCACAGCGCAACCCGCCGCCCATCGGCCGCCAGCGCCACCGCCAGCGCCGTGCCAAAGGCGCCTGCCCCGACGATTCCGATCATGCCTTGGCCCCCCGCTTGCCCGATCCGATCACTGGCGCCGCGTCTTCGTCCAGCGGCCAGCGCGACCGGGCCGGCAGGTCCGGCCCGTCGCTGTGCCCGGCCTGATAGCGTTCGATCCCGGCCCAGGCGATCATCGCGGCATTGTCGGTACACAGCGCCAGCGGTGGCGCGACAAACCGCGCCCCGGCCTGGGCCGAAACAGTCTCTAACCTTGCCCGAAGCACCGAATTCGCCGCCACCCCGCCGGCAACGGCAATCGCCTGGGCGGGGAATTCCGCCAGCGCCCGGCGGGTCTTTTCCGCCAGCACATCCGCCACCGCCGCCTGAAATCCGGCGCAGAGGTCGCGGCGGTCCTGCACCGTCAGCCCACCCTGCGCCGCCACCAGCCCGTCGCGCGCCCGCAGCACCGCGGTCTTCAGCCCCGAGAACGACAGGTCGCACCCCGGCCGGTCCAGCAGCGGCCGCGGCAGGGCAAAGCGGCGCGCGTTGCCCTGCGTCGCCTCGCGCTCGACATGCGGCCCACCCGGCTGCGGCAGGCCCAAGAGCTTGGCGATCTTGTCGAACGCCTCGCCCGGCGCGTCGTCTATGGTCGTGCCCAGACGGTGAAAATCCTGCGGCCCGCGCACCGCCAGGAACTGGCAATGCCCGCCCGAAACCAGCAGCATCAGATAGGGATAGGGCAGGGCGTCGGTCAGCCGCGGCGTCAGCGCATGGCCGGCCAGGTGGTTGACGCCCACCATCGGCAGGCCGGTCGCCGCCGCCAGCGCCTTGGCCGTCATCAGCCCCGACAGGACGCCGCCGATCAGCCCCGGCCCGGCCGTCACCGCGATGCCATCCAGCCCGCCCAGCCCGATCCCGGCCTGGTCCAGCGCCTGAGCGATACAGCCGTCCAGCCGCTCGACATGCGCCCGCGCGGCGATTTCAGGCACTACACCGCCGAAATCGGCATGCAGCGCCGCCTGCCCCTGCACGACCGAGGCCAGGATCTGCCCCTGCCCGTCGGCGGTCAGCCGCACGACCGCGGCCGCGGTATCGTCGCAGCTGCTTTCGATGCCCAGAAAGGTGACGGTCTTGGCCATGGTTCCGCTTGTGACCCGTTGTGCAAGGCAGGTAGCATCCGTCAGCCCCCGGCACAATGCCGCCGCCCCAAGCACGGACCTGCCCGACGTGACCGACAGCCCCGCCCCCACGCCCGTTCCGGTGCTGATCACCCGGCCGCAACCGCAGGCCGACCGGCTGGCGCAGGCGCTGGACAGCGCGATGCCGGGCAAGGTGCGGCCCGTGCTGGCGCCCCTGATGCGGGCCGTGTTCCTGCCGGTCGACCTGCCGCCGGGGCGGTTCGACGCGCTGATCCTGACCTCGGAAACCGGGGCCGAGGCGGCGGGCCGGCTGCGGGCGGCCGGCGCCGTCCTGCCCGATACGCTGTTCTGCGTCGGCCCGCGCACCGCCCGCGCGGCGCTGGCCCACGGGTTCCAGCCAAAGGCGCCGGCGATGACCGCCAAAGACCTGTTGCAGCGGCTGGTCCTGACCGGCGGGGCAGGGCGGATGCTGTATCTGCATGGGCGCGACGTATCGTCGCCGCTGGCCGACCGGCTGGCGCAGGCCGGCATCCCGGCCGAGGCGCGGGCGGTCTATGCCCAGGAGCCGCTGGCCCTGCCGCCGCAGGCGTTGGCGCTGTTGCAGCAGCCCGGCCCGGTGGTCGTGCCGCTCTACTCGCCGCGCTCGGCCCGATTGTTTCAGGCGGCGCTGCCCGCAGGCACCCGCGCCGATCTGCGGCCCTGCGCGATCTCGGATAGCGCGCTTTCCGCCTTGTCAGAGCCGCTTTCCGCGCGCGGCGTGGTGGCCGAGGCCCCCGATGGCCCGGCAATGATGCGCGCAATCCTGCGTGTCATTCTGTCCCTGTCGCCTTGAAGCCCCGCCCCGCTGATGATTAGCTTGGCGAAAGCCAAAGCAGAGAGGGGCCGCCCGGCCATGGCAGAGGAAAACGACGCTGTTGTTCTGGCCGAGCCTCAGGCGCCCCCGCCCGAGGATCCGCCCACGGCCGACCCCGCGCCGCGGCAGGACAGCCGGCGCTGGCCGCTGGTTCTGGTGGCGATGGCGCTGCTGGCCGCGGGCGGTTTCGCCGCCGCCTGGTATGACGTGCTGAAGCTGCGCGGCGAAGACCCGGTTCCGGCCCTGCAGGCCCAGGTGGCCGAGTTGCAGGCCCGGCTGGACAAGGCCGATCAGACCATGGCGGACCTGGCCTCGCGGCTGGGCGACCCCGCGGCGACGGCAGAGGCGCTGACCGCGCTGGGCGACCGGCTGGACCAGGCCGAGGGCCGGCTGGAGGCCATGGCATCGGCGCCCGCCAACGCCGACGGCAGCATCCCGCCCGCCAGCTTTGCCGCCCTTTCGGCCGAGGTCGAGGCGCTGAAATCGGCGCTGGCCGGGCAGAAGGACAGCGCGCTTGCCGGGGCCGGCCCGGAATTGCGGGCGCTGGTCGATCAGGCCATGGCCGACTGGCAGGCCCGCGCCGCCGCCCAGGCCCAGGCCGAGGTCGAGGCGACGCGCGCCCGTGTCGGCCAGCTTGAGGCCGCCGAGCGCATCAAGGCGGCGGCGCTGACCGGCGCGCCCTATGCGGCGGATCTGGCCGCGCTGGGCGGGGTGCCGGTCGACGCGATCCTGCGCGACCGCGCCGACACCGGCCTGCCGACGCTGACCGCCCTGGCCGGGGCCTTCCCCCAGGCGGCGCGCGACGCGCTGGATGCCGCGCTGCGGGTCGACGCCGGAACCGGCGGCTGGAGCGACGGGTTGTTCACCTTTCTGCGCATCCAGTCGGGCGCCCGCTCGCTGACCCCGCGCGAGGGCGGCGACCCCGATGCCATCCTGTCGCGGGCCGAGGCGGCGGTGGCGGCGGGGCAGATCGACGCCGCGCTGGCCGAGATTGCCGCGCTGCCGGCCGAAGGGCAGGCCGCGATGCAGGGCTGGGTCGCCCAGGCGCAGGACTATCAGGCGGTGCAACAGGCGTTGGCGGCGCTGTCCGCGACGCTGCAGAAATAGGGGGCGCTGGTGATCTGGTCGCTGTTAAAGGTTGTTGCCTTCCTGCTGGTGATCGCCGCTTTGGCGCTGCTGGGCGGGGTGTTGTCGGATTCCGGCGAACAGTTGCGGATCAGCGCCGGCGGCATGGAATTCACCTTTGGGCCGTTGCAGGCCCTGGTGCTGGGGCTTTTGCTGATCGCGGCGGTCTGGCTGGGGCTGAAGATCCTTGGCCTCTTGCTGGCCACGGCGCGCTTCCTGAACGGTGACGAAACCGCGATCAGCCGCTATTTCGACCGCAACCGCGAACGCAAGGGCTATGCCGCCATGTCCGAGGCGATGGTGGCCCTGGCCTCTGGCGAACACGCCGCCGCGATGCAGCGGGCCCGCGCCGCCGAACGCCTGCTGCACAAGCCGGAACTGACCACCCTGCTGGTGGCGCAGGCCGCCGAATCCGCGGGCGACAGCCGCGCCGCGGTCGAGGCCTACAAGGCGCTGCTGCAATCGGACAACACCCGCTTTGTCGCCGTGCGCGGCCTGATGCGCCACAAGCTGGCCGAGGGCGACACCGACACCGCGCTGAAACTGGCGGAAAAGGCCTTTGCGCTGAAACCCCGCCATGCCGAGACCCAGGACATCCTGCTGAAACTGCAGGCCGATCATGGCGACTGGAAGGGCGCGCGCAGCACGCTCGGCGAAAAGCTGCGCTCGGGTGAATTGCCGCGCAGCGTCTATCGCCGCCGCGACGCGCTTCTGGCGCTGCAAGAGGCCAAGGCCGTCACTGCCGAGGGCAGCAGCATCGAGGCGCGCGAGGCCGCGATCGAGGCCAACCGCCTGTCGCCCGACCTGATTCCCGCCGCGGTGATCGCTGCCCATGCGCTGATCGACAAGGGCGACCGCAAGGGGGCGACCCGGGTGCTGAAAAAGGCCTGGGAGGCCAAGCCCCACCCCGACCTGGCCGCCGCATTCGCCGCCATCGAACCCGAGGAAACCCCTGACGCGCGGCTGAAACGGTTCAAGGCGCTGCTGTCGATCCACCCGCAGGATGAGGAAACCCGGCTGACCCGCGCCGAACTGCTGCTGGCGACGCAGGATTTCATCGGCGCCCGCGAGGCGCTGGGAACCCTGGCCGAAGACCACCCAACCCAGCGCTCGCTGGCCATCCTGGCGGCCGCCGAACGCGGCGCCGGGGCTGACGAGACCGCGGTCCGCGCCATCCTGGCCCAGGCGCTGACCGCCTCGCGCGGGCCGCAATGGTGCTGTGACAAATGCCATGCCGTGCAGGACGGCTGGCAGCCGATCTGCCCCGATTGCGGCGGGTTCGATACCCTGTCCTGGCGCGAACCGGCCCGGGAATCGCGGCTGCGCCCGGCCACTTCGGCCGATCTGGCGCCGATGCTGTTCGGCCCCGACACCCCGCCGCCCGAGGTCGAGGAGGTAGCCCCCCCGGAACCCGGGCCCGCCGCCGAACCCGAACCGCAAGAGGACCCCGACGAAATCCTGCGGCGGTCAAATTAGGGCTACACAGCGCCCCGAACCGATGCTAAAGCCACCCCGATCGCGGCCCGGGGGCCGCGTGCGGTGGCGTTGCAGGGACCGGGCAGACCAGGCCGGTGCCCGCAGCGCAAGGTAAGGGTAGGGGCCAGTTCAAGGCCCGCAAATGGAAGCGTGCCGGTGTAGCTCAGCTGGTAGAGCACGTCATTCGTAATGATGGGGTCGGGGGTTCGAGTCCCTTCACCGGCACCACGCTTCCGCAGACCCCCGTCCCTGATGAAACCCGCCGGCCCCTTTGCGCCCTATCCGCTGCGGGCGACCGCGATGGCGGAACCGATCAGCACCGCCACGCCGGCAAAGGTCAGGGCGTCGGGGACCTGGTGAAAGAACCACCAGCTGACCAGGGTCGAGGTCACGATTTCCGTATAGGATAGCGGCGCCAGCAGCGAGGCCTCGCAATGGTCATAGGCGCGGATGATCAGGTATTGCCCCGCCAGCCCGACCAGCGCCATGTTCAGGCCGTTCAGCCATTGCCCCGCCGTCGGCGCCTGCCAGACCATCACCATCAGCGGCAGCGCGATCAGCCCGGCGACGGCATGGGTCAGGAAGGTTACCGACAGCGCGCTGTAACGCCCCGCGCCCGACCGCACGATGATGGCATAGGCGGCCATGCAGGCGCCCGAGGCCAGCGCCAGCAGGCTTGCCGGCTCAAACGCGCCCGACCCCGGCCGGATGATCACCAGCGTGGCGATCAGCCCCACCGCCAGCGCCGCCCAGCGCAGGGCGCCGACCCTTTCCTTCAGCAGGTAGCGTGACATCAGCGTGACGAACAGCGGCTGCACAAGGTGATCGCCAGCGTATCGGCGATCGACAGCCAGCACAGCGCGGCAGAAGAACACGCCGGCGCCCAGGCTGGTCAGGCCCAACAGGAACGACACCAGCGGGCTTGCCCGGCGGCCCCGCCCGCCGCCGCCGCCGCGATGGGCCCAGAGCATCAGCGGCAGCATCAGCACGGTTCCATAGGCCATCCGCATGAAGATGATCTGCAGCGCGGACAGGCCCTGCAACGCCAGTTGCTTGGCAAAGACGTCGATCATCGGCACCAGCGCCATCGCCAGCAGCATCAGGGCAACGCCCCGGCGCGACTGTGGCCGGGGCGGCGCCGGCAGGGCCTCGGCACGCATCGCGGCGGCCCCGGTCAGCCGAACCAGCGGGCCGAACGGTCCAGGAACCGGTACCAGTTGCCCACCAGCGGCAGGAACCAGGGATTGCCGTTGTAAAGCGGGATCGCCGGGAAGGTGGTGTTGACCACGCCCCGGTCATGCCCCGGCACACCCATCAGCATCTCGGCCGCGCGATGGCCCATATAGGTCGCCATCGAAACGCCGTTGCCGTTGTAGCACGACGAATAATAGACCTCGTCCTGCAGCCGGCCCAGATGGGTGACGAAGTCATAGGCAAAGCAGACGTTGCCCAGCCAGGAATGCGAGATCGGCGCATCCTTCAGCGCGGGAAAGGTATGCGCCATGAACCGGCGCAGGCCCAGGGCCGATTCCGCCTCGGTCGAGGTGCTAAACCGCGCGCGGCCGCCGAACAGCATCCGCGTCCCGTCGGGCGACCGGCGATAGTAATACAGGATGTGCTTGGTATCACCCGCCACCCGGTTCTGCGGGATCAGCGCCTCCATCTGGTCCAGCGGCAGCGGCTCGGTGGCGATCATGTAGCTTTGCACCGGAATGATCCGCCGGCGCAGCCATTTCTGCTCGGGGCCGGCATAGCCGTTGACCGACAACAGCACCTTGTCGGCCCGGATCGTCACCGGGCCACCCTGCGCGTCGGCCAGCCGCACCATCTGGCCCGCTCCGTCGCGCGTGGCGCCCTGATAGCGCCAGCCGGTAAAGATCCGCACCCCCAGCGACCGCGCCCGATTGGCCAGGGCGCGGACATATTTCGCCGGATGCAGCCCGCCCTGCCCGTGCTTCAGCAGGGCGCCGACATAGATATCGGATTTCAGCACCCGGCCCATTTCCGCCTTGCCCAGGATTTCCATGCTGTCGCGCTGGTCGGGCGGCAGGCTGTCGCGCATCGCCTGCAGCTTGCGCAAGTCCTTGCGGCTGTGAATCCCGGTGACGGCGCCGTTCAGGTCCAGGTCGAACGGGTCGCTCAGCGTCGCCGCCCGTTTCAGCATGAAGGGCATGGCCTGTTCATAGTCGTCCATGATCTCGGCCGCGCGTCTGGCGCCGAACTTGCGGCTGGCATAGGCCAGGTCGAACTTGGGCGCGTTGCCGATCTGGCCGCCGTTGCGCGAACTGGCGCCTTCGCCGATCCGCATGGCGTCGACGACAAGGACATCGCGGATGCCCGCCTCGGCCAGGGTGATCGCGGCCGACAGCCCGGTATAGCCCGCACCGACGATCAGCACGCTGCATGAACCGGTGTCGAAACTGCGTTCGCCGTGGGCAGGCTCGGCCTCTTCCCACCAGAATGGAGTGGTTTTCATGGTCTGACTCATGCCTGGTTCGTCGCGTTGGGGATTTGCCCGTTCTGCAGGCGGGCGGTGAAGTACAGCTTGCGCACCGGCGTTATCGTGCGCCAGGTGCCGCAAAAACCGGGGGCCAGCATCACCAGATCGCCCGGCCCGAACCGGAGCGGCCCGTCCCCCCCGTCCTCGGCCAGCTCGATCTCGCCTTCCAGGATGTAGAACTGCTCGACCGTATCGGCATCGCGGACCACGCGGTGCTGGCCGGGGGTGGCGGCCCAGATGCCGCTACTGATCGCGCCCTCGATGGCGGGCCAGGTGGTGAACCGCGGCGCGCCTTCGATCACGCGGTCCGGGCCGGGGTGCGACGCCTCGCCCTCGCCGGCGGCGGTCGGGGTTGCATGTCTCAGATTACTCAAGGCAATTCCTTTCCGGGTTCAGCGAAGCAGCAGGCAATCCTGCGGGTCAAAGGCAACATGGATGCGGCTGCCCTCGGCAATCAGGCCGGTCCGGGCCGTGCCATAGACCAGGAACCGCGCGTCGGGGCCGACCGCGACGGTGTAGATCGCCCGGTCGCCGGTATAGGTGGCGCTGATCACATCGGCCGGCAGCACCGCCTTGCCCTCGGCCTGCGGGCCGGGGCACAGCGCCAGATCCTCGGGCCGCAACATCAGCGCCACCTGGCCTTCGGCCTTGGCGCCCGGCAGGTCCACCGCGATCTCGCCGGCGTGGAACCGGCCGCCGGCGATGCGGCCCTCCAGCAGGTTGGACTTGCCGATGAAGCTGGCGACGAACCGGTTCGCTGGCTTGCGATACAGCGCAAAGGCCGTGTCGAACTGCTCGATCCGGCCGTGGTCCATGACGGCGATGCTGTCGGACATGTGCATCGCCTCTTCCTGGTCATGGGTCACATTGATGAAGGTGGTTCCCAGCCGCCGGTGAATGTCGCGCAGCTCCTCCTGCAGGTCGAACCGCAGCTTCTTGTCCAGCGCCGACATCGGCTCGTCCAGCAGCAAGAGGTCGGGGCGGAACACCAGCGCCCGCGCCAGCGCCACCCGCTGCTGCTGCCCCCCCGAAAGCTCTTGCGGCTTGCGCCCGGCAAACTTGCCCAGTTGAACCAGGTCCAGCATCGCCTGGACCTGCTCGGCGATCTCGGCCCGCGGGCGGCGGCGCACCCGCAGCGGATAGGCGATGTTGTCCGCGACCGTCATGTGCGGAAACAGCGCATAGCCCTGGAACACCAGGCCAAAGTTGCGCTTTTCCGGCGGCACGGCGGTGATGTCGCGCCCCTCCATCCGGATCGTCCCCGAGGTGACCGGGTCGAACCCGCCCAGGATCTTCAGCAAGGTGGTCTTGCCCGAACCCGACGGCCCCAGCAGGGTGACGAACTCTCCCTTGCTGATCGACAGCGTCACGTCGAACAGCGCCTGGACCGGGCCGTAGTGCTTGTTGACCGACTGGATTTCGATAAAGGACATGCGATCTCCTCAATTCCGGCCGGGCAGGGCGCCGCCGCGCTTCTGCATCCGGGCCATCGCCAGCAGGAACAGCAGGCTGACCAGCGACAGCATCAGCGCCACCACCACGATGGTCGGTTGCAGGCGGTCGCGCAGGCCCGAGAACAGCGCGATCGGCAGGGTGGTCGACTCGGGCGCGGCCAGGAACAGTGCCACCACGACCTCGTCGAACGAGGTGATAAAGGCAAACAGCGCCCCGGCCAGGAACCCCGGCGCCGCCAGCGGCAGCGTGACATGCCGGAACCTGTGCAGGCGCGAGGCCCCCAGCGATGCCGCCGCCCGGTCCAGGTCGGGGTCCAGCCCGCGCAGCGAGGTCAGCACCGACAGAAAGACCAGCGGCGCCCCCAGGATCGAATGGGCCAGCACCAGTGCGGCATAGCTTCCCGACAGCCCCGCCCGCCCGAAGGCATAGGCAAAGGCCACCGCCACGACGATGCTGGGCACCACCAGCGGCGAGACGAACAGCGCCGACAGCACCACCTGCAGGGCGCGCCCGGTCAGGATGACTCCCGTCGCCGCCATGCCGCCGATCAGCACCGCCAGCGCCATGGCGCCCGCGGCCACCTTGACGCTGTTCCAGATCGCGGCGGTCCAGGTGGACTGGCCGAAAACCTCGGCGAACCAGCCCAGGGTAAACCCCTCCATCGGATAGGTCAGGAAAGAGCTGGTGTTGAACGCCAGCGGCAGCACCAGCAGCAGGGGCAGCGCCAGAAAGGCCAGGCACAGGACCGTGCTGGTCCAGAATATCCATCGTGACATCTCAGACCCCCCCGCGCCGCCGCGTCAGCAGCCACCGTGCCGCGCCATAGGCCGCCAAGAGCGCCAGAACCCCCGCCAGCAGCAGCACCGACAGCGCCCCGGCCATGCCCCAGTTCAGCGTCTTGCGCACGAAATCGGCGATGTAATAGGACAGCATCTGGTCGCCCGGCCCCCGACCAGCGCCGGAGTCACGTAAAAGCCCAGCGCCAGGATGAACACCGTGCCGCCGCCGACCACGACCCCGCGCAGGCTCTGCGGCAGGTAGACCCGCACAAAGGTTTCCACGCCGCCCGCGCCCAGGCTGCGCGACGCCTGGTTCTGCGCCGCCGGGATCGTGCGCATCACGTTCATCATCGGGATGATCGCAAAGGGCAGCAGCACATGGGTCATCGCCACCAGCGTGCCAAAGCGGTTAAAGATCAGTTGCAGCGGTTCCGCCACCACGCCCAGCCAAACCAAGAGCCCGTTCACCAGCCCGTTGGTCTGCAACAGCACCACCCAGGCCGTCGTCCTGACCAGGATCGAGGTCCAGAACGACAGCAGCACCACCATCAGGATGAACCCGCTCAGCCGGCGCGACCCGTTGGCCACCGCATAGGCCAGCGGATAGCCGATGATCAGGGTCAGGATCGTGACCTGCAGCGCAATGACCAGCGTGCGCAGCATGATCCGCAGATAGATGTCGTCGCCGCTGGCGATCGTCAGCCTGCCGTCCGGCCCGGCCTGCAGCCCCGTCACCTTCTGGAAATGCCGCAGCGACAGCGCGGGAATGTTGCGCTCGATCACCTCCCAATAGGCCGGATCGCCCCAGCGCGCGTCATGCTCCACCAGCGCCGCCATGGTTGGCGCGATGGTGTCGGCGCTGCGCCCGGTGTCCAGCAGCAGCGACCGGAACCCCGAGATTTCCTGGTTCAGCATCCGGGCGGTCTCGCCCCGCGCCCGGGTGTCCAGCGCCGTCAGATCCTGCAACAGCGCCGCCGCCCGGCCGTCGGGCGTGCCCGCGTCGCCCAGCGCGAATTCGGCCCGCAGCGCGGGAAACCGCTCGCTCAGCGCGCGGTTGTCGACGCTCAGCGATACCACCGACCCCAGCGGGATCAGGTAGACCAGGATATAGATCGCCAGGGGCAGGATCAGCAGGACGAATGCCGCCACCCTGCCGCCATGGGTCTTTTGCGGCGACGTCAGCATGGGAAACCGCGCTCGGCTGGGGAATGGGCAGGCAGCCGGGCCCGCCGCCAGGGGCAGGCCCGGCCGGCGATCATTGCGTGGACCAGGTGTTCCAGCGCTCGGTCAGCTCGTCCTTGTGGTCGATCCAGAAGGAGTCAGACAGGAACAGCGAATCCTTGATGTTGTCGCCTGCCGGCAGGTCCGCCACCACCTCGGGCGGCAGCACCGTGGCGGTCTCGACGTTGGTCGGGCCATAGGGCATCAGGCTGGAGAATTTTGCCTGGTTCTCCGGGTTGGCGGCGACCTTCAGGAATTCCATCGCCTCGGCCTTGTAGGGCGAATTGGCCGGCACCGCCCAGGCATCGATGTTCGAGATCTGGTTGGTCCAGACATAGGTCAGCGGCTTGCCTTCCTTGGCGGCCATGATGATGCGGCCGTTATAGGCCGTGCTCATCGCCACGTTGTTGGCGGCCAGCCATTCCACTGGCTGCGACCCGGCATCCCAGTATTGCAACTCGGCCTTGATCCGGTCGAACTGGGCAAAGGCCCGGTCCACGCCTTCGGGCGTCGCCAGCACCTCATAGACCTGGTCCGGCGGCACCCCGTCGGCCATCAGCGCATATTCCAGGTTCATCATCGGATCGTTCTTGATCCCGCGCTTGCCGGGATATTTCGCCAGATCGAAGAAATCCGCCCAGGAGGTCGGCCCGTCGGGAAAGGTCTCGGCGTTGTAGGCAAAGCCGTTGCCGATCACCACGTTGCCCATCCCGCAGGGGGTGACGGCGTCGGGCAGCAGGCTGTCCTTGACGCCCAGGGCATCCCAGTCCAGCGGCTCGAACAGGCCCTCGTCGCAGCCCAGTTGCAGCGTGGCGCCATCGGTGATGACCAGGTCCCAGATCACGTTGCCCGTATCGGCCATGGTCTTCAGCTCGGCCAGACCGCCCAGATAGGTGGTCTCGATGAAACTCAGGCCGGCCGCCTGGGCAAAGGGCTCGAAATAGGCCGCGCGCTGGGCATCCTGATAGTTGCCGCCCCAGCCGGCGATGGTCAGGTCGCGGGCATCGGCTGCGGATGCGGACAGGGCAGCGGCCACAAGGATCGTCGAAGATTTCAGGAAATTCATGGTTCCTCCGCTTTGCCGGATGGGTTGACCAGGGTCGCAGCGACATGGCGCCCTTTCGTCACCTTTTCCCGCCTCCCGCAGTGCAAGGTGAAATCCGACACCTTGGTATTATGATACAGTTAAAATTTGCGTCAAGATTTTTTAGTGTAGAAATGCCCCCTGCGGCTGCGTAGACTGTGGCAGCAAGATGTCTGTTGGACCCGCATGACCGAACTAGAACCAAGCAAACACCGGATCGGGGAACGCCTTCGCCTGCGTCGCAAGGTGCGGGAATGTCGCTGAAACAGGTGGCCGACGGCGCCGGCCTGTCCGTCGGCATGATCAGCCAGGTCGAGCGCGGCCTTGCCGTCCCCTCGATCAAATCCGTGCGGGCCATCTGCGACGCGCTGGAAATGCCGGTGATCTGGCTGTTCGAGGGGCCAGAGCAAAAGGCCCCCGACGATGCCGATGTCGTGGTGCGGCAGGGCGCGCGGCGGGAACTCAGCTACCACGACGCCGCGCTGCGCAAGGAAATCCTGACGCCCGACTGCCAGCCGCAGATCCAGATGCTGCGCTTTGTCCTGAAACCCGGCGCCGATTCCGGCGAGCCCTACTCGAACACCGAGGGCGGCAAATGCGGCATCGTGCTGAGGGGCACCCTGGGGCTCAGCCTGGATGACCGCAGCTTTACCATCGGCACCGGCGACAGCTTTGCCTTTCCGGCACAGGCCATGGTGCGGTTCTGGACCGTGGGCGAGCAGGACTGCGAGGTTATCTGGGTCGTGTCGCCCGCCACGGTCTGACGGCGGGCCGGCTACAGTGGCGCCAGCCGGTGAAACCGCGCCTGTTCATAGACCAGCGGCAGCCCCGACCCGTGGCGGATCTGGGTGATCTGGCCGATGAACACCATATGGCTGCCGGTCTGCACCGATTCTGCCACCTTGCAGGAGATGCTGACCAGCGCCTCGTCCAGCACCGGCAGGCCCTGGGCATCGGCAGACCATTGCCCCAGGTCGAACTTGCCGGCCCCGGTGGCGCCATCCGCCCCGGCAAAGCGCAGCGCCAGCGGTGTCGCCGGATCGGCCAGCAGGTTGACCACGAAATGCCCGCCCGCCTCGATCGCCGCGCAGGTGCCGGTCTTGCGGTTGACGCAGACCAGCAGGCTGGGCGGTTCCGCCGTGACCGAACAGACGGCGGTGGCGGTTATGCCCCGCCGCTCGGTTCCGTGCAGGGCGGTGATGATGGTCACCGCCCCCGGAAACCGCGCCATGGCGCTGCGAAACGCGCCGATGTCGACGGCCACGCCCATCTCAGGCCGCCTTCAGCTCGGCCAGATAGGCGCTGGCCTGGACCGGATCGGCGAACCAGGGAAAGAAGTCGCGCGGGTCGTCGAATCCATTGGCCATCCGCTGCGCCAGACGCGGCTCGCCGCAGGCCGTTCCCATGATCTCCAGCACAAAGGGCGGCGGCGGTTGCAGCATCATGTTGGTCCATTGCACCACCCATTGCGCATAGGCCCAATAGGCGTCGAACGTGGCCTGCATGAAGGCCGCGTCGAACGGCCGGTCGCTATGCGCCAGAATGCAGTCCAGATAGACCTTGGCCGCCTTTGAGGCGTTGTTAGAGCCTTGTCCGGTGATCGGATCGTTCAGGCAGACCGCATCGCCCAGGCCCAGGATCTTGCGCCCCGAGGGCAGCGCCCCCACCGGGTGCCGCACCGTCGGCGCAAAGCGCCCGGCCAGGATGCCGTTGTCGTCGGTCAGCTCGATGTCGCGGCAACGCTCGGCCTCCCAGGGCAGGAAGGTGTCGACGATCCACTTCGACTTTGCCAGATGCTCCTCCGGCGTCTTCACATCGGCCCAGCAATCCATCGGCCCGCCGGGAATGCCCTCCATCACCATGATCTCGCAGGGGCCGGTGGTGGTCAGCGCCGGAAAGACGAAATATTCCCCCACGCCGGGGATCAGGTTGAAGCAGACTGCCGAATGTTCGGCCCGCGGCGTCATTCCCTTGACATAGCTCAGCGCCAGCGCCCTTTGCGGCTTGTCATAGGGCGATTTGGCGGCGTCGCGCTCGAACATCCGCCCGATCTCGCCCTTGCCCGAGGCGACGATCACCAGATCGTCGCTGGCGGCATAATCCTCCAGTTCGGCAATCCCGGCATCGGCGATCACCAGATCGCCGCCCGCCTTGGTGAATTCCGTCATCCAGCGCGGCACCTTTACCCGCTGGTCGACCGAATAGGCGTTGTGGGTCAGCCGCCCGGCCCAGTCCACCGCCTTCTGCCCGCGCAATTCCGGATGCGGCACCATGAAATTGATGCCCTCGACCGGTGGGCAGCTGTCGCCCCAGAAATCAAGGCCCAGGTCGCGCTCGTTCTGCACGGCGGTGTGGAACATGCACTGGCTGGACAGAACCCTGCCCCCGGCGATGTCCTCGGCGGTGCGGTTCTGCACCACGCGCACCTTGTAGCCGGCCTGCAACAGGCCGATGCCCAGTTGCAGCCCCGATTGGCCGCCACCGATGATGGTGATCTTTCTCATCCGTCTCTCCCTGTTCTTGTTGTTTCGGCCCTGTGGATTCAGGCCATCAGTTTCGGAATCGCCGGCACGGCCTGTTCCGGGCCCATCGCGGTATAGCCGCCGTCCACGCACAGGTCGGTTCCGGTGACAAAGCTGGCATTGTCCGAACACAGGAACAGCACCGCCTGCGCCACTTCCTCGGGGTCGCCCACCCGGCCCAGCAGGTGGAACGGCGCCGCCACCGCGTCGGTCTTGGCCCGGTCGCCTCCGGTCAGCTGGTCCATGATGTTCGACCAGGTCCAGCCGGGGCTGACCGCGTTCACCCGGATGCCATCGGGCGCCAGGTCCATCGCCTGGTTGCGCGTCAGTTGCAGGATCGCCGCCTTCGACACCGGGTAAAGCCAGCGCCCCGTCTGCGCCACCCGCGACGAGATCGACCCGAAATTGACGATCGCGCCCTTGTTTTTCGCCAGCTCCTCGCGCGCGGCCTGCATCAGCATGACCGAGCCCACGATATTGACATCCAGGCTCTCCAGCCACTCGGCCCGGGTCGAGGCGGCGCCGTTGTCCAGGTAGGAACAGGCCACGTTCACCAGAAAGTCGATACGCCCGAACCGCTCTTTCGTCGCCTTGACCAGGGCCGCGATCTGCCCGTCGTCGCGCAGGTCGCAGCGGGTATAGCCCACGCCCTCGGCCAGCGCGCCCGGATCGGCGATATCGGCCACCATCACCCTGACGCCCGCCTCGCGGAACGCCGCGACGATCGCCTGCCCGATCTTGGTCGCGCCCCCCGGCACGATGGCAACCTTGCCCTCCAGCCCTTTCATCGAACCCCTCCTGCGATGCTTTGAATTTGAAGGATTAGGCGCCCGCCGCGCCGGCGGTTCTATCCGCCGGACGCAGCGATTATCCGGAAAACGAAAAAATCGTTTCCTGGATGAGTCTATTTTGCGATCTCCGTGCTAGGCTGGCCCGCGTGATCCCTGGGACAGCCGGTCGGAACCCCTGATGCCCCTTACCCAGACATCCCTGCCGCTGCGGACGCATGTCCTGTTCCGCACCACCGACCTGGACGAGGCGCGGGCCCGCGTGGCCGAGAAATTCTGCCCCCACCGGCTGGACACCGCCAACCGCGCGCCCTTTCTGGCGCGGCATCACCACCTGGCCGGGCAGGCCCTGTCGCTGAACTATATCGAATACGGCGCGCCGACCCGGATCATGCCGGGCGAACTGGGCGGCTTTTACCTGGTGCAGATCCCGCTGGAAGGCGGCGCCAGCATCCGCAACGGCAACCGCAGCTACCTGTCCACGCCGCAGACGGCGGCGGTGCTGAACCCGCATCTGCCCACGGTGATGGACTGGGCCGAGGGCACGCGGCAACTGCTGGTGCAGATCAGCCGGCAGGCGATGCAGGCCCATCTGGAACGCGCGCTGGGCGCCGCCTCTGACCGCACGCTGACCTTTGACGGCCCGCTTGACCTGACCCGTGGCCCCGGCGCGGCGCTGCGCAGGCTGGTGCTGTGGCTGGCCGCCGAGGCCGATCAGGACGACGGCGCCCTTGGCTCCGGCCTGATGGCGCGGCAGATCGAAAACTCGGTCCTGTCCGGGCTGCTGGATGCGGCCGCGCATGACCATGCCGCGCTCTTGGGCCGGCTGCGCGCCGCCCCGCGCCCGCGCCACCTGCGCCTGGCCGAGGGCTTCATCGAGGCCAACCTGGACCAGCCGATCACGCTGGACCAGGTGGCTGATGCCGCCGGAATCTCGCCGCGCGGGCTGCAACTGGCCTTTCGGCAGTATCGCGGCACCACGCCGCTGGCTCATTGGCGCGATGCCCGGCTGGACCGCGCCCATGCAGACCTGATGCGCGGCGAACCGGGGCTGACCGTCACCCAGGTGGCCCTGCGCTGGGGCTTTACCCACTTTGGCCGGTTTTCCGAACTGTATCGCGCCCGCTTTGGCCTGTGCCCGCGTGACAGCCTTCGCGCCGGCCTATCCGCCCGCGACTGACCGCGACCGGCTCAGCCGCCAGACAGAATCCAGCCCCGGTCCACCCGCAGGATATCGGCCATCGCCACGCCCGCCGCCCCGCTGTCACCACCGGCGACCGCATCGGCCAGCGCGGCATAGAACGGCGCCTTCTCGGCGGCGTAATCCCCCGGCGCCGCCGCCATCCGCGGCGCCATCGCACAGACCACGCCGAATTCCACCAGCGCCGATCCCGCCCGCAGGAACGGGTTCTGCGACGCCTCGCACAGCATCCGGTGAAACTCGAACTCGGCCAGCGCCTGCGGCTCTGCCATGGCCGCCGTCACCTGCCGCTGGTTCAGCCAGTAATGCAGCATCCGCAGTTGTTCCGCCGTCCGCCGCCCCGCCGCCAGCGCCGCCGCCTGCATCTCGACCGACTGGCGCACCTCGACAAAACTTTCCAGCAGCGCCCGGTCCGGCCCCGCCTCATGGATCCAGGTCAGAACCTGCCGGTCGAACAGGTTCCACCGGCCGCGCGGCAACACCCGCGTGCCCACCTTGGCCCGCGCCTCGACCAGCCCCTTGGCCTCGATCGTTTTCAGCGCCTCGCGCAGCACGGTCCGCGACACGCCATAGCTGTCCATCATCTCGGCGTCGCCCGGCAGCACCGTCCCCACGGCAAACCGGCCCGAGGCGATCCCCAGGCCGATTTCCGCGATCACGTAGGAATGAAAGTTGCGCGCCGTCTGCCGCCCCGAGAGCGCACGGATCATGCTCCCGGGTTCGCTCATCTCATGCCTTCCACAGCACCTTGCGGTCGGATGCCTGGGCAGTGAACACCAGCCGCTGCATCAGGATGAACACGAACAGCAGGAACCCGATGACGATCTTGGTCCACCAGCTGCTCAAGGATCCGTCGAACACGATATAGGTCTGCACCAGCCCCTGCAGCATCACCCCGATGAAGGTGCCGGCGACAAAGCCGTAGCCACCGGTCAGCAGGGTTCCCCCGATCACAACGGCCGCAATCGCGTCCAACTCCACCCCCAGCGCGTTCAACGAATACCCGGCCGAGGTGTAAAGCGAAAACACCACCCCTGCCAACCCTGCCAGGCCCGACGACAGCGCATAGATGGCAATGGTGGTCCGCGCGACCGGCACGCCCATCAGCGCCGCCGACTGCTCTGACCCGCCCAGCGCATAGACATAGGACCCGAACCGCGTGCGATGCGCCAGCACGATGGCCAGCGCAAAGACCGCCAGCATGATCATCCCGATCACCGTCAGCCGTCCGCCGCCCGGCAAGAGGACATAGCTTTTCGAGACCGCCGAATAGAACGGGTGGCTGATGCCGATGCTGTCCGGCGACAGCACAGAGGCACAGCCCCGCGCCAGGAACATGCCGGCCAGCGTCACGATGAAGCTGGGCACCTTCAGGTAATGGATCGCGGCCCCCATCACCGCGCCGAAACCGGCCGCCACGATCAGCGCGATGGCAAAGGCCAGCAACGGGTGCAGGTTCAGCCACATGATCAGCACCGCGATCAGCACGGTGGTGAACCCGATCACCGCGCCCACCGACAGGTCGATCCCGCCCGACAGGATGACAAAGGTCATCCCCACCGCCGCGATGCCCAGAAAGGCATTGTCGGTCAGGAAATTGCCCAGCACCCGCGTCGACAGCATCGTGGGGAACTGCAGCACCGCCAGCACATAGGCCAGCACAAAGATCGTGGCGGTTGCCAGCAGGGGGCGCAGCGCGCGGTTCATGTCGGCTTCCTTTCCGCCTTTGCCGCCTTTGCGTCCGCGCCGCCGTCCGGCCCGGCACGCCGCTGCACCAGCCGCGCCGCCAGCGGCGATTGCAACGTCAGGATCAGGATGATGACGCCGGATTTGACCACCAGGTTGAACTCGGGCGAAAAGCCGGAAATCAGGATGCCGGTGTTCATCGCCTGGATGATCAGCGCGCCCAGGACCGCCATCGGAATGGAAAACCGCCCGCCCAGCAGCGAGGTACCGCCGATCACCACGGCCAGGATCGCATCCAGCTCCAGCCACAGCCCGGCGTTGTTTGCGTCCGCGCCCCGGATGTCGCCGGCCACGATCAGCCCGGCAATGGCGGCGCAAAGCCCGGCAAAGGCATAGACCACCAGCAACAGCAGCCGGCTCGATATCCCGGCAAAGCGCGCCGCGCTGCGGTTGACGCCCACCGCCTCGATCAACAGCCCCAGCGCCGTCCGCCGCACCGCCAGCGTCGCCGCGACGGTCAGGAAGAGCGCGATCACCACCGGCATCGGCAGCCCCAGGAATGACCCCGTGCCGATGAAGATCAGCACCGGATCGGCAAAGGTCACGATGCTGCCCTCGGTGATCAGCTGCGCCAGGCCCCGGCCCGCGACCATCAGGATCAGCGTGGCGATGATCGGCTGGATGTCCAGAATCGTCACCAACACGCCATTCCACAGCCCGCAAAGCAGCCCGACCGCCAGCGCCGTGCCCACCGCCACCGGCGCCGCGTGACCGCCTGTCACCATCACCGCCGCCGTCGCCCCCGCGATCGCCATCACCGCGCCCACCGACAGGTCGACCCCCTTGGTCGCAATGACCGCCGTCATACCCACCGCCAGGATCGCCACCGGCGCGCCGCGGTTCAGCACGTCGATCAGGCTGCCGAACAGCCTTCCATCCTGCCAGGTGATCGAGAAGAACCCCGGAAACAGCAGCCAGTTGATCACCAGCACCAGCGCCAGCACCGCCACCTGCGGCCGCATCAGCCCGGCCCCCGGCATCCTCCGCCTCATGCCGCGCCCCCCGCAATCGCCGCGACGATCCCCGCCGGGGTGATCCCGGCCCCCGTCAGCTCGGCCACCATCTCGCGGTCTCGCATCACCACCACCCGGTTGGAATAGGCCACCACCTCGTCCAGCTCGGACGAGATCACCAACAGCGCCAGCCCGTCCTCGCGCAGCCGGTTGATCATCCGCACGATTTCCGCATGCGCCCCCACGTCGATCCCCCGCGTCGGTTCGTCCAGGATCAGGAACGACGGGTCGATCGCCAGCCAGCGCGCCAGGATCACCTTTTGCTGGTTGCCCCCCGACAGCAGCTTTACCGGCATGTCATGGCTGGAGGCGCGGATATCCAGCGCCTCGGCAAAGCGCCCCGCCACGTCCAGTTGCTCATCTCGGTTCAGCGCCCGGAACCAGCCCAGCTTGGCCTGCAAGGCGATGATGATGTTTTCCCGCACGCTCAATTCGCCAAAGATGCCGTCGGCCTTGCGGTCCTCGGGGCAGAAACCGAAACCCGCCGCCACCGCATGCGCCGGCGATTTCACCGCCACCGGCTTGCCGTCCACCCGGACCTCGCCGCCATCGGCGCCATCCACGCCGAACATCAGCCGCGCCATCTCGGTCCGGCCCGAGCCCAGCAATCCGGCCACGCCCACCACCTCGCCCGCCCGCAGCGACAGGGTGAACGGCGCCACCTTTCCCGCCCGTCCCAGGCCATGAAACTCCACCCGCGCCGCGCCGCCGGCCACCGCGGCGCCCTCGACCGGGCGGTTGTCAAAGGCAATGTCCTTGCCCAGCATCATCCGCACCACGTCGGTCGCGCTCAGGTCGGCCAGCGGCCTGGTTCCCACCAGCTTGCCGTTGCGCAGGATCGTCACCCGGTCGGCCAGCGCGAACACCTGGTCCAGGAAATGCGTGATGAAGATCACCGCCAGCCCGCGCGCCTTCAGCCGGCGCACCACCTCGAACATCTTTTCCACTTCGTTGCGGTCCAGGCTGGCCGTCGGCTCGTCCAGCACCAGCACCTTGCCTGACAGTTCCACCGCCCGCGCGATCGCCACGATCTGCTGCACCGCCACCGAATAGCTGGACAGTTCCGCCCGCACGTCGATATCCAGCCCATAGGTCGCCAGGATCTCGCGCGCCCGCGCCTCGATCACGCCCCTGCGCACCAGGCCGAACCGCACCGGCTGATGCCCCAGGAACAGGTTTTCCGCCACGCTGCGGTTGGGCAGCAGGTTCACTTCCTGATAGACCGTGCCGATGCCGTGGCCCTGCGCATGCAGCGGGTCGCGGAACGTCACCTCGGCCCCGTCCAGCGTCACCCGCCCGCCATCGGGCTGATAGGCCCCGGTCAGGATCTTGATCAGCGTCGATTTCCCTGCGCCGTTCTCGCCCAACAGGGCATGCACCTCGCCGGGGTTCACCGCGAAATCCACGCCGTCCAGTGCCCGGTGCTGGCCGAATATCTTGACGATCCCCTCGGCCAGCAACACCGGCCCCGCCGTTTCGCTCATGCCCTGATCCCCCCGGCTGACTGTCCGCTGTTCCCGCGGATAATGCAATTCCGCCGGCCGGGGACAAACCGGCCGGCGGCGGTCGCAAGGCAGGAACCCTAGTAGCCCAGGCCCTTGCGGCGGTCGTATTCACCCTGCGGGTCGTCGGCCGGGGTATACAGCTTCGACTCGGTGATGATGAACTTCTCGGGCTGGGTGCCGCCGTTCAGATAGGCATCCAGCGCCGCGAAGGCCGGCCCGGCCATGTTCGGCGTCAATTCGACGGTGGCATTCGCCTCGCCCGCGACCATGGCGGCAAAGATGTCGGGAACCGCGTCGATCGACACCACCAGGATGTCGCTGCCCGGTTTCAGGCCGGCATCCTTGATCGCCTGGATCGCGCCCACCGCCATGTCGTCGTTATGGGCATAGACGGCACAGATGTTCTTGCCGCCGTCCTCGGCCTTGAGAAAGCCTTCCATCACTTCCTTGCCCTTCGACCGGGTAAAGTCGCCGGTCTGGCTGCGGATCAGCTTGATGTTGTCCTGGCCGGCGATGCCTTCCTCGAACCCCTGCTTGCGGTTGATCGCGGGCGACGATCCGACCGTGCCCTGCAACTCGACCACGTTGCAGTCCTTGCGGCCACCGTGGCCACCAGCCATTCGCCGGCCACCCGGCCCTCTTTCACCTGGTCCGAGGCGACCGAGGTCAGGTACAGGTCTTCCGGCCCCTCGATGCCGCGGTCCAGCAGGATGACCGGGATATTCGCCTCCCTGGCCTCGGTCAGCACTTCCTCCCAGCCGGTCGCCACCACCGGCGCGACCAGGATGGCATCCACCCCCTGCGCGATGAACCCGCGGATCGCCTTGATCTGGTTTTCCTGCTTTTGCTGCGCGTCGGCGAATTTCAGATCGATGCCCAGCTTTTCCGCCTCGGCCTTGGTCACGCTGGTTTCCGCCGCGCGCCAGCCGGATTCAGACCCGATCTGCGAAAAGCCGATCACCTTGCCCGTCAGGTCGGCAAAGGCCGTTCCAGACAAAAGGGCACCCATGCCCGCGGCCAGCGCGAGCGTCCTGATGATGTTCATGTGTCCTCCCGAAAATGATCGGACAGGCGTCTCCACTCACCCGTCCAGGGATCAAGAGTAGCAAAAGTATTACTATATGCAAGAGAAGTGATCTTGCAGGAATTCAAGGGGTTAGGCCTGGAATTTCCATTCGGCCCGGTCAGGACGGGGTGAAAAGACCCGCCCCCGCGACTCGGCCCGCCCGCCGGGGCGCAAAAGTTAACAGATCGTTAATTCAGACTAGCCAAGCCCTTGATATCATTGATCCTCCTTTGCGTCCCACGCCGGGACGCCCCCCTTTATTCCCCCCGGAACGCCGCCGCCAGCGCCTCGGGCAAGGGAAACTCGGCCAGCACCCTCTCCCGCCCCGCCACCGACATTTTCCGCGCCGTCTTCTCGACGATGTCCAGCACCTGAGCCGGGTCCTTGCCCTCGGCAAAGGGCGCGAAATACCAGCGCAGGAAAACCAGGCAGATCACATCCTCCAGCGCCTGCACCTCATCATCCCGCTTGATCCCCTCCTTGCGCAGCAGCACCCCCACGCGCCCCGTTTCGACCGCGTCATAGCCCGCCGCCGCCATGATCCCCGCGACCCGTTCGGCATGCCGCCGCCCCTGCTCGCGCCGCCAGGCCAGATAGCCCGCCTTGCCCTCGGGATAATCGCCGCGCGGCAACAACCAGCGTTCCACATGCTGCCCCCGCGCCGCGATCCTCAGGACATCCGGCGCCGCCGGGAAAACCCGGTCCATCTCGGCACTCATCCTTTCGCCATAGACCAGCGCCTCGCCCTTCGGGTCCGCCGCGTTCGCCCGGTCGATCTCTGCCAGCGCCACCGCCAATGATCCGCCCATGCCCGTTCCTTCCCTGTCCGGTCGCCTCGGGATACCCGGCATTGAGCGGCGGGGGTGGCTCTGTTACAGACGGTGCCGACAGATCCAGACCCGGCCGCATCCGGCCACCCGAAAGCAGGAGTTCACGATGGCAGACGAAACCGCAGCAGGCAATGGAGCGGCCCCGCCCCAGGTGCGCATGCAGGTGCTGGCGCAATACATCCGCGACATGAGCTTTGAGAATGTCGTGGCGCAGAAGGGAATGAACGCCGCCGAAGTGCAGCCCGATATCCAGGTCGCCGTCAGCCTGGACGCCCGCAAGCGCCCGGCCGACCATCAGTATGACGTCGTCACCAAGTTCAAGGTGACCTCGAAGAACAAGGTCAATGAGGAAACGCTGTTCCTGATGGAGCTGGAATACGGCGGCACGTTCCATATCGAGGGCGTGCCGGAAGAACAGCTGCATCCGTTCCTGCTGATCGAATGCCCGCGCATGCTGTTCCCCTTTATCCGCCGCATCATCTCGGACGTGACCCGCGATGGCGGCTTCCCGCCGCTGAACGTCGACAACGTCGATTTCCTGGCGCTGTACCGGCAAGAGATTGCCCGCCGCGCCCAGGCCAGCGCCGCAGCGCCGGCCACGACGAACTGAGCGGGGCGCCCGCCTGCCGGTCTAGGGTTGCGGGACGATCAAAACGATGCCGTCCAGCGCCTCGGACATCTTCAGCTGACAGGACAGGCGCGAGCCGGGGCGGCGTTCCGCCTCGGCGACGTCGAGCATGGCATCCTCGAATTCGCTGACCCCGCCGGCCTTGTCGGCCCAGTCATCGGCGACATAGACGTGGCAGGTGGCGCAAGAGAGGTTGCCGCCGCATTCGCCGATGACATTGGGGATGTTGTTGGCCACCGCCGCCTCCATCAGGGAGAGGCCGGCATTGACCTCGGCGGTGAGGTGTTGCCCGTCGGGCAGGATCCAGGTGGCTTTCATTGCAGGCTCCGGTTGGTTGGGCGGGCGGCGCGGCGGGGGTTTTGCACCCCGCAGGCGAATGCGGGCATTCGCCTTTCCCCGCAGGATATTTGGTGAAGGGAAAGCGGGGTCGGGGTCAGATATACCAGATGTACCAGTCGCGCAGGGCGTCGCCCGCGAGATCGGCGGTCTTTTCGACCTCGGCCCGCTTCATGAAGATGTGGTTGTCGACGAGCCCTTGGCCGACCGCGGCGGCAAGGGCGGTGTCGGCGGCGAGATCGTCGATCGCCTCGGCAAGCGAGGCGGCGGTGCCGTGCGGGGCATCGTTATGGGTAAAGCCGTCGCCGGTTTCGCGGGGTTGCAGGTCATACTTGCCCTTGTAGCCCAGCAGCGCCGCCTGCAAGAGCGTGGCAACCGTGGTATAGGGGTTGGCGGCGGCATCGGGCATGCGATGTTCCAGCCGGGCCTTGGCGCCGGTTTCGGCCCCGACCCGGACGGTGACATTGCGGTTGTCGCCGCCCCAGTTGCACCAATAGCCCGACAGGCTGGCCGGTTGCAGCCGGGCGTAGCTGAGCGCGTTGGGCGCAACGAGGCCGGAAATGCCTTTGTGGTGACGCATCCAGCCGGCGATCGCGCCGCGGGCGGGTTCGGAAAGGCCATCGGGACCGGGCGCGGGGGGAAGTTTGCCGCTGGCGACGCCGGTGTTGGCGAAGGACAGGTTGACATGCAGGCCCGAGCCGCCCTTGCCGGCGATGGGCTTGGGCAGGAAGCTGAGCAGGATGCCGTGGTCGAGCGCGATTTCGCGGGCCATCTGGCGGAACAGCACCACGGTGTCGAGATGTTCGACCGCGGCGCCATAGGTCAGGGTGAACTCGAACTGCGGCGTGTCATATTCGGCGGTGATCAGGTCGAGCGGCAGGCCGATTTCCTGCGCCTTGTTCCAGATCGCATCGGTGAAACGGCGCGGGTCGGTGAAATTGCCGGTGCCATAGACCACGCCGCCGGGATTGTCATAGGGCACGATCTGGCCGTCGGCATTGCGGGTGAAGGCATAGGCCTCCAACTCGATGCCGACCCTGGGACTGTAGCCCTCGGCCTCCCAGGCGGCGACGGCGCGTTTCAGGGCGCCGCGCGGGCAGAGGGGCAGGGGGGTGCCGTCGCCCTGGTAGAGATCGCCCATCACCACGCGGGTTCCGGGTTCCCAGCCCTGGCGGATTTCGTCACCATTCCAGCGCAAAACCATGTCGGGCAGCCCCTGCAGGCAGAGCGTGCCCGGCGCCTCGACCAGCAGGTCCTTGTCGTAATGCACCGAGAAGTTGGGCTGGGCAAAGCGGCTTTCGTCATCCTTCATCTTGGCGGCGGGCAGGTATTTGCCCCGCAGGATGGACAGGTGATCGCAGAACATGGCGCGCAGGCGCTCGGACATTTGGTTCTCCCTGGAATGCGGTCTTGCGCCGCCTATTGAAGCGTGACTCGGACGGGCAGTTCCTTGATGCCGCCGATGAAGTTCGACCGCAGGAATTTCTGTTGTCCGGCAGGTTCGATGGCGCGGATGCGTTTGGCAAGTTCTTCGAACAGCACCCGCACCTCGAGCCGCGCCAGCCACATGCCCAGGCAGACATGCGGGCCGCCCTGGCCAAAGGAGACATGGCGGTTGGGGTTGCGGGCGAGGTCGAGCCTGAAAGGCCGATCAAAGGCGGAATCGTCACGATTCCCGCTGGCGAACCAGTAGATCACCTTGTCGCCGGCCTTTACCTCTTTGCCGTGATAGTCGAAATCGCGCGTCACGGTGCGGCGGAAATAGGTGGTGGGGCTGGCCCAGCGGATGATCTCATCCGCCATCGTGTCCCAGACCGCGCCCGATTGCAGCTGGCCCAGCAGCTCGGGCTGGTGGCACAGGGCCTGCAGGCCGGCGGCGATGGAATAGCGGGTGGTGTCGTTGCCGGCGGCGACCAAAAGGCAGAAGAAGTTGCGGAATTCGTGTTCCGGCATGATCCGGCCATCGGGGCCGGGTTGCAGGATCAGGTGCAGCACGCCCGAGGTATCGCCGGCCGCGGCCTTCTTGCGCATCAGGTCCTTGGCATAGACGAACAGCTCGGCCCCGGCGGGCGAATTGAACGGCATCATGCGGAATTCGTCGGTGGTCATCTTGTCGAGGACATGCGGCGTGAAATCGGGGTCGGTGTTGGCGATCAGCGCGTCACCCTTTTCCACCAGCCAGGGCAGGTCCTCATCGGGCAGACCGACGATGCGGCCCAGCATCCGCATCGGCAACTGGCGGGCGATTTCCTTGGTCGCGTCGAAAGTGCCGCGGTCAAGGGCTGCGTCCAGGATCGGGCCGCAGAGGTCGCGGATCACGCCCTCGAACTGGGCGATGACGGGCTTCGAGAAGGCCTTGGCCACCTTGACCCGTGTCTGCATATGCTCGGGCGCGTCGGTCTCCTGAAAGGTGCGGCGGGCCAGATATTCCTCGTAGGTCTGGTCCTCCATCCGGATGCCGCGGGCGCTGGACAACAGGTCGGGCTTGCCGTTCAGTTCCAGGATATCGGCGTGGCGGGTGACCGACCAGAAGCCCTGGCCCTGGGGATAGTCGGTCCAGTGCATCGGATCTTCGCGGCGCAACCGGGCAAAGGTGTTGTGCGGCGGGCCCTGAAGAAAGCTGTCGTGGCTGGTCAGGTCGGCGTGGCCGTCGTCAGTTGGGGTCCAGACCGTCATGAGCGCGTCCCTTGCGTGAAGCTGAGTTATAAATATACTAAACGTGTTCATAAATATGTAAAGGCCGCAGACCATGCATATCGCGATCCTGATGGCGAACACCGACGAAAGCGATTTTGCCCAGCGACATCCCAAGGACGGCGAGAAATTCTCGCGTCTTCTGGCACCCTTGCGGCCCGACTGGCAGTTCACCACCATTCCGGTCAAGGACGGTGTCTTCCCGGTGGACCTGGCCCGTTACGACGGTTTCATCGTTACCGGCAGCCCGGCGTCGGTGCATGACGACGATCCCTGGGTTGCCCGGTTGATGCAGGTGATTCGGCAGATCCGGGCCGAGGACAGGCCGCTGTTCGGGGCCTGCTTTGGCCATCAGGCGATCGCCAAGGCGTTGGGCGGCAAGGTCGAGCCGAACCCCGGCGGCTGGGTCTTTGGCCTGGCGGAAACCGAGATGGAAGGCGCGCCGATCCGGCTTTATGCGGCGCATGTGGAACAGGTGACGACGCTGCCGCCGGGGGCCGAGGCGCTGGGCGGGAACGACGATTGCCCGCTGGGGGCCTATCGCATCGGGCCAAGGGTGCTGACCACGCAGTATCACCCCGAGATGACCCCGGATTTCATGGCCGCTTTAGTCTCTGAATATGCCGAAAAGCTGCCCACTGAGGTTGCCGCACAGGCGCGGGCCTCGCTGGCGCGGACGGCCGAGACAGCACGGATCGCCGAGCGGATCGTGCGGTTTTTTGAGACGGCCTGACCCGGATCAGGACAGCGCGGCGAGAAGATCCATCGCGGTGACCTGGTCGAACTGGACATGCCGCTGCATCATCGCCTCGGCCGCATCAGAGTCGCGGCCGGTGATCAGCCCGGCCAGCGCCCGGTGTTCGGCCGCCGAGGCGGCAATCGCCCCGGCATAGCGGTAACGCGCCCGGTAATAGGCCAGCAACTTGCGGGCGTTGGTCTTTATCATCTCGGTCAGGAACGGATTGCCGGCGGCCAGCGCGACGGTTTCGTGGAACCGCAGGTTAAGCTGGTAATAGCCGTCGGGATTGCCGTCGCCATGCCGCGCGGCATGAGCCTCGCAGGCGGCGACCACGGATTCCAGCGTCGCCGCCCCGGCCCGTGACAGCCGCCGCGCCGCGAGCCCCGCCGCCTGACCCTCCAGCTTTGCATGCACCTCGAGAATGGCCAGGAACTCTTCCAGCGTCGGGCGGAACAGGGTGGCGCCCTTGCGGGCATGCCGGCGGATCAGGCCGACCGCCTCAAGCTTGAGGATCGCTTCGCGGACCGGGGTGCGCGAGGTGCCGAATTCCGCGGCCAGCGATGCCTCGTCGATCGGGTCGCCGGGGTTCAGGCGGCCCAGGTCGATCCAGTCCATGATCGCGGCGATGAGGGTGTCTGTCTGTCCGGCCATGGCAGAGGTAAGCCGGATCGAGGCGGCTCTGTAAAGGCGGAATTCACAACAGACGCACGCCGCCCCGCCAGACCCCCCGCAGCCGCAGATCGGCGTCGAGGTGGACGAAATCCGCCGCCGCACCGGGCGCAAGGCGCCCCAGGTCGGCGCGGCCGATACAGCCGGCCGGCACCGAAGTGGCCATGGCAAAGGCGCGTTCCGGCGCCACGCCAACCCGATGGACCATATAGCGGATCGCCTGCGGCAGGGTCAGGTCGGCCCCGGCCAATGTGCCATCTTCCAACGTCAGCCGACCGCCCTGGCGCAGGATGCGGCGGCCACCCAGCCGGAACTCGGCCAGATCAGTGCCTGCGGCGGACATGCAGTCGGACACCAGAAAGACTCCGCTGGTCTTGGCGGCCAGCGCGATGCGGATCACCTGCGGCGCGACATGGAACCCGTCGGCGATCAGGCCGGCGTGAACCGGGGCGGACAAGGTGGCGCCGACCAACCCCGGTTCCCGGTTGCCAAGCTGGCTCATGGCGTTGAACAGGTGGGTGACGCAGCCCGCCCCGGCGGCAAAGGCCCCTGCGGCCTGGGCCATGCTGCAATCGCTGTGCCCCAGGCTGACGACGATACCGGCCGCGGCCAGCGCAGAGATCTGCGCCGGCGTCACGCCCTCGGGTGCCACTGTGACCATCAGCGCGGGCAGGCGTTTTCTGGCGTCACAGAGACGATTCAGGTCTGCATCCGACATCGGGCGGATCAGGGCGGGGTCATGCGCGCCCTTGCGGCGCGGGTCGAGATGCGGCCCTTCCAGATGCAGGCCCAGAAAGCCCGGCAGGCCGGCCGCCGCCGCCTCGACCCCGGCGGCGATCACGGCTGCGGTGGCCTGTGGCGTGTCTGTGATCAACGTCGGCAGGATGCCCAGCGCGCCCAGCCGGGCATGGGTGTCGCAGATCCGCGCCAGGTCACCCGCGGTCGTCTGCCCCGAAACCATCAGCCCGCCACCGCCGTTCACCTGCAGGTCCAGCAACCCCGGCAGCAGGTAGCCGCCGCCCAGGTCGACCCGATCACCGCCAGAAGCGACGATCCGCCCGCCCGCGACACAGAGTTCGGCGTCGGGGTGAAGGGTCGGGCCGTCAACGACGGCCGCGCCGGCAAAGGCGGTGGGCATCACAGCGTCTCCGTCACTTTGCGCAGGTGCGGCGGGGTGTCGGGGTCAAAGCCGCGACGGCGTGCAAGTGTCTCTACAAAGGCATAAAACGAGGTGATCAGCACCAGCGGATCGACCAGCGGATGCAGGGCGGGCGCGGCGGGCAGCGTGGTCGCGCCCTTGGCCGTCACGCCGGTGATGAAGACATCGGCCCCCTGCGCCGCCAGCCGTTCAGCCGTGGCGACGACATGCGATTGCGCGTCGTCGCGCACCGCAAGCGCCAGAACCGGAAACTGCGCCTGCACGATGGCCGACGGGCCATGCAACACCTCGGCCGCGGAATAGCCCTCGGCCTGGAGGCCGCAGGTTTCCTTGAGCTTCAGCGCCGCCTCGGCCGCGATCGAGAAGGCGGGGCCGCGGCCCAGCACATAGGCCGACTGCGCCCGCGACAACCGGGCCGACAACGGCCCCCAGTCCTGCTGCAGAGCCTGTTCCATGGCCTGCGGCAACCGCGCCAGCGCATCGAGCAGCGGGCGGTCCTGCTGCCATTCGGCCACCAGGCACAGGCCGGCCAGAACCGAAGTGACAAAGGTCTTGGTGGCGGCGACCGAGGATTCGGTGCCCGCGTGCAGGGGCAGGCAAAAGTCGGAGGCCTGGGCCATCGGGCTGTCGGAGAAATTGGTGATGGCGACGGACAACGCCCCGCCGCGGCCGGCGGCGCGGATCATCTCGACGATGTCGGGGCTTTGGCCGGATTGCGAGATGCCGACGCAGGCGGCGCCCGACAGGCGCAGTGGCCGGCGGTAGATCGAGGCGACCGAGGGGCCGACAGAGGCGACCGGCAAGCCCGCCAGCAGCTCGACCGCGTATTTCAGGTAGGTCGCCGCGTGGTCCGAAGAGCCGCGCGCGACGGTTACCAGAAGCTGCGGGTCGGCCTGCCGCATCGCCTCGGCCGCGGCGCGCAGGTCGGCGGCCGACTGGTCGAGGAACCGGGCCACGACGGCGGGAATGTCGGCCACTTCGCGGGCCATGTGCGAGGTCATTGGGTCTCTCCTTTTGGCGGCAGCGTCAGTTCCACCGCAAAGTCATAGGCATCGCCGCGATAGATCGAGCGGGTGAATTCGACCACGCGCCCCGAGGGGAGATAGCCGATGCGTTCGATCCGCAGGCCCGCCACGCCGACCGGAACGCCCAGCAACTGCGCGTCGCGGGCCCCCAGATTGGCGGCGGTTATGCGCTGCACGGCGCGGGTCGGGCGTTTGCCCACCTGTTGCAGCACGTCGTAAAGCGAAGTCTCGACCGACATCGGGTCGGGCAGGATGGCGGCGGGGATCGAGGCGCGCTCGATCGCCAGCGGGATGCCGTCGGACATCCGCACCCGTTCCAGCCGCGCGACCCGGTCGCCCGCGCCCAGGCCCAGGGCCATCACCTCTTCGGGGGCGGGGGCGTCGATCCGGCGGGAAAGCCAGTGGGAATCGACGGTCTTGCCACGGCGGGCCATGTCCTCGGTGAAAGAGGTCAGCAGCGACAGCGCCTGTTCCAGCCGTTCGACCTTGGGCGCGATGAAGGTGCCCGAACCGCGGCGCTGCACCAGTTGCCCGCCCGCGACCAGCGCCTGCACCGCCTTGCGTATGGTCACGCGGCTGAGGCCGGTCATCGCCGCCATGTCGCGTTCGGCCGGCAGGCTGTCACCCGCGGCCAGCCGGCCCTGGGCGATGGCATCGGAAATGCGTCTCTGCAATTGCAGATAGAGCGGGCCGGCGCCGGCGGTGTCGAAGCCTTGCGACGAGAAGATCCGATCGATCATGGTGCCTCGCTTGCCAGGGTCAGCGCGCCGTCAAGTGCCGTGCCGCGCGCCGGGCGCAACGGCCAGCGACCGCCCAGCCGGGCGGCGTAAAAGGCGGCAAGACCGCCGGTCAGGACCACCGGCACCGGCCGCGCCGGTTGCAAGAGGTCTATCTGCGCGGCGAGGGTGTCGATCGCGGCCTGTTGCAGGGCCAGCGCGCCGGGGTCGGTCGTGCTGGTCACGCGCGGCGCCAGCGCGGCGTAATCCGCCGGGGCGGCGCGCGAGGCAAAGCGCAGGATCTGGCCGGTGCCGCCGAATTCCGCGAGGATCTGGCGCAGCAGCGGCGTTTCGGCCATCCGCCCGTCGGCCATCATCAGCACCGCCGACAGCAGCGCCTGCCCCAGCCGCGCGCCCGAACCTTCGTCGCCCAGCGCAAAGCCCCAGCCGCCGGCCTGGCGCAGCCTGCCACTGTCCTGCACGACAAAGACCGACCCAGTGCCGACCGCGGCCAGGATGCCATCGTCATGGCCCATCGCGCCCAGCGCGGTGGTGATGGCATCTGTGGCGACCCGCATGTGGCGAAAGGGCAGGGCGTGGGCCAGTTCGGCCTCGGCCCCCGCCGCATTGGCGCCGGCCAGACCCAGGCCGACCCTGAGATTTTCGCTGCCGGCAGGCAGGCCGCAGGGGCCAAGCGCCTGCGCGGTGGCAGAAAGGATGTTCTGGACCGCCTGAGCGATGTTGGTCGCCACATTTGCCGGGCCGGCATTGCCCTGGCCCAGCACGGCACCGTCAGGCCCGACGACAACCGCCCGACAACCCGTGCCGCCCCCGTCGATGCCGAGATGAAAGGTCATGCGAATCTCCTCGTCGCAATAATACCAAAACAATACCTAGAGGGAAGCGGTATTATTGAAACGGAAAAAACCGGGGGAAAACAGCGGGTAATCGCGGAGATCAACGCAGGGGCTTTACAATTGGTATTGTTTTGGCATTAACTTGGGGAAAGGGAGAATCACATGTCGGATCGGCCTACAGAAGCCAGGCATCCAAGCTCTGCCGGGCTGCACGCAGCGGCAGGGGCCGAGGTGCTGGCGCGGCTGTTCGATGCGCAGCAGGCCGCCGTCAGGACGGTGGGTGCGGCGATTCCGGCGATCGAGGCGGCGGCCGGGGCGGCGGTGGATTCCCTGGGCGCCGGCGGACGGCTGATTTTTGCCGGGGCCGGGTCTTCGGGGCTGATGGCGCTGGCCGATTGTCTGGAACTGTCCGGAACCTTTGGCCTGTCGCCGGCCCGGACGCCGATGCTGTTCGCCGGTGGCACGGCGGCCCTGCTGCACATGACCGGATCGGTCGAGGACGACACCGACGCCGCCCGTGCCGAGATTGCGGCGCTGAAGCCGGGCGGGACGGATCTGGTGATCTGCGTTTCCGCCTCGGGGACGACGCCCTATACGCTGGCGGTGGCCGAAGCGGCCGCCCGCAGCGGTGCGACGGTGGTGGGCCTGGCCAATGTCGCGGGCTCGGCGCTGCTGGCGCGAGCGGACATCGGCATCCTTTTGGAGACCGGGCCCGAGGTGATCAACGGCTCGACCCGGCTGGGGGCGGCCACGGCGCAGAAAGTGGCTCTGAACATGCTGTCGGTGCTGGTCGGCATAGGCCTGGGCCATGTGCATGACGGCTATATGGTGAACGTGATCGCCGACAACGCCAAGCTGCGCGACCGCGCGGCGCGGATTGTCGCGGCGCTGTCGGCAAGGCCGATCGAAACAGCGCGTGCGGCGCTGGACACGGCGGGCGGGTCGGTGAAGGCTGCGGTGCTGGTGGCGCGCGGCCTGTCGGCCGAAAGGGCCGCGCAGGAACTGGAGCGGACGGCGGGCCATCTTGCCCCGCATCTGGATGAGTGACGTAGAACCCGGCCGCCTGGACGGCCCGACAACAGGGAGAACTGCCATGACCAAGACCCTTCGCCTGGCCCTGCTGACCAGCACTTTGCTGGCCGGCCCGGCCCTGGCCGAAACCACGCTGACCATCGAGAGCTGGCGCAATGACGACCTGTCGATCTGGCAGGACCAGATCATCCCGGCGTTCGAGGCCGCGCATCCCGACATCAAGGTGGTCTTTGCCCCCTCGGCCCCGGCGGAATACAACGCGGTGCTGAATTCCAAGCTGTCGGCGGGCAGCGCCGGCGACCTGATCACCTGCCGGCCATTCGACGCCTCGCTGGAACTGTACAACCAGGGCCATCTGGCGGATCTGAGCGACCTGGCCTCGATGGCGAATTTCTCGTCCGTGGCCAAGTCGGCCTGGCAGACCGATGACGGCGCGCATACCTTCTGCGTGCCGATGGCATCGGTGATCCACGGCTTCATCTACAATGCCGATGCCTTTGCCGCGCTGGGTATCGAAGTGCCGAAGACCCGCGACGAGTTCTTTGCCGCGCTGGACAAGATCAAGGCGGACGGCACCTATATCCCGCTGGCGATGGGCACCAACGACCAGTGGGAAGCCGCCACGATGGGGTATAACAACCTCGGGCCGACCTACTGGAAGGGCGAGGAAGGCCGCCTGGCGCTGATCGAGGCGAGCAGAAGCTGACCGATGAGGCCTGGGTTGCGCCCTATGCCGAACTGGCGCGGTGGAAGGATTACCTGGGCGACGGGTTCAGGCCAGACCTATCCCGACAGCCAGAACCTGTTCACCCTGGGCCGCGCAGCTATCCGGCCGGGTCGTGGGAGATCAGCTTCAACGCGCAGGCCGGGTTCCAGATGGGCGCCTTTGCGCCGCCGGTCGCCGCCGGGGGGATACCTGCTACATCCAGCGACCACACCGATATCGCCATCGGCCTGAACGCCGCCTCTCCCAATGCCGAGGCCCGCCCGGGTGTTCCTGGACTGGGTCGGCAGCGCGGGGTTCGCGGCGGTGTATGCCAATGCCCTGCCGGGGTTCTTCGGCCTGAACTCGACCGCGGTGGCGATGGAAGATCCGCTGGCGCAGGAGTTCGTGTCGTGGCGCGACAAGTGCCAGTCGACGATCCCGCTCGACCTACCAGATCCTGTCGGCACTGCGCCAGACCTGGAGAACGAGACCTGGAACGCCAGCGCCAACGTGATCAGGGCACCGAGACGAAGGATGCCGGTAAGCGGCTGCAGGACGGCCTGGCCCGGCTGGTACGACCCGCAGAAGTAAGCGCGGGATGATTGGCGGAGCCGGGGGTTTGCACCCCCGGACCCCGCAGAGTATTTGCGCCAAGATGAAGGAGGGGTCGGGCATGGCTGTTCGCAGGCCTGTGCGGCATATTGCCGTTTCGGCCCCGCGGTGGCCCGTCTATACCGCCATCATGATCATTCCGCTGTTCGGCACCTTGCTGCAGTCGCTGCAGAACAAGGACGCGGCCGATGAGCGGGTCTTTGTGGGCTTGCCAGAACTTTGCCACCCTGTTCGGCGACGCTGTGCATTGGCGGATGTTTACGTTCTGGAACGCTGGGCAGCAATACCTGGTTCTTTGTCATCCATGGTGCAGAACCCGATTGGCGTGGCGCTGGCGGCGATCCTGCTCGACGCCGAAACTGCGGATGGCGGCGTTCTACACCGCGATCTTTATTCCGACGATCCTGAGTTTCGTCATCGTCGGCTTGTCTGGAAGCTGATCCTGTATCGCCGATCTGGGGCATCGCGCCGGGCATGCTGGACGCGGTGGGGCTGGTGCTGTTCGCGCCCTGGCTGGGCCGCAGGGAATATGCGCTGACCACGCTGGCGCTGGTCTCGGTCCTGTTCGTCGGCATCCCGATGCTGATCTATGCCGCCTTGCTGTCGATCCCCGACGAGGTGGTAGGAGCCGCCGAGATGGATGGCGTGACCGGGATGAGCCAGTTCTGGAAGATCAACTGCCGCTGATCCTGCCGTCGATCGGCATCATCGATCCTGACTGTCGGCAGCTTCGCCGCCTTTGACCTGATCTATGTGGCGCAGGGCGCGTTGGCGGGGCCAGTTTCTCGACCATTATCTGGGGACGTTCCTGTACCGGACCTTCTTTGGCTTTCAGCTGCAACTGGGCGATCCCTACATGGGATCGGCGATCGCCAGGAGCCATGTTCGGCATCATCCTGGTAGGTGTCTGCATCTATCTGTTCGGCTCAGACCCGTCTGCGGAGGTATCAGTTCTGATGTCCAGGGCAAGGCTATCCACCAGATGCACGCTGGCCGCCCATGCGGGTGCTGCTGACCTATACGCTGATCGCGCTGTTCCCGGTGTTCGTGATCGTGGTGGGAACGGCTTCGAAGCTGCAAGGCGATCTTTGGCGATCCGCTGTCGCTGCGGGGCCGGAGAGTTTCGACCTGGTCGGCTATGCCAAGGTTCTGAAGCAGGGCGATTTCTTCTATGTTCGAGAACAGCCTGGTGGTGACGGTGGCCAGCCTGACGCTGGTGTTGCTGTTCGGCGCGATGGCGGCCTTTGCGTTGTCGGAATACCGACTTTGCCGGGGCAACACGCTGACCGGGCTGTATCTGGCGCTGGAGCATCGCCAGTCCCGATCCGGCTGGGCAGTGGCGATCCTGGAGATCATGGTGGCCTCGGGGCTGGTCAACACGCTGACGGCGCTGATCCTGGTCTATACGGCTCAGGACCTGCCCTTGGCGTTGACCCATCCTGTCCAGTTCATGAAGACGGTTTCCAACGACCTTAAGAACGCCGGGCGGATCGACGGGCTGTGGAGTGTCGCATCTTCTTCCGGCTGGTGCTGCCCGCTGGTGCGGCCGGCCATGGCGACGGTGGCGGTGTTCACCATGATCGATCTGGAACGATCTGGTTCCCGCTGATCCTGGCGCCGGCCAGAAACCAAGACCGTGACCCTGGGGCGCAGGTCATCAGGCAGTTCGTGACCGACTGGAACGCGGTTCTGGCGGCGCTGTCGCTGGCCATCGTGCCGGTGCTGGTCCTGTATCTCTTGTCTTTTCGCGGCAACGTCCGCGGCATTACGGCGAGGCTGTCAAATCCGTGTCCATGGTGGCGGGGTTGGGGAACATGGGGGCAACCATGCTGGCCTATCACTGTGACCCGGCCTTTGATCTGGTCGGGCTGGTGAACCGGTCAGGCCGCGGCTGCTGGACGGCGCTGGCGGGATATGCCGTCGAGGCCGACTATCATGCGGCTCTGCGCCGGCTGAAACCCGGTGGTCTGTGTCTCGACCTATTCCGACAGCCATGCCGATTATGCCTGCGCGGCGCTGGGTCAGGGGCGCATATCTTTGTCCAGCCGCTGGCGACCACCGTGGCCGATGCCCGCCGCGTGGTGGATTGCGCCAAGGCGAACAGGCGCAAGCTGGTGGTGGGCTATATCCTGCGGCACCACCCCAGCTGGATGCGGCTGATCGCCAGCGCGCGGGCGCTGGGCGGAGCTATGTGTTTCGGCTGAACCTGAACCAGCAGTCAGCGGCCCGACCTGGGATGTCCACAAACAGCTGATGCAGACCACGCCGCCGATCGTCGACTGCGGGGTGCATTACGTCGACGTCATGTGCCAGACAACGTGCCCGCCCGGTCGAGGTGCGCGGCATGGGCCTGCGCCTGTCGGGCAATCGCGGCGGACATGTACAACAGCTATGGCCATTTCCAGGTGCTGTTCGGATGGCTCGCTGGGCTGGTACCGAGGCCGGTTGGGCCCGATGATGTCGGACACGGCATTCTTTGTGAAGGATGTGGTCAGCCCGAACGGCGCCGTTTCGATCCGCATGCCGGACAGCGCGAAATCGGACGATGTCGACACGCATACCAAGACAAACTGCTGCGCGTGCATCGCGTCGGCCGGCCGGACCAGGATCTGAACATGGCCGACGAACCGGGCCATCAGGACCCTGTGCGAACGCGAGAGGCGAGGCCTCATGGCCCGCGCCATCCTGGAAGACCTGGATCTGACCCGGCATGGAAGATGCCATTGAGAAATCCTGGCCATCTGTCTTGCCTGCCGACGAAAGCGTTCGCAGCGGCCAACCTGTCAAGCTGTGAGGACCCGATGGGAACGCTGCAACTGAACGCTGTCTCCAAGAGCTTTGGCGCCACCGGGAACCATCCAAGTCGGTGAAGCCTGACGGTGTGAAGGATGGCGAATTCACGTCTTTGTCGGTATCGGGCGTAGCAGAATTCGACCCTGCTGCGCATCATCGCCGGGCTGGAAGATGCGACCGGCGCTGATATCCCTGCTGGACGGTCAGCGGATGATGAACGATGTGGCGCCAGCGCGGCGGAGACTGGCGATGTGGTGTTCCAGAGCACATCACGCTTTATCCGCATCTGACGGTGCGCGACAACATGGGCCTGGCGCTGAAGCAGGCCGGTATCTAAGGCGGAAGTCCGGGCGGCGACCGACGGCGGCGATGCTGTCGCTGGAGCCGCTGATGTCCGGCGGCCTTGGAACTGTCGGGCGGGCAGCGCCAGAGGGCGATCCGGCCGGGCCATCGTGCGGACGCAAGCTGTTCCTGTTCGACGAGCGCTGTCGAACCTGGATGTGCGGGTGGCGACGCGGATCGAGATTGCCAAACTGCACCGCGACCTGGGCGCGACGATGATCAATGACGCATGACCGGGTCGAGGCGATGACCCTGGCCGACCGTGTGGTGCTGCGCGCCGGCCGGGTCGAGCAGGTCGGCGCGCCGACGGAGCTGTACAGCGATCCGGCGAACACCTTTGTCGCCGGCTTCATCGGCAGCCCGCAGATGAACTTTCTGAACTCGGCCGCGCTGGGCCTGCCGGGGGAAACCACCGGCATCCGGCCCGAGCATCTGGCGATCTCGCGCCAGGAGGGGCTGATCGAGGGCAGCGTCAGCCATGTCGAGAAGCTGGGCGGCGAAACCCTGGTCTATGTGCGCAGCGAGGGGCATGGCCTGTTGTGCGTGCGGCTGTTCGGCGAACAGGATTACGATATCGACGAAAAGGTTCGGCTGACCCCGGACCCGGCGCGCAGCCTGCGGTTCGACGCCGCCGGACAGCGATTGCGCTGAGCCCCATTGCCACCAAGGGCTGCAAACTGTGGCCCCGTTGCATCGCCATTGGTTCGATTTTTGCAATAGTCCTGCGCCTCAACATCAATTTCGTCACATACCCACTAGAAATTACATCAAAACCTAGGTAAGCGTGACAGCAATGGGGGTCGAGAAGACCCTTGGTACAATATGTCGGGCAACGACCCGGCGGCATGAGGCGGAGTAGTAAAATGGTTAAGGCGATTGATTTCGCCGTCCGCGATTCTGCGGGCGGTCTGGTACGGGGTGCTGTTGCTGGTGAGAATGGCAGCTTCGTGCAGATGGGGGCGGGCGATGAAATCTCGCTCAACCTGGCCCGGCAAAGCGTTGCGGGCTTTAGCCAGAGTGGCAGCGACCTGATCATCACCCTGATCGACGGGCGCGAGATCGTTCTGGCCGGATATTTCAACGAGACCGGCGAGCCGAACCAGCTGTATCTGTCGCAGAACGGCGAGATTGCCGCGGTCGAGCTGACGCCGGCCGGCGACGGCACCATGGTCGCGGCCTATGGCCCGACCGAAGGCTGGGACAAGTTCTCGACCCTGGACGACCTGCGTTTTGCCCAGGGCGACGACGTCGCGCTGGCGGCGGCCACGGTGGTCGACGAACAGGCCGGAATGGGCATGTTCGTGCCTGGTCTGGTGGGTCTGGGCGGCGCAGGCGCGGGCCTTGCCGGGCTGGGCCTGGTGGGCGGCCTGGTCGGTGGTGGCGGCGGCGGTGGCAGCACCGGGCCGCGCCCGCCGGCGGTCAACGAGGCCGATTCCTCGCAGACCGTCATGACGGAATCCGAAGACAAGACGCTGGACGTTTCCGGCACCGGCGAGCCGGGCGATACCGTCATCGTGCATGTGGGTGACGAAACCCAGACCACGGTGATCGGCGAAGACGGCACCTGGGAGGTGACCTTCCCCGAGGACGGGCTGCCGGCGGACGGGACCTATGAGACCGAAGTGGTCTTTGAACATGGCGACGACAGCTCGACCACGCTGGATGGCCCGACCTTTGTCATCGACCTGACCCCGCCCGACGTCGAAGTGACCGAAGGCGCGAAAAGCACCGGCGACATCGAGAATGCGGCCGAATACGCCAACGGCGTCACCATTTCCGGCGAAGGCGAGGTGGGTGCCGCGATCGTGGTGCAGGTGGGGGGCCATACCCAGAATACCACCGTGGGCAGCAATGGCACCTGGTCGGTGACCTTCCCGACCAGCCAGGTCGCGGCCGGTGAATACGAGATCCCCTTTACCGTCACCGCCACCGATGCGGTGGGCAACGATACCGTGCTGCATGACATCCTGGTGGTCGACACGGTTCCGCATCCGATCACCTTCATCGGTGACGGCGGACAACACCGTGAACGGCGCCGAGGATGCGGCGGGCTTTGCCATCACCGGCACCTCGACCGCGGGGGCCAGCCTGACCGTGACCGTGCAGGGCATCAGCCAGACCGTGATCGTCGGCGGCAATGGCGTCTGGACGGCGATTTCGCGGCCGGCGCGCTGCCTGGCGGCGAATATGATGCCACCGTCACCGCGACCACGACCGATGCGGCCGGCAACAGCAGCAGCCACAGCCATACCTTCCAGGTCGACACCACGACTTCGGTGCATTTGCGCCGGCGCAGATCGCCACCGATGGCATTGTCAACGCGACCGAGGCCGCGCAGGGCGTGGTCATGACCGGCACCGCCCAACCCGGCGCCGTGGTCCAGGTGGCGTGGAACGGCGCCACCCTGCCGGCCACCGTGGCCGCGAATGGCAGCTGGAGCGTGACCTTCCCGGCCGCGGGCATCGCCGGCGGCACCTACGCGACCACGGCCATCGTCACCGCGACCGACGCCGCCGGCAACACCGCAACGGCAAGCCGCACGGTGCAGGTGGATACCGAAACCCAGGTCTCGGTGAACGCCGGCCAGTCCGGCGGCGACAACATCGTTTCCGGCGCGGAACGCGGCGCGGGCCTAGCCCTGACCGGCCATGCCGAGCCCGGCGCCACGGTAAAGGTGACGTTCGAAGGCGTTACCCGCACGGTGATCGCCGACGGCAACGGCAACTGGACCGCCAGCTATGCTTCGGGCGAATATCGCGCCGGCACCTATGACAGCACGGTGCAGGTGACGGCGACCGACCTGGCCGGCAACACCGCCACCACCAGCCATGCGCTGCACGTCGATACCGAAGTCGTCCCCTTCCAGCGCCTGACCATCGAAACCGGCGCCGACAACATCGTCAACGCGGCCGAGGCCGCAGGCGGCGTCGCGGTGACCGGCATGGTCGAGCCGGGGTCCAGCGTCATGGTGCTGTTCGGCAGCGGCCCCGCGGTTGCGGCGACCGTATCGGCCAACGGCAGCTGGACGGTCAATATCCCGGCCAGCCAGATCCCGGCGGGCGAGGCCAACGTGGCGATGACCATCACCGCCACCGATGCCGTGGGCAACAGCTCGGTCCTGAACGAGACGGTCCGGGTGGACACGCTGGTGCGCAACCTTTCCCGCACCGGTGGCGAAATTGGCGGCGACGGCATCGTGAACGCGGCCGAGGCGCTGGCCGGCATCACCCTTGCCGGCACGGTAGAGCCTTATTCCACCGTGGTGGTCCGCCTGTCGAACGGGCAGCAACAGACCGTCACCGCCGGCGCGAGCGGCAACTGGACGGCCACCTTTGACCATGCCAGCCTGCCCACGGGCGAAGGCCAGGCCACGGTCACGATGACGGCCACCGATCCGGCCGGCAATACCGCCAGCCTGACCGAGACCTTTGCCTATGACACCGTCGCCCCCGGCACGCCCGAGGTGATCTCCTTCTCGCGCACCAGCGCGGGGCTGCGTGGCATCGGCACCGAACTGACCGACGACGCCTACAGCTTTACCGCCATCGACGGCGCCGGCAACACCACCAGCATCGGTTCGACCCGGTCCGATGACCTGGGCTATGGCGAGACCGACTTCCGCCTGAATCAGGTGGTGCCGGACGGCAGTTACCTGGTCATCGATACCCGCGACGTGGCGGGGAACGAGACCTCGACCCTGCTGATCGTCGACAACACCTCTTCGGTGAATGTCGACCTGGGGCGGGCAGGTCTGGCACAGTTCGACTTTGCCGCGATCGACCTGACCTTTGCGCCGGATGCCAACCTGACGCTGACGGCGGCGGATCTGCAGAACCTGACCGGCCCCGATCACGAACTGATCGTGAAGGGCGACACCGATGACAACGTCCAGTTGCAGCAGGCCACGCCGGCCGGGTCGCGGGTGATCGACGGGCATACCTACGACGTCTATACCCTCGGCACCGGCACGGTGCTGGTGGACGAGGAAATCCAGACCACGTTCATCTGATCGCGGCGGGGGTACGGGTCATGCCCGCTAACCGCATGAAAGACACCGGAACGGGGACTATGCTTCCCGTTCTGGCGTTGCTGGTCGCCGGCCTGTCCGGATGCGTCGGCGATGGTGGTATCGCCTCGCGGTCGTCCGCCTCGCCGGGCGATCCCGATGCGGCGCCGCTATCGGCGCCCCGGTTGGACCGCAAGGGTGCGGTGCGGTCGCAGTTGATTGCCGATCTGGCGCAGCGCCGGTCGATCCTGCCCAAGGGCGGGCCGTTCGACCGGGTGGCGGCCTCGGTCCTGACCGCAAGCGCCGGCGCCGCCGAGGCAGAGTTGCGGGTCGCGCGGCTGACCGCCAGGGCCAGGTCCAAGAACTGGCTGCCCTCGATCGGCCCGAATGTCAGCCTTAGCTCGCTGGGCTCGCTGGCGGCCAGCCTGTTGCTGGACCAGGCGCTGTTCGACAACGGCCGCCGCAGCGCCGAACGCGCCTTTGCCGCCGCCGATGTCGAAGTGGCGGCAATCGCATTGGCGACCGAATTGAACCAGAGGGTCTACGAAGGCCTGAAACACTATGTCGAGATCCAGCACGCAGAGGCGCTTTCGGCCATAACAGAGACTGCTTTGACCCGGATGAAGGATTTCGAACGGGTCATGGCCATCCGCAACAGGGGTGGTCTGGCCGACGGATCCGAATACCGGATCATGGCCCAGAAGCTGGCCGAGATGCAGGCAACCTTGTCGCAGGAACAACAGGCCGCCGCCACCGCCCGGGCCGAACTGGAGGCGATGTCCGCCGGCGGACTGGGGCAGTTGCGTGGCCTGTCGGACCTGCCGCCGGATCAGGGAACGCCGGACCCGCTCAGCGTGCTGCTGGCCCGGGGCGAGGCCGCGCGCACCCAGGCCGAGGTCCGCATGGCGCGCGCCGGCCTGATGCCCGGATTTGGCGCCTCGGCCGCGCTGGACAAGACCGGCGATCTGGATGCCGGGCTGAAACTGGATGGCGAGGGTCTGGGGTTCGGCCGCAGCGACAACATGAAGGCGCTGGCGGAATCCGAGACCGCCGCCCTGCGGCGGATCGACGAAGCCGATGAGGCCGCCACCCGCCGGATCGTGGCGCTGCAACGCGAAATCGTCTCTCTTACAGCGCAAGAGGCCCAGCAGGCGGTGGTTCTGGACCAGATGACCGCGAACCTGGAATTGTTCACCGAGCAGTACAAGGCCGGGCGGCGCAGTCTTCTGGAACTGGTGGGCCAGTTTGAAACCCTGGTCCGGATGCAGCGCGACCATGCGGCGCTGAAATACGCCATCACGCTGGCCCGGCTGGAGATTGCGCGGGACCGGGGTCTGCTTGTTGACGGGGCGGCGATGTGACGGACGACCGGGTCATCTCTTTCGACATGAACGCCAGCCAGGTTGCCACCGGCCTGCGTGTCTTCGATCGCCCCGGCAGCACCCCCGGCCCGGATCAGCGCGACCGGGCGGCGGGCGCAATTGGCCGCGGTCTATGCCGGCGTGCTGGGGGTAGAGGTTCCGGCATCGGATCTGGCCGAACGGATGCAGACCGGCGGCGATGCGACCGAGGACCAGGACGCTGCCGCAGGTCGCGGCGGCCCTGCAATCCGCCGGTCTGGCGGTGCGCCTGTCAGAGGTCACGGAACTGCCGGCCGAAGGGCTGGCCTGCCCGGTCGAAATGGCCGAAGGGCAGATCGTTCTGGTGCTGGCGCTGGGCGAGGACGGGCCGCGGATCTATGACCCGACCCAACCGGACAGATGCGCCGATGTCGACATGGACGAATTCCTTCAGGTCTGCACCGGCCGGATCCTGCAAGCCAGGCTGCCGTTGGCCGCAATCGAGGAACGTCACGCCGACAAGGCCTGTCCGCATTGGTTCTGGGGCGAATTCAGTCACTACAAACGCCCATTTGCCGAGGCCGCCGCGGGATCGCTGTTTGCCAACCTGCTGGCCGTAGCGGTGGCGCTGTTTTCCTTGCAGGTCTACGACCGGGTGATCCCCTATCAATCCGAGCCGACGCTCTGGGTGCTGGCACTGGGCGTTCTGCTGGCCGTGGTGCTGGAGGGTCTGCTGAAGATCGCGCGCGGAACCTTGATGGACAACACCGGCAGGCGGATCGAGCTGGCGGTGCAGGCGCGGCTGATGCGCCGGTTGCTGGGGATGAAGCAGGGTCCGGGCCGGGCTCGCCCGTCGGAGATCTTTGCCGCGATGCGCGATTTCGGCGCGGTGCGCGAGTTCTTTACCTCGGCCACCGTGGGCACCCTGGCCGACCTGCCCTTTCTGCTGGTCTTTCTGGCCCTGGTGGCATCCATCGGTGGCAACCTGGTCTGGGTGCTGGTGCTGGGCGGCGTGCTGATGGTGCTGCCGGGGTTCCTGATGCAAAGGCGGATGACCGCCATCGCGGCATCGAGCCAGGGCGCCTCGACCCGCGCCGCGCGGCTGCTTTATGAAAGCGTGTTCGAGCTGGAAACCATCGCCACCCAGCGCGGCGAAGACCGGGTAAAGCGCATTTGGGCCGAATTAGTGACGCTTTCCGCGGTGAAAAGCAGCGAACAGCGGTGGCTGACCTCTATCCTGTCCACCTGGGCGCAGGGGGTGCAGCAGGCCACCTATGTCGCGGCGGTGGTGGTGGGCACCTACATGGTCTTTGCCGGGCAGTTCACCGTCGGCACTATCATCGCCATCGGCATCCTGACCGGCCGTACCCTGGGGCCGCTGGCGCAGATATCGTCGATGATGGCGCGGTGGAGCCAGGTCAGGACGGCGCTGACCGCGCTGGATGCGGTGGCGAATGCGCCCCAGGCCGAAGAGGCGGGCCGCAAATACCTGCGCCGTGACCGGATCGCCGGCAGCTTTGATCTGCGCCAGCTGGAATTCCGCCACGATCCGCAAGCCGCGCCCACCGTGGAAATCAACGCGGCGGTCATTCCGGCCGGGCAACATGTGGCGGTGCTGGGGGCCAATGGCTCGGGCAAGTCCACCCTGCTGCGGCTGCTGGCGGGTCTGTATGAACCGTCCCGGGGCAGGGTGCTGCTGGATGGCGTGGATCTGGGCCAGATCCATCCGCGCGACCTGCGGCGGGCGATCGGCTATTTGGGCCAGGATGTGCGCCTGATCGCCGGCACCATCCGCGACAACCTGAACCTGAACCAATTGGAGCGCGACGACGACCGGCTGTTGCAGGCGCTGGATTTTGCCGGGCTGGGACCGTTCGTCCGCAATCACCCGCGTGGCCTCGACCTGGAAATTCGCGAACTGGGCGAGGGCCTTTCGGTCGGGCAGCGCCAGTCGATCGGCTGGGCGCGGCTGTGGCTGCAAGACCCGCAGGTGGTGCTGCTGGACGAACCCACCGCCGCGCTGGACCAGACACTGGAAACGACCCTGGTCAGCCGCCTGGGTCACTGGTTGCAGGGCCGCACCGCCGTTATCGCCACCCACCGCGTGCCGATCCTGCAACTGACCAGCCGCACGCTGATCCTGCAGAATGGCCGGCTGGCGGTGGATGGCCCGAAGGATGCGGTTCTGGCCCATCTGGCCAAGGCCCAGACAGGCGGAGCGGCAAGATGACCACCTGGGACAGCGAGTTCGACAGCCAGGCCGAACGCCCCTCTCGCGTGATCTGGATCATCGGCGCCTCGCTGGTGCTGTTCGTCCTCTGGGCGGCGGTGGCCTGGGTGGATGAAATCGTCCGGGCCTCCGGCACGGTGGTGTCGTCGTCGCGGCCGCAGATCATCCAGAACCTCGAGGGCGGCATCCTGGCCGAACTGCTGGTCGCCGAAGGCGATACGGTTGAGGCCGGCCAGGTGTTGGGGCGGCTGCAAGGCACGCAATACCAGTCGGCGGTCGACGATTTCCGCGACCAGATCGCCGCGCTGGAAATCCGCAAGCTGCGGATCGAGGCGGAAATGCGCGGCGAGGCGCGGTTCTACGTTCCGCAGGATCTGGCCGGGCGCGTGCCCGAGATCGTCGCGTCGGAAGCCTCGCTGCTGAAGGCGCGGCACGAGGATTTCAGCGCGCGCGAATCCGGTGCGCAGGCGGTGCTGGACCAGGCCGCGAAGGAACTGGACATCATGGAGCGGATGTATGCCCAGGATGTGGCGCCGCTGATCGAGGTGACCCGGGCCCGCAAGGCCTCGCGCGACGCGGAAAACCGGCTCTCGGACATCACCACGCAGGCGGAACTGGAGCGCGCGGGCGACTATTCCGAGACGCTCAAGGAGCTGACCTCGCTGAAGCAGAACCTGAAGACGGCCGAGGATCAGCTGGCCCGCACCGTCCTGCTGGCCCCGATGAAGGGGGTGGTGAACAAGATTGCCATTTCCACCATCGGCGGCGTGGTGCGGCCGGGCGAGGAAATCCTGCAGATCATCCCGCTGGACGAACAGCTTTTCATCGATGCCAAGGTCAGGCCGCGTGACATATCGTCGGTCCGCCAAGGGCAGGATGCGGTGGTAAAGCTGTCGGCCTATGACTACACGATCTGGGGCACGCTGAAGGGGCAGGTCACCTTTGTGTCCGCCGATACCTTCATCGACGAACGGTCGCGCGCGGCGGATGGCGATCCGCATTACATCGTGACGCTTTCGGTCGACCTGGGCCATCTGACCGAACGCCAGAAGACCATGCAGATCCGCCCCGGCATGCAGGCAGAGGTCGAGCTGGAAACCGGCGGCAAGACCATCCTGGCCTACCTGACCAAGCCGCTCTACAAGAGCCAGGAAGCCTTTCGTGAACGCTGACGGGGCAATGGGAATGGGTCCAGACCCTAGGCCGCATAGCTGCGCACCAGGGCGGCGGCGATCAGGCCCCAGCCGTCGGCGACGACAAAGAAGGCCAGCTTGAACGGCAGCGACACCACGGCCGGCGGCACCATCATCATGCCCATCGACATCAGGATGGCCGAAACCACCAGATCGATGATCAGGAACGGCAGGAAGACAAGAAAGCCGATCTCGAAGGCGCGTTGCAGTTCCGACAGCAGGAAGGCCGGAACCAGAACCGACAGCGGCGCGGCAACAGGCCCGGTCGGGTCGCGCGGGCGCAGGGCGTCGAGCGTGGCAAAGGTCTCGGGGTCGACCCGGTTGGCCATGAAGCCGCGGAACGGCTGCGACGCGCGTTCGAACGCGGTCGAGACGTCGATCTGGTCCTGGGTAAAGGGCTCTATCCCCTGGGTCCAGGCCTCGGTCAGCACCGGGTCCATCACGAACCAGGTCAGGAACATCGCCAGGCTGACGATCAGCATGTTGGGCGGGGCCTGCTGCAGGCCGATGCCTTGGCGCAGGATCGACAGCACGGTGACGATGAAGGGAAAGCAGGTGACCATCACCGCCAGCCCCGGCACGATGCTGAGAATGGTGATCAGCGCCAGAAGCTGGATCGAGCGCGAGGCGAGCGAGCCATCCTGACCCATGTCCAGCGTCAGTTCCTGGGCCAGCGCCGCATCGCTCAGCAGGACGGTCGCCAGCGCCGCCAGGATCAGGGCGGCAAGCGGCCTCACAATCCGCCCCGGAGGTTGGCCACCTCGGTCAGCCTGACGCCCAGTTGCCCGGCCATGTCGCCTTCCAGCTCGGTCAGCTCTCCCCGGGCGATCAGCCGGTCGCCGACGTAGAGTTCGACCGGGTCATCCACGCGCCGGTCAAGCGGCAGCACGGCATCGCGGCTGAGTTTCAGCAGGTCCTTGACCAGGGGTCTGGCCTTGCCGACCGAAATGGTGATCTCGATCGGGACCTGGCTGAACGGGTTGGTCTCGGGGGCGTCATCCATCGGATCCGGGCTCCTGGTTCAGGCTGAAGAAGCCGCGCACGGCGGCGGCGATATCGGCGGTGACACGGGTCAGGTCGACCTTGGCCTCTGACCCGCCCATGCGGATGTAGACCTGCCCCTCGGGCAGGCTGGGTTCTTCCTCGATGGTCATCGGCAGGCCGGTGGCCTGTTCGATCAGCGATTCGATGGCCGGGCGCACGGCGGGGTTCATCACCATGGCGACGGGCTGATCGCTCAGGTCCTCGGCCATCGGCATCACCTGTTCCAGCACCAGCGGCGCCAGCGTTTCGCGGGCCGTTTCGGGCAACAGGCGGCCGACCATCTCCTCCAGCAGCGGCCCGACGGCCTTGAGGATATGCGACCGCGCTTCCTGATAGGTGAAGGACAATTGTTGCAGGTTGCGCGCCAGATCGGCGCGGATGCGACCCTGATCCTCGGCCTGCGCGGCGGCGGCATCGTCCCAGCCGGCCTTGTAGCCCTGTTCATAGGCGGCCAGCTTGGCCTCTTCGACGGCGCCCATCTCGACGACCTGGGCTGCCCGCGACGATGCGGCCGAAGGGGCGTCGAAAACCTCGAGCTTGGGCATCGGCATCAGGCCCGCTCCTCTTCCGGCTCCAGCCAGCTGCGCAGGATCTCGATCGATTCGGCCTGGCGTTCCTCGATCAACCGGCGCAGGCGGGTGGCGGGATCTTCCGGCGGCTGGTCCTCCATCGCGGCCATCAGGTCGACCATCGGCAGGTCGGGCAGGGCAAAGCCGTCGTCGATCTCGCCGGTCAGCGCCCCGCTTTCGGCGCCCGGCAGGGCCAGCGGCTGATCCGGGCCGCCCAGTGCCGCCGGCGCTGCCCGGCCTGAAGCCAGGATCGGCCGCAGCACGAACAGCCCCAGGACCAGCGCCACCAGCCCCAGGACCGCGATCTGGATCGCCGCCATCAGGTTGATCGGCCCCAAGGGCGGCAGCAGGCTGGCCTGCGCCTCGGTCCCCAGGTCGGGAACCGGCAGGAATTGCAGCGATTTCAGCGTCAGCACATCGCCCCGGCCTTCGTCCAGCCCCACGGCCGAGGCGACCAGTTCGCGCAAGGTGGCCAGTTCGGCGTCGCTGCGCGGTTGCCAGGTGGGAACGCCATTGGCATCGACCACGGTTTCCCCGTCGATCAACACCGCGACCGTCAGCCGGCGGATGCCACCGGGACTGCGCAACAGCTCTCGCTGGGTTTCCGAAACCTCGAAATTCGTCCGCTCGCGCGTTTCGCTGGATTGCGACTGGCCGTTGTTGCCGGCATTCGCCTCTCCGTCCGGCAGGTTCGAGGCCACGGTGACATCGCCCGCCGGCTTGGTCGCGCTGGCGCTGCGCTCTTCGGTTTCGGTCGAGATCGCCACGCGGCCCTGTGGGTCAAAGGTGCGCTCGGTAATCTGCTCGCGTTCCGTCACCGTATCGACCGACACCTCGACCACGGCCTTGCCCACCCCGACCCGCGCCTCGAGCATCCGCTCGACGTTGTGGCGGATCGCCTCGGCCCGGTCCGACCGCTCGGCGCCCGCCGATTCGGGGTCGCCCACCGAAATCAGGCCGCCGACCGTGTCGATGATCTGCACGTCCTCGGGCCGCATTCCGGCCACGGCACTGGCGATCAGGTGCTGCAGCGCCCGGGCCTGCGCCTCTGACAGGGTGCCGGCCGCGGTGCCCAGCGTGACGCTGGCCGTCGGCGCCTGGGGGCGGCTGAAGGCCCCGGCGGGCGCCTGCGAGATATGCACCCGCGCCGTCCGCACCTCGGGCATGGCCAGGATGGTCCGGGCCAGTTCCCCCTCTTTCGCGCGCCAATAGGCGGCATCGAACATCTGCGAGGTGGTGCCAAAGCCGGTCAGGCTGTCCAGCAGTTCATACCCCGCGCCGCCGGCGGCGGGCAGGCCCTCGGCCGCCAGCGCCATGCGCAGGCTGTCACGATCGTTGACATCGACATAGATCGAATCGCCCCGCACCTCATAGGGCATGGCGCGCTGGTCCAGCGCCGTGACGATCTGCCCGGCCATCGCCGGCTCCAGCCCGGCGTAGAGCAGCACGTAGTTCGGGCTGCCCGCCATCCGCGCCAGGCCCATCACGGCAAGGAACATGGCAAGGGTCGCGCCCAGCACGACCGCCTTCTTGCGCAAATCCAGCGCCGACCAGACCGAAAACAGATTCTGCACCTTGCCTCTCCGCGGGGTTCTCCCTTGCCGGCAGGATTGAATGAACCCGCTTAACAATCGGTTAGTGACCTTCGATCTATTTTTGTTCCGCAGACCGAAGGAGATCGCCTTGGCAGATGCGGAGCAGCCGCAGGACGCGGAACCGAAGAAGAAATCGTCAAAGCTGCCCCTGATCCTGGGGCTGGTGCTGGCGTTGGTGCTGGGCGGCGGCGGTTTCTACGCCACCTATTCGGGCATGATTCTCGGCCATGCCGAGGAAGTGCATGTGGAAGAGGCGACCCCCGGCCCGCTGCCGGATATCGCCTTTGTGCCGATCGAGCCGGTGGTGGTCTCGCTGGCCCCCGGCGCGACCAGCCGCCACCTGCGCTTTACCGCCCAGCTCGAGGTGACAAAGGCCTATGTCGACGAGGTGGGCCTGTTGATGCCGCGGATCCTGGATGTGCTGAACGGCTATCTGCGCGCCATCGACCTGGCCGAGATCGAGAATCCGTCGGCGATGGCGCGGCTGCGGGCGCAAATGCTGCGCCGGGTCCAGATCGTCACCGGCGAAGGCCGGGTGCGCGATCTTCTGGTCACCGAATTCGTCCTGAACTGAGAGGCGGGGATGCAACTGATTGCCGACATGCTGATGATCGCGGCGACGCTGGGCGCCTCGATCTACTGTCTTGTGCTTGCGACGCGGCTGCGCAAGTTCACCACGCTGGAAACCGGGATGGGCGGCGCCATCGCGGTGCTGTCGGCCCAGGTCGACGACATGACGCGGGCGCTGGAAAAGGCGCGGGGCGTCGCCTCGTCTTCGGAACGCAATCTGGAAGAGCTGACCGGTCGGGCCGATGTGCTGGCCCGCCGGCTGGAGCTGCTGATGGCCTCGCTGCACGACCTGCCAGAGCCAAAGGCGCCGCGGCCGGAACCCGAACCCGAGGATGAGTCGCGCCGGCTGCGTTTCGTGCGGCGGCGTGCGGGCCGCGAAATGTCGGAGGTCGAGGAATGAAACGGCGAACCGGGCGTGGCGCATTGGTCATCATCGCATTGCTTTTCGCAGCATCCGCCGCGCTGCGGGTCGGCGACGGCATCGGACTGGCCCTGGCAGAGGCGTCCAGGGCCACCGAAGAACATGTCGAAGAGCCGGTCGCCGATTCGCCCGGCACCACCGATTGCCCGGCCCCGCCTGCCGCCCTTGCCGCCGCCCTGTCCGAGCGCGAAGGCCGGCTGGCGGCACAAGAGGCGGCGATTTCCGACCGCGAGGCGGCCCTGGCCCTGGCCGAACAGGTCGTCACGGCCCGGCTGCAAGAGCTGAAGACCGCCGAGGAAGAGCTGAGCCGGACCCTGTCGATGGCCGACGGCGCGGCCGAGGCAGACATTGCCCGGCTGGTATCGGTCTACGAGACCATGAAACCAAAGGACGCGGCGCGCCTTTTCGACGCGATGGAGGCGGATTTCGCCGCCGGATTCCTGGGCCGGATGCGCCCTGACGCCGCGGCCGCGGTCATGGCCGGAATGGCACCGGAAAAGGCCTATGCCGTTTCGGCCATCCTGGCCGGGCGAAATGCCACGGTTCCGAAAGAGTAAATTGGCAGGTTCTTAACCCGAAGCGGGCAGCATCGGGCAAGTCAGGCAAGGAAGGGCAACGCATGTTCGGCATGATCGGCATCGCCGTCATCCTGTTGATGGTGTTCGGCGGCTACATGATCCACGGCGGCAACATGGCCCCGATCATCGAGGCTTTGCCATTCGAAATGATCATGATCGGCGGCGCCGCCGTGGGCGCCTTCCTGATCTCCAACGACCTTGCTTCGGTGAAGCACACGGTCAAGGACGTGGGAAAGGTGTTCAAGGGCAACAAGTGGCACACCTCTGACTATCGTGACCTGCTGTGCCTGCTGTTCGAACTGGTCCGCCTGGCCCGCGCCAATCCGGTGGGGCTGGAGGAACATGTCGAAAACCCTGGAAACTCGACGATATTCGGCAGGTATCCCCGGATCCAGCATGACCATGACGCGGTCGAACTGATCTGCGACACGCTGCGCGCCGCCTCGATGAACTATGATGACCCGCATCAGGTAGAGGAGGTGCTGGACAAGCGGATGGAGGCGCATATGCACCATGCGCTGCATTCCAGCCACGCGCTGCAAAGCATGGCCGACGGCCTGCCCGCGCTGGGGATCGTTGCCGCCGTGCTGGGCGTGATCAAGACCATGGGCTCGATCGACCAGCCGCCCGAGGTGCTGGGCGCGATGATCGGCTCGGCCCTGGTCGGCACCTTCCTGGGCGTGTTCCTGGCCTATGGCCTGATGGGCCCCTTTGCCGCCAGGGTAAAGCAGGTGGTCGAAGAGGATGCCCATTTCTATCAGCTCATCCGCGAGGTTCTGGTGGCGAACCTGCACCGCCACCCCGCCAATATCTGCATCGAGGTCGGCCGACAGAACACGCCGCATCAGGTACGCCCCGGATTCAGCGACCTGGAAGAAGCCCTTCGCGCGTTAAAGCAGGACGCCGCATGATGCTGCGCCTGCTGCTGGCCCTGTGTATCCTGCTGCTGCCCCCCGCCGCCTGGGCCGAGGTCGCACGGGTGATCGGCGGCGAACATGACGATTTCACCCGGCTGGTGGTCGAGGCGCGGGTGGCCGGCGACTGGCGCCTGGGTCGGGCCGCGGATGGGTATGAACTCCAGCTTGACGCCTCGGTTACGGGCTATGATGTCGCCAAGGCCTTCGACAAGATCCCGAAAGACCGGCTTACCGCGATCTGGCGCGACCCGGATACCGGGCGATTGCGGTTCTCGCTGGCCTGCGCCTGCCACGCCATTGCCTTCGAATTCAGGCCGGGAACCGTGGTCGTCGACATCAGGTCCGGCCCGCCCCCGGAAGGTTCGGCCTTTGAACTGCCGCTGGACCCGCCGCCTGTTCCGCAGCCGCTGCCGGCCGAAACCGCACCGGCAGAATCTCCTGCGGCCGATTCTCCCGCCGCCGGTCCCCCTGCGGCCGAAAAGCCCGGCTACGACTGGGTTGAAATGATGCGTGACGGGTCGCTTGCCCCGGCCGAGGCTGACCCATTGCCCTTGCCGACCGGCGGAATCTCGCTGGATCCGCTGCGCGACGCGCTGCTGGCGCAGATCAGCAAGGGCGCTGCCGAAGGCGTGGTCGAGATCGAGGGCAAACCGGCCGCCCCAAGGGGCGATCCGGCCGCAGACGAAGGCCCATGGTCGCGGATCAGCGTCGGCGAAATGCCGGGCCTCAAGGCAGGCAAACGGGATGACCCATCGGCACCCATGACCGCCGATGGGGATACCTGCGTCGCGGACAAGGCGCTGGACCTGGCCTCCTGGGGCCTGACCGGAGGATTTGCCAGCCAGATGGGTCTTGGCCGTTCCGGCATGCTGGCCGAATTCGATGCCCCGGTCCCTGCGGCGGTTCTGCGCGCGGTCCGGTTCCACCTTTTCCTGGGGTTCGGCGTCGAGGCGCAGCAATACCTTGGCTTTCTTGACCCCGCCGCCGCGCCGGATGCCGAAATCCTGCGGGCGATGTCCTACATTCTCGATGGCGACCCCCTGCCGGATAATCCCTTCGCGGGAATGGAGGGCTGCGATTCCGCCGCCGCGCTCTGGGCCGTTCTGGCGGCCGGGCCTGCCGGGGCCATTCCACCGCAGACCAATACCGCGGCGGTCGAACGCAGTTTTTCGGCGCTGCCGGCCCATCTGCGCCGCTATCTCGGCGGCCCGCTGGTCGATCGGTTCCTTGCGGCGAATGACCATGGCACCGCGCGTATCCTGCGCGACGCCATCCTGCGGCTGCCGTCCGAGGGGGATCCGGCGGTGGACATCATGGACGCACGGTTCCAGCTGGCGGAAGGCGACGAAACCGCCGCGGCGGCCCTGGCCAAAGGGGTTCTGGCCGAAGCCGGGCCGAACCAGATCAAGGCCGCGGTCACGATGGTCGAGGCGGCCTTTCAAGGCGACCGCCAGATCGCCGCGGACTTGCCGATGACACTGGGCGCCTATCTGGAAGATGCCCGAGGCACCGCCGAAGAAGCGGATCTGCTGCGCGCTCAGGTGCTTGCCCTGGCGATGACCGGCAATTTTCACACGGCCTTCGAGCTGATCGACCGGGCGCCGGGCAGCTTTGCCGACCTCTGGGACATTGCCGCAGACGCCTTGCCCGACGATGATTTTCTAGAGCAATCGGCCCGCTATGCGGCCGGGCATCCACCGGTTTCCGCCCGGACCGGTCAGGCCATCGCCGCCCGGTTGATTGCCGCGGGTTTTCCGGATCTGGCGCTATCCTGGCTGGGTCAGGTCGAACCCGACGACAAGGATGATCTGCGCCTGATGGCGGCGACGGCGCATCTGGCCCTGCGCGACGCCCCGGCCGCCTTGCAACTGCTGAACGGTTTGGCCGGGGCCGAGGCCGAAACCCTGCGCGCCCGCGCGACATTGCAACTGGGCGACATGCGTGCGGCGGCGCTGGCACTGGAACAGGCGGGGCAGGCCGAGGGGCGAGGCGAAGCGCGCCATAGCCTGGACACACAGGATTGGCCGGCGGTCTCGACCGAGGGGCCGGATGCCTGGCAGGCCGCGGCCGATCTGGTCGCGGGGCCGGTGGCGGAGCCGGTCGAGGGCCCGATCGCACGGGGCAAGGCGCTGGTCGGGGAAAGTGCTGCCGCGAGGGGCACGATCGAAACCCTGCTGGACAGCCTGTCCCCGCCGGTTGCGACCCAGTGACGCTAACCAATTGAAAACCCATCGGCGGCTAGACTGGCCGTGCAGACCCGGAACCACCAGTCCAGAACGGACGTGAAATGACGCCACGCAAGATACTTGTCACGCTGTTGCCGATCATCCTGGCGGCGAACGGGCTGGCATCGGCCAGGGCAATGCCCGACAGCGATGCGGCACGAATGTGCCTGGACGCGGCCCGCTATGCCGCGCAGGAAACCGGGGTGCCGTACAGGGTGCTTGTTGCCCTGACCCTGACGGAAACCGGCCGGAGCCGCGACGGCGCCCTGCAACCCTGGGCCTGGTCGCTGAACGAGGGTGGCGCGAGCGCCTGGTTTTCCACGCGCGAAGAGGCACTGGAACACCTGACCGGGGCAATTGCCGGCGGTGTCCGCAACATCGATGTCGGGTGTTTCCAGCTGAACTACCGCTGGCACGGGGCGGCGTTCGCCTCGCTCGACGCGATGATGGAGCCGCGATCAAACGCGCTCTATGCCGCGCGGTTGCTGGGCCGGCTGGCAGGGGACAGTGGCGACTGGATCGCGGCGGCCGGCGCCTATCATTCCGCTACCCCCGAGGTTGCCGACCGCTATCTTTCCCGCTTCACGCCGATCCTGACCGCTCTGGCAGATACCGGCCAGGATACCGCCGATGCGGGCCCCCTTGGCCCCGAAACGCGCGCCAATGCCTTTCCGCTGTTGCAGGCCGGCGGTTCCCGCAGCGCCGGCTCGATCGTGCCGATCGCAACCGGCGGCCGCCGCCTGATCGGAGCGCCGTAGAATGCTGCCCGACCTGTCCGCAAGGCAGATCTTTCGCCCCACGGTCCTGCTGGCGCTGGCGCTGATGGCGGTGATCGGCATGATGATCCTGCCGGTGCCGGCCGCAATGCTGGATGTGGGTCTGGCCCTGTCCTTCGCGTTGGCGATCCTGATGCTGACCGTCACGCTGTTCATCGAACGCCCGCTGGATTTCTCGGCCTTCCCGACCATCCTGCTGGCCTCGCTGATGCTGCGCCTGTCGCTGAACGTGTCGTCGACGAAACTGATCATCGGCAACGGCCATACCGGAACCTCGGCCGCGGGCGACGTCATCGCCGGGTTCGCCGAATTCATCATGGGCGGCAACCTGGTCCTGGGCCTGGTGATCTTCATCGTCCTGCTGATCGTGAATTTCATCGTCATCACCAAGGGCGCGGGCCGCATGGCCGAAGTGGGCGCCCGTTTCGCGCTGGACGGTATGCCGGGGCG
>JAWKWU010000013.1:0-100695 GCA_041397345.1 Paracoccaceae bacterium
ACGGATCCGACAGCGAGATCCCGGCCTTGCCGCCCGCCGCCCGCGTCAGCCGCGCCGCGCGCTCAAACGCCTCTTTCCCCTTGGGCTTGTCATAGAGATAGCCCTCCAGGAACAGGATCTCCGCCTTGCCCGCCACGCTGTCCGACACATCCTCGGGGCCAAGCTCGCTGGAAATGCCCAGATAGGTGTTCATCGACCGCTCGCCATCGGGCGAGACGAAAATCATGCTGCGCGAGGTCGGCAGGTCGCCACCCTTGACCGGCGGGTTCACGAAATCGGTGCCTTCGGCCGCCATGCTCTGCGCATAGAACCGCCCCAGCGCATCGTCATGCACCCGGCCGATGAACGCCGTCGTCAGCCCCAGCGACCCGATCCCCGCCACCGTATTGGCGACAGAGCCGCCGGGCGCCTGCCGCCGTTCCTTCATCCCGGCATAAAGCATCTCGCCGCGCTCGCGCTCGACCAGCTGCATGATGCCCTTCTCGATTCCCATCAGGTCCAGAAAACTGTCATCGGCGGTGGTGAACACATCCACGATGGCATTGCCGATGCCGATCACCTGATAGGTCTTCATTCCAGCTCTCCGGTCTTTTCGTCGTAAAGGCACCAGTCCCGGATCGGGCAGATGCCGCATTTGGGTTTGCGCGCGACGCAGATATACCGCCCGTGCAGGATGAGCCAGTGGTGAGCGTGCTGCTGGAACTCGGCCGGCACATTATCCTCGATCGCGCGCTCTACCGCCGCCTCGTCGCGGCCGGGCGCGATGCCGCTGCGGTTGCCGACACGAAAGATATGGGTGTCCACCGCCTGCGCCGGCTGGCGGAACCACATGTTCAGCACCACATTCGCAGTCTTGCGCCCCACGCCGGGCAGCGTCATCAGCGCGGCCCGGCTCGACGGCACCTCGCCGCCATAGACATCGATCAGCCGCTGGCTCAGCCTGATGACATTCTTCGCCTTGTTGCGGTAAAGGCCGATGGTCTTGATATGCTCGATCAGCCCTTCCTCGCCCAGCGCCAGCATCTTCTGCGGCGTGTCGGCCAGGGCAAACAGCGCCCGCGTCGCCCGGTTCACGCCCTTGTCCGTGGCCTGCGCGCTCAGCGCCACCGCCACCAGCAGGGTAAAGGCATTCACATGTTCCAGCTCGCCCTTCGGTTCGGCCTCCGCCTCGCGGAACCGGGTGAAGACGGCCTTCATCGCGGGATAATCAAGCTGATGCACCATGCGCCGTTTGCACCACGAAACGCCGCCGCCGGCAACCCGCCTTGCCGGGCCGCCTTGCCGGGCCGCCGCGCGGGCCCCGCGCAAAGCCGCAGGAAACGGGTCGCACCGGCGCGCCGGGCCGGATAGCAATACCATGTCGCGGCCCCCGTGCCCGGCGCCGAAGCGGAGCATGCCAGATGACCGACCAATCCCCCGCCTACCATTACGCCGTGATCGGCCGTGCGCTGCGCATCATCGACGACGCCCCGCCCGGCCTGACGCTCGAGGATCTGGCCCAGCGGATGAACATGTCGCAGGCGCATTTCCAGCGCACCTTCAGCCAGTGGGTCGGCATCAGCCCGAAACGCTATCAGCAATACCTGACGCTGACCCACGCCCGCCACCTGCTGGCCGAACGCCACACCACGCTTGCCACGGCGCACGAACTCGGCCTGTCCGGCACCGGGCGGCTGCATGACCTGTTCCTGACCTGGGAGGCGATGTCGCCCGGCGACTATGCCCGCGGCGGCGCGGGGCTGACCGTCCTCTGGGGCTGGTTTCCCAGCCCCTTCGGCCCCGCCCTGGTGATGGGCACCGACCGCGGCATCTGCGGCATCGGCTTTGCCGATGAGGCCGGGACCGAGGCCGCCATGCAGGACCTGACCGGCCGCTGGCCAAAGGCGCAATTCGTCGAGGACCCGATGGCGCTTGCGCCCTGGGCCCATGCCGCCTTTGGCACCGAACCCGGCCGGCAGGCGCCGCTGCACCTGATCGGCGCCCCGTTCCAGATCAAGGTCTGGGAGGCGCTTCTGACCATTCCCACCGGCCATGTCACCACCTATGCCGACATCGCCTCGGCCATCGGCCACCCCGCCGCGCACCGCGCCGTCGGCACCGCCGTCGGCCGCAATCCGATCTCGTTCCTGATCCCCTGCCACCGCGCGCTGCGCCGCGACGGCGGCCTGGGCGGCTATCACTGGGGCCTGCCGCGCAAACGCGCCATGCTGGCCTGGGAGGCCGCGCGCACGGGTTTGTGACCGCGCACCGCCTCGGCATAGTCCCGCGCATCGGCCACCAGCCCTGTGCAACCCTTCGCCGCGTGCTATAACCTTGGCCAAGCCCGGCAGGACACGGGCCGGAACAATCATTGGCGAACGAGCAAGACACATGATGAAATCCCCGATCCTCCTGGCCGCTTCCGGCCTTCTGGCGCTGACCGCCTGCGTCGATCCCGCGGCCTATCCCAACGACCCCAACGCCCGCCAGAAAAGCGGCGCGGTGATCGGTGGCCTGGTCGGCGCCGTCACCGGCGCGGCCGTCTCGGGCGGCGATGACAAGCTCAAGGGGGCCATCGTCGGCGGCGCCCTGGGGGCCGGCGCCGGCGCGCTGATCGGCGCCGATCTCGACCGGCAGGCCGCCGACCTGCGCAGCCAGCTGTCCTCGAACGTCTCCGTCACCAACCACGGCGACTACCTGGTGGTGAACATGCCGCAGGACCTGCTGTTCGCCACCGACAGCGCCAGCGTCCGCCCCGACCTGACCGGCGACATCAAGACCGTCGCCGCCAGCCTGCTGCGCTATCCCAACAGCCGGATCGAGGTGATCGGCCATACCGACAACACCGGCTCGGCCGCCTACAACCAGGACCTGTCGCAACGCCGCGCCGTCTCGGTCGCCAACATCCTGCGCGAAAGCGGCGTGCCGAACGGCCGCCTCACCGCCTATGGCCGGGGCGAGGATCAGCCGGTGACGACCAACCTGACGCCGGAAGGCCGCGCCCAGAACCGTCGCGTGGAAATCATCATCCGCCCGACGGTCTGACCAGCGCCCGTCTGACCCCTGGCCATCAGATCCGGCCCACCGCCGCATCTGCTCGTTTTTTCATCGAAAGGGGCCGGCCACCGGCCCCTTTTTCATTGAGCCCGCGCCCGACTGGTCATATTTTCAAACCAATAGCGCGAGAGTCCCATGCCCTTTCTCAAGATCACGCCGGAAAAACTGTCGTCCTCGGTCGTCCGCCAGATCGAACAGCTGATCCTGCGCGGCATCCTGCGGCCCGGCGAACGCCTGCCGGCCGAACGCGAACTGGCCGAACGGCTGGGCGTCTCGCGCCCGTCGCTGCGCGACGCCATCTCGGACTTGTCCGACCGCGGCCTGCTGGTCAGCCGCGCCGGTTCCGGCGTCTTCGTGGCCGAGGTGCTGGGCTCGGCCTTCTCGCCGGCGCTGATCAGCCTCTTTTCCACCCACGAAGAACCGGTGTTCGACTATCTCGCCTTTCGCCGCGACATGGAGGGGCTGGCCGCCGAACGCGCGGCGCGCTTCGGCTCGGACACCGACCTCAAGGTGATCGACGCCATCTTCCGCAAGATGGAGGCCGCCCACCAGAAGCGCGACCCCTCGGACGAGGCCGAGCTGGACGCCCAGTTCCACATGGCCATCATCGAGGCCAGCCACAACGTCATCATGCTGCACATGATGCGCTCGATGTTCGAGCTGTTGCGGCAGGGCGTGTTCTACAACCGCCAGATGCTGTTCCGGAACCGCCAGACCCGCGACCTGCTGCTGGACCAGCACCGCGCGATGAATGCCGGCGTCCAGGCGCGCGATCCGGCGGCAGCGCGGGCGGCGGTCGAGGCGCACCTGAACTATGTGGAACATTCCTTCCACGACATCCTGCGCGCCCAGCGCAACGAGGCCATTGCCCAGCAACGCTACGACCACGAACAGGCGCGCTGACCGCATCCCCAAAGAAAAACCCCGGACCGCTGGGCGATCCGGGGCTGATCTTTCTTGCGGGTGTTCCGCTCAGTGCAGCTTGGCGTCGACCTGCGCGATGGCGTCCTCGATCGAGGCTTTCGCCGCATCCGCCGTCATCTGCTTGGCCAGCACGTCGCCCGCCGCCGCAACCGCCAGCGACACCGCGCGCTCACGCACTTCGCGCACCGCCGAGGCTTCGGCCGAAGCGATCTGCTCCTCCGCCGCCTGCAACCGCCGGGCAATCGCCGCCTTCAGGTCGGCCTTGGCCTGTTCGGCCGCCGCCATCGCCTCGTCCTTCGCGGTCGAGATGATGCGGTCGGTCTGCTCGGCCACTTCCTTCTGCTTGCGCTCGTAAGAGGCCAGCACGGACTTGGCCTCTTCGCGCAGGCTCCGGGCCTCGTCGAGGTCCGACTTGATCTGCGCCGCGCGGGCGTCCAGCAGGCCCACCAGCTTCTTCGGCACACGCATGTAGACCAGGAAGCCGACGAAGATGATAAAGGCGACCAGAACCACGAAGTTGGTGTTCTGCAGGCTGAAGAACGGGCCGGTGGCCGCCATCGCGGGCGAGGCCGCAAGCGCCAGCAGGATGGAAAGTCGTTTCATCGCCCTACCCTTTCAGACGCGCGCTGACCGCTGCCGCAACCGTGCGCGCATCGGCCGAACCGCCCAGCGCCGCCACCAGTTCCTTGGCGGTATCCTTGGCCACGGCTTCCACCGCCTCCAGGGCGCCGGCCCGGATGTCCTGGATCTTCCGCTCCGAGTCCGCGGCCTTGGCCGCGATCTCGGCATCGGCCTTGGCCGTCGCCGCATCCAGATCCTTCTGGATTTCCGCACGGGCCGAGGCCACGATCTTGCCGGCTTCGGTGCGCGCCGTCGCCAGCGCCTCGTTGAAGGCGCGCTCGGCGTCGACCGCCTTCTGCTTCAGCTCTTCCGCCGCCGCCAGATCGTTGGTGATCGTGCTCTTGCGTTCCGCCAGAACCGCACCGATGCGCGGCAGCGCCACGCGCGACAGGATCAGGAACATCACGAACAGCGTGACGATCAGCCAGAACACCTGGTTCGGCATCCATTCGACGCAAAGCTGCGGCATCCCCAGGGCGCCGCCATGTTCGTTCAGACAGCGACCTGCCGCTTCTGCAACGATTGGTTCAACTGCCATCTTCGTCCTCCATCGGACCCTTCTTACGCCGGACCGGCGCCGGTTTCCCGGCGCCGTCCCGTCTCAAAGCGTCGGATGCCGGATCAGACGGCGAACATCAGCAGCAGGGCGACCAGGAACGAGAAGATGCCCAGCGCTTCGGCAAAGGCGATGCCGACGAACAGGTTGGCCATCTGGCTCGGGGCCGCCGACGGGTTGCGCAGCGCACCCGACAGGAAGTTGCCGGCAATGTGGCCCACGCCGATGCCGGCGCCGCCCAGACCCATCGTTGCCAGACCGGCGCCGATGAACTTGCCCATTTCTGCGATATCGCCTTCCATTGTCGTGCTCCTATGATTGGAATGGCTGAGATTGATGTCCGGCCTTAGTGATGGGCTTCGCCAACGGCGTCGCGCAGATACACACAGGTCAGGATGGTGAAGACATAGGCCTGAACCGCTGCCACCAGCAGCTCCAGCCCGTAGATGCCGGCGATGGCCAGGATCGGCACCACCGAGGCGATGCCCATGGCACCGGCAAAGCCCGCGAACACCTTGATCACGGCGTGGCCCGCCATCAGGTTGCCGCCAAGACGGATCGAATGGCTCAGCGGGCGGACAAAGTAGGAAATCACTTCGATCACGGCCAGGATCGGCCGCAGCACCAAGGGCGCAGACGAGACCCAGAACATCGACAGGAACCCGATGCCCTTGCGCCAGAACCCGACCAGCGTGACGGTCAGGAACACCGCCAGCGCCAGCACCGCCGTCACGGCGACATGGCTGGTGGTGGTGAAACTCATCGGGATCAGGCCCAGGATATTGGCCAGGAAGATGAACATGAACAGCGTCATGACATAGGGAAAGAAGCGCGCGCCCTCATGCCCGGTCACTTCCTCGACCATGTTGTGGATGAAGCCGTAGAACAGCTCGGCCACCGATTGCAGCCGCGACGGGATGATGCCGCGATGCCGGGTCGACAGCACGAACAGGCCGAACAGCACCAGGATGGCGATGCCCATCCACAGGGTCACGTTGGTAACCTCGTACCACTTGACGCAGCCCTCGGTGATGCCCTGGTCGGGCAGGCAGGTGCCGGGCTCGATCTCCCGGAACAGCGGCTTGACGATGAACTGGTCCATCGGATGGATGGCCAGACCGCCCGCATGCTCTCCTGCGGCTTCCGCTGCGTGTTCCTCGGTGCCCGTTGCCACGTCTCAGTCCCTCTCACGCTCTGCGGCCGCGGCCGCTGTCGTCTTGTCCTGCAATTGCCGCGCGGTGCCCAACATCGTCTTCACACCGGCCGCAAAGCCCACCAGGGAAAAGATCGCCAGGAAGACGGGCAGCGTGTCCAGCAACACATCCAGCCCGTAACCGATGCCGACCCCGACCAGAATGCCGGTGGCCAGCTCGATCACCATCCGATAGGCAACCTCGCCCTGCGAGAACCCTTTCGCCGTCTGGGACTTCTCCGGCTTCGGCTTTCCCTTCGCCACGGCAAGGCGCTGTTCCAGCGCGCGCAGCCGCTCGGGATCGGGTTCCGAAGACATCACAGCCCCCTCCAGCAGTCAGGCGCGGTTCTAGGGGCGCGCCCGCCCCGAGTCAAGCCGGCTGCCAGACCGCGCGCCATCCGTCACCGCGTTGAAATAAAACAGATTTCAAAAACAGCTTCCGACCACGCCCGCGCCCCGCGGCCCGCAGCCGGCCGAATTCCATATTCAACCGCGCGGTTGACAATTCCCCGGCGCCCCCGATAGTCGCCGCATGTCCGACCCCGCCGCCCGTCGCCTCGACCTGGTCTTCGCCGCGCTGGCCGACCCCACGCGCCGGGCGATCCTGACGCTCCTGCTCGAAGACGACATGGCGGTGACGGACGTCGCCGCCCCCTTCGCCATGAGCCTTGCGGCAATCTCGAAACACCTCGCCACCCTGGCCGAGGCCGGCCTGATCAGCCGCGAGAAACGCGGCCGGGTGATCTGGTGCAAGCTCGAGCCCGACGCGATGCGCGCCGCCACGGTCTGGATCCAGGGCTTTGGCCAGTTCGAGCCGCTCGACCTCGACGCCTTCGAACGCTTTCTCGAACAGGAGCTTCCCCCCGACCTCACCGCGGATTGACCCGCCTGCGCCTCCGGCGGGAGTATTTTTGCCAAGATGAAGCCGGCAGGCCCGAGGACCCGGCTGCCCTTCATCTTGGTCGAAATACTCCGGGGGTCCGGGGGCTGGCCCCCGGCTCCTTGCCTCGGACAGGCGCTCACGACTTCGGCCGCAGGTCCAGGAGCCGCTTTGCCTTGCCCTCGGACCGGGGCAGCGCGCCGGGATCCTGCACCCGCACTTCGCAGCTGACGCCGATCACGCTCTTGACATGTTGCGCCAGTTCGCGCGCCAGCGCGGCGCGGGGCTCGGCCGCGGCATGGCCCGGCAGGCATTCGCAGATCACCGCCATCCGGTCCATCCGCCCCGGCCGGCTCAACTCGATCTGGAAATGCGGCGTCAGGCCGGGCAGCTTGAGGATCAGTTCCTCGATCTGGGTCGGAAAGACCTTGACCCCGCGCAGGATGATCATGTCGTCCGAACGCCCCGTCACCCTGGCCATCCGCCGCATCGGCCGGCTGTGACCCGGCACGAGCCGCGTCAGGTCGCGGGTGCGGTAGCGCACCATCGGCAGGGCTTCCTTGGTCAGCGAGGTCAGCACCAGTTCGCCCCATTCCCCGTCCGGCAGCACCGCCCCGGTCTCGGGATCGATGATCTCGGGGTAAAAGTGGTCTTCCCACAGCGTCATGCCGCCGTCGCGCGGGTCGTCGGCGCATTCCACCGCCACGCCCGGCCCGATGATCTCGCTCAGCCCGTAAAGATCATGGGCCCGCATCCCGAACGCCGCCTCGATCTCGTCGCGCATCCCCGACGTCCAGGGCTCGGCGCCGAACAGGCCGATCTCCAGCGACGACCGCGCCGGATCCAGCCCCCTGGCGCGAAAGGCGTCGATCACCGACAGCATGTAGCTGGGCGTGCCAAAGATCAGCCGCGGCCGGAAATCCTCGATCAGCATCACCTGGCGCTCGGTCATCCCGCCCGAGACCGGCACCACCGTGCAGCCCAGCCGCTCCGCCCCTTGGTGAAAGCCCATGCCGCCGGTGAACAGCCCGTAACCGAACGAGTTGTGGACGATATCGCCCGCCCGGCCGCCGGCCGCCCGGATCGACCGCGCCATCACCTCGGCCCAGGTTTCCAGGTCGCGGGCGGTATAGCCCACCACCGTCGGCCGCCCCGTCGTGCCGGACGAGGCATGCAGCCGCACCACCCGTTCGCGCGGCACCGCAAACAGGCCGAAGGGATAGGCGTCGCGCAGGTCGGCCTTGGTGGTAAAGGGAAACTTCGCCAGGTCCGACAGATCGCGCAGGTCGTCGGGCGCAACCCCCGCGGCGGCAAAGCGGGCGCGCTGCACCGGGTTCATGTCATGGGCATGGCGCAGGCTCTGCCGCAGCCGGTCCAGCTGTGTCGCGCGCAGCCGGTCGACCGATACGTTTTCCATCGGGTCGCGCAGGTCTGCCACGGGTTGGCTCGGGCGGTGGTGGGTCATCGGCTCTCTCATCCAGGCAATCTTTACAGGCGGTCGTCCATCCGGGCCGTCGTCACGCCACGCACGGCCCGCGCCCCCCGCCCCTGCCATCCGATTATGGCAATTCTCCGGCCCGGGGCCAAAATCCTTCCGCCGCGGCGGCTCTACGTGCAAGGATGTGCCCCAGCGCGCAGGATTTTCGTCTATTTCGCCGCGACGGCATTTACAAATGCAAAGTTTTGAATATATGTCGTGCCAGCCGGTCCGCGGCACAGGCAAAGGGGACAAGGATGATGCGGGTGATTCTGACTTCGGCGCTGGCCCTGGGCCTGGTGGCAGGCCCGGTGCTGGCCGAGCGGCTGGACCTGGCCCCGGTGCGGGTGACCGAGTGGAAGGCCGTCTTCGGCCGGGTCGAGGCCCGCGACCGCCTGCCGGCCCGCGCCCGCCTGGGCGGCACGCTGATGGAACTGGCCGTCAAGGAAGGCGACGAGGTGGCGGCCGGCGACATGCTGGGCCGGGTCACCGATGAAAAGCTGGTGTTCCAGCTGAATGCAGTCGACGCGCAGAAAACCTCGCTCGAGGCGCAGCTTGCCAATGCCGAGGCCGAACTGAAGCGCGGCGAAGACCTGCCGTCGCGCGGCGTCACCACCGTTCAGCGGCTGGATGCGCTGCGCACCCAGGTCGACGTGATCAAGGGCCAGATCGAGGCCGTCCTGGCCCAGCGCGCCGTGCTGGAACAGCAGACCGCCGAGGGCGCGGTGCTGGCCCCGACCACCGGCCGGGTGCTGGACGTGCCGGTTGCCGTCGGCGCCGTGGTCATGCCGGGCGAGGTGGTCGCCACCCTGGGCGGCGGCGGCATCTTCCTGCGGCTGGCGGTCCCCGAGCGTCACGCCACGGCGCTGCGCGAAGGCGACAGCATCGTGATCGAGGGCGAGGCGGGCGAACAGCAGGGCCGGCTGGAACGGGTCTATCCGCTGATCGAGAACGGCCGCGTCGTCGCCGATGTCTCGGTCGAGGGCCTGTCGGATGCCTTTGTCGACGCCCGCGTGCTGGTGCGGCTGCCGGTGGGCGACCGCGCGGCGCTGGTGGTGCCGGAAACGGCGCTGATCACCCGGCAGGGGCTGGATTTCGTCGGCGTCGCCCAGGGCGACGGGCTGGTGTTGCGCGCGGTCGTGCTGGGCGACCGCCATGTGATCGACGGCCAGGCCATGGTCGAGGTGCTGACCGGCCTTGCCGCCGGCGACAGCGTGGAAACCGACGCCGCCCTGGCGCTGGACGCGGCGGCCAAGGCCACGGCGGTGCCCCATGAGTAAACCCGTGACCAAGCCCGCGACCGAACACCCCGTCGGCATCGCCGGCGGCCTGACCCGCGGCTTCATCGCCTCGGCGCTGACCCCGCTTTTCATCCTGGCGGCGCTGGCCGCCGGCCTGGTCGCACTGGTCTCGCTCCCGCGAGAGGAAGAGCCGCAGATTTCCGTGCCGCTGGTCGACATCCATGTGCAGACCCAGGGGCTGCGCGCCGAAGACGGGGTCAAGCTGGTCACCGAACAGCTGGAAATCATCGTCAAGGGCATCAACGACGTCGAGCATGTCTACAGCCAGACCGGCGACGACCGCGTGATGGTCACCGCCCGCTTCAACGTGGGCACCAAATCCGAAGACGCCATCCTGCGCGTGCATGAAAAGCTGCGCGCCAACATGGGCCGCATTCCGGTGGGCATCCCCGAACCGCTGGTCATCGGCCGTTTCATCGACGACTTGGCGATCCTGGCGCTGACGCTCTCGGCCGCGCCGGGCCATCAGGCCTCGGCCAATGACCTGACCCGGCTGGCGCAGGTGTTGCAGGCCGAAATCGCCAAGACCGACGATGTCGGCCTGACCTATCTGGTGGGCGAGGCGCCGAACGCCATCCGCATCGCGCCCGACCCCGACCGGCTGGCGCTATACGGCGTCACGCTGCAACAACTGGCCGGCAAGGTCGCCCAGGCCAACCGCACGCTGACCACCGGCCGGCTGCGCGACGGCGGCGAGATGATCGACCTGGTGGCGGGCCAGACCCTGCAGGCCCCGGCCGAGGTGGCGAACCTGCTGCTGACCACCCGCGACGGCCGCCCGGTCTATGTCGCCGACGTGGCCGATGTTTCCTATGTGCCCGACACCTCCGACCACATCGTGCGCATGGTCGCCAAGGCCGGCGACGGCACCCTGACCGACAGCCCCGCCGTCACCATCGCGGTGGCAAAACGCGCCGGCGCCAATGCCGTGACCGTGGCCGAACAGGTGCTGCACCGGATGCACCAGCTGCAATCCTCGCTGATCCCTGACGGCGTGCAGGTCACCGTCACCCGCGACTACGGCGAGACCGCCAACGAAAAGGCCAACGAACTGCTGTTCCACCTGGGCCTTGCCACCGTATCCATCATCGCGCTGGTCCTCCTGGCCATCGGCTGGCGCGAGGCGGTGGTGGTCGCCATCGTCATCCCGGTGACCATCCTGCTGACGCTCTTTGCCTCCTGGGTGATGGGCTACACGCTGAACCGGGTCTCGCTCTTCGCGCTGATCTTTTCCATCGGCATCCTGGTCGACGATGCCATCGTGGTGATCGAGAACATCGCCCGCCACTGGGGCATGAACGACGGCCGCCCGCGCACGCAGGCCGCCATCGACGCCGTGGCCGAGGTGGGCAACCCCACCATCGTCGCCACCCTGACCGTGGTCGCCGCCCTGCTGCCCATGCTGTTCGTCTCGGGGCTGATGGGGCCCTACATGTCGCCGATCCCGGCCAATGCCAGCGCCGCGATGATCTTTTCCTTCTTCGTCGCGGTGATCATCACCCCCTGGCTGATGGTCAAGATCGCCGGCCGCGCCAGCATGGCGGCCCATGGCCATGGTGATGGCCCCGGCGCCCACCCCGGCGGCACGCTTGGCCGCATCTACGGCGCCGTGGCCCGCCCGGTCCTGGCCAGCCGCGCCGGCGCGCTCGGCTTCCTTCTGCTGACCGCCGCGCTTTCCTTCGGCTCGCTTGCGGCGCTTTACACCAAGGACGTAACCGTCAAGCTGCTGCCCTTCGACAACAAGTCGGAACTGGCGGTGATGATCGACCTGCCCGAAGGCGCCAGCGTCGAGGCCACCGACCGCATCGCCCAGGACGTGGCCCGCATCGCGCTCTCCATGCCCGAGGTGATCTCGGTCCAGACCCATGCCGGCACCCCGGCGCCCTTCAACTTCAACGGCCTGGTCCGGCATTACTTCCAGCGCGCCGAACCGCAATATGGCGAGGTCTCGCTCCTGCTCTCGCCCAAGGGCGACCGCGACCGCTCCAGCCATGAGATCGCGCTCGACATCCGCCAACAGCTTGCCGGCCTGACCCTGCCCCCGGCACCGTGCTGAAGACGGTCGAGCCGCCGCCCGGCCCGCCCGTCATCTCGACCCTGCTGGCCGAGGTCTACGGCCCCACGCCCGAAATCCGCCGCGCCGCCGCCGCCAAGATCCGCCAGGCCTTTGAAAGCGTGCCCTACGTGGTCGACGTCGACGACAGCTTCGGCCAGCAGGCCCGCCGGCTGCGCGCCACCATCTCGACCGACCAGCTGGAATTCTTCGGCGTGCAGGAACAGGACGTGTTCGACACCCTGGCCATCCTGAACGGCGGCCAGACCGTCGGCTATTCCCACCGGGGCGACGGCCGCCATCCGATCCCGCTGGAAATCGCCCTGCCCAGGGGCAAGCGGGTGATGGACGAAACCTTCCTGACCACGCCCATCCCCGCCAATACCATTCCCGGCGCGCGCGGCGTGGTGGAACTGGGCGATGTCATCACCGTGGCCGAGGAACAGACCTCCTACCCGATCTTCCGCCACAACGGCCGCGCCACCGAAATGGTGACCGGCGAACTGGCCGGGGCCTTCGAGGCGCCGCTCTACGGCATGCTTGCCGTGGGCGAGGCGCTTGACGGCATCGACTGGGCGCCGGGGGAAAAGCCCACCCTGTCGCTGCATGGCCAGCCCGAGGACGAAAGCGTGGTGACCCTGCTCTGGGACGGCGAATGGGAAGTGACCTATGTCACCTTCCGCGACATGGGCGCGGCCTTCGCGGTGGCGCTTCTGGGCATCTATATCCTGGTGGTGGCGCAATTCGGCTCGTTCAAGCTGCCGCTGGTGATCCTGACGCCGATCCCGCTGACCTTCCGGGCATCATGGCGGGCCACTGGCTGTTCGGCGCGCCCTTCTCGGCCACCTCGATGATCGGCTTCATCGCGCTGGCCGGCATCATCGTGCGCAACTCGATCCTTCTGGTCGACTTCATCCGCCACGCCACGCCCGCCGGCGCCCGGCCCACGGTGGCCACGCTGATCGAGGCCGGCGCCATCCGCTTCAAGCCGATCCTCCTGACCGCCATCGCCGCCATGATCGGCGCGGTGGTGATCCTGGCCGACCCGATCTTCCAGGGTCTCGCCATCTCGCTTCTGTTCGGACTGCTGACCTCAACCCTGCTGACGGTGCTGGTGATCCCCGCGATCTACCGGGTGTTCCGCAGCTGATACCTGAAAGGAAAAGACATGACTCTCGACCGTTCCGTGATGCTGTTCGCCGGCGTGATGGTGCTGCTCTCGGTGGCGCTGACCGCCTGGGTTTCGCAGTACTTCATCTGGTTCACCGTCTTCATCGGCCTGAACCTGATCCAGTCCTCCTTCACCGGCTTCTGCCCGGCGGCCAGCCTCTTCCGCAAGCTGGGCATCAAGAGCGGCTGCGCCTTCAACTGAGGCTCGTCGATGTCTTCGACACTCCTCGCAGGCACACCCCGCCCGCGAGGAGAAGCCGAAGGCGAACGACGAGCCGCCGCTACAGGCTGACCGTCAGCCCGCCGTCCACATACAGCACGTGGCCGTTGACGAAACTCGACGCCTCGGATGCCAGAAAGACGCAGGCGCCCTGCAGTTCCTCCACCTTGCCCCAGCGCCCGGCCGGGGTGCGCCGCGCCAGCCAGTCGGTAAAGGCCGGGTCCGCCACCAGCGCCGCGTTCAGCGGCGTCTCGAAATAGCCCGGCGCGATGGCGTTGCACTGCAACCCGTGCCGCGCCCAGTCGGTCGCCATGCCCATGGTCAGGCTGGCCACCGCGCCCTTCGTCGCCGTATAGGGCGCGATCGTCGCCCGCGCCGCCCGCGACTGCACGCTGGCGATATTGATGATCTTGCCGCGCCCGCGCGCGATCATGTGCCGCGCCGCCGCCTGCCCCAGGTTGAAGACCGAGGCGATATTGGCCTGCAACAGCCGCTGGAACGCCGCTTCGGGAAACTCCTCCAGCGGTGCGCGGTGCTGCATCCCGGCATTGTTCACCACGATGTCCAGCGGCCCCACCTCCGCCTCGAACCCGTCCACCGCGGCGCGGGTGGCGGCGTGGTCGGTCACGTCAAAGGCCAGCGCCCGCGCCCCCGGAATGGTCCCGGCCGCCGCCGCCAGCCGCGCGCCATCGCGCCCGTTCAGCACCACCTCGGCCCCGGCCGCCGCCAGCCCCCGCGCCAGCGCCAGCCCGATCCCCTGCGACGACCCCGAGACCAGCGCCCTGCGCCCGCTCAGGTCGAACATCCCCGCCGCCATCCCGTCCCCCTCTGCCCCCTCGGCCCTATTCCTTCAGCAGCAGCGCCAGCGCGCCGATGCACAGCCCCACCCCCGCCAGGATCAGCGCCGGCGGCAAGGCCCCGCCCAGCGCGATTTCCCACAGGATCACCCAGCTCGGCACCAGATAGGTATAGGCCATCACCTTGGCCGCCGGCAGCCGCAGCGCCGCGAACTGCACCAGAAACAGCGTCAGCGCCGTCGCCGCGACCGAGACATAGGCCAGCGTCAGCCAGACGATCCCCGGCAGCGCCGCCCAGTCGGTCGCCCGCAGCGCCGGCAGCGACCACAGCACCAGAAGGCCCGCCCCCGCCGCCATCGTGCCGAATGTCGTCACCACCGGGCTTTCGCCCCGGTTCAGCCGCCGGACCAGCGCCGCATAGGCAGCATGGGCGGCGCAGCCCCAGAAATAGATCGCCTCGCCCCGGCCCACATGCATCCGCGCCAGCGCCGCCAGGTCGCCGCGAAAGATCACCCACAGCGCCCCCGCCGCGCCCAGCGCCAGTGCCAGCGCCATCCGCGCCGTCAGCCGCTGGCGCAGGAACAGCCAGCCGAACCCCGCCGCCATCACCGGCGTCAGCGTGAAGACCGCCGCCGTGGAAACCGAAGTCGCCGTCTTCAGCCCCTCGAACATCAGCACGAAATAGGCCGCCATCAGCCCGCCCAGCACCCCCCAGCGCCAGGGCGCCACCGCCAGCGCCCGCAGCACCGCCCCGCGCGCCGCCATCCGCGCCACCGCCGCCAGGATCGCCGCCGCGATGACGAAACGCAGCGCCGACAGCACCGCCGGGTCGACATGCGGCGCCGCCCGCGCGCCCAGCGCGAAAGACCCCGCGACCAGCGCGGAAAACACCAGCATCGCGGCATGGCCCTGGGCGGATCGGCCGAAACTCATCGCCGGCTCAGCTGCACAGCGGCCAGGTTTTCGCCACCTCTTTCAGGTGGCCCAGGAAGGCCTGCACCTTGCGGGTGCGGTGCAGGTCGACATGGGTGACGATCCACAGCGGCGAGTCCCATTCTGGCCGCGGCGGCAGCACCTCGACCAGCTCCGCGTGGCGCTGCGCCCGATAGGCCGCCAGAAAGCCGATGCCGGCACCGCCGCACAGCGCCGCCTCCATCGCCGCCGGCTCGGTGCTGCGGAACACCACCGCCTCGGGGGCCACCCGTTCGGTCAGCCAGCGGTAGAACGGCGCCCGGTTCACCACCGTATCGGCGCCGATGAACCTGTGGCCGGCGAACCCGCCCTCGCCCGCCGGCATCCCATGCGCCTCGAGATAGGACTTCGCCGCATATAGCCCGGTGCGCAGCCGGACCAGCGGCTGCACCACATTGTCCGGCTCTTCCGGGGCCGCCCCGGCGCGGATCGCCACATGCGCCTCGCCGTAATCCAGCCGGAACAGCCGCATGTCGGTCAGGAACCGCAGCGTCACGTCCGGAAACTTGCCGCGAAAGCCGGTCATCACCGGCACCAGCAGATCCGAGATCCCGGCGATCGAGGTCACGATCAGCTCGCCCTGCACCGTCTCGCCATGGCCCTTGATCCGGTTGGCCAGCTGGGTGAACTGCTCGTTCGCCGCCTGCGCGATCACCATCAGGTCGCGCCCCGCCTCGGTGGGCGTATAGCCGCGGGCATGGCGCTGGAACAGCTTGACGCCCAGCCGCCCCTCCAGCGCGTCGATATGGCGGATCACCGTGGCATGGTGAACCCCCAGCGCCTCGGCCGCGCCCGATACCGTGCCCAGACGCGCCACCTGATAGGCCGTGCGGACCTCGTCCCAGTTCTGCATAACCGTCCTCCTGTGCGCTGCGGCACAAGGAACGCCAATGCCGGCGCAGAGGCAAGAGCCGGCGACAGCCCATCGACGCAAAAGACCGGCGGGCGCGGCCCCCCGGGCCATCGCCCCCCCGCTTTCTGCCCCTGCCGGGACTTGACTCGCCCGCCCGTCGCGCGTATCGCCCGCGCTGAATTCCCCGGAGGCATGCCGCTTCCGGTCCCATGGGCGCATGGCCCGGGATCGACATCCGTCAGCGCGGTTGCGCCCACGGGTGTCGCCCTGCATTGCGCCTGTGGCCCCGCCGCCCCATCTGGGGGCAAACCGCAACGGATGAGGTGACGCCATGTTCGAGAGCCTGTCAGAACGCCTTGGCGGCGTGTTCGACCGCCTGACCAAGGCCGGCGCGCTGACCGAAGCCGACGTGATCACCGCGCTGCGCGAGGTGCGCGTCGCCCTGCTCGAGGCCGATGTCTCGCTGCCCGTCGCCCGCGATTTCGTCAAGCGGGTGCAGGACAAGGCCACCGGCGCCGCCGTCACCAAATCGGTCACGCCCGGCCAGATGGTGGTCAAGATCGTCCATGACGAACTGATCCGCGTGCTGTCCGGCGACGGCCCCGCCGACGCCCTGAAGATCGACAACCCGCCCAGCACCATCCTGATGGTCGGCCTGCAAGGCTCGGGCAAGACCACTACCACCGCCAAGCTGGCCAAGCGGCTGAAGGAAAAGAACGGCAAGAAGGTCCTGCTGGCCTCGCTCGACACCAACCGCCCGGCCGCGATGGAACAGCTGGCCATCCTCGCCGGCCAGATCGGCGTCGACAGCCTGCCCATCGTCAAGGGCGAGACCGCCGTCCAGATCGCCAAGCGCGCCCGGACCCAGGCCGCGATGGGCGGCTATGACGTGGTCTTCCTCGACACCGCCGGCCGCCTGCACATCGACGAAGTCCTGATGGACGAGGTCCAGGCCGTCCGCGACATCGCCCAGCCGCGCGAAACCCTGCTGGTGGTCGACGGCCTCACCGGCCAGGACGCCGTCAACGTCGCCACCGAGTTTGACGGCAAGGTTGGCATCTCGGGCGTCGTCCTGACCCGGATGGACGGCGACGGCCGCGGCGGCGCCGCCCTGTCCATGCGCGCCGTCACCGGCAAGCCGATCCGCTTTGTCGGCCTGGGCGAGAAGATGGACGCCATCGAGGTCTTCGAGGCCGAGCGCGTCGCCGGCCGCATCCTCGGCATGGGCGATATCGTCGCCCTGGTCGAAAAGGCCCAGGAAACGTTCGAGGCCGAACAGGCCGAACGCATGGCCAAGCGGTTCCAGAAGGGTCTGTTCAACATGAACGACCTGAAGATGCAGCTGGAACAGATGCTCAAGATGGGCGGCATGCAGGGCCTGATGGGCATGATGCCCGGCATGGGCAAGATGGCCAAGGCCGCCGAAGAGGCCGGCTTCGACGACCGTATGCTGCGCCGCCAGATCGCGCTGATCCAGTCGATGACCAAACGCGAACGCGCCAATCCCGACATGATGCAGGCCAGCCGCAAAAAGCGCGTCGCCGCCGGCGCGGGGCTAGAGGTGTCAGAGCTGAACAAGCTGCTCAAGCAGCACAAGCAGATGGCCGAGATGATGAAGAAGATGGGCAAGGGTGGCATGATGAAACAGGCCATCAAGTCGCTCATGGGCAAGGGCGGCATGCCCGACCCGTCCAAGATGTCGCCCGACCAGATGGCCGAACTGGCCAAGGGCATGGGCCAGGGCATGGGCGGCCTTCCCGGCGGCGCGGGCCTGCCCCCCGGCATGGGGCTGCCGCGCGGCCTGACCCTGCCCGCCGGCCTTTCGGGGCTGATGAAGAAGAAATGACCCGCACCGCGCGCCATATTTCCCCTGCCCTGCCGGTCCTCCTGACCGCCGGGCCAGGCTTGCGCGCGCCGCGGACCGCCCCTTCATCCCGGGGGGCGGCATGATCACCCTCTCCGGCATTCCCATCCTCGACACGCCCCGCCTGCGCCTGCGCGCGCCCCGGCTGGCCGATTTCGAGGTCTTTGCCGCCTTCATGGCCTCGCCCCGGTCGCAGCATGTCGGCGGGCCGCAGGGCCGCACCCTGTCGTGGCGCAGCTTCTGCCACCTCACCGGCCATTGGGTGCATCGCGGCTATTCCATGTTCATCTTCGCCCGCCGCGACACCGATGCAGCCCTTGGCATGGCCGGCCCCTGGTGCCCCGAGGGCTGGCCCGAGCCGGAAATCGGCTGGTCGGTCTGGGCGCCCGAGGCCGAGGGCCAGGGCCTCGCCTTCGAGGCCGCGACCGCCACCCGCCGCTGGAGCTATGACACCCTGGGCTGGACCACCGCCATTTCGCTGATCGTGTCGGGCAACACCCGCTCCGAGACGCTGGCCCGCCGCATGGGCGCCACGCACGAAGCCGATTTCACCCACGAAACCTTTGGCAAGAGCCGCATCTTCCGCCATCCGGGGCCGGAGGCGCTGACATGACCCAGCGGCCTGCCAACCCGAATTCCGGCGCCACGTCACAAGGAAAGGCCGCCTGATGGATGCCGTCACCAAAGCCGCCCAGCTGCTCAAGGGCCACCGCGAATCGATCGACCGGCTCGACGCCATCCTGGTCTACACCCTGGCCGAGCGGTTCAAGCACACCCAGGCGGTGGGCCGGCTCAAGGCCGAACACGATCTGCCGCCCTCCGACCCCTCGCGCGAGGCGCGGCAGATCGAGCGGCTCGAACGCCTGTCGCAAGAGGCCGACCTCGACCCCGAATTCGCCAGGAAATTCCTGAACTTCATCATTTCCGAAGTCATCAGGCACCACGAAAAGTTCCAGAAGTAGGGCGGGCCTTCCCCGCCACCCCAGCCATCCAAAGGAGAAAAACCATGGCTATGAAAATCCGTCTCGCGCGCGGCGGCTCGAAAAAGCGCCCGTTCTACTCGATCGTCGCCACCGACTCGCGCATGCCGCGCGACGGCCGCTTCCTGGAAAAGCTGGGCACCTACAACCCGCTGCTGGCCAAGGATGACGAAAAGCGCGTGGTGATGAACATGGACCGCGTGAACCACTGGCTCGCCCAGGGCGCCCAGCCCACCGACCGCGTTGCCCGCTTCCTCGAAGCCGCCGGCGCTCGGCCGAAGACCACCCGCTCGAACCCCAAGGCCGCCGTTCCCGGCAAGCAGATGGCCGAGCGCGCCGCCAAGAAGGCCGCCCGCGCCGCCGCCCCGGCCGCCGAAGCCGCCGCGGAAGAGTGATGATCCCCGGCCTGGGCCTTGTCCGGCGCAGCGTCACGCTTGCCCTCTGCGGGGCCGCCTTCTGGGCGGGCCTGCGGGTCGGGCAGGCGGGGCAGGCCGATGCCTGCCACGACGCCGGCGGGGCCTGGGACGCCCGCGGTTTCTGCCAGGGCGCCTCTGCCCACGCGGTGGCGCCATGAGCAGCAACCGCCCCGGCGATGCCGGCCAAAACGATGACCGCATCTGCGTCGGCGCCATCGCCGGCGCCTTCGGCGTCACCGGCGAGGTGCGGCTGAAATCCTTCTGCGCCGAGGCGACCGACATCGCCGCCTATGGCCCGCTCCATACCGCCGACGGCAGCCGCAGCTTTACCGTCCGGCTGACCCGCCCGGTCGCCGGCGGCCTGGGCGCCCGGCTGTCCGGCGTCACCACCAAGGAACAGGCCGACGCCCTGCGCGGAACCGAGCTTTACGCCGACCGCGCCCGCCTGCCCGCCCTGCCCGACGACGAATTCTACCACGCCGACCTGATCGGCCTTGCGGTCCGCGACACCGGCGGCGCGCAGATCGGCACCGTGATCGCCGTTCACAACCATGGCGCGGGCGATATTCTGGAAATTCGCGTCAATGGACGCAAATCTGCCGTTCTTCTGCCATTTACCTTAGCAACAGTCCCTACCGTGGACATTGCCGGCGGGCGCCTGATCGCCGACCTTCCCGAAGGGCTGGACTAGCCCGGCCGGGAAAGGCGAGCCTGCCGGCACCGTAAAAAGGACCAGGCATGGCACTACGGCTGAAACTGCTTCGCGGCGCGACGGCTCTTCTCTACATCGGGCCGCTTCTGGCGGGTCTCGCCGGGTTCGGCCCGGTCATGCTGCTGCCCTTCGTCTCGGTCTTCGTGCTGTGGCAGATGCTGTTGCGGCCGCATCTCTGGCCACAAAGCAATGCCGAATGGCTGACCCCGCAGGCTTGGGTCACGGCGCTGACCCAGGTGCTGACCCAGCTGCTGCTGGTCGCCACGCTCTTTGCCATCGGGCGCGGCATCGGCGGTGTCACCGGCAACCTGCCGCTGTTCTTCCCGCTCCTGCCGATCGCGGTATCCTTTACCGCCGTTCCCTTGGGTCGGCTGGTCTGGCAGGGCGAACAGGCGCTGCAACAGGGTGTGACGCTGGACGACCTGCTGGCCCCGCAACCGCAGCCGGACCCCGCCATCCCCCTGCCCACCGCCGCCACGCCGGAAGAGGCCGTCCACCCGCTGTTCCAACTGCCCGAGGATGCGCCGCTGACAGATATCGCCCCCGTCCTCGACGAGGCGCTGGAGGATGCGGGCGCCTGGGCCGTCGTCGCCCATCTGACCGGCCTGCTCGACGCCGCACCGGGCCGCTATGCCGGGCTGCGCCACGCCCTGATCCTCTGGGCCACCGACCCCGAGCCTGTCGCCGCCAATGCCGCCCCGGCGGCCCTGCGCGCCGCCTTCCGCCTGGCGGGCCGCGATCCGGCGCTCTTGGCGGTGCTGTTGCCACGCGCTGCGCATCTGGCCCGCACCATGCCGCAGCGCCACCCGCAATTCCCCGAACCGGCCGAGCTGGCAGCACTCTTGCCGCTGCCCGCGGCCCTGGCGCGCCACCATGCCGCGCTGACCGCAGCACTGGCCCCGCGCCCGCAGCCGCGCCACCCCGACCCGCAGGCGCCCCTCTCGCCCGCCCCCGCCGGCTGACGCCCTTTCCCCCGCCACGACGCTTTGGGGCTTTCGCCTGCGGCGAGGGGGGGCTTTCACTTGCAGCGAGGGGGCTTTCGGCCGATAACCCCCGGCCATGACCGACACGCCGCCCCCCGACTCTCCAACACCCGGCTCTCAAACGCCCGACTCCGCCGGCGCCGCCCGGCCGAAAAGCCATGGCCGGCTGTCGATCCGCGCCAGCCTGACCCCGCGCGACCTGATGGCCGAACCGCCGATGCTGCGCGGCGCCTTCGAGGCCCGCGTCATCACCCTGTTCCCCGAGGCCTTTCCCGGCACGCTGGGCCTGTCGCTGACCGGAAAGGCGCTGGATCTTGGCCTGTGGCGGCTGAACCCGATCGCGCTGCGCAGCTTTGGCCTGGGCAAGCATCGCACCGTCGACGACACGCCCGCCGGCGGCGGCGCCGGCATGGTGCTGCGGGCCGATGTCGTCGACCAGGCGCTGACCGCCGCGATGCAGGGCGCCCCCGACGACCGGGCGCGCTGGCCGGTGATCTACCTCTCGCCGCGTGGCCGCCCCTTTGACCAGGCCATGGCCCGCCGCTTCGCCTCGGCGCAGGGCATCACCCTGCTCTGCGGCCGGTTCGAGGGCGTCGACCAGCGCGTGCTGGATGCCCGCCAGATCGAAGAGGTCTCGCTGGGCGACTTCGTCCTGACCGGCGGCGAGATCGCCGCCCAGGCCCTGCTCGACGCCGTGGTGCGGCTCTTGCCCGGCGTCCTGGGCAACGCCGCCTCGACCGAGGAGGAGAGCTTTTCCGACGGGCTGCTGGAACACCCGCAATACACCCGCCCCCAGAGCTGGCAGGGCCTCGACATCCCCGAGGTGCTGACCGGCGGCAACCATGCCCAGATCGCCCGCTGGCGCCGGGAACAGTCGCAGGCGCTGACCGCCAGCCGCCGCCCCGACCTCTGGGCCGCGCATCAGGCCCGCGCGGCCGGCGCCCCGCCGTCCAAGGGGCGCAAGTGACCGCGCTGACCCTGCGCCGCGCCCTGCCCGCCGATGCCGCCGCCCTGGCCGGCATCCACCATCAGGTCTGGCAGGAAACCTACGCCGCCCTGGCCCCGCCCCAGGCCGTTGCCGCGCTGGACGGGGCGCATCGGCTGGCGCAATGGACCGGGCTGCTGGCCCAGGACGACCCCGTGACCCTGATCGCGCTGGCCGGCGACACCCCGGCCGGTCTGGTCTGCCATGGCCGGCCCGGCGCGCCGGTGTTCGGCCCCCTGGCCGAGATCCGCCACCTCTATCTTCTCGCCGCCCATCGCGGCCGGGGGCACGGCCTGCGCCTCCTGACCGCGGCGCTGATGGACCTGCGCGGCCAGGGCTATCCCGGCGCCGCGCTGGCGGTGGTCGAGGGCAATGCCCGCGCCCGCGCCTTCTATGCCGCCGCCGGCGGGACCGAGGTCGCCAGCTTCACCGACAAGGGGCCGCTCTGGCCTTCGCGCAACCGGCTGGTCGAATGGCGCTTTGCCCCCGGCTGATCCAGCCCCCCGGCGGCCGCCACAGCCCCCGCCACAGCCCTCTTGACCCGCCCCCGCCTTGCCCCTATACGCCGCCAGTCCGTGGCCCTCAGGCCAGCCGGACCCGATTCCCCATGCCTGCCCGCCTTCTTCCGCGGGGCCATCGCGTCGGGGGCGGCCATGAAGAAAGCAGGCGCCATCTCTGGCGGGCTTTGCCGGCAGCGGCAAGGGACCCGGACGAAGACCAGAAGCTCTGTCGCGGCATCACCTCTGCGGGCCGAAAACCGCAGGCAATAGGAGACAGCGCATGAACCTCATCGCGCAACTGGAAGCCGAGCAGATCGCCGCTCTCGGCAAGTCCATCCCGGACTTCAAGGCCGGCGACACCGTCCGCGTCGGCTACAAGGTGACCGAAGGCACCCGCTCGCGCGTGCAGAACTACGAAGGCGTGGTGATCGGCCGCAAGGGCGGCGCAACCATCGCGGCCTCCTTCACCGTCCGCAAGATTTCCTTCGGCGAAGGCGTCGAGCGCGTCTTCCCGCTCTACTCGACCAACATCGACTCGATCGAGGTGGTCCGCCGCGGCAAGGTCCGCCGCGCCAAGCTCTACTACCTGCGCTCGCGCCGCGGCAAATCCGCCCGGATCGCCGAGGACACCACCTACAAAGCCAAAGCCGAATAACAGGAGCCGGAGAGATGAAAGAGGGCATTCACCCCGACTATCACTTCATCGAAGTGAAGATGACCGACGGCACCACCTACCGGACCAAGTCCACCTGGGGCAAGGAAGGCGACACCATGTCGCTGGACATCGACCCGCTGGCGCATCCGGCCTGGACCGGCCAGTCGGCCAAGCTGATGGACACCGGCGGCCGCGTGTCCAAGTTCAAGAACAAATACGCCGGCCTCGGTTTCTGAGAACGGCGCTTTCGGGAACGGGGCTTCCGGGCCCCTTCCACCGCAGCAGACAAAAGGGCGCGCCGCAGGCTGCGCCCTTTTCGCTTTGGCCGGGGACCTCGTCGTTCGACTGCGTCTCCTCCTCGGGCGCACCAGCGACGAGCGCATGAAATGCGACGAGGAGCCACCCGCCCCAGGGCGCCCCGCAAGACCGGCACCCCGCCAAACCCCCTTGCCCCGCGCGCTTTCCTTGTTTAGCCCCGTCAGGGAACAACCGCCGGGCGGAGAACCGCCGATCAGGGCGGCCCCGAGGCTGAGAGGACGGCGTATATGGCGCATATCATCGTGGTCGGCAACGAAAAGGGCGGCTCGGGCAAGTCGACCACCTCGATGCACGTCGGCACCGCGCTGGCGCGGATGGGCCACAAGGTCGGCGCCCTGGACCTGGACCTGCGGCAAAAGACCTTTGGCCGCTACGTCGAAAACCGCCGCGCCTGGATGGCCAAATCGGGCATCAGCCTGCCCAGCCCCGACTACCGCGACCTGCCGGAAACCGACACCGCCACCCTGGCGCCGGGCGAGAACGCCTTTGACCAGCGGCTGACCAATGCCGTCGCCGCCATGGACCCGGTCAAGGATTTCATCATCATCGACTGCCCCGGCAGCCACACCCGCCTCAGCCAGGTGGCGCATTCGCTGGCCGATACGCTGATCACACCGATGAACGACAGTTTCGTCGACTTCGACCTTCTGGCCCGGATCGACGCCGAGACCGGCAAGGTGATCGGCCCCTCGATCTATTCCGAGATGGTCTGGGGCGCGCGCCAGTTGCGGGCGCAGGCCGGATTGCGGCCGATCGACTGGATCGTGCTGCGCAACCGTCTGGGGGCGCAACAGATGCACAACAAGAAGAAGGTGGGCGCCGCACTGGACGATCTGTCGCGCCGCATCGGGTTCCGGGTCGCGCCCGGCTTTTCCGAACGGGTGATCTTCCGCGAGCTGTTCCCGCGTGGCCTGACGCTCCTGGATCTCAAGGATACCGGCGTCGACCAGTTGAACCTGTCGAACATCGCCGCCCGGCAGGAATTGCGCGACCTGATGGCCGCGCTCAGGCTGCCGAACGTGACGGTGCAGTTCTGAACAGCACGGCCCGGGCCACCGAAACCTGACGCACACCGCTGAGCTTTTGCAGCCGGGCGTCGAAAGCGTCCTGCAAGCCACCCTCGGCCTTGCCGGTGATGCGGAGTTTCCGCAGGATATCCATCGCTTTTGCCATGGTCTTGGTCCTTGTTCCTTCGCTCCCACGCAAATCACACTGGTCGCCAAGCGGGGCAGGTTTGTGGCGGGGCGGGGCACAAAACAGGGCCATGCCGCACCGATCGCGCACAGACTGTTTCCCGGTCTTGAGAACCGGGGCAGGACCGTGGCACAACCGGGCCGATCGGGGCGGATCTGGGCGGAATTGCGGAGAATGACCATGGCCAACACACTTTTCGACGCAATCTTCGCGCCGCTGGCAAAACGGCAGGACGTGCTGCTGACGCTGGCCGACGGCGCAACGCTCAGCGGCCAGGATTTTCTGGCCCTGCTGGCGCGGGCGGCCCATGCGCTGGCCGCGGCGGGGGTGCAGCCCGGCGACCGGGTGGCAGCCCAGCTGGCCAAGTCGCCGCAGGCCCTTGCCGTCTATGGCGCCACCGTCGCGCTGGGGGCGGTGTTCCTGCCCTTGAACACCGCCTATACCGCGGCCGAGCTGGATTATTTCCTCGGCAATGCCACGCCGCGCGTCTTTCTCTGTGACCCGGCCCGGGCCGCAGCCCTTGCCCCGGTCGCCGCAGCCCACGCCGCCGCGCTCTTGACGCTGGATGCCGCCGGCGCCGGAACCCTGGCCGATGCCATGCAGGGACAGCCCGGCCACGTCACCCCCGCCGCGCGCGGGCCGGACGACCTGGCCGCCATCCTCTACACCTCCGGCACCACCGGCCGGTCAAAGGGGCGATGCTGACCCATGGCAACCTTCTGTCCAACGCCCGGACGCTGGCCGATCTCTGGCGCTTTACCGACCGTGACGTGCTGCTGCATGCCCTGCCGATCTTTCACACCCACGGCCTGTTCGTCGCCTCGAACACCAGCCTGCTGACCGGCGGGCAGATGATCTTCCTGCCCGGCTTCGACCTTGACCAGGTGCTGCGCCACCTGCCCGCCGCCACCGTTCTGATGGGGGTGCCCACCTTCTACCCGCCTGCTCGACAGCCCCGCCTTTACCGGCGACCTCTGCGCCGGGATGCGGCTCTTCATCTCCGGTTCCGCGCCGCTCCTGGCGGAAACCCACCGCGCCTTCAGGCCCGCACCGGCCACCGCATCCTGGAACGCTACGGCATGACCGAAACCAACATGAACACCTCGAACCCCTATGACGGCGACCGCCGCGCCGGCACCGTCGGCCTGCCCCTGCCGGGGGTCGAACTGCGCATCCTCGCCGACGGCGCCCCCCCCAACTCGCCCGTCGCCCCCGGCGATCCCGGCGTGATCGAGGTGCGCGGCCCCAACGTCTTTGCCGGCTACTGGCAGATGCCCGGAAGACCGCCGAGGACCTGCGCCCCGACGGCTGGTTCATCACCGGCGACATCGGCCGCCAGGACGCCGATGGCTATGTCACCATCGTCGGCCGCGCCAAGGACCTGGTGATCTCGGGCGGCTACAACATCTATCCCGTCGAGGTCGAGGCCGAGATAGACGCCCTTCCCGGCGTGCTGGAAAGCGCCGTCATCGGCCTGCCCCACCCGATTTCGGCGAGGCGGTCTTTGCCGTGATCGTGCCGGAAAAGGGCGCCACCCTGGACCCCGCCACCCTGCTGAGCGGCCTCAACGACCGCCTTGCCCGCTTCAAGCAGCCCAAGGCCGCCGTGATCGTCGAGGCGCTGCCCCGCAACACCATGGGCAAGGTGCAAAAGGCCGAACTGCGCAAGACCTACGCCAGCCGCTTCGCCCCAACCTGACCCCACCCTGTCACCGCGCTGTCACCCCGCCGTCGCACCGGCGTGATCTGCCCCTGCTAGGCCCCCGGCATCCCCTGCCCAGAGGCCCGCGCGATGCTTGTCCCCCAGATCGACCTGCCGGCCGAATATATCGAAGGCGCCCGGCTGGTGCTGGACGACCGGCTGGAAATCGCCAGCCTGCGGATCGAGGCCGGCCGCATCACCGGCATCGACGTCGCCCGCGACGGCGCAACCCGCATCCCGGCGCGCGGCCTGACCCTGGCCCCCGCCTTCGTCGACATCCACGGCGACGCCTTTGAACGCCAGCTGATGCCCCGCCCCGGCGTCCCGGTCCCGCTCGACCTCGCGCTGATGGAAACCGACCGCCAGCTGGCCGCCAACGGCATCGCCACCGCCTACCACGCCCTGACGCTGGGGTGGGAACCCGGCCTGCGCAACCTGCGCACCGCCCGGCAACTGGTCGAGGCGCTCGACCGGCTGCAACCGCGCCTCACCGCCGAGAACCGGCTGCAACTGCGCTGGGAAACCTTCTGCCCCGAGGCAGAGCCGCTGATCATCCGCGCCCTCGACCTTGGCCTCTGCCCGGCGCTGGCCTTCAACGACCATACCTCGCCGGCGATGCTGCCGCCCGAAATCGCCGTGCAGGACCGCCCCTTCGACCATGTGCCCGACTATCCCCAGGCCGACCCGTCCAGCCCCGATTTCGCCCGGCGGCTGCAAGACCGCGCCAGCCGCTCGCAGATGACGCCCGCCGCCTATGCCGCGCTCCTCGCCACCGTCTGGCAACGCCGCCCCGACGTGCCGGCGCAGACCGCCCGCATCGCCGCCCTGGCGCGGACACGCGGCGCCCCCATGCTCAGCCATGACGACACCCAGCCGGAAACCCGCGGCTGGTATCGCAGCCTGGGCGCCCGCATCGCCGAATTCCCGATGAACCAGGCCGCCGCCCGTGCTGCCCGCGACGGCGGCGACTGGATCGTGCTGGGCGCGCCCAACGCGATGCGCGGCGGCAGCCACCTGGGCAGCGCCGCCGCCGCCCCGATGATCGCTGGCGGTCTCTGCGACATCCTCGCCTCCGATTATTTCCACCCCGCGATGCTGGGCGCCATGGCCCGGCTGTCGGCCGATTCCGTCGCCCCGCTGCCGGCGCTGTGGCAACTGGTCGCCGCCAACCCGGCCGCCGCGCTGGGCCTTTCCGACCGCGGCCGCATCGCCCCCGGCCTGCGCGCCGATCTCGTCCTGCTCGACTGGCCCGACCAGGGGATGCCCGCGCCGCGGCGCACCTGGGTTTCGGGCCGCGCCGGCTATTCCGCCCTGTCCCGCCGCTGACCGAACCCCCGAGGCCCGCCATGATGACCGACACCTTCCAGATCGAACCCTTCGCCCCGCCGGCCGTCAGCTTCAGCTACGCCCACCCCGGCCAGTCGCTGCCGCGCCGCGCCCTGATCCACGCCGTCGAGGCGATCTCGGGCCAGCCCCGGCTGCGCGACCTCTATCTCGACTGGGCCGCCTGCGGCAAACAGCCCGGAGAGCCGGTCTTCGACGCCGCCCTGCGCCTTCTGGGCATCGCCCCCCGCATCCGGGGCACCGCGCATCTGCGCGACCTGCCGCGCGACGGCGGGCTGCTCCTGGTCGCCAACCACCCCTTCGGCATCGTCGACGGCCTGATCCTGGGCCAGCTGGGCCAGCGCCTGCGCGGCCCGGTGCGGATCATGACCAACAGCCTGCTCTGCCGGGTGCCGGAACTGGTGCCGCACCTGCTGCCGGTCGATTTCTCCGGCACGCCACAGGCCCGCCGGCTGACCGGGCAGACCCGGCAACAGGCGACCGCACTCCTGGCCGCGGGCCATGCGGTGGCGATCTTTCCCGCCGGCGGCGTCGCCACCGCCAATGCGCCCCTTGGCGGGCGGGCGGTCGATTCGCCCTGGCATGCCTTTGTGGCGCGGCTGGCCACTGTGCCCGGCACCACCACGCTGCCGGTGCATTTCCACGGCCAGAACTCGCGCCTGTTCCAGATCGCCAGCCATCTCTCCTATGCGCTGCGGGTGGCGCTGATCTTCCACGAAACCCGGCGCCGCATCGGCCGGCCCCTCGACCTGACGCTGGGCGCGCCGATCGCGGCCGCAACCCTCGCCGCCCTGCCGCGCGACCAGATCGCCGCCACCCTGCGCCGCACCACCATGGCCCTGGCCCACCCCGCCCTGCCCGACCCCGAGGAAACCTTCCGCTGGCCCGCCCATATCCGCTGGTAAGCCACTCCCCGCCCCCAAGAAGAAGCGGCCCCCATATACCGCCCCCCGGCTTCATCTTGGCAAAAATACTCCCGCCGGAGGCCCCGGCCCGCCACAGGGACACCCCGCCCGGCAGGGGCGCCCCCCGCCCGGCAGAAGCCCCCCCAAATTCGTCACGCAAGTTTCACACCCCTGAAAGCCCGCTGTCACAGCCAGGCCCTATCCCCGCCGCAACGCATCAACCGCCGAGGCCGCCATGCTGCACGTCAATTCAGTGACCCGGATCTTCGGCACCAGGGCCGCGGTGAACAACGCCAGCTTCACCATCGACGGCCCGGCCTTCGTCGGCATCATCGGCCGGTCCGGCGCCGGGAAATCCACCCTCTTGCGGATGATGAACCGCCTGCTCGACGCCACCTCCGGCCAGATCCTGTTCGAGGGCCGCGACGTGCTGGCCCTGCGCGGGGCGCAGGCGCGGCACTGGCAGTCGCATTGCGCGATGATCTTCCAGCAGTTCAACCTGGTGCCGCGGATGGACGTGGCCTCGAACGTCTTGCACGGCATCCTGAACCGCCGCTCCACCCTGCAGGCGATGTTCAACCTCTGGCCCCGCGCCGACATCCTGCGCGCGCTCGACATCCTCGACCGGCTCGGCATCGGCGAACAGGCGGTGAAGCGGGCCGAGGCGCTGTCGGGCGGCCAGCAGCAGCGCGTCGCCATCGCCCGGGCGCTGATGCAGGATCCCCGCGTCATCCTGGCCGACGAACCCATCGCCAGCCTCGACCCGATGAATGCCCAGGTCGTCATGGACACGCTGAAACGCATCAACGTCGAGGACGGCCGCATGGTCATCGCCAACCTGCACACGCTGGACACCGCGCGCCGCTATTGCGACCGCGTCATCGGCATGCGCGACGGCCGCATCGTCTTTGACGGCACCCCCGCCCAGCTTTCCCCCTCCGTCGCGCGCGAGATCTACGGCGCCGACGCCAGCTTCAACGAGGCCGCCACATCGACCTCGATCCCCGCCGACACCGCAGCCGACCGCAACTTTGCGGATCTCATGCTGTCGTGACCCCCGGCCCCCACCGGGGCCCAACCCACGGAGACCACATGAAAACCCTGATCGCCACCCTGGCCCTGACCACCGCCTTCGCCACCACCGCGCAGGCGCAAGAGATCACCGGCTTCAACATCGGCATCCTCGGCGGCGAAAACGCCCAGGACCGCATGACCTCGAACGAATGCTACCGCAAGGCCATCGAGGACGCGCTCGGCGTGCCGGTCAAGGTCTTCACCCCCGCCGATTATGACGGCGTCATCCAGGGCCTGCTCGGCGGCACCATCGACCTGGCCTGGCTGGGCGCCAGCGGCTATGCCAAGACCTACCTGACCGACCCCGAGGCGGTCGAGGTCAAGCTGACCAAACAGAACCTCAACGGCTCCACCGGCTATTACGCCATCGGCTTCGCCCGCAAGGACAGCGGCATCACCTCGATCGAGGACGCCAAGGGCAAGGTCTTCGCCTTCGGTGAACCGAACTCGACCAGCGGCTACCTGGTCCCCGGCGCCGAGCTGATGGAAACCTATGGCGACCTCGATGACTACTTCGCCGAGGTGAAAATGTCGGGCGGCCACGAACAGACCATCGTCGGCGTCGCCAACGGCGATTTCGCCGCCGGCGTCTCCTGGGCCGATGGCGTCGGCAACTGGGAAGACGGCTATGCCTCGGGCGCCTTCCGCAAGGCCGCCGATTCCGGCCTGGTCGACATGAACGACATCGTGGAAATCTGGCGCTCGAAACTGATCCCCGAAGGCCCGATGGTCGTCCGCAAGGCCCTGCCGCAAGAGGTAAAGGACCAGGTCACCCAGATCTCGGCCGACCTGTGGGAAACCGCCCCCGAATGCGCCTATGGCGTCGCCGCCGGCGAGGCCAAGGATTTCGTCCCCGTCAGCCATGACGAATTCCTGGGCATCATCGCCGCCCGCAAGCTGCAGGAAAGCCGCTAATTTCAGCCGCCTCTGCCGGGTCCCGACCGGGGCCCGGCAATTTCCCCCACCCGACGCAGGCAACAGGCCCCCCCGCATGGTAGACATCGCCTTCGGGCCGGAACCGGGCAAACGCCCGCCGGCCCCGCCCGCCCATCAGGCCTATCTCGACCTGGTCCGCCGCCGCCGCCTTTACGGCGGCCTGTTGCTGGCCGTCTTCGTCGCCCTGATGGCCTCCGGCTTCCGCCTGGCCGAGGCGCGCAACGCCGGCGGCTTTCTCGACGGCCTGCCGATGCTGCTCGCCTTCCCCTCCGAGGTGCTGTCCGAGGCCTGGGCCAACCGCGCCAACCTGCCGGGCCTTGCCGCCGAATTCCTGCCCTCGCTCCTGGAAACCCTGAACATCGCCGGCGTCGCCACGCTGATCGGCGGGCTTGCCGCCATGGCGCTGTCGCTCCTGGCCACCCGCGGCCTGGCCCGCTGGCCCCGGCTGATCCCGCTGATCCGCCGCGTCATGGACATGATGCGCGCCATCCCCGAAATCGTCGTGGCGCTGGTGCTGATCTTCATCCTGGGCGGCGGCCCGGTGCCGGCCGTCGTCGCCATCGCGCTGCACACCTCTGGCGCGCTGGGCAAGCTGTTCTCCGAGGTGGCCGAGAACGCCGACCTGAAACCGGTCGAGGGCCTGGCCTCTGTCGGTGCCACCTGGGGCCAGCGCATGGCGCTTGGCGTCATCCCGCAGGTCGCGCCGAACTGGATCAGCTATGCGCTGCTGCGGTTTGAAATCAACGTCCGCGCCAGCGCCATCCTGGGCTTTGTCGGCGAAGGCGGCATCGGCCATGACCTGAAACTGGCGATGCAATGGGGCCAGGGCCGCTATGACCAGGTGGTGGCGATCTTCCTTCTGCTGTTCCTGACCATCGCCGTGATCGACCGCATCTCCGATCACGCCCGCAACCGCCTGACCAAAGGGGCCCGCGCATGACTGCCGCCGCCACCCCCGTCGCCGCCCCCGCGCCGCTCGACGCCGTGCTGCGCGGCTTTGCCCGCCGCCGGATGCTGTCCTTTGCCATTCCGGGGCTGATCCTGGCCTATCTCATCTATGCCGCGCTGGCCTTTGACCTGCCCGGCCTTGCCGCCCGCGCCCGGCTGGACAATGCCGCCATCCTTCTCTCCGACTTCTGGTCGCACAAGACGCATGTCACGCGCGACAACCGCAGCGGCGCGCTGACCGTGGCGATCGAGGGAGAGACCAAGGGCACCTATGCCCCCGACGCCCTGCCCGGCTGGATCAGCACCGAGGGCGACACCACCCGCATCGACCTGGGCGATGGCCATCTCGTCACCTATGACGCCGCCGGTGCCCGCTTTGAGGTTCCGGGCTACGGCACCATCCAGGTGCAGCCCCAGGGTGGCAAGCTGGCGCTGACCGCCCCCCAGCCCTATCCCGACTGGCTGTCGGTCTCGGACACCAAGGTTTCGGCCACCACGCCGGCCGGAAGGTTCAGCTATTCGCGGTCCAAGGTGGAAACCTTCCGCTATGAACCGGGCTGGGAAATGTTCTTCTTCACCCTCGACAGCCCCTTTGCCGGCAAGGGTCCGCTGGAACTGGCCGGGCTGGCGCTCTGGGGCGACCGGGTCACAGAGGGCCGCTCCAACATCGGCGCCATGCTGTCGGATTTCTGGAACAACCAGGCCTGGCATCACCGCGACGTGGCCTGGGCAATGTTCGAAACCGTGCTGATGGCCTTTCTCGGCACCCTCGGCGCCGCGCTTGTGGCGCTGCCGCTGGGCTTTCTGGCCGCATCGAACATGATGCCCCTTGCCGCCCTGCGCTTCGGCTTTCGCCGGCTGTTCGATTTCTTCCGTGCCGTCGACGGGCTGATCTGGACCATCGTGCTGTCGCGCGCCTTCGGCCCCGGCCCGATGACCGGCGCGCTGGCGATCCTGCTCACCGATACCGGCAGCTTCGGCAAGCTGTTCTCCGAGGCGCTGGAAAACATCGACGGCAAACAGGTCGAGGGCCTGCGCTCGACCGGCGCCAATGCCGCGCTGCGGGCGCGATTCGGCGTGATCCCCCAGGTCTTGCCGGTGCTGCTCAGCCAGGTGCTGTATTATCTGGAATCGAACACCCGCAGCGCCACGGTGATCGGCGCCATCGTCGGCGGCGGCATCGGCCTCTTGCTGACCCAGGCCATCATCACCCAGAAGGATTGGGAAGAAGTGGCCTATTACATCACCCTGATCGTGCTGATGGTCATGGCGATGGATGGCCTGTCCGGCTGGCTGCGCCGCCGCCTGATCGGCCGCGACACGCCGGCCAAAGGTTAACAAAGGGTTAAAATGGGATATGCAAGCCGTTGAAATCATTGACTCCGATGGGGCGTCCCGACGTGGGACGCGCCTTTCCCCCGACGCGCCCCTGATCCACCCCGGCGCCCAGGTCCAGAACTGCCTCTGCGAGGGCTGGACCGAGATCGGCCCCGGCGCCCGGCTGCTGAACTCCACCCTGCGGGCCTATGCCTATTGCGACCGCCTCGCCGACATCGCCAATACCGAGGTCGGCCGGTTTTCGAACATCGCCGCCCTGACGCGGATCGGCCCCACCGACCACCCCTTCACCCATGCGGCCCAGCACCACTTCCTCTACCGCTCCGCCTCCTACTGGCCCGACGAGGCCGACGACGCCGCCTTCTTTGCGGCCCGCGCCGCCCGCCGCACCACGCTCGGCCCCGACTGCTGGATCGGCCACGGCGCCATCGTGAAACCCCAGCTCACCATCGGCGCCGGCGCCATCGTCGCGGCCGGGGCGGTGGTCACCCGCGACGTCGGCCCGTTCCAGATCGTCGCCGGCTGCCCCGCCACCCCCCTGCGCGCCCGCTTTCCACAATCGATCATCGACCGCCTGCTGGCGCTGGAATGGTGGGGCTGGGATCACGGCCGCCTGCGCGCCGCCCTGTCCGATTTCCGCAGCCTTCGGGCCGAAGCCTTCCTCGACAAGTATCAGGGCTGATCCGCCGCCACCGTCAGCGTGACCCGGTCGCCTGCAAACCAGGTGGTGCCGTATTCCACCGGCACCCCGGCCGCATCCACGTTCACCGCGACCGTCCGCAGGACCGGCGCCCCTGCCGCCACCTGCAACCCCGCCGCCAGCACCGGCTGCGCCAGCCTGGCGGTCAGCCGGGTCCCGGCCCGGGTGTAGTCGCCCACCCCGCAGGCCGCCAGCGCCGCCGTGATCGACCCCGACGCCTCGACCGCCGGCAGGAACCCCGGCAACCGCGCCGCCGGCAGGACCGAGCGGAAGACGGCCAGCGGCTGGCCATCCGCCAGCGAGACCCCCTCGACCACATGCACCTCGGCCGCCGGGTCCAGCCGCAGCGCCTCGGCCTCTTTCGCGCGGGCGGGGCGGGTTTCCAGCCGGGTGATCCGCCGCGACGGCGTGCGCCCGGTGGCGGCGATGTTCTGGTGGAACCGCACCCGCCGGCCCAGCGGATAGTCCGCCGGCCGCGCCGTCACGAAGACCCCCGCCCCCTGCCGCGCCACCACCAGCCCCGCCTTGGCCAGCGCGGCCAGCGCGTGGCGCACGGTGTGGCGGTTCACCCCGAACCGCAGCGCCAGCGCCGCCTCGGTCGGCAGCTTGTCACCGGGGCGATACAGGGATTCGGCAATCTCGGCCTGCAAGGTCCCGGCAATCGACTGCCACAGGGCGGAACGGGGCAAGGGCGCCTCCTGTCTTGAAAATTTCACAACTCGTTTGTTGAGCGCATGGTCTGGGCGGCCTATTATTTGTCTAGTTGTATAGTCTACTAGACAGGTTCGCAAGATGTCGAGGATCGAGAGCCCCGCCGGATGGGGACGCAAGGACTGGATGTCCGTTCTGGCCAAGGCGCCGCCGGCACGGCTGGCCGAGCTGATGCCGGACCTGCCCGACCACAGCCTGCTGCGCCCGCCCGAAATCGGCGCGGTGATGGTGCGGGGGCGGGTCGGCGGCACGGGCACCGCGTTCAACCTGGGCGAGATGACGGTGACCCGCGCCTCTGTCCGGCTGGGATGCGGCACGGTCGGCCATGCCTGGGTGCAGGGCCGCGACAGGGCCCATGCCACCCGCGCCGCGCTGGCCGACGCGCTGATGCAGACCGGCCGCGCCGGCGAGGTCGAGCCGATCCTGGCCACCCTGCGGGCCGAAGCGCAGGCCGCAACAGCCAGCCGCGCCGCAAAGGCCGCGGCGACCAGGGTCGAGTTCTTCACCATGGTCCGGGGAGAAGACCAATGACCGCACTGACCGACCTGAGCGGCGGCTTTGACGCGCCGCCGCAGCAATCTGCCCGCGCCTTTCGCCAGATCATGGAGGCGATGGCGCGGCCCGGCACCATCCTGCCGGTCACCGGTGCCCGGCCGCCGGCCCCGCTGTCGATCGCGGCGGGCACGGTGCTGCTGACCCTGGCCGATGCCACCACGCCGCTGCATCTGGCCGGCGCCTCCGATTGCGCAGAGGTGCGCGCCTGGGTGGCCTTTCACGTCGGGGCGCCCCTGGTGGCGGCCGAGGACGCCAGCCTTGCCCTGGGGGGCTGGCAGGATCTGCAACCGGCGGGCCGGTTTGCCATCGGCCAGCCGGATTATCCCGACCGCTCGGCCACGCTGATCGTCGAGATGGACCGGCTGACCGCGCAGGGCGCCTGCCTGACCGGGCCGGGCATCGAGACCGCCGCCTGGCTGAGCCTGCCGGAAACCGGCGCCTTTCGGGCGAACCGGGCGCTGTTTCCGCTGGGTTTCGACACCATCCTGACCTGCGGCGAAAGGATCGCCGCCCTGCCCCGCAGCACCCGAGTGGAGATGATCTGATGTATGTCGCCGTGAAGGGTGGCGAACGCGCCATCGACAATGCCCATGCCTGGCTGGCCGAGGAACGGCGCGGCGACAGGGCGGTGCCGGAACTGACGGTGGCGCAGATCCGCGAGCAGATGGCGCTGGCGGTGAACCGGGTGATGACCGAAGGCTCGCTTTACGATCCCGACCTGGCGGCGCTGGCGATAAAACAGGCGCGCGGCGACCTGATCGAGGCGGTGTTCCTGATCCGGGCCTATCGCACCACCCTGCCGCGGCTGGCCGGATCGCGGCCGGTGGACACGGCGCGGATGGCGGTGTCGCGGCGGATCAGCGCGACGTTCAAGGACCTGCCCGGCGGGCAGGTGCTGGGGCCGACCTTTGACTATACCCACCGCCTGCTGGATTTCGCGCTGGCCGCCGAGGGCGCGCCGCCGCCGGCTCCGACCGCCCCGGCATCCGGCGAGGCGGTGCCGCATGTGACCGGGCTGCTGGGCCGCGACGGGCTGATCGAGGCGGCGGTGCCGGGTGATGACCCGCCGGGCGACCTGACGCGCCAGCCGATGGAACTGCCGGCCGAGCGGCCGCTGCGGTTGCAGGCGCTGGCGCGCGGGGATGAGGGTTTCGTGCTGTCGCTGGCCTATTCCACCCAGCGCGGCTACGGCCGGACGCATGCCTTTGTCGGCGAGTTGCGCATCGGCCGGGTCGCGGTCGAGGTCGAGATCCCCGAGCTGGGGTTCCCGGTCGAGATCGGCGAGGTCGAGCTGACCGAATGCGAGACGGTGAACCAGTTCAAGGGATCACGCACCGAGCCGCCGCAGTTCACCCGCGGCTATGGGCTGGTCTTTGGCCAGACCGAACGCAAGGCGATCGCGATGAGCCTGGACGACCGCGCGCTGCGCTGGCGCGAGCTGGGCGAGGATTTCACCGGCGCGCCCGCGCAGGACCAGGAATTCGTGCTGATGCATTGCGACAACATCCAGGCGACCGGGTTCCTGGAGCATATCAAGCTGCCCCATTACGTCGATTTCCAGGCCGAGCTGGAGCTGGTGCGGCGGCTGCGGGCCGAGGCGACGGCGATTCAGGAGGCGGCGGAATGACCGACATGGCCCATGGCTTTGCCTATCTCGACGAACAGACCAAGCGGATGATCCGCCGGGCGATCCTGAAGGCGCTGGCGGTGCCGGGCTATCAGGTGCCCTTTGCCAGCCGCGAGATGCCGATGCCCTATGGCTGGGGCACCGGCGGGGTGCAGGTGACGGCGGCCTGCCTGGTGCCCGAGGACCGGCTGAAGGTGATCGACCAGGGCGCCGACGACACCACCAACGCGGTGTCGATCCGCCGGTTCTTTACCCGGACGGCGGGGGTGGAGACCACCGAGGCGACGGCGGAGGCGACGGTGATCCAGACCCGCCACCGCATTCCGGAAACCCCGCTGCGGGCCGGTCAGGTGCTGGTCTACCAGGTGCCGATCCCCGAGCCGCTGCGGTTCCTGGAACCGCGCGAGACCGAGACGCGCAAGATGCACGAGCTGGAGGAATACGGGCTGATGCATGTCAAGCTCTACGAGGATATCGCCCGTCACGGCCAGATCGCCACGGCCTATGCCTATCCGGTCAAGGTCGAGGGGCGCTACGTGATGGACCCCTCGCCCATTCCGAAATTCGACAACCCGAAACTGTCGGGCAATCCGGCGATCCAGCTGTTCGGCGCCGGCCGCGAGCAGCGCATCTATGCGGTGCCGCCCTGGACCGGGGTGGTCAGCCTGGATTTCGACGTCCATCCGTTCCAGGCCTCGAAGGCGGCGCAGGACTGCGACCTTTGCGGCGCGGCGCACAGCTACCTGGACGAGGTGATCACCGACGACCGGGGCAGCCGGATGTTCGTCTGTTCCGACACCGATTTCTGCGGCGGCCGCAGGGCGGCGGGGCATCGCGGCCGTCTTTGGGCCGCTGGACCGGAGGCCGCGGAATGAGCCGGATGCAACGGATGACCGAGGCGCCGCTGTTGCGGGTCGAGGGGCTGGAAAAACGCTATGGCGCGCGGATCGGCTGTGCGGACGTGTCCTTTGACCTTTACCCCGGCGAGGTGCTGGGGATCGTCGGCGAAAGCGGATCGGGCAAGTCGACGCTGCTTTCGTGCCTGGCCGGGCATCAGCGGCCGGATCGCGGCCGGCTGGCCTATGACGGCCGCGACGTGCTGGCCATGGCCGAGACCGAGCGCCGCCGGCTGTCGCGCACCGACTGGGCCTATGTGCATCAGAACCCGCGTGACGGGCTGCGGATGGGGGTCAGCGCCGGCGGCAATGTCGGCGAGCGGCTGATGGCCGTGGGCGCGCGGCATTATGGCGATATCCGCGGCAAGGCGGCCGACTGGCTGGGCCGGGTCGAGATTGCCGCCGACCGGATCGACGACCGGCCCGGCGCCTTTTCCGGTGGCATGCAGCAGCGGTTGCAGATCGCCCGCAACCTGGTGACGGCGCCGCGGCTGGTGTTCATGGACGAACCCACCGGCGGCCTGGATGTCAGCGTGCAGGCGCGTCTGCTGGATCTCTTGCGCGGGCTGGTGCGCGACCTGGGCCTGTCGGTGGTGATCGTGACCCACGACCTGGCCGTGGTGCGGCTGCTGGCGCATCGGTTGATGGTGATGAAGGGCGGAAGGGTGGTGGAACAGGGCCTGACGGATCAGGTGCTGGACGACCCGCAGCACGCCTATACCCAGCTTCTCGTCTCTTCCGTCCTGCAGGTGTAACCCCATGATCCAGATCGAGAACCTGTCGAAGAGCTTTACCCTGCACAATCAGGGTGGCGCCGTGATCCCGGTGATGGCCGGAGCGGAATTGCACGTCGCGCCCGGCGAATGCGTCGGGCTGGTCGGCCAATCGGGCGCGGGGACATCCACGCTGATGCGGATCGTGCAGGGCAATTACCTGGCCGCCGGCGGGTCGGTCCGCGTCGGCGGGCTGGACGTGGTGCGCGCCGCGCCGCGCGACATCCTGGCCTTGCGGCGGCGGGTGCTGGGCCATGTCAGCCAGTTCCTGCGCGTCATCCCGCGCGTGCCGACGCTGGACGTGGTGGCCGAGCCCTTGCTGGCGCTGGGCACTGCGCCCGAGGCCGCCCGGGCCCGCGCCGCCGAGCTGCTGGCGCGGCTGAACATTCCGCGCCGGCTGTGGGGCCTGTCGCCCACCACCTTTTCGGGGGGCGAACAGCAAAGGGTGAACATCGCCCGCGGCTTTGCCCATGACTACCCCGCCCTGCTGCTGGACGAGCCGACCGCCAGCCTGGATGCCGGCAACCGCGAGGTGGTGCTGGCGCTGATCGAGGAAGCCAAGGCGCGCGGCGCGGCGATCCTGGGCATCTTTCACGATGAGGCGGCGCGGGCGCGGGTCTGTGACCGGCTGGTGGATGTGACCGGTTTCACTCCGGGGGTCGCGGCATGATCTTTGCCGTCGTCGGGCCGTCGGGGGCCGGAAAGGACACGTTGATCGCCGGCGCGCTGGTGGCGCGGCCGGGGCTGCGCTGGGTGCGGCGGGTGATCACCCGGCCGGCCGAGGCCGGTGGCGAGCCGTTCGAGAGCGTCAGCCCCGCCGAGTTTGCCGCCCGTCAGGCCCGCGGCGCGTTTGCGCTGGACTGGGAGGCGCACGGGCTGCGCTATGGCCTGCCGCTCGCCCAGATGCAGGGGCCGGGCGACGTGCTGTTCAACGGCTCGCGCGCGGGGCTGCCGGCGGCGCTGGCGCGGTTTCCGGTTCTTCAGGTGATCCTGGTCACCGCGCCCGATCAGGTGCTGGCCCGGCGGCTGGCGGCACGCGGGCGCGAGACGGCGCAGGACATCGGCGGCCGGCTGGCCCGCGCGGGCTTTGCCCTGCCGGCGGGGGTGACGGCGCGGGTGGTGGTGAACGATGCCAGCCCCGCCGAGGGGGTGGCGCGGCTGCTGGCGGCGCTTTATCCGGTCAACGTATGACGGGAGAGCAGCCGAAACCGGCCCGTCGCGTCCTCTCCCATCAGGCAGAGGTCCTGGATCACGAAGGGGCGCGGCAGCACCGGCGCCAGATGCGCCTGCAACACCGAGGCGACCGGGCCGGCAAGGCCCTGTGCCAGACGGTCGGTCAGGGTCAGGTGAAAGCGGAATTCCTCCATCACGAAGGGATAGCCCCAGTCGGCCAGCAACTGCCGCTGGCGCGGGGTCAGGCCTTCGGGGCGGCGGCGGGCGATCTCGTCCGGGGTCAGGGGGGCGCGCAGGCTGTCGGTCGCCTCGACCACGGCGGCGCCGAGGGCCAGCAGCGCCGCCTCGCAGCCCAGCGGGATCAGGGCCAGAAAGCCGTGCAGGTCGCGCAGGGCCAGCCCGTCGCAGCGCACCGGCGCGGTGGCCTGTGCCAGCGCGGCGACGGCGTCGCGCGCCTGTGCCGGCGTCACCCCGGCGGCCAGCCGGAAGGGCGCGCGCAGGGTGCCGTGAAAGCCATAGCGCCGGGGTTCGGCGGTCAGCGCCCCCGGCGGCAGCGGCAGGCCCGGCAGGTCGGGCGGCACCAGGGGCAGGCCGGTGGCCACATCCCAGCCCAGCCATTCCGCGCAGCGGGTGGCAAAGGCGCCCGGCCGGGGCGCGTAATAGACGGCGTATCGCTTCATCTGGTCCATGTCGGGCGGCCTAGCCTGCCGCTGTCACATGCATGTGACGGCTGCATGGCATTTCGGCCAAAACCCGCAAGGGCCGCAAGTCAGGACCTATGAGATGACCGAAACCATTCTAGCCAACGCCCGCCTGGTGCTGCCCGATCAGGTGATCAGCGGCAGCCTGCGCCTGGCCGGGGGCCGCATCGCGGCGATCGACACCGGCACCGCCGTGCCGAAAGGCGCGCTGGATTGCCAGGGCGACCTGGTGATGCCCGGCTTGATCGAATTGCACACCGACAACCTGGAGCGGCATATCGAGCCGCGCCCCAAGGTCGGCTGGCCGCATGCCGCCGCCATCATCGCCCATGACGCCGAACTGGCCAGCGTCGGCATCACCACGGTGTTCGATGCGCTGCGCGTGGGGTCGGTGGTGTCGAACGCCAAGGCGAACTATGGCGAATACGCCCGCGCCCTGGCCGACGAGATCCTGGGGCTGCGGGCCGGTGGCGCGCTGCGGATCAGCCATTTCCTGCACCTGCGCGCCGAGGTCTGCTCGGAAACCCTGATCGAGGAGCTGGACAAGTTCGGCCCCGAGGACCGGATCGGCATCGTCAGCCTGATGGACCATACCCCCGGCGCGCGGCAGTTCCGCGACGTGGCGCAGCTGCGCAAGTATGTCTGCGGCAAGCATGGCATCTCGGCCGACGAATTCGAGGATCATGTCGCCGCGCAAAAGGCCCTGACCGCGCGGTTCGGCCCGGCGCATGAACAGGCGGCGGTCGCTGCCGCCCGCCGCTATGGCGCGGTGCTGGCCAGCCATGACGACACCGACCCCGCCCATGTCGCGCAATCGGCCGGGCATGGCGCGCGCTTTGCCGAATTCCCCACGACGGCCGAGGCGGCATCGGCCTGCCGCGACCATGGCATCCAGGTGATGATGGGCGCGCCGAACCTGATCCGCGGCGGCAGCCATTCCGGCAATGTCGCGGCGCAAAGGCTGGCCGAGGCGGGGCTGCTGGACATCGTCTCGTCGGATTACGTGCCCTCGTCGCTGTTGTCGGGGGCGCTGATGCTGGGCGATCTGTGGGGCGATACGGCGCGCGGCATCGCCACCGTCACCACCGCCCCCGCCCGCGCCGCCGGGCTGCAGGACCGTGGCCGCCTGGCCGAGGGCGCCCGCGCCGACGTGATCCGCGTGGCGCGGATCGGCCAGGCCGGCGCGCTGCGCGGCGTCTGGGTGCAGGGCGCCCGCGTCGGCTGAACCGGGCCGGCGGCGGCAACCTGCGGCAATGTCGGAAAGAAGTGGCGGACCCGGAGCGATTCGAACGCCCGACCCTCAGATTCGTAGTCTGATGCTCTATCCAGCTGAGCTACGGGTCCGCGATGCCGGGCGATGTAGCCGCCCCGTCCGGCCATTGCAAGGGGCAAAACGCAACTTTGCCACCGGCGGTTCGGGCCGGGCCTCAGATTTCCGCCAGGCCTTCGCCCTTGGGCAGGTGAATCATGAATTCCGTGCCTTCGGAATCGCTGCGGGCCAGTTCCAGCCGGCCGCCATGGCCCCGCACCAGTTCGGCGGCGATGGCAAGGCCAAGGCCGGTCCCGCCCTTGCGCGCGCCGCCCTGAAAGGCCGCGAACAGGTGTTCGCGCGCCTTGGCCGGCAGGCCCGGCCCGGTATCGCCCACCCGCAGCCACCATTCGGCCGAATCCTCGCCAGCCGAAATCTCGATCGTGCCGGGCTGGCCCGTCGCCTCGATCGCCTGGCGGGCGTTGCGCACCAGATTGGCCAGCACGCGAAACAGCTGTTCGGGGTCGGCGCGCAGGACCAGGCCCGGCTCGATGTCGATCAGGCAGGTGACCTGCCCCGCCTCGGCCAGCCCCTCGCCCTCGGCCACCTCGCCCACCAGCGGCGCCAGGGCAAAGCGGCGCAGGCTGGGCGGCGCCTCTTCGGCCTTGCCAAAGGCCAGGGTCGATTCGCACAGCGACACCGCCCGGCTGATCGAGTTCACCAGCTTTGGCGCCGAACGGGCCACCGCCGGGTCGGCGCTGTCCTCGATCCGGTCGGCGAAAAGCTGCGCCGTCGTCAGGATGTTGCGCAGGTCGTGGCTGATCTTGGCCACCGCGCCGCCCAGTTGCGCCAGCCGTTCCTTTTGCTTCAGCGCCCCGGTCAGCTGGGTCTGCATGCGGGCCAGCGCCTCTTCGGCCACCCGCAGTTCCTGCACGCCGGCGGTGGGCGCGATCACCCGCCGGGCATCCTCGGGCGCCTCGGCATAGGCCTGCATGTGCCGCACCACCCGCCGGATCGGCTGCACCAAGAGGCGCTGGACCGCGATGAACAGCAAGATCGCCGTCACCGCCGATATCAGCGCCGACAACAGCAGGATCCGCAGCGCATAGTCCAGCATCAGCCGCCCCAGATCGCGGGTATCCAGCGTGATCTCGATCAGTTCGCCACCTTCCTGCACCGGGTTGCCGATCACTCGGATCACATGTTCGTCGGCATCCGCCAGCACCTTCAGCGCATCTCGGACCAGTTCCCAGCTGCTGGCGGTGCGCAGGTCGAAACTGTCCATCACCGCCTCTGGCACCGGCGAGGACAGCACCAGTTGCCGCACCTCGTCGCGCCGCAGCACGACGTTGTAGACCCCGGCATTGGCCAGAAGTTCCTTTTCCAGCTCGGGGCTGATCATCTCGTCCGAGGCCAGCTGGGTCAGCGCGGCGATCTGCGCCATCTTCAGCCGCTCGGTCAGATAGTCATAGCGAAAGCGCGCGACCGACGGCAGGAAGATCAGCACCTCGGCCAGCATGACGAAGGCCACGGTCAGCAGCAGGAAGCGCCCGGAAAGGGTGCTGAAAAATCCGCCTCGCCCGGAAATCGACCGCAACTGGCCTTCCCTTCCGCCAAGTTTCCCGCAACCGCCCACCGGCAAGACATCGCGGCACGGCCCCTGTCAGGGCAGAAACCGCTGCACCAGACGAACGAACCGTTTCAACCAAGGATTATCAAAGAGTTTCGGGGAAAAATAGGCACCTGCCGCACGTTTCGACACCTCGCCCAGCGTCGGATAGGGCGCGACCATGCCGGCGATGGCCGCCATCTTCAGCCGGGATGACAGGGCCAGCGCCCAGAGCCCGATCAGTTCCCCGGCCTGCGGCCCGACGATGCTGGCCCCGACCGGGCGACCCCTGACCACCATGACCTTGACCAGCCCCTGTCCCTGCCCGCCGGCGATGGCGCGGTCGTTGTGGGCAAGGTCTGCCCGCACCACCGTCAGCGCGGCGCCGTGGGCGGCCCGCGCCTCGGCCTCGGTCAGGCCCACCTGCGCCAGTTCGGGGTCGGTGTAGGTCGCGCGGGGCATGGCCCGCAGGCTGGCGCGCGCGGGCAGGCCCAGCGCCACCTGCCGCAGCACGATACCGGCGTGATAGCCGGCAAGGTGGGTGAACTGCGGGCCGCCGGCCGCATCGCCCACCGCAAGGACCCGGCGGTTCGAGACCGAGCGCAGGCGGGCATCCACCGTCACCCCCCGGCGGTCACGGGCCACGCCCGCCGCGTCCAGGCCCAGCCGGTCCAGTTGCACCTGCCGGCCCACCGCCATCAGGAGATGGCTGCCGGTCACGCCGGAGCCGTCGGCAAGCGTCGCCTCGATCGCCCCCGGCCCGCCGGACAGCCGCACCACGCCCTGCCCTTCGCGGATCTCGATACCTTCGGCCCGGCAGGCCCGCAGCACCACCGCCGCCAGTTCCGGATCTTCGCGCCCCAGCGCCCGGTCGCCTTCGATCACCGTCACCGCGCAGCCCAGCCGGCGATGCGCCTGGGCCATCTCGATCCCGATCGGGCCACCGCCGACGATCAGCAAATGGTCGGGCCGCTCACGCAGGTCAAAGATCGTCTCGTTGGTCAGGCAGGGCACCGCCTCGACACCGGGGATCGGCGGCACGAAGGGGCGGCTGCCGGTGGCGATGACAAACCGCCGGGCCCGGATGCGCCTGTCCCCCACGGCAACCTCGTTTGGCCCGGTGAACCGCGCCCAGCCGCGCAGCACGGTGCAGCCCAGCGCCTCGAACCGGGGCTGGCTGTCGACCGGCGCGATCTGGTCGATCACCGCCCGGACGTGATCCTTGACCGCGGCAAAGTCGATGCGCGGTTCCTGCCCCGCCACCCCGGCAAAACCCTTGCGCTGCGCCTCGGCCGCGCGGGCGGCGGCGATCAGCGCCTTGGACGGCACGCAGCCCGCGTTCAGGCAGTCGCCGCCCATCTCGCCCCCCTCGATCAGCACCACCCGCGCGCCCATCTGCACCGCGCCCGCCGCCACCGACAACCCGCCAGACCCCGCGCCGATGACACAGATATCCGTCCGCATCGCGGTCATGGCCGCCCCTCCTTGCGCAAGCGTTTCACCACCATGGGCAAGGCGGCCAGCGCCGCCAGCCCCAGGATCGGCAGCAATACCGGCGCGGTGAAGATCACGCCCAGGTCCGGCGTCTCGCCCCTGGCGAAGACCTCGCCCAGGCCAGAACCGACCGAGGTATAGACCACGCCGCCCGGAATGATGCCGACAAAGGTGGTGACGGCGAACCGCGACAGCCGGGTGCCGACAAAGGCCGGGATCAGGTTTGCGACAAAAAACGGCAGCACCGGGATCAGCCGCATCATCAGGAGAACCGACCATTCGTTCTCGCGCAGCCCCGCCATCAGCCGCGCGCCGGCGCCGCCCTGGGCCTGGATCCGGCGCGCGACGCTTTCGCCAAGGCCCGCCCTGGCCGCCAGAAAGACCGCCACCGCGCCCAGCGTCGCGGCGGTGATGTTGTAAAGCGCGCCGGGAAACAGGCCGAACAGGAAACCGCCGGTCAGGGTGGCGATGGTCGCGCCGGGCAGGCTGAAGGCCACGATGGCGACATAGGCCAGGATGAAACCCAGGCTGGCCACCAGGTAATGCGTGTCACGAAAGGCCAGCAGGGCATCGCGGTTCTCGGCCAGCGCGGCAAAGGACAGCCGGTCGCGCAGCGCAAAGGCGCCGACCAGCGCCGCCACAAGCAGGATCAGGAACGGCAACTTGCGCAGCAGCGGGTTTGGCATGGTCAGGCTTTCCGACATGGGGGCTCCGGGTTTCGGTCACCCTTGCCGATACGGGCAGGATGCGCAAAACGCTTCGCCGCTGCCAAGCCCATCACGCGGCCTTGATCAAGGCCGCCGATATCGGCCTGCTTGGCGCGGACCTGCAACATAACCCGCCCCGCCACGGCAAAATGTTGCAACAAAGCCGCGCCTGATGCGTTGACTTGGCCCGGCTTGGCCCCTATTAGGCGGGCTTCAAGATGACACGCCCTCGAATCTTCTCGGTTCGGGCACCCGATCTGATGGAGAGCCGCGATGAAGCGCACTTACCAACCGTCGAACCTGGTCCGCAAGCGGCGCCACGGCTTCCGCGCCCGCATGGCCACCAAGGGCGGCCGTCTGGTGCTGGCTGCCCGCCGCGCCAAGGGCCGCAAGGTTCTGTCCGCCTGATTCTCGGGCCCTTCGGGGCAGGGAGACACGATGACGCCGCCGGAGGCCAGGACGCAAGGCAGAATGCCGACGCGCCCGCCGCGCCCCCGGCGGCTTCGCTTTGCGTGCTGGCCAAGCGGGCCCAGTTCCTGCGCGCGGCCTCGGCCCGGCGTCAGGGCACCGGCAGTTTCCTGGTGCAGGCCCGGGACCGGCGCGATGGCACCGCCGGCATTGGCATAGGCTTTACCGCATCGAAGAAGATCGGCAACGCGGTGGCCCGCAACCGCGCCAAGCGGCGCCTGCGCGAGGTGGCCCGGGCCCTCCTGCCCCATCTCGGCCGGCCGGGCTGGGACTATGTTCTGGTTGCCCGCCCCGAGGCCACCATCGCCGCGCCCTTCCCCACCCTGCTGGCCGACCTGCAATCGGCGCTGCGCAGCCTCCACGCCAAGACATGACGCCGCTTGCCCATGTCCTCGCCCTGCCCGTCCGCGCCTATCGGCTGGTGCTGAGCCCCTGGGTCGGGCATGGCTGCCGTTACCAGCCCACCTGCTCGGCCTATGCGCTGGAGGCGTTGCAGCGCCATGGCGGGCTGAAGGGCGGCTGGCTGGCGGCGCATCGCATCTGCCGCTGCCATCCCTGGGGCAGCCATGGCTATGACCCCGTCCCCGGCGCCGACCCCGCGTTCGACCGGGACCACGCCCACACGTCCCGGCACCGCCCGCCTGCCCGTTGACTTTCCGCCCCATCAGCCGCAGAAGCCCCGAATGTTCAGCCTTGCCACCCTTTCGCAAGTCGCCCTTGGCGGAGCGCTTGGCGCTTCGGCCCGCTATCTGGTGAACGTGACCTCCGGGCGCCTGTTCGGCACCGGCTTTCCGGTCGGCACCCTGACGGTGAACGTGCTGGGGTCGTTTCTGATGGGGCTCTTGGTGGTGGTTCTGGCAGAGAAATCCGGCAACCGCCTTGCCCCGTTCCTGATGACCGGCGTGCTGGGCGGCTTCACCACCTTCTCGGCCTTCTCGCTGGATGCGCTGACGCTGTATGAACGTGGCCAGACCGGTCTTGCCGCGCTATATGTCGCGGCTTCGGTCCTGCTGTCCCTTGCCGCCATCGCCCTGGCGCTGCATCTGTTCCGAGGAGCCTTCGCATGAGCGGCGTGCAGACCCTGACCGTGACCGAGGACGAGGGCGAGCAGCGCCTCGACCGCTGGATGAAGCGGCGCTTTCCGCATGTAACGCAGGGCGCGGTGGAAAAGATGTGCCGGACCGGCCAGATCCGCGTCGACAAGGCCCGCGCCAAGGCCAGCGACCGCGTGACCCCGGGCCAGAGCATCCGCATCCCGCCGCTGCCCGACGAGAACAGCCCCGCCCCGGCCCGGCCCGAAGGCATCTCGGCGGCGGATGCCCGGATGATCCAGGCCTGCGTGCTGTGGAAGGACGAACACATGATCGTCCTGAACAAGCCGCCGGGACTGGCCAGCCAGGGTGGTTCAGGTCAGGGCGACCGGCATGTGGACGGGCTGACCGAGGCCCTGAAGTTCGGCTACAAGGACCGGCCCAAGATGGTCCACCGGCTGGACAAGGACACCTCGGGCGTGCTGCTTCTGGCCCGCACCGACCGGGTCGCCCGCGCGCTGTCCGAGGCGCTGCGCCACCGCGCCGCCCGCAAGATCTATTGGGCCGTGGTCGCCGGCGTGCCGAACCCGCGCAAGGGCTCGATCAAGTTCCTGCTGGAAAAGGCGCCGGGGCGCGGACGGAGCGGCGAAGGCGAGAAGATGATCTGCATCCACCCCGCCAAGGCCAAGGACCACCCCGAGGCGAAACGGTCGCAGACCGACTTCTTCACCCTGTGGTTCCTGGGCAGCCGGCTCAGCTGGATGGCGCTGGAACCGGTGACGGGCCGCACCCACCAGCTGCGCGCCCATATGGCCGAGATCGGCCATCCGATCCTGGGCGACGGCAAGTATGGCGGGTCCGACGCGCATAACCCCGGCGATGGCTGGGGCGCGTCGATCGGGGGCGACATTTCCAGAAAGCTGCACCTGCACGCCCGCCAGATCACCATCGAACACCCGATCACCAGGAAGATCATGACCTTCGTCGCGCCGCTGCCCGACCATATGGCCCGCACCTGGAAGGCGCTGGACTGGAAAGAAGACGACGTGCCGGCCGATCCGTTCGAGGTGTTCAAGTGAGCGGCTGGGCCGCGAAACGGTTCTGGGCCGCCGCCACGGCCGAGCCCTGCGAGGGCGGCTATACCGTCCGGCTGGACGGGCGGCCGGTCAAGACGCCGGCAAAGGCGCCGCTGGTGGTGCCGACGCTGGCGCTGGCCCAGGGCATCGCCGCCGAATGGGATGCGCAGCAGGGCCTGATCCGGCCCGACACCATGCCGCTGACCCGTGCTGCCAATTCCGCCATCGACAAGGTCGGCCCGCTGCGCGACGGCGTGATCGGCGAACTGGCCAATTACGGCGGCACCGACCTGCTGTGCTATCGCGCCACCGAACCCGAAGAGCTGATCGCCTGGCAGGCCCGGGAATGGGACCCGCTGATCGACTGGGCGGCGACTGCGCTGGCGGCGCCGCTGTCGATCACCCATGGCGTGATCCCGATCGCCCAGCCGGCCCCCAGCCTGGACCGGCTGCGCGACCGCATCGCCGGCTTCGGCGATTTCGAACTGGCCGGCCTGCATGACCTGGTGGCCATCTCGGGCTCGCTGGTGCTGGCGCTTGCCGTTGCGGCAGGCCGCATCGGCGCCGAGGCGGCGTTCGAGCTGTCGCGCATCGACAATGCCTGGCAGATCCGCCAGTGGGGCGAGGACGCCGAAGAGGCCGCCCTCGAGGCCGCGCGCCGGGCCGCTTTCCTGCAGGCCGACCGATTCTTGGGATTGTGTCGGTAACACCTGGGGCAGTTGTTCGGCCATTTGCCGCTGCAACGCGCGTTCCTTCGTCACAACGCCCGGAAAACAGGCATTTTTCCCGAAGCCCCGGAACTACCCTTGACCACTCAAAGCGCTTTAGCCGAAACTGCCCGACATTGGGAGAGGCTCACCTCCTAAGACATCCCTCTGCCTGCCGGGCGGAGCATGAAAAAACCACCGCCCCGAAAGGCGGCAACTCAGGATGAGGTAAAATGAAGAAATCGGTATTTCTCGGCACACTGGCGGCTTCGACCGTCATCGCGGGCGCGGCGCTTGCCGCCACGCTGGATGACGTCAAGGCCCGGGGCGAGCTGATCTGCGGCTCGAACACCGGTCTGACCGGCTTTGGCGCCCCCGATGCCAATGGCGAGTGGAAGGGCTTTGACGTGTCGCTGTGCCGGGCCGTTGCCGCCGCCGTCCTGGGCGACCCGACCAAGGTGAAATTCGTCCCCACCACCGGCGAGACCCGCTTTACCGCGCTGGCCTCGGGCGAGGTCGACGTGCTGGTGCGCAACTCGACCTGGACCTACAGCCGCGACAACGACCTGAAGCTGGATTTCGTCGCCGTCAACTACTACGACGGCCAGGGCTTCATGGTTAAGAAAGACCTGGGCGTGTCCTCGGCCAAGGAACTGGACGGCGCCACCGTCTGCATCCAGACCGGCACCACCACCGAGCTGAACCTGGCCGACTTCTTCAAGTTCAACAACATCTCCTACACCCCGGTTACCGTGCAGGATGACTCGGAAGCCCAGCGCCAGTATCTGGCCGGGGCCTGCGACGCCTACACCACCGACGCCTCGGGCCTTGCCGCTGCCCGCGCCACCATGGCCGACAGCGACAACCACATCATCCTGCCCGAGATCATCTCGAAGGAACCGCTGGGCCCGGTGGTCCGCCATGGCGACAACCAGTGGGGCGACATCGTCCGCTGGACCTTCAACGCGCTCCTGATCGCCGAGGAAAAGGGCATCACCAAGGCCAATATCGAGGAAGTCGCCTCGACTTCGACCGACCCGGAAGTGCGCCGAATGCTGGGCCTGGAAGGTGACATGGGCAAGATGCTGGGCCTGGACAACGGCGCCTTCAAGGCCGCCATTGCCGCCGGCGGCAACTATGGCGAACTGTTCGAGGCCAACATCGGCTCGGCCACGCCGATCGGCCTGGCCCGCGGCCTGAACGCGCTGTGGACCCAGGGCGGCCTGCAATACGCCCCGCCCTTCCGCTAATACGACCGGGGGCGCGCCACAGACCTGGCGCGCCCCCATTCTGTTCCAGGAAAACCCGATCCGCGCAGGGCGACGTGCCCTGCGTCATAACCGGCGCCAAGCCGGACCAGCGACGGGACCACAGGGGGTAATCCGCATATGACCTTGGCCACCGGCTCTTCGACGGGGGCGGCAAAGGAAGGCTTCCGGCTTTCCATGCTCGTCTACGACACCCGGTTCCGCGCGATCACCATCCAGGTGGTCGTGCTGATCCTGTTCCTGCTTTTGGTGGGCTGGCTGGTGGACAACACCATCCAGAACCTTGCCGCCAAGGACAAGGACATCAATTTCGGCTTCCTCTGGGTCCGCGCCGGCTATGACATCGAGCAACGGCTGATCCCCTATACCAACGACAGCACGCATGGCCGGGCGGTGATCGTCGGGCTGCTGAACACGCTGGTCGTGGCCTTCTTTGGCTGCATCTTCGCCACCATCATCGGCGTGCTGGCCGGCGTGCTGCGGCTGTCGAAGAACTGGCTGGTCTCGGGCCTGATGACGATCTACGTCGAGGGTTTCCGCAACGTGCCCCTGCTGTTGTGGATCATCGTCATCTTCGTGGTGACATCGGAAACCCAGCCCGCCCCCAATGAATTCAAGGTGACGCAGGCCATGGTGGACAGTTATGCCACCGAGGACCCGGCCGATGACATCTATCCGGCGGCGTCGAAACTGCTGTTCGGCACCATCGCGCTGACCAACCGCGGCACCTATATCGCCACGCCGATGGTGGAACGGCCGCTGGGTGGCAGCGAAATCGGCGGCGTGCCGATCAATTACACCGTGCTGGCGGTGCTGCTGGCGGTGATCGGTTCGGTCCTGGCCAACCGCGCGCTGCTGCGCCGCGCCAAGGCAGTGCAGGAAGACACCGGGCGGCGGCCGACGACCTGGTGGAAATCGCTGCTGATCCTGTTCGGGCCGATCATCGTCGTGCTCTTGGCGGTGGGCTTCCACCTGCAACTGCCCGCCTTTGCCACCGATGAGAACGGCGTGTCCAAGGGCTTCAACTTTCAGGGCGGCATCCTGTTGCAGCACAGCTTTACCGCGCTTCTAGTGGCGCTGTCGCTTTATACCGGCGCCTTCATCGCCGAGATCGTCCGCGCCGGCATCCTGGCCATTTCCCGCGGCCAGACCGAGGCCTCTTTCGCCCTGGGCCTGCGCCCCGGCCGCACGATGAACCTGATCATCCTGCCGCAGGCGCTGCGGGTGATCATCCCGCCGCTGATCAGCCAGTATCTGAACCTGACCAAGAACACCTCGCTGGGCATCGCGGTTTCCTACCTGGACCTGCGCGGCACGCTGGGCGGCATCACGCTGAACCAGACCGGGCGAGAGCTGGAATGCATGCTCTTGATGATGCTGACCTATCTGATCATCAGCCTGCTAATTTCGGCCTTGATGAACTTCTACAACTCTTCCGTGAAGCTGAAGGAGCGCTGAGATGGACAATCGCTTCATCCGCACCGACATGCTTCCGCCGCTGCCGCCGCCGACGCGGGAATCGGGCGCGGTGAAATGGCTGCGCGAGAACCTGTTCTCCGGCCCCATGAACACGGTGCTGACCGTGCTGGGCGTTGCGGCGGTGGCCTGGGCCATCTGGACCGTGGCGCCCTGGCTGGCCCATTCCGTCTGGTCGGCCAAGTCGCTGGGCGAATGCCGGCAGATGGTGGCCGAGATGGGCGGCAGCGACGGCGCCTGCTGGGCGGTAATCCGCGAACGCTGGCACCAGTTCATCTTCGGCTTCTACCCGCCCGATCTGTACTGGCGGCCGATCCTGGCCTTTGGCCTGCTGTTCGGCGCCCTGGCCCCGGTGCTGTACTGGAACGACCGCAAGGGCGCCATCCTGACCGGCGCGGCCGGTGCGCTGGCGGTCTTGTTCATGGCCGCCGTGGGAACCGGGGCGCTGCCAATGCTGTTCGCCACCCTGGTGCTGGCGGGCGTCTTTGCCCTGTCCTGGCTGCGGCCCAAGCAACTGTTGTGGGTGACGCTGGCCTATCCCTTCGCGGTGATCTGGATCCTCTGGGGCGGCCAGATCTGGACCCCGCTCAGCGCCATCGTCGCGGTGGCCCTGGGCATCGCCGTCGGCCTTCTCTACGGCCGGCTGCGCACGCCCGCGGCCAATACGGTCTACGCCATCTTCGCCGCCCTGGGCGCGGCCATCGTGGTCGGCGCCGTCATCCATTACGGCGATGCCGTCACCGCGGATTTCCTGGGCAAGATGTCGGGCGCCGACTTCTACCCCGGCTTTGGCCAGAACGGCGGCGTGATCGCCAAATCGCTGGGCGCCGTGGTCTCGGCGGTGATCTGGGCCATCTCGATGCTGGTCTGGGCCATCGTCGCGGTGCTGCGCTGGGTCAACTATGCGCTGAACCTGAACCTGTCGCAGCTGTTCAGCTTTCCCTATGCCTCGGCCCTGTCGCTGGGCGCGGTGCTGGCGGCCATCGGCACGTTCAGCGCCGCCCGCAGCCGGGCCGCCGGCATCGGCATCTTTGGCGGCCTGGTCGCCATCGGCGCCTATTGGGTGCTGGCCCATCCCTCGGTGACGGCCACGCTGGGCCGCGCCCTGCCGGTCGGGCTGCAACCCGTGACATCAGACCAGTTCGGCGGCTTCCTCCTGGCGATCGTCATCGGCGTCACCGCCATCGCCTGTTCGCTGCCGATGGGCATCCTGCTGGCGCTTGGCCGGCGCTCTGACATGTTCCTGGTCAAGACGCTCTCGGTCGGCTTCATCGAGTTCATCCGGGGCGTGCCGCTGATCACGCTCCTCTTCACCGCCTCGCTGCTCCTGGCCTATTTCCTGCCGCCGGGCACCAATTTCGACCTGATCCTGCGCGTCATCATCCTGGCCACGCTGTTCTCGGCCGCCTATATCGCCGAGGTGATCCGCGGCGGTCTGGCCGCCCTGCCCCGCGGCCAGTATGAGGCGGCCGATGCGCTGGGGCTGGACTACTGGCAGGCCCAGCGGCTGATCATCATGCCGCAGGCGCTGAAGATCTCTATCCCCGGCATCGTGTCGTCCTTCATCGGGCTGTTCAAGGACACCACGCTGGTCTCCTTTGTCGGCCTGCTTGACCCGCTGCGCGGCGTCACCGCCATCGTCCGCGCCGACATCAACTGGAAGGGCATCTACTGGGAGCCCTACATCTTTGTCGGCGTCATCTTCTTCCTCATCTGCTTCGGCATGTCGCGGTACTCGATGTATCTCGAACGCAAGCTGAAGACCGATCACCGTTAAGGAGCCACATCATGGCCGAAGCACAAAAGATGCAGGTCTCGGACGAGATCGCGATCGAAATCAGCAGCATGAACAAGTGGTATGGCACCTTTCACGTGCTGCGCGACATCAACATGACGGTGCAGCGCGGCGAAAGGATCGTGATCTGCGGCCCCTCGGGCTCGGGCAAATCGACACTGATCCGCTGCATCAACCGGCTCGAGGAACACCAGTCCGGCCATATCATCGTCGACGGCACCGAACTGACCAGCGACCTGAAGAACATCGACAAGGTCCGGTCCGAGGTTGGCATGGTGTTCCAGCACTTCAACCTGTTTCCGCACCTGACCATCCTGGAGAACTGCACGCTTGCCCCGATCTGGGTGCGCAAGATCCCCAAGCGCGAAGCGGAAGAAACCGCGATGCACTTTCTGCAAAAGGTCAAGATCCCGGAACAGGCCAACAAGTATCCCGGCCAGCTTTCGGGCGGTCAGCAGCAGCGCGTGGCCATCGCCCGGTCGCTGTGCATGAAACCCCGGATCATGCTGTTCGACGAGCCGACAAGCGCGCTGGACCCCGAGATGATCAAGGAAGTGCTGGATACCATGATCGAGCTGGCCGAAGAGGGCATGACCATGCTCTGCGTCACCCATGAAATGGGCTTTGCCCAGGCGGTGGCGAACCGGGTCATCTTCATGGACCAGGGCCAGATCGTCGAACAGAACGAACCCAAGGAATTCTTCAACAACCCGCAGAGCGACCGGACCAAGCTGTTCCTCAGCCAGATCCTGGGGCACTGACCCTGCGCGCAAGGGTCGCCTGCGCGGCGGCCCCGGCGCTGGCGGAAATCGACGTGCCGCGCCGGGCCGCGTCTGCGGGTGGTGCAAGGGGCGGGGGACGCCTAGTCCTTCTGGATTCGGCCTGCGCCTTCATCTTCGCCAGCAGTTCTTCCTTGCTGGGCCGTTTGTTGGCGATCTTGGTCGCGCCCTTCGGCTTAGCCAGCTCATGGCCCTGCGGCTTGTGCCGCGTCAGGTCCTTGGCGCCCTTGGGGTTGCCCGATTTGCCGTAATCCATATCCGTCCGTCCTTCGCTGGAATGACGCAGATGCCCCTGATTGCCGCCGGGCGCAAGGGTGCCTCAGGCCGCGATCTCGCGCGGCACGACGAAATCCACCGTCACCCCCTGGCCAAACCCCACATCGGCCCAGGCCTCGATGGCGAAATCCACCACCAGGGTCGCGCCGGTCGGGTAGCGGGTGAAATCGCTGCTGATCGGCGTCTTGGACACCAGGCGATGCGCGAATTCCGCGATGCCCGGATTGTGCCCGATCATCATCACGCAATCGGCCCTGGCATGTTTCAGCACCGCCATCATCACATCCGGCCCGGCGTGATACAGCGCCGGCTTCAGTTCCAGCACCGGCGATCCGGGCAGGGCCGGCGCGATGCCGGAAAAGGTGGTGCGGGTGCGCAGCGCGTCGGAACACAGCACCTCGTCCGGCACATAGCCGCGGCTGGCCAGCCATTGCCCCAGGTCCGAGGCCGCCGCCTTGCCCCGTTCGTTCAGCGGCCTGTCATGATCCGGCGTCAGAGGGTCGTCCCAGCTGGACTTGGCGTGGCGCGTCAGGATCAAGCGCTTCATTTATGGAACTGCCTCATGTGATAGGCCGACTGTTCCGGCATCCTTGCATAGGAGCGGGAGACCGGGCAAGCGCGCCGCACAAGACAGCCCCCCGACAGGCAGTCCTGCCCCCCCTGATCTTGCCCTGCCCTGTCCAGCCAGGCATGGCAGGCCGGCACGTCATAGCCGCCCTGCCCCAGCGCTTGCGCCGGACAGGCGGTCAGGCAGGGCGCCGCACAGCCATCGCAGGGCCGCTGCCCCCGCGGCACGGCCAGATCCTGCCGCAAGGCCAGCGCGCCGCGGAAACTGACCATCAGCCCCTGCCGGTCATGCACCAAGAGCCGCACCGGGCTGTCCCAGCAGCGGCCCGAACGCAGCGCCCATTGGTAGAACGGGTGATAGGGCGGCCCGCCAAAGGGAAACAGCGCCTTGGCCCCCAGATCGCAGGCCAGTTGCCCGATCACCCGGCGCGACCAGCGGTCCACCGGGTCCGGCCCGCCCCATTCCGGCTGGGCGGTCAGATGCGGCCAGAACCCCGGCTCTTGCGGCCCCAAGAGGATCAGCGTCCGGGTGCCGGCAGGCAGGCCCGGCTCAGCCTCTGTCACCCCGAACCCGCCCAGAACCTCCAGCCGGTGGGGCGCCAGCGCCGCGGCCAGGCCTTCGGGCGTCAGGGGCGAATCGTCACGCATGGCCATGGTCCTTTGCCGGATGGGGCGGGATAGGCCCAAGCCTGCCTGCACAATCGCCGCCCTGACCGGTCAGATCCGCCGCTTTGCCGACGTTTCCCGCAAGTAGCGGCGGCTCAGCGGCTGACCTGCGGCTTGACGCGCGGCACGGTCGAGCGGATCTGGCTGCCCGCGCCATGATCGGTGAACAACTCCAACAGGCAGGCATTCGGCACCTTGCCATCCAGAATGGTCACCGCGCGGGTTCCCGCCTCGATCGCCATCAGCGCGGTCTCGGTCTTCGGGATCATCCCGCCCGAGATCACCCCGTCCGCCGTCATCTGGCGAATCTCGTCGGGCGTCAGCTGCGTCATCACCTGGCCTTCGGCGTTCTTCACCCCCGGCACGTCGGTCAAGAGCAGCAGGCGGTCGGCCTGCAATGCCCCGGCAATGGCGCCGGCGGCGGTGTCGCCATTGACGTTGAAGGTCTCGTTGTCCTTCATGCCGGTTCCCACCGGCGCGATCACCGGGATGATCCCGGCCCGGTAAAGGTCGCGCAGCACCTGCACGTTCATCTCGATCGGGCGGCCGACATAGCCCAGTTCGGGGTCGTCGGCCTCGCAGACCATCAGATCGTCATCCTTGCCGGAAATCCCGACCGCGCGGCCGCCGGCATCCATGATCGCCTGCACGATCCGCTTGTTCACCAGGCCAGAGAGAATCATCTCGACCACCTCGACCGTGGCCTTGTCGGTCACCCGCTTGCCCCGGACCCAGTCGGACTTGATGCCCAGCTTGGCCAGCATCTCGTTGATCATCGGCCCGCCGCCATGCACCACCACCGGATGCACGCCGACCTGTTTCATCAGCACGATGTCGCGGGCGAATTCGGCCATGGCCGCATCGTCGCCCATCGCGTTGCCGCCGAACTTCACCACCACCACGGCACCTTCGAATCGCTGCAGGTAGGGCAGGGCTTCGGACAACATCTTGGCGGTGTTCTGGGCGTCTTGCATGGTCAGGGTCTGCTGTTTCATGGGGACCTCCGGGTGACAGTCGGATAAGGCTTTTCGCCGCCCCTGCCAAGCCTTGCCTTCCCCGCAGGGAAGCGTAGCTTGCCCGCAAAGGAGCCCGCCGATGACCAGAACCCTGCCTTCGGGCGAACAAAAGACCCTTGTGCTGACCGGCGCCTCGCGCGGGATCGGGCACGCCACGGTGAAACGGTTTGGCGCCGAGGGGTGGCGGGTGCTGACCTGCTCGCGTCAGCCGTTCGATCCGCGCTGCCCCTGGCCGGGGGGCGAGGAAAACCACATCCAGATCGACCTGGCCGACCCCAACAAGACCATCGCCGCCATCGAGACCATCAAGGAAAAGATCAACGGCCGCCTGCATGCGCTGGTCAACAACGCCGGCATCAGCCCCAAGGGCGAAGGCGGTGCGCGGCTGAACACGCTGACCACCGACCTGCGCACCTGGGGCCATGTGTTCCACGTCAACTTCTTTTCCAGCGTGATCCTGGCCCGGGGGCTAAGGGACGAACTGGCCGCCGCCCGCGGCAGCGTGGTCAACGTGACCTCGATCGCCGGATCGCGTGTCCACCCCTTTGCCGGCGCGGCCTATGCCACCTCAAAGGCGGCGCTGGCCGCCCTGACCCGCGAGATGGCGCATGACTTCGGCCCGCTTGGCGTCCGCGTCAATGCCATCGCCCCCGGCGAGGTGGAAACCGCGATCCTGTCGCCCGGCACCGACAAGATCGTGGAAAAACTGCCGCTTCAGCGCCTGGGCCAGCCGAAAGAGGTGGCGGACGTGATCTGGTTTCTGTGTTCGGACCAGTCCAGCTATATCTCGGGCGCCGAGATCGAGGTGAACGGCGCGCAACACGTCTGATCCGGCGGCCTAGTCCAAGGGCGGCAGGTCGTCGCGCAGGGGCACGGTCTGGCGTTCGATCATCCGGTGGACGCGCGGCGGCGCCTCGCCGCGGTGCAGTTCCATCAGCCGGTCCCAGTTGCTGGCATCGCTGGCGGTGCGGCGCTGGTTGTGGCGCAGGTATTCCACCCAGGTCGCCGCATGATAGCTTTCCACCCAGATATCCGGGTTCTCCAGGTCGCGCAGCAACACCCATTGCCGGGCGCCGTCCCGCCGGCGGAACCTGCGCCGTTCGGCCATCAGCGCCAGGAAGGCATCGGTCTTTCCGGGCGGAATGTCCCAGTCGATCATCACCATGATCGGCCCCGACCGCGCCCGCAAGTCCAGCCGCAGCGCCGGCGCGTTGAAACGGTTGGCCGGGTCCAGGTTCACGTCGTTCAGGTCGGGCATCGGCAGCAGCATCCCCAGCACCGCCCCCGCCACCAGCAGGCCCGCCGCCACGTATAGCGCCACCGGCACCGAGGCGCTTTCCGACAGCGCCCCCCAGCCCCAGGCCCCCAGCGCCATGCCGCCAAAGGCCGAGGTCTGATAGATCGCCAGCGCCCGCCCCACCACCCAGCGCGGCGTCGCCAGCTGGGTCGACACGTTGAAATGCGACAAGGCCAGCACCCAGGCCGCGCCCGCCAGCATCAGCCCCGGCACCGCCACCCAGAAGCTGGTCGCCAGCCCCAGCAGCGCAGCCCCCGCCGCAAAGGCCAGGAAACCGCCGCGCACGATGGCCTCGATCGAGGACAGGCGGCGGACCAGCGGGCTGGCCAGCGCGCCGCCGATCGCCCCCAGGCCAAAGACGCCCAGCATCAGCCCAAACGAGGTGGCCCCGCCCGCCAGCCGGTCGCGCGCGACAATCGGCATCAGCGCCATGACCGCCGAGGCGGCAAAGCCGAACAGGAAGGCCCGTGTCATCACCCGCATCAGGTTGGGCGACAGCGTCACATAGCGCAGCCCCGCCAGGATCGCCGGGCCCAGCCGTTCGGCCGGCAGGCTGCGCGCCTCGTCCGGCGGGCGCCAGCGGGCCAGCGCGTAGATCACCGCCAGATAGCTGACCGCGTTCAGCCCAAAGGCCGCCGCCGCGCCCAGGCTGGCCACGATGATCCCGCCCAGCGCCGGCCCGACCGACCGCATCAGGTTGAAGCTCATCGAGTTCAGCGTGATCGCCGCCGGCAGGTCGTCGCGCGGCACCAGATCGCGCATCGAGGCCTGCCACGACGGCAGGTGCATCGCCGACCCCAGGCCCAGGAGAAAGGTAAAGGCCAGCAGGCTCCACGGCGCCAGCAGGCCCAGCCAGGCCGCGACCGACAGCGCGACCGAAACCGCGAACATGAAGCCCTGCGCCGCCAGCATCACCTTGCGGCGGTCGAAATTGTCCGCCACCGCGCCGGCGGCAATCGCCAGCACCATGATCGGCAGCGTGGTCGACCCCTGCACCAGCGCCACCATGCTTTCCGACGGCGTCAGCTCGACCATCGCCCAGGCCGCGCCGACACCCTGGATCAGCGACCCCAGGTTCGAGGCCAGCGTAGCCGTCCAGATCAACCGGAAATTCGGATGGCGCAGCGGGGCAAGCGGCGATTGGCTTTCGGCGGGCATCAAACGCTCCTTGCCGCCAATCTGGCAAGGTCGGCGGAATTGTCCAGCCTTTGACCGACACCGGGGCGGAAAACTTGCGCCTATTCCAGCGTGGCGATCACCGCCCGCAGGGTTTCGATCCCCTCGCCCTTTTCCGAACTGGTCACGATGATCTCGGGATAGGCCGCCGGGTGTTTCTGCAGCGCCGCCATCACCTGGGCTATATTCGCCTCGCGCGTGGCGCGGTTCACCTTGTCGGCCTTGGTCATCACCACCTGGAACGTCACCGCGGCCCGGTCGAGCAGCGTCAGGATTTCCTCGTCCACGGCCTTCACGCCATGGCGCGTGTCGACCAGCACAAAGGCCCGCCGCAGCGTCGCCCGCCCCTGCAGGAACTGCTTCAGCAACTCTTGCCACTTGCGGACCACCGCCACCGGCGCCTCGGCAAAGCCATAGCCCGGCAGGTCCACCAGGAACCGGCTTTCGCCCAGGGTGAAGTAGTTTATCTCTTGCGTCCGCCCCGGCGTGTTCGACGCCCGCGCCAGGTTCTTGCGCCCGGTCAGTGCGTTGATCAGGCTGGATTTCCCCACGTTGGAGCGGCCGGCAAAGCAGACTTCGGGCCGGTCCGCCGGCGGCAGGCCCGCCATGGCGGTAACGCCCTTTACGAAATCCACCGGGCCGGCGAACAGTAGCCGCCCGGTCTCGCGGTCTGACTCGCCGGGCTCGGGCGCCAGGGTAAAGGTCATGCTCATGTGCCGGCCCCATCGCCCAGGGCGACGCGCCCTGCCGTGACCACCCGCGCGAAGACGCCGAAATCGGTATGGCCGAAATGGGCCTGCAAGGCGCCCATCGGATCGGCGTCCTGCACCCCGGTCTGCGGGTTGGCGCCGGTGGCCCGGCAGCGGCCGATCACGTCCTCGACCCGCAGGACGGCCGCGCCGATGCGGATTTCCTGCCCCACCAGCGCATGCTCTGCCCAGGGCGCCCAGCCGTCGACCCAGATGTTGCCGCGAAACCGGTGCGGCGACAGGTCCTGCCCGATCCGCGCCGACAGATCGGCCAGCGACGACAGGCTGTTGATCGACACCAGCGGTTGATCCTGATCGGTCATCGCCTGGCCCGGAACCCGGATCACCCGCGCCGGCTCAGGCCGGTTTTCCGGCCACAAGGGCCGCAGCCAGTCGACCAGCCGGGCGGCATCGGCCGGATCATCGGGACAAAAGCGCGCCGTCGGCCGGTTCGGATGCGACAGCGTCACTGCCCCGGCCTCGACCTCGGACTGGCAGGAAACCGCCATCAGCGCAGCCGATCCCCAGCCCCGCAGGAACTGCAGCTTGGGCGCCCAGGCCAGCGGCGTCGGCAACCGCGCCGCGGCATGGGCCACGGCCCAGAGCCGGTCAAACGGAAAGGCGGCATCGCGCGACAGCTCGGCCTCGGACAGATCCTCGTACCCCGCCGACTTGACCGGATGCCGGACCAGCCGGGCCACGCGCCCCTGCAGGCGCTGCGTCATCTTCCCGCTGGCCGCCGCCGTCACTTCTTGCCCTTCTTCGCCGCCGGCTCGGGCAGCTTGGCCGCCGCGGCCGCCTTGGCCGCCTTGCCCGCGCGGATGTTCTCGAAAATGTCGGGGCGTTTGCCGTGGCTCCACATGATCAGGTATTGCTGGGCAAAGGTGATGACGTTGTTGGTGATCCAGTACACCACCAGCCCGCTGGCAAAGCCGCCCAGCATGAACATGAACACCCAGGGCATCCAGGCAAAGATCGAGGCCTGCACCGGATCGGTGGGCGCCGGGTTCAGTTTCTGCTGCAGCCACATGGTGATGCCCAGCAGGATCGGCAGCACGCCGATGAAGATCAGCGCCGCGATGCTGCCCGGCGTGGGCGCCGCCCAGGGCAGCAGCCCGAACAGGTTATAGAGCGACGAGGTGTCGGGCAGCGACAGATCCTTGATCCAGCCAAAGAACGGCGCCTGCCGCAGTTCGATGGTGACGAAAATCACCTTGTAGAGGCTGAAGAAGATCGGGATCTGGATCAGGATCGGCAGGCAGCCCGCGGCGGGGTTCACCTTCTTGTCCTTGTAAAGCTGCATCATCTCGCGCTGCAGCTTCTGCTTGTCCTCGCCGGCGCGTTCCTTCAGCGCCTCCATCTCGGGCTGCAACTCCTTCATCCGCGCCATCGAGACGTAGGATTTGTAGGCCAGCGGCAAGACGATCAGCTTCAGCACGAAGGTCAGCGCGATGATCGCAAGACCCATGTTGCCGATCAGGCCATGCAGCCAGTGCAGCACCCGGAAGATCGGCTTGGTCAGGAAATAGTACCAGCCCCAGTCGATCAGATCGACAAAGCCCGGAATGCCCGCGTCATCCTGATAGGCCTTGATGGTTTCCCATTCCTTGGCCCCGGCGAAAAGCCGGGTGGAATTGGTGATCTCGCCGCCCGGCGGCACCGCCACGACCGGCTGGCGCACCTCGGCCTGATAGATGTCAGAGGCGGCGACATGCTTGGTGACCTGGGTAAAGGGCTTGCCCTGTTCGGGCACCAGCACCGTCATCCAGTAATGGTCGGTAAAGCCGATCCAGCCATCGCCGGCGCTGTCCTGGATTTCCGCGGCCGCGCCCTCGGCCGGCACCTCGTCCAGCTTGACGATGTCCTTGTAGCGGATTTCCTCCAGCGTGCCGTCGGCACGGCGGACCATGCCCTCATGCACCACGAAGAAATTCTGCATCGCCGGCAGGCCGTGGCGGGCGATCACGCCATAGGGATACAGCCGCACCTCGGCCGCGCCGCTGTTCTTTACCGTGTCGGTGATGGTGAAAAGGAAATGGTCGTCGACCGAGATCTGGCGGTTGAAGGTCAGGCCCTTGCCGTTGTCCCAGGTCAGCACCACCGGGTTTTCCGGGCTCAGCGTGCCGACCGAACCGATCTTCCATTCCGTCCGGGTATTGGGCAGGTCGGCGGCATCGGTGCCGGCACCGGGCGCCCAGCCCAGAAGCGCGTAATAGGGAAATCGTTGCCCACCGGCGACAACAGCTGCACCTGCGCCGAGGCCGGATCGACGGTTTCCAGATAGGTCTTCAGTTGCAGATCGTCGATCCGCGCGCCGGTCATCGAGATCGACCCGCCCAGCCGGGGCGTGTCGATCGACAGCCGCGGGGCATCCGGCACGGCGGCGGGGGCGGCTTCGGCCGGGGCGGCGCCATCGGCAACCGGCGGCAGCAGGCCGTCGGGCTGCGCGGCGGTCGGCGCCTCGGGGTTCAGCGCGGGTTCCGGCGGCGGGAACAGTACCATCCAGACCATGATGACCAGCATGCTGAGCACCATGGCGAGAATGAAGTTCTTGTTGTTCTGTCCGTCCATCGGGACCACCGCCGTTCGTCAAAGGATCAGCGGTGCTTGAACAGAAGGGGGCGGCAAAGGTCAAGCGGTTTCGCCCGAAAAGCCCCGGATGCCCGGCGATGTGACCGCGGGAATCCGGCACCGGGCTAGCGGCTTCGGGCGCCGATCCGGGGAATCCGGTCCTGCCGCCGCATGTGCCGCCCGATCCAGTCGGTGGTCTCTTCCATCGGCATCGGCCGGGCCAGCCCATAGCCCTGCACGTGGCCGCAACCCAGCTGCGACAGCATCGCATGTTCCGCCGCAGTCTCGACCCCTTCGGCCAGGGTTTGCAGGCCCAGCCGCTCGGCCAGCGAGACAATTGCCGAGACCAGTTTCTGCTGTTCGCGGTCCTGGTCGACCCTGGTGACAAAGCTGCGGTCGATCTTCAGCCGGCGCACCGCAAAGCGGCGGATCGTGGTGATCGAGGCATGGCCGGTGCCGAAATCGTCCAGGTCGATGCCACAGCCCATCGCCGCCAAGGCCGCGATATTGGCCACCACCATGTCGTTTTCCGCACTGGCAATCACGGTTTCCAGGATCTCGATGGTCAGCCGGTCGGGCGTCAGGTCAAAGCGGTCCAGTTCCCATTTCAGCCGCTCTGGCAGGCGCGGATTGCGCAGCTCCGAGGCCGCGAAATTGACCGACACCGTCGGCACCCGCAGGCCCATGCGGTCCCATTCGTTCAGCGCGGTCAGGGCATGGAACAGCATCACCTCGCCCAGCCGCTCGGTCAGGTCGCCGCCTTCCAGCGCCGGCAGGAATTCCGATGGTGCCAGGCAGCCGCGATCCGGGTGATGCCAGCGCGCCAGCGCCTCGCAGCCCGAAATCTCGCCGGTATCGGTCGAGATCTGCGGCTGGAAATGCGGGCGGATCTGGCCATTTTCCAGTGCCGCCTCGATCTGTTCGCGCATCGCGTCGCGGGTGGTGATCTTCTTCATCATGTCGTGCGAATAGGCCCGGATGGCACCGGGGCCGTGGCGAGAGGCCTCATCCGCGGCAATCTGCGCCGCGTCCAGCATCGAACGGCCGGTCAGTTCGGGCGACCGCCCGCTGATGCAGAACCCGATCGAGGTGGTGACATAGATCTGCGCCGCGCCCAGCGAGATCGGCGCGGTGATCGCCTCTTGCAGCCGCGCGGCCAGTTGCACCAGCGATTCCAGGTCCAGCCGCCGCATCGGCGTCAGGATGATGGCAAAGCCGCTGCCTTGCAGATGCGCCACCAGATCGCCCATGCGCAGGGCACCGCGGATCCGGTCCTCGCAGCGGGCCAGCACCTCGGCCTGGGCCGATCGGCCGTGCCGGTCCAGCAATTCGTTCAGGTCGTCGAACTGCACCACCAGGCAGGCAGAGCGTCGCCCCCCCTCCTCCAGCCCCGGCAGCATGGCATCCAGCGCGGCCAGGGCGCGGCTGATATGGGCGTTGTCCTCCCCCGGTTGGGCCACGCCCCCCTGCCCCGTCCGCGCCGCGGTGATCGCGAACAGCAGCGGCAGGCCCAGGGCCAGCACCAGCAGCACCCTTTCCCCCCCCAGCCAGAACCCGGCCAGGGTGATCGCCGGCAGGAACACCAGGAATTCCGCCCGGCGGACCCAGGCCAGCACCCGCATCATCCGGTGCAGAACAGGTTGGAGGTTCGACATTGCGCCATCCTTTCCACGCAGCGCGGGCCGAGCAGGCCAGCGTCGCGGGGCAGTAAAGTCGCAAAGGGTTGACGGCTTCGTTAATCCGGCAGGCGAAGTTGCTTCGGATTTTCATGATCTGCGCCCGGCTGTCCCAGCGCCAGGCCCAGAAAGTCGAACACCGACGGATCGGCCAGGTGCGATGGCCGCAGGTTCATCAGCGCGCGGAACATCACCTGCCGCCGGCCGGGGCTGCGGCTTTCCCAGTCGTCCAGCATCCGCTTGACCTGCACCCGCTGCAGCCCCTCCTGGCTGCCGCACAGGTCGCAGGGAATGATCGGATAGGCCATCGCCCGGGCAAAGCGGTCGCAATCCGCCTCGGCCACAAAGGCCAGCGGCCGGCACAGGAACAGGTCGCCCTCTTCGTTGACCAGCTTGGGCGGCATCGTCGCCAGCCGGCCGCCGTGGAACAGGTTCATGAAAAAGGTTTCCAGGATGTCGTCGCGGTGATGGCCCAGAACGACGGTCGAACAGCCCTCTTCGCGCGCGATCCGGTAGAGGTTGCCGCGCCGCAGCCGCGAACAGAGCGAACACATCGTCCCCCCCGGCGCGATCTTCGATGTCACCACCGAATAGGTATCCTGATACTCGATCCGGTGCGGCACGCCCATCTTCGTCAGGAACTCGGGCAGGACGGTGGCCGGAAAACCGGGCTGCCCCTGGTCGAGGTTGCAGGCCAGCAGGTCCACCGGCAACAGGCCGCGCCATTTCAGCTCGGTCAGCGCCGCCAGAAGCGTATAGCTGTCCTTGCCGCCGGACAGGCAGACCAGCCAGCGGTCGCCGCGCCGGGCCATGCCATAGGTGTCGATCGCCTCGCGCACCTCGCGGACGATCCGCTTGCGCAGCTTCTTGAACTCGGTCGTCGAGGGTGCGCCGTGAAACAGCGGATGGATGTCGTCCAGATCGTCCAGCATGGGGCCTCCGGGGGTTGCGCCCCTTATGCGCGGCGCGGCGCGGGCGTCAAGAACCGCCCTGCCGCTTGCCGCGCAACCGGCTGAAATAGTCGATACGCTTTTTCAGCTCGCGTTCGAATCCGCGCTCGGGCGGGTTGTAATAGACCGGGCGGCGCATGCCGTCGGGGAAATAGTCCTGCCCGGAAAAGCCGTCTTCGGCATCGTGGTCATAGGCATAGCCGGCGCCATAGCCCACCTCCTTCATCAGCCGGGTCGGCGCGTTCAGGATATGCCGGGGCGGCATCAGGCTGCCGGTTTCCCGTGCTGCCGCCCGCGCCGCCTTGTAGGCGACATAGACACCGTTCGATTTCGGCGCCAGGGCCAGGTAGACCACGGCCTGCGCCAGCGCCAGTTCGCCCTCGGGGCTGCCCAGCCGCTCATAGGTCTGCCAGCCCTGCAGGCAGACCTCCTGCGCCTGCGGATCGGCCAGGCCGATGTCCTCGACCGCCATCCGCACCAGCCGGCGGGCCAGGAACCGCGGGTCCTCGCCGCCCTCCAGCATGCGGCAGAACCAGTAAAGCGCCGCGTCCGGGTCGCTGCCGCGCACCGATTTGTGCAGGGCGCTGATCAGGTTGTAATGCTCGTCCCCCGACTTGTCGTAGCGCGCCGCCCGCCGCATGAGCCGCCGGGCCAGTTCATCGCGGTCCAGGTGGTGGTCGGTCTTCCAGGCCGCAACCTGCTCGATCAGGTTCAACAGCGCCCGGCCGTCGCCATCGGCCATTTCCAGCATCGCCTCGCGCGCCTCGCCCTTCAGCGGCAGGGCACGGCCCAGTTCCTTTTCGGCCCGTTGCGCCATCCGCTCCAGGTCGGCCAGTTCCAGCCGCTTGAGGATGATCACCTGCGACCGGCTCAGCAGCGCCGCGTTCAGCTCGAAGCTGGGGTTCTCGGTGGTGGCGCCGACCAGAAGGATGGTGCCATCCTCCATATGAGGCAGGAATCCGTCCTGCTGGGCCTTGTTGAACCGGTGGATCTCGTCGACGAACAAGAGCGTGCCCTGGCCGTTCTGCCGCCGGATCCGGGCGGCCTCGAACACCTTCTTCAGGTCCGGCACGCCGGTAAAGATCGCGCTGATCTGCACAAAGGCCAGATCGGTTTCCGCCGCCAGCAGCCGCGCGATGGTGGTCTTGCCCACGCCGGGCGGCCCCCAGAGGATCAGCGACGACAGGCTTTTCGCCGCCAGCATCGCCCCCAGCGGCCCCTCGGGCGACAGCACCTCGTCCTGGCCGATCACCTCGGCCAGCGACCGCGGGCGCAGCCGGTCGGCCAGGGGCCGCGGCGCGGCGCCGGCAGGTTCGGATGCGACGGTATCGAAAAGATCGGCCATGGCCCCACATTAGGCGCTGCGCCGGAAATGGAAAAGCGGGCTTGCGGCCCGCGGATGACGCAAATGTCTTTTTCCATGATTACGGTAGTCCTTCGGCTAAGCCCCGAAGGTGGGGTCCTCCTGCACAGGAAGACCCCAAGGATCGAACCCCACCTGCACCACCCCTAGTGCAGTTTGGTCGCCATGCTGATCGTCACGCAGACACAGTCCAGCCCGTCGAAATTCATGATCGGCCCGGCCGGTTCGCATTCCAGCCCCACCCGGCGACCGATGCGGCGCGACGCTTCGGGAATCAGCCCCAGCACCGTCGAGGCGCCCAGCTGGCGGGCCGAATTCACCATTTCCTGCCGCAATTGCAGCTGGACGCGCAGCCGCATGCTGGCCGGCACCGCCTCGGACACGAAGACGCGGCTCGATTCCCAGATGTGATCGGCCACCGGGGCGGGCATGTTCAGCAGGTTGGACGGAATCGTGTCCAAAAGCCCCAGTTGCGCGTCGCGGATCATGTAGGAATAGATCCCGCAGCGATGGGTGGTCGGCGTCAGCCGGATGCCGGCCAGAACCTGGCCATTGTCATGCACGGCCACCCAGCGGCTGGCCGGGGTGTCGTACTGGTCAAACTCCATCCCGTTGGCCTGGGGCAGATCCCACTTGTTCTGCTGGATGAAGGCTCGGTGCCTGGCACGGAACATGTTTGCGAATAATTCGCCATGATTGTGCAGGTTTTCAAAAGACAGTGTCGTGACTTCCATGGTTCGTCTCCTTCTGGGTGGTTAAACCGGTCAGAGGGAAACCGTGGCGCCTAGAGCATGCGGTACTCTCGCGCCTTTCGTACTGCCTCGGAATTGGTGCGCGCTTCCAGTCGGACACGCGCAGAGCTTAGTCGCGCTTTGAAGGCACTTTCAGATATCCCCAGTTTGGCTGCGGCAGCAGAGTGACGGTCCCCATTCGCGATGCATTGCAGCGCGTCGATCTGTGCTTTGGTCAATTCGGATGGCGGCTTGGCAGCGATGTGAAGCCGGGCCGTGATATCGGCCAGACCCTCCATCTCGCCATCCGTGAACTCTCGCGAAGAGGAACAAATTCCCGCCATCGAGCGAGATGTAATGGGGCCGTAGGAAGACACCGCGCCAAACTTCATGCCGTAGGCGGCGGCCTTTTTCAGCAGACCGAACGGGTCCGGCAACGGGATCTCGCTCCAGCGGCGCGTGCCCGTGGTGCCGATTCCCCAGAAAACCAGCGGATCACGCAGATAGAACGAGTGAGAATTGTAATACTCGACCCACTTGGCCGGATACCGACTATGATAGACAAGAGGCGTGGCAAAGCGGATGTGCAGCCCGACCGCGTATCCGTCCGGCGCAAGCTTGTTCAGTTCTTCATAAAGCTCCGCCAACCGCTTTACCTGTGACATCGAAGCTTTGGGCCTCGCAACGATTCTACTTTGGATTGATTTTGATGCCCGCACAGCGGACTTCAAGCGAAATAGGGCAAGAGTAGCATAGCCTTGCCATATTTCCGCCGAAATGGCAAAGGCCCGCCGGTCGGGCGGGCCTTCTTGTCCCATGCCGGCGGCAGGGGAAAGATCAGTCCTCGGCGGCTTCCAGCCGGGCCAGATCGGCCGCGCCCTTGGCGTTCGGGTCGCGGTCGACGAATTCGATGATCGCCATCGGCGCCATGTCGCCATAGCGGAAACCGGCCTTCAGGACGCGGACATAGCCACCCTGGCGGTCCTTGTAGCGCGGGCCCAGGATTTCGAACAGTCGGGCAACGTGCTTGTCCTGCTTCAGCTGGGCAGCGGCCTGACGGCGCGCGTGCAGGTCGCCGCGTTTGGCCAGCGTCACCAGCTTTTCGATGATCGGGCGCAGTTCCTTGGCCTTGGGCAGGGTCGTCTTGATCTGCTCATGCTCGATCAGAGAGCCGGCCATGTTGGCCCACAGCGCCTTGCGGTGTTCGTGGGTGCGGTTCAGGCGGCGATAGCCGCGGGCGTGACGCATGATGTTCTCCTATGACGTCTTTTGCTTTGTGTTGCGGCCCGTGCGTTGCGGGCCGCGTCGTTGGGGCATCTGCCCAGGTTTTCCCCGCCTCATGCGGGCATTTTCGTTGGCCGTGGTCCACCCCGCCCGTAGGTCGGGCTTCAGACCGACCCCTAGAACTGGTCCTCGAACCGCTTGGCCAGGTCCTCGATGTTCTCCGGCGGCCAGTCTTCCACGTCCATGCCCAGGTGCAGGCCCATGCCCGACAGCACTTCCTTGATTTCGTTCAAGGACTTGCGGCCAAAGTTCGGCGTGCGCAGCATCTCGGCTTCGGTCTTCTGGATCAGGTCGCCGATATAGACGATGTTGTCGTTCTTCAGGCAGTTGGCCGAACGCACCGACAGTTCCAGCTCGTCCACCTTCTTCAGCAGCAGCGGGTTGAATTCCAGCCCCGCGTCCAGCTCCTGCTTCGAGGCCGATTCCGGCTCGTCGAAGTTGACAAAGATCGACAGCTGGTCCTGCAGGATGCGCGCGGCATAGGCCACGGCGTCATCCGGGCTCAGGCTGCCGTCGGTTTCCACCTTCATCGTCAGCTTGTCATAGTCCAGCACCTGGCCCTCGCGGGTGGGCTGCACTTCGTAGCTGACCTTCTTCACCGGCGAATAGATCGCGTCGATCGGCATCAGGCCGATGGGCGCATCCTCGGGGCGGTTCTTGTCGGCCGAGACATAGCCCTTGCCGGTCGAGACCGTCAGCTCCATGAACACGTCGGCGCCGTCGTCCAGGTGGCAGATCACGTGATCCTTGTTCAGGATCTCGATGCCGCTCGATTCCGAAATGTCGCCCGCGGTCACCACGCCCGGCCCCTTGGCCGAGATCGACAGCCGCTTCGGCCCCTCGACATCCATCTTGATGCTGACGCCCTTCAGGTTCAGCACGATGTCGGTGACATCCTCGCGCACGCCGGCGACGCTGGAGAACTCATGCAGCACGTTGTCGATCTGCACGCTGGTGATGGCGGCGCCCTGCAGCGACGACATCAGCACGCGGCGCAGCGCGTTGCCCAGCGTCAGGCCAAAGCCACGCTCCAGCGGCTCGGCGATCACCGTGGCGATGCGGCTTGCATCCGCCCCCGGCTTCACGACCAGCTGGGTCGGCTTGATGAGTTCCTGCCAGTTCTTGTGGATCATGCTTTCGCCTCCATACTTGCCGCCGTTTCCATGGTCCGGTGAAACGCGGCGCCCGAGGATCTTTCAAAACGAAATCCGGGCCGCGCCAGATGCGCAGCCCGGAGGTATTCCAGCACCCTCAGACGCGGCGGCGCTTCGGCGGACGGCAGCCGTTATGGGCCAGGGGCGTCACGTCGCGGATCGAGGTGATGTTGAAGCCGACGGCAGCCAGCGCGCGCAGCGCCGATTCGCGGCCCGAACCGGGGCCCTGCACTTCGACTTCCAGCGTCTTCACGCCATGTTCCTGCGCCTTGCGGCCGGCGTCCTCGGCGGCCATCTGGGCGGCATAGGGCGTCGACTTGCGCGACCCCTTGAAGCCCATGGTCCCGGCCGACGACCAGGAGATGGCATTGCCCTGAACGTCCGAGATCAGGATCTTGGTGTTGTTGAACGAGCTGTTCACATGCGCCACGCCAGCGGCGATGTTCTTGCGTTCCTTGCGCTTGGTGCGCGCGGCGGCTTTCGGATCACGAGCCATCTGTCAGCCTCCTTATTTCTTCTTGCCGGCGATCGGCTTCGCCGGGCCCTTGCGGGTGCGGGCGTTGGTGTGGGTGCGCTGACCGCGGACCGGCAGGCCCTTGCGGTGGCGCAGGCCGCGATAGCAGCCCAGGTCCATCAGCCGCTTGATGTTCATGCTGACTTCACGGCGCAGGTCGCCCTCGACGGTGAAGTTGGCGTCGATGTATTCGCGGATCGCCAGCACTTCGGCGTCGGTCAGCTGGTTCACACGGCGGGCCGTGTCGATGTTCAGCGCCTCGCAGATCTGGCCGGCGGCCTGCGGGCCGATGCCATGAATGTACTGCAGAGAGATGGGGACCCTTTTCTGGGTCGGAATGTTGACGCCAGCAATACGTGCCACGCGCGATTTCCTCTCGTTGCGGCTCCGTCGTGCCAGAGCCTTTTTTCACAACTGCCCGCAGCCCTTGGGCCGCGAACGACGATCTTCCCGGTAAAAGGGAAACCACGGCACAGGCGATTCCATGCCGGGACGCCGTGCCATATGGGGTTTTGCCGCGCCCGTCAAGGGCGCGGGGGCCAATATTCACGGCTTGTCAAGAACCAATCCGATGGCGGCCGCAACTGCGTCCATTTCCGCCAGTCCGTCCACCGACGACAGCTTGCCCCTGGCATAGTAATAGCCGATCAGCGGCGAGGTCTTCTTGTAATATTCCATCAGCCGGGTCTTCAGTGCGTCCTCGTTGTCGTCGGCGCGCCGCTTCATGTCATGGCTGCCGCAGACGTCGCAGGTGCCCGCCACCTTGGTCGGCCGGGTCACGTCGTGATAGACCGCACCGCAGTTGCCGCAGGTATAGCGGCCGGTGATCCGCGCCACCAGCGCCGCATCGTCCACCTGCATCTCGATCACCGAATGCAGGCTGGCCCCCTTGCGCGCCATCAGCTCGCCCAGGGCATCCGCCTGTTTCAGCGTGCGGGGAAAGCCGTCAAAGATAAAGCCGCCGCCGGCCCCCTGCTCCAGCTTTTCCTCGATCAGGCCGATGACGATCTCATCCGTCACCAGCTCGCCCCGGTCCATGATGGCCGCGACGCGGCGGCCCATCTCGCTGCCCGAGGCCATCGCCTCGCGCAGCATGTCGCCGGTCGACAGTTGCACCATGCCGCGGGTGTCTTCCAGCCGCTTGGCCTGCGTGCCCTTGCCGGCGCCGGGCGGCCCCAGCAGGATGATGTGCTTTGCTGCCATGGGTCGTCAGCGCCGCGCCGGGGCCTTGGAGCCATTGCGGCGCTTGCCGCGCAGCTGGCTCTTCTCGATCAGCGCCTCGTATTGATGCGCCAACAGATGCGACTGAACCTGGTTGATCGTGTCCATCGTCACCGAAACCACGATCAGCACCGAGGTGCCGCCAAAGTAGAACGGCACGCCGACCTTCGAGATCAGCACCTCGGGCAGCAGGCAGACCAGCGCCAGATAGGCCGAACCCAGCACAAGCACGCGGTTCAGCACATATTCCAGGTAGTCCTCGGTCTTGCGGCCGGGGCGGATGCCAGGGATGAAGCCGTTCTGGTTCTTCAGGTTCTCGGCCACGTCATCGACCTTGAACGACACGTTGGCGGTGTAGAAGTAGCTGAAGAACACGATCAGCGCCGCCAGCGCCACCAGGTGCAGCGGCTGGCCATAGCCCAGATAGGCGCTGATGGTCGACAGGATCGGGTTGGTCCCCCGCCCGAGAAGGTGCCGATGGTGGTCGGCAACAGCAGGATCGACGAGGCAAAGATCGCCGGGATCACGCCGGCCGGGTTGACCTTGATCGGCAGGTGCGACGAGCCGCCGTCATAGACCTTCATCCCCACCTGGCGGCGGGGATACTGGATATGGATCTTGCGCAGCGCGCGTTCCATGAAGACGACAAAGGTGATGACGGCGACGATCATCACCAGGATGCCCAGGATGACCGGCGTCGACAGCGCGCCCGAACGGCCCTGCGCCAGGAACTGCGCCATGGCGGCCGGGATGCCGGCGACGATGCCGACAAAGATGATCAGGCTGATGCCGTTGCCGATGCCGCGGCTGGTGATCTGTTCGCCCAGCCACATCAGGAACATGGTGCCGCCGACCAGCGTGATGACGCAGGAGGCGACGAAGAAGAAGCCGGGCTGATGCGCCAGGTTGCCGGCCTGGATCGACATGGCGATGCCATAGGCCTGGAACACCGCCAGCGCCACGGTGCCGTAGCGGGTGTACTGGTTCAGCTTCTTGCGGCCCTGCTCGCCTTCCTTGCGGAGGTTCTGCCAGGGACCGTACATGGTGGCGACCAGCTGCACGATGATCGAGGCGCTGATATAGGGCATGATGCCCAGGGCAAAGATCCCCATGCGGCCGATCGCGCCACCGGTGAACAGGTTGAGCATGCCGCCCAGCCCCTGCCCCGCCTTGGACATGAATTCACGCAGCGCCTCGCCGTCGATACCGGGAACCGGGATGTAGGTGCCCAGCCGGTAGACGATCAGAAGACCGATGGTGAAGAAGATGCGTTGGCGAAGATCGGTCGCCTTGCCGAGCGCGCCCCAGGAAAGGTTCGCGGCCATCTGTTCTGCGGCGGATGCCATGTTCTGCCCTTTTCATGGACAACGCCGCCGGACCCGTTTCCCGGTCCGGCGGCGCTGGAAAACCCGAAGCTGATGTAAGCGACGATTGCGCCGCTCACAACCTCTTATTCAGCGGCAACCGCAACCGTGATCGAGCCGCCGGCCTTCTGGACCGCTTCGATGGCCGAAGCCGAGGCGCCGGTGACCTTCAGCGTGACCTTGGACTTGATCTCGCCCTTGGCCAGCACGCGGATGCCGTCGCGCTTGTTGGTGGTCAGGCCGGCCGCAACCAGCGCGTCCTCGTCGATCTCGTTCTTGGCGTCCAGCTTGCCCAGGCCGATGAACTTTTCGATCAGGCCCAGGTTGACGACGGCGAATTCCTTGCGGTTCGGCTTGGAGAAGCCGCGCTTCGGCAGGCGCCGGTAGAGCGGCATCTGGCCGCCCTCATAGCCGCCCAGGGCCACGCCCGAGCGGGACTTCTGGCCCTTGATACCACGGCCGGCGGTCTTGCCCTTGCCCGAGCCGGGACCGCGCGCCACGCGCTTCTGCTTGCGGGCCGCGCCGGGGTTGTCGTGCAGTTCGTTCAGTTTCATGTCGCATTCTCCTAGGCCGGAATACCCATACCTGCGACGGATGCGGGCAACGCGGCGTTTCTTGCTTGATTCTGTGGCCCCGAACAGGCCACCGCGGGGCAATACACGCTGCCGCCCGCGCTTTCAAGCGAAACAGGCGTCCCGTGATGGGACGCCTGGGGACGCAAAGGATTCCAATGGGTTAGCAAACCCGTTTTAACCCTTTGTTAACAGATCCGCCGGGTCAGGAGCCAGCGGGCCAGGTGAAATCGGGGCGCAGGCCGGAATAGACCGGGCGGCCATCGGTCGGCGCCGGGTATCCCTTGGTCTCGTCCCAGAAGGCGTGATAGGTCGCCTTGGGGAAATGCGCGTCGTCGTAGCCCATCACGTTCGGCACCGCGACCCGGATGCGCTTTTGCTTGTCATCCAGCATCAGCGCCGCGCCGCAATCCTTGCAGACGCAGATTTCCAGCGGGCCATTGGGGTTGTCCTTGTTGAAGGGCACCCGGTTCATGTTCTCGGGGTGATCCACGTTCAGATCCCCGTAGTTGAAAAACGCGACATGAGTGGTGTGCTGCCCGGTCACCGACTTGCAGACGTTGCAATGGCATTCGTGATTGTCGATCGGCTCTGCCGACGACGTGACGTGGACGTGCTGGCAGCCGCCTTCATATTTGGCCATGATATCCTCCCTTTCCCGCCCGGAGTCGCAGCGGACCTTTCGACCGTAACACGCCAGCGCAAACTGGCAACATCGGCCAAAAGGTTGAGACGGGAAGGCAGGGGGCGACGCGCGCGGTCAGTGGCAGTGAACGCGCCCGACGGAATTGTCCATATGGCAGCACTGGCCGGGCGGAGAGCTTTTGCGGCAACCGCCGCCATGGGCGCTGGCGGCCGTAGCGATCAGCGCCGAAAGAAGAAAAACCGTAGTGCAAATGACGCGCATGATCCCTGCCTTTGCCGAGAAATTTCATCCGTTAACCAATGTTAACGAATATCGGGCAGGATCCCGCGGGAGTGCAAGCAGAAAACCGGCGCGGACGCAAAGGGGGCCGGGGTGGCCGCCGGCAAAGGCAAACGCCCCCGCGTTTTTCGCGGGGGCGCCTGAATGGAGCGTCTGAAATCGGGCGGGACGGGCCCGCCGCAGCAGGCAGATCAGCCGCGCTCTTCGATGATCTCGACCAGGTGGCTGATCGAGTTCACCATGCCGCGCACCGAAGGGGTATCTTCGAGTTCGCGGGTGCGGTTCATCTTGTTCAGGCCCAGGCCCTTCAGCGTGGCGGTCTGCACCGCCGGACGGCGGGCGGCCGAACGGATCTGCTTGACGACGATGGTTTTCTTTGCAGCAGCCATGATCAAGCCTCCACGGTTTCAGCTTCGGGCTTGCGCAGGATCTCGGCCACCTTCTTGTTGCGGCGGGCCGCAACGGAACGGGGCGAGGCTTCCTTTTTCAGGCCGTCGATGGTGGCGCGGATCATGTTGTAGGGGTTCTGGGTGCCGATCGACTTGGCAACCACGTCCTGAACGCCCAGCATCTCGAACACGGCGCGCATCGGACCGCCGGCGATGATGCCGGTGCCCGGAACGGCGGTGCGCATCACCACACGGCCGGCGCCATGACGGCCTTCCATGTCGTGGTGCAGCGTGCGCGCATCTTTCAGCGCGACGCGGATCATCTGGCGCTTGGCCTGCTCGGTGGCCTTGCGAATGGCCTCCGGCACTTCCTTGGCCTTGCCCTTGCCGAAACCGACGCGACCGCGCTGGTCACCGACGACGACGAGCGCGGCAAAGCCGAAACGCTTGCCACCCTTGACGGTTTTCGACACGCGGTTGATCGCAACCAGGCGGTCGGCGAATTCCGGGGTTTCCTCGGGCCGGTTGTCGCGACGGTCGTCACGACGCTCGCGGCGGTTCTCACGTTCTGCCATGAGGCATTCCTTCATTGGGTGGCGCGATCCCGCGCCGTTGCATCCGATCCTGGTGAGTGGCGGGGCGCCAGGGCCCCCTCCCGGATCATCGGGGGGACAGGGGCCTGCGCCCGCGTCCCCCGCCGGTTCTTAGAACTTCAGGCCACCTTCACGGGCAGCATCGGCCAAGGCCTTGATCTTGCCGTGGAACAGGAAGCCGCCGCGGTCGAAGTAGCACTCTTCGACACCGGCCTTTTTCGCCCGCTCGGCAATCGCCGCGCCGATCTTGGCCGCCGCTTCGACGTTGTTCTTGCCGACGACGCCGAGATCCTTCTCGAGCGACGAGGCAGAAGCGATCGTCACGCCCTTTACATCGTCGATCAGCTGGACCGAGATGTTCTTGGACGAGCGGTGGACCGACAGACGCAGACGGCCATGCGAGGTCGCCTTGATCTTGTTCCGCACGCGCAGGCGGCGCTTGAGGAACAGCTCTCTTTTCGTGTTCGCCATGATTGCGCCCCTTACTTCTTCTTGCCTTCCTTGCGGAAGATGTACTCATCCTTGTAGCGGATGCCCTTGCCCTTGTAGGGCTCGGGCTGACGCCATTCGCGGATGTTCGCGGCCACCTGGCCGACCAGTTGCTGGTCGATGCCTTCCACGACGATTTCGGTGGGCTTGGGGGTCGCGACGGTCACGCCCTTCGGCACTTCGAAATTCACTTCGTGGCTGTAGCCGAGCGACAGCTTCAGCACGTTGCCGGCCATGGCAGCGCGGTAACCCACGCCCTGGATCTCCATCTCGGTCTTGAAGCCGGTGGTGACGCCCGTGACCAGGTTCTGGATCATCGAGCGGGTCATGCCCCACTGCTGGCGCGCACGCTTGGAGAGGCCACGCGGGGTCACCTTGACGGTTTCGCCCTCGATCGCCACGGTCACGTCGTCGCCCGCGGTGAAGCTGCGGGTGCCTTTCGGCCCCTTCACCTCGATGGTCTGACCCGAGATCGAGGCGCTGACGCCTTTCACCAGGTCGATGGGTTTCTTGCCGATACGAGACATGGAACCCTCCTCAGAACACGGTGCAAAGCACTTCGCCGCCGACATTGGCTGCGCGCGCATTTGCATCCGACATCACGCCTTTCGGCGTGGAGACGATGGACACACCCAGGCCGTTGCGGACCGAGGGGATATCCTTGACGCCCATGTACACACGGCGGCCGGGCTTGGACACGCGCTTGACTTCGCGGATCACAGGCTCGCCCTCGTAGTACTTCAGGCTGATTTCGAACTCGCCCTGGCCGTTGGCGGTGTCCTTCTTGTCGTAGCCACGGATGTAGCCTTCGGACAGCAGTACTTCCAGGACGCGGGCGCGCAGGGTCGAGGCGGGCGTGGTCACGGTGGACTTGCCGCGCAGCTGCGCGTTGCGGATGCGGGTCAGCATATCGCCGAGAGGATCGTTCATCGACATCTTCGGTCCTCCTTACCAGCTCGACTTGACCATGCCGGGGATCTGGCCGAACGAGGCCAGTTCACGCAGCATGATCCGCGACAGCTTGAGCTTGCGGTAATAGGCGTGGGGACGACCCGTCAGCTGGCAGCGGTTGTGGATCCGCACGGCCGACGAGTTGCGGGGCATCTCGGCCAGTTTCAGAGTCGCCTTGAAGCGCTCTTCCATCGGCTTGGACTGGTCGTAGATCACCGCTTTCAGAGCGGTCCGCTTGGCGGCGTGCTGGCTGACCAGCTTGGCACGCTTCACTTCGCGGTTCACCATGGATTTCTTTGCCATATCTCGGTTCCTCGCGATCAGGAATTGAAGGGCATGTTGAAATGCTTCAACAGCGCCTTGGCTTCCGCATCGGTCTTCGCGGTGGTGCAGATGATGATGTCCATCCCGAGCACTTCGTCGACCTTGTCGAAGTCGATTTCGGGGAACACGATGTGCTCTTTCAGGCCCATGGCATAGTTGCCGCGGCCGTCGAAAGAGGTGCCCTTGACGCCGCGGAAGTCGCGGACGCGGGGCAGCGCCACGTTGATCAGACGATCGAGGAATTCGTACATCCGGTCGGCACGCAGGGTGACCTTGCAGCCCAGCGGCATCTCTTCACGCACGCGGAAGCCGGCGATCGACTTCTTGGCATGGGTGATGACAGCCTTCTGGCCGGCGATCTGGGTCAGTTCCTCGGCGGCCTGCTTGACCTTCTTGGTGTCCTTGACCGCTTCGCCGACGCCCATGTTCAGGACGATCTTGTCCAGACGCGGGATCTGCATGTCGTTCTTGTAGCCGAACTCTTCCTTCAGAGCGGCGCGCACCTTGGCGGCATAGGCGGCCTTGAGGCGCGGGGTGTAGTTGGCCTGATCCAGCATCAGATCGCCTCCCCGGTGGTCTTGGCGTAGCGCACCTTCTTGTCACCTTCCATGCGGAAGCCGACGCGGGTGGCCTTGCCGGCCTTGTCCATCAGCGCCAGGTTCGACAGGTCGATCGGCATGGCTTTCGCCAGGCGGCCACCCTGCGACGCGGCAGACTGCTTGGTATGACGGATGGCGACATTGACGCCTTCGACGACGGCCTTGTTGGTCGAGGGCGACACAGAGGTGATTTCCCCCTGCTTGCCCTTGTCCTTGCCGGCCAGCACGACGACCTTGTCACCCTTGCGGAGCTTGGCGGCCATCACAGCACCTCCGGAGCAAGCGAGATGATCTTCATGAAGTTCTTGGCCCGCAGCTCGCGCACGACCGGCCCGAAGATACGGGTGCCGACCGGTTCGCCCTGGTTGTTCAGGATGACGGCGGCGTTGCGGTCGAAGCGGATCGCGGTGCCGTCTTCACGGCGGACTTCCTTGGCGGTGCGCACGACGACGGCCTTGCGGACGTCACCCTTCTTCACGCGGCCTTTCGGAATGGCTTCCTTGACCGACACCACGATGATGTCGCCCACGGACGCATAGCGGCGGTGCGAACCGCCAAGAACCTTGATGCACTGCACCCGGCGCGCGCCGGAGTTGTCAGCGACATCCAGATTCGTCTGCATCTGGATCATTGGTAGTCTCCCGACCTTTGGGGACCGTTATGCTGGCCCCAGGGTTTCGTTGTCCGTCGGACGGTTTCCTTGGCCTCAGGCCTCGGTCACCACCGTCCAGCGTTTCGTCTTCGAGATCGGGGCGCATTCCTCGATGCGGACCACGTCGCCGACCTTGAACTTGTTGTGCTCGTCATGAGCGCGATATTTCTTCGACTTCCGAACGGTCTTTTGCAGCAGCGGGTGCTTGAAGCGGCGTTCGACGGACACGGTGATCGTCTGCTCGTTCTTGTCCGAGGTGACGGTGCCCTGAAGGATACGTTTCGGCATTTTGTTCCCCTTACTTCGCGGCTTCAGCGGCTTTTTGGTTGAGGACCGTCTTGATGCGGGCGACGTCACGACGGACGGTCCGCATGCAGGCGGTGTTCTCAAGCTGGTTGGTCGCTTGCTGGAAGCGCAGGTTGAACGCCTCTTTCTTCAGCTGAACCAGGCTGTCGCGCAGCTGGTCCGGCGTCTTGGTCTTCAGTTCTTCGGCCTTCATGCCGATCTCCCTTCACAATCGCCAGACGGCCCCTGGATGGGGTCACCGTTGACCTGGCGGATCAATGACAAACCGACGATGCCGAGTCGCCCCGGAATCGCGGATGCGTCGCTATAGGGGAGAAGGGGGCGGGGGGCAAGGGGGAAGTTGACTATGCAGAAATGCGGCTGGGCTTGGGCACAACGCGACCCTGCGTGTCAATCATCTTGGCGCGTTGGGCAGGTATGCCAAGATAGTCTGTTTCGCTGCGCTTTCCGGCCCGGTCTTCAACGATAATGGTGAATCCAGTCTCCGGATGGCGACCCCGAAAGACCACCTCGGCACGCCGATACTCATCCCACGAGCCGCCTGCCCTTTCACACTGCTCAGCAAGTGCCGCAGGAACGCGCTTTAGGGCTGCCAAGAGGTTCACTTCGGCTTCACCTTGAAGGACGACCGCCCTCAAGAAATCGACGCGCAGAACCCCCTGATCTGAATCTCGCGCATCGGCATAGACATCAAGATCGTAGAAGCCTGTCATCAAGCTGATCCCGCTGGCGAGTGAGTCAGCGATGTTGTGTACGATGGCCTGAAGTTTTGCGTGTCTCACATCTGTACCCTCGTCGCGTAGCGCCGCTTACCCCAACTTCTCCGCGATCCACATCTTGATCAGCGACTGCCGCGTCACGCCCAGCCGCCCGGCCTCCTTGTCCAGACCCTGAACCATCCAGGCCGGGAAATCGACGTTCACACGGCGAGGCTCAAGGTTCGGGCGGTGGGCCTTGGACCAGTCGACATAGGCGCTGATGTCCTCGCCGTTGTCGAACATTTCGTCGAACTGTTCAGTCGTAATCGTTTCACGCGCCGTCATAGAACATCACCTCCGTTTTTCGCGCCCGCCTGACAGAGATGATCCGCACCGCCGCGCCGCGCAGAGTGCAGACCGCCGTCCAGTGCCTGCTTCCGATCCTTCCGATCACAAGAAAGCGCGGCTCGCCTTCCGATACCACCGGGGCGTCGACAAGTCCGTCATCCTGCCAAAGTGCCTGCGCCTCGACAAAGTCGATGCCGTGCTTGGTCTTGTTGGCGGCACTCTTGGCTGGGTCGAACTCGAACTCCATGAGGCAATATAGTATAGAAACTATACCTTTTCAACCCTGGTTCACCCCCAGCCATAGTTGAAGCTGACCGAGATGCGTTCTTCTTCGGACATGTTCATCGGCACTTCGTGGCGCAGCCAGCTTTCCCAGAGCAGCACCTCGCCCACCGAAGGTGTGAGGTAGACAAAGCGGCGCAGTTCCTCGGGGGCGTCCTTGCGGGGCACGGGGGCCATCATCATCATCGGCAGGCGCGGGTCTTCCAGTTTCAGCGCCGAGGTGCCCTCGGGCATCGCCACATAGGTGGTGCCAGAGATCACCGAATGCGGGTGGATGTGGCTGGCGTGGGTTCCGCCCTCGGGCAGGATGTTGATCCAGAGCGCGTTGCATTTCAGCTTCTTGCCCTGCAGGTCAAAGCCAAGGTCGTCGCAAAAGGCGGCAACATGCTTGTCCAGCGCCTTTTCCAGGTCGCCGAAGATCGGGAACCGCCAGGGCAGGTCGTCGAGCGAGGCATAGGAGGTGTAGCCCGGATAGCCATTGGCCTCGCACCAGTCCTGTCCGGCCTCGTCATCCTGGGCGATGGCGTCGCAAGAGGCGAGGAGTTCGGCGTAATCCACCTTTTTCCGCGCCAGATCGTTCAGCCGGGCGCGGTAGAGGCGGGTGACGAAAAGAGAGGTGATGTCGGCCATGATCGGGGTCCTGTAAGGAAAAAGGCCCCCGCCGATTGCTCGCCGGGGGCCGGATAATGCGGGTGGGGTTGCCCCCTTACCAGTCTTCCTTGGCCACGATGCGGGTGGTGACCGGCAGCTTCATGGCGCCCAGGCGCAGGGCTTCACGCGCGATATCTTCGGCGACGCCGTCGATCTCGAACATGATGCGGCCCGGCTTGACCTTGCAGGCCCAGTAATCGACCGAGCCCTTGCCCTTACCCATACGAACCTCGACGGGCTTGGCGGTGACCGGGGTATCCGGGAAGATCCGGATCCAGACCCGGCCCTGACGCTTCATGTGACGGGTGATCGCGCGGCGGGCCGCTTCGATCTGACGGGCCGTCACACGCTCGGGCTCGGTGGCCTTCAGCGCGAAGGAGCCAAAGTTCAGGAGGAACCCGCCCTTGGCTTCACCGCTGATGCGGCCCTTGTGCAGCTTGCGGAATTTTGTGCGCTTCGGTTGCAGCATCTTTCGTCACTCCTTACGCGCGCTCACGGTCGCGGCGGGGGCCGCGCGGCGCGGGGCCGTCCGCAGCTTCCGCCAGACGACGGTCATGCGCCTGCGGATCATGCTCAAGGATCTCGCCCTTGAAGATCCAGACCTTGACGCCGATGATCCCGTAGGGGGTCTCGGCCTCGGACAGAGCATAGTCGATGTCGGCGCGCAGGGTGTGCAGCGGCACACGGCCTTCGCGATACCACTCGGTCCGGGCGATCTCGGCCCCGCCAAGGCGGCCGCCGACATTCACACGGATGCCCAGGGCACCCATCCGCATCGCGTTCTGCACGCCGCGCTTCATGGCGCGACGGAAGGACACGCGGCGTTCCATCTGCTGGGCGATCGACTCGGCCACCAGCTGGGCGTCGATCTCCGGCTTGCGGACCTCGACGATGTTCAGGTGCAGTTCCGACTTGGTGAAGGCCGCCAGCTTCTTGCGCAGGGTTTCGATATCGGCGCCCTTCTTGCCGATGATCACGCCCGGACGCGCGGTGTGAATGGTCACACGGCACTTCTTGTGCGGACGCTCGATGATCACGCGCGACACGCCGGCCTGCTTGGCCTCCTTGTGGATGAACTCACGCATCTTCAGGTCTTCAAGCAGCAGATTGCCATAGTCCTTCGACTCGGCGAACCAGCGGCTGTCCCAGGTGCGGTTGACCTGGAGGCGCATCCCGATGGGGTTAACCTTCTGTCCCATTATGCCGACTCCCCGGTCTGACGCACCTTGATGGTGATTTCGCTGAACGGCTTCATGATCTTGCCGAACCGGCCCCGTGCCCGCGGACGGCCACGCTTCATCACCAGGTTCTTGCCGACCCAGGCCTCGGCCACGACGAGATTGTCCACGTCGAGACCGTGGTTGTTCTCGGCATTGGCGATGGCCGATTGCAGCACCTTCTTCACCTCGCCCGCGATGCGGCGCTTGGAGAAGGTCAGGTCCGTCAGGGCCTTGTCCACCTTCTTGCCGCGGATCAGGCCCGCGACCAGGTTCAGCTTCTGCGGCGAGGTGCGCAGCATCCGCGCCACGGCCATCGCCTCGTTGTCCGCCACGCGGCGGGGGTTCTTTTCCGCACCCATGGCTTACTTCCTCTTGGCTTTCTTGTCGGCGGCGTGACCGTAATAGGTCCGGGTCGGCGAATATTCACCGAACTTCTGGCCGATCATTTCTTCGGTCACGGCAACCGGCACATGCTTCTTGCCGTTGTAGACGCCGAACGTCAGGCCGACGAACTGCGGCAGGATGGTGGAACGGCGCGACCAGATCTTGATCACTTCGTTCTTGCCCGAAGCCTTGGCGGTCTCTGCCTTTTTCAGCAGGTAGCCGTCGACAAACGGGCCTTTCCAGACGGAACGGGACATGGATCAGCGCCCTTTCTTCTTGGCGTGACGCGACCGGACAATCATCTTGTCGGTGGTCTTGTTCGTGCGGGTGCGGTTCCCTTTGGTGCCCTTGCCCCACGGAGTAACCGGGTGACGGCCGCCCGAGGTACGGCCTTCGCCGCCGCCATGCGGGTGGTCGATCGGGTTCATCGCGACGCCGCGCACCGTCGGGCGGATGCCCTTGTAGCGCATGCGGCCCGCTTTACCGAAGTTCTGGTTCGAGTTGTCGGGGTTCGACACGGCGCCGATGGTGGCCATGCATTCCTGACGGACCAGACGCAGCTCGCCCGAGGACAGGCGGATCTGCGCGTAAGACCCGTCACGACCGACGAATTGCGCATAGGTCCCGGCGGCGCGGGCCATTGGCCACCTTGCCGGGCTTCAGCTCGACGTTGTGGACGATCGTGCCGATCGGCATGCCCGAGAACGGCATCGCGTTGCCCGGCTTGACGTCGACCTTGGCGCCGGCAACGACGCTGTCGCCCACGGCCAGGCGCTGCGGCGCCAGGATATAGGCCAGCTCGCCGTCCTGGTATTTCACCAGGGCGATGAAGGCGGTGCGGTTCGGGTCATATTCGATCCGCTCGACGGCGGCGGGCATGTCCCACTTGCGACGCTTGAAGTCCACCACGCGGTAGAGGCGCTTGGCCCCGCCGCCCTGGTGGCGCATGGTGACCCGTCCGGTGTTGTTGCGGCCGCCATGGCTCTGCAAACCCTCGGTGAGGGCTTTGACAGGCCGGCCTTTCCACAGCTCCGAACGGTCGATCAGAACCAGCCCGCGCTGGCCAGGCGTCGTCGGTTTATACGACTTGAGTGCCATGATTACTGTCTTCCGTTTGCTTCAGGACCTTTGGCTTGCGCACGGGGTCCGGGGTTAAGGGCTCCGAAGATCCCCGGTTCGTCTGTTCGCCGCGCCGCCCGAAGACGCCGGGACGAACAAACCAAGAGCCCGGACGAATCCGGGGCGCTTGGCGTGGCGGTCCAGTAGCAGAAGGGGATGGGGGTGGCAATGGGGATTGGCGGGATTCTTGGCGCCAGGATGGCAAGAAAGGCCTGCCCCCAGCGCGTTTTGCAGACCGGCGTCGTGACGCGAAAAAGCCCCGCCTTCCGGCAGGGGCTTTCGCAACACGTAGGTCGGGCTTCAGCCCGACTCAGCCTCAAAGACCGGTCGACACGTCGATCGTGTTGCCCTCTTCGAGGGTGACATAGGCCTTCTTCTTGTCGCTGCGCTCGCCGGCGCGGCCACGGAACTTCTTGGCCTTGCCCTTGGTGATGGTGGTATTCACCGCCTTCACCTTGACGCCGAAAACCGCCTCGACGGCTTCCTTGATCTGCGGCTTGGTCGCATCCATGGCGACACTGGAACACAACCGCACCAGCCTCCGAGGCCATGGTGGCCTTTTCGGTGATGACCGGCTTCTTGATCAGGTCGTAGTGTTCGGGTTTCGCGCTCATTTCAGGCGTGCCTCGAGGGCTTCGACACCCGCCTTCGTGATCACCAGGGTGTCACGCTTCAGGATGTCATAGACGTTGGCGCCGATGGTCGGCAGGACGTCCACGCCTTCGATGTTGCGGGCGGCCAGCGCGAAATTCGCGTCAACCGTCGCCCCGTCGATGACGAGAACGCGCTTCCAGCCGCGCTCGGCCACGGTCTTGGCCAGCTGGGCCGTCTTGGCGTCGCCCATGGCGATGCTGTCGACAACCACCAGCTCGCCCGCCTTCAGCTTGGCCGAGAGGGCGTGGCGCAGACCCAGCGCGCGGAACTTCTTGGGCAGGTCATGGGCGTGGCTGCGGGGCGTCGGGCCCTTGTAGACACCGCCGTGACGGAAGATCGGCGCCTTCTTGGAGCCGTGGCGTGCGCCGCCGGTGCCCTTCTGGCGATAGATCTTCTTGGTCGAATAGCTGACGTCCGACTTGCCCAGAACGCTGTGGGTGCCGGCCTGGGCCTTGGCCCGCTGCCAGCGCACCACGCGGTGCAGGATGTCGGCGCGCGGCTCAAGGCCGAACAGCGCTTCGTCCAGATCAACGGTGCCGGCCTTCTTGCCGTCCAGATTGATCACATCGAGTTTCATGCTTCACCCCTTCGGCGGCCACTTCGGCAGCCGGAGCAGCAGCGGCAGCAGCCGCGCGGATCGCCGCCGGACGCGGGGCGTCCTTGGCTTCCGGCTTCTTCACCGCATCCTTGACCGTGACCCAGCCGCCGGCAGCACCGGGACCGCGCCTTGATCATGATCAGACCGCGCTCGGCATCGGTGCGCACGACCTGCAGGTTCTGCGTGGTCACACGAACCGAACCCAGATGGCCGGCCATCTTCTTGCCCTTGAACACCTTGCCGGGGTCGGCACTGACCGGTCGAACCATGCGAGCGGTGCGAGACCGACACACCGTGGCTGGCCCGCAGACCGCCAAAGTTGTGCCGCTTCATCGCACCGGCAAAGCCCTTGCCGATCGAGGTGCCGGCCACGTCGACGAACTGGCCCGCCAGGTAGTGGTCGGCGGTGATTTCCGCGCCCACTTCAATCAGGCAGTCCGGGGTCACGCGGATTCGGCGACCTTGCGCTTGGGCGCCACGTTCGCCTTGGCGAAGTGGCCGCGCTGCGCGGCGGTGGTCCGCTTGGCCTTGGCCGTGCCCGCGCCGAGCTGGACGGCGGTATAGCCATCCTTGTCGGCGGTGCGCTGCGCCACGACCTGCAGGTTGTCGAGTTGAAGGACGGTCACGGGAACCTGCTTCCCATCCTCCAGGAACAGCCGGGTCATGCCCAGCTTCTTTGCAATAACGCCAGAGCGCATCGTGATGCCCCCTTACACTTTGATTTCGACGTCGACGCCGGCGGCGGTCGAGCTTCATCAGCGCGTCCACGGTCTGCGGGGTCGGGTCAACGATGTCGAGCAGACGCTTGTGCGTCGGATCTCCCACTGGTCGCGCGACTTCTTGTCGATGTGCGGGCCACGCAGAACGGTGAACTTCTCGATCTTGTTCGGCAGCGGGATCGGGCCGCGCACCTGCGCCGGTCCGCTTGGCGGTATTGACGATTTCCTGCGTCGAGGCATCCAGGACGCGGTAATCGAAGGCTTTCAGCCTGATGCGGATGGTCTGACCTTGCATCTTGTTGGTTTCCTTCGGGGTTTCACAAATGGACAGGCGCGCCGGCGGCGCACCCTGCCGGTTTTCATCAGATCAGGCGAGGATCTTGGAGACGACGCCGGCGCCGACGGTGCGGCCGCCTTCGCGGATGGCGAAGCGCAGCTTTTCTTCCATGGCGATCGGCGCGATCAGCTCGACCTCGAACTTCAGGTTGTCGCCCGGCATCACCATCTCGGTGCCGGCCGGCAGTTGCACGGTGCCGGTCACGTCGGTGGTGCGGAAGTAGAACTGCGGGCGGTAGTTGGCGAAGAACGGGGTGTGGCGGCCGCCTTCCTCCTTGGTCAGGATATAGGCTTCGGCCTCGAACTTGGTGTGCGGCTTGACCGAGCCGGGCTTGCACAGCACCGGCCGCGTTCCACGCCGTCACGGTCGACACCACGCAGCAGTGCGCCGATGTTGTCGCCGGCCTCGCCGCGGTCCAGCAGTTTGCGGAACATCTCGACGCCGGTGCAGACCGACTTCTTGGTGTCGCGGATGCCGACGATCTCGACTTCGTCGCCGACGTTGATCACGCCACGCTCGACCCGGCCGGTCACCACGGTGCCGCGGCCCGAGATCGAGAACACGTCCTCGATCGGCATCAGGAACGGCTGGTCCACGGCACGCGCCGGGTCGGGATGTATTCGTCCACCGCCTTCATCAGCGCGCGGATCAGATCCTCGCCGATTTCCTTCGATTCACCCAGCATCGCCTGGTGCGCCGAACCCTTGATGATCGGGATGTCGTCGCCGGGATATTCGTAGGACGAAAGCGGCTCGCGCACTTCCATTTCCACGAGTTCCAGCAGTTCCGGGTCGTCGACCAGGTCGACCTTGTTCATGTAGACGACCATGTAGGGGATGCCCACCTGGCGGCCGAGCAGGATATGCTCGCGCGTCTGCGGCATCGGGCCGTCCGACGAGGCAACCACCAGGATCGCGCCGTCCATCTGCGCCGCACCGGTGATCATGTTCTTCACATAGTCGGCGTGGCCGGGGCAGTCGACGTGGGCGTAGTGACGCGCCTCGGTCTCGTACTCGACGTGCGCCGTCGAGATCGTGATCCCGCGGGCCCGCTCTTCCGGCGCGCCGTCGATCTGGTCATAGGCGCGGAATTCGCCGAAATACTTGGTGATCGCAGCCGTCAGCGTCGTCTTGCCGTGGTCAACGTGACCAATGGTCCCGATGTTAACGTGCGGTTTGTTCCGTTCAAACTTTGCCTTTGCCATGGTGGCTTCTCCTATTGGTTCAGATGCGCCGGTCTGAAGCCCGGCCTACGGGGTGGTAGGGCGGGCTTCAGCCCGCCGCACCGATCAAGCGTATTTCTTCTGGATCTCTTGCGAGATGTTCTCGGGCACCGCGTCATAGTGATCGAAGAGCATGGTGAACACCGCACGGCCCGAGGTCATCGAGCGCAGGTTGTTGATATAGCCGAACATGTTGGCCAGCGGCACCATCGCGTTGATCACGTTGGCGTTGCCGCGGCTGTCCTGTCCGGTCACCATGCCCCGACGCGAGGTCAGGTCGCCGATGACACCGCCGGTGTATTCCTCGGGGGTCACCACCTCGACCTTCATGATCGGTTCAAGAGTTTGGCGCCGGCTTTCTTGAGGCCGTCGCGCATCGCGGCGCGGGTGGCGATCTCGAAGGCCAGGACGCTGGAGTCGACGTCGTGGAAGGCACCGTCAACCAGCGCCACCTTGAAGTCGATCACCGGGAAGCCAGCCAGGGGACCCGAGTCCATGACGGACTTGATGCCCTTTTCGACGCCGGGGATGTATTCCTTCGGCACCGCACCACCGACGATCTTCGACTCGAACGAATAGCCTTCGCCCGGCTCGGTCGGGGTGATTTCCAGCTTGACGCGGGCGAACTGGCCCGTGCCACCGGTCTGCTTCTTGTGGGTATAGTCGATCTCGGTCGGACGCGAGATGGTCTCGCGGTAGGCCACCTGCGGGGCACCGATGTTCGCCTCGACCTTGAACTCGCGCTTCATGCGGTCCACCAGGATGTCGAGGTGAAGTTCGCCCATGCCCTTCATGATGGTCTGGCCGGATTCCAGGTCGGTCTCGACGCGGAACGAGGGGTCTTCGGCAGCCAGGCGAGCGAGGGCGAGGCCCATCTTCTCCTGGTCGGCCTTGGACTTCGGTTCCACGGCGATCTCGATCACCGGTTCCGGGAAGGTCATGGTTTCCAGAACCACCTGGTTCGCCGGGTCGCACAGGGTGTCGCCGGTGGTGGTTTCCTTCAGGCCCGCCAGCGCGATGATGTCGCCCGCGAAGGCTTCGTCGATTTCCTCGCGGTTGATGGCGTGCATCATCATCATCCGGCCGACACGTTCCTTGCGGCCCTTGGTCGAGTTGACCATCTGGTCGCCCTTTTTCAGGACGCCCGAATAGATCCGGGTGAAGGTCAGCGAACCGACGAAGGGGTCGTTCATGATCTTGAACGCCAGCGCGGCAAAGGGCTGCGCATCATCGGCCGAACGCGGGATGTCGCGGGTTTCGCTCTCGTCACCGGGCTTGAAGCCCATGTAGGCGGGAACGTCCAGCGGCGAGGGCAGATAGTCGATCACCGAGTTCAGGACCGGCTGCACGCCCTTGTTCTTGAAGGCCGAACCGGCGGTCACCGGAACGAAGGCCATGGCCAGCGTGCCCTTGCGGATCAGCTTGCGCAGGGTCGCCTCGTCGGGCTCATTGCCCTCGAGATAGGCTTCCATCGCCGCGTCGTCCTGCTCGACGGCAAGTTCGACCAGCTTGTTGCGCCATTCGTCGGCCTGGTCCTTCAGGTCGGCGCGGATGTCCTTGATGATCCAGGACGCGCCCAGGTCTTCGCCCTGGTAGACCCATTCCTTCATGGTCACCAGGTCGATGATGCCTTCCAGCTTGTCCTCGGCGCCGATCGGCAGGGCGATCGGGGCGGGGGTCGCGCCGGTGCGGTCCTTGATCATGGTGACGCACTTGAAGAAGTCGGCACCGATCTTGTCCATCTTGTTGACAAAGACGATGCGCGGCACCTTGTAGCGGTCAGCCTGACGCCAGACGGTTTCGGTCTGCGGCTCGACACCGGCGTTGGCGTCCAGGAGGCACACCGCGCCGTCCAGAACGGCCAGCGAGCGCTCCACCTCGATGGTAAAGTCGACGTGGCCGGGGGTGTCGATGATGTTGAAGCGGTGCTTCGGGCTTTCGGCGGTCGAACCGTCGGTGGTGCGTTCCCAGAAGGTGGTGGTCGCAGCCGAGGTGATGGTGATGCCGCGCTCCTGCTCCTGCTCCATCCAGTCCATCGTCGCGGCGCCGTCATGGACTTCGCCGATCTTGTGGGACTTGCCGGTGTAGTAGAGGATGCGTTCGGTGGTCGTGGTCTTGCCCGCGTCGATGTGGGCCATGATCCCGAAGTTGCGGTAGAGGTTCAGCGGGTATTCGCGTGCCATGATGTCCTCTTACCAGCGATAATGGCTGAACGCCTTGTTCGCGTCGGCCATCTTGTGGGTGTCTTCGCGCTTTTTCACCGCGGTGCCGCGGTTGTTCACCGCATCGGCCAACTCGGCGGCCAGGCGCTCTTCCATGGTGTTCTCGTTGCGCTTGCGGGCGGCGGTGATCAGCCAGCGGATCGCCAGCGCCTCACGACGCTCGGTCCGCACCTCGACCGGCACCTGGTAGGTGGCACCGCCAACGCGGCGCGAGCGGACCTCGACCGAAGGCTTCACATTGTCGAGGGCTTCGTGGAAGGCCTCGATCGGTTCGCGCTTCAGGCGGGATTCGACGCGGGTCAGCGCGCCATAGACGATGCTTTCGGCGACGGATTTCTTGCCGTCCAGCATCAGGTTGTTCATGAACTTGGTCAGAACCTTGTCGCCATATTTGGCGTCGGGCAGGATCTCGCGCTTTTCGGCGGCGTGACGACGGGACATCTGTTATCTCCTCACTTCGGACGCTTGGCGCCGTACTTCGAACGACGCTGACGACGGTCTTTCACGCCCTGGGTGTCCAGAACGCCGCGGAGGATGTGGTAACGCACACCCGGAAGGTCCTTTACCCGGCCGCCACGGATCAGCACGACGCTGTGTTCCTGCAGGTTGTGCTTTTCGCCCGGGATGTAGGAGATGACCTCGAACCCATTGGTCAGGCGCACCTTGGCGACCTTCCGCATGGCCGAGTTCGGCTTCTTCGGGGTGGTGGTGTAGACACGGGTGCAGACCCCGCGCTTTTGCGGGCAGGATTCCAGGTGCTGGGACTTGGACTTGCGCGCGTTCGCTTCCCGGGGCTTCCGGATCAGCTGTTGAATCGTCGGCATTCACGTTCCTCGTTTCGATACTCGCCCCCTTGCCTTGGAGGCGCCGCTTCTCGACCGTGCCCTGCGCGAATCGCAAAACACGAAAACCGCATGCATCGCCGCTGGGCGATGACACGGTGAATTTCCAGAGGATCGGGGCGGATAGCCCGGATCATGACCACTTCAAGCGCTCTGACCCCGGAAAGAGGGAGAATCCCCCCAACCCAAGGTAGGCGGGCGTATAGGAGGAATCGCGGGGGGTGTCAACGGCGCGTCTGGGGCCGGTCCGGGGCAGGTCCGGGTGGCGCGCCCTGCCCCGCCGGGCCGGCGGGTGGGTCAGGAACGCCGCGCCGAAATCCGTGCGGATTTCGCCTGCTGCCGCCGCAGCGTCCTTTCGCGCAACAGGGTGAAGATGCCGGCCGCGACCACGATGGCCGCCCCGGTCAGCGTCCAGCCGTCGGGCAGGTTGCCAAAGACCAGATAGCCCAGTCCGATGGCCCAGAGCAGCGAGGTATAGCGGAACGGCGCCACCAGGCCGATGTCGCCCGACCGCATCGCGGAAACCGAGCTGATGTAGCCCACGATCAGGAACAGGCCGGCGCCCAGCACCTCGGCGGCCTGCCGGCCGGTCATCGGTTGCCAGCCGTCGACGGCGGTGCCGATCCAGCCCATCACCGCCACCGAGACCGCCGCCCCCAGCGCCACCAGCGCCGAGGGCACCTGCCCCTGCAACGGCCGCACCGACAGGTCGCGCACCACGACGCAGGCGACCGAGGCCAGGCCCAAGAGCGCCCAGCGGTCGAACCCCTCGGTTCCCGGCCGGATGATGATCAGCACGCCGACCAGGCCGGCCAGGATGGCGGACATGCGGCGCCAGCCGATGCGGTCGCCAAAGATCAGCGCCGCGCCCAGGGTGATGGCCAGCGGCAGCGCCTGCAGGATCGCCGACAGGTTGGCCAGCGGCATCCGCAGCAGCGCCTCGAGAAACAGGATGGTCGCCGCCACGTCCGCCAGCGAGCGCAAGCCGATCAGCCGCAGGTCGCGGCCCCGCGGCATCCGGCGAAAGGCCCCCGTGCCGGCCGCCAGAACCGTCAGCCCCAGGACGGCGATCACCCCGCGCAGGGCGATGGTCTGGAACAGCGGCAGGGTCTGGGTGACCGATTTGACGAAAGTGTCATTGATGGTAAAGGCGGCCATCGACAGCGACATGAACAGGATGCCGCGCAGGTTGTCGGATACGGGCAATGCTGGCGTCTCCCTGCCTGGTCCCCGCTTGGCTATCAGGACGCAAACGAATGCGAAAGGCCCCTTCCGCGCGCCTTCAGCCAGACTGGGCGATGTGCCGGGCCAGGTGGGCCGCGTCATGCCAGGCGCCCCAGATGAACGGCGAGGCGCGGCGCGACAGCCAGGGCAGGCCAAGGAAATAGAGGCCGGGCACCTTGGACACGCCCTTGTCATGCACCGGGCGGCCCTTGTCGTCGAGCGCGTCGATCTGCAGCCAGCCATAGTCCAGCGCATAGCCGGTGGCCCAGACGATGGCCGTTATGCCCTCGGCCGCCAGGTCCAGCTCGCGCAGCGGATGGGTGACGCAATCGGGCATCGGCCCGATCTCGCGCGCCGCCGGTTCCGGTGGCAGGTCGATGCCATTGGCGGCCAGGTAGGCATCGGCCTCGTCCAGGACCGAGAGGTAATTGGCGTCGCCGGCGGCGATGTTGCGCGCCAGGTCGTCGTTGAAGGCCAGCTTGCCGTCGCGGTAGCCCGAAGTGCGCCCGACCAGGGTGATGCCCTCGGCCGCCAGCCTGCGGAAATCGACGGTGCGGCCGCCATTGGCCCCGGACACCGCGATGGTCACATGTTCCATGCCCGGCGTGACGGTCGGCGCATCCCACTTGCCCAGAACGCCCAGCCACCAGACGAAATCACGGCCGCGATAGCGGATCGGCGGGCGGTCATGCGGGCCGACCGAGAGAAAGGTCTTGCGGCCCGCGGCGCGCAGCTCCTCGGCGATCTGCACGCCCGAGGCGCCGGCCCCCACCACCAGCACCGCGCCGGGCGGCAACTGGCCGGGGTTGCGGTAGCCGGCGGAATGGACCTGGAAGATCCCCGCCCCGTCCGGCACCAAAGCCGGGATGATCGGCTTCTGGAACGGGCCGGTGGCCGAAACGACGCGGCGTGCCTCGATCGGGCCGGCGGTGGTTTCGGCGCGGAAGCTGCCATCGGGCTTGCGGCTGAGCGCGGTGACCGTCACGCCGGTGCGGACCGGCATGGCGATGCGCCGGGCGTATTCCTCGAAATATTCGACGATCCGGTCCTTGGTGGCAAAGGCAAAGGGGTCGACACCCTCGAAGCTGAGGTTGGGAAAGCGGTCATGCCAGGCTGGGCCATTGGCAACCAGGCTGTCCCAGCGCCCGGTGCGCCATTTCTCGGCGATGCGGTCGCGTTCCAGCACCAGATGCGGAATGGCGTGGCGCGACAGGTGTTCGCTCATCGCGATGCCGGCCTGGCCGCCGCCGATGATCAGGGTGTCGATGGTCTCTGCGGTCATGGCGCGGGCTTTCCGGCTGGGGAGGACTGGCGAAAGCTGTAGGCGAGACTCCGGATAGGAAAAACCATCTTCTTTCTAGCCCTTGATTAGGCGCAACCTTCCTTTGGCTTGAAGGCTGCTCCTCGAGCCCTTCGGGCACTCGTCGCGGGGCGGGGCGACGAGTGCCCGAAGGGCTCGAGGAGCGTCGGAAAAGGAAACGGCCCGCCGGTCACGGGGACCGGCGGGCCGATTGTTCAGGTCTGGGCCAGACCCGGGCCTGCCTCAGTCGCGGCTTTCCACCGTGTCGACCAGGCCGGAGTCGAAGTCGGGCTCGGCCACATCCATCGGCGCGGCCAGGGCCGCGGCCTGTTCGGCCTCGCTGCGGCGGGCGTCGATCACCGTCTGGTCGCGTTCGGTGGCGATGCGCTTGACACGCGCCGTAGCCCCGCCGGTGCCGGCCGGGATCAGCCGGCCGACGATGACGTTTTCCTTCAGGCCCACCAGCTTGTCGCGCTTGCCCTGGACCGAGGCCTCGGTCAGCACGCGGGTGGTTTCCTGGAAGGACGCGGCCGAGATGAACGACCGGGTCTGCAGCGACGCCTTGGTGATGCCCAGGAGGACCGGCTCGGCCTTGGCTTCGCGCAGGCCACGCGCGCGGGCCTTGGCGTTTTCCTCGTCCAGCTCGATCCGCTCGACCTGCTCGCCCTTCAAGAGCGTGGTATCCCCGCTGTCGAGGATTTCCAGCTTTTGCAGCATCTGACGGACGATCACCTCGATGTGCTTGTCGTTGATCTTCACGCCCTGCAGGCGATAGACGTCCTGCACCTCGTCGATCATGTAGTTCGCAAGCGCCTCGATCCCCATGATCCGCAGGATGTCATGCGGGGCGGGGTTGCCGTCCATGATGTAGTCGCCCTTCTGGACGAAGTCACCTTCCTGGACGGGAATGTGCTTGCCCTTGGGGATCATGTACTCCATCGGCTGCAGCGTCTCGTCCACCGGTTCGACGGTGATGCGACGCTTGTTCTTGTAGTCCTTGCCAAAGCGGACGTAGCCATCGGCCTCGGCGATGATGGCGTGATCCTTCGGGCGACGGGCCTCGAACAGTTCGGCCACGCGGGGCAGACCCCCGGTGATGTCCTTGGTCTTGGCACCTTCGCGCGGGATACGGGCCACCACGTCGCCCGGACGCAGTTCCTGCTGGTCCTCGACCGACAGGATGGCGTCGACCGACATCGCATAGCTGATCGGCGCGCCGGCATCGTTGCGGACCGGTTCGCCGGTGGCGGGGTCCATCACGATGATTTCCGGCTTCAGCTCGTTGCCCTTGGGCGCGGCGCGCCAGTCGGCGACGATCTTCTGCGTCATGCCGGTGGCCTCGTCGGTGTCCTCGCGGACCGAGATGCCCGAGATCAGGTCCTTGAACCGCGCCACACCGGCCTTTTCGGCGATGATCGGCAGGGTGAAGGGGTCCCATTCGAACAGCTTGGTGCCGCGTTTGACCGAAGCGCCGTCCTTGACGTGCAGCTTGGCGCCATAGCTCAGCTTGTGGACCGCGCGTTCCTGCCCGGCCTCGTCGATGATGGCGACCTGCATGTTGCGGCCGATCACGATCTGCTCGCCCGCGGCGTTGGACAGCACATTGGGGTTGCGGAACTCGATCTTGCCTTCCTGGCTTGCCTCGAGGAACGACTGCTGGCCGCCCTGCGCCACGCCGCCGATGTGGAAGGTCCGCATCGTCAGCTGGGTGCCGGGTTCGCCGATCGACTGGGCGGCGATGATGCCGACCGCCTCGCCGATGTTGACCAGCGTGCCGCGGGCAAGGTCACGCCCGTAGCACATGGCGCAGACGCCTTCCTCGGCCTCGCAGGTCAGCGGGCTGCGGATGCGGACCGAGGCGATGCCCGAGCCGTTCAGCATGTCGGCCTTGCGCTCGTCGATCAGCTCGCCCTTGGCGACCACCACCTCGTCGGTGCCGGGCAGCATCACGTCCTCGGCCGCGACACGGCCCAGGATGCGTTCGCCCAGGGGCGAGATGACCTCGCCATCGTTCACCGCGGCAACGGCGGTGATCGAGTTCTCGGTGCCGCAATCATGCGAGCGCACGATGCAGTCCTGCGCCACGTCGACCAGGCGGCGGGTCAGGTAGCCCGAGTTCGCCGTCTTCAACGCGGTGTCCGACAGACCTTTGCGCGCGCCGTGGGTCGAGTTGAAGTATTCAAGAACGGTCAGGCCTTCCTTGAAGTTCGAGATGATCGGCGTCTCGATGATCTCGCCCGACGGCTTGGACATCAGGCCGCGCATGCCGCCCAGCTGCTTCATCTGGGTGACAGAGCCGCGGGCGCCCGAGTGGGCCATCATGTAGACCGAGTTCGGTTCCTTTTCGGCGCCGTTCTCGTCGGTCTTCGAGGCCGAGATGGTGGACATCATCGCCTCGGTGACCTTGTCGTTGCACTTCGACCAGGCGTCCACGACCTTGTTGTACTTCTCGCCCTGGTGATCAGGCCGTCGAGATACTGCTGTTCAAAGCCGGCGACCTGTTCCTTGACCTCGTTGACGATGGTCCACTTGCTGTCGGGGATCACCATGTCGTCCTTGCCGAAGGAAATGCCGGCACGGAAGGCCTCGCGGAAGCCCAGCGACATGATCTGGTCGCAGAAGATCACCGATCCTTCTGGCCGCAGTAGCGGTAGACGGTGTCGATGACGGTCTGCACGTCCTTTTTCCGCAGCAGGCGGTTGACCAGTTCGAACGGCGCCTTGGCGTTCATCGGCAAGAGGTTGCCCAGCCGCAGGCGGCCCGGCGTGGTTTCATACCGCTTCCAGACGATGTTGCCGGTCTCGTCGACCTGGCGCAGGCGGGCCTGGATGCGGGCATGCAGATGCACCGCGCCGGCGGCCAGCGCATGTTCCACTTCCTCGATGTCGGCAAAGGCCATGCCCTCGCCGGTCATGCCCTTGCGCTCCATCGTGACGTAGTAAGCCCAGGACCATGTCCTGCGACGGCACGATGATCGGCCGCCGTTGGCCGGCGACAGCACGTTGTTGGTCGACATCATCAGCACGCGCGCCTCGAGCTGGGCTTCCAGCGAGAGGGGAACGTGAACGGCCATCTGGTCGCCGTCGAAGTCGGCGTTGAAGGCCGAGCAGACCAGCGGGTGCAGCTGGATCGCCTTGCCTTCGATCAGATCGGCTCAAACGCCTGGATGCCCAGGCGGTGCAGCGTCGGCGCCCGGTTCAGCAGCACGGGATGTTCGCGGATGACTTCATCCAGGATGTCCCAGACCTCGGGGCGTTCCTTTTCGACCAGCTTCTTGGCCTGCTTGACCGTCGAGGACAGGCCCTGGCCTCCAGCCGCGAATAGATGAACGGCTTGAAGAGTTCGAGCGCCATCTTCTTCGGCAGCCCGCACTGGTGCAGCTTCAGCTCCGGCCCGGTCACGATGACCGAACGGCCCGAAAAGTCGACCCGCTTGCCCAGGAGGTTCTGGCGGAACCGGCCCTGCTTGCCCTTCAGCATGTCCGAGAGCGATTTCAGCGGGCGCTTGTTGGTGCCGGTGATGACGCGGCCGCGGCGGCCGTTGTCAAACAGCGCGTCGACCGCCTCTTGCAGCATCCGCTTTTCGTTGCGCACGATGATGTCGGGCGCCCGCAGCTCGATCAGCCGCTTGAGGCGGTTGTTGCGGTTGATGACCCGGCGATAGAGGTCGTTCAGGTCAGAGGTGGCGAACCGGCCCCCGTCCAGCGGCACCAGCGGGCGCAGTTCCGGCGGGATCACCGGCAGGACGGTCAGCACCATCCATTCCGGGCGGTTGCCGGATCCCAGGAAGCTCTCGACGATCTTCAGCCGCTTGATGATCTTCTTCGGCTTCAATTCGCCGGTGGCTTCCTTCAGCTCTTCGCGCAGCTGCTCGGCGGTGGCGTCCAGGTCGATCGCCGCCAGCATCTCGCGGATCGCCTCGGCCCCGATATTCGCGGTGAAGGCATCGGCGCCATAGGTGTCCTGGGCGTCGAGATATTCCTCTTCGCTCATCAGCTGGCCATAGGTCAGGTCGGTCAGGCCCGGCTCGATGACGACATAGTTTTCAAAGTAGAGGATGCGTTCCAGATCGCGCAGCGTCATGTCGAGCATGAGGCCGATGCGGGACGGCAGCGATTTCAGGAACCAGATATACGCGACCGGCGCGGCCAGTTCGATATGGCCCATCCGCTCGCGGCGCACCTTTGCAGCGTCACCTCGACGCCGCATTTCTCGCAGACGACGCCGCGATACTTCATGCGCTTGTACTTGCCGCAAAGGCATTCGTAGTCCTTGATCGGCCCGAAGATGCGGGCGCAGAACAGCCCGTCACGCTCGGGCTTGAAGGTCCGGTAGTTGATGGTTTCCGGCTTCTTGATCTCGCCATAGGACCAAGACAGGATCCGCTCGGGCGATGCCAGAGAGATCTTGATCTCGTCGAAGGTCTTGACCGGGGCAACCGGGTTGAACGGGTTGGTCGAGAGTTCCTGGTTCATTTCCAAATCCTTGAAAGGGGGCGGGAGGCAAGCCGGGCTGAAGCCCGGCCTACAAGGACCGTAGGTCGGGCTTCAGCCCGACTCCGCGTCACTCTTCCTCCGCATCCAGGAGTTCCATGTTGAGGCCGAGGCCCCGCACTTCCTTGACGAGGACGTTGAACGATTCCGGCACGCCGGCCTCGAAGTTGTCCTCGCCCTTGACGATCGACTCGTAGACCTTGGTCCGGCCCGCCACGTCGTCCGACTTCACCGTCAGCATTTCCTGCAAGGTATAGGCGGCGCCATAGGCTTCCAGAGCCCAGACCTCCATCTCGCCGAGACGCTGGCCACCGAACTGCGCCTTGCCGCCCAGCGGTTGCTGGGTGACCAGGCTGTACGGCCCCGTCGAACGGGCGTGCAGCTTGTCGTCGACCAGGTGGTGCAGTTTCAGCATGTATTTCACGCCCACCGTCACCTTGCGCTGGAACTGCTCGCCGGTGCGGCCGTCGAACACCGTGGACTGGCCCGAGGTGTCGAAGCCGGCGCGGGTCAGCGCGTCGTTGACGTCGCTTTCCTTGGCCCCGTCGAACACCGGAGTGGCGATCGGCACGCCCTTGGTCACGTTGCCGGCCAGCTCGAGGAATTCCTCCTCGCTGCGGTCGCCGAAGGCCTCGTCATAGGTCTCGTCGCCATAGGCCAGGCGCATCGCCTCGCGCACCGGGGTCAGGTCGCCCGAACGGCGATACTCTTTCAGGGCATCGTCGATCTTCAGGCCCAGGCCACGCGCGGCCCAGCCCATGTGGGTTTCCAGGATCTGCCCGACGTTCATCCGGCTGGGCACGCCCAGCGGGTTCAGCACCAGGTCGACCGGGGTGCCATCGGCCAGGAAGGGCATGTCTTCCATCGGCACCACCTTGGAGATGACGCCCTTGTTGCCGTGACGGCCGGCCATCTTGTCGCCCGGCTGCAGCTTGCGCTTTACCGCCACGAAGACCTTGACCATCTTCATCACGCCGGGGGGCAGGTCGTCGCCGCGGCGCACCTTTTCCACCTTGTCGTCGAACCGGTGGTCGAGCGCGCGCTTCTGCGCCTCGAACTGGTCGTGCAGCGCCTCGACTTCCTTGGCCTCGGCCTCTTCGCCCAGCGCAAGTTGCCACCACTGGCCACGGCTCAGCGTGCCCAGAAGCTCGTCGTCGATGGTCGAGCCGGCCTTGATGCCCTTGGGCCCCTTGACGGCGGTCTTGCCCATGATCAGCGATTTCAGGCGCGCATAGATGTTGCGCTCCAGGATCGCCAGCTCGTCGTCGCGGTCGCGCGCCAGGCGTTCGACTTCCTCGCGCTCGATCTGCAGGGCACGTTCGTCCTTGTCGACGCCGTGGCGGTTGAACACCCGCACTTCGACGATGGTGCCATAGGCGCCGGGCGGCAGCCGCAGCGAGGTATCCCGCACGTCCGACGCCTTTTCGCCAAAGATGGCGCGCAAGAGCTTTTCTTCCGGCGTCATCGGGCTTTCGCCCTTGGGGGTGATCTTGCCCACCAGGATGTCGCCCGGCTGCACCTCGGCGCCGATATAGACGATGCCGGCCTCGTCGAGGTTGCGCAGCGCCTCTTCGCCCACGTTCGGGATGTCGCGGGTGATCTCTTCCGGCCCCAGCTTGGTATCGCGGGCGGCGACTTCGTATTCCTCGATGTGGATCGAGGTGAACACGTCGTCGCGCAGGATGCGTTCCGAGATCAGGATCGAGTCTTCGTAGTTGTAGCCGTTCCAGGGCATGAAGGCGACGACGACGTTCCGGCCTAGGGCCAGTTCGCCCATGTCGGTGCAGGGGCCGTCGGCCACCACCTCGCCACGCATCACCCGGTCGCCCACCTTGACCAGCGGGCGCTGGTTGATGCAGGACGACTGGTTCGACCGCTTGAACTTGCGCAGGCGGTAGATGTCGACGCCCGGTTCGCCCGGTTCCAGCATCTCGGTCGCGCGGACAACGATACGGGTGGCGTCGACCTGGTCGATCACGCCGGCGCGGCGGGCCATGATGGCGGCACCGCTGTCACGCGCGACAACCGCCTCGATGCCGGTGCCGACGAAGGGCGCGTCCGATTGCAGCAGAGGCACGGCCTGACGCTGCATGTTCGAGCCCATCAGCGCGCGGTTGGCGTCGTCGTTTTCCAGGAAGGGGATCAGCGAGGCCGCGACCGAGACCAGCTGTTTCGGCGACACGTCGATCAGGTCGATCGCATCCGGCGGGTTCAGCATGAATTCCCCGGCCTTGCGGCTGGAGATCAGGTCGTCGGTGAAATGGCCCTCGGCGTCCTGGGCCGCGTTGGCCTGGGCGACGGTGTGGCGCATTTCCTCGGTCGCCGACATGTAGACGACCTCATCGGTCACCTTGTTGTCGATCACCTTGCGATAGGGGGTCTCGATGAAGCCATACTTGTTCACGCGGGCAAAGGTGGCCAGCGAGTTGATCAGGCCGATGTTCTGGCCTTCGGGCGTCTCGATCGGGCACATCCGGCCATAGTGGGTCGGGTGAACGTCGCGCACCTCGAAACCGGCGCGCTCGCGGGTCAGACCGCCCGGCCCCAGCGCCGACAGACGCCGCTTGTGCGTGACTTCGGACAGCGGGTTGGTCTGGTCCATGAACTGCGACAGCTGCGACGAGCCAAAGAATTCGCGCACCGCCGCCGCCGCCGGTTTGGCGTTGATCAGGTCCTGCGGCATGATCGTGTCGATTTCCACCGACGACATGCGTTCCTTGATCGCGCGTTCCATGCGCAGCAGGCCGACGCGATACTGGTTTTCCATCAGCTCGCCGACCGAGCGCACCCGGCGGCTGCCGAGGTGGTCGATGTCGTCGATCTCGCCCTTGCCGTCGCGCAGCTCGGTCAGCGCCTTGATGCAGGCCACGATGTCGCTGCGGTCCAGCGTGCGCTGGGTGTCCGGCTTGTCCAGGTCGAGGCGCATGTTCATCTTGACCCGGCCCACGGCCGAGAGGTCATAGCGTTCCTTGTCGAAGAACAGCGTGTCGAACAGCGCGCTGGCGGCCTCGACGGTCGGCGGCTCGCCCGGGCGCATCACGCGGTAGATATCCATGAGCGCGGTGTCGCGGCCCATGTTCTTGTCCACCGCCATGGTGTTGCGGATGTAGGGGCCGACGTTGATGTTGTCGATGTCCAGGACCGGAATGTCGGTGATGCCCTGATCCAGCAGCACCTTGACGGTGCCGCCCTTGATCTCGCCGTCGCGGTCATAGTCCAGCGTCAGCTCGTCGCCGGCCTCGACCCAGATCTCGCCGGTTTCCTCGTTGATGATGTCCTTGGCGACGAACCGGCCCAGGATGTGGTCGAACGGCACCAGCAGTTCGGTCACCTGGCCTTCGTCGCGCCACTTCTTGACCATGCGCGGCGTGGCCTTTTCACCGGCCTTCAGGATAACCTCGCCGCTCGCGGCATCGACCAGGTCATAGGACGGACGGGTGCCCGAGACGCGGCCGGGGAAGAAGCGGGTGACCCAGCCCTTGTTCTTCACATGGCGGAAGTTGATGGTCTCGTAATAGGCATCCATGATGCCTTCCTGGTCCATGCCCAGCGCATAGAGCAGCGTCGTCACCGGCAGCTTGCGGCGGCGGTCGATGCGGGCAAAGACGATGTCCTTGGCGTCGAATTCAAAGTCCAGCCAGCTGCCGCGATACGGGATGATGCGGCAGGCGAACAGCAGTTTCCCGCTGGAATGGGTCTTGCCCTTGTCGTGGTCGAAGAACACGCCGGGGCTGCGGTGCATCTGGGAAACGATCACCCGCTCGGTGCCGTTGACGATGAAGGTGCCGTTCGGCGTCATCAGGGGCATGTCGCCCATGTAGACGTCCTGCTCCTTGATGTCCTTGACGCTGCGGGCGCCGGTGGTCTCGTCGACATCGAACACGATCAGGCGCAGCGTCACCTTCAGCGGCGCCGCATAGGTCAGGTCGCGCTGCATGCATTCGTCGACGTCGTATTTCGGCTTTTCCAGCTCGTAGCGGACGAATTCCAGCACCGAGGTCTCGTTGAAGTCCTTGATCGGGAACACCGACTGGAAGGTGCCCTGGATGCCTTCGCCGTCCAGCGGCTTGTCGGCATCGCCCGACCGCAGGAACAGGTCGTAGGACGACTTCTGAACCTCGATGAGGTTCGGCATTTCAAGGACTTCGCGGATCTTGCCGAAGTAGCGGCGGATACGTTTCTGGCCAACGTAGACTTGCGCCATGCTCGTAGTTACCTTTCATCTTTTCCCCGGCGCGAGGGTCCGTCGGGCCACGGAGCCTGCGCCGCTTGGGCAGAGGGAGAGCGAGGTTCCATACCTGCCACCTG
>JAWKWU010000014.1:0-96226 GCA_041397345.1 Paracoccaceae bacterium
GGCAAGCTGGCCTGACTTTCGTGGAATTGCGGCGGGAAAGGGGCGGCTGGGCCGCCCTTTTTCACTGTTTGTCACCCCGCGGGCGGTTCCATGCTGGAAACATTCCCCATTCGGGCCACGGGATTGCCCGGTTTCCCGGTCAAATTGCCTTGGAACCCATCCTCTCTCGGGGCTGAACATGGACAAGAAGAAGACTGCGGTCCGCGCCGTTGCCGTTTTGGCGGTGGCACTTGCCGCCGGGCATCTGGCGCAGACCATCAACGAAAGCAGGCAGGCAGACCGTGCCGCGGAAAAGGCGGCCAGCGCCGAAAAGCCAAAGGCGGTCGAAACCGTCTCGGCCGGGCCTGCCTCTGCCGCCCCCGCCGCTGACCCGGCCCTGCCCGCCGCCGCTGCGCTGGTCGTGACCGATCCGGCCTCTGCCGCGACCGAGACCGCCTCTCCGGCCGCTGCCCCCGCCGAGGCCGCCCTGGTGCCGCCGGTCCTGGCGACCCTGCCGGGTGTGCCGTCCTTCGCGCCAGAGCCGGCCACGCCCTCGATCCCGATAAAAGAGGTCGATCCCGGTGATCTCGCCGCGCCGGCCCCCGAACTGGCCGCGCTTGTCCCTTCGGACACCGGATCCGCCGATCTGCCCCTGCCGCAGGCGCCCGCCGCCGCCGCGCCGGCCACGCCCGGCATGGCTGCCGACGACTGCCCGGTGACGCTGACGCTGACGCCCGGACAGCGGGCGATGATCTCGGTCGCGCTTGCCGCGCCCTGCCGCGCCGGCCAGCGCATCGTGCTGCGCCACGCCGGTCTGGCCATTGCCGAAAAGCTGGACGAAACCGGGACGCTGACGCTTGACCTGCCGGCGCTGGACAGCAGGGGCGAGGTTTCCGTGCTGCTGTCCGATGCCAAGGTGCTGCGCGATGCGGCGCCGGTCCCCGAGGCCGGGCTGGTCCACCGCTTTGCCGTGCAATGGATGGCCGACGACAGCTTTCAGCTTTACGCCTTCGAGAACGGCGCCGATTATGGCCAGCCTGGCGCGGTCAGCGCCGAGGCGCCGGTCTCCGCCGGTGGCGGCTACCTGGTTGCGCTGGGCGACCCGACGCTGGCCCTGCCGATGATGGCGCAGATCTATACCTGGCCCGCCGATCCCGGCCTTGCGGTCGATCTGACGGTGGAATCCGTGGTCACCGATGCCACCTGCGGCCGGGAACTGATCGGCGAGACCATCGAGTCGCAGGCGGGCAAGGCCGCTCTGACCGACCTGACCCTGGCCATGCCGGAATGTGACGCGGTGGGCGATATTCTGGTGTTGAAAAATCCCGGTCGGGACGTGACACTCGCCGTCGCGAACTAGAGGTTCAGGCGGGCATCAATGCTGGTCAAGGCTGGACGCGCGGCGGTTTTCGCCGCGCTTCTTTTTCCGGGGATTACCCCGGCCCGTCCTGCCCTTGCGCAGGACGTGACCCTGATTGCGCGCGAAGGCGACATCACGCTTTCGGGCAGCCTGCAGGGCTTTGACGGTGAATTCTACCGGATCGACACCGCCTATGGCCTGCTGACCGTAGACGCCCAGGGGGTGATCTGCGAAGGCCCGGCCTGCCCCGAACTGACCGCGCCGCGGGCGGTGATCCGCATCGTCGGCGCGCCCGATGCCGGCGCGCGCCTGGTGCCGGGATTGGTGCGCGGTTTCGCCGAAAGCCGTGGCCTGCTCTATCGCCCCGGTCCCGGTCCCGGCTATGCCGCGCTGATCCTTGATCCGCAGTCGCAGCAGGAACTGGCCGAGGTCAGCTTTGCCTCCCTTTCGCCCGCGGATGCCGCCGCGGCCCTGTCCGATGGTGCGGCCGAGCTTTTGCTGACCGCGCGGCCCGAGCCGGGCCTGGGCGCACGCGCGCTGGCGCTGGATGCCCTGGTGCCGGTCATGGCGCCCGACAATCCCACGCCCGAGGTTTCGACCGCCCAGCTTGCCGCCGCCCTGTCGGGCGAGGTGACGAACTGGGCCGATCTGGGTGGGCCGGACATGCCCATCGTCCTGCATGCCATCGCGCCCGACACCGATCTGGCCCAGGCTCTGCGGGACCGGCTGGGCATAGAGATACAGGCCGGGGTGCTGCATCCCGACATGGCGGCACTGGCCGAGGCGGTGGCCCGCGACCCCTGGGCGCTGGCCATCACCGGCCGGGCCGAGATCGCCCCGGCGCGGCCGCTGCCCCTGACCGACAGTTGCGGCTTTCCCCTGTTGCCCAGCGCCATGGCCGTCAAGGCCGAGGATTATCCGCTGGCCCTGCCGCTCTATTTCCTGACGCCGCGGCGGCGCCTGCCGCTCCTGGCCCGCGAATTCCTGGAATTCCTGGCCACGCCCGCCGCCGACAAGGTGATCGCCGCCGCCGGTTTCATCGACCGGTCGACCGCGCGCAGCCCGATGACCGACGATGGCCTGCGGCTGATCAATGCCATCCAGGGCGCGGGCGAGGATGTGACCCTGGCCGATCTGAAGCGCCTTGTCGCGCTGATGGACGGGGCCGACCGGCTGTCGCTGACCTTCCGGTTCGACGACGGCACCTCGATCCTGACGCCGTCCAGCCAGGAAAACGTGGCCGACCTGGCCCGGCTGATCGCCTCGGGCGGCTTTCCGGGCGAGGCGCTGGTTCTGGCCGGCTTTTCCGACGGCTCGGGCGCTGCCGATGCCAATCTGGCGCTGTCGGTCGAACGGGCCGAGCGGGTGCTGTCCGAACTGACCGTCGCCGCGCCCGACCTGCGCCCCGACCGGCTGCCGCGCGTCGAAGGGTTTGGCGAGGCGCTGCCGATGGCCTGCGACGAAACCGCCGCGGGGCGGCACCTGAACCGCCGCGTCGAACTGTGGCTGGTTCCGGATTTCACCACCAGGGGGCCGTGATGCACACAGCCGATCTGCGGCGCAGGCTGCGCAAGCTCATTCCCCCGGCCGAGGTGCGGCTGTTGCCGGGCACCGACCGTTTCGATGTGGTCGCGCCGCTGCCCCCTGCGGGCAACATCGGGATAGAACTGGGCGTCGCCGCCGGGTCGTTTTCGTCGCGGATGGTGCAGTCGGGCCGTTTTGCGCAATTCTACGGTGTCGATGTCTATGGCGACGGCCACAACACCGCGGAATACAAGAAGGCGCTGCTGGCTGTCGGCCTCTGGTCCGACTACCGGCTGTTGCGGATGACCTTTGACCAGGCGCTCGACCTGTTTCCCGACGGGTATTTCGACTTCATCTATTGCGACGGCTATGCCCATACCGGCGAAGAAGGCGGCCGCACGCTGGCCGACTGGTTCCCAAGCTGAAGCCCGGCGGGGTGATGGCGGGCGACGACTACGACCCGCAGAACTGGCCCCTGGTGGTATGGGCGGTGAACCACGCTGCCAGCCAGCTGGGCGTGCCGGTCCATGTGACCGAAACGGTTAGCGAGGCCGCCTACAACCGCTACCCTTCGTGGTATTTCATCCGCCCCGCGACCGGGCCGGACCGGCTGACCCTGGCCGACCCGTTGCTGGCGATCGCCGATGCGGAAAAGGCCCGCGTGGCCGAGGTGCGGCGGCAAAGGCGGCAGCAACGACGGGCCGATCATGCTGCGGCCAAAGCCGCCGGCGCGCACGGGCGGGACGACGCGGCGCGGGACAGCTAGGACAGCTAGAGATAACCCTGCGACTTGAAGCTCATCTCGCGGGACTTGCCGATGATCAGATGGTCATGCAAGACCAGCCCCAGCGCGTGGCAGGCATCCTGGATCTGGCAGGTCATCGTCACATCCGCGTCCGAGGGCGTCGGGTCGCCCGAAGGGTGGTTGTGAACCAGGATCAGCGCGCTGGCGTTCAGTTCCAGCGCCCGTTTCACCACCTCGCGCGGGTAGACCGGCACATGATCGACCGTGCCACGGGCCTGTTCCTCATCGGCGATCAGCACGTTCTTGCGGTCAAGGAACAGGATCCGGAACTGTTCTGTCTCTCGGTGCGCCATCGCCGTGTGGCAATAATCCAAGAGCGCGTCCCAGGAACTCAGCACCGGCTGGTTCATCACCCGCGCCCGCATCATCCGCTGTGCCGCCGCCTCGACGATCTTCAGCTCTTGCACCACCGCCTCGCCCACGCCACGCACCATCTGCAACCGTGGCGCCGGGGCCGAGATCACCCGGTTGAAATCGCCAAAGGTTTCCAGCAGCAGCCGGGCCAGCGGCTTTACATCCTGTCGCGGCACGGCGCGGAACAGCACCAGTTCCAGCAACTCGTAATCCGGTATGGCGGTGGCCCCGCCTTCCATGAACCGGCTGCGCAGGCGTTTGCGGTGGTCGGCGATATAGCTGGGCAGGCGGCCCGGTACCGGCTGCGCCGGCGCCTCGTCCTCGTCGCCTGGTGGGGCGAACAGCGGCAGACTTGCTTCTGAGAATCCCTTTGCCATGCCCGCGATGCTGCACGGCAGGGGTGAAAGAAAGGTTAACGCGGTCCGGTCAGGACCGCATCACCCCTTCATCCCGTCCCAGAACCCCTTGACCTTCGAGAAAAAGCTCTTGCCTTCGGGGTTGTTCTCTTCCGACAGCTTCTCGAATTCGCGCAGCAGTTCCTTTTGCCGCGCGGTCAGGTTGACCGGGGTTTCCACCGCCAGCTCGATCACCATGTCGCCGGTGCCGGCCCCGCGCAGGGCGGGCATGCCCTTGCCGCGCAGCCGCATCTGCTTGCCCGATTGCGCGCCCGCGGGCACCTTGACCCGGGCCTTGCCGCCGTCGATCGTCGGCACCTCAACCTCGCCACCCAGGGCGGCGGCCGGCATCGAGATCGGCACGCGGCAGAACAGTTGCACGCCGTCGCGCTGGAACAGCGCGTGTTCCCTGACCTCGATGAAGATATACAGGTCGCCCTGCGGCCCGCCGCGCAGGCCCGCCTCGCCCTCGCCGGCCAGCCGGATCCGCGTGCCGGTTTCCACGCCCGCCGGGATGTTCACCGAAAGCGCGCGTTCCTTTTCGATCCGTCCGGCGCCATGACAGGTCTTGCAGGGGTTCTTGATGGTCTGGCCTATGCCGTTGCAGTTCGGGCAGGTCCGCTCGACCGTAAAGAAACCCTGTTGCGCCCGCACCTTGCCCATGCCGGAACACATCGGGCAGGTCACCGGCTCGGCGCCGCCTTCGGCCCCGGTGCCGCGGCAGGTGTCGCAGGTCACGCTGGCCGGCACGTTGATGGTCTTCTGGACGCCCTTGTAGGCCTCTTCCAGCGTCACCCGCAGGTTATAGCGCAGGTCGCTGCCGCGCTGGGCGCGGGCCCTGCCGCCACCACCGCCGCCACGGCCGCCCATGAAGTCGCCGAACAGGTCCTCGAACACGTCCGAAAAGGCCGATGCGAAATCGCCCTGCTGGAACCCGCCACGCGGGCCGCCGGCACCGCCGCCCATGCCGTTTTCGAAGGCGGCATGGCCAAAGCGGTCATAGGCCGCCTTCTTCTGGTCGTCCTTCAGGACGTCATAGGCCTCGTTCACTTCCTTGAACTGGGCCTCGGCCTGGGGATTGTCGGAATTGCGGTCGGGGTGCAGTTCCTTGGCCTTCTGGCGGTAAGCCTTCTTCAGCTCATCGGCAGAGGCGCCCTTGCTGACCCCGAGGATGTCGTAATAGTCGCGCTTGGCCACGGCAAAATCCCTTTGCGGAACCGGATCGGGGCGGCCCGTTGCCAGACCGCCCCCTGTTCCGGTTCAAGCGGCGTTACTTCCGCTTGCTGTTGCCCAGATCCTCGAAGTCGGCATCAACGATGTCGTCTTCATCGACCGGACGCGGCTCGTCTTCGCCGGCGCCGCCTTCGGCCTGGCTGGCCTTGTAGATGGCCTCGCCCAGCTTCATCGCGGCTTCGGTCAGGTTCTGCACCGCGCCCTTGATCTTGCCGGCGTCCTCGCCTTTCAGCGCCTCTTCCAGCGGACCCATGGCCAGCTCGATCGCCTCGACGGTCGAGGGGTCGACCTTGTCGCTGTGTTCGGCCAGCGACTTCTTGGTCGAGTGCAGCAGGCTTTCGCCCTGGTTGCGGGTCTCGACCAGCTCGCGGCGTTCCTTGTCGGCCTCGGCATTGGCCTCGGCGTCCTTGACCATCTTCTCGATGTCCTCGTCCGAGAGGCCACCCGAAGCCTGGATGGTGATCGCCTGTTCCTTGTTGGTGCCCTTGTCCTTGGCTTTCACCGACACGATGCCGTTGGCGTCGATGTCGAAGGTCACCTCGATCTGCGGCACGCCACGCGGGGCGGGCGGGATCTGTTCCAGGTTGAACTGGCCCAGCATCTTGTTGTCGGCGGCCATCTCGCGCTCGCCCTGGAACACGCGGATCGTCACCGCGTTCTGGTTGTCCTCGGCGGTCGAGAAGACCTGGCTCTTCTTGGTCGGGATCGTGGTGTTGCGGTCGATCAGCCGGGTGAACACGCCGCCCAGCGTCTCGATGCCCAGGCTCAGCGGCGTCACGTCCAGAAGGACCACGTCCTTGACGTCGCCCTGCAGAACGCCGGCCTGGATGGCCGCGCCCAGCGCCACGACCTCATCGGGGTTCACGCCCTTGTGGGGCTCTTTCCCGAAGAACTTGGTCACTTCTTCCACGACGCGCGGCATGCGGGTCATGCCGCCGACCAGAACCACCTCGTCGATGTCATCCTTGCTGACGCCGGCATCCTTCAGCGCGGCCTGGCAGGGCTTGATCGACTTCTTGATCAGATCCTCGACCAGGCTTTCCAGCTTGGACCGGGTCAGCTTCATCACCAGGTGCAGCGGCTGCCCGGTGTTCTTGTCCATCGAGATGAACGGCTGGTTGATCTCGGTCTGCTGGCTGGAGGACAGCTCGATCTTGGCCTTTTCCGCCGCTTCCTTCAGGCGCTGCAACGCCATCTTGTCCAACGACAGGTCGACGCCATGCTCTTTCTTGAACTCGTCGGCCAGGTAGCTGACGATCCGCATGTCGAAATCTTCGCCGCCCAGGAAGGTGTCGCCGTTGGTCGACTTCACCTCGAACAGGCCGTCGTCGATTTCCAGAACCGTGATGTCAAAGGTGCCGCCGCCAAGGTCGTAGACGGCGATGGTCTTCGATTCCTTCTTGTCCAGGCCATAGGCCAGCGCGGCCGCGGTCGGCTCGTTGATGATGCGCAGCACTTCCAGGCCGGCGATCTTGCCGGCGTCCTTGGTGGCCTGGCGCTGGGCGTCGTTGAAATAGGCGGGCACGGTGATCACCGCCTGGGTGACGGTTTCGCCCAGGTAGCTTTCCGCGGTTTCCTTCATCTTCTGCAGGATGAAGGCCGAAACCTGGCTGGGCGAATACTTCTCGCCGCGCACTTCGACCCAGGCATCGCCATTGCCGCCGTCGGTGATCTTGTAGGGGACCAGCTTCTTGTCCTTTTCCACTTCGGCATCGCCCAGCCGGCGCCCGATCAGGCGCTTGACGGCAAAGACGGTGTTCGAGGGGTTGGTCACCGCCTGGCGTTTGGCGGGCTGGCCGACCAGACGCTCGGATTCGGTGAAACCGACGATCGAGGGCGTGGTCCGCGCCCCTTCCGAGTTTTCGATGACGCGGGGCTGGCTGCCATCCATGATGGCGACGCAAGAGTTGGTGGTGCCGAGGTCGATACCGATGACTTTGGCCATTTGCATATCCCTTTCATTAGGCGATCTGCCGGTCGCGGGCCCTTTCGCTTTCGGCACCCTGAACCGGAACTGGATGCCACGGGGGCGACCCGCAGCTTGACTTGGCGTATATAGGCAGGGGTTTTTGCGCCTGCAACGGTTGGCGCAAAGACTCTGTGGCGAATTTTCCGGGTGTTGGCCGGTTTTGCGCGACGCCGGTCCCCTGCCGCGGCGGCTTTCGGCGGGGCGCGGTGAAAAATCTGCGCTACCCCCTTGCGCAGCACCGGCGAATCCGGGCTTTCTTGGGGCGACGTTGACGCTAACGCACTGCTCCCTGGCGCGTCTTGCGCAGAAAAGGGAACAGGGGCGTCCTAGGGTTATCGCAGACGGGCCGGAAATTCCGTCTTTCCGGCATCGCAAATCGGCCTGCTTGCGCGCGGGCCAGACAGGGATGAAAGACAGATGCGCTATCACACTCCGACGACATTCGATGACGCGGCCCGGATCGCGGCCGCAGCCACCGGCATCACCCGGTTCCTGGCCGGCGGCACCGACGTTCTGGTGCAGTTGCGCGCCGGTGCGGTCACGCCCGACGACCTGGTGGACCTGAAACATATTCCCGGCGTGCATGACATCACCCGCACGGCCGCGGGCGGCTGGCAGATCGGCGTGGCCGTTCCCGGCGCCCGGCTTGGCGCGCACGAAGGCCTGCGCAAGGACTGGCCCGGCGTGGTCGAGGGGATGGAGCTGGTCGGCTCGACCCAGGTGCAGGGCCGCGCGACGCTGGTCGGCAACCTCTGCAACGGCTCTCCGGCCGCCGATTCCGTGCCTGCCCTGGTGGCGGCCGGCGCCATTGCCACCATCACCGGCCCCAACGGCACCCGCGAGGTGCCCGTCGCCGACATTCCCGCCGGCCCGGGCAAGACCACGCTGGCCAAGGGCGAGGTGATCTCGCTGATCACCCTGCCGCCGCGCGGCGCCCATGCCAGCGACGCCTATCTGCGCTTTACCCCGCGGACCGAGATGGACATCGCCGTGGTCGGCTGCGCGGTCAGCCTGCGGCTGGACGGCGACAAGGTGGCCGAGGCGCGGGTGGCGCTGGGCGCCGTCGGCCCCACCATTTTCCTGTCGGACAAGGCGGCCGCGGCCATCACCGGCACCACGCTTGACGATGCCACCATCGCCCGACTGGCCGAGGTGGTCGCCTCAGAGGCCAGGCCGATCAGCGACCGGCGCGGCACCAAGGAATTCCGCACCCAGGTCTCTGGCGTGCTGGCAGGGCGGGCGGCCCGCATCGCCTATGCCCGTGCGAAAGGACAATCGAAATGAGCAAGATCCACGTCTCCACCACCGTCAACGGCGACCCGGTCGATTTCCTGGCCGATCCGCGCGAAACCCTGCTGGACTGCCTGCGCAACCAGCTGGGCCTGACCGGATCAAAGGAAGGCTGCGGCACCGGCGACTGCGGCGCCTGTTCGGTCACGGTCGACGGCGTGCTGGTTTCTTCCTGCCTGATGCTGGGCGTCGAGGCCGAGGGCAAGCAGATCGAGACCATCGAGGGCATGGCCCGCGGCAACGACCTGCACCCCTTGCAACGCAAGTTCATCGAACATGCCGCGCTGCAATACGGCTTCTGCACGCCCGGCATCCTGGTCGCGGCCAAGGCGCTGCTCGACAAGAACCCCGATCCGACCGAAACCGAAGTGCGCTACTGGTTGGCCGGCAACCTGTGCCGCTGCACCGGCTATGACAAGATCATCCGCGCCGTCATGGACGCCGCCGCCGAAATGAGGAGTGCCGCCTGATGCCGAAAGACGAGCTGAAGCAGGAATTCCGCCTGATCGGAACCCGTCCCGACCGTCCCGACGGGCTGGACAAGGTGACTGGCCGCGCCCGGTATGGCGCCGACATCTCGGCCCCCGGCATGCTGCACGCCGCCGTGGTCCGCTCGCCCCATGCCCATGCGCGCATCGTCAGGATCGACGCGACCAAGGCGCTGGCCCTTCCTGGCGTCAAGGCCGTGGTCACCCGCGCCGACCTGCCCACCGGCCTGACCGGCGAAGACCTGAACCTGCAGGACAACACCCTGGCCGGTGACGTGGCGCTGTATGACGGCCATGCCGTCGCCGCCGTCGCCGCCACTTCGGCGCTGATCGCGCAGGATGCCGCGAAACTGGTCGAGGTCACCTACGAGGTGCTGCCGCATGTGATCGACGTCGACGATGCGATGCGCCCCGATGCGCCCGTGGTCAGGCCCGGTGCCGCCGACCATTCCGTGCCCGAGGGGTCTCCGCCCAACGTGGCGCGCTACATGGAATTCGGCCATGGCGACATCGAGGCCGGCTTCAAGGATGCCGACCTGGTGATGGAAAAGACCTACAAGACCGAGGCCACCCACCAGGGCTATATCGAACCGCACGCCTGCCTGGGCCAGATGGGCAGCGACGGCAAGGGCGAGATGTGGGTCTGCACCCAGGGCCATTGGTACATCCGCCGCATGTCCGCCGCCGTCCTGGGGGTCGAGGCGGCGCAGCTTCGCGTCACGCCTTCGGAAATCGGTGGCGGCTTCGGCGGCAAGACCACCATCTTCTCGGAACCGATCGCGCTCGCCCTGTCGCGCAAGGCCGGCGGTCGCCCGGTCAAGCTGGTGATGAGCCGGTCCGAGGTGCTGCGCGCCACCGGGCCGACCGCCTCGGCCTCGATGGATGTCAGGATCGGCATGAAGAAGGACGGCACGATCACCGCCGCCAAGGCCGTGTTCCGCATGCAGGGCGGCGCCTTCATCGGCATGTCGCCTGTGGGCGAGGCCCTGTCCTGCGCCTTTGCCTGCTATGACATCCCGAACCTCTGGCACGAAGGCCATGAGGTGCTGGCCAACCGTCCCAAGGCCGCGGCCTACCGCGCGCCCGGCTCGCCCATGGCGGCCTTTGCGGTGGAAAGCCTGGTCGACGAGATGTGCCGCGCCCTGTCGCTCGACCCGATCGACGTGCGGCTGAAGAACGGCGCGCGCGAGGGCACCAAGTCCAGCTATGGCCCGAAATACGGCGTCATCGGCCTGGCCGAAACGCTCCAGGCCGCCAAGGCGCACCCGAACTACGCGGTGAAACTGGGCCCCAACCAGGGCCGCGGCGTCGCCTCGGGCTTCTGGTTCAACCACGGCGGTGAAACCAGCGTCTCGCTGGCGATCGGCGAGGATGGCTCGGTCACCGTTTCGGTCGGCACGCCCGACATCGGCGGCAGCCGCGCCTCGCTGGCGCTGATGACCGCCGAAACCCTGGGCATCCCTTATGAGGATGTGCGGGTGAACGTGGTCGAGACCGGCGCGCTGGGCGTCAACGAACCCACCCACGGCAGCCGCGCCACCTTTGCCAGCGGCAAGGCCGCGGTCGAGGCCGCCCGCAGCGCCATCAAGCAGATGTGCGCCCGCGCCGCCGCCGAATGGGGCATCGACGCCGAGGCGGTGGAATGGAAGGACGGCGCCGCCGTTCCCGCCGGGCCGAACGCCGGGAAATTCCCGCCGATGTCCATCGCCGAGATCGGCTCCAAGATGGGCTCGACCGGCGGGCCGATTTCCGGCCACCACGAAAGCACGCCGGGCGGCGTCGGCGCCAGCTTCGGCACCCATGTCGTCGATGTCGAGGTCGATCCCGAAACCGGCCATACCACCGTGCTGCGCTATCTGGTGGTGCAGGACGCCGGCCGCGCCATCCACCCCGCCTATGTCGAGGGCCAGTATCAGGGCGGCGCCGCGCAGGGCATCGGCTGGGCGCTGAACGAGGAATATGTCTACGGCGCCGACGGGCGGCTGCAGAACCCGCTGTTCCTCGATTACCGGATGCCGGTCGCCTCGGACCTGCCGATGATCGACACGGTCATCATCGAGGTGCCGAACCCCGGCCACCCCTATGGCGTGCGCGGCGTGGGCGAAACCGGGATCACCCCGCCCCTGCCGGCCCGGGCCAATGCCATCGCGGCGGCCACCGGCGTGCGGCTGCGCAGCCTGCCGATGTCGCCGCCCAAGGTTCTGGCGGCGATAAAGGCCGGGGCGGATGGTTGAGGTCAACCTCTGGGCCGGCCTGCGCCGCCTGACCGACGGCGCGCTGGTCGTGACCGTCGAGGCCGCGACGGTCGGCCAGATGCTGGATGCGCTCGTCCGGGCGCATCCGGCGCTGGAACCTGAACTGAAGGGCAGCGTCACCATCGCGCTGGACGGCGAGGTGATCACCGGGGGCCGCAACACGCCGGTCCGGCCCGACAGCGAGGTTTATCTGCTGCAACGGTTGAAGGGCGGCTGACCTGCCCTTTCCCCGCGAATCCGATTGAATCCGGGCGCGCTGCCCGGTAACCCGCCTTGCGACAGATCGCCGGAGGAAACCATGCCCGCCTATCGTTCCCGCACCACCACCCATGGCCGCAACATGGCCGGCGCCCGCGGTCTGTGGCGCGCCACCGGCATGAAGGACGGCGACTTCGGCAAGCCGATCATCGCTATCGTCAATTCCTTCACCCAGTTCGTGCCCGGCCACGTCCACCTGAAAGACCTGGCCAGCTGGTCGCCGCCGAGGTCGAGGCCGCGGGCGGCGTGGCCAAGGAATTCAACACCATCGCGGTCGACGACGGCATCGCCATGGGCCATGACGGCATGCTCTACTCGCTGCCCTCGCGCGAAATCATTGCCGACAGCGTCGAATACATGGTCAACGCCCATTGCGCCGACGCCATGGTCTGCATCTCGAACTGCGACAAGATCACCCCCGGCATGCTGATGGCCGCGATGCGGCTGAACATTCCCGCCGTCTTCGTCTCGGGCGGCCCGATGGAGGCCGGCAAGGCCCAGGTCAAGGGCCGCGAGATCGCGCTGGACCTAGTCGACGCCATGGTGTCGGCGGCGGATGACAAATACACCGATGCCGAGGTCGAAGAGATCGAAAAGGCGTCCTGCCCCACCTGCGGGTCCTGCTCGGGCATGTTCACCGCCAATTCGATGAACTGCCTGACCGAGGCCCTGGGCCTGTCGCTGCCGGGCAACGGCAGCACCCTTGCCACCCATTCCGACCGCCAGCGCCTGTTCGTCGAGGCCGGGCACCTGATCGTCGATCTGGCCCGCCGCTACTATGAACAGGACGACGCCAGCGTTCTGCCGCGCAACGTCGCCAACAAGTCCGCGTTTGAAAACGCCATGGCGCTGGATATCGCCATGGGCGGGTCCACCAATACCATCCTGCACATCCTTGCCGCGGCGCACGAAGGCGGCATCGACTTTGACCAGGACGACATCGACCAGTTGTCGCGCCGCGTCCCCTGCCTGTGCAAGGTCGCTCCGGCCAAGCAGGACGTGCATATGGAAGACGTCCACCGCGCCGGCGGCATCATGGCGATCCTGGGTCAGCTGGACAATGCCGGCCTGCTGAACCGCGATTGCGTCACCGTCCATTCGCCCACCATGGGCGCGGCGCTGGACCATTGGGACATTTCCCGCACCAACCACGATTCCGTGCGCGATTTCTTCAAGGCCGCGCCCGGCAACGTGCGGTCGGCCACCGCCTTCAGCCAGTCGAAACGCTATGCCGAACTGGATCTCGACCGCGAACAGGGCGTCATCCGCTCGGCCCAGCACGCCTTTACCAAGGAAGGCGGCCTGGCGGTGCTGAAGGGCAATATCGCGCTGGACGGCTGCATCGTCAAAACCGCCGGCGTGGATGAATCGATCTTTGTGTTCTCCGGCCCGGCGCGCGTGTTCGAATCGCAGGATGCCGCCGTCTCGGCCATCCTGACCAACAAGATCCGCCAAGGCGACGTGGTGGTGATCCGGTATGAGGGGCCAAAGGGCGGGCCGGGCATGCAGGAAATGCTCTACCCGACCAGCTACCTGAAGTCGAAAGGCCTGGGCAAGGCCTGCGCGCTCTTGACCGACGGGCGGTTCTCGGGCGGCACCTCCGGCCTGTCCATCGGCCATGTCAGCCCCGAGGCGGCGGCTGGCGGCACCATCGGCCTGGTCCGCGAAGGCGACATGATCGACATCGACATCCCCGGCCGCAAGATCAGCCTGCGGGTCTCGGACGCCGACCTGGCCACACGCCGGGCCGAACAGGACCAGAAGGGCTGGAAGCCCGAGGTCAAGCGCAGCCGCCGCGTCTCGGCCGCGCTGCGTGCCTATGCGCTGCTGGCGACCAGCGCCGACAAGGGCGCGGTGCGGCAACTGCCGGACGAGGCCTGACCCCCGCGCGACAGGGACCAAGGCAAGAGGGGCCGTCCGCGGCCCCCTTCACCGTATCTGCAACGAACAGCAGCCGGAATAGCGCGCCGCCGTGGCCCCGGTCAGGAACAGGTCGACCGCCAGGCCATAGGTATGGTCGGACATGCCATCGGAACATTCCGCCGGCCGCAGCACCAGCATCCCGCCTTCCAGCCCCAGCGCCGCCGGCGTCGCCCAGGGGCGCGACACCCAGACATTGCTGATGAACAGCTCCTGCGCCGGGCCTTCGGGCGTGGCCAGCCGCAGCGCCGGATTGCCCGGCTCATAGGCCAGGCTCCAGAACGGCTCGGTGCCGAAACAGGCCATGGGCCGGTTCAGGTCGGCCCAGCCGCCGCCCGGTTCCGGCACCAGATAGGCCATCTTGGCATAGCCCGTGCCTTCGCCGGTATTGACCAGCCCCCAGCCATCCGTCACCGCGACCACCTCGACGCCGGTCGCATCCGGGGCCAGCGCGCCGACGATCGCGGCGCCCGCATCCGGTGCCGCGCGCAGGTTCAGCACGTCGTTCGCCGCAACCCCGGCCACCTCATGCAGTGCCGGCCAGGGCGCCGGGGCATCCTGCGCCCGCAGCGGCGCCGCCGACAGTACCAGCGCCAGGAAAACCGCGCGCCTCATTGGCGTTTCTGCCAGCTGGCAGAGGCATGTTTGCGGGTGTAGAACTCGGCCATCAGCCCCACCATGATGCAGATGAACGCTACCTTGAGCGGATAGTCGATCGAGGTATAGCGCGGATGATAATTCAGAAAGGTGAACCCCCGCGCCTGATCGATGGTGTGGAACAGCGGGTTCCAGTCGAACATGTTGCGGATGCGGGGCGGAGCGGCATTGGCGACGAACATCTTGCCCGAGGCGATCATGTTGGCGCGCTGGTAGATCGTCGACAGAACGCCCACCACCTCGGGCTGCCAGGGCTTGGCCGACAGAAAGATCATGCCGATCGCCGCGCCGGAAAACCACGACAGCAGCAGCATGCCCAGCATGCCCACCGGGTCATGGATGGTGATCGGGGTCCACAGCGTATGATAGACCAGCAGGATCACCGCCATGGCAAAGACCTGCTGGTACAGCGCCGCCAGCGCCGCCGCGCAGATCGAGATGACCGGGTTCATCGGCGCATGCATCATCATGGGAGAGGTCGGCCCCTCGGCGCTGGAGACCGCGCCCAGCGTCTTGGTATGGGTCAGGAACATGAAGACGCCCGACATCACATACAGGATGAAATCGCCGCGAATGGCCGCGTTCCGCAGCCCCAGGATCGAGAACATGACCACAAAGATCACCAGGATCAGCGCGGCCTGCACCACGTTCATCACCAGGCCATAGACCGCATTGCCATACCCCTTGCGCAGGTTGCGGATGGTGGCGTGGTAGATCAGTTCCAGAAATTCGAACCCGGTTCGCAACGGCGAAGGTCGGGCTGCCTGCGGTCGGAACATCGCTTGTCCTCTGGCTCGTGCCACTGCTCTGTTAACCGGGAAATCTTGCCGTTCCCTTGACAGTGCAGGATAAGGCGGCAAAGACCCTGTGGCAACTGCCGCCGCAATCAATGCCGCCGCGACCAATGCCCGGGGGACCGCCGATGGACCATGACAGGATCGTTTCCGTATTCCGCCAGCTTGCGCTAGAGGCCGGAGAGCGGATCATGCAGGTCTATGACGGCCCCGATTTCGAGGTAAAGGCCAAGAGCGATGCCTCGCCCGTGACCGAGGCCGACGAAGCCGCCGATGCGCTGATCTCGGCCGGTCTGCGCGCCGCCTTTCCCGACATCCCCCTGATCACCGAGGAACAGGCCGCCAGCCATTCCCTGCGCGCCTCGACCTTCCTGATCGTCGATCCGCTGGACGGCACCAAGGAATTCGTGCAGCGCCGCGGCGATTTCACCGTGAACATCGCCTATGTCGAAAATGGCGTGCCCCTGCGCGGCGTGGTCTATGCCCCGGCCCGGCAGCGGCTGTTCTATACCCAGGCCGACGGCAGCGCGGTCGAGGAAGACCTTGCCACCGGCCAGACCCGCCCGATCCGCGTCGCCACGCCCGACAATGGCGCGCTGATGGTCGTCGCCTCGAAATCCCACCGCGACCAGGCGACCGACGATTATATCTCGCGCTATGCCGTCCGCGACATGACTTCGGCCGGCTCCAGCCTCAAGTTCTGCCTGGTGGCCACGGGCGAGGCCGATCTTTACCCCCGGCTCGGCCGCACCATGGAATGGGACACCGCCGCCGGCGACGCGGTGTTGCGCGGGGCGGGCGGGCTTTGCGTCCGGTTCGACGACCACAGCCCGCTGGCCTATGGCAAGCCCGGCTGGGACAACCCGTTCTTCATCGCCATGGCGCCGGGGGTGCAGTTGAAATGAAGACCCTGATCGCCATTCCCGCCCGCTATGCCAGCACGCGCTATCCCGGCAAGCCGCTGGTGGCGCTGCGGGGGCCCGATGGCGAAAAGACCCTGATCCGCCGCAGCTGGGAGGCGGCGACCGCTGTCGCCGGCATCGACCGCGTGGTGGTTGCCACCGATGACGCCCGCATCGCCGACCACGCCGCCGGCTTTGGCGCCGAGGTGGTGATGACTTCGGCCGCCTGCCAGAATGGCACCGAACGCTGCGCCGAGGTTGCCGCCGCCCTGCCCGGCTATGATGTCGTGGTCAACCTGCAGGGCGACGCGCCGCTGACCCCGGCCTGGTTCGTCGAGGATCTGGTCGCCGGGCTGGAATCCGACCCGCAGGCCGATATCGCCACCCCCGTCCTGCGCTGCGACGGCCGGGCGCTGAACGGCTTTCTGGCCGATCGCCGGGCCGGCCGCGTCGGTGGCACCACCGCCGTCTTCGGCGCCGGCGGCCGCGCGCTCTATTTCTCGAAAGAGGTCATCCCCTTTACCGGCAAGACCTATGCCGAGGAAGACCCGACCCCGGTCTTTCACCATGTCGGCGTCTACGCCTACCGCCCCGCCGCGCTGGCCCGCTATCCGTCCTGGCCCGTCGGCCCGCTGGAACAGCTGGAGGGGCTGGAACAGCTGCGCTTCCTCGAACAGGGCCACCGCGTGCTTTGCGTCCAGGTCCAGGCCCGCGGCCGGCAGTTCTGGGAACTGAACAACCCCTCCGACGTGCCGGTGATCGAGGCGATGCTGAACGCTTGACCCTGCGTTGTTTCCAGATTGGAAACTCGCTGCATGGTTGCCACGTTTGATTGCCAATTGGACATGAATTGCCGTATCCATGCCCTAGTCCGGGCGGATTGTTGCGAGAAATTGGCAGTTGACGGACCGCCCCGCCCACGCGGGGCCAATGCATGGACGAGTTCAAGATGAAGCCCAAGAAGGTCACCAAAGCCATATTCCCCGTTGCCGGACTGGGGACGCGCTTTCTGCCCGCAACCAAATCGATCCCGAAAGAGATCATGACGCTGGTCGACCGCCCGTTGATCCAATACGCCATCGACGAGGCGCGCGCCGCCGGGATCAGGGAATTCATCTTCGTGACCAGCCGCGGCAAATCCGCGCTGGAAGATTACTTCGACAACGCGCCGGAACTGGAATCGGAACTGCGGAAAAAGGGCAAGACCGACCTTCTCGACACGCTGAAGCAGACCAACATGGATTCCGGCGCCATCGCCTATCTGCGGCAGAACCGGCCGATGGGCCTGGGCCACGCGGTCTGGTGCGCGCGCCGGCTGATCGGCTCCGAGCCCTTTGCCGTGCTGCTGACCGACGACGTCATCGCCGCCGAGAAACCCTGCCTGCAACAGATGATCGAGGCCTATGACCAGACCGGCGGCTGCATGGTCGCCGCGATGGAGGTGCCGGCCGCCAAGACCAGCAGCTATGGCGTTCTCGACGTGGCCGAGGACATGGGCTCCATCGTGCGGGTCAAGGGCATGGTCGAAAAGCCCAAGGCCGAAGAGGCGCCCTCGAACCTGGCCGTGATCGGCCGCTACATCCTGACGCCGCAGGTGATGACCAACCTGAACAAGATGAAGCAGGGCGCCGGCGGGGAAATCCAGTTGACCGACGCCATCGCCGAAGAGGTGGGCTCTGGTCCCGGCGTCTTTGGCTATCGCTTCCGCGGCCAGCGCTACGATTGCGGGTCCAAGGCGGGCTTCCTTCAGGCCACCGTGGCCTTTGGCCTGTCGCGCCCCGATCTCTGCGAGGAATTCGGCGAGTATCTCAGCGACATGATGGCCCATCGCCAGGCGGCGCAATAGGCCCATGCGGGCCGGCGCACAGCAGCCCTGTCCCCCCGGCGGCCTGCCCGCGCCCCGGCGCGATGCCGAACGGCTGCGCCAGGGCCTGCGTCAGCGGCTGCGGCGGCAGATCTGGCTGGCCCGCGCCATCCGCAAGCGCCGCGACCTGCGCGTGGTGGTCGACCGCACCCGCGGCTTGCCGCGCCGGGCCATCCTCTGCATCCTGGTGGTCCGCAACGAGGCCGAGCGTCTGCCGCATTTCCTGCGCCACCACCGCGGCCTGGGCGTCGACCACTTTCTGGTCGTCGACAATGCCAGCACCGATGCGACGGCGGCGCTGCTCTGCGACCAGCCCGATGTCTCGCTGTGGTCCACCGCTGCCAGCTACAAGAAGTCGCGCTTCGGGCTGGACTGGACCAACTGGCTGTTGCTGCGCCATGGCCATGGCCGCTGGTGCCTGACGCTCGATGCCGACGAACTGCTGGTCTATCCGAACTGGGAAACCCGGCCGCTGCCGGCGCTGACCCGCTGGCTGGAAACCTGTGGCCGCGACAGTTTCGGCACCCTGATGCTTGACCTTTACCCGCAGGGGCCACTGTCCTCGGCGCAGGTGGCGCCGGGCACTGACCCGCTGTCGGTGCTGCACTGGTTCGATGCCGGCAACTACTCGGTGCAGGTGCAGCCGCGCATGCGCAACCTGTGGATCCAGGGTGGCCCGCGCGCCCGCGCCTTCTTTGCCGGTGACCCGCGCCGCGCGCCGACGCTGAACAAGGTGCCGCTGGTGAAATGGCACTGGCGCTATGCCTATCACAATTCGACGCACAGCCTGTTGCCGGCCCGGCTGAACGCCGTTTTCGACGAAACCGGCGGAGAGTTGACCTCGGGCGTGCTGCTGCACACCAAATTCCTGCACACGATCGTCGACAAATCCGCCGAAGAGAAAGACCGGCGCCAGCATTTCGCCGACCCCGACCGCTTTGGCGATTACTACGACGGGTTGATCGCCGATCCGGTGCTGCATTGCGCCGCGTCCCGGCGGTTTACCGGCTGGCGGCAGCTTGAATCCCTGGGCCTGATCTCGCGCGGGGGGTGGCTGTGACCCTGGCACCCGGTCCCGGTCGCGCATGGCGGAACAGCTTGCCGAATTGTTTACTTTTTGGCGCGGTCAATCTAGATTCCGGTAAGGAAATTTCGGGCCGGGAAACAATAGCGGGGTGCCGAGGGGAAATGGCGCTCTGCAAGGCAAGGTGGGAAAGGCTTTGGCAAGACCTTCCGGCTAGGCTTTCACCGGTCGGGTCGAACGCGGGCAGGTGGCGTCCTTGGGCGTGATGGACTCATATCGGTTGCGTCTTCGCCGCCAACGGTTGCTGGGCCGGGCGTTGCTGCACCGTCACGAACTGCGCCCCGTGGCCAATCGCATGGCCTCGGTGCGGCCAGAACCGATGCTGCTGTTTACCTGCCTGCGCAACGAACGGGTCCGGCTGCCGTATTTCCTGCGCTACTATCGTGACCTCGGCATCGACCATTTCCTGATCGTCGACAACGACAGCGACGATGGCAGCCGCGAATACCTTGCCCGTCAGTCCGACGTATCGCTCTGGACCACCCGCGCCAGCTACAAGGCGGCGCGCTTTGGCCTGGACTGGACCACCCACCTGCTGCGCCGCTATGGCGCGGGCAACTGGTGCCTGACGGTGGATGTCGACGAATTCCTGATCTATCCGTTCTGCGAAACCCGGCCCCTGCGGGCGCTGACCGACTGGCTGGATGCCAGCCAGATCCGCGCCTTTGCCGCCATGCTGCTGGACATGTATCCAAAGGGGCCGATCCAGGATCAGCCCTACCGCGAAGGCCAGAACCCGTTCGAGATCGCGCAGTGGTTCGACAGCGGCAACTATACCATCGCCCGCAACTGGGCCTACGGCAACCTGTGGATCCAGGGCGGGCCGCGCACCCGCACCTTCTTTGCCGACGATCCCCGGCGCGCCCCGGCGCTGAACAAGATCCCGCTGGTGAAATGGGACAAGAGCTATGCCTATGTCTCGTCGACCCACATGCTCTTGCCGCGCGGGCTGAACCTGGTGTTCGACGAATGGGGCGGGGAAAAGGCCTCGGGCTGTCTCTTGCACGCCAAGTTCCTCGACACGTTCGCGCAGAAGGCCGAAGAGGAAATGGCGCGCGGCGAGCATTATGCCCATTCGCGGGAATACATCGCCTATCGCGACGGACTGGCCAGCCAGCCCGACATGTGGTGCAAGTGGAGCGAGAAGTACATCAACTGGCGCCAGCTTGAAATCCTGGGCCTGATGTCGAAAGGGAACTGGGCGTGACCCTGGGCTTCGTCATGCTGTGCCACACCGCGCTGGACCGCGCCGCCCAGGTCGCGCGCTACTGGGCCACGCGCGATTGCCCCGTGGTCATCCATGTCGACAAGCGCACCCCCAACGCCGCCGCCGACCGCCTGCGCGCCGACCTGGCCGATCTGGGCAACATCCGCTTTTCGCAGCGCCACGCCTGCGAATGGGGCACCTGGGGCATCGTCGCCGCCACCCAGGCCGCCGCCTCCGTCATGCTGGCCGATTTCCCCGGCGTCCGCCACGTCTGCCTGGCCTCCGGCTCCTGCCTGCCGCTGCGCCCGGTGCAGGAGTTGCGGGCCTATCTCGACGACCGCCCCCGCACCGATTTCATCGAAAGCGTCACCACCGCCGACGTCGGCTGGACCATCGGCGGGCTGAACGCCGAACGCTTCACGCTGCGCTTCCCGTTTTCCTGGCGCAAGCACCGCTGGCTGTTCGACACCTACGTCGACCTGCAGCGTCTGGTCCGCGCCCGCCGCCGCATGCCCGCCGGCATCGTGCCGCATCTGGGCAGCCAATGGTGGTGCCTGACCCGGCAGACCCTCTCCGCCATCCTCGACGGGCCGGAACGCGCCGAATACGACCGCTATTTCCGCAAGGTCTGGATCCCCGACGAAAGCTATTTCCAGACGCTGGTGCGCCAGGTCTCGACCAATGTCGAAAGCCGCAGCCTCACGCTGTCGAAATTCGACTTCCAGGGCAAGCCGCACATCTTTTACGACGACCACCTGCAACTGCTGAAACGCTCCGACTGTTTCATCGCCCGCAAGATCTGGCCGCAGGCGGCGAAACTCTATGACACCTTCCTGTCGCCCGATGCCGGCGACGAGCCCCGCGCCGAACCCAACCCCGGCAAGATCGACCGCCTGTTCGCCAAGGCGATCGAGCGCCGCACCACCGGCCGCGCCGGGCTGTACATGCAGTCGCGCTTTCCCAACAGCAACTGGGAACAGGGCCGCACCGCCGCCGCCTATTCCATCTTCGAGGGGTTCTCGGACCTGTTCGAGAATTTCGACACCTGGCTGTCCAAGGTGGCCGGAACCCGCGTCCACGGCCATATCTTTGCCCCCGACCGGGTCGACTATGCCGGCGGCGCCACCATCTACAACGGCGCCCTGTCCGACAGCGCCGCCCTGCGAGACTACAACCCGCGCAGCTTCCTGACCAACCTGATCTGGAACACCCGCGGCGAACGGCAGTGCTTTCAGTTCGGCCCCGGCGACAACCAGGCCATCGCGGAATTCGTCGCCGCCGACCCGAACGCGCAGATCTCGGTGATCTCGGGCGCCTTTGCCATCCCGCTGTTCCAGTCGAACCGCAATTTCGGCGACATCCGCGCCGCCGCCGCCCGCCTGCAACGCATCGAATCCGATTTCCTGCATGTCCTGCGCGGCCCTGCGGTCAAGGCCCGCGTCCGCATCTGGTCGCTGGCCGAATTCATCGAATCGCCGATGGAACCCCTGCAAACCCTGGTCGACGAAATCAGCCCGCGCGCCATGCGCCGGCTGGCCGAGGTGCCGCGCATGGTCGACCTGACCGGCTTTGGCCAGTTCCTGCAAAACCTGCGCAATCAGGGCATGCAGCCGGTGCTGATGGGCGATTTCCCCGCCGGCGCCGACATGCCGCCCGCTGCCGGCCGCCGTGCCCGCCCCTATCTGGTGAAATGATCCCGTGCCTCGCTTTACCTCGTTCGTCGTGCTTGCCGAAATGCGCACCGGCTCCAACTTTCTTGAGGCAAACCTGAATGCCCTGCCGGGCGTCGCCTGCCTGGGCGAGGTGTTCAACCCGCATTTCATCGGCAAGAAGGACCAGGTCGAGATGTTCGGGGTCGACCTGGCCCTGCGCGAACAGGATCCGCGCCTGTTGTTGCGGCGGCTGCGCGACAAGACGCCCGGTCTGGCCGGGTTCCGCTATTTCCACGATCACGACCCGCGCATCCTGCCCGACCTGATCGAGGATGAGACCTGCGCCAAGATCATCCTGACCCGCAATCCGGTGGAAAGCTATGTCAGCCTGAAAATCGCCCAGGTCACCGGCCAGTGGAAGCTGACCAACGCCAAGAACCTGAAAACCGCGCAGGCCCGTTTTGACGGGCGAGAGTTCGAGGCGCACATGCAGGCGCTGCAGGCGTTTCAGATCCGGCTGATGCACGGCTTGCAGACCAGCGGGCAGACCGCCTTTTACATTGATTACGAGGATGTGCAGGATCTGGCCGTGCTGAACGGTCTGGCGCGCTGGCTGGGGGTCGAGGGTCGGCTCGAGGCGCATGACGACAAGCTGAAAAAGCAGAACCCCGAGGAAATCGCCGACAAGGTGGTGAACCCCGCCGAGATGGAGGTCGCGCTGGCCCGGCTCGACCGGTTCAACCTGGCCCGCACGCCGAATTTCGAACCGCGCCGGCCGCCGGCGATTCCGTCCTTTGTCGGGGTCGAGGCGGCGGGCCTGCTGTTCATGCCGGTCCGGTCCGGCCCCGAGGCGCATGTGCAGGCCTGGATGGTGCGGCTGGGCCGTGGCGGGCTGGTGGGCGATTTCGTGCAGAAATCCCTGCGGCAGTGGAAGCGGCAGTTTCCCGGCCATCGCAGTTTCACCGTGGTGCGCCATCCGCTGTTGCGGGCGCATCAGGCGTTTCTGGGGCAGGTGGTGTCGGGCAAGCTGGCCGAACAGCGCGCGACGCTGATCCGCAGCCAAAGGTCGATCTGCCGCCGCCCGGCCAGCCCTTTCTCGATCTGGCGCAGCACCGCGAGGCTTTTGCTGGCTTTCTGCGGTTCGTGAAACTGTCGGTTGCCGGGCAGGCGGGGCAAAAGGTGCCGCCGCACTGGGCCAGCCAGACGGCCGTCCTTCAGGGGTTTGCCGGTTTTCAGGGCCCGGATTTCGTGTTCCGCGAAGATCGCATGTCGCAGGGCCTGGCCTTCCTTGCGGCCGAGTTGGGCATCGCCGACGCGCCCCCGCGCCGGTCGATTCCGCCGCGGCCGAGGCGCTGGATGCCATCTACGACCCGGCCTTCGACGCCGCCGCGGCCGAGGCCTATCCGCGCGACTACATGGGCCTGGGTTTTGCCCCCGGCGGTCAGATCGTTAAGATTTCCTTAAAACGGCCGGGATTCTTCAATGATTTCAAAGGCCGCTCTTGCGTCCCGACGTGGGACGCTGTCTCAGGCCGCCGCCGCGCCCGCGCCGCGGTCAGGATGGCATAAAGCTTGGCGGGGTCGGTATTGGCCCGCAGCTTCGACACCACCCTGATCCCGCATGGTCCGGCTGACCAGCGCCAGCGCCTTCAGGTGGTCCACCCCAGGATCCTTGGGTGCCAGCAGGCCAAAGACCAGATCCACCGGCTGCCGGTCCACGCTGTCATAATCCAGGGGCTTTTCCAGCCGGATGAAGAAGCCGATGATCCGGTCCAGATCTTCCAGCCGGGCATGGGGCAGCGCGATGCCGTGGCCCACGCCCGTCGGCCCCAGCGACTCGCGCTCCTGCAGCCCGTCCACCACCTGCGCGCCCTGGATGCCATGCACCTGCGCGGCGATTTCGCCCAGCTCCTGGAACAGCCGTTTCTTTGAAGTGAACTGCCCCACCACACGAACGGCGGAGGGGCCCAGCAGAGTTGAAAGATCCATGAGGTCGCGTTGTTCCTGCGGCCGCGCTCTGCGCAGCTACTTGCTGTTGCGGGGGTCGATCCAGCCGATGTTCCCGTCTTCCCGACGATACACCACGTTCACGCCCCCATGTCCTTCGTTGCGGAAGACCAGCATCTTCTGCCCGGCCAGCTCCAGCTGCATCACGGCCTCGCCGACGGTGATCGAAGGGATCTTCGTTTCCATCTCGGCGATGACCACGGGCTGGAGCGTGTCAAGCTCGGCATCCTCGGTCTCCTCGGTTGCGGCGAGGATATACGCGGAGCCACTGCCGAATTCAACTGGCGCCTTGCGGTCGCTGTGGTGGTTGCGGATGCGGCGCTTGTAGCGGCGCAACTGCTTGTCCATCTTCTCGCGGCAGCTTTCGAAGGCGGCATAGACCTCGGCGGCGTGGCCCTTGGCCTGGGCGGTCAGCCCGGTCGAGAGATGAAGCGTGGTCTCGCATACAAACTCATGCGCGGACTTGGAAAAAACCACGATGCATTCGGTGGGGCGCTGGGCGTATTTGTCGACCACCTCGCCCAGTTCGGCTTTCACATGCGTCTGGAGAGCCTCGCCGATGTCGATCTGTTTTCCACTGATCTGGTAGCGCATGTCGTCTCCTTTGCGTCAGACGGCCGGCGTTGCGCGACGCAACGTCATGCCATCGGTATGATATTTCCTGCAGATTGAAAGATGAGCATGTCGGCAGGCTTGCGGGGCTGAAGGTTCAGCCGCGGCAGCCGGCGGGCAAGGGGCGAAGATCGCGCTCATCCCCCTCATTTGGAGTCGGCCCGGGCCGGCTTGTCAACAGAATCGGTAGGGCGGTTCAAATGATCCGGAAATTCTCGCCCAGATAGACGCGGCGAACCTTTTCGTCGCGAACCACCTCGTCGGTCGTCCCGCTCATCAGGACCTTGCCATCATGCAGGATATAGGCGCGGTCGACGATCTCCAGCGTCTCGCGGACGTTGTGATCGGTGATCAGCACGCCGATCCCCCGGTCTTTCAGGTCATGCACCAGATGGCGGATTTCGGCCACCGCGATCGGGTCGACGCCGGCAAAGGGTTCGTCCAGCAACAGGTATTTCGGATCGGCCGCCAGGCAGCGGGCGATTTCCACCCGCCGGCGTTCCCCGCCCGACAGCGCCAGCGCCGGGGCCTGCCGCAGGTGGGTGATGGAAAATTCGCTGAGCAGTTCCTCCAGCCGCTCGCGCCGCTTGTGGCGGTCCTGATGCACGATCTCCAGCACGGCAAGGATGTTGTCCTCGACCGACAGGCCGCGAAAGATCGAAACCTCTTGCGGCAGATAGCCGATGCCCAGCCGGGCGCGGCGATACATCGGCAGGGCGGTCACGTCGCGGCCGTCGATCAGGACCTGGCCGCCCTCGGGCGTCACCAGCCCGGCGATCGAGTAAAAGCAGGTGGTCTTGCCCGAACCGTTGGGCCCCAGGAGCGCCACGACCTCGCCCCGGTGCAGGTCCATCGAGACGTCGCGGATCACCGGGCGCTTCTTGTAGGACTTGCGCAGGTTGCGGACCTGCAGGCCCTGGGCGCCGGCGGTCACCGTCAGTTCGGGGCGCGACTGCACCTGCGTCATCAGTTGCCGCCCGGCACGAAGGTGGTGGCGACCCGCCCCTCCATCACGCCGGTTCCGTCCTTGAGATTGATGGTCAGTTTCTGACCCGAAAGGGCGCTGGCCCCCTGGGTCAACAGCACGTCGCCCGTCATCACGATCAGGCCGCTGTCGATGGTGTACAGCGCCTCTTGCGCCTCGGCCGCGTCGGCAAGGTTGGCGATGGTGACGCCGCCGGTGGCGTTCAGCCGGGCGATGGACTTGCCGTCCTTGCCGTATTCCACCGACACCCGTGCCGCGGTCAGCCGCATCTCGCCCTGGCCGACCAGCACGTTGCCCTCGAACACCGCGGTGCCGTCGGCGTTGTTCACCGACAGCGTGTCCGCCTCGACCTCGACCGGCAGGCTGGTGTCCTGGGCCAGGCCGCCAAAGGCGATCTTGGCCTGTTGCGCGGCGGCGGGGCCGGACAGGGCCGCGACCAGAACGGCGGCCGCAAATGCACGAGTGAAGAATGCCATGGTCTTGCCTGTGATTGCGGGATCTAGCCGCCGGGTTGATATACCAGCTTAACCCCACCCTTGAAAACCAGAAGATAGGCGCCGGGGGTCGCGGGGTCGGCGGTCAGGGTAAAGCTGTCGGCACTGAGGTCGCCCAGGGGCGCCGTGATCTGCACCGGCGCCCGGCTTTCCACCAGGGTGCGGTCCAGCCGGGCCGACAGCGCATCGGTCAGGATGCGATAGCCCTGGCCGGTGGTCAGGATGACGCTGTCGGTCAAGAGCAGCAGGTTGGCGGCGCTGTCCAGCCGGGCCTGGCTGGCGGTCAGCTCGACCGTCTGGCCGTCGGGCGTGTCCAGCCGGGCGGCAACCGACGAGGCGACCGGGTCGCGCGCCTCTTTCGCCGGATGCGCCTCGGCCGCGGTCAGGGTGATGCCGGCGCCGTCGCTGGTCAGCCCGGCATAGGTGGGTGCGGCCATGCGCGGGTCGCGGGCCAGATCCTCGACATCGACCTTGGCATAGGGAATGGCCGCCTCGGGGTCGATGCGGTCGGCCAACAGGAACAGCGTCGACAGGATCGCCAGCGCGGTCAGCGGCAGGATGATCTTCAGCCATCCGACCAGCCGGCTGTGCAGATCGACCCGCGGCATGGGCATCTCAGGCCACGCCCGCGCGCAGACAGTCGTGGATATGCAGCACGCCGGTGGCGCGGCCATCGTCGTCGGTGACGAACAGGCAGGTGATCTTGCGGTCGTTCATCAAAGCCAGCGCCTCGACTGCCAGGGCATCGGGCGGCGTGCTGCGCGGATTGCGCGTCATCACCTGCCCCGCCGTCAGCGACAACAGGCCCTGCATGTGCCGCCGCAGGTCGCCGTCGGTGACGATGCCCAGAAGATGGCCCTTGGCGTCGGTCACGCCAACCACCCCGAACCCGGCGCGGGTCATGGTCAGCAAGGCTTCGCTCATCGGGGTGTCGGGGGTCACCAGGGGCAGGGTGTCGTGCATCAGGTCGCGCACATGCAGAAGTTTCGCCCCCAGCTTGCCGCCGGGGTGAAAGACGCGGAACTGCGCCGGCGAAAAGGCGCGGTGTTCCATCAGCGCGATGGCCAGCGCGTCACCCAGCGCCAGGGTCATCGTGGTCGAGGTGGTGGGGACGATGCCCTGTTCGCAGGCCTCGGGTGCGGCGGGCAGCAGGATGGCCACCTTCGCCTCGCGCAAAAGCGTGCTGTGTTCGCGGCTGGCGACACCGATCAGCGGTATCGAGAACCGGCCGCAATGGGCGACGATATCGGCCAGCTCTGGCGTCTCGCCCGAGTTGGACAGCACCAGCACCACGTTGGCCGGCGTGACCATGCCCAGGTCGCCGTGGCTGGCCTCGGCCGGGTGGACGAACTGGGCGGGTGTGCCGGTCGAGGCGAAGGTGGCGGCGATCTTCCGGGCGATATGGCCCGACTTGCCCATACCCGAGACGATGACGCGCCCCGAGGCCCCCAGGATCAGCCCCACCGCGCGGTCAAAGCTGTCGCCCAGGGTCTCGGCCAAGAGGGTCAGCGCCTCGGCCTCGCGGCGGATGACCCGGCGGCCGATCGACAGGTGGTCGGGTGCCGGCTCAGTGGGTAAAGATGTCATTGCCGTCGTCCCAGCCCATGAGGTCCATCTCGGCACGGGTCGGCAGGAAATCGAACAGCCGTTCGGCCAGCGCCATGCGGTCCTCGCGGATCAGCCGGTCCTGCAACGCGGCCTTCAGCGCGTGCAGGTACAGCACGTCGGATGCGGCATAGTCCTTTTGCGCCTCGGTCAGCGTTTCGGCGCCCCAGTCGCTGGTCTGCTGCTGCTTGGACACGTCGACGCCGACCAGATCGGCCAGCAGGTATTTCAGCCCGTGGCGGTCGGTAAAGGTGCGGATCAGCTTTGACGCGATCTTGGTACACCAGACCGGTCGGGTGGTGACGCCAAAGGCGCGCTTCAGCGCGGCAATGTCGAAGCGGCCGAAATGGAACAGCTTCAGCACCGCCGGGTCGGCCAGCAGGCGCTCCAGGTTGGGGGCGCGGGTCTGGCCGCGGGCGATCTGCACCAGGTGGGCATTGCCGTCGCCATCCGACAGCTGCACCACGCACAGCCGGTCGCGGCGGGGGTCAAGCCCCATGGTTTCGGTATCGATGGCGACAACCGGGCCAAGGGCCAGGCCGTCGGGCAGGTCGTTCTGATAGAGATGGATGGCCAAGGGGGCGCCTTTGTCTTGGGGGTCACTGGCACTTAGACCCGCGCCCCCTGTCCGGTCAACCGCGCCGGCGCCGCACCGGAGCCGGGCCGGGGTGGGGAAAACCGAAAGGCCACCCCGAGGGGTGGCCTTTTCAGGATAGTGGTGCCCAGAAGAGGACTCGAACCTCCACGCCTTGCGGCGCTGGTACCTGAAACCAGTGCGTCTACCAATTCCGCCATCTGGGCACAGGCCGCGATGTAATGGGGGGAATCGGCGGTGTCAACAGCACCCGAGCGGCTGGCGCAGAAAATTCGTCGCGGCCCTTAGGCCTTGCTGGCGGGGGCGGGCGGGGGTATTCATCTGCCCGTATCCAGCAGTCCGCACGGAGTTCCCGCCATGAGCAAGCTTGTCACCATCTTCGGCGGGGCAGGGTTTCTTGGCCGCTATATCGCGCGCCGCATGGCAAAAGAGGGCTGGCGCGTCCGCGTGGCCTGCCGCCGCCCGAACGAGGCGCTGTTCGTGAAACCCTATGGCGTGCCCGGCCAGGTCGAGCCGGTGTTCTGCAACATCCGCGACGATGCCTCTGTCCGGGCGGTGACGGCGGGCGCGGATGCGGTGGTGAACTGCGTCGGCACCTTTGCGCGGCGCGGGGCAAACAATTTCGCAGCCGTCCAGGCCGAAGGCGCGGGCCGCATCGCCCGGATCGCCGCGGCCGAGGGCGTGGCGCATCTGGTGCATGTCTCGGCCATCGGCGCCGACGCGGATGCCACCTCGATCTATGGCCGCACCAAGGCCCAGGGCGAGGCGGCGGTGCAGGCGGCGTTCCCCGGCGCGGTGATCCTGCGGCCTTCGGTGATCTTCGGCACCGAGGACGGCTTTTTCAACAAATTCGCCTCGATGGCGCGGATGTCGCCGGTGTTGCCGCTGGCACGGGCCGAAACGCGGTTTCAGCCGGTCCATGCCGATGACGTGGCGCAGGCGGCGGTGATGGGCGCGCTGGGCCAGGCGCCCGCCGGCATCTACGAACTGGGCGGCCCCGAGGCGGCAAGCCTGCGCGACCTGACCCGCAAGATGCTGGGCGTGATCCAGCGCCGGCGGCTGGTGCTGAACATTCCGACCCTGGTGATGAAGGCGGTGGCCTTTGGCTTTGACATGGTCGAGGCGGTGACCATGGGCCTGATCACCAACAAGATGATCACCCGCGACCAGCTGGCCAGCCTGGCCACCGACAATGTGGTGGCGCCGGGCGCGCGCGGCTTTGCCGAGCTGGGCATCCAGCCGGTGGCGATGGAGGCGGTGCTGCCGGAATACCTGTGGCGCTATCGCCCGTCGGGGCAATATGCGGCGATCAAGGCCTCGGCCAAGAACCTGAAAAAGGCCTGATCCTTGGACAATACGCTGACGGCCGCCCTTCTCGGCCTGCTCGAAGGGCTGACCGAGTTCATTCCGGTGTCTTCCACCGGGCATCTGCTGCTGGCCGGGCATTTCCTGGGGTTCGAGTCCAAGGGCAAGACCTTTGAGGTGGTGATCCAGCTGGGCGCGGTGCTGGCGCTGACCTCGGTCTATGCGGCGCTGCTGGGGCGGCTGTTCCTGCGGGCGCGGCATGACGTGGCGGCACGGCACACCATCCTGTCGGTGCTGCTGGCCTTTCTGCCGGCGGTGGGCGTGGGGCTCCTGGCGCATGACTTCATCAAGAACGTGCTGTTCGAGACCCCGATCCTGATCGCGGTGATGCTGATTCTGGGCGGGTTGCTGCTGCTGGTGATCGACCGGATCGCGCCTGACCCGGTGCATCATGACGCCCAGGCGCTGCCCTTCGGCAAGTCGCTGGCGATCGGCTTTTGCCAATGCGTGGCGATGATTCCGGGGGTGTCGCGGTCGGGCGCAACCATCGTGGGGGCGCTGATGATGGGGGTGGAGAAACGCGCGGCGGCGGAATTTTCCTTTCTGCTCAGCCTGCCGACCATGGGCGCGGCGGTGGCCTATGACCTGCTGAAGACCCGGAACGAGCTGGATTTCGGCGCGGTCTGGGAAATTTCGGTGGGCTTTGCCGTGGCCTTCGTGACCGCGGTTCTGGTGGTGCGCTGGGTGCTGAACTACGTCGGCCGCAACGGCTATGCCCTGTTCGGCTGGTGGCGAATCATCGTTGGAACGCTGGCACTTGCGGCGCTTTTGCTGGGGCAGTGACGAGAATAGGAAACCTTGCTGACCTATTTTCGCCAGAAAATGGCAGCTTTCCTGCCCTTGTGGCGAAAAAAGCCGCAAATAGGTAACGCATACTGACTTTTATTTCCCCTGGAAGGGAAGTAGGAAGGCGCACCCGGAAATCGACTTGGGAGGCGCAGCCGTGGCCACGCAGAAGATGCTGAAATTCGTGACCCTCGGGAAAGAGATGCCCGAAAAGCGGGATGCCGCGACCCGCGCCCATGATTTCCATGAGATCTACCGCGAATTCGCCGATGCCAAGGCCGCCGAACAGGCCAGCCGGTGCAGCCAGTGCGGCGTGCCCTATTGCCAGTCGCATTGCCCCTTGCACAACAACATCCCCGACTGGCTGCGCCTGACCGCCGAGGGCCGGTTGCAAGAGGCCTATGACCTCAGCCAGGCCACCAATACCTTTCCGGAAATCTGCGGCCGCATCTGCCCGCAGGACCGGCTCTGCGAAGGCAATTGCGTGATCGAACAGGCGGGCCATGGCACCGTGACCATCGGTTCGGTCGAGAAATACATCACCGACACCGCCTGGGAAGAAGGCTGGGTCAAACCGATCCGCCCGCATATGGAACGGGCGGAATCGGTGGGCATCATCGGCGCCGGCCCCGGTGGTCTGGCCGCCGCCGACGCGCTGCGCCGTGCCGGCGTGCAGGTGACGGTCTATGACCGCTACGACCGCTCGGGCGGGCTGCTGACCTACGGCATCCCCGGCTTCAAGCTGGAAAAGGACGTGGTGATGCGCCGCAATGACCAACTGCGCGACGGCGGGGTGAATTTCGTCCTGAACTGCACCGTGGGCGAGGATCTGACCTTTGACGCCATCCGCGGCCAGCATGACGCGGTGCTGATCGCCACCGGGGTCTACAAGACCCGCGAGATCGAGGCGCCCGGCGTGGGCGCGCGCGGCATCGTCAAGGCGCTGGACTACCTGACCGCCTCCAACCGCAAGAGCTTTGGCGACGAGGTGCCGGAATTCGACTCGGGCGAGCTGGATGCCAAGGGCAAGCGCGTGGTGGTGATCGGCGGCGGCGATACCGCGATGGACTGCGTGCGCACCGCCATTCGCCAGGGCGCGCTGTCGGTGAAATGCCTCTATCGCCGTGACCGGGCCAACATGCCCGGCTCGCAGCGCGAGGTGCAGAACGCCGAGGAAGAGGGCGTGGAATTCGTCTGGCTGTCGGCGCCCAAGGGGTTCGCCGGCGGAACCGATGTCGACGGCGTGATGGTCCAGAAGATGCGCCTTGGCGCGCCCGATGCGACCGGCCGCCAGTCGCCCGAGGTGATCGAGGGCGCCGACTACGTCGAGCCCGCCGATCTGGTGGTGCAGGCGCTGGGCTTCGAGCCCGAGGCTCTGCCGACGCTCTGGGGCGTGCCGGAACTGGCGGTCACGCGCTGGGGCACCATCAAGGCCGATTTCCGCAGCCACGCGACCAGCCTGCCGGGCGTCTATGCCGCGGGCGATATCGTGCGCGGCGCCAGCCTGGTGGTCTGGGCCATCCGCGACGGCCGCGAGGCGGCGGATGCGATCCTGGGCTTTCTGGCGCAAAGCGATGCGGTGGCGGCGGAATAGGACCCGCCGGGGGGTGAATGCCGTGCGGGCCGGGATGCCCGGCGCGGTTTTCGGATAGGTGATGGCGATGATGTCGGCTCTTGTCATGGTTCTTGCTTGCCTGCCCGCGCCGGTTCTGGCCGGGTCGTGGACGCCGCCGGCCGGCTGCGAGGTGTTCCTGACCGTGCAATCGCGGCAATGCGTGGTTTCCAATCACTACCGCTGCGCCACCGATCCGGCCGGCGACCAGTGGCGGGCGGATTTCGACCAGGAAGGACTGTTCTTCCAGTCGCGGATCAATTCGGAAACCGACTGGGTCGAGAGTTTCGACAGCACCCCCGCCGTCCGGCAGTCGCTGGACCCGAACCCCGCCGATCCGGCCAGTTTCACCGAGTTGCTGGCCAGCGGCACCGACACTTTCGACTTCGGGCTCAGCCGCGATGACGGCACCTTCAGCCGCGTCACCGGCTATGACCGGTTGACCGGCAAGAGTTTCACCATCGACGGCATGGTGCTGGAGCAGACCGAATTCGAGGCGACCGAGATCGACGGCGCCGGCACCGTGCTGCGCCGGTCGCGCGGCAACGAATACATCAGCCGCGACCTGCGCACCTTCTTTGCCGGGCCGGGCGAAACCGACCTGGGCGATGGCCAGTGGCGGGTGATCGACGGCAGCCCGGTGCAGTTCATCCATCCGGGTGAAACCGGCTTTGCCACCACCCAGCCGATCTTTGACTGCGACGCGATCATGTCATCGCTGCAACCGGGGCGGGCCGATGTCTGGTTCTGACATTCGCCAGGGCGGCTGCCTCTGCGGCGCGGTGCGGTTCACCGCGCGGCTGGCGGGCAACACCTATGGCGCCTGCCATTGCGAGATGTGCCGGAAATGGACCGGATCTGCCCTTTTGGGCATCACCGTGCCCACCGATGACATCGACTGGCAGGGGGCGGAACACATCGCCACGCGGGCCACCAGCGGCTGGGCGATGCGCGCCTGGTGCCGGGAATGCGGCTCGGCGCTTTTCTTCCGTGTCACCGTGGACGGCCCCTATGCCGGCGCCACCGAATTGCCCATCGGCCTGTTCGACGATGCGAACGGGCTGGTGATGACGAATGAAATCTACATCGACCACAAGCCCGACAGCTATGCCTATGCGGGCGAGGGGCGGAACCTGATGACCCGGGCGGACTGCGTTGCAAAGTTCGCCTTGCTTGACAGCGAATGAGAGGGAACAGCCATGACGATCTATGATGACGCCTGGGTGAAGGCCGAAGAGGAAAAGCGCGCCTGGCTGGACGCCAACGGTCTGTACAAGACCGAGGACGAACATTCCTCTTGCGGGGTCGGCTTGGTGGTTTCCATCTCGGGCAAGCCCAGCCGCAAGGTGGTGGAAAACGGCATCGCGGCGCTGAAGGCGGTCTGGCACCGCGGCGCGGTCGACGCCGATGGCAAGACCGGCGACGGCGCCGGCATCCATGTGCAGATCCCGGTCAAGTTCTTCTATGACGTGGTCCGCCGCACCGGCCACGAGCCCGATACGAAAAAGCTGATCGCCGTGGGCCAGGTCTTCCTGCCGCGCACCGATTTCGGCGCCCAGGAACGCTGCCGCACCATCGTCGAGGCCGAAGTGCTGCGGATGGGCCATTACATCTATGGCTGGCGGCATGTGCCGGTGGATATCTCGGTCCTGGGCGAAAAGGCCAACGCCACCCGCCCGGAAATCGAGCAGATCCTGATCCGCTGCGAAAAGGACATCGACCAGGAACAGTTCGAGCGCGAACTTTACATCATCCGCCGCCGCATCGAAAAGGCGGCCACCGCCTCGGGCATCCAGGGGATGTACCTGTGTTCGCTGTCCTGCCGCAGCGTGATCTACAAGGGCATGATGCTGGCCGAGCAGGTCGCCACCTTCTACCCCGACCTGATGGACGAACGGTTCGAATCGGCCTTTGCCATCTATCACCAGCGCTATTCCACCAACACCTTCCCGCAATGGTGGCTGGCACAGCCCTTCCGCATGCTGGCCCACAACGGCGAGATCAACACGCTGAAGGGCAACGTCAACTGGATGCGCAGCCATGAGATTCGCATGGCCAGCAACAACTTTGGCGAGGCGGCCGAGGACATAAAGCCGATCATCCCCGGCGGCACGTCGGACAGCGGCGCGCTGGACGCGGTGTTCGAGGTTCTGGTGCGGTCGGGCCGGTCGGCGCCGATGGCCAAGACCATGCTGGTGCCAGAGGCCTGGTCAAAGCAGACGGTGAACATGCCCAAGGCCTGGGCCGACATGTATTCCTACTGCAACTCGGTGATCGAACCCTGGGATGGCCCCGCCGCCCTGGCGATGACCGATGGCCGCTGGGTCTGCGGCGGGCTTGACCGCAACGGGCTGCGGCCGATGCGCTATGTCGTCACCGGCGACGGGCTACTGATCGCCGGGTCCGAGGCCGGCATGGTGCCGGTCGACGAAACCACCGCGCGCGAAAAGGGCGCGCTGGGGCCGGGGCAGATGATCGCCGTCGACATGGCGGCGGGCAAGCTGTTCCACGACACCGAACTGAAGGACAGGCTGGCCGCGGCCCAGCCCTATTCGGAATGGATCGAAAAGGTCGTCGACCTGAACTCGATGCTGAAGGATGTGCCCGAGGCGGCGCAATTCTCGGGCGCCGAGCTGCGCAAGCGGCAGATCGCGGCCGGCTTTACCGTCGAGGAACTGGAACAGGTCCTGGCGCCGATGGCCGAGGACGGCAAGGAAATGATCGCCTCGATGGGTGATGACACGCCGCCTGCCGTCTTGTCGAACACCTACCGCCCGCTGTCGCATTACTTCCGGCAGAATTTCAGCCAGGTGACCAACCCGCCCATCGATTCCCTGCGCGAAGGCCGGGTGATGAGCCTGAAGACGCGCTTTGGCAACCTCAAGAACGTGCTGGACGAAAACGGCAGCCAGACCGAGATCCTGGTGCTGGAAAGCCCGTTCATCGCCAATGCCGAATATGCGGTGCTGGTGGAACGCTTTGGCGACCAGGTTGCCTTCATCGATTGCAGCTTCCCGGTCGGGCCGTCGCTGGATGACCTGCGCACCGGGCTGGAACGCATCCGCAGCGAGGCCGAGGATGCCGTGCGCTCGGGCGCCGGGCAACTGGTGCTGACCGACGAACACCAGGGGCCGGACCGCGTGGGCATGCCGATGATCCTGGCGACATCGGCGGTGCATTCCTGGCTGACGCGCAAGGGCCTGCGGACCTTCTGCTCGATCAACGTGCGGTCGGCGGAATGTATCGACCCGCATTACTTTGCCGTGCTGATCGGCTCGGGCGCGACCACGGTAAACGCCTATCTCGCCCAGGACAGCATCGCCGACCGTATCGACCGCGGACTGCTGGACGGCAACCTGACCGATGCGATGCGCCGCTACCGCGATGCCATCGACGCCGGCCTGCTGAAGATCATGTCCAAGATGGGCATCTCGGTGATCTCGTCCTATCGCGGCGGCCTGAACTTCGAGGCGGTGGGCCTGTCGCGCGCCATGGTGGCCGAATATTTCCCCGGCATGCAAAGCCGCATCTCGGGCATCGGCCTGCACGGCATCGAACAGAAGCTGGAAGAGGTGCATGCCAAGGGCTGGCGCGGCGGCAGCGACGTGCTGCCGATCGGCGGGTTCTACAAGGCGCGGCGCTCGGGCGAAAAGCACGCCTGGGAAGCGCAGACCATGCACATGCTGCAATCGGCCTGCGACCGGGCGTCCTATGACCTGTGGAAGCAGTATTCCGCGGCGATGCGGGCCAATCCGCCCATTCACCTGCGCGACCTTCTCGACATCAAGCCGCTGGGCCGGCCGGTGGCCATCGAAGAGGTCGAATCCATCACCTCGATCCGCAAGCGGTTCGTGACGCCCGGCATGTCGCTGGGGGCGCTGGGGCCAGAGGCGCACAAGACGCTGAACGTGGCGATGAACCGCATCGGCGCCAAGTCGGATTCGGGCGAGGGCGGCGAACTGCCGGAACATTTCGTCCCCGAGCCGAACGGCGACAACCCTTCGGCCAAGATCAAGCAGGTGGCCTCGGGCCGGTTCGGCGTGACGGCGGAATACCTGAACGCCTGCGAGGAACTGGAAATCAAGGTGGCCCGAGGGCGCCAAGCCCGGCGAGGGCGGCCAGTTGCCCGGCATGAAGGTGACGGCGCTGATCGCCCGGCTGCGGCATTCGACGCCGGGGGTGACGCTGATTTCCCCGCCGCCGCACCACGACATCTATTCGATCGAGGATCTGGCGCAGCTGATCTACGACCTGAAACAGATCAACCCGCGCGCCAAGGTGACGGTCAAGCTGGTGTCCTCGTCCGGCGTCGGCACCATTGCGGCGGGGGTGGCCAAGGCCAAGGCCGACGTGATCCTGATTTCCGGCCACAACGGCGGCACCGGCGCCAGCCCGGCGACCTCGATCAAATATGCCGGCCTGCCGTGGGAAATGGGCCTGACCGAGGCGCATCAGGTGCTGGCGATGAACAACCTGCGCGAGCGGGTGACGCTGCGCACCGATGGCGGCCTGCGCACCGGGCGCGACATCGTCATGGCGGCGATGATGGGGGCCGAGGAATACGGCATCGGCACCGCCGCGCTGATCGCCATGGGCTGCATCATGGTGCGCCAGTGCCAGTCGAACACCTGCCCGGTGGGCGTCTGCACCCAGGACCCGGCGCTGCGCGCCAAGTTCACCGGCACGGCGGACAAGGTGGTGAACCTGATCACCTTCTACGCCCAGGAAGTGCGGGAAATCCTCGCCTCGATCGGCGCGCGGTCCATCGACGAGATCATCGGCCGGGCCGACCTCTTGACCCAGGTTTCCCGTGGCCATGCCGACCTGGACGACCTGGACCTGAACCCGCTGTTGATCACGGTCGACGGCACCCACCGCATCACCTATGACCGGTCGAAACCGCGCAACGCGGTGCCCGACACGCTGGATGCCGAGATCATCAAGGATGGCCACCGCTTCTTTGAAGACGGCGAAAAGATGCAGCTTTCCTACGCGGTGCGCAACACGCTGCGCACCATCGGCACGCGGGCGTCCAGCCACATCGTCAAGAAGTTCGGCATGAAGAACAGCCTGCAGGCCGACCATCTGACGGTGAAACTGTCGGGATCCTGCGGCCAGTCGCTGGGGGCCTTTGCCGTCAACGGCCTGAAGATCGAGGTGCAGGGCGACGCCAACGACTATGTCGGCAAGGGCCTGTCGGGCGGCACCATCACCGTGCGCCCCGCCATGGCCAGCCCGCTGAAGGCCGAGGACAACACCATCATCGGCAACACCGTGCTTTACGGCGCGACCGACGGCACCCTTTATGCCGCGGGCCGGGCGGGCGAACGCTTTGCGGTCAGGAACTCGGGCGCCACCGTGGTGGTCGAGGGCTGCGGCTCGAACGGCTGTGAATACATGACGGGCGGCGTCGCGGTGATCCTGGGCCGCATCGGCGCCAACTTTGGCGCCGGGATGACCGGGGGCATGGCCTATCTCTACGATCCCGATGGCGTGGCCGAGGATTTCATCAACCTGGAAAGCCTGGTCACCTGCGGCATCGGCCATGTCCATTGGGAAGCCCAGCTGAAAGGCCTGCTCGAACGCCACGCCGCCGAGACCGGCAGTCGCAAGGCCGCCGCGATCCTGTCGAACTGGGAGGCGGAGCGGGCCAACTTCCTGCAGGTCTGCCCGAAAGAGATGCTGCCGCACCTGGCGCATCCCCTGTCGAACGAACCGGCCCGGATGCCGGCGGAATAGGCGCGCCGACCGGGGTGGCCGCTGCGGTCCCCCGCGCCCGAACTGGCGCCCGCACCGCAGCGGCCTTGACCCCGGCCCCCGCCTGGGGCCTAAGGGGGCATGGCCGAAATCGACCCGCCCAAACCGCGCAGTTCCAGGCGCAAGGCAGAACCGAAACGCCGCTCGGCAAAGCGGCGGGTCCTGCGCTGGGTGGGGCGGATCCTGGGCGGGATCGCCGCGCTTTATGCGGCCCTGATCCTGCTGTTCAGCTTTGTGCCGCCGCCGATCAACCTCTATCAGCTGTCCGAGGCCTGGCGGCTGGGCGGCATCAGCAAGGACTGGGTGCCGATGGAAGACATCGCCCCGGTCATGGGCCGCGCCGTGGTGGCCGCCGAGGATGCGAATTTCTGCAACCACTGGGGCTTTGACATGGCCGCGATCCGGATGGCCATCGAAGAGGGCAGCAATCGCGGCGCCTCGACCCTGTCGCAGCAGGTGGTGAAGAACGTGTTCCTGTGGCAGGGCCGCAGCTGGCTGCGCAAGGCGATGGAGGCGGCGATGACGCCTGCGGTCGAGCTGGTCTGGTCCAAGCGCCGCATCCTCGAGGTCTACCTGAACGTGGCGGAATTCGACGAAGGCGTGTTTGGTGTCCAGGCGGCGGCGCGGCACTATTTCGGCGTCGACGCCCGCGACCTCAGCGAGGTGCAGGCTGCCCGGCTGGCGGCGGTGCTGCCCGATCCCAAGGGGCGCGATGCGGCCAAGCCGACGGATTTCCTGCGCAAGCGGGCGCGGTCGATCCTGTCCGGTGCCGAAACCATCCGGGCCGACGGCAGATCCGCCTGTTTCGAGGGCTGATCCCGCGCGGGGATTGAAGCGTGGGGCCGGCGGGGCTAGGAAAAGGACAAGCCAAGGATTTTTCGCCGATGAACCGTCTGTATCACGTTCCGCTTTCGCCGTTCTGCCGCAAGGTGCGCCTGACGCTGGCGGAAAAGAAGATCGAGGTGGAGCTGGTCGAGGAACGGTATTGGGAACCCTCGCCCGATTTCCTGCGCCGCAATCCGGCCGGCAAGGTGCCGGTCCTGCGGATGGACAGCCGCACCATGAGCGAAAGCCAGGCGATCTGCGAATATCTGGACGAGGTGGTGCCGAACCCGCCGCTGATGCCGCGCGATCCGGATACGCGCTACGAGGTGCGGCGGCTCTGCGCCTGGTTCGACGACAAGTTCCACGACGAGGTGACCTCGAAGCTGCTTTATGAGCGGGTGAACAAGAAGATCACCAAGCAGGGCTATCCGGATTCGAAGAACGTCAAGTTCCGGGGCCAGCCGGATCAAGTATCACCTGGATTACCTGGCCTGGCTCTTGGACCAGCGGCGCTGGCTGGCGGGCAATGACATGGCCTTGGCCGATTTCACCGCCGCGGCGCATCTGTCCTGTCTGGACTATATCTCGGACGTGGACTGGAACCGGCACGCGGTGGTGAAGGACTGGTATGCCAAGATCAAGTCGCGGCCCAGTTTCCGGTCGCTTCTGGCCGATCAGGTGCCGGGTTTCCCGCCGCCGCGGCATTATTCCGATCTGGTTCTGACGCCGGCGCCGGGGGTTGCACCCCGGACCCCCGTGGGTATTTGGGCCAAGATGAAGAGGCTTTGCGCGCGCAGGCTCTGGCCGAGGGTTTTCGGCGATGGGGGTGTGCCGGCCCGATGCGGTGCCCGAGGCGGCCGGGCGGCTGCGGGCGTTTCTGGCCGCCGGGCGGCATGGCCAGATGGCGTGGATGGCCGAGCGCGAGGGCTGGCGTGGCTCTGCCGCGGCGCTGTGGCCCGAGGCGCGGTCGGTGGTGATGCTGGCCGAGGTCTATACGCCCGGGGGCGACCCGATGGCGGGGCTGGCGCAGCCCGACCGGGGGGTGGTCAGCTGTTATGCGCAGGGCAAGGATTACCACGATCTGGTCAAGCGGCGGCTGAAGCGGCTGGGGCGGTGGCTGCTGGATCGGGCGGGGGGCGAGATCAAGGTCTTCGTCGACACGGCGCCGGTGATGGAAAAGCCGCTGGCGCAGGCGGCGGGGCTGGGCTGGCAGGGCAAGCATACCAACCTGGTCAGCCGGGAGCTGGGCAGCTGGTTCTTTCTGGGGGCGATCTTCACCACGCTGGAGATGGCGCCGGATGCGGCCGGGGAGGGCCATTGCGGGTCGTGCCGGGCCTGCCTGGATGTGTGCCCGACGGCGGCCTTTCCGGCGCCCTACCAGCTGGATGCAAGGCGGTGCATTTCCTATCTGACGATCGAGCATCGCGGGCCGGTCGATCCTGCGTTGCGGGGGCTGATGGGCAACCGGATCTATGGCTGTGACGATTGCCTGGCGGTCTGCCCCTGGAACAAGTTCGCCGTGGCGGCGCGGGAGGTGGGCTATGCGGCGCGGGTGGGGGTGCCGGAGCTGGCGGATCTGGCGGGGCTGGACGACGCCGGGTTCCGCGCCCGGTTCGCGGGGTCGCCGGTCAAGCGGATCGGGCGGGACCGGATGGTGCGGAACGTGATGTATGCCCTGGGCAATTCGGGGCGGCCCGATCTGCTACCTGTGGCGGCGGCGCGGCTGGGGGATGGCGATCCCGCGGTGGCGGATGCGGCGGCCTGGGCGGTCGGCAGGCTTTCGCAGGCGCAGGACTAGGGGGTGGGGCGCGGGGGTGTTTCGTGCTAGGGTGCCGGTCCACCGATAGGAGGACCCAACCATGAGCAAGCATCTGGCGGATCATCGCAAGGCTTCGACCGGGACGAAGGTGAAGCAGTTCCTGAGGATCGAGCGGGAGGGCGGGAGACCTGGCGCGCCGACCGCGGGGCGCGGCAGGGGAAATCCGGTGGTGCAGTTCTGCGGATCGCGCTGGCGGGGCAGGACGGCCTGAGGCGTCCCACGATGGGACGCTGGCAGGACTGCGCGTTCAATGGGTTAGCTGTGTGAAATTAACCGTTTGTTAACGGTTTAGCCTCACTACCACGTCGGCAGAAAGCTGGCGCCAGAAGGCCAGCGCAGAGGCCCCGACAAGAGCAGGATGACGGTCGGCGCCGGGTCGCTGTCGAGGAAGAAGGACAGGTAGACGCCGCCCAGCATGCGCGGCGGTGGTGACCACCGCCACCAGCATCATGCGGTGAAATTGCCGCGCCAGCAAGGCGATGGCGCCGGGCGCGATCAGGAGGCCGATGGCAGGATCCAGGCCCACCGCCTTGGTCGCCACGATGGTCCAGCGAGATCCTAGCGCCAGCAATCCGTAGTGCATCAGCCGCACCGGCAGGCCGATGGCGCCGGCACAGGCCAGGTCCGAGAGCGTACAGCATCGGTCCTTCCACTTCAACAGCAATGCCAGCGGTGACAGCGACAGGCCGACCAGGCCCGCCGTCCGCAAGGTCGTACGCGCCAGTGCCCGGGAGATGTTGCCGAACAGGATGTGGTCCAGGAATGCACATCGGTCTCGACAAGTGTAAAGCACATTGAGGCGAATATGCCCGAATACGCCCATCACGGTATCCTGTTTCACCCGGCTGTTTTTTCATGCAGGAAGCCCACCGCCAGCGCACAGCCCATGCCGGCGGCAAAGACGCCAGGATCAGCGGCAGGCCCAGGACATAGGCGATGACGATGCCGGGCAAAAGCGTGTGGCATGGGAAATCGCATCGCCCATCAGCGACCAGCCCTTTAGCACCATGAAGCAGGACAGGAGCGCGGTGGGCGGCGCGATCATCAGCACCACAAGGAAGGCGTTCTGCATGAAGGGGAACTGGAACGGGGTCAGCCAGTCCATGGCCTAGACCCCCCGGTTCAGCGTTTCGGCCGCGCGGCGGCGGGCGGCCAGATAGCGTGCCGGGGCGCAAAGGTAAAGGCGGCGGAAGATCAGCGTCTGCAGGCAGATGATCACCCCGCCGGTGGCGCCGTCGAGGAAGAAGGAGATAGGCGCCGGCCAACCTGGTCAAGTGCCGATGGCGACGGACAGCATCAGCAGGCGGGGAAAGCGGTCGGTCAGGAGATAGGCGGTGGCGCCGGGGTCTGACCATGGCGATGACCAGAAAGGCGCCGACGGTTTCTGGCACTCGCCACGCAAGAGGCCGAGAGCAGGGTAAGAACATCAGCCGCAGAGGCCGGGGCGCAGGCCGATGGTGCGGGCGTGGTTCTCGTCGAAGAAGGCGACCATCAGATCCCTTCCATTTCACCAGCAGCACCGCCAGCGAGACGTAAACCGATCAGCGCCAGTTGCAGCGTGTCCAGAGGAGTGAAATGGCCAGGATGTTGCCCATGATGATGGTCTGCACGTTGATCGGCGTGGGCGGGGGTCGAGATCATGAACAGGCCCAGCCCGAAGAAGGCGGTAAAGATCAGGCCGATGATGGTGTTCTTCCTTCAGCCCGGTGCGACTGTTCAGGAATAACATGGCGCCGGCGGCAGTCCGCGGAGAGAAAGGCGCCCAGCGCGAAGGGCAGGCCCAGCATGTAGGCGCCGGCGACGCCCGGCACGATGGCGTGCGACAGCGCGTCGCCGATCAACGACCAACTTTTATCAGATAGGCCGAGAGAAAGGCGCAGACGCGCGCCGCCGACCAGGGCCGAAACCCACATGGCGTTCAGCATGTAGCCATATTGAAAGGGCAGGAGCAGGTCTGTCATTTGTCGGTGCGGGGCCCGGTGCGGGTGCGGGTCTGGTCGGCATGGGTGACGAAGGGGCGTTCGTCGTCGGTCATGATGGTGATCTTGCGGCTGTCTTCGTCATCGTGCAGGTCGGCGCCGCCCAGCGCGGAAATGGCGCAGCACGCCGCCAAAGGCGCGTTCCAGGTTGTCGCGGGTAAAGGTGGTCTCGGTGGGGCCGTAGTTCAGCACCTTACCCTTCGGCCAGCACGGTCTGGTCGCAGAATTCCGGCACCGAGCCCAGGTTGTGGGTCAGAGGACCAGCGACGCGGCCTTCGTGGCGCAGTTCGCGCGCAAGAGGGTGATGATGGCTTCCTCGGTCTGGACATCGACGCCGGTGAAGGGTTCGTCCAGCAGGATGACCTGGCCATCACAGGCGAGGGCGCGGGCGAGAACACGCGCTTGCGCTGGCCGCCGGACAGTTCCCGATCTGGCGGAGGCGGAAGTCGGACATGCCGACGCGGGCCAGCGCACAGGTGACGGCGGCATGGTCGGCGGGTTTGGGAATGCGCAGCGGGCCCATGCGGCCATAGCGGCCCATCATCTACCCGTCCTCGACCAGGACCGAGAAGGTCCAGTCCACCTCTTCGGCCTGGGGACACCAGGCGACGAGGCCGGATTTCAGCGCGGCGCGGACGGGTTGGCCAGGGATGCCGATGTCGCCGCGGGCCGGGGGCAGAAAGCCCATGATCGCCTTGAACAGGGTCGATTTGCCGGCGCCGTTGACGCCGACCAGCGCGGCAATGTGGCCCGCGCGGAATGGCGGAGGCATCGTTCAGCGCAGTCAGGCCGGTGCCGGTAGGTGACCGAGACGTTGCGGGCGTAAAGGCCGGCGCGGGCGGTGTCGAGTCATGGGGATGAAGGCGGTCATGGCTGCCCGGTCAGCCCGCAGGTGACGGTTTCGGTGGTGGTGCGCAAGAGGTCCAGGTAGGTCGGCACCGGGCCGTCGGGTTCGCTGAGGCTGTCGACGTGGGGACGCCGCCATAGGCCGCGCCGGTTTCGCGGGCGACCTGTTCGGCAGGGTCGGTGTTGACGGTGCTTTCGCAGAAGACCACGGGAATCTGGTGCTGCCGGATGGTGTCGATCACGCCGCGCACCTGTTGCGGCGTGCCGGTCTGGTCGGCGTTGATCGGCCAGAGATAGGCTTCGCGCAGGCCCAGGTCGCGGGCGAGGTAGGAAAAGGCGCGCCCTCGCAGGTGACCAGCCAGCGCCTGTCCTCGGGCAGGGCCGAGAGGCGGTCGCGCAGCGGCGTGATGGCGTCGCGCAGGGTCTGTTTGTAGGCGGCGGCATTGGCGGCATAGTCGGCGGTATGGTCCGGGTCGGCGGCCGCAAGGGCGGTGGCGATGTTGTCGACGTAGACCATCGCATTGTCGAGCGACATCCAGGCATGCGGGTTGGGCTTGCCCTCATAGGCGCCCTCGCGGATCGGCAGGGGGGCGATGCCGTCGGAGAGCGGCCCGGGGATGGGGCCGAGTTGGAGAGGAACTGCTCGAACCAGCGTTCGAGGTTGAGGCTTCGTTCAGGATCAGATCCGCGGCGTCTGGGCGAGAACCCAGGTCGCGGGGCGTGGGCTTTGTGGTAGCCGTGGATCTCGGCCCCCGGCTTGGTGACAGAGACGACGGTGGCGTGGTCGCCGGCGACGTTGCGGGCCATGTCGGCCAGGACGGTAAAGGTGGTGACGACCTTGGTCGTCACGGGCAAGGGCGGGGCTGGCGGCAAAGAGCAGGCAAAGCAGCGGAACGAGGCGCATATATGACCCATGGGCAGTGCAGCCACAGGAAAACAGGATGCCGGGGCGGAAGTCAACAGAAGTTGCGAACCGTTCGCAATTAGCTGCGCTGCTCGCGCGCCGGTTTCAGCCGGTCGCGCAGCGCGGCAAGGATGTCGCGCAGGTCGGCGATCTCGGTCAGGTCGAGGCCGGTCTTTTCCACGAAGGCGCGCGGAACGGTGGCGGCGCGGGCGGCCAGCGCCCTGCCCTGATCGGTCAGCCCCAGCCGGACCTGGCGTTCGTCGGCCCGGTCGCGGGCGCGGGTCAGCCAGCCGGCAGTCTCCATCCGCTTCAGCAGGGGGGTGAGGGTGTTCGATTCCAGCCGCAGCGCGGCGCCAAGCTGGCCGACGGTCTGGTCGCCCTGCGCCGCAAGCGCCGACAGCACCAGATATTGCGGATAGGTCAGGCCCAGCGGTTCCAGCAGCGGCGCATAGGCGGCATGCATGGCATGGGCCGCGGAATGCAGCGCAAAGCAGAGCATGTCAGAGGGTGCCAGCGTCATGCGGCCAAGCTAGGTCGCGCGCGATGAAAACGCAAGCGACCCAACTGGCCTTGACGGGTCGCGGCCGCGATTTATATCGTGAGCGATAGAATCGCAAACGATAGGAGGACGGCATGTCAGTGGACGTGAAATACTGGACCGAGGCGAAGGCGACGGGGGGCGGACGCAATGGAACCTCGGGGCTGGTGAACGGCCAGCTTACGGTCACGATGACCAGCCCCAAGGAACTGGGCGGGTCGGGGCTGGGGCATAACCCCGAGGAACTGTTCGCCACCGGCTATGCCGCCTGCTATCTGGGCGCGATGCGCTTTGCGGCGAAAAGCGAAAAGCTGGGCGATGTGCCCGAAGCGGCCACGGTCAATGCCCATGTCGGGATTGGTCCGCGTTCCGACGGCGGCTTTGGCCTGAAGGTCCGGCTGGTGGTCACCATGCCGGGGGTCGACCGCGCGGTGGCCGAAAAGATCGCCGAGCGCGGGCATTTCATCTGCCCCTATTCCAACGCGACCAAGGGCAATATCGAGGTGGTGACCGAAGTCGCCTGAGCCTCCGGCGCCAGCGGCGGGCCGGCCCGAAAACCGGCCGCTGGCGCACGCGGGATCTTGAATACCGCAAAAAAACCCCGCATTCTCGACCATGGGTTGTGGTGGTTTGTTCTGGGGGGTTTTCTTGTCGTCAAGACCGGGCCGCATCGCGGTTTTCCCGCAGTTGTCATCCGGGCCATCATGGGGTTGATCAGGGTCGATCACGACCGGGGGCTGGCGCTGTTCCGGTTCTCGGGCCGTATGACGGTGCCGCAGTTCCGCGATACCTTTGTCGGATATGTGACGGGGCCGGGGTTCAGCCGCGACCACCTGATGCTGTCGGACCTGCGCGCGGTCGACGAGTTGGTGGCGGATTTTTCCAGCATGTTTCAGGCCGTGCAGGGGCTGGGCCGGGTGTTGCGCCAGTTCGACGGCAAGGCCCATGCGGTGCTGATGGTGGAGAGCGAGGTCAACTTCGGCATCGCCCGGATGTTGCAGCAGGTCGTCGGGGTGTTCAGCGCGGTGCGGATCGACGTGGCGCGGGGGCCGGCCGAGGCCGGGGAATACTGTGGCCGCAGCGGCGAGGAGATGGCCAGCATCTTGTCGGCGGGGCTGGCGGCAGACTAGGATCGGCCCAGCATCGGAGGGGCCATGACCAACCCGCACTGGATATATACGCAGACGATCAAGACCTTTGCCGCCGGCGCCGAGCCGCCGTTCGAGGACGCGGGCGAGCTGGAATCGACCTGGGGCCGGGTCTGGGGGATCGACAATGACGTGGGCCGCATCCGCGATATCCTGATGCACCGGCCGGGGCCGGAGATGGCGGTGGTCGACCCGGCCAAGCGGCTGGCCGAGATCGGGTCGTTCGGCGACCCGGCGGTGGGCTGGTATTTCCAGTCGGACACCCCGCCGGACGTGCCGCTGATGCAGGCCCAGCATGACGGGTTCGTGGCGGCGCTGCGGGCCGAGGGGATCAACGTTCATTTCATGCAGGGCGAGGCCAGCAACCGGCTGAAGCAGGTCTATACCCGCGATCCGCTGATCATGGTGAAGGGGGGCGCCATCGTCTGCCGGATGGGCGCGCGGATCCGCCGGGGCGAGGAACTGGCGGTGACGCGGACGCTGGCCGGGCTGGGGATTCCGATCCTGCGCACGGTCAACGGCAGCGGGGTGATGGAAGGCGGCAGCTTTGCCTGGCTGAACGGGACGACCTGTGCCATCGGCGTCGGCGTGCGGGTGAACCGCGAGGGCGCGGCCCAGGTGGGCGAGGTGCTGGCGCGGCAGGGGGTGGAACTGCTGGTGGTGGAGCTGACGGGGTATGACATCCATCTGGACGTCAGTTTCCTGATGGTCGACCGCGACCTGGCGATCCTGAACCCGATGGGGCTGCCCTATTCCTTTCTCGAGGAGTTGGGCCGGCGCGGGATCAGGTATATCGAGACCGATCCGGGCGACGACCCCTGGATCGTCAATTCGCTGGCCATCGCGCCGGGCCGGGTGCTGATGCCCGAGGGCGCGACCAACCGCACGCTGGACCGGCTGGCGGCGGCGGGGGTGTCCTGGGTGACGCTGCCCTATGCGGCGGTCCACAAGAACGGCGGGGGGCTGCATTGTTCCACCACGCCGTTGCGGCGGGACAGCCTGGCGTGACGGACGGGCCGGCGGCAGGGACGGGGCGCCGGACCTGCAACGCGACAGGCCCCGGCGGGTGCCGGGGCCTGTCGGTCGGGCGGGCGCCGCGCGATCAGGCGCGGACGAGTTTTTCGTATTCGGTGGCGACGCGGCGGGTCAGGTCGCCCACTTCGAAGTTGTGGTGCCGATCTGGCCGACCGGGGTGACTTCGGCGGCGGTGCCGGTCAGCCAGCACTGTTCGAAGCCTTCGAGTTCCTCGGGCAGGATGTGGCGTTCGTGGACCTTGATCTGCATGTCTTTCAGCATGCCGATCACCGTCTGCCGGGTCAGGCCGTTCAGGAAGCAGTCGGCCTTGGGGGTATGCACCTCTCCGTCCTTGACGAAGAAGATGTTGGCGCCGGTCGCCTCGGCCACGTAGCCGCGGTAGTCGAACATCATCGCGTCCGAGCAGCCCTTGGCCATGGCGGCGTGTTTCGACATGGTGCAGATCATGTAGAGACCGGCGGCCTTGGCCTCGGAGGGGATGGTTTCGGGGCTGGGGCGTTTCCATTTCGAGATGTCGAGCTTGGCGCCCTTGAACTTGGCGTCGCCGTAATAGGCGCCCCAGGTCCAGCAGGCGATGCCCAGGCGCACCGGGTTGCCGAGGGAGGCGACGCCCATTTCCTCGCCGGCGCCGCGGAAGGCGATGGCGCGGACATAGGCATCGGTCAGGCCGTTGGCCTTCAGCACCTGGTCCTTGGCGGCGTCGATCTGGTCGGCCGTCCAGGGGATGTCCATGTCGAGCAGTTTGCCGGAATGGATCAGCCGTTCGGAATGTTCGTGGCTTTTGAAGATCTTGCCGTTGTAGCAGCGTTCGCCTTCAAAGACCGAGGAGGCGTAGTGCAGCGCGTGGGTCAAGAGGTGAACCTTGGCGTCGCGCCAGTCCACCAGCTTGCCATCCATCCAGATGAACCCGTCCCGATCGTCATAGCATGCCATCGTGGCCTCCCGCTTTGCGAATGTTGCGCCTGAAAGGTCCGGTCCGGACAGATTCTTGCGCGAAATCGTCGGTGTGTTACGGGTTATGGCTTGGAATGTCAACAAGGCTGACGTAAATTCACCGGGAGAAGCGGAGGTTGGCATGGCCGAGACCAAGGGCGGCGAGAGCCTGCTGTTCCTGACGGACGAGCAGTTGCGCAAGGGAATCGAGGCGATGTTCTTCGCCTATCGCGGCTTTACCGCCGACCCGGACCGCATCCTGGAAGGCCTGGATTACGGAAGGGCGCATCACCGGGCGGTGCATTTCATTCACCGCAGCCCCGGCACGACGGTGTCGAACCTGCTGGCGATCCTGGGGGTGACGAAGCAGAGCCTGAACCGGGTGTTGCGGGCGCTGATCGACGACGGGCTGGTGCGCAGCGAGAAGGGCAAGCGCGATGCCCGCGAGCGCCACCTGTACCTGACGCCGAAGGGGCAGGAGCTGGAGCGGTCGCTGTCGGATGCACAGCGGGCGCGGATGCGCGCGGCCTATCGCGCGGCGGGACCGGCGGCGGTGGCCGGGTTCCGTCAAGTGCTGGAAGCGATGATGGACCCGGAGATGCGGGCCGCATACAACCGTCTGAAGGAGGGCGGTGCATGACGGGACATGAAGCGCATCTGCTGGTGGTGGATGATGACGAGCGGATCCGGGGCCTGTTGCAGAAATTCCTGGTGCGCAGCGGGTTTCTGGTTTCGGTGGCGCGGGATGCGGCACAGGCGCGGCGGCTCTTGGCGGGGCTGGAGTTCGACCTGATCGTGCTGGACGTGATGATGCCGGGCGAGGATGGCATCAGCCTGACGCGGGATTTGCGCAAAGACCGCTGCCAGGTGCCGATCCTGCTGTTGACGGCAAGGAGCGAGGCAGCGAACCGGATCGAGGGATTCGAGGCGGGGGCAGACGATTACCTGGTCAAGCCGTTCGAGCCGAAGGAGTTGTTGTTGCGGATCAACGCGATCCTGCGGCGGGCGCCGGCGGCGGGCGGCCGAGCCGGCGCCGAAGGTGCTGCATCTGGGGCCGGTGCGCTATGACATGGACCGGGGCGAGTTGTCAGCGCGGCGAGGCGCTGGTGCGTGACCGCGACCGAGGCGGCGCTGATGCGGCTGTTCGCGCAGGCGCCGGGGGTGGCGATCAGCCGCGAGCGGCTGGTGGGCGACCTGGGGCGCGAGGATCTGGCGCAGGAGCGGGCGGTGGATGTGCAGATCACCCGGCTGCGCCGCAAGGTCGAGGAGGATGCCAAATCGCCGCGCTACCTGCAGAACGGTGCAGGGCGAGGGCTATATGCTGGCGCCCGACTGAAGGCGCCCGACTGAAGGTATCGGGCGGAGAGGCGGGGGCCGGCCCCGCACCCCCGGGTATTTGGACCAAGATGAAGAGCGGATGATCGTCTTTTCCCATTCCGATTGCGCGGGCCATGTGACGCCGCCGGGCCATCGAGCGGGTGGAGCGGCTGGCGGCGGTGGAGAGCAGGGCTGGCCGGGTTGCCGGTAGAGCGGCGGGAAGCGCCGATAACTGCGGGACGATGTGCTGCGCTGTCATCCGGCAGGCTATCACGACCGGATCGCGGCGGCGGTGCCGGCGGCGGGATGAGCGCAGCTGGATGGCAGTACCTATCTGTCGCCGGGGTCTTCTTATGCGGCAGCGATGCGGGCGGTGGGCGGTGTCGGTGCCGCGGTGGATGCGGTGCTGGCCGATGGCGGGGCGGCCTTTGTCGCCGGCCGGCCGCCGGGGCATGCAGAAGCCGCGCGAGGCGATGGGGTTCTGCCTGTTCGGCACGGTGGCGACCGGGGTCAAGCGGGCGCTGGACCAGCATGGTCTGGGTCAGGTGGCGGTGGTGGTTCGGCGTGCATCACGGCAACGGCTCGCAGGATCTGCTGTGGGATGAGGAGCGCTGTCTGTTCGCCAGTTCGCACCAGATGCCGCTGTATCCCGGCAGCAGGGCGCAGGAGAGGGGCGCGCGCATGGCCCGGTGCTGAATGTGCCGCTGCGGGGTGGCAGCGACGGGGCGGCGATGCGGGCGGCCTATGAGCGGGTGATCCTGCCCGCCGTGGCCGACTGGAAGCCCGATGTGCTGCTGGTGTCTGCCGGGTTCGACGCGCATCGGGCCGATCCGCTGGCCGGGCTGGAGTGGGAGGCGAGGAGGATTACCGCTGGCTGGCGGCGCGGCTGTGGGAGGTGTCGGGCGGGCGGGTGGTATCCAGTCTGGAAGGCGGCTATGATCTGGGCGCCCTGGCCGAAAGCGTCGGGGCCTATGTGGGCGAGATGGCAAGGCTTTCGGCATGAATGACAGACCCGTGGCGGAGATGAGTTTCGAAGAGGCGATGGCGGCGCTGGAAGGCGTGGTCACGCAGCTGGAGCGGGGCGAGGTGCCGCTGGAGCAGTCGATCTCGCTTTATGAGCGGGGGGCGGCGCTGAAGGCGCGCTGCGATGCGCTGCTGAAGGATGCCGAGGAAGGTGGAGAAGATTCGCGCCGCCGAGGGGCGTGCGGTGGGCGCCGACCCGGTGGAGGATGTGAGCTTTCCGAACGGCTGGCGGCGGATCAGGCGCTGATTGCCGGGCAGCTGGCGGCGGCGCTGGCGGATCGGGCGAGGAGCCGGTGGTGCAGGCGATGCGCTATGCGCTGCGGGCGGCAAGCGGCTGCGCGGGTTCTGGTGCTGGAATCGGCGCGGATGCTGGGCGTGGGGGCGCGTGCGCTGCCGGCGGCGGCGGCGGTCGAGGCGCTGCATGCCTATAGCCTGGTGCATGACGACCTGCCCTGCATGGATGACGACGACCTGCGGCGGGGCCAGCCCACGGTGCATGTGAAATGGGACGAGGCGGTGGCGGTTCTGGCCGGCGACGCCTTGCAGACGCTGGCCTTCGAGATGCTGTGCGACCCGGTGCTGGGCGGGGCCGAAGTGCGGGTGGCGCTGGTGCAGGCGCTGGCGCGGGCCTCGGGGGCGCAGGGGATGGTGCTGGGGCAGGCGCTGGACATCGCGGCCGAGACGGCGGCGGCGCCCTTGGACCTGGCCGAGATTACCGCGTTGCAGGCGGGCAAGACCGGGGCGCTGATCCGGTTCGCGGCCGAGGCGGGGGCGGTGATCGCCGGCGCGGACCGCGGGCCGCTCAGGGCCTATGCCGATGCGCTGGGGCTGGCGTTCCAGATTGCCGACGACATCCTGGATGTGACCGGCGATGCGGCGACCGCCGGCAAGCGTGTGGGCAAGGATGCCGGTGCGGGCAAGGCGACCTTTGTTTCGCTGCTGGGGCTGGCGGGGGCGCGCGCGCGGGCCGCATCGCTGGTCGAGGAGGCCGCGGCGGCGCTGGCGCCCTATGGTGCGGCGGCGGAGAACTTGATTGCGGCGGCGCGTTTCTCTATTGCCCGCGACAGCTGACGAAGGAGGCCCCGATGGCCGACCGCCCGATTACGCCGATGCTGGACCGAGTGACGGTGCCCTCGGACCTGAAGGGTCTGAGCGACCGGGAATTGCACCAGCTGGCCGATGAGCTGCGGGCCGAGACGATTTCCGCCGTTTCGGTGACGGGCGGGCATCTGGGCGCGGGCTTGGGCGTGGTCGAGCTGACGGTCGCGCTGCATGCGGTGTTCGACTGTCCGCGCGACAAGCTGATCTGGGACGTGGGCCATCAGTGCTATCCGCACAAGATTCTGACCGGGCGGCGCGACCGGATCCGCACCCTGCGGGCCGAGGGCGGGCTGTCGGGGTTCACCAAGCGGTCGGAAAGCCCCTATGACCCGTTCGGGGCGGCGCATTCGTCGACCTCGATCAGTGCGGCGCTGGGCTTTGCCATGGCGGCGGACCTGGGCGGCGATCCGGGCGACGCCATCGCGGTGATCGGCGACGGCAGCATGAGTGCGGGCATGGCCTTCGAGGCGATGAACAACGCCGGCGCGCTGAAGAAGCGGCTGTTCGTCATCCTGAATGACAACGAGATGTCGATCGCGCCGCCGGTGGGTGCTGTCGTCGCACCTGAGCCGGCTATATGCCGAGGCGCCGATGCAGGACCTGAAACAGGCGGCAAGGGGCTGGTCAGCCTGTTGCCAGGGCCGTTGCAGGAAAGGCGCCAAGCGGAGCGGGACATGCTGAAGGGGCTGGCCGTCGGCGGCACGCTGTTCGAGGCGCTGGGCTTTTCCTATGTCGGGCGATCGACGGGCATGACCTGGACCAGTTGCTGCCGGTTCTGCGCACGGTCAAGGCGCGGGCGACCGGGCCGATGCTGATCCACGTGCTGACCCGCAAGGGCAAGGGCTATGCCCCGGCCGAAAATGCGCCGGACAAGGGCCACGCACGGGCGGGTTCGATGTGATCACCGGCGAGCAGAAGAAGGTGCCTCGAATGCGCCCAGCTATACGCGGGTCTTTGCCGAGAGCCTGATCGAGGAAGCCGAGCGGGACGAGAAGATCGTGGCGGTCACCGCGGCGATGCCGGATGGCACCGGGCTGGACCTGTTCGGCGCCCGTTTCCCGCGCCGGATGTTCGACGTGGGCATCGCCGAGCAGCATGGCGTGACCTTTTCGCCGGGCTGGCCGCGGGCGGGATGAAGCCGTTCGCGCGATCTATTCCACCTTTTTGCAGCGCGGCTATGACCAGGTGGTGCATGACGTGGCGATCCAGCGGTTGCCGGTGCGCTTTGCCATCGACCGGGCCGGGCTGGTGGGGGCGGACGGGGCGACGCATGCGGGGGCCTTTGACGTGGCCTTTCTGGCCAACCTGCCGGGAATGGTGGTGATGGCCGCCGCCGACGAGGCCGAGTTGCGGCATATGGTGGCGACGGCGGCGGCGCATGAGGATGAGCCGATCGCCTTTCGCTATCCGCGTGGCGAGGGGATGGGGGTGGAAATGCCGGCGCGCGGCGTGCCGCTGGAGATCGGTCGCGGCCGCCTCTTGCGCGAGGGGTCGCGGGTGGCGCTGTTGTCCTTTGGCACCCGGCTGGCCGAGGTGCTGAAGGCGGCCGAGGCGCTGGCGGCGCGGGGGCCTGGCACGCCGACGGTGGCCGATGCGCGCTTTGCCAAGCCCTTGGACCGCGAGTTGATCCTGCGGCTGGCGGCCGGGCATGAGGCGCTGATCACCATCGAGGAAGGCGCGGTCGGCGGGTTCGGTTCGCATGTCGCGCAACTGCTGGCCGAGGAAGGGGTGTTCGACCGCGGGCTGAAGTATCGCAGCATGGTACTGCCCGATGTCTTTATCGACCAGGCCAGCCCCGAGGCGATGTATCGCCTGGCCGGGATGGACGCGGCTCAGATCGAGGCGAAGGTGCTGGCGGTGCTGGGCGTCGCCGGTCTGGGCCGGCGCGCCTGGGAGCCGGCGGCGGATGCCTCCGGCGGGAGTATTTTTCCAAGGTGAAACGGCAGGCTAGAGACCCAGCGGGGCGGGGGCCTGTCGAGGGGCGACCAGTCGTCGACCTGCAGCCGGACCACCAGCGCCAGAACCACTGGGCGGAAGGCAGGCGGCAGGCAGGCGGCGTCCTTTCAGTGGTGACCAGCTGCGCCCCGGCAGCGCGGGCATCGCGTTCCAGCCGCGTCAGGAGCGCGTCGGAGAAGGAGCTGGTGGTCATCGAGCGCGACCTTGCGGACCAGCACGGCACCTTCGGCCCGCAGGGTGGCAAAGAATTTCTCGGGATGGCCGATGCCGGCAAAGGCCACCACCTTTTCCCCCTGCCAGTCCATGCCCATCTGCAAGGGCGCCAGCTGGCCGGTCAGATGCGGCAGGCGGATCGCCGGGCCCCATTGGGCGGAAAAGCGGCTCTGTGCCTGCGGATTTCCAGTCGACAGCAGGGCACGGGCGCGGGCGGGCCGGGGCCGACGGGTTGCAGTAGGCCGGCCGGCAGGCAGCGGCCGTTGCCGAAACCGCGTTCGGCGTCGACGACGACCAGCGACAGATCCTTGGCCACCGAAGGGTTCTGGTGGCCATCGTCCAGCAGGATGACGCCGGCGCCTGCCGCCTCGGCGGCGCGCAGGCCGGCGGCGCGGTCGCGGGCGATCCAGGTCGGCGCGAAGGCCGAGAGGAGCAGCGGTTCGTCACCGGTCTGCGCGGCGTCATGGATCAGCGCGTCGACGCGCAACGGCCCTTTTTCGCGGCCGCCGTGGCCGCGGCTGACGATGTGGACGAGGTGGCCGCGATGTTGCAGCCGCTGGGTCAGGGCGATGGCGGTCGGGGTCTTGCCGGTGCCGCCGGCGTTGAGGTTGCCGATGCAGATCACCGGCACGGCGGCGCGGTAGCCGGGGCCCTGCGCGACCCGGCGGGCGGTGGCCGCGGCATAGGCCAGGCCCAAGGGCGCCAAGAGGCGGGCGGCCAGCGCGGGCCGGTCCGGCGGGGTGAACCAGAAGGCGGGGGGGCGCATCAGCCCGGCCCGTCCAGCCGCAGGCGGATGCGCGCCAGCAGCGCCTCGGTCGCCTCGGCGCCGTCAGTGGCCACCGCCCAGGCGGCCTGGGCCAGGCGCGCGGTGCGGTCGGGCGAGAGCAGGTCGCCCAGCGCCTCGGCCAGGTCATGCGCCGATGCGACGGCACGGGCGGCGCGGGCGGCGCCCAGCCGGCCAAAGGCCGCGCCGTGGCTGCCGGCGCGCGGGCCGTGCAGGATGGCCGATCCCAGGGCCGCCGCCTCCATCGGGTCGCGCTGGGCGCCGGCGCCTGACAGGCTGCCGCCCAGGAAACTGATGGGGGCCAGTCGATACCACAGGCCGATCTCGGCGGGGTTGTCGACGATGAACAGCTCGGTATCGGGTTCGGGTTCCTCGTCGCGGGCGCGCAGGGCGACGGCCCAGCCCTCGGCCTCGGCGCGGGCAGAGAGGGCATCGCTGCGGGCCGGATCTTCGGGCAGCAGGATCAGGAGCAGCCGGTGGGATTGGCGCAGCGCGCTGCGATGGGCGGTCATCACCGCTTCTTCCTCGGCCGCGGGCAGGGCGGCGGCGAACCAGACCGGGCGGCTGGCGAAACGCTGGGCCAGGGCGGCGCGTTCTGCCTCGATGCAGGACAGGGCGGCAGAGGGCTGTTCCAGGCGGCCGGTCACCACGACGGCGGCGGCGGGCGCGCCGGCGCGGCGAAAGGCGCGGGCGGCGGCGTCATCCAGCGCGCCGATCTGGGCAAAGGCCGACAGGGCGCCCCGGATCACGCCGGGAAACCAGCCGTCGCGGTCTTTCGGCAGGCGCGGCGCGCGGGCGTCTACCATCAGCAGCGGCAGCTTGCGCGCGGCGGCCTGTTCGATCAGCGCTGGGCGCAGTTCACCGCCGGCGAACAGGCCGATGTCGGGGCGCCAGTGGTCGAGAAAGGCGCGGGCCTCGGCCGGGGTGTCGGGCGGGGGCAACTGGACAATGGTGTCGGGGGCCACGACCGGATCGGGGCAGGTCAGCAGGACCGCGATGCCGTCTTCCTCGACCAGCCGCTGCGCCAGTTCGCGCAACCCGCCCGAATTGCCGGCGTCGGGCGCATGCAGCCAGACCAGCGGGCCGGCCGGGCGCGGCGGGCGCGGCACGTCCTTGCCCGCCTCGCGCCGGTGGCCGAGTCCGTAGAGCGTGAGGCCAAGTTTCAGCGCCATCGGCTGCGGCCGGTTCAGCCCAGCTCTTCGGTCGGCGAGGCGGGCGTGGCCTCGTCGCGCAGGCGATGGATATGGGCGATGAAATAGCGCATGTGGGCGTTGTCGACGGTGCGCTGCGCCTCGGCCTTCCAGGCTTTGAAGGCACTGTCGTAATCGGGGAACATGCCGACGATGTGAATCTGCGAGACGTCACGAAAGACGTTCGTCTGCGGGTTCTGAAGCTCTCCGCCGAAGACAAGGTGAAGGCGCTGGGTCATGGGGGCCTCTGGGTTGTTGGTGGCGGGCAGGGTAACGTGAAGGCGCGGCGGGTGAAAGGTGCTGCAATGCGGCGGATGGGCCGGGGGCGCATCAGGCCGGGGGCAGGCCGGCGACATGGCGGGCAGCGGCGCGGGCGGCGGTGGCGGCGGCCAGCGGCAGCGGATCGCCGCGCAAGAGACCGGCCGCAAGCGCGCCGATGAAGGCATCGCCAGCGCCATGGGATGAAACGGCCCGCACCTTTTCCGCAGGAACAGAGACTGTTTCTGCCCCCGACGCGATGGCCAGGCCGGATGCGCCGGCGGTGACGATGACATGCGGCGCCAGCCCGGACAGGTGCGCCGCGGCCGCGGCAGCATCGCCCAGGTGGCGACGGCGGGGGCGCCCAGCATCTCGGCCTCGACCGCATTGACCACCAGATGGGTGAGCGGCGTCCGCAGGGCCGGCGGCAGGGGCCGGAAGGGTGCGGCGTTCAGCAGGACCGGCAGGCACGCGCGCGGGCGGCCGGCGGCGGCGATGTTCAGGGTCTCTTCCACCTCGTTTTGCAGGATCAACAGCCCGACATCCTGCCACAATGCGGGCGACGACAGCGCCGCCGGATCAATCAGCAGGTTGGCGCCCGACACGATGGTGGCGGCATAATCGCCGGCGTCGTCAAGGATTGCCACGCTCATCCCCGATGCGGCGTCGGGCAGGGTGGCAACGAACCGGTCGTCCACGCCCTCGGCCCGCAGGGTGGCGCGCAGGAAGCGGCCAAAGTCGTCACCGCCGACGGCGCCCAGCATCCGCGAGGCGGCGCCGTGACGGCGGGCCGAAACCGCCTGGTTGCCGCCCTTGCCGCCGAATTTCGGATACCACCGGCTGCCGATGGCGGTTTCGTCGCGGCGCGGAAGGTGGCTGGCCTGAACCATGATGTCATAGTGCAGCGAGCCGACGGTCAGGGCGACGGGGGTGGTCATGGCAGGGCCTTGGCGCGAGAGGACAGGGCGGCCAGCCAGCGCCTTGTGGCAAGGGCGCGCTGGCGGGCCAGGGTGATGGCCTGCTCCGGCGTGATGGCGATGAAACGCAGGGCATCGCCGGGGCGCAACTGGGCCAGGCCATCGGTGTCGTCGGACAGGACGGTGGCGATCTTTGGATAGCCGCCGGTGGTCTGGTGATCGGCCAGAAGCACCGTGGCGACGCCATCGCCGGCGACCTGCACCGCGCCGCGGGTGATGCCCTGCGACGGGATGCCCAGCGCGCCCTGCGGGGCGATGCCGGGACCGGCAAGCCGCAGGCCCATGCGGTCGAAGGCAGGGGTCAGCCGGAAGGGCGCGGCCAGGAACAGCGCCAGGGTATCGGGCGCGAACAGGTGATCCTGCGGGCCAAGGGTGACATGCAGGCGTTGCCGCGGGCGGGCCCAGACCGGGCAGGGGATGGTGGCGTCGGCATGGCGGCGCGGGTCGGTCACCTGCAGGGTCTGGCCCTGGGCCAGCACGCCGCCGCCAAAGCCCGAGGGGGCGTGGGTCGACGCACTATTCAGCCATGTTCGAGACTGAATCTGCCCGGCAACGGCGATGCAGCACCAGCTGCCCCAGGGGCCGGGGCGCAGCGTCAGCCGGTCGCCGGGATGCAGGGTCAGGACCGACCACGACCCGACCGGCAGATCATTGTGGCTGCCGATGAAGCCGCCGCCGGCCAGCGCCAGGCTGACCGGACCCTTGCGGCAGGCCAGCGCCAGCCCGCCCGGAGAAACCTCGATCCCGGTGGCGCCGGGTGGGTTGCCCAGGGCGGCATTGGCGATGGCCAGCGCCTTGCGGTCCATCGGGCCAGAGGCGGGGACGCCAAAGCGCATCAGGCCGGGGCGGCCCGCGTCCTGCAGGGTCACATGCGGGCCGGCGCGCAGGATTTCCAGCACGGCGGTCATGTGGCGGCCGCAAAGCGGAGATGGTCGCCCACCTCGAACAGGAAGGGGTGCGCGGGGTCATCGGTCAGAACGCGGGTCTTGGTGCGCCCGATGATCCACCAGCCGGTCGGCATGGTCACCGTGGTGATCAGGCATTGGCCGCCGGCGATGATCACGCTGCCGGCGGGCACGTTGCGGACGGGCTGCGGCTTGCGGTCCAGCCCCAGCGCGGCGGGCAGGCCCGAGAGATAGGCATAGCCGGGGGCAAAGCCATACATCGCCACCTCATAGGTCGCCGATTGGTGGGTCTGCGCCACCTGCGCCGGGGAAAGGCCGGTGCGGGCGGCGACCTCGGCCATGTCGCGGCCGTCGTAGGTAACGGGATCTCGTGGGTCTGGCGACGGAAAACAGGCTCTGATCTGGCGGAAAGCAGGGTTTGCAGATGCGCCCTGGCCTGGGCGTGGTCGGTCAGCAGCGGGTCAAGGACGACCAGCAGGGTGACATAGGCGGGGACCGCCTCGACCAGGCCGGGAAAGGGGCTGTCGGCCAGCGCGCGGTCCAGCGCCAGGACGGCGGCATGGGCGGCGGGATCCAGCGCCGCGGCGAATTCCACCATCAGCGCGGTGTCGGCGACGGGCAGGAAGCGCGGCGTCATGTCAGGAACGCCGCGACGGCGATGCCGCGATCCGCCAGGCCGCGGCGCAGGGTTTCGGCCATGGCCACCGCCTCGGGGCTGTCGCCGTGGATGCAGACGGATTGCGCCGCCAGCCGGATCGGTGGGCCGTCGATCACCGGCATCAGCCCGGTGTCGAGAAAGGATTTCAGCCGGTGCAGAGCCTGTTCGGGGTCATGGATCATCGCCATCGGATGACTGCGCGGCACCAGCCGGCCATTGGACAGATAGGCGCGGTCGGCAAAGATCTCGGCATAGGTGGGCAGGCCGGCGGCGCGGCCGGCCTGTTCCAGTTCGGTCCCCGAAATGGCCAGCAGGGCCAGACCGGCGGCGCCGGTCGCGCGGGCGATGGCATCGGCCACCTCGCGCCGGTCGGCGGCCAGATTGGCCAGCGCGCCGTGCGCCTTTACGTAGGCCACCCGCGCACCCGTCAGCGCGGCCACCCCCTGCAGCGCGCCGATCTGGGCCGCGACCATGACGGCAATGCTGTCGGGCTGCATCGGGATGACCCGGCGGCCAAAGCCCTGCCGGTCGGGATAGCCGGGATGGGCCCCCACCACCACGCCGCGTGCCGTGGCCGCCCGCAATGTCGCGGCCATCAGGTCGGGGTCCGAGGCATGGCCGCCGCAGGCGACATTGGCCGAAGTAACCAGCCCCAGCATGGCGGCATCATTGCCGATGCCTTCGCCCAGATCGGCGTTCAGGTCGATACGGGAAATGGTCATGGCCCTGTCGTCGCGCCCCCCTTTGGCCCCAATGGATCACGCCGGGCGCCGCAGGGCAACGGGACTTGCGCGGGGGGGGCAACTGGGGTCAGATTGTGAACAGGCCCGGAAGGGCGTTTTTCAGGCGGGAGTCCGAGATGAATTTTCAGAACCTGATCGGCGGGAATGCCGTTTTCCTTGCCATTGCCATCTTTATCATCATCTGCATCTTCCTGGGCGTCAGGATCGTGCCGCAAAGCGAAAAGCATGTGGTCGAGCGGTTTGGCCGGCTGCGGTCGGTGCTGGGGCCGGGCATCAATTTCGTGGTGCCGTTCCTGGACCGCATCGCGCACAAGGTGTCGGTGCTGGAGCGCCAGTTGCCCAACGCCAGCCAGGACGCGATTACCGCCGACAACGTGCTGGTCAAGGTCGAAACCTCGGTGTTCTACCGCGTGACCGAGCCGGAAAAGACCGTCTATCGCATCCGTGACGTCGATGCCGCGATTGCGACCACGGTGGCCGGCATCGTGCGCAGCGAGATCGGCAAGCTGGAACTGGACCAGGTGCAGTCGAACCGCGCCCAGCTGATCGAGCGGGTGCGCGAACAGGTGCGCGCCATGGTCGACGACTGGGGCGTAGAGGTGACGCGGGCCGAGATCCTGGACGTGAACCTGGACGAGGCGACCCGCGCCGCGATGTTGCAGCAGCTGAACGCCGAACGCGCCCGGCGCGCGCAGGTGATGGAGGCCGAGGGCAAGAAACGCTCGGTCGAGCTGGCGGCGGATGCGGAATTGTATGCCGCCGAACAGGCCGCCAAGGCAAAACGGGTGACGGCGGACGCCGAGGCCTATGCGACGGGCGTGATCGCCGTGACGATCAAGGAAAGCGGGATGGAAGCGGCGCAGTATCAGGTGGCGCTGAAGCAGGTCGAGGCGATGCAGGCCATTGCCGCAGGCCAGGGCAAGCAGACCATCCTGGTGCCGGCGAACATGCTGGAAGCCTTTGGTGATGCGTTCAAGATGTTGAAAGGACGAGGGTAAATGCCGGATCAGATCTGGACAGTCTGGTGGGCCTGGGTGGTTCTGGGCTTTGTGCTGGGAATACTCGAGGTCATCGTGCCCGGGTTCATCTTCCTGGGCTTTGCCATCGGGGCGGTGCTGACCGGGGTGGTGGCCGGGCTGGAGCTGACCGGGTCGCTGCCGCTGTTGATCCTGATATTTGCGGTGGCCTCGGTGGTGGCCTGGCTGGTGTTGCGCCGGCTGATGGGCGTGCGGGAAAACCAGGTCAAGGTCTGGGACCGCGACATCAATGACAGCCCCTGACGGGGCGGCGGATTACATGGTGAATCCGCCGGCCATTCCGCCGCTGGCGGTGCCTCAGGTGCGGGGGTTCGCGGCCTGAAGCGTGGAATCGGCCTTTGGCCGTTCGTCGTCGGGCAGATCGCCCGTGGCCAGATAGATCGCCTGTTCGGCGATCGAGGTGGCGTGGTCGCCCGCGCGCTCGATGTTCTTGGCGATGAAATGCAGGTGCATGGCCGGGGTGATGTTGGCCTGGTTTTCCAGCATGTGGGTCAGCAGCGACCGGAACAGCGTGTTGTAGATCTGGTCGATGTCGACATCGCGGCCGCGCACGTCGGCGGCCAGCGCGGCGTCCTTGCGGACCAGGGCGCGCATCGCCTCTTCCAGCATCACGGCGACCAGGCGGGCCATGCGGCGGATGGTGCCGGTGGCGCCCTCGACCTGACGGATCTGCGACAGGGGCAGGGTGCGCTTGGCGACGTTCTTGGCCAGGTCGCCCACCCGTTCCAGCGCGGCCGAGGCGCGCATGACGGCCAGGATCAGCCGCAGGTCGCGGGCGGTGGGGCCACGGCGGGCGATGATGCCGGCGGCCTCGAAGTTGATCTGTTCGTCCAGGCTGTCGATGGCGGCATCCTGGTCGACAATGCGGGTGGCGGCCGCGGTATCCAGCGATTCCAGCGCGGCGGCGCTGTCGGTCAATGCGGTTTCGACCAGGCCGCTCATCAGCACCAGCCGGGCCAGAAGCGCCTCGATCTCGCGGTCGAAGGAACTGGCGATATGCGGGGTTTCGGTCATGGCGTCTCTCCTTAACCGATGCGGCCGGTGATGTAGCTTTCGGTGCGCGGATCGCCGGGGTTGGTGAAGATCTGCGTGGTGTCGCCGTATTCGACCAGGTTGCCCAGGTGGAAGAAGGCGGTCTTCTGGCTGACGCGGGCGGCCTGCTGCATCGAATGGGTGACGATGACGACCGAGAACTGTTCGCGCAGCTCGTCGATCAGTGCCTCGACCTGGGCGGTGGCGATGGGGTCCAGCGCCGAGCAGGGTTCGTCCATCAACAGCACCTCGGGGCCGGTGGCGACGGCGCGGGCGATGCAGAGGCGTTGCTGCTGGCCACCCGACAGGCCGGTGCCGGGGGCAGAGAGGCGGTCCTTCACCTCATCCCAGAGCGCGGCGCGGCGCAGGGATTTCTCGACCACCTCATCCAGCTCGGCCCTTGACCGGGTCAGGCCGTGGATGCGCGGGCCATAGGCGACGTTGTCGTAGATCGACTTGGGAAAGGGGTTCGGCTTCTGGAACACCATGCCGACGCGGGCGCGCAGCTGCACCGGGTCAACCCGCTTGTCATAGATGTCCTGGCCGTCGAGGGTGATCCGCCCCTCGACCCGGGCGGTGGCGACGGTGTCGTTCATCCGGTTCAGGCAGCGCAGGAAGGTAGACTTGCCACAGCCCGAGGGGCCGATGAAGGCGGTGGTGGTGCGGTCGAGGATGTCCACCGAGACGTCGCGCAGGGCGTGATTAGAGCCGTAATAGACCTGCACGTCCTGGGCCGTGATCCGGGGTTGCAGGGTGGCGGTGTCGATGACGGGGGTTTGCATGGCATTCATGTCCATTGACCTCTGGGGCTACCAGCGGCGCTCAAAGCGGCTGCGAAGGAAGATGGCGATGGCGTTCATGACGATCAGGAACACCAGAAGCACGATGATTGCGCCCGAGGCCCGTTCGACAAAGGCCGGGTCGCCGCGGGTGGTAAAGTTGTAGACCTGCACCGGCAGCGCCGAGGCGGCGTCGAAGAACCCTTCGGGCGGGGCGGAGGGATAGTCCTTGACGAAGGCGACCATGCCGATCAGCAAGAGCGGCGCGGTTTCGCCCAGCGCCTGCGCCAGGCCGATGATCGCGCCGGTCAGGATGCCGGGCGCGGCCAGCGGCAGGACGTGGTGAAAGATCGACTGCATCTTTGACGCGCCGACGCCCAGGGCCGCGTCGCGGATCGACGGCGGCACCGATTTCAGCGCCGCGCGGGCCGGGATGATGATGCGCGGCAGCGTCATCAGCGTCAGCACCAGCCCGCCGACGATGGGCGCCGATTGCGTCAGGCCAAAGGCGTTGATGAAGATGGCCAGCCCCAGGATGCCGTAGACGATCGACGGCACCGCGGCGAGGTTGGAGATGTTGACCTCGATCAGGTCGGTAAGGCGATTCTTCGGCGCGAATTCCTCGAGATAGACCGAGGCGCCGACGCCGATGGGCAGGGCCAGCAGCAGCACGATGATCATCATGTAGGCCGAGCCAAGGATGGCGACGCCCAGCCCCGCCGCCTCGGGCCGCAGGTCGGACGCATCGGGGCGGGTCAGGAAGCCGGGGTTGAAATCGACACTCAACAAGCCCGCGGCGCGCATCTTGTCGGCCAGTTGCAGCTGTTCGGGCGAGGTGTTGCTGTCCAGCGCCGCGCTTTCCAGGGTGACACGGCCCTTGAAATAGCCGTCGACGCGGCCGTTCGCCAGCAGATCTACGGTCAGCGTCTGGTCCAGCATCGCGGGGTCGGCCAGCACCTGGTCGCGCAGGGTCGCCGGCGCCTCTTGCGAGATCAGGCCGGCCAGCTGCTTGTCGGTCAGCCCGTCGGTGGCGATGCCCTTTTCGGCCAGCGCGGCGACCAGCGCCTTGTTGATCAGCTTGGCATAGCCGACGGTGGTGACCTTTTTCATCTCGTCGGGGTTGCGGTTGCCGGCCTTGTCCAGCACCGCGGCATCCAGCGTGACCGGCAGGTGCAGGAAGGTCTGCCGGAACGCCCCCGTTCCATTGGCCAGGATCGAGGCCAGCAGCACGAAAAGCGCAAGCACAGAGACGATAATGGCCGCCAGCCCATAGGCGCGGAACCGCCGCTCGGCCGCGTTGCGGCGGCGGGTGCGGGCATCGGGTTCGAGAAGCGATGTCTTGGGGGTCATTCGTATTGCTCGCGGTATTTGCGGACGATGATCAGCGCCACGACGTTCAGGACCAGGGTGAAGCAGAACAAGGTCAGGCCCAGCGCAAAGGCCACCAGCGTCTCGGGGCTGGCGAATTCGGTGTCGCCGGTCAGCTGGCTGACGATCTTGACGGTGATCGTGGTCATCGCCTCGAAAGGGTTCAGGTTCAGCCGCGCGGCGGCGCCGGCGCCCATGACGACGATCATGGTTTCGCCGATGGCCCGGCTGGCGGCCAGGAGGATGGCGCCGACGATGCCGGGCAGGGCGGCGGGCAGCACCACCTGGCGCACGGTTTCCGAGGGCGTGGCGCCCAGGCCGAAAGACCCGTCGCGCATCGCCTGCGGCACGGCGTTCATGATGTCGTCGGACAACGACGAGACAAAGGGGATCAGCATGACGCCCATCACCAGCCCGGCGGTCATCACCGAGGACGACGAGGTGCCGAGACCCAGCGGCTGGGCCACGTAATCCCGCAGGAGCGGGCCGACGGTGATCAGCGCGAAGAGGCCGTAGACGATGGTGGGGATGCCGGCCAGCATCTCGATCGCCGGCTTGGCAAAGGCGCGGGTGCGGCGCGAGGCATATTCCGACAGGTAGACCGCCGCCATCAGCCCCACCGGCACGGCGACGACCAGCGCCACGACCGAGACATAGAGCGTGCCCCAGAGCAGCGGCCAGATGCCCAGCTCGGACCCGCCGCGGAACTGCGGGTTCCAGGTCAGCGACAGGAAGAATTCACTCGCGGGGTAGAGGCGGAAGAAATGGATGCTTTCGAACAGCAGCGAGGCGACGATGCCCACCGTGGTCAGCACGGCGATCAGCGAACAGCCGATCAGCAGCGCCTTGACCGCCTGTTCGACGATGTTGCGGGCGCGCTGGTCGCGGGTGATGCGCAGGGTGGCGATGGCCAGCCCGACCAGCGCGGCCAAGAGAACCAGCACGGCCGGGACCGGCCCGGTGGCGGCGGCGCCCAGCCAGGGATGCAGGAAGGCGATCGCCGCCAGCAGGATCAGCGCGGGAATGGCGGTGAACAGCAGCACCGAGCTGCCGTAGTAGACCGGCAGCGAATGCAGGCGGCGCGCGTCGCCCCCCGCCACGGACAAGGCGCGCTGGCGCCCCAGCACGAAGCCCAGGGCAGAACGGCCAAGCACGGCAAGCAGGGTGTATCCGGGGGTCATGGCAGCGTCCGGTCAGGGGAAAGGGGGCGCAGGGTTGCGCCCCCCCGTCGTGGGATCAGTTCAGCGCGCCCATCGGCGTGCGGGCGGCCACGGCCTCTTGGGTCTTGGCCAGTTCCGGGTCAGACACCAGGCCATAGGCGGCCAGCGGGCCCTCGGGGCCGGCCATGTCGTCGCTGACGAAGAACTCGATGTATTCCTGCAGGCCGGGGATCACGTCGAGGTGTTGGGCCTTGACGTAGAAGTAGAGCGGCCGCGACACCGGGTATTCGCCGCTGGCGATCGATTCCACCGAAGGAACCACGCCGCCCATGGTGGCGACACGCAGCTTGTCGGTGTTGTTCTGGTAGAACGACAGGCCAAAGACGCCGATGGCGTTCTTGTTGGCGTCGATGCGCGACAGGGTCTCGGTGTAGTCGCCGTCGATGTCGACCGACAGGCCATCGGTGCGCAGCGCAAGGCAGGCCTTCTTGCCGTCTTCCTCGCCCTTGGCGGCGACCAGCGCCTCTTCGGCGCCACTGCCCTTGCAGCCGGCTTCCAGCACGTTGACGTCGAACACTTCACGGGTGCCGTGCTTGGTGCCGGGGATGAAGGCCAGGATTTCCTGCGCCGGCAGGGCGGGGTTCACGTCGGCCCAGGTCTTGTTCGGGTTGGCGACCAGGGCGCCATCCTTGACCACTTCGGCCGCCAGGGCATTGTACCAGTCTTCGGGGGTAAAGGCGAATTCGGCGCCGTTCACGTCGCTGGCGAAGACGATGCCGTCATAGCCGATGCGCACTTCCATGATGTCGGTCACGCCGTTGGCGGCGCAGGTGTCGATGTCCGACTGCTTGATGCGCGAGGACGAGTTGGCGATGTCGATGGTGTTTTCACCCAGGCCTTCGCACATCTTCTTGCGGCCGGCGCCCGAACCGCCGCCTTCCACGACCGGGGTCGGGAAGTCGAAGTTCTCGCCAAAGGCCTCGGCCACGATGGTGGCATAGGGCAGCACGGTCGAGGAACCGGCAATCTGAACGTTGTCGCGCGCCAGCGCGGAACCGGCCGACACGCACAGCGCCAGGGCCGAAGCGGTGATCATCACGGCTTTCATTGGAGTCTCCATCCTATCCATTGGCCGGTCGAGTCGGCCTGCGCACTGGGTAGTGGGCTTGCGTGACAGCTATGTACGAGTTTTGTGAAGCCTGTGTGACAAGCGGTGCCGCGACGCGGCGTCGGGTAAGCGGCGGGGGCCGGGGGCGGCATGCACCGGAATGTCATGTGACGGGGCCGGGGCGCGGTGCTAGGTCTGGGCCATGTCGATTCGCCTTGTCCTGATCCTGCGGGTTCTGCTGCTGGCCGTGATTTCGGCCGGACAGCCGCTGATGGTGCAGGCCGCGCCGGCGGCGGATCTGCATCAGGGGCACCAGATGCACATGGCGGGCGCGGCCGCGCCCCAGCCCGCGGCCGATGACGGCGCGGCCGAGCGGTGCAAGCTGCATTGCCTGTCGGCCCAGGCGATCCTGCCGGTGGTGCTGCATGATCCGGACCCGGTGGCGGGCCGCTGGCACCTGTGGGCCGTGGCCGATGTGGCCGGGCCGTCGCAACCGCTCGAACCGCCGGGACGGGTGCCGAAACGGGGCTAGGCCGCCGTTTTCCCCTATCCCAATTTTCGGAGCTTGCGATGACACTGATCACACGCCGCGGCCTTCTGGCCGCCTCTGCGGCCACGGCCGCATCGCTGATGTTGCCCGCCCGCGCGCGGGCGCAGACCGGCCGGATGGCCATCAGCGCCACCTCTCGCACGCTGGAGGTAAAGGGCCGGGCCGCCAAGGTCTGGGGCCTGACGAATGCCCAGGGCGGGCAGGGGCTGGTGCTGGACCCCGGCCAGGCCTTTGCGGTCGACCTGACCAACGACCTGCCGGAACCGACGCTGATCCACTGGCACGGCCAGATCCCGCCGCATGACCAGGACGGCGTGCCCGACCTGCCGATGCCGGCGCTGCGCCCCGGCGAGACGCGGAGCTATGACTATGCGCCGCGCGCCGGCACCTACTGGATGCATTCGCATATCCCGCTGCAGGAAATGAACCTGCTGGCGGCGCCGCTGATCGTGCGCAGTCCGGCCGACCTGGCGGCCGACCGGCAAGAAGGTGGTGCTGTTCCTGCATGATTTCGCCTTTGCCGGCCCGCAAGAGGTGATGGCGCAGATCACCGGCGGCATGGGAATGGACCATGGCAACATGGACCATTCGGCGATGGGCCAGGGTGGAATGGAGATGGGCGGCATGCAGATGCCGGGCATGGACCATTCCGGCATGGGCATGGGGTCCGGCATGGGTATGGGCGGCATGGGTATGGGCATGGGCATGTCGGGCATGGCCATGGACCTGAACGACTATGACTTTGACGCCTACCTGGCCAATGACCGCACCCTGGACGACCCCGAGGTGGTGACGGTGGACAAGGGCGGCAAGCTGCTGTTGCGGGTGGTGAATGCCGCCGCGGCGACGGTGTTCTGGGTCGATACCGGCGCCTTGCCGGGGCGGCTGGTCGCGGTCGACGGCGCGCCGGTGGTGCCGCTGGCGGGCACCCGCCTTGGCATCGCCATGGCGCAACGGCTGGATATCGAGCTGGACCTGCCGGCCGGGGCGGCGCCTTTCCGGTGCTGGCCCTGCGCGAGGGCGCGGCCGAGCGCACCGGGATCATCCTGGCCACGCCGGGGGCTGCGGTGGAAAAAGTCTCTGACATGGCGGAAACCGCGCATCCGGCCTTTAGCAGCGACCTGGCGCAAGAGGCCATGCTGCGCGCCGCCGAGCCGCTGGCCGACCGGCCCGCGACGGCGCAGCGGATGGTCATGCTGGGCGGCGCGATGATGCCCTATGTCTGGACGATCGACGGCCGCAGCTGGCCCGACCATCAGCCGATTCCGGCGAAATCGGGCGAGCGGGTCGAGATCATGTTCCACAACATGTCGATGATGGCGCATCCGATGCACCTGCATGGCCATGTGTTCCAGGTGGTCGACCTGGGGCGCGGCGGCCGGTTCCAGGGCGCGATCCGCGATACGGTGCATGTGCCGCCGATGTCGATGGTGACCATTGCGCTGGACGCGGGCGAGGCGGCGCGCTGGATGCTGCATTGTCACCACATGGCGCATCTGTCGACCGGCATGATGACGGAATTCGACGTCACGGCCTGATTTCGGCGCCATTCCGGGCCGCGCCGAATCGCACTTGCGTCCGGCGCGGTTCGGCCTATGGTCGGCCTCACCTCGGGGTGCCTGGGCAACCAGGCTGAGATGCGATTTTCGCGGACCCGTTGAACCTGAACCGGATCATACCGGCGGAGGGAAGGTGCATCGGGATCTCTCTCCCATTGCCCGGCCATCCGCCGCAATTGGAGGAAGCGATGAGAGCTTTGACCCTTGCGGCTGGTGTTTCCTGCGTTGCCCTTGCGGCGGCGGCAGAGACGCCTGTCCTGACCGTGCTGACCTATGACAGTTTCACCAGCGAGTGGGGCCCCGGCCCTGCGGTGGAAAAGGCATTCGAGGCGACCTGCGGCTGCGATCTGCAATTCGTCGCCGCCGGCGATGGCGCGGCGCTGCTGGCGCGGCTGCAACTGGAAGGCGCGGACAGCGCGGCCGATGTGGTGCTGGGGCTGGACACCGGCCTGACGGCGGCGGCGGCGGCCACGGGTCTGTTCGCCCCGCATGGCCAGCCGGCGGCAACCGCGCTGCCGGTGGCCTATGACGACCCGCTGTTCCTGCCCTATGACTGGGGCTGGTTCGCCTTTGTCCATGACAGGGCAAAGCTGCCGGCGCCGCCGAAAAACTTCTCTGAACTGGCGGAAAGCGACCTGAAGATCGTGATTCAGGACCCGCGCTCCTCGACCCCCGGCCTGGGGCTGCTGCTCTGGGTCAAGGCGGCCCATGGCGACCAGGCCGCCGCGATCTGGCAGGGTCTGGCCGATAATGTGCTGACCGTCACCCCCGGATGGTCCGAGGCCTATGGCCTGTTCCTGGAAGGCGAGGCCGACATGGTGCTGAGCTATACCACCTCGCCGGCCTATCACCGGATCGCCGAGGGCGACGACGGCAAGGACTGGGCGCCGTTTGACGAGGGCCATTACCTGCAGGTCGAGGTGGCGGGCAAGCTGGCCGCCAGCGACCAGCCGGAGCTGGCCGACCGGTTCATGGCCTTTGTCCTGACGCCGGAATTCCAGTCGGCGATACCGCAGACCAACTGGATGTATCCGGCGGGGGCGGCGGATCTGCCGGCCGGGTTTGAAACCGCCCGCCCGGCGAAAAGCCTGTTGATGGGCGCCGAAGAGGCGCAGGCGGCGCGCGACCCGGCGCTGGCGGAATGGCAAGCGGCGCTGGCGCACTAGGCGCGGCGCTGCTGCTGCTGGTCGCCGCGCCGATCGGTGCGGTGGCCTGGCACGCGGGGGGGCTGGCGTTGTCTGCCGCCGATTGGGCGGCGCTGCGGTTCACGCTGGTGCAGGCGGCCTGGTCGGCCGGGCTGTCGGTGGCGCTGGCGGTGCCGGTGGCCCGCGCGCTGGCCCGGCGCAGCTTTGCCGGGCGGCGGCTGCTGATCCTGCTGATGGGCGCGCCGTTCCTGTTGCCGGTGATCGTCGCGGTCATGGGGCTGGTGGTGCTGTTCGGCCGCAATGGCGCGGTGAACGGGATGCTGGCGGTGCTGGGGCTGCCTGCGGTGTCGGTCTATGGGCTGCAAGGCGTGGTGCTGGCGCATGTGTTCCTGAACCTGCCGCTGGCGACCCGGATGATCCTGCAGGGATGGCAGGCCATTCCGGCCGAGCGATTCCGGCTGGCGCAGAGCCTTTCTTTCGCTCCGGCGCAGGTGATGCGGCACCTGGAATGGCCGATGCTGCGCGAGGTGGTGCCGGGCGCGCTGGCCACGGTCTTTGCCATCTGCCTGACATCGTTCGCGGTGGCGCTGATCCTGGGCGGGGGGCCGGGGGCGACGACGCTGGAACTGGCGATCTATCAGGCGGTGCGGTTCGATTTCGACCTGGGCCATGCGGCCGGGCTGGCGCTGGTGCAGGCGCTGGTCGGGGGGGCTGCGGCGCTGGTGGCCTGGGGCGCGGCGCGGGTTGCGGGGTTCGGCGCGGGGCTGGACCGGGCGGCAGGGGTGCAGGGGCCGGGCGGCTGGCGCCGGCTGGGCGATGGCGCGGTTCTGGTGGCGGCGGCGCTGTTCCTGCTGGCGCCGATGGCGGCGGTGCTGTTGCGCGGCCTGCCGGGGCTGGCCGAGATGCCCGGCGCGGTCTGGCCGGCGCTGGGGCGGTCGGTGGCGGTGGCGCTGGTCTCGACCGGGGTGGCGGTGGCGGCGGCGCTGACCCTGGCGCTGGCGGTGGCAAGGGGCGGCTCGCGCTGGCTGGACCTGGCGGCGGCCCTGCCGCTGGCGACCAGCGGGCTGGTGCTGGGGACCGGGCTGTTCCTGATCGTGCAGCCGTTCGTGCCACCCGCCCGGCTGGCGCTGCCGGTGACGGTGGCGGTCAACGCGGCGCTGTCGCTGCCCTTTGCCTATCGCCTGATCCTGCCGCAGGCGCGCAGCCTGCAGGCCGATTACGGACGGCTGGCGGCAAGCCTGGGTCTGGGCGGCTGGGCCGGGTTGCGGCTGGTCACGCTGCCCCGGCTGCGGCGGCCGCTGGGCTTTGCCGCGGGGCTGGCGGCGGCGCTGTCGATGGGCGATCTGGGGGTGATCGCGCTGTTCGCGGGCGAGGCCGAGGCGACGCTGCCGCTGGTGGTGCAGCGGTTGCAGGGCGCCTATCGGATGCAGGCGGCGGCGGGGGCATCGGTGCTGCTGGTGGCCACGGCGCTGGCGTTATTCGCGGTGTTCGACGGATGGGGGCGGCATGCTGAAACTTGAGTCGCTGGAGCTGCGGCAGGGCGATTTCCGACTGGTGGCGGACTGGCAGGCCGCGGCGGGGGCGCGGATCGCGCTGATCGGGCCGTCGGGGGCGGGGAAGTCGACGCTGCTGGCGGCGATTGCCGGGTTCCTGGCCCCGGCTGCCGGGCGCATCCTGTGGCAGGGGCGCGACCTTGGGCCGCTGCCCCCCGGCGCGCGGCCGGTGACGATGCTGTTCCAGGACCAGAACCTGTTTCCGCACATGACGCTGGCGCAGAACATCGGCCTGGGGCTGCGGCCCGACCTGCGGCTGGATGCGGCGCAGCGCGCCCAGGTCGACGGGGCGCTGGCCCGTGTGGGGCTGGCGGGCCTGGGCGACCGCAGGCCGGCGCAGCTGTCGGGCGGGCAGATCGGCCGCGCGGCGCTGGCCCGGGCGCTGCTCAGGGCGCGGCCGCTGTTGCTGTTGGACGAGCCCTTCGCGGCGCTGGGCCCGGCGCTCAAGGACGAGATGCTGGCCCTGCTGGACGAGGTGGCGGCAGAGGCCGGGGCGACGGTCTTGATGATCACCCACGACCCCGAGGATGCGCGGCGCTTTGCCCGGCAGGTGGTGCTGGTGTCCGGGGGGGTGGCGCGGCCGCCGCAGGACACCGTGGCGCTGTTCGACCGCCCGCCGCCGGAATTGCAGGCCTATCTGGGCGCAAGAAAAAACCCCGCCCGGTAAGGGGCGGGGTTCTTTATTTGCGGTGTGGCCCGGGTCAGGCGCTGAAGGTCTTGCCCTTGGCCCGCGCCCACAGCTTCTTGTTGGTCAGATACAAGAGGACCGACAGGACCACCAGGAAGGTGACCGCCAGGAAGCCCGACTGCTTGCGCGCCATCATGTGCGGCTCGGCGGCCCACATCAGAAAGGCGGCAACGTCCTCGGCCATGTGATGCATCGAGTTGTCATGCCCGTCGGCATATTCGACCTGGCCATCCGACAGGGGCGGCGGCATGGCGATCTTGCCGCCGGCAAAGGCGTGGTTTTCATAGAAGATCGAGCCGGCCTCCTCGATTTCCTCGCCGGTATAGCCGGTCAGGATCGAGACGATATGCTCGGGCCCGCCGATGCCACGGACGAACTGGTTGATGCCCAGGCCATAGGGGCCGTGGAAGCCGGCGCGGGCCTTGGCCATCAGGCTGAGGTCCGGGCCCATGCCTTCGCCCGTGCGCTCGGGGAACTTGTCGGTCCATTCGCGCGGGCGTTCGGTGCCGTCGGGCAGCACGACCGAGTCGAGCGAGGCGGCATAGGCGCGGACCTGGTCGGCCGGCAGCTCGGGGCCGCCGGGATCGGCCAGCGACCGGATCGGCACGAACTTCATCCCGTGGCAGCCAGAGCAGACCTCGGTAAAGACCTGAAGGCCGCGCTGCAGCTGGAACTGGTCGAAGGTACCGAACGGGCCTTCGAACGAGAAGGCGACGTCATGCGTCTCGGCCTCGCCCGCGGCATGGGCAGTGCCCATGCCAAGGGTCAGCGCGGCGACGGCGGTGATTGCGATCTTGCGGAACATTTTGCCTTGATCCTTTCCGTCACTCGGCCGCGTGGGGGTAGTGGGCCTTGAAGTCTTCCTCGATCGTTGCCGGTTGCGGCAGCGGCTTTTCAAGCACGCCCAGCAGCGGCAGGATGATCAGGAAGTAGGCGAACCAGTAGGCCGCCGCGATCAGGCTGATCGTGGCATAGGGTTCCTCGGCCGGCATGGCGCCGCACCACATCAGCACCACGAAGTCGATCGCCAGGAGGGCGAACCACCACTTGAACATCGGGCGGTAACGGCCCGAACGCACCGACGAGGTATCCAGCCAGGGCACCAGAACCATGACGGCGATGGCGCCGAACATCGCCAGCACGCCAAAGAACTTGGCGTCGATGATGCCGAAGGACAGCATGCTGGCCCATTGCACCACCCAGACATCGGCGGTGAAGGCGCGCAGGATGGCGTAGAACGGCAGGAAGTACCATTCCGGCACGATGTGCGCCGGCGTCGCCAGCGGGTTCGCCTCGATATAGTTGTCGGGGTGGCCCAGGTAGTTCGGCATGAAGCCGACCACGGCGAAGAACACGGTCACGATCACCGCCAGGGCGAACAGGTCCTTGATCACGAAATAGGGCCAGAAGGGCAGGGTGTCACGCTCTGCCTCGGCCTTGGATCCGCGCCGCACCTCGACACCGGTCGGGTTGCTGTTGCCGGTGGTGTGGAAGGCCCAGATGTGAACGGCGACCAGGGCGGCGATCACGAAGGGCAACAGGTAGTGCAGCGAGAAGAAGCGGTTCAGCGTGGCATTGTCGACCGCCGGCCCGCCCAGGAGCCATTCCTGGATGGTCGGCCCGATGCCGGGGATGGCGCCGAAGAGGCCGGTGATCACCGTCGCGCCCCAGAAGGACATCTGGCCCCAGGGCAGCACATAGCCCATGAAGGCGGTGCCCATCATGCACAGGTAGATGATCATGCCGACGATCCAGGTCACTTCGCGCGGGGCCTTGTAGCTGCCGTAGTAGAGGCCGCGGAAGATGTGCAGGTAGACGGCAAAGAAGAACAGCGAGGCGCCGTTGGCATGCAGGTAGCGCAGCATGTGGCCGCCGTTCACGTCGCGCATGATATGCTCGACCGAGGCAAAGGCCATGTCGACATGCGGGGTGTAGTGCATCGCCAGCACGATGCCGGTCACGATCTGCAGGCCCAGGCAGAAGGCCAGCACGATGCCCCAGATCCACATCCAGTTCAGGTTCTTGGGCGTGGGGATCATCAGCGTGTCATAGGCCAGCGCGACGATGGGCAGGCGCTTGTGCAGCCACTTTTCGATGCCCGTCCCGGGCTCGTAATGGTCGTGGGGGATACCAGCCATGTCTCTTTTCCTCAGCCCAGCAGGATCGTGGATTCGTCGGTGAACTGCGCCACCGGGACGTCAAGGTTGCGCGGCGCCGGCCCTTTGCGGATACGGCCCGAGGTGTCGTAGTGCGACCCGTGGCAGGGGCAGAACCAGCCGCCGAACTCGCCCGAGCCATTGCCGATCGGCACGCAGCCCAGGTGGGTGCAGACGCCGATCATCACCAGCCACTCGCCGGCCTCGTCCAGGCTGCGGTTCTGGTCCAGCGCGTCGGCCCCGGGCTTGTTGGCGTTCTCGGCCGATTTGTCGATGGTCAGGTCGTCCAGCGTGACGGCGCGGGCGGCCTCGATCTCCTCGGGGCTGCGGCGGCGGATGAACACCGGCTTGCCACGCCACTTCACGGTCAGTTGAGTGCCCACTTGAACACCCGAGACATCGACATAGATCGACGCCATGGCGCGGGTATCGGCCGAGGGGTTCATCTGGTCGACCAGCGGCCAGACGGCCGCGCCGGTGGCGACAGCGCCAGCGCCAGCCGTGGCGTAGTACAGGAAATCGCGGCGGGTGCCTGCGTCAGCTTCTGCGTGGGACACGGGTTCCTCTCCCTTGCGGGGCCGCCCTGGTGAACGGCCCATGGAAAACCGGGGTCGCGGTTGCCCGAGACCCTTGCGGTGGCGCTTTTAGACAAGGCGGGGCAGGTCGTCCAGCGGACAAAGCCGCGCAGAGGCGGTTTTATCGCGCAGACTTGGCCGTTTTCCCGGCTCTGTGGCAGAAGGGGCGCGACCTCAGCCCTGTGGAACGGTCCGGCGCATCGCGGGGCGGGCGGCAAAGGCGGCTTCCCAGGCGGCAAGGCCGGGGTGGTTCGCGCGCCAGTTGCGGGCGGGGTGGCGAAAGTCCAGATAGCCCAGCGCGCAGGCCAGCGCGATCTGCCCCATGTCCATCGGGCCGGCTAGGTGGCCCTTCCAGTTGCGTTCCACCGCGTCCAGCGCGCGGGCGATCTTGGCCCATTGCCCTTCGACCCAGGGGGTAAAGCGCATGTCGTCTGGGCGCAGCCGCGATTCGTAGACCATCAGCACCGCCGCCTCGAGCATGCCATCCGCCGTCGCCTCGAGCGTCAGCGTGTCCCACAGCGTGTCGTCGTCGGGGTAAAGCCCGGCGTTGGCCTGATCGTCGAGATAGCGGCAGATCACCCGGCTGTCATAGATCGCCCGCCCGTCGTCCAGGATCAGCGCCGGGATCTTGCCCAGCGGATTGTGGTCAAGCGGCATCGTGTCCGGCGCGACCGGGGTGCCGGCGGCGGGCACCAATTCGACGCCGCGCAGGCCGGTTTCGTGGATCAGGACCATCACCTTGCGCACAACGGGCGAGGTGGCCGAATGGAACAGCTTCATTCCGTGGCATCCCCAGTCGCTGTGTCGGTGGCCGTGTCGCGCAGGCGGAACCGGGCCATCAGGCCGGCGTCCAGTTCGTATGCGCGGCCGCGAAAGCGGATCACCCGGCGCAGGCGGGCGGCGGCGTTGGTCTGGCGGTCGCCGGCGCGGTCGGCCGGGCGGTGCAGCGACAGCCCCTCGCCCAGCTCGTCCAGCGCATCCTCGGCGCGCTGGTCGGTGCGGCCGGGATGGCAGCGCGCCCTGACCCAGCGGCCGGCGGCGAAACCGGCCAGGGTCACGGCGCCAAGGCGCAGCGCAATGGGCAGAAGCGGGGCAAGCGGAACCGGCATCGGAGCCTCCATCTTTCGGAAGACGATCCTAGAATCACCCCGCCCCCCTGTAAATGGCAACGGCCTCACGCCTCGGGCAGTGCCCGCATAAGCGCCGCGATGGCCTGTGCGGCCGGGTCGCCCTGGGCCAGGGCGGCGGCGGCGCGGGCCCGCACCTCGGCCGGCTTGTTCTGGTTCAGCTTCCAGGTGCCGTCGACCTGTTCGATCCGCAGCCGGAACGGCAGGATCATCCGCAGCATCCGCTCCAGCGCGCCCTCGGTCATCTTGTCGGCGGTCCAGGGGGTCTTGCCGACGATGCGGCCTTCCTGTTCGGCGCTCAGCGCGGCGACATGCGCGGCCAGCGCGGCGGGCGGCAGCGGCTCCAGCACGCCGCGTAGATGGACCGCAAGATAGTTCCAGGTCGGCACCTGGTCGGGCACCACCTCATGCGGCCCGTAGAAATCGGGCGAGACATAGGCATCCGGCCCCGAAACCGCCAGCAGCGCCGGCAGCGGCAGGCCGGCGCGGGCGATCGGGTTGGACCGCGCCAGATGCAGTTCGGCCAGCCCGCCGTCCGGGTCCAGCAGGAACGGCACATGCGCCGCCAGCGGCCCCTCGGGGCCGTTGACCATCAGGACGCCAAAGCCGCGGTCGCGGGCAAAGGCCAGGTTCCGGTCGGCGGGGGTCTGGCGAAAGGCGGGGTTGGGATGCATGGCGCGTCCTTTCGAAAGGAAAAGGCCGCCCGGTTTCCCTGGGCGGCCCTTTTGCAATCCGTCAGCCGGAAGCGATCAGCCCTGGCGGGCCTTATAGCGCTTCTGCGTCTTGTTGATCACATAGACCCGGCCCTTGCGGCGCACGACCTGGCAATCGCGGTGGCGCGTCTTCAGCGAGCGGAGCGAGTTGGCAACCTTCATGGTCGTCCCTCCCATGTCGCGGCGCTAAGCGCCAGTGAAACCCATGCCCCCATGGCGGGGGCGGCGAATGAATGGTGGGCGGTACTGGGATCGAACCAGTGGCCACTACGATGTCAACGTAGTGCTCTACCGCTGAGCTAACCGCCCACGCAGCCGTTCGATTCGCCCTGTGTCCCGCCGTTGAAACGAAAAGGACGCGGGGCGAACCGCGTCGGTCTGGGGGTCTATACTCAAGTGCCCCGCCGCCCGCAAGAGGTTTTGGAATCCGGCGAAATGTCGCTATACCAAAGAGGCAGCGGCAGGCTGCAAACCGCGTGGGGGCCGTTTGACCAAGCCGTACTCCCTTTTGCGGCCGATGCGCCAGACGGTGCCGGTCGTCTTTTCCTCGCCGCATTCCGGGGCCGAGTATCCGGCGGCCTTCCTGTCGCGCAGCCTCCTGGACCGGCAGGCCATCCGGTCGTCGGAAGATGCCTTTGTCGACCGGCTGTTCGCGGCGGCGCCGGCCCTGGGGGCGCCCCTGCTGGCCGCCTGCGCGCCGCGGGCGTTTCTGGACCTGAACCGCGCCGCGGATGAACTGGACCCGGCGGTGATCGACGGCGTGGGCCGGCCGGCCCACAACCCGCGCATCGCCTCGGGGCTGGGGGTGATTCCCCGCGTGGTGGCCGGGGGGCGGGCGATCTATGCCGGCAAGCTGCCCCTGGCCGAGGCGCAAGAGCGGCTGCGGCAGTTCTGGCACCCCTATCACGACACGCTGCGCGGCCTGGTCGACGACACGCTGCGCGATTTCGGCCAGGCGGTGCTGATCGACTGTCATTCGATGCCGCATGAGGCGCTGGAGGCGCAGGCCCGCCCCGGCCAGCCCCGCCCCGACGTGGTGCTGGGCGACAGGTTCGGCGCCACCGCCGGCCGGCGCGTGGTCGAGGTGGTCGAGGCGGCCTTTGCCGCCGCCGGGCTGCGGGTGGGGCGCAACGCCCCCTTTGCCGGGGCCTATATCACCCAAGCCTATGGCCGCCCCGCCCGCCGCTGCCACGCCATCCAGGTCGAGATCAACCGCTCGCTCTACATGGACGAGGTCCGGGTCGAGCCGCTGCCGGATTTCGCCGCCTTCTGTTCCCTGGTCGAGGCGGTCATCGCCGACATCTGCCGCGCCCTGGGCGATGCCGTGCCGCTGGCGGCGGAATAGTCAGCCCACCTTGGCCGCGGCCAGGCCGTTCGACCATTGCCGCATCGCCAGCGCCAGGCCCTGCGACTGCGCGGCGAAATCGCCATCGAGCCGGGTCAGCGCCGCGTCTTTCTGGCCGGACAGGGCCAGCCCCAGAACATCGCCGGCGCATTTGTGAAATTCGGCGTGTCTTGCGCGAATGGTGCGGAAATCATCGGATTGGCGCAGCGCGGCGGGCAGTGACGGGCTGTTCAGCCATTTTCCAAAGTCGCAAAGATCGTCGCGGCAGACATTGGCCACGGTGAGATCCGATTTGCCCAGGGTGATCGCGGTTTTCAGACGCATCTTCCACACACCATGTGCGCCGATGGCCGCCCAGATCGCCTCGACCGTTTCGTTTGCTGTCGACATTTGCCGTGCCTTCCATTGCCAGATTTCGGCACAGGATGCGCGGTTTGTCTGAAGAAGGGCTTAAGGGCTCAGCGCAGGGACCGGCCTTTCACGATGGCCTCGGCGCCGAAACGGGCGCGGATGGCGTCGGTGGCGCGTTCGGCCGCCGCGCGCTTGCCGGCCTGCGGGTCCAGCAGGTCGCCGGACAGGTCGGCCTGCGACTCGGGCGCCAGATCGGCGATGCCGACGCCGATCAGGCGGAAGGGGCCGCGGGTGCCGGCGTGGTCGAACAGCTCGCGCGCGGCGCGATAGATGCGGTCGGCCAGCTGGGTCGGGTCGGACAGGGCCTGGCGGCGGCTGACCAGCTGAAAGTCGCCGCGCTTGAGTTTCAGCGTGACGGTGCGGCCGGACAGTTCCCTGGCCTTGGCGCGGTCGGCCACCTGTTCGGCCAGCCGCCAGAGATGGCCATCCAGGATGTCGGGGTCCGAGGTATCCTCGTGGAAGGTGGTTTCCTTGCTGATCGATTTCAGCTTTTCGTCGCGGGTGACGGGGCGGCGGTCCTCGCCGCGGGCGAGGTGCCAGAGCCGGTCGCCCATCTGGCCGAAGCGGGCGGCAAGGTCGGCGCGGTCCCAGCGCAAGAGGTCTGCGATGGTGCGGATGCCGGCGGCCTCCAGCGCGGTCTGGGTGGCGGTGCCGACGCCCCAGATGATGCGGACCGGCCGCGGGCGCAGGAAATCGGCGGTCTCGGCGCGGCCGATGATGGAAAAGCCGCGGGGCTTGTCGAGATCCGAGGCGATCTTGGCCAGGAACTTGTTGTGGGAAAGCCCGATCGAGCCGGTCAGGCCCAGCTCGTCCTCCATCCTTTTGGTCAGCCGGGCCAGCATGACGGCGGGGGGCGCGCCGTGCAGGCGTTCGGTGCCGGTGAGGTCGAGGAAGGCCTCGTCCAGCGACAGGGGCTGGATGGTGGGGGTCAGCGTCTCCATCATGGCGCGGATCTGGCGGCTGGCCTCGACATAGACGGCCATGCGGGGTTTGACGACCGTGGCCTCGGGGCAGAGTTTCAGCGCCTGGAACATCGGCATGGCGGAGCGGACGCCCTTGATGCGGGCGAGGTAGCAGCAGGTGGAGACGACCCCGCGGGTGCCACCGCCGACGATCAGGGGGCCGGCGCGCAGGGCGGGGTTGTCGCGCTGCTCGACCGAGGCATAGAAGGCGTCGCAGTCCATGTGGGCGATGGAGAGGGTTTCCAGCTCGGCATGGGTGGCGATGCGGGGGGACCGGCAGGCCGGGCAGCGGGTGCCGGTCTGGAAGCGGGTCAGGCAGTCGCGGCAGAGGGCGGGCATGATGGCGGCAGGATAGCGGCAGCCGCGGGGGGCCGCAAAGGATTTGCCGGCGTCCCACGCCGGGACGCGCAGCGGGCCAAGCAAAATCAAGGACTTGACCATCGGGAATTAACGATTTGTCAAGGAATTGCTGCGGTTCTGCCTTGCGGGGCGACCTTGGGGGAAGTGGCAAATGGTGCGCAGGCGGCTATTGAACTTGGGGCGGGAGTGGATTGAGGTGGGGGCTATCGCAGAAGGAATTTTCGAATGGATTCGTTGATACATCCTGTCGTGTTGTGTGGCGGGTCGGGGACGCGGCTCTGGCCGCTGTCGCGCAAGAGCTATCCCAAGCAGTTCGTGCCGCTGATGGGCCCCGAATCGCTGTTTCAGGCGACGCTGCGGCGGGTGTCGGGGCCGGGCTTTGCGGCGCCTTCGGTGCTGACGGGCGAGGATTTCCGGTTCATCGTGGCCGAGCAACTGGCGGCGCTGGAGATTACCCCCGCCGGCATCCTGATCGAGCCCGAGGCGCGCAATACCGCGCCCGCGCTGCTGGCGGCGGCGCTGTGGCTGCAAGAAAGCGACCCCGAGGCGGTGCTGCTGGTGGTGCCGTCCGACCATGTCATTCCCGATGCGGCGGCATTCCGGGCGGCGGTGCAGGCGGCGCTGCCGCGGGCGCAGGCGGGGGATCTGGTGACATTCGGCGTGGTGCCGACCCGGCCGGAGACCGGCTATGGCTATCTGCACCTGGCCGAGGGCGCGGATGCCGGGGCCGACAGCCCGCAGCCGCTGGCCGGGTTCGTGGAAAAGCCCGATCAGGCGACGGCGCTGGCGCTGCTGGCAGGCGGCAAGCATCTGTGGAACGCCGGGATATTCCTGTTCACCGCAAGGGCGCTGGTCGCGGCGTTTCAGGCGCATCAGCCGGCGATGCTGGCACCGGCGCGGGCGGCGGTGGCGGGCCTGCGGGCGGATCTGGGGTTTCAGCGGCTGGAGGCCGGCCCCTGGGCGGAATTGCCGGACATTTCCATTGACTATGCGATCATGGAAAAGGCCGGCAACCTGGCGGTGATGCCCTGGCGCGGCGCCTGGTCCGACCTGGGAAGCTGGCATTCGGTCTGGCATGAAAGCGGGCCGGATACGGCGGGCAACGTGCTGTCGGGGCCGGCGACGGCGATCGACTGCGAGGATTGCCTGCTGCGGTCCGAGGCCGAGGGGCTGGAACTGGTGGGGATCGGGCTGGAGGACATCATCGCGGTGGCGATGCCCGATGCGGTTCTGGTGGCGAAGAAATCCGAAGGCGCGCGGGTGAAAGAGGCGGTGACGGCGCTGAAGGCCAAGGCGGCCCGGCAGGCCACGGCCTTTCCGCGCGACCACCGGCCCTGGGGCTGGTTCGACAGCCTGGTGATCGGCAACCGGTTTCAGGTCAAGCGGATCATGGTGCATCCGGGTGCGGCGCTGTCGCTGCAATCGCACAACCACCGGGCCGAACACTGGATCGTGGTGCAGGGCACGGCCAAGGTGACGATTGATGCCGAGGTGAAGCTGGTGACGGAAAACCAGTCGGTCTATATCCCGCTGGGCGCGGTGCATCGGATGGAGAACCCCGGCAAGGTGCCGATGGTGCTGATCGAGGTGCAGACCGGCAGCTACCTGGGCGAGGATGACATCATCCGCTATGAGGACATCTATTCCCGCGGCTGAACCGGCGGCGCCCTATACATGGCTGTGGAAAGCGTGTAGGGGCCTGCGGATGGCCTGAGATTTCCCGGTGCCGTGCCCGAATGGGAGGGGTGCGGCGGGTGGGGGTGAGGCCTTGGATGTGGCTTCATATTGCGGGGCAGATGGCCCCCGCGTCAGGACAAGCAATGAACGATCTGGTATTGGCCGGGCCGCTGAAGGCGGCATTGGCGGACAAGGGCTATGAGCGGCTGACCCCGGTGCAGGAGGCCGTGTTGGCCGAGGGCGTCGAGGGGCGCGACCTGCTGGTGTCGGCGCAGACCGGCAGCGGCAAGACGGTGGCCTTTGGCCTGGCGATGGCGCCCGAGGTGCTGGGCGGCGTCGACCGGCTGTTGCCGGCCGAGACGCCCCTGGCGCTGGTGGTGGCGCCGACGCGCGAGCTGGCCCTGCAGGTCAAGCGCGAGTTCGAGTGGCTTTATGGCCCGGCCGGGGTGCAGCTGGCCTCTTGCGTCGGTGGCATGGATTACCGGACCGAGCGGAGGGCGCTGGAGCGGGGCGCGCATGTGGTGGTGGGCACGCCGGGGCGGCTGCGCGACCATATCGAGCGCGGCTCGCTGGACCTGTCGGGCGCAAAGGCGGTGGTGCTGGACGAGGCGGACGAGATGCTGGACCTGGGCTTTGCCGAGGATCTGGAGTTCATCCTGGGGCCGCGCCGGAAGAGCGGCGGACGCTGATGTTTTCGGCCACGGTGCCGAAAGAGATCGAGAAGCTGGCGGCGACCTTCCAGAAGGATGCGCTGCGGGTGCAGGTGCAGGGCGAGGCGCGGCAGCATGCCGACATCGCCTATCAGGCGCTGTCGGTGCAGGCGCGCGACAAGGAACACGCGATCTTCAACGTGCTGCGGTTCCATGAGGCGCAGACGGCGATCGTCTTCGCCAAGACGCGGGCCAATGTGAACCACCTGTTCGCGCGGATGGTGAACCGGGGGTTCCAGGTGGTGGCGCTGTCGGGCGAGTTGTCACAGACCGAGCGGATGCATGCGTTGCAGGCCTTGCGCGACGGGCGGGCGCGGGTCTGCATCGCCACGGATGTGGCGGCGCGGGGGATCGACCTGCCGGGGCTGGAGCTGGTGATCCATGCCGACCTGCCGTCGAATTCCGAGGTGCTGCTGCACCGGTCGGGCCGGACGGGACGGGCGGGGAACAAGGGGACCAGCGTCCTGATCGTGCCGCCGCCCGAGGTGCGCAAGGCGCAGCGGCTGTTGCAGGGCGCCAAGGTCGAGGCGGCCTGGGGCAAGGCGCCTTCGGCCGAGGACGTGCAGGCGCGCGAGGATCAGCGGCTGGTCGAGCATCCGGCGCTGGCCGAGGCGCCGGGGGATGAGGCGGCGATGGCCGGGGCGCTCTTGGACCGCTGGGGCGCCGAGGCGGTTGCGGCGGCCTTTGTGCGGCTGTGGCGGCAGGGGCGTTCGGCGCCCGAGGTGCTGTCCGACAGCCTGCCGCCGCCGGCACCGCTGCCGGTGCGGGAACGCGGGGAATTCGGGCCTTCGGTCTGGTATCGCATCTCGGTCGGCCACAGCGGGCGGGCCGAGGCGCGCTGGCTGTTGCCGAAGATCTGCGATGCCGGCGGGATCGCCAAGGACGGTATCGGCGCGATCCGGGTGCAACAGGAGGAAACCTATGTGCAGATCGCAGCCCCGCTGGAGCCGCGGTTCGGCCAGAGCCTGGAGATCGACCAGGGGCTGACCATGGAGCGGCTGGCGGGCGAGCCGGACCTGGGCCGGCCGGCCCGGCTGGGCGCGCGCGCCGAGGGCCGCCCGGCACCCAAGCGCGACAAGCCGCCCTATCAGCCCAAGCCGCCGCGCGTGGTCGAGGAGGATGAGGCCGGGGCGGACGTGGCGCGCAAGACCTGGCCCAAGCGGGAGGACGCAAAGCCCTATGCCCGGCGCGAGGAGGGCGACCGCAAGCCCTATGCCCCGCGTGAGGCGGCGGAGCGCAAGCCCTATGCCCCGCGCGAGGCGGGGGAGCGGGCCGAGGGCGCGAAAAAGCCGCGCTGGTCGCCGGAGGATCGGGCGAACCGCCCGGCCGCGGCCGAGGGCGGCAAGCCGGCCTACAAGTCGGCCGGTTTCAAGTCGCATGGCGGCGGTGAAGGCCGCCCGGCCCGCGCCGCCGGCTACAAGAGCCACAAGGCCGAAGGCGGCGGATACAGGCCGCGCGAAGAGGGCGAGGGCCGCAAGCCCTGGGCCGGCAAGGGCGACGATGCCCGGCCCTTTGCCCGCCGCGATGGCGACAAGGCCGCAGAAGGCAAGCGCAGCTGGGGCAGCAAATCCGCCGCAGAGGGCGCAAAGAAACCCTATGCGCCCAAGGGGGACAAGCCGTTTGGACCCAAGGGCGACAAGCCGTTTGGCCGCAAGGGACCGGCCCGGCCGGCGGCGCCCAAGGGCGATGCGCGCGACACCTCGAAACGCTTTACCCCGCCGGGCAAGCCGAAACGCTGACCGCCGGGAAAGACGGGGGCCGGTCAGGCCCCCAGCGCCGCCAGCATGGCCCGGTGCAGGGCCGGGTTCGCCACCACCACGCCATCGGCGCGCGGGTCGGCGGCGTTGAAGCGCAGGGGCGCGCCATGGCGGTTGCTGACCAGACAGCCGGCCCGCCGGGCGATCAGCGCGCCGGCGGCAATGTCCCAGTCCCAGGCGGGGCGCAGGGTCAGCATCGCGTCATGCGCCCCTTCGGCGGCCAGGCACAGCCGCCAGGCCAGCGAGGCGCGGAAGCTGCGTTTCAGGTCTGGCACGCCGGCGGGCCAGTGTTCGGGCGCCATCGCCGCGCGGGTGGTCAGCACATCGGCGCCGGCCAGGTCGGCGCGGTCGCTGCAACGGATCGGCTGCCCGTCGCGGGTGGCCGGCCCGGAGGCGGTGGCGGCATAGAGCCGGTCCTTCGCCGGCAGGTAGACCACCCCGGCGACCGGCTGGCCGTCACGCACCACGGCCAGCGCGATCGAAAAGGCCTCTTCGCCCGCAAGAAAGGCGCGGGTGCCGTCGATCGGGTCGAGGATGATCAGGGTTTCGGCCCCCAGCCGGCGGGCATCGTCGGGGGTTTCCTCGGACAGCCAGCCATAGTCGGGGCGGGCCGCCCGCAGCCGAGCCGCAAGATCCTGGTTCACCGCCAGATCCGCCTCGGAAACCGGGCCGTGATCGCCGCCCTTGTCCCAGGATTTCGGATCGTTCCGCCAGTAGCGCAGCGCGATCCGGCCCGCGGCGCGGGCGGCATCGGTCAGGAGGGCGAGGTCGTCAGCTTCCGGCAAGGGTCAGGCCCTCGACCAAGAGCGAGGGCACGCGGAACGCCAGATGCGGCCGGGCGTCATTGGCCGGGGTGAGGCGGGTCAGCATCTCGCGCAGGTTGCCGGCGATGGTGCATTCGTTGACCGGGTGCGACAGGCGGCCGTTTTCCACCCAGAAGCCGGAGGCGCCGCGGGAATAATCGCCGGTGGTGGGGTTGATGGTCGAGCCGATCATCGAGGTGACCAGAAGCCCGGTTCCCATGGCGGCGATCAGGTCGTCGCGGCTCTGCCCGCCCTGGGTCAGGTCGATGCAGCTGGTCGAGGGCGAGGGCGGCGCCGATGGCCCGCGGCTGGCATTGGCGGTCGAGGGCAGGCCCAGCTTGCGCCCGGTGGCGAGGTCGAGGACCCAGCCTTGCAGCACGCCGTCCTGCACCCAGGCGCGGCGGGCAGTGGCCAGGCCCTCGGCGTCGAAGGGGCGCGAGGCGCCGATGCGGGGGCGGTGCGGATCTTCGATCAGGTCGAGCCCGGCGGGCAGAACCTGCCGGCCCATGAGGTCGGCCGCCCAGGAGGCGCCGCGGGCAATGGCGGTGCCGTTGATCGCCGAGAGCAGGTGGCCGATCAGCGAGGCGGCCACACGTTCGTCATACAGCACCGGGAAATGGCCGGTGGGGGGTTTGACCGCGTCCAGCCGGGACAGCGCGCGTTCGGCGGCGCGGGCGCCGATTTCGGCGGCGGGCGGCATGTCGGCGGCGTAGACCCGCGCCTCGCCGGCGTGGTCGCGTTCCATGCCGGTGCCGGTGCCGCAGAAGGCGGTGGCGGAGAGCGAGCGGGACGACCGGGCGTAGCCGCCGGCAAAGCCGTTGGTGGCGGCCAGATGCACCTGCCGGCGCGACCAGCTGGCCGAAGCCTCGACCTGGGTGATGCCGCGGGCGGCCAGGGCGGCGGCCTCGGTTTCGCGGGCCTCGTCCTGCAGGGTGGCGGCGGCGGGTTCGTCGGCCGGGTCGCAGAGGTCGAGTGCGGAGGCATCGGTGTCGCGGGTGAGCTGGCCCGGTTCGGCAAGGCCCACGGTGGGATCCTCGGGCGCCTCGCGCGCCATGGCGACGGCGCGTTCGGCCAGGGCGGCGATGGTGGCGGCCGAAGTGTCGGAGGCCGAGACGCAGGCCTGCCGCCGGCCGACCAGCACGCGCAGGCCGATCTCGGTGCCTTCGGCGCGTTCGGCCTGTTCCAGCTTGCCCTGGCGGATGTCGACGGTCAGCGCCGCGCCGGAAACGGCAAGCGCATCGGCGGCATCGGCGCCGGCGCGGGTGGCGGCCTGCAGAAGGGCCGAGGTCAGCGAGGAAAGCGTGTCGGGCATCAGGGGGCCTTGCGGGGTTGCGGGTCAGCGGATCTTCTGGCCGTTGAGATAAAAGCCGGTGTCGCGGAATTCCAGATCGGTTTCCAGCCGGTCGTCGCCGGCCATGCGGCCGATGAACAAGAGGCCCAGGCGCGCGCCGGTCATTTCGTCGCTGGCCAGCAGGCCCAGCCGTTCCAGCCGGTCCAGCAGCGCATTGGCGCCGGTGGTGACGAAGGAGAGCTTGCCCGAGGGGCGCGGGGCGCCGTCATAGGTGACGAGATCGGTGAAATCGAGGTCCAGCCCGCCGGCGCCGGTGAAGGACAGGCCCAGGCCCTCGACCATCGCCTGGGTCAGGGTCAGGGTGGCGGCGGTCAGGGGCGGCGGGGCGCCGGGTTCGATGGTGAAGCCCGGCTCCAGCGCCCTGGGATCCAGCCGGTAGGTGCCGGCAAAGTCAAGCACCAGCGACATCGGGTCCTGCGGCAGGACCTGGCCGGGGTCGAGCAGGGCCCAAAGCTCGGGCGACAGGTCCATCCCGGTCAGGCGGAACAGCACGCCCCAGGCGGGATCGGCGCCGGCCAGATCGGGCGTGCCGGGAAAGCCCAGGCGATAGTTGGTGCGGTATTCCCCGAGCGAAAAGCCGAAGCGGTCGATCGGCATGTCGGGCACCTGCCCCAGGAAGGCCAGCGTTAGCCCGGTGGTGGAGGTGTCATAGACGATTCCGGTGCGGTCAAAGCGCACGTCGGCCGCGCCGGAGCCGGCGGTGACGTGCAGCGAGGCCGGGCCGTCGGGCGATTTCGGCGCGTCGAAGACCAGCGCGGCGGGGCCGCTGGTGGCCTGGAAGGAAAGGCGCAGCCCCTGATCCAGAAGCGCCAGCGCGGCGGGAATGTCGGGTTCGCCCGCGCCGGCGCCGAATTGCTGTTCGGTGTCGGCGGGGGCAAAGATGGACAGGGCGGCCGAAAGGGCCGAGAGATCCAGCGCCAGGCTGGCGTCAAGATTTTCGGCCGCGGCGTCGATGCGCATCTCGGCATGCAGGGTGCCCAGGCTGCCGGAGGCGTCCACCCATTTATCGGCAGAGACCGCGTCGTGCGCCCAGATCAGCGACAGGTCGGCCAGGGCAAGGGCCAGGAAGACATCGTCGGGCCGGGGCGCGCCGGGCGGCATGTCGAACCGGTCCAGCGCGGCGGAAAGCGAGCCGGCGGAGATGCTGAAATCGGCCTGGTCGCCCAGCCCGCGGATCTGCACCGCCAGGTCGGGGGCCGAGACCGTAAAGGTCAGCGTGTCGGGGGAATCGGTGCCGGGCGGCGTGTCGACCACCAGCGGAAACTGCGGCGGCAGTTCAAGGTTTACCGCCCGGTCGGGCGTTTCGCTGAGCGTGAGGTCGGGCAATTGCAGGATGGTGCCGTTGGCCAGCAGCATCTCGGGGTGCGACAGGACCAGCCGGTTGCCCTGCCGGGTGGCGGTGGCGCGCAGGGTGCCGCCGGCCCCGGCGACCTGATCCTGCATCAGGGTCCAGACCTGATCGGCGGAAACCTCGGCCAGGGCGGGCAAGGGGGCCGCAAGGGACAGGGGGACCGCAAGAGACAGGGCCAGCGCGGCGAGCGCGGGGCGAAACCGGGACATGGTGTAACCTTTCAAGAGACCGGGTGGGCCGGGAGAGGGAAAGGGGCGGCGACCGGCGCCGCCGCCCGCCGTGCCGCGTCAGAACATGCGCTGGCCGTTGACGAAGAAGCCGCCTTCCTTGAACTCGATCTCGGATACCAGCTGGTCGGGGCCGGCGCCGGGCTTGGCGAACATGGCAAGGCCCATGCGGGCGCCCATCATGTCGTCTTCGGGGACGACACCGATGGCCACCAGCGCGTCGAGCAGCGCGTTGATCCCGTCCATGGTGACGGTGATCTTGCCGGTGGGTTCGGGGAAGCCGCCGTAGGTCTGCAGGTTGGCGTTGTCAAAGGTCAGCCCGCCCAGCGCGGCGATCTGGGCGCCGGCGGCCTTGGCCAGAACCTGGGTCAGGTCAAGCGTGAACAGCTTGGCCGGCAGGTCGGGGCCGGATTCCATCTGGGCCTTGGGGTCCAGGATGTCGGTGGTCCAGGCGCCGGTGCCGTCAAGATCGACGATCAGCGTGACCGGATCGCGCGGCAGGCGGCTGCCCGGATCGAAGATCGCCCAGATATCCTCGGTCAGGGTCAGGTCGGTCAGCTTGACCAGCGCCGAGAAGGGTTTGGGGTCTTCGCTGGCCTTGACCGGCATGGCGAAGCCGATGGCAATCTCGCCAAAGGCAGAGGCCACCTCGGGGAAGGGCAGGTCGAAGCCGTTGGCCTTGAAGGCGCCGCCGGTCAGCGAGAAGCCGTAATCCATGGCTTCGGCGTCCAGCAGGATGTTGGCGGCGGTGCCGGCCAGGGTGCCTTCGAAATGGCCGGCCTCGGGGGCGCCGGTCAGGTCGGCGGCGATCGAGATCGGGCCGCTGGACATGGTGCCGTTGACCAGGAAGCCGGCGGCCAGCGCGGCCGAGAGGTTGCCCGACTGCATCAGCGCGGGGTCGACCAGGGCGGTCTTGCCCGTGACGGCCAGCTGGCTGGCGGTCAGGGTCAGGGCAAAGGCGCCGCTGCCGCCGGGTTCATTGGCATTGGCCTTCAGTTCGGCCGAAGCGACCGTCATGCTGCTGTCGAAGGCCTGGCCGCTGCCCTGGGTCGCCACGGCGTAGACGCCGGCCATGCCCGAGAGCGTCAGGGTGCCGCCGGCGTCGACCGTCTGGCCGTCCTGGCGGAGGAAATCCCTGGCGGTCAGGACCATGGAGCCGGCGGAGTAGTCGAATTTCGGTGCATCGGCGGTGCCGCTGCCGAGAATGGCCAGGTCGGTCGAGGCCACGTCGATGGTAAAGGATTTCGGCCCGTCGCCCTGGGGAAAGGCGACGACGGCCTGGTAATTGTCAGGGTAGGCGATTTCCACGGTGCCATCGCCCAGGTCGCGGAAGCTGGCCGAGGGCATGGTGGCGGTGACGCTGGGGCCGTCGGGCACCTGCATCGTGGTGGTGATGCCGGTGACGGTCAGCGTGTCGCCGCTGCGTTCGGTGCCGGCGACGGTCAGGGTCTGGCCGTTGGCGGTGGTCATGGCCTGAATGGCGGTCCAGGCCTCTTCCGGGGTCAGGGCGGCGGCGGACTGGGCGGAAAGGACCAGGGCAAGCGCGGTGGCGGTCGCAGGCGGGAACCAGGGTTTCATGATAAGCCTCTTGGTTGAAATCAACGCGGCGTATCGTGTCCTTGCCCGGACTGCGGCGCAAGGGGGGGATCCCACTTTTCGTAGCCGGACGGGCAGGGTAGAGGGGCAGGGCACGAAGCTGGGCAAGGGGGCTGCGATGATCGGGGTGGAAACGGATGGCGCGTTGCGGGTGATCCGGCTGGAGCGGGCGGACAAGGCCAATGCGCTGACCGCGCCGATGATGGAGGCGCTGATCGCGGCGGTGGAGGAGGCGGCCGGGGTTGGGGCAAGGGCGCTGATCCTGACCGGGGCGGGCAAGGTGTTCTCGGCCGGGGCCGACCTGGAGGCGGCGCGCGCCGGGCTGGCGACCAGCCCGCTGTGGGAACGGCTGTCGGGCGCGCTGGCCGGGTTTCCGGGGCTGACGGTGGCGGCGCTGAACGGCACGCTGGCGGGCGGGGCCTTTGGCATGGCGCTGGCCTGCGACCTGCGGATCGCGGTGCCGGGGGCGAAATTCTTCTATCCGGTGATGAAGCTGGGCTTTCTGCCGCAGCCGTCGGACCCCGGAAGGCTGGTGACGCTGATCGGGCCGGCGCGGGCGAAGATGATCCTGATGGCGGGCGCGAAGATCGAGGCCGAGGAGGCGCTGGCCTGGGGGCTGGTCGACCGGATCGTGGCGCCTGATGCGCTGATCGAGACGGCGCGGGGCCTCTGCGCCGATACGCTGGCGGCCGGGGCGGCGCATGCGGGTACGATCAAGCGGATGCTGGCGCCGGTGCGGGGGGCCTGAGCGGTGGGCGTATCGCCGGGTGATCTTGTGCCGGGGGGGAATCCTTGGCACAGGAGGACGGAACCCCTGCAATACGCCAGACGGAGGCCGCCTTGGACAGCACAGAGGTATTCGCGCAGGTGCAGGGCTGGCTGGCCCCGGCCTGGGACAGGGCGCTGGGCTGGCTGACCTCGCCCGCGGCCTGGTCGCAATTCGCGCTCTTGGCGGTGGCCTGGCTGCTGGCGCGGCTGTTGTCGCGGCGGTTCGGCCCGGCGGCCGAGCGGATCGTGGCGCCGAAACCCGGTGCCGAGGGGATGATCGCCGGGCTGGGGCGGATGGCGCTGCGCCTGCTGCCCTTGATGCTGCCGCTGCTGGCCTATGGGCTGACGGCGGTGGGCGAGGGGCTGACGCGGGCGGCCTTTGGCAGCGGCGAGGTGATCGCCTTTGGCAAGCGGGTGTTCCTGTTCCTGGCGGCGCTGGCCCTGGTGCGCGAGGTGCTGAGCGACGGTTTCCTGCGGCTTTTGGGGCGCTATGTGCTGTTGCCGGTGGCGGGGCTGCACGCGCTGGGCCTGCTGGAGCCGGTGACGGCCTGGCTGGACGGGGCGCAGGTCAACCTGGGCAACATCCAGTTCTCGGTGCTGGCGCTGATCCGGGGGGCGATCGCGGGGGCGCTGTTGTTCTGGCTGGGCGCCTGGTCGAACCGGCAATCGGCGGACTACATCAAGGCGCAGCCGGAATTGCGGCCGGCGACGCGGGAACTGGCCGTCAAGGCGGTGGAGGTGGCGATCTTTGGCGCGGCCTTCCTGCTGTTGATGTCGATCATGGGGATCGACCTGACGGCGGTGGCGGTGCTGGGCGGCGCGCTGGGCGTGGGTGTCGGGCTGGGGTTGCAGCAGATCGCGGCCAATTTCATCAGCGGCATCATCCTGCTGCTGGAGGGCCAGACCACGGTGGGCGACTATGTCGAGCTGGATGGCGGCGAAAAGGGCACCATCGTCAAGATGACGGCACGGGCCTGCATCATGGAGACCTTCGACGGCAAGTGGATCGTGGTGCCGAACGAGCATTTCATCACCACGCGGGTGGTGAACTACAGCGACCAGGGCAGCGCCAACCGCTATGAGGCGAATTTCTCGGTCAGCTATGACACCGATATCAACCGGGTGCCGGGCATCATAATCCCGGCCGTCGCGGCGCTGCCCTTTGTGCTGGCAAAGCCGGAGGGGCCGGATTGCGAACTGGCGGGCTTTGGCGAAAGCAGCGTGGATTTCGTGGTGGAATACTGGGTGAACGGCATTGACGACGGCAAGAACAAATATGCCTCGCATGTGCGGTTCGCGATCTGGAACGCGCTGAAGGAAGCCGGGATCGAGATGCCCTTTCCGCAACGGGTGGTGCATCTGCGCCAGGGCCCGGCGGCGGCAGCGGGCGCGTGACCGGGCCGCTGGATGCCCTGGTCATCGGCGCCGGCCCCGCGGGGCTGATGGCGGCCGAGATGCTGGCCGCGGCCGGCCGGCGGGTGGTGGTGGCCGAAGCCCGGCCCAGCCCGGCGCGCAAGTTCCTGATGGCGGGGAAATCCGGGCTGAACGTGACCCGCGACCAGCCGGAGCCGGCGTTCCTGGCCAGCTATGACGCGGGCTGGCTGGCGCCGATGCTGCGGGAATTCGGCCCCGGCGCGGTGCAGGACTGGTGCCGGGGGCTGGGGCAGGAGGTGTTCACCGGCACCTCGGGCCGGGTGTTTCCGGTGACGATGAAGGGATCGCCCCTGCTGCGGGCCTGGCTGGCGCGGCTGGGCGCGGCGGGGGTGGAACTGCGGACGCGCTGGCGCTGGACGGGGTTCGAGGGTGCCGGCTGGCGGTTCGAGACGCCCGAAGGCCCGCGGGTGCTGAGGCCGCGGGTCACGGTGCTGGCGCTGGGGGGCGCAAGCTGGTCGCGGCTGGGCTCGGACGGGGCCTGGGTGCCCTGGCTGCGCGACAAGGGGGTGGAGGTGGCGCCCTGGCAGCCGGCCAACATGGGGCTGCGGGTCGACTGGTCGCCGCATATGGCGCGGCATTTCGGGGCGGCGATCAAGGGCGCGGCGCTGCGGGCGGGGGCCGCGCTGTCGCGTGGTGAATTCGTCATTTCGGCGCGGGGGCTGGAAGGCGGCGGGATCTATGCGGTGGCCCGCGCGGTGCGCGAGGGCGCGGCGCTGAGCCTGGATCTGCTGCCCGACGTCAGCGAGGCCGATCTGGCGGCGCGGCTGGCACGGATGCGCCCCGGCGAGACGCTGGCCAACCGGCTGCGCAAGCTGGGCCTGTCCCCGGCGGCGGCGGCGCTGGTGATGGAATGGGGGCGCGATGCGGACCTGGGCGCGATCAAGCACCTGCCGGTGCGCCATGCCGGGCCGCGGCCGCTGGACGAGGCGATATCGGTGGCGGGCGGGATTACGCGCGCCAGCCTGACCGACGACCTGGAGTTGCGCGCGCTGCCCGGCGTCTTTGCCTGCGGCGAGATGCTGGACTGGGAGGCGCCGACCGGCGGCTATCTGCTGACCGGATGCTGGGCGACCGGGCGCTGGGCCGGGCGGGCGGCGGCGCGGCGCTAGCCGGTCTCGCGGCTGAGGAACATGTGCCAGTCGGGGAAATGGCCGTCGGCGTGGCCCATCAGCCAGGGCAGGGCGCGGTCGCGCAACACGGCCATGGGCCGGTCCAGCGCGCTGGGGTCATGGTCGACGATGGCATAGAAGATGCGGCCGTCGTGAAACTGCCGCCCCTCGGAGGCGCGGTAAAAATGCGGCAGGCTGAGCGGGGCGGTTTCCGCCGGACGGTTGCGGGGGCGGTGGCCTTCGCGCGGCAGGAAGGCAAGGCTGATCTCGGCCTCGGTCCCGCCGCGCAGGCGGCGCAGCGCCACCTGGGCCTGGCCGAATTCGGTGGAGAGCGACCAGACCTCGCCGCGGCGGACAAAGCCGGCGGGGGCCAGGAGCCGGTCGATGCGGGCGCGGGTGGCGGCAAAGGCGGCGTCGCGGCGGTCGCCCTGGTCGGGGGCGGCCTGAAAGGCGGTAAAGGCGGCCAGATCCGCCGGGCTGGGCGGTGGCAGCGGATCGCCGCGCAGGTCAAGCCCCGGAGGCGCGGCGCCGGGCGGCGTCGAGGCGGGGCCGGGGGTGGGGCCAAGCCCCAGGAAGCGGCGCAAAAGGGACAACATGTCTGCAACCTTAGCTTGCGCAGGGGCGCAGGCAAGCGGCGGGCCGACGGGCCGGCGCAAACCAGCCCAGCGCCGGCGGGGCCGGCCCGCGCCGGGTGATCAGCGCGGTGCGATCAGCGTGGCGCGATCAGCGTGAAAGGCCGCCGGGCAGGTCGGGCATGTCCAGCGCGCTGAACCCGTAGTGGCGCAGCCAGCGCAGGTCGGATTCGAAAAAGGCGCGCAGGTCGGGGATGCCGTATTTCAGCATGGCGATGCGGTCGATGCCCATGCCGAAGGCAAAGCCCTGCCATTGGTCGGGGTCGACGCCCGCGGCCTTCAGTACCTTGGGGTGGACCATGCCGGAGCCCAGGATTTCCATCCATTTGTCGCCTTCGCCGATGCGCAGCTGGCCGCCGACGTTGGAATAGCGGATGTCGACCTCGGCCGAAGGCTCGGTAAAGGGGAAGTGGCTGGCGCGGAAGCGCAGCTCGACGCGGTCGACCTCGAAGAACGCGCGGCAGAATTCCTCGAGCGTCCATTTCAGGTTGGCCATGGAGATGTCGCGGTCGATCGCCAGCCCCTCGACCTGGTGGAACATGGGGGTGTGGGTCTGGTCCATGTCCATGCGGTAGACGCGGCCGGGCGCGATGACGCGGATCGGCGCGCCTTGTTCGGTCATGGCGCGGATCTGCACCGGGCTGGTATGGGTGCGCAGCACATGCGGCGGGCGGTCGTCGCCGGCATCGCGGTGCAGGAAGAAGGTGTCGTGTTCCTGCCGGGCGGGGTGTTCCGGCGGGATGTTCAGCGCATCGAAGTTATACCAGTCGGATTCGACCTGCGGCCCCTCGGCCACGGCAAAGCCCATGTCGGCAAAGATCGCGGTCAGTTCGTCCATCACCTGGGAAACCGGGTGGATGGTGCCCGCGCGGCGGGGCCGGCCGGGCAGGGTGACGTCGAGCCATTCGGATTTCAGCCGTTCGTCCAGCGCGGCATCGGCCAGCGCGGCCTTGCGGGCGCGCAGCGCGGCGTCGATTTCATCTTTCAGCGCGTTCAGGGCGGCGCCGGCGGATTTGCGTTCCTCGGGCTCCATCTTGCCCAGGGTGGACATCAGGCCGCTGATTTCGCCCTTTTTGCCCAGGGCGGTGATGCGCACCTCTTCCAGCGCGGCCTCGCCGGCGGCGCCGGCCACGGCGGCAATGTATTTTCCACGGATCTCGTTCAGGTCCATTCCCGTGCCCTCGCGGTTTCGCGTCGGGGTTAGCGGGGCGGACCCGTGATTGCAAGGGGGGCCGGCCCCCCGTGCAAGGTGGATCAGGCGCTGCGGGCCTGTGCCGGGCGGCGGACCGGGTGCCAGCCGGCAAAGGCGAAACGGGCGCGATGCGGCACATGGCCCAGCGACAGCGGCGGCAGGCGCAGCGCGCCACGCGGGCCAAGCTGACGGATGATCAGCCGCAGTGCCTCGGGCGGGAGGGCGAAGCGGGCGCGGGCAAAGCGGCCGGCCGCGATATCGCCGGCAAGGCCAAGGGCAAAGGCACGGGCGGCGCCGGCGTCAAACGCGGCGGGCGCCTCGGCCCGGTGGAACCCGGCGGCGGTGGCCTTTGCCAGGATCAGCGCGGCGGTGGCGCGGTCGCAATCGGCGCTGCGGGTGATGGCATGGGCCGCCAGCAGCAGGTCGATGGTGGCATGCGGGTCGGCGAAGTCCAGACCAAGGGCGAATTCGTGCCACATGGCCGGGGTTTCCGACAGGAGAAAGGCGGCAAGCCCCTGCGGCAGGGGAACGGGGGCACAATCGGGGGTCAGGGACATCTGGGCACCATGGAAAAAGTTTCGACAACCCCGGTGTTGTTGATGAGTTTGGCGAAAATGCGGCCAATGCGCGGATTGTTTGCGATTGCGATACAATCGCGGGGTGTATCGCCAAAACAGGCCTGACTGGGCGGTTCGCGGGCAGCCCGAGGTCAGCCTGCGGTCAGCCCCAGATGTCGGGGTCGACGCCCTTGGCCAGGTCGGGGTGCTGGCCAAGGCGGAACACCGGCTGCTGGCCGGCGCGGCGCTGGTCGAAATAGTTGCGGGTCAACGCGACGACCGTGCCGGACAGGGCGACGATGGCGATCAGGTTGATGGTGGCCATCAGTCCCATCGAGGCATCGGCCAGGTCGAAGACCGTCGCCACCGCCTGCAGGGCGCCCCAGACCACCATGGCGACCACCGCGACCCGCAGCACCATCAGGCCGCTGCGGTTGCCGACGCCCAGGAAGGCCATGGCCATCTCGGAATAGGCGTAGTTGCCGATGATCGAGGTGAAGGCGAAGAAAAAGATCGCCACGGCCACGAACCATGGCCCGATGGCGCCGACGTGATCGGCCAGCGCGGCCTGGGTCAGCTGGGTTCCGGTCAGCTCGCCCCCGGGGGCATAGACGCCGGAGAGCAGGCTCATCATCGCGGTGCAGGTGCAGATCAGGATGGTGTCGATGAAGACGCCCAGCGCCTGCACGAAACCCTGGCTGGAGGGGTGGTGGGGGTTTGGCGTCGCGGCGGCGGCGATGTTCGGGGCCGAACCCATGCCGGCCTCGTTCGAGAACAACCCGCGTTTCACCCCGTTCAGCATCGCGGCGGTGATGCCGCCGACGACGCCGCCCGCCGCCTCGGCCAGGCCGAAGGCATTGGCGACGATATGCCAGAGCATGGCGGGAACCTCGGCGATGTTCAGCAGGACCACCAGGGCGGCCATCAAGAGGTAGATGCCGGCCATGAAGGGCACGATGTATTCGGCCACGGTGGCGATCTGGCGGATGCCGCCAAAGATGACGATGCCGGTCAGGGCGGCAAGGCCGATGCCGGTGACGAGTTTCGGAATGCCGAAGGCGCCGACCATGGCATCGGCGATGGAATTGGCCTGGACGGCGTTGAACACCAGCCCGAAGGACAGGATCAGGCAGACCGAGAACACCGCGCCCAGCCAGGGCAGGCCCAGGCCGCGGGCGATGTAAAAGGCCGGCCCGCCGCGATAGACCGCCTGGGCGTCGCTGTCGTCACGGACCTTGTAAAGCTGGGCCAGGGTGGATTCGGCATAGGCGGTGGCCATGCCGAGGAAGGCCACGACCCACATCCAGAAGATCGCGCCGGGGCCGCCCAGCACCAGCGCCACGGCCACGCCGGCGATGTTGCCGGTGCCGACGCGCGAGGCCAGCGAGGTGCAGAGCGCCTGAAAGGGCGAGATGCCCTGCCGGTCGGTCGCGGGCGCGGCGGTGATGGCGCGCACCATTTCACCGAAATGCAGCACCTGCTGGAACTTCAGCCGCAGGGTGAAGAAGATGCCCACCGCCAGCAGGCCGTAGATCAGCACGTAGCCCCAGAAGACGGTGTTGAGGAAATTGATGATCGCGGTCACGCCAGAACTCCGTTGCAGCTGGTTTCCGGGGTCTTGCGGCCCCTGTCGGCGGGGCGTGCGGAATCTGTGACACGAAGGGTTTCCGCCGGGCAACCGCAAAGATGCATTCGGGCTGCATATTTCGCCCGGCGCGCGTGCCGCCTGCCTGTTCAGGCGTCAGTCCAGCAGGTCGGTCAGGTCGTTGTCGCGCCAGGGTTCGGGCAGGGCGGACTGCGGGCAATAGGCCATGGTGGTTTCCCAGTCCTCGGCGAAGATGCGGAAACTCTCGGCGGTCAGCAGCTCGATATTGCCGGTGCTGTCATAGCTGGTGCCGGTGGGGATCTCGGTGCAGGTCTCGGTATAGCGATAGATGTTGTGCCCGATGGCAGTAAAGCCGGTGAAGGTGCAATCGGTGCGGGCGCTGTTCAGGCCAGTCCGGTGCAACAGCGCCAGGGTGGCGTTCGAGGCATTGGCGCAGCCCACGGTGCTGTCGACGTAAAAGCCCAGCGCAAGGTTGGTCTGCGCCAGGGCGGGCAGCGCGGGCAAGAGCCAGAGGACGGGGGCGAGCCAGGCTTTCATGGCGCGAGTATGGGGCGGCGGGCGGCGGCGGGTCAACCGGAACCGGGGCGCGGGCCGCAAGACCACGCCCTGAAAACCACAAGGCCCCGCCGTTTCGGGCGGGGCCTGGGATAGGGTGCCGGAGTTGCGGCGTATCAGGTCGGGCGTATCAGGCCAGGGCGGCGCGGGCCTTGTCGGCGATCGCGTTGAAGGCCTCGGGCTCATGCACGGCCAGATCGGCCAGAACCTTGCGGTCGACCTCGATCCCGGCCTTGGCCAGGCCGTTGATCAGGCGCGAGTAGGTCAGCGCCGGGTCGAACAGCCGCACGGCGGCGTTGATGCGCTGGATCCAC
>JAWKWU010000015.1:0-95148 GCA_041397345.1 Paracoccaceae bacterium
GCGGTCCAGTAGCAGAAGGGGATGGGGGTGGCAATGGGGATTGGCGGGATTCTTGGCGCCAGGATGGCAAGAAAGGCCTGCCCCCCAGCGCGTTTTGCAGACCGGCGTCGTGACGCGAAAAAGCCCCCGCCTTCCGGCAGGGGCTTTCGCAACACGTAGGTCGGGCTTCAGCCCGACTCAGCCTCAAAGACCGGTCGACACGTCGATCGTGTTGCCCTCTTCGAGGGTGACATAGGCCTTCTTCTTGTCGCTGCGCTCGCCGGCGCGGCCACGGAACTTCTTGGCCTTGCCCTTGGTGATGGTGGTATTCACCGCCTTCACCTTGACGCCGAAAACCGCCTCGACGGCTTCCTTGATCTGCGGCTTGGTCGCATCCATGGCGACCTGGAACACAACCGCACCAGCCTCCGAGGCCATGGTGGCCTTTTCGGTGATGACCGGCTTCTTGATCAGGTCGTAGTGTTCGGGTTTCGCGCTCATTTCAGGCGTGCCTCCAGGGCTTCGACACCCGCCTTCGTGATCACCAGGGTGTCACGCTTCAGGATGTCATAGACGTTGGCGCCGATGGTCGGCAGGACGTCCACGCCTTCGATGTTGCGGGCGGCCAGCGCGAAATTCGCGTCAACCGTCGCCCCGTCGATGACGAGAACGCGCTTCCAGCCGCGCTCGGCCACGGTCTTGGCCAGCTGGGCCGTCTTGGCGTCGCCCATGGCGATGCTGTCGACAACCACCAGCTCGCCCGCCTTCAGCTTGGCCGAGAGGGCGTGGCGCAGACCCAGCGCGCGGAACTTCTTGGGCAGGTCATGGGCGTGGCTGCGGGGCGTCGGGCCCTTGTAGACACCGCCGTGACGGAAGATCGGCGCCTTCTTGGAGCCGTGGCGTGCGCCGCCGGTGCCCTTCTGGCGATAGATCTTCTTGGTCGAATAGCTGACGTCCGACTTGCCCAGAACGCTGTGGGTGCCGGCCTGGGCCTTGGCCCGCTGCCAGCGCACCACGCGGTGCAGGATGTCGGCGCGCGGCTCAAGGCCGAACAGCGCTTCGTCCAGATCAACGGTGCCGGCCTTCTTGCCGTCCAGATTGATCACATCGAGTTTCATGCTTCACCCCCTTCGGCGGCCACTTCGGCAGCCGGAGCAGCAGCGGCAGCAGCCGCGCGGATCGCCGCCGGACGCGGGGCGTCCTTGGCTTCCGGCTTCTTCACCGCATCCTTGACCGTGACCCAGCCGCCGGCAGCACCGGGGACCGCGCCCTTGATCATGATCAGACCGCGCTCGGCATCGGTGCGCACGACCTGCAGGTTCTGCGTGGTCACACGAACCGAACCCAGATGGCCGGCCATCTTCTTGCCCTTGAACACCTTGCCGGGGTCCTGGCACTGACCGGTCGAACCATGCGAGCGGTGCGAGACCGACACACCGTGGCTGGCCCGCAGACCGCCAAAGTTGTGCCGCTTCATCGCACCGGCAAAGCCCTTGCCGATCGAGGTGCCGGCCACGTCGACGAACTGGCCCGCCAGGTAGTGGTCGGCGGTGATTTCCGCGCCCACTTCAATCAGGCAGTCCGGGGTCACGCGGAATTCGGCGACCTTGCGCTTGGGCGCCACGTTCGCCTTGGCGAAGTGGCCGCGCTGCGCGGCGGTGGTCCGCTTGGCCTTGGCCGTGCCCGCGCCGAGCTGGACGGCGGTATAGCCATCCTTGTCGGCGGTGCGCTGCGCCACGACCTGCAGGTTGTCGAGTTGAAGGACGGTCACGGGAACCTGCTTCCCATCCTCCAGGAACAGCCGGGTCATGCCCAGCTTCTTTGCAATAACGCCAGAGCGCATCGTGATGCCCCCTTACACTTTGATTTCGACGTCGACGCCGGCGGCCAGGTCGAGCTTCATCAGCGCGTCCACGGTCTGCGGGGTCGGGTCAACGATGTCGAGCAGACGCTTGTGCGTCCGGATCTCCCACTGGTCGCGCGACTTCTTGTCGATGTGCGGGCCACGCAGAACGGTGAACTTCTCGATCTTGTTCGGCAGCGGGATCGGGCCGCGCACCTGCGCGCCGGTCCGCTTGGCGGTATTGACGATTTCCTGCGTCGAGGCATCCAGGACGCGGTAATCGAAGGCTTTCAGCCTGATGCGGATGGTCTGACCTTGCATCTTGTTGGTTTCCTTCGGGGTTTTCACAAATGGACAGGGCGCGCCGGCGGCGCACCCTGCCGGTTTTCATCAGATCAGGCGAGGATCTTGGAGACGACGCCGGCGCCGACGGTGCGGCCGCCTTCGCGGATGGCGAAGCGCAGCTTTTCTTCCATGGCGATCGGCGCGATCAGCTCGACCTCGAACTTCAGGTTGTCGCCCGGCATCACCATCTCGGTGCCGGCCGGCAGTTGCACGGTGCCGGTCACGTCGGTGGTGCGGAAGTAGAACTGCGGGCGGTAGTTGGCGAAGAACGGGGTGTGGCGGCCGCCTTCTTCCTTGGTCAGGATATAGGCTTCGGCCTCGAACTTGGTGTGCGGCTTGACCGAGCCGGGCTTGCACAGCACCTGGCCGCGTTCCACGCCGTCACGGTCGACACCACGCAGCAGTGCGCCGATGTTGTCGCCGGCCTCGCCGCGGTCCAGCAGTTTGCGGAACATCTCGACGCCGGTGCAGACCGACTTCTTGGTGTCGCGGATGCCGACGATCTCGACTTCGTCGCCGACGTTGATCACGCCACGCTCGACCCGGCCGGTCACCACGGTGCCGCGGCCCGAGATCGAGAACACGTCCTCGATCGGCATCAGGAACGGCTGGTCCACGGCACGCGCCGGGGTCGGGATGTATTCGTCCACCGCCTTCATCAGCGCGCGGATCGAATCCTCGCCGATTTCCTTCGATTCACCCAGCATCGCCTGGTGCGCCGAACCCTTGATGATCGGGATGTCGTCGCCGGGATATTCGTAGGACGAAAGCAGCTCGCGCACTTCCATTTCCACGAGTTCCAGCAGTTCCGGGTCGTCGACCAGGTCGACCTTGTTCATGTAGACGACCATGTAGGGGATGCCCACCTGGCGGCCGAGCAGGATATGCTCGCGCGTCTGCGGCATCGGGCCGTCCGACGAGGCAACCACCAGGATCGCGCCGTCCATCTGCGCCGCACCGGTGATCATGTTCTTCACATAGTCGGCGTGGCCGGGGCAGTCGACGTGGGCGTAGTGACGCGCCTCGGTCTCGTACTCGACGTGCGCCGTCGAGATCGTGATCCCGCGGGCCCGCTCTTCCGGCGCGCCGTCGATCTGGTCATAGGCGCGGAATTCGCCGAAATACTTGGTGATCGCAGCCGTCAGCGTCGTCTTGCCGTGGTCAACGTGACCAATGGTCCCGATGTTAACGTGCGGTTTGTTCCGTTCAAACTTTGCCTTTGCCATGGTCGGGCGCCCTTGCTTTCTGGGGGCCCGGGATAGGGCCCTCGGTCTACTCGGGCGGCGGCTTAAAGCGTAGGGGCCGGAAAATCAAGCCTCAGTTGGCCGGAACGGTCGCCGCAGGCCCGGTCGCCGCAGGCTCGGTCGGGGCGGCCGGGGCCGGTGCGGCGGCGGCGGTCTTTTCCGCCGCCTTCTGCGCGGCGATCGCGGCGTCCAGCTCTTCGCGCGTCATGCCGAACCACTCGGGGTTCTCCAGAAGCCAGTCCTCGACCTTCTTCACCGCGTTGTAGGCCAGCGCGTCCATCTGCTGCTGCTTGGTGCGGGTCAGGCCGGTGCCGATGACGGTCTCGCCCGACAGGCTTTCGAACACGGTCAGCTGCTTGCCTTCGGCGTTCAGCTTCTTCTGCGCCGCGTCGTCCCAGATATTGGCGGTGACCACCAGGACCGACTTGGGCGCCGCGACCACCGGAATGCCCGGAGGCGCCAGCGCATAGCCGTCGATCGAGATGCCGATGTTGTAGAGCTTCGTCCCCTGATAGCGGCCGAAACGGTCATTCACCGCCTTCTTGATCGCGCCTTCCCATTCGTCCGGCGTGGCCGGGCGGCTGATCGGCACCATCTGCACATTGTCCGCGACAGCGATGTTCAGCCCCAGCGCGAAATCGCCCAAGGGGACCGGCGGCTTGGCAAGGTCGTTCTGGGCGCAGGCGGCCAGAAGGGTGCAGGCAAGGACGAGGGCAAGGCGCAGCATCGGATTCTCCGGCAATCGGCTGGCCGCCAGCCATAGCGAAGCCGGCGGTCTCTCGCAACCTTGCACGATCTGCGCATGACGAAACCGGCAAAGACGGTATCATCGCGCCATGGAAGATGCCGCCCCCCCTTTGCCCCCACGCCCGCCGGCGCCGGGCCGGTTGCCGGTCCGCGTGCCGCTGGCCAATGTTCCCCTGGGGTTATGGGGCAGCCTGCGGGCCGGGCGGCGGAACGTGCTGGAACTGATCCCCGAGATCGCCACCCATGCGCCGATCATCTCGGGGCAGACCGGCAAGCGGTGGCACATGCTGATGGACCCCGAGGGGCTGCGGCGCGTGCTGCGTGACCGGCTGGACGACTATCCGAAGTCGCTGGTGACCAAGCTGATCCTGCAACCGGCCATCGGTGACAGCCTGTTCGTGGCCGAAGGCGCCGAATGGATGTGGCAGCGCCGCACGGCGGCGCCGGTCTTTACCCATCGCAACGTCGCGGCCCTGGCCCCGGTGATGACGGCCGCGGCCGAGCGCGCCTGCGGCCGCCTGCGGCCGGGGCGGGCGGCGAACCTGTTCGACGAGATGGTGACGGCGACCTTCGAGGTGATCTCGGATGTCACCTTTTCCGGCGGCGAGGGCTTTGACCGCGCGGCGGTCCACCGGGCGATCGAGGATTACATCGGGCAGGCGGCAAGGGTGTCGCTGTTCGACATCCTTGGCCTGCCGGGCTGGGTGCCACGGCCGGGGCGGCTGATGACGGGGGCGGCGATGCGGCAGACCAGGGCGCTGGCCGACCGGGCCATCGACCACCGGCGCGCAGCCGGCCCGCACCTGCCGCCCGACCTGCTGGACCTGCTGCTGGCCGGGGCCGACCCCGAAAGCGGGCGGCGGATGACCACCTCGGAACTGCGCGACAACCTCTTGACCTTCATCGTCGCCGGGCATGAGACCACGGCGCTGACCCTGTCCTGGGCGCTTTATCTCTGCGCCTTCGATCAGGGGGTGCAGGACCGCGCGCGGGCCGAGGCGCAGGCGGTTCTGGGTGGCCGGGCCGCGACGGTGGAGGATCTGCCGCATCTGGCCCTGACCCGCCGCATCGTGGACGAGGCGCTGCGGCTTTACCCGCCGGCCGCCTTTCTGTCGCGCACGGCGCGGGCGGCCGACGAGCTTTGCGGCCGCGAGGTCCGGCCGGGGGATACGGTGATCCTGCCGATCTATGCGCTGCACCGCCATCATGCGCTGTGGGCCGACCCCGATGCCTTTGTGCCCGACCGCTTTGCCGACCCCAGGGCCGTTCCGCGCTATCACTACCTGCCCTTTGGCGACGGGCCGCGGGTCTGCATCGGCGCCAGCTTTGCCCTGCAGGAGGCGGTGATCATCCTGGCCACGCTGCTGTCGCGGTTCCGCTTCGCGCCGGTTCCGGGCAAGGAACCGGAACCGGTGATGATCCTGACGCTGCGGCCGCAGGGCGGCGTCTGGCTGATGGTGGAGCGGGCGGAAGGAGAGTGAGCGCCCGCCGGCGCAAGCCCTGTTTGCCGGGCAGCGGCCCGCCCCGGCACCGGCGGCGCGGCGCGGGGCGCTTCGCCCCCACGGGCGAATGGGCATTCGCCCTCCCCCGAGAGTATTTTTGCCAAGATGAAGCCCGCAGCCCCGGCCTGTCGGAACGGCGGGCCTCAGGCGAACCGCCTCAGGTAAAGCGGTTGTCGCGCGGGAAGCCGCGCGGGGCCATCTTGCCGGCGCTGGCGCGGGCGCCCTGCCATTCGGCAAGGTCGGTCTCGGTCCGGGTCCGGCCGGCGGGGTCCTTCCAGCTGAGCCCTTCGGCCAGCACGAAGGTGATGGCGTCGGACATGCCGCCGTCCTTGTATTTCTGCAGCCGGACGCCCTTGCCCCTGGCCATTTCCGGCAGTTCGGCCAGCGGGAAGACCAGCATCTTGCGGTTTTCGCCCACCACCGCGACGCTGTCGCCGCGCAGGGGGGTGCAGACCGCCGCCTTGACGCCGTCGCGCACCGTCAGCACCTGCTTGCCGGCGCGGGTCTGGGCCACCAGCTCTTCGGCCGGAACGATGAAGCCGTCGCCGGCGCTGGAGCCGACGAGGTATTTCGTACCGGTGCGGAACAGGATCAGGTCGGTGATGCCGGTGTCGTTCGGCAGGTCGACCATCAGTCGAACCGGTTCGCCCATGCCCCGGCCGCCGGGAAGATTGGCGCCGATCAGCGTGTAGAAGCGGCCGTTCTCGGCCACCAGCAGGATCTTGTCGGTGGTCTCGGCGTGGAAGGCGAAGCGCGGGCCGTCGCCATCCTTGTATTTCTGTTCGGCGGACAGGTCGACATGGCCCTTCATCGCCCGGATCCAGCCCATCCTGGAACAGATCACCGTGATCGGCTCGCGCTCGATCATCGCCTCGTAGGGCACGTCCTCGACCTCGCCGGCATCGGCGAACTGGGTGCGGCGGTCGCCGCCCGGCGTTCCCTTGCCGAACTTGCGGCGGATGTCTTCCAGCTCGGCGCCGATCTTCTTCCACTGCAGCCTTTCGCTGTCGAGAAGATCGGCCAGCCCGGCGCGTTCCTCCATCAGCGCGTCGCGTTCGGCGCGCAGCTCCATCTCCTCGAGCTTGCGCAGGGAGCGCAGGCGCATGTTGAGGATCGCCTCGGCCTGGACATCGCTCAGCTCTCCCTCGCCGGGGCCGGGGCTGCGGTAGTCGCGTTCCGACGTGGCCCTGGGGTGGTCGCGGCCCCAGGTCTCGCGCATCAACGCGGCCTTGGGATCGTCGTCATAGCGGATGATGTCGATCACCCGGTCGAGGTTGAGGTAGGCGATGATGAAGCCTTCCAGCACCTCCAGCCGGTGGTCGATCTTCTCGATCCGGTGTTCGGCGCGGCGGCACAGCACGTCGCGGCGATGGTCGAGAAAGGCGCGCAGCACCTCTTTCAGGCCGCAGACCCGCGGCACCCGGCCGTCGATCAGCACGTTCATGTTCAGCGAAAAGCGGGTTTCCAGGTCGCTGTTGCGGAACAGCGTGCCCATCAGCACCTCGGGGTCGACCGTCCGGGCGCGGGGTTCCAGCACGATCCGCACATCCTCGGCCGAGTCGTCGCGGACATCGGCCAGCAGCGGCACCTTCTTCAGCTGGATCAGCTCGGCCAGCTTTTCGATCAGCTTGGACTTCGCCACCTGATAGGGGAGCTCGCTGACCACGATCTGCCAGGTGCCGCGGCCCAGGTCCTCGACCTGCCATTTCGCCCGGGTGCGAAAGGCGCCGCGGCCGGTTTCATAGGCCTCGAGGATGGACTCCTTGGGCTCGACCAGCACGCCGCCGGTGGGGAAATCCGGGCCGGGAATATGTTCGACCAGCTCGGCCGTGGTGGCCTCGGGCGATTTCAGCAACAGCTGGCAGCCCTGGATCAGTTCGTCCAGGTTATGCGGCGGGATATTGGTCGCCATGCCCACGGCGATGCCGCTGGACCCGTTGGCCAAGAGGTTCGGATAGGCCGCCGGCAGCACCACCGGCTCTTCCAGCCGGCCATCGTAATTGGGCCGGAAATCGACGGCGGTCTCGTCGATCCCCTCCAGCAGCGCCTCGGTCAGCGCGGTGATCCGCGCCTCGGTGTAGCGGCTGGCGGCGGGGTTGTCGCCGTCGATATTGCCAAAGTTGCCCTGCCCGTCGACCAGCGGGTAGCGCATGTTGAAATCCTGCGCCAGCCGCGCCATCGCGTCATAGATCGCGGCATCGCCATGGGGGTGGAAATCGCCCATCGTGTCGCCAGAGATCTTGGCCGACTTCAGGAACCCGCCGGTGGGCGTCAGCCGCAGCCGCCGCATCGCCCAGAGGATTCGCCGGTGAACCGGCTTCAGCCCGTCGCGCGCATCGGGCAGGGCGCGGTGCATGATGGTGGACAGCGCATAGGTCAGATACCTCTCCCCGATCGCGCGGGACAGCGGTTCGGCCACGGTCTGACCATAGGTCTTGTCGGTATCATCATCCTCGGACATGGATGTTGTGTAATTCGCCCGCGCCCCGTGGTCCAGCGGCTTCGCGCGGCATGTGGGCAACAGCCGCAGGAAGGGACGGATTTCCCGGGATTTTCCCTCTCAAATCATGGCCGGAATGTGTTAAGGACCTATATCTGCTTCTGCTGCCACTGCCTGTCGAGTGAAAATTATGCTGCGTCTTTCGGTGCTCCTTTGCGCTGCCATGTTCGTTACCCTGCTGGTCGCCGGCGAGGATGACGGGCAGATGCGCCCCGGTCTGGCCCGGGCCATCGCCTCCGGTGAAGAAATCGTCATGCTGGAACGGCGCCGCGCCCCGCCGGTCGACCCCGCCGCGCCGCAACCGGCCGTCGCGGCCGAGGCGCCCGCCGAAGCCGTGGTGATCGAACAGGCCAGCTATGAGCCGCCCGCCCCCGTGGCGCCGGTGCGCGCGCCCGAACCGGTGTTCACCCTCTCGACCCTGCCCACCGTCGCCATGGACCCGGTTCAGGAAACCGTCGCCGCCGCCGACGAACCGCCGGCCGCGGCCCCGGCCTCGGGCGATGTCTGGTATGTCACCGCCAATACCGTGAATGTCCGCGAGGGGCCGTCGACCGACACATCCGTGGTCGACAAGCTGCGGCGGGGAGAGGCGGTCAGCGTCAGTTTCGAGCCCGGCTCGGAATGGGCGCTGGTGACGATCGAGGGCGACGGCCTGCAAGGCTATGTCGCGCTGCGGTTCCTCTCGCCCGAAGCGCCCTGAGCCGCGTCCCCCTTTGCCGATCTCCGTTTGACCTGCGGCCCGGCAGGCCCCAGGGTCAGGACCCATTCCTGTTCCCCGCCAGCGTGGAAAAATCGGGATGATCAGCGGGTTGCGACCCGCAGCGCGAGGGCGTGGATCCCCGGGCAAGAGCGCGGGCCGGTGAGCGCCCGATTTCTCCACGCCCGGAGGGTTGGCGGATTTGCCCGCTGCCTGCGTTGCAAGCCCTTGAAATAGGCCCGCTATTCCTGCAGCCTTGCGCCTTGTCAGCGGTCAGATCCGGCCAACTGACGGGGGAACAGAATGGGTCCTGACCCCAGGCCTTTGGCCAAAACACCGGCAGGCGGCAGGCGGGCCCATGACAAGATCGATTCTCATCACCGGCTGTTCGTCGGGCATCGGGCTGGATGCGGCGCGCGGCATGCGGGCGCGCGGCTGGCAGGTCTTTGCCACCTGCCGTCAGGCCGCCGATTGCGAAAGGCTGCGGGCCGAGGGCTTGACAGCTTTCCCCTCGATTACGCCGACGAAGCCAGCATCGCCGCCGCGGTCCGGACCGTGGCCGAACGCACCGGCGGCCGGCTGGACGTTCTGTACAACAACGGCGCCTTCGCCTGCCCCGGCGCGGTCGAGGACCTGCCGCGCGGCGCCCTGCGCGAGATCTTTGAAACCAACCTCTTCGGCTATCACGACCTGACCGCCCGCGTGATCCCGATGATGCGGGCCAGGGGCGGGTCGGATCGTCAACTGTTCCTCGGTGCTGGGGCTGGTGGGCCTGAAATGGCGCGGCGCCTATGTCGCCACCAAATTCGCCATCGAGGGGCTGACCGACGTGCTGCGGATCGAGATGAAGGGAACCGGGATCGACGTGATCCTGATCGAGCCGGGGCCGGTCACCGGCCGCATCCGCGAGAACTCGGTGCCGCATTTCGAGAAATGGGTGGACTGGCAGGCCTCGCCCCGGGCCGAGGAATACCGCAGCCTGCTGCACCGGCTCTATGACGCCAAGACCCGGCCCGACCGGTTCGAGCTGCCCGCCAGCGCGGTGACGAAACGGCTGATCCACGCCTGCGAGTCCCGCCGGCCTCGGCCGCGCTATTACGTCACCACCCCGACCCATCTGATGGGGATTGCCCGGCGGATTCTGCCGACGCGCACGCTCGACTGGCTGATCGCCAAGGGCTGAGGCGGCATTTTCCCCTTCGCTTTTGCCCGGCCTTGCCCTACATCCGCCTGATCGGATGCCTGTCCCCCAGAGCGAGGCCGCCCATGCTGTCGAAAGATCCCCTGTTCCTTCTGGCAACCGCCGCGGCGCTGGTCGTCGCCGTGATCTTGATCTTTGGCATCGGCAGTTTCGCCCGGGGCGGCGACTTCAACCGCCGCAACGCCAACCGGATCATGCGCTGGCGCCTTTACGCCCAGTTCATCGCCGTGATCCTGATCGTCGGCTTTGCCTGGCTGCGCTCGCGGAGCTGAACCATGGTCGTTCTGTCGAAGATCTACACCCGGACCGGCGACAAGGGCGAAACCGCGCTGGGCAACGGCACGCGGGTGGCCAAGCATTCGCTGCGGGTCAGCGCCTATGGCACGGTGGATGAAACCAATGCCACCGTCGGGCTGGCCCGGTTGCAGGCTGGTGGAGAGATGGACGCCGCACTGGCGCGGATCTCGAACGACCTCTTCGACCTGGGCGCCGATCTCTGCACCCCCGACCGGCACCTTGACGCGACCCAGCCCTACACGCCCCTGCGGATGATCGAGGCGCAGACCAGCCGGCTGGAGCAGGAAATCGACGCCATGAACACCCGGCTGACGCCGCTGCGCAGCTTCATCCTGCCCGGCGGGTCTGCGCTGGCGGCGCAGCTGCACCTGTGCCGCACCACCTGTCGCCGGGCCGAACGTCTGGTGGTGGAACTGGCCGGCACCGAAGACGTGAACCCCGACGCGGTGAAATACCTCAACCGTCTGTCCGACTGGTTCTTTGTCGCTGGCCGCATCGCTAACAACGACGGCAAGGACGACGTGCTGTGGGTGCCCGGACTGACGCGCTGAGGGCCGCGATCGACGCCGCCTGGCAGGCATTCGACCTGCCCACCCCGGCCACGACCGGGGTCTGCCAGAACTGCTGCATGGACCCGGCGATCGAGGCGGATTTCCTGAACCGGCCCGCCCGCGACCTGCCCGACGCCTATATCCGCGACTGGTATTTCGCCGCCTGTGACGCCGGGATCAGCCATGCCCATGTCGCCTGGTTCCTGCCCCGCGTGCTGGAAATGCTGGCCGCGGGCCGGGACGTGGCCTCTGTCGGCGCCGAAGTCACCTTCAGCCGCCTGCCGCTGACCGGGTTCCCCGACCGCTGGCCCGACCGGCAGGTGCGGGCCGTCACCGCCTTTGCCCGCGCCTGGTTCGACGCCCTGATCCACGGCGACCTGCCCGGCCCGGACCCCGGGCTGGACCCGGCACTCTGCATGTTCGGCGAAGGCGCGATCGACATCCTGCCGCTGCTGGCCCTGCTGGACGGGCTGTCCGACGCCGAACTGGCGGGCCTGCTGCACCGCGAATGGGTCTTTGCCCAGGCCGCCCACATCGGCTTTACCGCGTTTTGGGGCCGTGAACCGGCGCGGGCCCAGGCCTGGGCCTGGTACACCTCCGAAGACCTGCTGAACCGCATGGAACGGGCCGCCTATGCCGGCCACGAACAGGCTTTTGCCGTCCACGATGCCATCGCCAGGGCGCGGGCCGACCTCGGGCACTGATCGGCCCCTGCGATCAAAACGCGGCGTCCCGCCACGGTTTCCTGTCGCATTTGCACTGTTGAATCGCATTCCCTTGCGGTAACACCCCCGGCAGAGAGCTTGGACGGGGCTTCGGCCCCCTAATGGGAGATGTGCGCCGATGAAGGTCCTGGTACCTGTCAAACGTGTGATCGACTACAACGTGAAGGTCCGCGTCAAGGCGGACGGATCGGGGGTCGATCTCGCCAACGTCAAGATGTCGATGAACCCCTTTGACGAGATTGCCGTGGAAGAGGCGATCCGCCTGAAGGAAAAGGGCACCGCGACCGAGGTCGTCGTGGTCTCGATCGGCGTCAAGCAGGCGCAGGAAACGCTGCGCAATGCGCTGGCGATGGGCGCGGACCGCGCGATCCTGATCGAAGCCACCGACAACGTGCAGACCGACATCGAGCCCCTGGCCGTGGCCAAACTCTTGGCCGCCGTGGTCAAGGAAGAGGCCCCCGGCCTGGTCCTGGCCGGCAAGCAGGCGATCGACAACGACATGAACGCCACCGGGCAGATGCTGGCCGCACTCCTGGGCTGGTCGCAGGGCACCTTCGCCAGCGAACTGGCGATCGAGGGCGATACGGCCAAGGTCACCCGCGAGGTTGACGGCGGCCTGCAGACCATCAGCGTGAAGATGCCCGCCATCATCACCGTCGACCTGCGCCTGAACGAGCCGCGCTATGCCTCGCTGCCGAACATCATGAAGGCCAAGGCCAAGCCGCTGGCGACCAAGACCCCCGCCGATTACGGCGTCGACGTCGCGCCGCGGCTGTCGGTGGTCAAGACCGTGGAACCCGCGGGCCGCAAGGCCGGCGTCAAGGTCGGCTCGGTTGACGAGCTGATCGCCAAACTCAAAGACGAAGCGGGGGTGCTGTGATGGCCGTTCTTCTTCTTGCCGACGTGAATGACGGCCAGCTTGCCACCGACCAGGTCGCCAAGACCGTCGCGGCGGTGAAATCGCTGGGCGAGGTGCATCTTCTGGTCGCCGGCGCCGCCGCCGCGGCCGAAGCCGCCAAGCTGGAAGGCGTGGCCAAGGTGCTGACCGCAGGCGACGCCGCCTATGACCACGGCCTGGCCGAATCGCTGGCGGCGCTGATTGTCTCGCTGGCCGGCGGCTACAGCCACATCTGCGGCGCCGCCACCGCCTATTGCAAGAACGTGATGCCCCGCGTCGCGGCGCTGCTGGACGTGATGGTGATCTCGGACGCGACCGCCGTGATCGACGCCGACACCTTCGAGCGGCCGATCTACGCCGGCAACGCGATCCAGACCGTCAAATCCTCGGACAAGGTCAAGGTCTTTACCGTCCGCACCGCCGCCTTCACCGCCGTTGGCGCCGGCGGCGCCGCCCCGGTCGAGGCCGTCTCGGGCCCGACCGAAGGCCTGTCCTCCTGGGTCGAGGACAAGGTGGCCGCCTCGGACCGCCCGGAACTGACCAGCGCCAAGATCGTGGTCTCGGGCGGGCGCGGCGTCGGCTCGAAGGACAGCTTCGACATCATCGAGGCGCTGGCCGACAAGTTGGGCGCCGCCGTCGGCGCCAGCCGCGCCGCGGTCGATTCGGGCTTTGCCCCGAACGACTGGCAGGTGGGCCAGACCGGCAAGGTCGTGGCACCGCAGCTCTATATCGCCTGCGGCATCTCGGGCGCGATCCAGCACCTGGCCGGCATGAAGGACAGCAAGGTCATCGTCGCCATCAACAAGGACGAAGAGGCCCCGATCTTCCAGGTCGCCGACTATGGCCTGGTGGCCGACCTCTTCCAGGCCGTCCCCGAACTGACCGGCAAGCTGTAACCGCAGCCACCGGCCAATACCGGAACAGAACCAGGGACGGGGCGCCGGATGCGGCGCCCCGTTTCCGTTTCACAGCATGGCCTCGATCACCGGGATCAGCGCCTGCGCCACCTCGTGATGCACCGCCGCCCCCGGCAGGCCCTGCGCCGCCGCCTCTTCGGCGGGCGAGAACCGCATGCTCTGCACCCCCTCGGCCCGCGCCGCCGGGCTGATGACATGTTCCACATAACCGGCGGCCAGCGGCTCCAGCGTGGCGATCATCTGCCGGTCGATCATCCAGGGCGCCCCCGTCAGATCCTCGACCGGGGCCGGATCGGCCGGCGGACGGTCGGCCATCCACAACAGCACGGTGCGGCGCGGCAGGCGCTGCAACACCACCTTCATCCGCTCGACCCAGAGCGATTTCAGCTCTGCCGCGACCTGGGCAAAGCGATCCGGCCCGCGCGCCGCCAGCACATGTATCAGATGCCGGGTAAAGTGGATCTCGGTGAAATCCACGTCGCGGTACAGCGACCGCAACAGCGGTGTGGCGGCAACGAACCGGTCGTTCCGGCGCGGATGCACCGTGTAATACCGGTTGGTCATGTTCGGCACCCCGGTCATCTGCACCACCGCCAGATGCGCGGCCGAGGCCACCTCCAGCGCCGGCCGGTCGGCCAGATAGACATCCGGCCCCGCGTTCTGGCAGGCCAGGTTTGCCACCGGAATGCCCAGCACCTCTTCCACCAGCGCCGGAAACGGCGCCACCACAAAGCGCCCGTAGGTCTCGGTTCCCCCCAGCATGGCCAGGTATTCGCCGGTCAGGTCGCGCCTTGGCCCCCGAAAGGTCAGCCGCGAACTGCCATAATGGCACGGAAAATAGTCGAGCGCCCCATCGCCCGGATGAACGAAAGCCATCACACCACCCATTTGTCTCACACCCGGGGACAGGATGCGCGACAAGGCTTTCCAAACGGCTAAGCCCGGGCATTTGCCGCAAAGTCTAGGCGGTTTCCAATCTCTGGCCACTTGCCGGCCTTGCGGGCGCTGCGGCCTTGCCCTGCCCCACGCGGGCCCGTAAGGTCTGGCACAACGAAAACGGAGGGCAGTCATGGAAATCCGCACGGTGGGCATCGTCGGCGCCGGGCAGATGGGCAACGGAATCGCCCATGTCTTTGCCCTGGCCGGCTATGACGTCCTGCTGACCGACATCAGCGAGGACAGCCTGAACAAGGCGCTGGCCACGATCGACCGGAACCTGGAACGCCAGGTCCAGCGCGGCAAGGTCAGCGCCGAGGACAAGGCGGCGGCGCAGGGCCGGATCCGGACCACGCTGAAGCTGGCCGATGTCGGGCCGACCGACCTGGTGATCGAGGCCGCGACCGAACGCGAGACGGTCAAGCAGGCGATCTTCGAGGACCTGCTGCCGCATCTGAAACCGACGACGATCCTGACCTCGAACACCTCGTCGATCTCGATCACCCGCTTGGCCAGCCGGACCGACCGGCCCGAGAAATTCATGGGCTTCCACTTCATGAACCCGGTGCCGGTGATGCAGCTGGTCGAACTGATCCGCGGCATCGCCACCGACCAGGACACCTGGGACACGCTGCACGAAGTGGTGCGCAAGCTGGGCAAGACCGCCGCATCGGCCGAGGATTTCCCGGCCTTCATCGTCAACCGCATCCTGATGCCGATGATCAACGAGGCGGTCTATACGCTCTATGAAGGCGTGGGCAGCGTGAAATCCATCGACGAATCGCTGAAACTGGGCGCCAACCACCCGATGGGGCCGCTGGAACTGGCCGATTTCATCGGGCTGGACACCTGCCTTGCCATCATGAACGTGCTGCACGAAGGGCTGGCGGACACCAAATACCGCCCCTGTCCGCTCTTGACCAAATACGTCGAGGCCGGCTGGCTGGGCCGCAAGACCCAGCGGGGCTTCTACGACTATCGCGGCGAAGTGCCGGTGCCGACGCGCTAGGGCAGGCTCGTCGGGAACTTCGTTCCTCCTCGCAGGCCCAAACCGACGAGGAGACGAAGTCGAACGAGGAGGCCTACTTCCCCAGCCCCAGCGTATGCTCACGCAACCAGGCCAGGAACCCGCGCGGGTTGCCTTCCCAGTTCTTCAGCTCCTCCGCCGGGATCGGCTCGCCGATCACCGGCCGCGTCGGCTTGAACAGGCAGCGCTTGATCTCATAGAGCAGCAGCCCCTGCCGCAAGGTATCCGACAACTGGTTGGCGATCTGGAACATCCGGCTGTTCTGGCCGGGAAAGAAGATCGGCAGGATCGTCGCACCCGACGACCGCACGATCTTGTGGGTGAACACGTTCCACTCGCCCTCGACCGCCGGCCCCCACCAGCCCTCGCTCATCGCCACCTTGCCGGCGGGAAAGAGGATGATCACCCCCCCGGCCTTCAGGTGCTTCATCGTGTCGTCCCGCATCTTCAGGCCCAGCTCGCGCGCATTGTCCTCGTGCGGAAACGGGACGGGGATCATGAACTCCTCGACCTCGGGGATGCCGGTCAGCAGGCTGCGGGTCAGGATCCGGAAGTCGGACCGCACCCGGGTGACCATCTCGGCCAGCACCATGCCGTCGACCAGCCCCGAGGGGTGATTCGACACCACGACCAGGGGGCCGGTCGGCGGAATCCGGGCGATCTCATCGGCCGGGGTATCGATCCGGATGCCCATGTGCTTGATCGCCTTGGGCCAGAACGGCGCACCGAACGGCGCCCCCGACTTCTCGAACTGCCGGATCAGGTGCAGCAGCTGCAACTTGGCCGTCATCCATTCGATCGTGCGGATCGTCCCGGCCTTGAACGGGTTCTTGAACGTGCCCGCATAGGACAGCCGGCGCATGTCATAGGGTCGGTCGACCTTGGCCGGGCCCGAACTTTCGGCCTCCGCGATCTGCGTCTGTTCGGTCAAATAAGGCCTCGCCTTCACCCCTTTGCCCGCAGCGCCGGACAGAGGGCGGGCGCAGGCCTTGCGATATGCCTCAATAATCCTCTCCGAACCGCGCCGCAACCAGGGCTTCCAGCGCATCGGCGAGTTTCTCCGCCTCCGGGCCGCTGGTCGTAACGTCAATCGAGGTCCCGCGCGAGGCGGCAAGCATCAGAAGACCCATGATCGAATCCCCCGACACCTCCATTCCGTCCTTTTCCACCATCGCCCGGGCATCATGCGCCTCGACCAGCTCGACGAACTTGGCGCTGGCCCTGGCGTGCAGGCCCTTTTCATTGACGATGCGATAGGTCCGGCTGGTCATGCCCGCTCCTCACGCCCCGCCGCCCAGGTCGAGGCTGTTGATATACTTGCGTCCCGCGTCCAGGGCCGCAGCCACGGCGTCGGATACCGCAAGGTCGCGCGACTTGGCCAGCTTGATCAGCATCGGCAGGTTGGCACCATAGAGAATCCGCCGCCCCGAGGCCGTGCAGGCCGGCAGCGACAGGTTCGACGGGCTGCCGCCGAACATGTCGGTCACCACCACCACGCCCTGCCCCTGGTCGACCGCATTGGCGGCGGCGATGATCTCGGCCTGCTTGGCGGCGCGGTCGTGGTCATCCTCGATCGCAATGGCGCGAACGCCGTCCTGTTTGCCCACGACATGCTCGACGGCGGAAAGATATTCCCGCGCCAATCCGCCATGAGCCACGATGACAATTCCGATCAAGCGCCAGACACCTTGCCTGCCGGGGCGATTTCCAGCCCCTTGCGTTCCAGTTCCCGGTGCCGTTTTGACACCGGCCAGCCGGCTTCTGCAAGGGCCGCCCCCACCATTTCCGCTACGGCAACCGAACGGTGTTGCCCGCCGGTACACCCGAAACCGATCGACAGATGCGCCTTGCCCTCCTCGAGATGTGCCGGCAGCAGCATCAACAGCAACTCGCGCAACCGGGAGAAGAATTCGCCGAACCGCGGATCGGCGCGGACGAAATCGGCCACCGCCGCGTCGCAGCCGTTCAGCGGCCGCAGCGCCGCGTTCCAGTGCGGGTTGGCCAGGAACCGGCAGTCGAACACCATGTCGACCCCGCGCGGCAATCCGCGTTTGTAGCTGAAGGACTGCACCGACACCGCCAGCCTTTCGCCGCTGACCGGCTGGAACCAGCGGGCGATATCCGCCTTCAGGTCATGCGGGCTCAGCTCGGTGGTATCCACCAGGTGATCCGCCCGCACCCGGATCGGCGCCAGCAGGTCGCGTTCGCGGGCGATGCCGTCGAACGGCGTCTCGTCCGGGGCCAGCGGGTGACGCCGCCGGGTCTCGGAAAACCGCCGGATCAACTCGTTGGTGTCGCAGTCCAGATACAGCACTTCCAGCTGCACGCGCGGATCGCGGGTCAGGCTGTCGATCAGTTCTATCAGCGCGGTCGAGGCGAAATCCCGGTTGCGCGCATCCAGCCCCAGCGCGATCGGCCGGTCCAAGGGCGGCCCGTCCAGCAGCCGCGGCACCAGCGACAGGGGGATGTTGTCGATCCCCTCATAGCCCAGATCCTCCAGCACATGGATGGCCGTCGACCGCCCGGCGCCCGAAGGCCCGGTGATCAGCACCAGCCGATGCTCGGCTGCGGGATCCGTCGTCGTCATTCGATATCCTGCCGTCCGCCGCCCCGAAGCCGGACCATCAGGGCTGCCACAAAATGATCGCTTTGCACCCGCAGCACAAGCGGCAGGCGACTTCCCAATATCGTGACCACGCGCGGCGGCGGCAGGCGCTCATCCTCGGTGCGGGACAAATCGACCACCAGCGCAACGGGGACGTTATCTGTGGTGGGCGCGCGCAGGATGCCCATGCCCCGCGCCTCGATCAGGCCACGGATCGCGCCCGACGGGCAGCGCACCATCACCCCCTGCGGGCCGGTGAAAACCTCGGTGCGGTCATCCGATACCAGGGTGGCGCCCAGCGCCATCAGCCGCAGCGCCAGCCCGGATTTTCCCGCGCCCGACGGCCCCATGATCAACAGGCCGCGGCCGTCCACCGCCACGCAGCCGGCATGCAGGATCGTGCTGTCGCCGCCGGGCGGCATCCGGCGGCGGCGCCTAGATCGGCAGGCCGACCACGAAGCGGGCGCCCAGCGGCTCGCTTGCGACGTCGGCGGCGGTCGGGCGGATGTTCTCGGCCCAGATCACCCCGCCATGGGCCTCGACGATCTGTTTCGAGATCGAAAGGCCCAGCCCCGAGTTGTTGCCGAAATGGGTGGGCGGACGGTCCGAGTAGAAGCGTTTGAACACCTTGGTCAGCGCCTGTTCCGGTATGCCGGGGCCGGTATCCTCGACCACCACCAGCACGCGGTTGTCGCGCCGCCGCGCCCAGACCCGCACCGCATCGCCGTCTTCGCAGAAAGAGATGGCATTGGTGATCAGGTTGACGAAGACCTGCGCCAGCCGCGCCTCCAGCCCGCGGATCACGATCGGTTCGGCCGGCAGGTCGGTGATGAAATCCACGCCCTTTTCCGCCGCCTGCTGGCCCAGATACTGGGCCAGGCCGGACAGCGTCTTGATCAGGTTGAATTCTTCCTCGTCTTCCTTGACCAGTTCGCTGTCCAGCCGCGAGGCATTGGAAATGTCGCTCACCAGCCGGTCCAGCCGGCGCACGTCATGCTCGATGACATCGAGCAGCTTTTCCCGGTGGTCTTCCTTCTTCACGAACCGCAGCGACCCCACGGCCGAGCGCAGGCTGGCCAGCGGGTTCTTGATCTCATGCGCCACGTCGGCGGCAAACTGTTCGTTGGCGTCGATCCGGTCATACAGCGCCGCCACCATGCCGCGCATCGCAACCGACAGGCGGCCGATCTCATCCGGGCGGGCGGCCAGGTCGGGAATGCGCACCCGGCCCGGGCTGACCTTGCGCTGGTCGCGGTCGCGCCCGATCTCGGCCGCGGCGGCCAGGTCGGACAGCGGGTTGGCGATGGTCGAGGCCAGAACCAGGCTGAGCCCGATCGACACCAGCAGCGCCACGACGAACATCTGCAGGATCTGCTCGCGCTCATAGCGCACCAGCCGGTCGATCTCGCCCTCGGCGCTGGTCAGCGCGACCACGCCCAGGACCTCGCCCGCCGACCAGATCGGCGTGCCGACTGAGAACAGCGTGCCGCCCGCCGCGTCATGGCCGGTATGCGACCCGGTCTCGCCGGCGCGGGCGGTGGGGAACACCTCGCGCGCCAGCACGCTGCCGTCGACCTTGGCCGGGGGGACATCGTTGATCGTCAGGATGCTGGAAACGCCGTTCCACACCGCGTTCAGGAAATCGGTGATCACCGTCGAGCGGACGTTGCTGTTGACCGCGGTATCCGTCAGCGCCGGCCCCTCGCGCTGCGCCAGCAGCCCGCCCGCGGGGTCAAAGACATAGACCTCGATCCCGGCGCCCAGTTCCACCCGTTCCAGCGCGGCGGCAAAATCGAACCCCGGCGTCGCCGGATCCAGCTGCGCCTCGAAGACATTGGCGATCAGCTCCGCCTCGCGGATCATCCCGGCCTCGCGCTGCAGCACCAGGCTGTCGCGGAACGGGTTCAGGAACAGCACCCCGGCGACCAGGATCACCAGCGCCATCAGGTTGAAGATGATGATCTTGCGCGCCAGCGGGCTGCGGTTCAGCGACACCAGCCCGCCGCGCGTCCGCGTCTCGCGCAGTTCCTCGACCGTGGCATCGGGCGAAACCCAATCCTCGCCCAGCAACACCTCGCCGGTCTTTCGGGGCCGTGTGTCATCCATCGCGATGCGTGGCGCAGTGGTCATTCAGATCGGTCCCCGGCGACGATGGATACGGCCATCACTCTTCGTTGTAGCGATAGCCGATGCCATACAGCGTCTCGATGGCCGAGAAATCGTCGTCCACCATCCGCATCTTCTTGCGCAGCCGCTTGATGTGGCTGTCGATGGTGCGGTCGTCGACGTAAACCTGGTCGTCATAGGCCACGTCCATCAGCTGGTCGCGCGACTTGACGAAACCGGGGCGCTGCGCCAGCGCCTGCAACAGCAGGAACTCGGTCACCGTCAGCGACACGTCCTTGCCCTTCCAGCTGACGGCATGGCGCAGCGGATCCATGCGCAGGTTGCCCCGCTCCATGATCTTGTTTTCCTCGGTCACCGCCACTTCGCCGGTGGTGATCGCCTCGTTCCGGCGCAACAGCGCGCGGATGCGTTCGACCAGCAGGCGCTGACTGAACGGCTTCTTGACATAGTCATCCGCCCCCATGCGCAGGCCCAGAACCTCGTCGATCTCGTCATCCTTCGAGGTCAGGAAGATCACCGGCATCGTGGTCTTCTGCCGCAGGCGTTGCAGCAGGTCCATGCCGTCCATCCGCGGCATCTTGATATCCAGCACGGCCATATCGGGCAGCCGGCGGTTGAACGCATCCAGCGCCGACTGGCCATCATTGTAGGTTTCGACCTCGAAGCCCTCTGCCTCGAGCGTCATGGAGACTGACGTCAGGATATTCCTGTCGTCGTCCACAAGGGCGATCCTCGACATGCTCTTTTTCCTGCTCTGGTAATATTTTGCCGCCATTCTCCGCAAAGAGGCCGCCGGAATCAACACAAAAGCGAATCACCCGCGCCGTCACCCCGTCAGGGAACGCCAAATTTCTCAAGCAATGGCTAATTTGCCTCACCTGCCGGAATGCGACGCAATTGGTTGCGCTAACCTGCACTTGGTTGCGCTAACTGTGCGATTGCGTCCTGTTCCCCTGTATTTCCCGCATGTTATAGCCATGTGACGGACGGGCCCCAGCGGCCGGCCCCGGCACCCATTGGCCCGGGTGTCGCACATTGAACCGACAACGGACCCGCGCGGATCGCGCGGCATCGGGAGCAAACAGGATGATCAACGGTCGCGTGAACCCGGATCGCACTTTGGAGTCACAGGGCATCGAAGGGGCGGCTTCCGTCTATTACAACCTTCTCGAACCCGCCCTGATCGAGGAAGCGGTCCGCCGCGGCGAGGGTCACCTGGGCAAGGGCGGCGCCTTCCTGTGTTCGACCGGTCAGTTCACCGGCCGGTCGCCGAAAGACAAGTTCGTTGTGCGCACCCCCGCCGTCGAACACAGCATCTGGTGGGAAAACAACACCCCCATGGCGCCCGATGCCTTTGCCCGGCTCAAGGCCGACATGCTGGCCCACGTCAGGGGCCGCGACCTGTTCGTGCAGGATCTTTACGCTGGCGCCGACCCGGTCCACCGCGTCGACGTGCGCATGGTCACCGAGCTGGCCTGGCATGGCCTGTTCATCCGGCATCTGCTGCGCCGCCCCTCGCGGGACGAGCTGGACGGCTTCACCCCGGAATGGACCATCATCAACGTGCCCAGCTTCAAGGCCGATCCCGAGCGCCACGGCTGCCGCACCGATACGGTCATCGCGCTGAACTTTGACGAAAAGACCGTGCTGATCGGCAACACCGCCTATGCCGGCGAGAACAAGAAGTCGGTCTTCACCATCCTGAACTACATCCTGCCCGGCAAGGGCGTGATGGCGATGCACTGCTCGGCCAACCATGCCATCGGCAACCCGGTCGACGCCGCCGTGTTCTTCGGCCTGTCCGGCACCGGCAAGACCACCCTTTCCGCCAGCCCCGACCGCACGCTGATCGGCGATGACGAACACGGCTGGTCCGACCGCGGCATCTTCAACTTTGAAGGCGGCTGCTACGCCAAGACCATCAATCTCGACCCCAAGGCCGAGCCCGAGATCTACGCCACCACCAGCCGCTTCGGCACCGTGGTGGAAAACATGGTCTTCGATCCCGAGACGCTGGAACTGGACTTTGCCGACAACAGCCTGACCGACAACACCCGCTGCGCCTATCCGCTCGAGGCGATCTCGAACGCTTCGGACACCGCGCTGGGCGGGCATCCGAAACATGTGGTGATGTTGACCTGCGACGCCTTTGGCGTGCTGCCGCCCATCGCGCGGCTGTCGCCGGCGCAGGCGATGTATCACTTCCTGTCGGGCTTCACCTCCAAGGTGGCCGGCACCGAACGCGGCATCACCGAACCGCAGCCCACCTTCTCGACCTGCTTCGGCGCCCCCTTCATGCCGCGCCGCCCCGAGGTCTATGGCAAGCTGTTGCAGGAAAAGATCCTGAAGCACGGCGCGACCTGCTGGCTGGTCAACACCGGCTGGACCGGCGGCGCCTATGGCACCGGCAAGCGGATGCCGATCAAGGCGACCCGCGCGCTCCTGACCGCGGCGCTGGACGGTTCGCTGGCCAATGCGCAGTTCCGCCGCGACCCGAACTTCGGCTTTGACGTTCCCTTGGCGCTTGACGGCGTGGACAGCGCGCTCTTGAACCCGCGCGAGACCTGGGCCGACAAGGACGCCTACGACGCCCAGGCCCGCAAGCTGATCGAGATGTTCTCGAAGAACTTCGGCCAGTATGTGCCCTATATCGACGAAGACGTGAAAGCGGCCGCCATCGGCTGAGCCGCAAAGGCGTGAATGACGGGGCGTCCGGATGCGCAATCCTCCGGGCGCCCTGTTTTTCATCCGCCGGCCCGTTCCTGCGGCAATCGCCCGGCCCCCATCGCCCGTCCCCTGTGGCCGGAAAGACTCAGTTCCGAATCGCTGACGACTCGCCCCGAATCGCGGCAATGACAGGCCCGCACCGCCTGCGGGTAACCTGACGGCAATCAAACAGAACACGAACCGGGGCAGCGATACGGGCCTTTGCAAACGGTGGCGCTTCGTCCACCGGCATCTTTCGACCTGGGGCGCGTCGCCACTTGCAACCGGCGCGCCCGTGCCTTTTCCCGCCTCACCCCGCCATCAGCGCCTGCCGCACCAGGTTCAGCCCGCTGACCACCAGCAACCCTTGCGTCCAGCGCCGGAACACCGCCTGGTCCAGCCGGTCCTGGATCCGGTAGCCCAGCGTCATCCCCAGCATCGCCGGCACCACCAGCGCCGCGGAAAACGCCAGCCGCTCGGGGTTGGCCAGCCCGGTGCCGACATGCGCCCCCAACAGCGCCACCGCACCGATCAGAAACACCACGCCCTGCACCCGCACCATTTCCTGCTTGGCCACCCCGGTCGACAGCAGGAACACCAGCAACGGCGGCCCCCAGATGCCGGACACGCCGCCATATAGCCCCCCGATCACCCCCAGCACCCACTCCGCCAGCCCCCGGTGCCGCAACGGCAGCGCCAGCGGCACCCCCGCCAGCTGGATCGCCGCAAAGGCCGTCACCGGCACCCCCAGCAGCACCAGATAGGCCACCCGCGGGATCTGGTCGAACACCTGCGCCGAGACCGCGATGAACACCACCGTCCCGATCAGGAACCGGCGGTATTTGCGGGCTGAATCCCAGGCCGGCTCCACCCCTTGCCGAAAGGCCTGGCTGAGGTTGCTGATCAGCGTCGGCAGGATCAGCCCGGCCAGCGCCAGGTCCGGCGGCAGAAAGGCCGAAAAGGCGGAAATCATGATCAGCGGCATGGCAAAACCCACCGCGCCCTTCACGAAACCCGCAAACAGCGTGACGGCCATCGCCGCCGCAAAGGCCCAGGGCGCCAGCCCGCCGGTCAGGAATTCCATGCCAGATCCTCCATGCCGCCCTTCTGGCAGGCCCCCGCGGAAAGCGAAAGCCCCCGATCATCCCCCCCGACCAAGCCCTCCGATCAACACCCCGGCAACCGGGCCGCCACATGGTTGACGCCACCCGCCCGCTGGGCTCTCCTGCCGGGGCGGTGCCGCCGCGCCCCGGAGAATGTGAATGTCGCCTGGTAAAACAGTTGCCGCCCTTGCCCTTGCCCTCTGGCTTGCCCGGATCGGCCCCGCCGCCATGGCCGAACCGGCCCCGCCGCAGGTGGCCCCGCAAATCGAACTGGTCGATTTCGGCGTCTATTGCCAGATGGACACGGTCGAACGCGAGCCCGCCCCCGAAACCTCGCTGGGCTATATCAACGTCCTCTCCGGCACGCCCGAATTCCAGTTTCGCCAGTTGCAGGTGCCGGCGCTGCTGGGGGTATCCTTCGGCGTCCAGATCCGGCCGGACATTGATTACCCGCAGGCCCGCATGATGACCTGGAAACCGGGCCAGACCACGCCCGAGGTCTGGTATACCGACCTTCACGCCGGCGCGCTGAAAACCCGGGGCTTCACCTTCGAATTCGAGGATGAGGTCCAGCCCGGCCTCTGGACGATGGAGGCCTGGGCCGTTGACGACTTGCTCTACCGGGTCGAATTCGAGGTTCTGCCGCCGTCGGAACTGCCCGGCATCGGGTCCGACTGCAACCTGCTGTCCTGACCCGCCCCGCCTACCCGGAAACCCGCAGCCTTGCCCCCGGTCCCCGCCATGTCTTTCTGGATCATGCCCCTGCGCGCCCCCGCCCTGTTCCTTCTGGCCGCCCTGCCCGCCTGGGCAGAGCCGGCGACGCCCAGCCTCTCGCCCGAAATCGCCTGGCTGGAAACCGGCGTCTTTTGTGCCCTTCAGGCGATGGACCGGATGCCCGCGCCCGGCAGCGACTCGGGCTGGATCCATGTGCCAAGGGGTCAGATCACCTTTCACTGGCCCGACCGGCAGGTGGTGCCCGCCAGCATCGGCATCGCCTTTGGCGTCCGGGCGGCCGCCCGCCCCGGCTGGGCCGGCCCCGCCGTCATCCATGTCCTGCGCCCCGGCCGCAGCACGCCCGAGACCTTTGAAACCAGCATTTCCGACGCCGGCGGCGCGCTGGCCTTCTTCCGCTTCGACACCCAGGACGAACTGCTGCCCGGCCTCTGGGCCCTTGAGGCCTGGCAGGGCGACACCCGGCTCTATCACGCCGAATTCGAGGTGGTCCCCGCCTCTGCCCTGCCCGAGATCGCCCAGGCCTGCGGCGCAACCTCCTGAGCGGCCGCGACACTTTCATTCGCGTCCGCATTTCCATACGAAATGTTATTGCGCTGCGACTGCGAAATCCGTATTGCTTCGCAGACGCAGAATCTTACTCGGAGCAGCCCCATGCCGCATGATGGACAGCCGATGCCCGCCTCGCCCCTGATGGCCGATCTTCGCGCCCGGACCGCCGCCGCCCTGCCCGAGCTTGACGCCCTGTTCCACGACGCGCGCGAGGCGCTGCGCGACCGCGTCGCCAGCGGTGGCAAGGTTTCGGCCAAGGCTATGGAAAGCCACCAGTTCGCCGCGCATGTGCTGTCCTGGCTGGCCACCTATGTCGAGGCGCTGCGCCAGCTTGACGCCTGGTCCGCCCGCCTGGCCGAGGCCGGCAGCTTCGGCGAAATGGAACAGCTGATCCTGCAGATCGGCTTTGGCGAATATCTGGCGCAGATCGCCGGCGGCATCCCGATGAGCCAGGGCGAAATCGCCCGCCTGTCCGACCTGGGCGTGACCTGGACCCCGGGCGAGGCCGCTGCCGCGCTGATCCGGCAGGGCAACACCCCCGCCGCCCGTCAGGCGCTGGTCACGCTGATGCGCGACAATCACGGCCGCGCCACCTTTGGCGCCACCGGGCTGGACGAAGAGCTGGAAATGATCCGCGACCAGTTCCGCCGCTATGCCGATGAAAAGGTCATTCCCGTCGCGCATGACTGGCACCTCAAGGATGAGCTGATCCCGATGCAGGTGATCGGCGAGCTGGCGGAAATGGGCGTCTTCGGCCTGACCATCCCCGAGGAATTCGGCGGCTTTGGCCTGTCCAAGGCCTCGATGGTCGTCGTCTCCGAGGAACTGTCGCGCGGCTATATCGGCGTCGGCTCTCTGGGCACCCGCTCCGAGATCGCCGCCGAACTCATCCTCTGCGGCGGCACGCCCGAGCAAAAGGCGCAGTGGCTGCCGAAACTGGCCAGCGGTGAAATCCTGCCCACCGCCGTCTTCACCGAACCCAACACCGGTTCCGACCTCGGCTCGCTGCGCACCCGCGCCGAACGCACGCCGGACGGCTGGTCGATCACCGGCAACAAGACCTGGATCACCCATGCCGCGCGCACCCATGTGATGACGCTGCTGGCGCGCACCGACCCCGAGACCACCGATTACCGCGGCCTCTCCATGTTCCTCGCCGAAAAGACCCCCGGCACCGATGCGGCCCCCTTCCCCACCCCCGGCATGACCGGCACCGAGATCGAGGTGCTGGGTTACCGCGGCATGAAGGAATACGAACTCGGCTTCGACGGCTTCAGCGTCAAGCCCGAGAACCTGCTCGGCGGCCAGCCCGGCCAAGGCTTCAAGCAGCTGATGCAGACCTTCGAATCCGCCCGCATCCAGACCGGCGCCCGGGCCATCGGCGTGGCGCAATCGGCGCTGGAAACCGGCATGCAATACGCGCTTGACCGCAAGCAGTTCGGCAAGCCGCTGATCGAGTTTCCCCGCATCGCCGGCAAACTGGCCATGATGGCGGTGGAAATCATGATCGCCCGCCAGCTGACCTATTTCAGCGCCTGGCAGAAAGACCATGACAAACGCTGCGACCTCGAGGCCGGCATGGCCAAACTGCTGGGCGCCCGCGTCGCCTGGGCCGCCGCCGACAATGCCCTGCAGATCCACGGCGGCAACGGCTTCGCGCTGGAATACCGCATCAGCCGCATCCTCTGCGACGCGCGGATCCTGAACATCTTCGAAGGTGCCGCCGAAATCCAGGCCCAGGTCATCGCCCGCCGCCTGCTCGACTGACCCGCCTGCTCGACTGACCCCTCAGGCGCCGCCCCGCGACGGGCGCGCCACCCCCAGCCGCGGATGCAGCCGCCCGGCGATCACCCAGCTGGCCAGGAGCCCCAGCCCCGAGGCGGCGAATATCCCCGGCAGGGGCGCCAGGAACAGCACCAGCCAGGCCGCCCCCGGCGTCAAGATCCCCGACACGTCGCGGAAACTGGAATAGACCGCGCTCATCTCGGTGCGCTCGCTGGGCTTGACGCTCATCAGGAAGGGCAGCCCCCCCACCACATCCAGCGTGACCAGGAAGGCCGAGGACAGGAACACCAGCGCCACCGTCACCCAGGGCAGGACCGCCAGCAACGCCGCCCCGATCATCAAGACCGCACAGCCCAGAAAGGCAAAGCGCACCGACCAGCGCACCCCCCGGCCACGCGCCCAGCGGTTGATCGCCGGCGCCGCGAACAGAAAGGCGTTCGAGATCGACAGCGCCATGCCGCCGACCTTGTCGCCCAAGCCCGCCTCGACGCAAAAGATCGGCAGGTAGACGACATAGACCCACCAGCCGCAAGACCGCATCACCGCAAAGAACCAGCCGGCGATCAGCCGCGGTTGCTGAAAGAACCGGCCCAGATAGCCCAGCGGGTTCACCGCCGGCCCGCGCGCCCGGCTGATCTGCTTGCCATTGCCCAGCCGCAGGATCCAGAACACCGCCAACAGCAGCACGGCAAACCCGCCCGCCAGCAGGAACGGCGCCGGCGCCCAGAGATGGTGCAGCCAGACCCCGGTCAGCGGCCCGATCGACCAGGGCGCCGCCGCATAGGCCATCTGCACCGACTGGCTGCGCCCCAGGTTCTCGCGGCTGACGTAATCCAGCACATAGGCATTGAAGCAGACAAAGGTGGTCGCCGTCGCCATCGCATTGCAGATCAGCGCCAGCGCCACCGTCCAGACGGTTCCGGCAACGGCCAGCGCCATGCCCGCCAGATACAGCAGGCACCCCGCCGTATAGGCCCAGCGCCGCGGCAGGAACCGCGTCGCCCAGGGCACCATCAGCCCCCAGAACAGCGACACGATGCCGGCCACGAAATAGACCGCCGATGTGGCCTGCGCCGAACCCAGCGTCTCATAGACCGCCAGCGGCATGGCGCTGACCAGCGTGCCGCGCACCGCCGCCTCCAACCCCGCCAGCAAGGCGAAATTCTCCATGCGGGGCGTGTCGGAATGCTTCAGCGCAAGCGGGACGTAGCGTAGGGCCATGCCGGCAGCAAAGACCGGGCCGGCCCGCCGCGTCTGTCACGGCTGCGACATTTGTCGTCGCATCAGGCAGATCGCGCCAACAGGTCCAGCAGCCGGCCGCGCGCCTCGGGCAGGGGGCGGCCCCGCAGCCCCTCGGCCAGTTCGCGCCCCAGGAAATGCCCGGTGATCGCCAGCCCCTGCTGCAATTCCGCCGCCGACAGCGGCCCCTGCCCCAGCATCCCCTCGGGCAGCGGCAACAGCCGGTCGGCCCAGTCACCCGCCCCCCGCCGGCTGACCGCCCGCCCCGTCCTGGGGCTGACATAGGCCAGCCCGTCACGGTCCCCCGTCACCGCGCAGGCCGACAGGTTCAGCCCGAACCCCAGGTCCTCCAGCAGCCGCATTTCCCAGTGCAGATAGGCCGCAGGCCACCCCGGCCCCTCCAGCCGGTCCAGAAGGGTCAGCGTATCGCGCCACAGCGCCTCATGCGGCTCGCGCTCGGCCAGGCTGACCGCCAGCAGCGCGCAGACCGCGCTCAGCCCCGCCAGCGCCAGCCGGTCGCCCATCAGATGCGCGCGGCTGCGCTGCGGCTCGACCGCAAAGGCGCCGATATGCTCGCTCAGCCGCGCGGTCCAGACCGCGGCGACCTGCGTGCCCGGCTGCAGATGCGGCGCCATCCGGCGCGAGGCGCCGCCGCGCACCACACCGGCATGGCGGCCATGGCCGCGCGTGAACACCTCGATGATCGCGGCGCTTTCCCCATGCGGCCGCATGGACAGGATCACGCCTTCGTCCCGCCAATCCATGCCCCGACTATCCTCTTCACCGCCCGTCCGTGCAAGCCGCGCGCCCGGCCGGCCCGCCCCTCACCGCCGCCGCCGTCGCCGCAATTCCCACCAGCGCCGCACCCGGATGATGGCCGCCGCCACCGGCCGCCGCAGCATCGGCAGGTCGACCGCCAAGAGCAACAGGCCCAGCGGCAACATCCAGATGCCCAGCACCGGCAGGAACGAAAACACCCCGCCCAGGATCAGCATCAGCGCAACCGGCAGCCGCAGCGCCAGCGCCCGCCGCCCCTCCAGCACGCGCAGCACGCCGCTCAACCACGGCGCCTTGCTGCGCAGCAGGTCGATCTGGCGCATCAGCCGCGCCCGATCCAGCCGCCGCCGGCCACGCGCATCTTCCGGTCGTCGCATCCGGGCCCTCCTGCAAGCAAGATGGCCCCGCCCCGCACCTGTTTCAACGCCACGACAGACCCAGCCCCCCTGCCCACCCCCCGGCTTCATCTTGGCAAAAATACTCCGGGGAAGGGCAAAGCCCGCGGGGGCAGCGCCCCCGTCCCCGGCCTCCCCCGGCGCCAAAGGTTAAGGCAAGGTTAAATCGGTCACCCCAACTCCTTGGAATCATTTGCGTCCCCCAGCGTCCCACGCCGGGACGCTAGCCCTCGGCCAGCCCATCCTCCTCCAGCAGCGTCCGCCCGGCCCGGTCCTCGATCTCGATCACCCACAGATCCGGATCCCGCGCCGCCTCCCGGGCCAGCGCGGCATCCACCGCGGGCTCCTCCCCCTCGGCCAGCACCGCCCAGGGGCGGCTGTCGCTCTGGAAATCCCAGCGCCGCGCATAGGCCCGCGCCCGCCCGTCCAGCGTGGCCAGCTTCACCACCACCGCCCCCGCCGTCTCGTCGCCCCGCCGCGCCAGATAGGCCGGTATCGCCGCCAGCCGCAGCCGCGCCAGATAGGCCGCGACCCACAGGCCTGCGGCCAGACGGGTCAACTGTCGCCGTCCTTGAAATCCAGGCCCATCTCGGAATAGCGCTCGGCCTCCTCCAGCCAGTTCGGCCGCACCTTCACCGTCAGGAACAGATGCACCGTCCGGCCCAGGAATTCCGCGATCTCCGCCCGTGCCGCGGAGCCGATGGCCTTGATCGTCTCGCCCCTGTTGCCCAGGACGATCCCCTTGTGCCCGTCCCGCGCCACATAGACCACCTGGTCGATCCGGGCGCTGCCATCCGGCTTCTCTTCCCATTTCTCGGTCTCGACCGTCAGCTGATAGGGCAGTTCCTCATGCAGCCGCAGGGTCAGCTTTTCCCGCGTCATCTCGGCCGCGATCATCCGCATCGGCAGGTCGGCCAGCTGATCCTCGGGATAATACCACGGGCCCTCCGGCACCTGCCCCGCCAGCCAGTCCTTCAGGTCCTCGACGCCATGGCCACGCTCGGCCGAGATCATGAAGGTCCGGGCAAAGGGGAATTCCTGGTTGGCCTTCTCGGCCAGCGCCAGCAGGGTCTCGGCCTTGACCCGGTCGATCTTGTTGATCGCCAGCGCGACCGGCTTGCCCCTGGGCATCTCGTCGCGCAGCCGCTCGATGATGGCCAGCGCGCCCTCGGTCAGCCCGCGATGCGCCTCGATCAGCAGCACCACCACGTCGGCATCCGCGGCGCCGCCCCGAGCCGCCTTGACCATGCTGCGATCCAGCCGCCGCCGCGGCCGAAAGATGCCGGGCGTATCGACAAAGACGATCTGCGCCTGCCCGGCCATGCAAACCCCGCGAATCCGCGCCCGCGTGGTCTGGACCTTGTGGGTGACAATGCTGACCTTCGCCCCGACCATCCGGTTCAGCAGCGTGGATTTGCCCGCATTGGGCTCTCCGATCAGGGCGACGAACCCGGCGCGGGTGGATGTGGTCATGCTCTTGCCCCTGTGCTGTGCCGCTCGCATTACGGCATTCGCACCGGGATTTCCAGTTGGCAATCCGGCCTCTGCCCCTCAGAGTGGTGCTGAACCCCGAGCAGGTGTTTGCATTGGAACCCATTCTTCTGTTTATTGGAATTCTTGTCGTTGCGATCTTTTTTCCGCGCCGCCGAAGGTGGAAGCGAAAGAAGATCTGGATCGACCCACAGCCCCTGGCACATCGACTGGAGCGGAGGCAGCGAACCCACCAGGATCTGTCGCCAGAAATCACCATCGTCCGCGACACCGTGTTTCAAGGCCGGTGCTGGGTGATTGACGGGGATACGATCGACATCGGCGGAACACGCATTCGCCTTGCGGGTATCGATGCGCCGGAACTGGACCATCCATACGGGCAACGCGCGAAATTCGCCTTGATGCGACTTTGCAAGGGGCAGGTCGTTCGCGCGGTCACAGAGGGCGATCAATCGCATGATCGGTGGATTGCCACCTGCACGTTGCCCGACGGCCGCGACCTGTCGGCAGAGATGGTGCGGGAGGGGCACGCAATCGACTGGCCCAAGTTCTCAAAGGGAAAATACCGGCATCTGGAACCGGAGGGGATCCGGAAAAGGCTGTGGCGCTGCGATGCGAGACAGAAAGGCCGCATGCCGCCTTCGTTGCCCGACTAACCCTCTTTGCCCTCGACCCGGGCCAGCAGGTCCCGCGCGGCGGATTGTTCGGCGGCGCGTTTCGATCCGGCTGCGGCCGTGGCGCTCTCGCCGCTTTGCAGCGTTACCCGCACGGTAAAGACCGGCGCGTGGTCCGGCCCCTTGCGGGCGGTCTCGGCATAGTCGGGCGGCGACATGCCGCGGGCCTGGGCCCATTCCTGCAACGCGGTCTTCGGGTCGCGGGCATCCGCCTCGACCCGGCCGATGCGCGCGCCCCAGAGCCGCAGCACCAGGTCGCGCGCGGTCTCGAAACCGGCGTCCAGATGCACGGCGGCGATCAGCGCCTCCATCGCGTCGCCCAGGAGCGCCTCCTTGCGCCGCCCGCCCGACAGCATTTCCGACCGGCCCAGCTTCAGCACCTCGCCCAGGCCCAGCTCACGCGCAACCTCGGCGCAGGTTTCCTTGCGCACCAGCGCGTTGAACCGTGGCGCCAGCTGGCCCTCGCGGGCACCCTTGTCGGCGGCCAGCAGCGCCTCGGCCATCACCAGGCCCAGCACCCGGTCGCCCAGGAATTCCAGCCGCTGGTTGTCGGGCCGGGTGGCAGAGCCGATCGAGGCATGGGTGACGGCCCGCACCAGAAGTTCGGGCCGGCGGAAGCGATGCCCGATCCGGTCCTGAAACGCCAGAAGCTCTGCCGACAGCCGCACCCTGCCCCCTATTCGATGGCCTTGAAGAACCGGTCGGAACGCCAAGTCCAGAAATACCAGATCCGGCTGCCCGCCGACGAGAACATGATGCGGTCCGCCCGGCCGATCAGGTTTTCCGCCGGGACAAAGCCGACGCCGCCGGCGCGCGGGTCGATCCGGCTGTCGGCCGAATTGTCACGGTTGTCGCCCATCACGAAGTAATGGCCGGCCGGCACGGTAAAGATGTCGGTGTTGTCCGGGCTGCCCGGCACGTTCTCGATGTTCAGCACGTCATGCTGGCGCCCGCCCGGCAGGGTTTCGACATAGCGCGACTTCTGGCACAGGCCGCCATCGCCGACGACGCCGTTCTCGCAGCGCGGCCGATAGCGCATCGGGCCCTGCGGCGCCATCACCTCTTCGAAGATGCCGGCGGGTTCCTGCGGCACCATCTCTCCGTTCAGGTACAGCACGCCATCCTTCATCTGGACGGTATCGCCCGGCAGGCCGATCACCCGCTTGATCAGGTCGTTGGGATTGGCGGGGTGGCGAAACACCGCCACGTCGCCGCGTTCGGGATCAGAGCCGAAAAGCCGCCCCGAGAAGGGGCACATGGCGAAGGGGCAGGAATATTTCGAATAGCCATAGGCCATCTTGTTGACGAAGAGGAAGTCGCCGACCAGCAGCGTATCCTTCATCGAGCTGGAGGGAATCCAGAACGGCTGGAAGAACAGCGTGCGGAACACACCCGCGATCACCAGCGCCCAGAACACGGTTTTCACCGTCTCCATGATTCCGCCCTCGGATTTCGCCTTTGCCATTTTCACGCTGCCTTCATTCATGCTGTCGCGCCGCTACATGCGCGGCAGGGATAGGGGTGTCAAGCGCAAGGCCGTCACGCCGGGCCGGCCAGCGGACGCGCCTCGATGACGACAAAGGCCTGCGCCCAGGGGTGGTCGTCGGTCAGCGTCACGTGGATCACCGCCTCATGCCCCGCCGGGGTCATCTGCGCCAGGCGTTCGGCCGCCCAGCCCGTCACATGCATCACCGGCTGGCCCGAACGCAGGTTCGTCACCGCCATGTCCTTCCAGGAAATGCCCATGCGCAGCCCGGTGCCCAGCGCCTTTGAGCAGGCCTCCTTGGCGGCCCAGCGCTTGGCGTAGGTCGCCGCCACCTCGCGCCGCCCCTCGGCCTTGCGCTGTTCGCGGTCGGTGAAGACGCGGTTGCGGAACCGCTCGCCGAACCGGGCCAGCGTCGCCTCGATCCGCTCGATGTTGGCCAGGTCGGTGCCGATGCCCAGGATCATTGCGCGCTTCCCGCCGACCGCTCAGGCGCCGCGCGCCGCATCCATCCGCCGCCGCATCTCTTCGATCGACGATGCCAGGCCGCGAAAGATGGCCTCGCCCACCAGGAAATGGCCGATGTTCAGTTCCATCACCTCAGGGATCGCCGCGATCGGCGCGACATTGTCATAGGTCAGCCCGTGGCCGGCATGCACCTCCAGCCCCAGGCTGGCGGCCAGCGTCGCGCCCCGGCGCAGGGCGGCAAGTTCGGCCTCGGCCTCGTCCGTCCGGCCTTCGGCGTGCAGGTCGGAATAATGCCCGGTGTGCAGTTCGACCACGGCGGCGCCGATGCGGGCGCTGGCCTCGATCTGGCGGGCGTCGTGGCCGATGAACATGCTGACGCGGATGCCGGCCTCGCGCAGCGGGGCGACAAAGGCGGCCAGCCGGTCCTGGTCGCCGGCGACATCCAGCCCGCCCTCGGTCGTGCGTTCTTCGCGCCGCTCGGGCACCAGGCAGGCCGCATGCGGCCGCAGCCGCAAGAGGATCGCCTGCATCTCGTCGGTGGCGGCGCATTCGAAGTTCAGCGGAATGCCGATGCCGGCGCGCAGCGCCTCCATGTCGGCGTCGAGGATGTGGCGGCGATCTTCGCGCAGATGCGCGGTGATGCCATCGGCGCCGGCGGCCTCGGCCAGCAGGGCCGCGCGCAACGGATCGGGCCAGACCGCGCCGCGCGCATTGCGCACGGTCGCCACGTGGTCGATGTTGACGCCCAGTCTCAGCCGGCCCCGGCCCTGCGTCCCGCTGCCCTGCGTCCCCCCGCCCTGCGTCCCCCTGTCCTGCATCCTTGCCTTCTCCTCGCCCGAGTCGCCCGCCACCCTAGGGCTTGCCGTGCGCATCGTCACCAGTGCTTTCGCCCGAGATCGTATCCGCCGCCGCCTTGCCTTCGCCACCCTCGCCGCGCGGCTTCAGCCTGTTGGCGGCCTTGGCCACCGCCTCTTTCAGGCGATGCCGCTTTTCCCGACGTTCATGCGCCTTGGCGGCGCGGGCCTTCTGATAGGCCTCGACCAGCGGAATGGTGACGTAATAGGCGATCAGGCTCAGCACCACCCCGGGGCCAAGCGCGCCGATGAAATAGGGCCAGTAGATTTCATGCCAGAACTGGATCAGGCCTTCCCATTGCGTCTGCTGCGGCCCGAACATCGCCTTGACGTTGAACCACAGGTCATGCCCGGCATGGGCAAAGGCGCGGCCGATGTATTCGGCGTTCAGCGGCGCCTCGATGCCCAGGATCCAGTGGCCCAGCGTCATCGCCAGCACCGCAAAGAACGGCGTCGTGATCGGGTTGGTGTTGAACGTCGCCAGAAGCGCGGCCAGCAGGTTGCCGTTGATCGCACGGCTGGCCAGCCAGGCCGCCACGAATTGCAGGCCCGGCAGGGGCAGGAACCCGATCAGCGAGCCCGCGAATACCCCGCGCGCCACCCGGTGCGGCTGATCCGGCAGCCGGCGCATCCTGTGGATCACATAGCGCGTTGCCCGCTTGAAGCCCGAGCGCGGATAGACCTGTTCGCGCAGCCACGCGCCCCAGCCCAGAGGATCCCTCCGCTTGAAAACCAATGCCTCTTCCTTCCCTTCCGGGCGCCAGCGGCCCGGCCTTCCCTGGCAAGCGCCCGATCAGGGCTTGCGCGTCATGTCGCGGTGACGGCCGACCTGGGCCACGTCCGTCTCGGCCTCGAGCGCGGTCATGACCATGTGCAGATGTTCGACATCGCGCAGGTCCACGTCAATGATAAGCCGGTAAAAATCCGGTTTACGGTCGATGAACCTCAGGTCCGAGATATTGGCCTTCTGCTCGCCGATCAATGTGCAAATGCGCCCCAACACGCCAGCGTCATTGGAAATCGTCAGATCCAGCGAAACCGTGTTCACCGCGGCATGGCGGCCGGTTTTCCAGTGCAGGTCGACCCAGCGTTCGGTCTGCTCCTCGAATTCCTCCAGCGCGGGGCAGTCGATCGCATGGGCCACCACGCCCTTGCCGCGATAGGTGATGCCGACGATGCGCTCTCCGGGCAGGGGCTGACAGCAGGGTGCGCGTTTCAGCGACTGGTCGGCCTGCAACCCCACCACGGGGCGGCGTTCGTCCACTTCCTCGGCCTGGGCCATCGCCAGTTCGGGATAGAGCAGCTCGACCACCCGGCGGGCGGTGATCTCGGCGCTGCCCAGACGGGCCAGCAGATCCTCGTCGTCGGACAGGCCCATCATCTTGGCCGCGGTGCGCAGCGCCTTGTCGGTGGCCTTCTTGCCGACGTGGTCAAAGGCCGCCCGCGCCAGTTCCTGGCCCAGCTTGACGAAACGGCCCCGGTCCTCGGCCCGCAGGGAGCGGCGGATCGCGGCCTTGGCCCGCCCGGTGGCGACGATGTCGATCCAGCTGGCCTGCGGGCGCTGGCCCTCGGCGGTGATGATCTCGACCGACTGGCCGTTCTTCAGCCGGGTCCACAGCGGCACGCGGATACCGTCGATCTTGGCCGAAACGGTGCTGTTGCCGATCCGGGTATGGATCGCATAGGCGAAATCCAGCGGCGTGGCGCCGCGCGGCAACTGGATCACATCCCCCTTGGGCGTGAAGCAGAACACCTGGTCGGAATACATCTCCAGCTTGACGTTTTCCAGGAATTCGTCGTGGTCTTCCTCGTCCAGCCGCTCGGTCAGGCTGGCGATCCACTTGGCCGGATCGACCGCGAACGGGTTCTGCGCCCGCACACCCTCGCGGTAGGACCAATGCGCCGCCACCCCGGCCTCGGCCACCTCGTGCATCTCGCGGGTGCGGATCTGCACCTCGACCCGCTTGCCGTCGCGGCCCGACACGGTGGTGTGGATCGACCGGTAGCCGTTCGACTTGGGCTGGCTGATGTAATCCTTGAACCGGCCCGGCACCGCCCGCCAGCGTTGGTGGATCACGCCAAGGATGCGGTAGCAATCGGCGACGCTGCCGCAGATGACGCGAAAGCCATAGATGTCGGACAGCCGGCTGAAGGCCAGGTCCTTTTCCTGCATCTTGCGCCAGATCGAATAGGGCTTCTTGGCGCGGCCGAACACATCGGCCTCGATCAGCGCCTTTTCCAGTTCGTGCCGGATGTCGCCGGTGATCTTGTGGACCACGTCCCCCGCCTCGCGCTGCAAGGTCACGAAGCGCCGCATGATCGAGTTGCGGGCGTCGGGGTTCAGCACCTTGAAGGACAGGTCCTCCAGTTCCTCGCGCATCCACTGCATGCCCATCCGGCCCGCCAGCGGCGCAAAGATCTCCATCGTCTCGCGGGCCTTCTGGGCCTGCTTTTCCGGCGACATGCTCTTGATCGTGCGCATATTGTGCAGCCGGTCGCCCAGCTTGACCAGGATCACCCGCAGGTCCTTGGACATGGCCATGAACAGCTTGCGGAAATTCTCGGCCTGCTGGCTGCCGGCATTCGACAGTTGCAGGTTGGTCAGCTTGGTCACGCCGTCGACCAGTTCGGCCACGTCGGCGCCGAAGAGTTCCGTGATCTCGGTATAGGTGGACCCGGTATCCTCGATCGTGTCGTGCAAAAGTGCGGTGATGATCGTCGCGTCATCCAGCCGCTGTTCGGTCAGGATCGCGGCGACAGCAACCGGATGAGTGAAATAGGGCTCGCCCGACTTGCGGAACTGGCCCTCGTGCATCTTCAGGCCATAGGCATAGGCCCGCCGGATCAGATCGGCATTGCAGCGCGGGTTATAGTTGCGAACCAGGGCGATCAGGTCTTCGACGTCGATCATGATCGCCCTGCCTGCGGACCCGGGTCCGATCAGTTCTCGCCCTGGGCTTCCATCAGCGCGCGGAGCAGCTTTTCCTCGGACATGTCGTCCACCACCGGGCGGTCGATCTCGCCGGTCATCAGCAGCGCCATCTGGTCTTCTTCGGGCTCGTCCACCTCGATCTGGGTCTGGTGGCTTTCGATCATCCGCTCGCGCAGGACATCGGCCGACTGGGTTTCCTCGGCGATCTCGCGCAGCGCGACGACAGGGTTCTTGTCGTTGTCGCGGTCGATGGTCAGCGGCGAACCGGAGGCGATCTCACGCGCACGGTGAGACGACAGCAGAACCAGTTCGAACCGGTTCGGCACCTTGTCAACGCAATCTTCGACCGTCACGCGGGCCATCGGACACCTCTGTCACTTGGGCTTGGAAGTGGCCTATCTATGCCGGAACCCCTGCAATGACAAGCGCGGAATCGCACCGATCACAGGGGTTTCACCACAGATTTGCCGATGCGGCACCGGATGCCGGCCGCAATCTCACAGCGCCACCACCGCCTGCCTGTCCGCCTCGGGCAGGGCCGCCAGCATCTGCGACACCGTCTGCCCCAGCCGGGGATGCCGCCAATCGGGCGCCACATCGGCCAGCGGCACCAGGACGAAGGCCCGGTCCTGCAACCGCGGATGCGGCAGGATCAGCCGATCCGGCGCCAGCCGCGCCTGGTCCTCGACGGGCAGGCCACGCCATGCGTCCTGCGTCGCGGCGTCGGGCTGCACCGATTCGCCCATGGCCAGCAGGTCCAGGTCCAGCGTCCGCATGCCCCAGCGGTTCAGCCTCTCGCGGCCGAACCGCGCCTCGATCCGGTGCAGGGCCGCCAGGACCGCCCCGGCATCGACCGCGCTTTCGCTGCGCAACTCGGCCGCCGCATTCACGTAGTCCGGCCCCGCACCCGCAGGAAAACAGGGGGTTTTGTAGAATCGGCTGGCCCGGACGACCCCCAGCCCCTCGGCCGGCAGCGCGGCCAGCGCCTGGGCGAGAGTCTGCTCGGGCGCGGCATCCCCGACCGGCAGATTGGCGCCCAAAGCAATAAATATTCCCGTGATGGCGGTATCCTGACGCAGGGTCATCGCCTATAGTTCCCTTGCCGCCATCGCTGGCCGGCGCTATCCAAGTTTCGTTCCCCGGCGGATTTCACTAATCCACATTACAAACGCGCGGAAGTCCATTGGCGGAACAGTATTGGTCGAGGGGATGTACCGATGTTCTACAAGGACGAACGGCTCGCGCTGTTCATCGACGGCTCCAATTTGTATGCCGCCGCCAAAGCGCTGGGCTTTGATATAGACTACAAATTGCTGCGGATGGAATTCATGCGCCGTGGCAAGCTCTTGCGGGCGTTCTACTATACCGCCCTGCTGGAAAGCGAGGAATACTCGCCCATCCGTCCGCTGGTCGACTGGCTGCACTACAACGGCTTTACCATGCGCACCAAGCCGGCCAAGGAATATACCGACAGCCAGGGCCGGCGTAAGGTCAAGGGCAACATGGATATCGAACTTTGCGTCGATGCCATGGAACTCGCCGCGCGGGTCGATCATGTCGTGCTGTTCTCGGGCGATGGCGATTTCCGGCCGCTGGTGGAAAGCCTGCAGCGGCAGGGCGTGCGGGTTTCGGTGGTCTCTACCATCCGCAGCCAGCCGCCGATGATCGCCGACGAACTGCGCCGCCAGGCCGACAATTTCATCGAGCTTGACGAGCTGCGCGACGTCATCGGCCGTCCGCCCCGCGATCCGCGCCCGGTTTCGGGCGACGAGGTCTCGGTCGGCGCCAAGTAGGCAGGCGGCGCCGGGGGTCCCAAGTCCCCGGCGCCACCCTTGCCTCTGGCCGGTTTCAGGTGCTGGCCCGGCGGCCCTGCCGGACCATCCAGGCGGAAAGACCCGACATGAGCGGCCTTCTGGGCATGTTCCTCGCGGCGCTGGTCGCCGCCTCGCCCGTGCCGCTGCCGTCCGAGCCGGTCTTTGTCGCGCTGCTGGCCGCCGGCACCGCGCCCTGGCCGCTGGTGGCGATCGCCACGCTGGGCAATGTCCTCGGCTCCTGCATCACCTTTGCCGTCGGGCGGGCGGCGCGACAGTTGCAGGGCCGCCGCTGGTTTCCCGCCTCGCCGCGACAGATGGAAAAGGCCCAGGACTGGTTCAACCGCTATGGCCTGTGGTCGCTGCTGATCACCTTCCTGCCCGGCGGCGACGCGCTGGTGCTGGTCGCGGGCCTGCTGCGGGTGCCGGTCTGGCTGTTTCTCGCCCTGGTGACGCTGGCCAAGGGCGGCCGCTACATCGCGCTGGCCTGGGCAACGCTGGTGGTGGTCTAGCCCGCCCCCACCCTTTACCCCGCGCCCCGCGCCGCTTACCTCTGGTCCGAACGGAGGCCCGATGTCGAATCCCCTGACCCTCTACCTTGCCGCCCCGCGCGGTTTCTGCGCCGGCGTCGATCGCGCCATCCGCATCGTCGAGATGGCGATCGAGAAATGGGGGGCGCCAGTCTATGTCCGGCACGAGATCGTTCACAACCGCTATGTCGTCGACGGCCTGCGTGCCCGGGGCGCCATCTTCGTCGAAGAACTGTCGGAATGCCCCGATGACCGCCCGGTGGTGTTTTCCGCCCATGGCGTGCCGAAATCGGTTCCGGCCGAGGCTGCGGGCCGCCACATGATCGCGGTCGACGCCACCTGCCCGCTGGTCACCAAGGTCCATAACGAGGCCGCCCGCCACCACGAGATCGGCACCCAGATGATCTACATCGGCCATGCCGGCCACCCGGAGACCATCGGCACCATGGGCCAATTGCCGCCGGGCGAGGTGCTGCTGGTCGAAACCCCCGCCGATGTCGCCACCCTGCAGGTGCGCGATCCGGCGCGGCTGGCCTATATCACCCAGACCACGCTTTCGGTCGACGACACCGCCGAGATCGCCGCCGCGCTCCGGGCGCGCTTTCCGCTGATCCACGCGCCGGCGCATGACGACATCTGCTATGCCACCACCAACCGGCAGGCCGCCGTCAAGGCGATGGCGCCGCGGATCGACGCGCTTCTGGTGATCGGCGCGCCGAATTCGTCCAACTCTCGCCGGCTGGTCGAGGTGGGCCGTGCCGCCGGCTGCGGCTATGCCATGCTGGTGCAGCGGGCCGCCGATATCGACTGGCGCGCGCTGGGGTCCATCCGCTCCGTCGGCGTCACCGCCGGCGCCTCGGCGCCCGAGGTTCTGGTCAACGAGGTGATCGACGCCTTCCGCGCCCGGTTCGACGTGACGGTGGAACAGGTGGAAACCGCCGTCGAGGATATCGAGTTCAAGGTGCCCCGCATCCTGCGCGAGCCCGCCTGAACCGCGGGTCCACCGGCCGCTTGCAGGCTTGCGCCTTGGCCGCCGCCGTCCTATCCCCGGCCAAAGCCGCAAGGACCGCCATGCCCGACCTATTCGCCTATACAGACGGAGCCTGCTCCGGCAATCCCGGCCCCGGCGGCTGGGGCGTGCTGCTGATCGCCCGCGACAACGGCGCGGTGATCAAGGAACGCGAGCTTTCGGGCGGCGAGCCTGACACCACCAACAACCGGATGGAACTGATGGCGGCGATCTCGGCGCTGGAAAGCCTGACCCGGCCTTCGGCGCTGACCATCGTCACCGACAGCGCCTATGTGAAAAACGGCGTCACCGAATGGATCCACGCCTGGAAGCGCAAGGGCTGGCGCACGGCGGGCGGGCCGCCGGTCAAGAACGCCGAACTGTGGCAAAGGCTGGACGCCGCCCAGGCCCGCCATCAGGTCAGCTGGCGCTGGATCAAGGGCCATGCCGGCCATGCCGAGAACGAGCGGGCCGACGCCCTGGCCCGCGCCGGGATGGCCCCCTACAAGAAGCCCGCCCCCGACCGCAACCCGGCCTGACCCGCGATGACCCCGGAGACCGCGCTGCACCTGCTCGATTACGCCTCGGTCGCGGTCTTTGCGGTGACCGGCGCGCTGGTCGCCTCGCGGTCGCAACTCGACATCGTCGGCTTCATCTTCATCGCCTGCCTGACCGCGACAGGCGGCGGCACGCTGCGCGACATCATCCTGGACCGCACCGTGTTCTGGCTGGCCGACCCCCTGGTGCTGGGCCTGGCCTCGCTGGCCGCGGTTGCCGTCTTTCTTACGGCGCATCTGCTGGAAAGCCGCTATCGCGCGCTTCTGTGGATCGACGCCTTTGCCCTGGCGGTCGCCGTTCCGGCCGGCGTCGCCGCCGCCATGGGCGAGGCCCAGTCCTGGCCGATCCTGCTGGTCATGGGCATGATCACCGGCTGCCTGGGCGGCCTTTTGCGCGACGTGGTCTGCAACGAGGTGCCGCTGGTCCTGAAGCAGGGGGAACTCTATGTCTCTTGCGCCTTTGCCGGGGCGGGGGCGGCGGTGCTGGCCCAGGCCGCCGGGCTGTCCGGCCTGCCGCTGCTGGCGCTCTGCGCCCTGGTGACGCTGATCCTGCGGGCGGGTTCGCTGGCCTTTGGCTGGCGGCTGCCGGTCTATCGCGCCCGGCCGCCCCGCCCCGAGGCGCCAAAGCGCCGGCCCTGACGGCTTGATCTGAACCGAACGTTCGTTTATCCAACCGCCATGGCCCGCAGCAAGACCATTCCCGACGATCAGGTGCTTGGCGCCGTGCGCCAGTTGCTGGCCGCGGGCGGCGACAAGGCGGTGTCCTTCGGCGCCGTCGGCCGGGCCACGCGGCTGGCGCCCTCGACGCTGGCCCAGCGGTTCGGCACCGTCGCGGCGATGCGCACCGCCGCCCTGCACGATGGCTGGGCGACCCTGATCGAGGCGACCGCATCGGCGATCGACGCCGCCGCCGACAAGGGGCCGCAGGGCCTGCTCAAGGCGCTCGACCCCCTTGCCGCCACCGTTCCCGGCCTGCAGGCCGCCACGACGGATGAGGCCAGCCGGGCGCTGGCCACAGACTGGCGGACGCAGGTGGAAACCGCGCTGGCGCTGCGCATCGGCCAGAACGACAAGGCGCGCGAGGCCGCCGCCATCCTCTTCGCGGCCTGGCAGGGCCAGTTGCTCTGGGGCGGCGAGGCGTTCCGCATCAAGGACATCCTCAAGCGCCTGTCCTGACGCACGCCGGCGCGGATCACCGCATGTAGGTCTGCCACAGCCAGATTAGCAGCAAAGCCCCGGCAAAGGCCCCGACAAATCCCGCCGCCGTTCCCAGCGCCATCATCAGGAACCGCAGGGTAAAGCCGCCGATCAGCGCCCCGAACACGCCGATCGCCACCGTGGTCGGCACATCGGTCTCGACCCGCATCACCCGCGTCGCCAGGAACCCGGCCGCCGCCCCGATGATCAACAGCATCACAAAGCCCATGGCCACCTCCGCGCTGGCTGCTGGGGCGAATATGGGCGCTCTGGCCGCCCCGCGAAAGACCCGCCGCAAAAGACCTGCCGCGCATCGCGGCCCCCGACAGCCGCCGCCGGCCCCGGTCAGCCCAGCCGCTCGGGCAGCACCAGCCCGCGCAACACCTCGGCCGCGGGCATCGGGCGCTTGCCTTCGCGCTGCGCCTCCAGCACCTCGACCGCGCCCTCGCCACAGGCCAGGACAAAGCCGCCCAGCACCTGCCCCGGCCGCCCCTGCCCCGCCACGACGCGCGAGCGCAGCAGCTTCACCCGCTCGCCCGCCACATCGGCCCAGGCGCCGGGAAAGGGCGAAAGCCCGCGGATCTGCCGGTCGACCTCGGCCGCCGGGCGGTGGAAATCGATCCGGGCCTCGGCCTTGTCGATCTTGGCGGCGTAGGTCACCCCCTCGGCCGGCTGCGGCACCGCCGGCAGCGGCAACGCCTCCAGCGCCTGCAGGATCAGCCCGGCCCCCAGCTCCGACAGCCGGTCATGCAGTTCCGCCGTGGTTTCCTGCGGCCCGATATCGACCGCCTGCCGCATCAGCACCGGGCCGGTGTCCAGCTCGGCCTCCATCTGCATGATGCAGACGCCGGTCTGCCGGTCGCCGGCCATGATCGCGCGGTGGATCGGCGCGGCGCCACGCCAGCGCGGCAACAGGCTGGCGTGGATGTTCAGGCAACCCAGCCGCGGCGCGTCCAGCACCGGCTGCGGCAGGATCAGCCCATAGGCCACCACCACCGCCACATCCGCGCCCAGCGCCGCAAACTCGGCCTGCGCGCCGGCATCCCGCAGGCTGACGGGGTGGCGCACCGGCAGGCCCAGCGCCTCGGCCGCCTGCTGCACCGGGCTTTTGCGGTCGGCCTTGCCACGGCCGGCCGGTCGCGGCGGCTGGCTGTAGACGCACAGCACCTCATGCCGGCCGGCCAGCGCGCGCAGCACCGGAACCGAAAACTCCGGCGTGCCCATGAAGACCAGCCTCATCCCCGCTTCCTCATCTTGTCCGCCTTGGCGATCAGCATCTTGCGTTTCAGGGGCGACAGGTGGTCAAAATACATCCGGCCGGCCAGATGGTCGATCTGGTGCTGCGCGCTGGTGGCCCAGAGATCGACGAAATCGCGCTCCTCGACCTGGCCCGAGGCATTCAGGAAACGCACCGTCACCGCCCGCGGCCGGCTGATCACCGCGGCGACGCCGGGCAGGTTCGGGCTGGCCTCCTCATGCTCGCGCAGCTTGACGCTGGCATGCAAGACCTCGGGGTTGGCCATCAGCACCGCCTGCCCGCGCGCCTGGCTGCAATCCACCACCGCCAGCCGCAAGGGCACGCCGATCTGCACCGCCGCCAGCCCATAGCCGGGCATCGCCTCCATCGTGTCGACCATGTCGGCCCAGATCGCCCGCACCTCGTCGGTGATTTCCGGCACATCCGCCGCCGGGTTGCGCAGCACGGCCGCGGGCCAGGGCAGGCACCGCCGCACGGTCATGCCAGCACCTCGGCTTCGGCCTGCGCCCGGGCCTCGGGGCCGATCCGGTCCAGGGTCAGCACGCCGTCCAGGTGGTCATATTCATGCTGGGCACAGATCGCGGCAAACCCGGTCAGGACCGCCTCCTGCACCGCGCCGTCCAGATCGGTCCAGCGCATCCGCACCCAGTCGGCGCGTTCCACCATCGTCACCGGGCCGGGGATCGACAGGCAGCCCTCGGCGCCCACCACCCGCGTTCCGCTGACCTCGACCATCTCGGGGTTGACCATGACCAGGGGCGAGCGGTTGCCTTCCTTCCAGCCGGTATCCATCACGAACAGCCGTTGCAGCACGCCCACCTGCGGCGCCGCCAGCCCGCGCCCCGGCGCGTCATACATCGTTTCCAGCATGTCCGCCGCCAGCCGCCGCAGATCGTCGGACAAGATCGCGGGGGCGCAGGTCTGGGACAGCCGCGCATCGGGCCAGTGAAGAATGGGCAGGATCATCGGGAAAGCCTCAGGTGCATCTGCCGCCGAATACCGCTATCAATGCGCAAAGTCACCCCTGCCGAGGTTCCCGATGCGCCGCGCCCTGCCCCTGATCCTGCTTGCCACCCCGGTCCTGGGCGACGGCGGCATGACCGTGCGCCTGCCCGACGATGCCGCCATCGCCCAGGCCGCCAGCCCGGAATTCCTGACCGCCCTGGTCATGGCGAATGTCGCCGGGATGAACTGCCCCGGCTACGCGCTGTCGGACGGGGAATGGACGCTGATCACCGGCACCGCCGACAAGGTCGCGGCGGCGCTGGGGATCGGCTCTGCCGCCTATGACGACCAGTTCTACGGCCCCGCCTTTGCCGCCATGGACGACCCGGCCACCTGCGGCGCCGAAGGGCCCAGGATCGCCCCGCTGATCCGCCGGCTCAAGGCGATGGGCGGCAATACCGACCCGATCGGCTGACGCCCCCCCCTGCCGGCTCAGACCACGCGGGCGCGCTCGCGTTTCAGCTTTTCCATCTTGCGGGTGATCATCTGCCGCTTCAGCGGGCCCAGGTAGTCGATGAACAGCTTGCCGTCGAGGTGGTCCATCTCGTGCTGCACGCAGGTCGCCCACAGCCCCTCGAAAGTGCGCTCCTGCCCCTCGCCCTCCAGGTCCGTCCAGCGCACCGTCACCGCCGCCGGGCGCTTGACCTCGGCATACTGGTCGGGGATCGACAGGCAGCCTTCCTCATAGGTCGACAGGTCCTCGGATGCCCAGAGGATCTCGGGGTTCAGCAGCACCATCGGCTCGGGCGGGCCGTCCTTGATGCAATCCATCACCAGGAGCCGCCGGGTCACGCCCACCTGCGGCGCCGCCAGCCCGATGCCGGGCGCGTCATACATCGTCTCCAGCATGTCCGCGGCCAGCCGCCGCAGATCGTCGGTGATCTCGGTCACGCGGTCGCAAGACTTTTTCAGGCGCGGGTCGGGATGGATCAGGATGGGGCGGATCATGCCCCGGATGTAAGGGATTGCCCCCCGCTCGCGCAAGAGACCAAAGGCGGGGCAACGCCCTTCGCCGCGCCGCACGGCCCGCAGGCGCGGCATCCGCCACGGCGGATTGCCCCGGACCGGCCGCCCGTGTAACCCTGCCCGCAGCACCCGCAACTGGAAAAAGGCCCGCGAGATGAGCTTTGATACCCCGGTCAACCGCCTCGGAACCCATTGCGTCAAATGGGACATGCTGCAGCCGCTTTATGGCGTCTCGCCGCAGGACGGGCTGGCCATGTGGGTCGCGGACATGGAATTCGCCCCACCCGCCGTGGTGCAGCAGGCGCTGGAAAAGATGACCGCCCATGGCATCTACGGCTATTTCGGCGATGACCGCGCCTATCTCGACTCGATCCGCTGGTGGATGCAGAACCGCCATGGCTGGACCGTCGACCCCACGCATATCTTCACCACCCACGGCCTGGTGAACGGCACCGGCCTATGCGTCGACGCCTTCACCGAACCCGGCGACGGCGTGGTGCTGATGACCCCGGTCTACCACGCCTTTGCCCGCACCATCCGCGCCGGCGGCCGCGAGGTGGTGGAATGCCCGCTGGCCCTGCGGGACGGCCGGTATGAAATGGACTTTGCCGCCTGGGACGCGCAGATGACCGGGCGGGAAAGGATGCTGATCCTCTGCTCGCCGCACAATCCCGGCGGCCGGGTCTGGACCCGCGACGAATTGCAGGCCACGGCCGATTTCTGCCGCCGCCACGACCTGATCCTGGTTTCCGACGAGATCCACCACGACCTGGTGTTTCCCGGCCACAAGCATACCGTCATGGCCCATGTCGAAGGCATCGCCGACCGGCTGGTTATGATGACCGCCGCGACCAAGACCTTCAACATCGCCGGCAGCCATACCGGCAATGTCATCATCGCCGACGGAACCCTGCGCAAGCGGTTTGGCCAGCGGATGATGGCGCTGGGCCTGTCGCCCAACAGCTTTGGCCTGCACATGGTCACCGCCGCCTATTCCCCCGAGGGCGCGGCCTGGGTCGACGATCTGGTGGCCTATCTCGACGGCAACCGCCGCCTGTTCGACGACGGCATCAATGCCATTCCCGGCCTGCGGTCCATGCCGCTGGAGGCCACCTACCTGTCCTGGGTCGATTTTTCCGGCACCGGCATGGCGCCGGGGGAATTCATCGCCCGGACGGAAAAGCAGGCCCGGATCGTCGCCAATCACGGCGCCACCTTTGGCCTGGGCGGCGACAGCTACTTGCGGTTCAACATCGCCGCCCCGCGCGCCCAGGTGGCCGAGGCGGTCGCGCGGATGCAGGCGGCCTTCGCCGACCTGCAATGAGGCTCTTCGTGCGACTGCGTCGCCTCATCGCGGGCCGGCCCGGTTGATCGCGCGGCTGGCCCGGCTGTTCGCGGCGCTGGTGCTGGTTGCCCTGATCGGCGCGGCCGCCCTGCTCTGGTGGCCCGCGCCGGTGCCCGACCGCCCCGCCGGGCCGGCGCTGTCCGGCCCGGTCGACCTGATCCTGATCGAGAAATCCGCCCGCCGCCTGACGCTGTTCCAGCAGGGCCAGCCGGTTCGCCAATGGTCGGTGGCGCTGGGTTTCGCCCCCGAGGGCGACAAGGCCCGCCAGGGCGATGGCCGCACGCCCGAGGGGCTGTTCCGCATCGACCGGCGCAACGACCGCTCGGCCTATCATCTGTCGCTGGGCCTGGATTACCCGCAGCCCGAAGACATCGCCCGCGCCCGCGCCGAGGGCCAGGACCCCGGCGGCGACATCATGATCCACGGCCAGCCCAATGCCCTGCCGGAAACCCTGCGGATGAAGGGCGACTGGACCGCCGGCTGCATCGCGCTGTCAAACGCCCAGATGCGCGAGATCTGGGACCACACCCCCATCGGCACCCGTGTCGAGATCCGGCCCTGATCCTGACGCGGCCCCTCAGGCCCGCGGCAGATAGCCCACCGGCGCATTCTCGTCGCGCCAGAAATCCAGCGGCGCCTTGTCCGTCACCGCCGTCGCCCGCTTGAAATCGCAGACCAGCTCGCCATTCTCCAGCCCCGAGGCCACGATCAGGCATTGCAGCACATGGCGCGAGCCGTCATAGACGTCGACCAGCCCGCGCAGCTTGCCGGGCGCCAGATCCGCATCCAGCGCAAAGCCATCATGCCAGAACCGCAGCACCGGATAGACCGCTTCGCCCACCTGCACGCGCAGGCGCGACTTGCGGGACAAATCGCGCTTGCGGGCCGCCTCCAGCCCCTCGCGCACTTCCTTCGGCAGATACTCCAGCATGGCCGCGCCTCCCTGGGTGAAAGTCTGTGCCCGATCCGTCCAAAATCAAGCCAAGCCCTTGATGCCCCGGCGTTGTTGCGAAATTGTGAAGCGCGCGTGACCCTTTTGCCTCAGTGCGACACACGCAAAAGGAGAGTTGACGCTTGCGCCCACCGCCGTGATCGGGTCCAAGGGCCGCGAAAGGCCCCAGCATGACCGCCCCGATTCTCGCCGCAGCCATGATCCTCGACGCGCTGATCGGAGAGCCCGGCTGGCTCTGGCGCCGGCTGCCGCACCCCGCCACGCTGATCGGCCGGCTGATCGGCGCGCTGGACGCCCGCTTCAACCACGGCCCGCAGGCCCGGCGCAACGGCGTGCTGATGACCGCCGGGCTGGCCGTTGCGGCGGCGGCCCTTGGCTGGGCGATCCACCTGATCCCCGACCATGGCATCCTCGAGGCGCTGACTGTCGCCATCCTGCTGGCCCAGCGCAGCCTGGTCGACCACGTCCGCGCCGTCGCCACCGCGCTCCGCCGCAGCCTGGCCGAGGGCAAGCGCGCCGTGGCCATGATCGTCGGCCGCGACACCGCGCCGATGCAGCCGGCCGATGTCGCCCGCGGCGCCATCGAATCCGCGGCCGAGAACCTGTCGGACGGCGTCATCGCCCCCGCGCTGTGGTATCTGGTCTTTGGCCTGCCCGGCCTGATGGTCTACAAATTCGCCAACACCGCCGACAGCATGGTGGGCCACATGACCCCCCGCCACCGCGAATTCGGCTGGGCATCGGCCCGCTGGGACGACCTGCTGAACCTGATCCCGGCCCGTTTCACCGCGCTCCTGCTGGCCCTGACCAGCGGATGGGTCGATCCCCGCCCCGTCCTGCGCGACGCGGCCAAGCACCGCAGCCCGAATGCCGGCTGGCCGGAATCCGTCCTCGCCCCCGTCCTCAACGTCTCCCTCGCCGGGCCGCGCAGCTACGACGGCGTCCTGACCGATTTCCCCTGGGTCTGGCCCGAGGGCCGGCGCGACCCCGGCCCCGCCGACATCGAGGCCGCCTGCGCCGCGCTGTGGCGGGCCTGGACAGGATTGCTTGCCCTCGTCGCCCTGATCGCCGTAGTTTCGCTGACATGCGCCTGACGACCCCGCTCCTGCCCCTGTTGTTGCTGGCCGGCCCGGCGGCCCCGGCGGCCAGCATCGTGCCCTGCGGCGGCGATTTCGCCACCTTCCTGGCCGCCATGACCGACAAGGCCAGCGCCGAGGGCGTGCCGGCCAATGCCGCGGCCGACTATTTCCTGGCCGCGCGGCAGGATGCCTCGGTGCTGAAATCCGACCGGGCCCAGGGGGTTTTCCGCAAGAATTTCCTCGACTTCTCGCAGGCGCTGATTTCCAGCCGCCGCCTTGCCACCGCGCAGGCAAAGTCGACAGACCTCGACGCGGTCCTGTCCCGCGCCGAGGCGGATTATGGCGTGCCGCGCGGCATCCTTTTGGCCTTCTGGGCCTTCGAGACCGATTTCGGCCAGATCCAGGGCGATTTCAACACCCGCGATGCGCTGGTCACGCTGGCGCATGACTGCCGCCGCCCCGAGATCTTTCAGCCCCAGGCCCTGGCCGCCGCCGCGCTTTACGCCCGGGGCGATCTGGCCGCCGACACGACCGGCGCCTGGGCGGGCGAGGTCGGCATGGTCCAGATGTTGCCCCTCGACATCCTGGCGCGCGGGATGGATGGCGACGGCGACGGCCATGTGCGCCTGAAAACCTCGGCCGAAGATGCGCTGCTGTCGGCGGCGAACCTGCTGAAATTCCATGGCTGGCAGGCCGGCCAGCCCTGGCTGACCGAAGTCACCGTGCCCGAGCATTTCGAATGGTCGCTCAGCGGGCTGCACACCGAACAGCCGGCCGAGGCCTGGGCCGCCATGGGCGTCGCCTCGCGCAAGGGCACCCTGCCGACCGGCCTGCCCGCCTCGCTGGTGCTGCCGCAGGGGCGCGACGGCCCGGCCTTTCTGGTCTATCCGAATTTCCGCGTGCTGTTCGAATGGAACAAGAGCTTTACCTACGTCCTGACCGTGGCCTATTTCGCCACCCGCATCGAGGGCGCGCTGCCCTATATCGCCGGCCGCCCGGATCCGGGCCTGACGGTCGACCAGGTCAAGGAACTGCAGAAAAAGCTGGCCGCGCTGGGCCATGACGTCGGCAATATCGACGGCATCCTGGGGGCGGGAACCCGGCTGGCGGTGCAAAAGGAACAGGCGCGGCTGGGCCTGCCCGCCGATTCCTGGCCCACGGTCGAGCTTTTGAACGCGCTGTGATGCAATGGGGGCTGGTCAGCACGGTCAAGGCCGCCCCCGACAAGGTGCTGGCCTTCGTCGCCCATCACCTCGCGCTGGGGTGCAGCCGCATCTGGCTCTATTTCGACGACCCCGAAGATGCCGCCTTTGACACCGTGGCCGGCATCGCACAGGTTACCCCGGTGCGCTGCGACGAAACCCGCTGGGCCGTGGCGGGGCGGCGGCCAGACCGGCACCAGAACCGCCAGTCCCGCAACGCCCAGGCGGCCTATCGCGCCTGCCGGCTGCCCTGGATCGGCCATATCGATGTCGACGAATTCCTCTGGCCCTCGACCTCGGTGGCCGAGATCCTGGCCTCGCTGCCGCCCGACCAGCCGACCCTGCGGATGGAACCCTTCGAGGCGATGCACGATCCCGCGCTGCCCGACGACATCTATACCGCCCGCGCCTTTCGCGGCCCGCTGAAGCCGCGCTTTGCGCATCTGCGCACGCCCGTCCTGGGCGCCTATGCCGCGATCCTGCCCGAGGGCCACCTGTCGCATACCAATGGCAAGAGTTTTTACCGCACCGGTATTCCCGGCCTGACGCCGCGGCTGCATTCCGCCTTCCTGAACCGTGAACGCCTGCCCGGCCCGCCGTTCGACCGCCGGCTGCGGCTCTTGCATTTCCATGCCCAGGACCGCGCCCAATGGCTGGCCGCGCTGCCATTCCGGCTGACGCGCGGGGCCTATCAGTATCACCCGGACCTGCAGGCCCATCTTGCCACCGCCGGCCCCGAGGAGACCGGCTATTTCTACGACCGCACCCAGGTGCTTGCTCCCGATGTCGCGGACCTGCTCCGCCAGGAAGCCCGCCTGATCGAGGCCGACCTAGCCCTGCGCGCAAAGGTCGCCGCCCTGCGCACCTGACCCACTGCGCGCCTGCCGCCATGCGCACCTGACCCTGCCGAAAGAGACCCATGCCCGCCCTTCAACCCGCCTCCTTCCAGCCCGTCCCCCTGCCCCGCCTGATGCAGGACCTGCCCCGCATCCTGGCCGCCCCCCGCGACCAAACGACGATCCGCCAGATCACCTTTCGCCCCGGCTATGGCCAGCGCCAGCACCCGGACCGGATGCGCCTGACCCGCGATCAGGGCATTCCCGGCGAACGCTGGGCCACCGCGCCCTGGCTGCGCCTGCCCGACGGCAGCCCCGACCCCGGCATCCAGGTGTCGATCCTGCCGGCCCGCGTGCATGACCTGGTCTGTGCAGGCGCGCTGCACCCCGGCGACACCATCATCGCCGACCTGAACACCTCAATGGAAAACCTGCCCGCCGGCAGCCTGCTGCGTGCCGGCACCGCCACGCTGCGCGTCTCGCCGCATTTCAATGCCGCCTGCGTCAAGTGGAAGGTCCGCTACGGCCAGGACGCGCTGGACTGGATCACCCTGCCCGGCCACCCCGACCTGCGCCTGCGCGGCCTGCTCTGCGCGGTCGAGGAAGACGGCGAGATTTCCCCCGGCGCCCCCCTGACCGTCCTTTCGCGCCCGGCCGCTAGCGCAAGACCCTGATCATCGGCGGCGCCTGCCAGGAACCGGCATTCGGGCCGGTGCCGCCCGACAGCGCAAGAACCGCAGCCAGCACCGCGGCAGACAGGGCAAAGACAGTGTTCATGGCGAATCCTTCCGGATGTTCTCTCCTTGTTCTCGCCCGAATCGGGTAAACGCGCGGTAAACCACGACCCGCGCGGGGCGGCGGTCACGCCACCAGCGCCTCGGCCTTCTTCAGGTCGACCGAGACCAGCTGGCTGACCCCCTGTTCCGCCATCGTCACCCCGAACAGCCGGTCCATCCGCGCCATCGTCACCGCGTGGTGGGTGATCACCAGGAACCGCGTCTCGGTGCGCCGCGTCATCTCGTCCAGCATGTCGCAGAACCGGGTGACATTGGCATCGTCCAGGGGCGCGTCCACCTCATCCAGCACGCAGATCGGCGCCGGATTGGCCAGGAACACCCCAAAGATCAGCGCCAGCGCGGTCAGCGTCTGTTCGCCCCCCGACAACAACGACAGCGTCGCCAGACGCTTGCCCGGCGGCTGGCACATGATCTCCAGCCCCGCCTCCAGCGGATCGTCCGATTCCACCAGCACCAGCCGGGCCTCGCCGCCGCCGAACAGATGCGTGAACAGCGCGCCAAAGTTGGCATTCACCTGCTCGAACGCCGTCAACAGCCGCTCGCGCCCTTCCTTGTTCAGCCCCGCGATGCCGGCGCGCAGCGCCTTGACCGCCTCCTCCAGGTCCTGCTTTTCGCCCGCCAGCGCCTGGTATTCCGCATCCACCGTCTTGGCGTCTTCCTCGGCGCGCAGGTTCACCGCCCCCAGCGCCTCGCGCTGCCGCTTCAGCCGCTGCACGTCATTGTCCAGCGCCTCGGCCGTGGGCATCTGTTCCGGGTCCACCTTCAGCGAGGCCAGCAGTTCCTGCGGCGTCCGGTCGCCGTCCTCGGCGATCCGCTCGGCCGCCAGCGACACCGCCTCGCGCGCGCCGTCCAGCCGGGCCTCGGCCCGGGCCTTGGCCTCGCGCGCCTCGCCGGCCAGCCGCTCGGCCTCGCGCTCGGCCAACGCCGCGTCGCGCAACGCCGCCTCGGCCACCGCCAGCGCCTCGGCCGCCGCCGCCCGGCGCTGCTCGGCCACCTCGATCGCCTCGACCAGATCCTCGCGCCGCGCCGCGATCTCCTCGGGCACGGCGGCCGCCTCGTCCAGTTCCGCCTCGGCCCCGTCTCGCCGCGCCGCAAGCTCCGCCGACCGGCGCTCGGCCGTCTCCAGCCGGTGCTTCCAGCCCGACAGTTCCTTGGTCGCCTCCTGCCGGCGGCGCACCTGGCCCGCCCTCGCGCCGCACCTCGTCATGGCCCGACCTGCGGGTCAGCATGGCGATCCGCGCCGCCTCGACCGCGACCTTGGCGGCCTCCACCTTGTCGCGCGCCACCTCCAGGTCGGGCAGGTCCTTCATTGCCGCCTCGGCCTCGCGCAGGCGGCCGCGGGCTGCCATCGCCTCGTCCTCGAACCGCGCCACGGCCAGCCGCGCCGCCTCCAGCTTGCCGCCGGCGATGCTGCGGTCCGCCTCGGCCCGCGCCGCGGCCCGGTCCGCCTCGGCCAGGCGTTGATCCGCCGCCCGCCGCGCCTCGCGCGCCAGCTGGTCGGCCCGGCCCAGATCGGCCAGCCGCGCCTGCAACGCCTCATGCGCCTGCCGCGCGCCCTCGGCCTTGGCGGCCACCTCTTCCAGGTCGCGCTTCAGTTGCACCAGCCGGTTCAACTGCTGCAAGCGCAGCGCCGCCGCGCTGGGCGCATCCTCGGCGCCGGCGCGGAACCCGTCCCAGCGCCACAGGTCGCCCTCCAGGCTGACCAGTCGCTGCCCCGGCTTCAGTTCGGGCTGCAACCGGAACCCGTCGTCGCGGCTGACCAGCCCGATCTGGCTCAGTCGCCGCGCCAGCACCGCCGGCGCCTCGACCCGGTCCGCCAGCGGCGCCGCGCCCGCGGGCAGCACCTGCGGCGTCACATAGGGTTCCAGCACCCCCCAGCCGCTGCGCACCCCCGCCGCGACCTCGGGCGCCCGCAGGTCGTCGGCCAGCGCCGCGCCCAGCGCCTTTTCATAGCCCGGTTCCACCACCAGCCGGTCCAGCAACTGATGCCCGGCCTGCGCCTCGCGCTCTACCAGCCGGGCCAGCGCCTGCACCTCGGCCCGCAGCGCCGATGCCTCGCCCTCGGCCTCGGACCGCATCGCCCGCGCCCCGGCCTCGCGGCCCTGCGCCTCGGCCCGCGCCTCTTCGGCCGCCAGCAGTGCCTCTTCGGTCCGTTCCACCAGATCCGCCGCCGCCTCGCGCGCCTCTCCGGCCGCGTCAAAGGCCTCATCCGCCGCCGCCACCGCGCCCTCGGCCGCCCCGACCGCCTCGCGCGCCCGCGCCGCCTCGGCTTCGGCCCGGTCCAGCGTCACCTGGGTGTCCTGCACCATCCGCGCCGTCGACTGGTGCCGTGCCGCCAGCCGGGCGGCATCCTCGGTCGCCTCGCTCAGCAGGGTCTCGCGGTCCGACAGCACCGCGCCAGCCTCGCGCGCCGCCTCGGCCGCCTCGGCCAGCCGCTCGTCATGCCCCTCATGCGCGCGGATGACCTGCTCGATCTCCCATTCCAGACGGCCGATCACCTCGCCCGCATCGCGGTTCAGCCCGGCCTCGCGCTCGATATCCGCGCCCAGTTGCGCGATCCGGCCCCGCAGCGTCTCGATCAGCTGCACCGCCCGCGCCGCCTCGTCGCCCAGCGCGTCCCGTTGCAGCAACAGCCGTTGCAGCACCGCCGCCGCCACCGCCTCTTCCTCGCGCCGCGCCGGCAGGCCGGCCTCGGCCGCCTCGCGCGCCGCCCCCGCACCCCGCGCCGCCGCCTCGGCCTGCGATGCCGCCACCAGCCGCTCGCGCAGACTGCCCTCGGCCAACCCGCGCGCCTCGTCCGCCTCGCGCCAGCGGCGGTAGAGCAGCATTCCCTCGGCGCTGCGCAATTCCTCGCCGATTTCCCGATACCGCGCCGCCTGCCGCGCCTGCCGCGTCAGCACGCTCAACTGCTGGGCCAGTTGCTCCAGCACGTCGTCGACCCGCAGCAGGTTCTGCTCGGTCGCGGCCAGCTTCAGCTCTGCCTCATGGCGCCGCGCATAAAGGCCACTGATCCCCGCCGCTTCCTCCAGCACCCGCCGCCGCGCCTTTGGCTTGGCATTGATCAACTCGCTTATCTGCCCCTGCCGCACCAGCGCCGGGCTATGCGACCCCGTCGAGGCATCCGCGAACAGCATCTGCACGTCGCGCGCCCGCACTTCCCTGGCGTTCGCCTTGTAGGCCGACCCGGCGTCCCGCGTGATCCGGCGGATGATCTCGATCTGGTCGGCATCGTTGAAGCCGCTGGGCGCCAGCCGGTCCTGGTTGTCGATCACCAGGCTGACCTCGGCAAAGTTCCGCGCCGTCCGCGTGGCCGCGCCGTTGAAGATCACATCCTCCATGCCGCCGCCGCGCATCGCCGTGGGCCGGTTCTCGCCCATCACCCAGCGCAGCGCCTCCAAGAGGTTCGACTTGCCACAGCCGTTCGGGCCGACGACCCCCGTCAGCCCGTCATGGATCACCAGATCCGTGGGGTCCACGAACGACTTGAACCCGTTCAACCTCAGTTTGGTGAACCGCACCTGCGCCCTCATGACTCGTCCTGAGCGCCCAATCCTGCCCCTTTCCCCCCCCGAGTCAACCGCCCAACCGCAACCCATGGCCGCCATCGCCGGCTTATCCCCAATATCTTGCGGCACGCGGCCCGCCCGCCGCTGCCCCGCGCCCACTCCGGGCGCAACCGGCCTGATTCGCCGCCGCCCCGCCTGTCCGCCCCGCCCGCACCGCCGGCCAGACGCGCCCACCGCCCCGATGACAGGCTAAATCGCCCATTTCCTCCGCGCCTGGCCCCCGGCCGCCAGCCAGAGGTCGCAATTTTCCGCGTTCCGCCGTCCGATGCCCGAACGTCCCCCCGGGAGCCCGCCATGACACCCCCCTTCTCCGGCCGCTGCCTCTGCGGCGCCGTCACCTACCGCTGCACCGCGGCCCCGCTCTGGCAGGCCCATTGCCATTGCGAGAGCTGCCGCCGCGCCACCGCCTCGGCTTTCACCTCCTACTTCGGCATCCGCGACGGCGCCTGGGGCTGGACCGGCGCCCCGCCCGCCACCTATGCCTCGTCCCCCGGCACCTTCCGCGACTTCTGCCCGACCTGCGGCACGCAGATGACCTACCGCTCCGACAGGTTCCCCGGCGAAACCCACTTCTTCGCCGCCACGCTGGACCAGCCCCAGGCCTACCGCCCCACCGTCCACGTCCATACCGACGAACAACTGCCCTGGATCCACCTTGCCGACGGCCTGCCGCGCAAATGACCCCGCACCAATGCCTTGCCCCCTATGACTGGGCGTCCATCCTGGGCCTGCTGCGGGCCGAATTCGCCTATATGGACGGGCTGATCGACCCGCCCTCCTCGCTGCATCGGCTCACCGCCGAGGGCATCGCCGACCACGCCCGCAAGGCCGAGGTCTGGGCCATCGGCACCCCGCCGGTCGCCTGCATCTTCCTCACCCCCAGGGCCGACGCGCTTTACATCGGCAAGCTCACCGTCGCCGCCAGCCACCGCCGACAGGGCCTTGCCACGCAACTCATGGCCCTTGCCGCAGACCGCGCCCGCGCGCTCGGGCTTGCCGCCCTCGAACTGGAAACCCGGGTCGAACTTGCCGACAACCACGCCACCTACCTGGCCATGGGCTTCACCGAAACCGCCCGCACCGCGCATCCGGGCTTTGACCGGCCCACCTCCGTCACTTACCGCAAAAGGCTTGCCCCCCTGCCATGATCCCCGCCTTCCTCCTGATCCTCGCCTGCCAGCTGACCGGAGAGGTCACCACCCGCATGGCCGGCCTGCCGGTCCCCGGCCCGGTCCTCGGCATGGCGCTGATGCTCGCCGGGCTGCGCCTCTCGCCCCGGATGCGCGACACGGTCCGCCCGGTGGCCGACGGCATCCTGCGCAACCTCCTGCTGCTCTTCGTGCCCGCGGGCGTCGGCGCGGCCGGCCACCTGACCACCATGGGCGCCAATACCCTGCCGATCATCGCCGCCGTGGTCCTGTCGACGCTCCTGGCCATCACCGCCGGCGCGCTGGCCTTCAAGGCCGCCGCCCGGCTGGCCGGCACCCAGGACAGCCCCGCCCCATGACCGAGATCTGGTCCTACCTCGCCCAGCAACCGCTGCTCTGGCTCTCCGCCACGCTTGCCGCCTACCTGATCGGGCTGGCCGTGTTCCGCGCCCTCGGGCAAAGGCCCTGGGCCAATCCCTCGCTGGTGGCGATGCTGTTGCTCGCCGCACTCCTGGCGCTGACCGACACCCCCTTCGCCACCTATTTCGAAGGCGCGCAGTTCGTGCATTTCCTGCTCGGCCCCGCGACGGTCTGCCTGGCCCTGCCGCTCTATGACAACCTGCCGCGTGTGCGCCAGGCCGCGCTGCCGCTCCTCGTCGCGCTGGCGGTCGGTTCGGTGACCGGCATCCTCTCGGTCCTCGCCCTGGGGCAGGCCTTCGGCCTCGGCCCTGCCCTCATGGCCTCGCTGGCGCCCAAATCCGCCACCGCCGCCGTCGCCATCGGCGTGTCCGAGCAACTCGGCGGCTCGCCCACCCTGACCGCGATGATGGTGATGATGACCGGCCTCACCGGCGCCATCGCCGCCACGCCGCTCCTGAACGCGCTGCGCATCCGCGACTGGCGCGCCCGCGGCTTTGCCGTCGGCGTCGCCGCGCATGGCTTCGGCACCGCCCGCGCCTTTCAGGTCAACCCCACCGCCGGCGCCTTTGCCGGGCTCGGCATGGGGCTGAACGCGCTCCTGACCGCCATCCTCGCCCCGCTGCTGCTCGGTCTGTTCTGACCCCTCCCCCGGCCCGGTCTTTCCCTTCGGCAAATATCCCACGGGGGAAGGGCGAAGGCCCGCCTTCGCCCGCGGGGGTGTGAAACCCCCGCCTCACGCCTTCACCCGCAGCCCCTCGGGATCGTAGAGCGGCGCCAGATGCACCTCGGCCGGCACCCGCTCGCTCGCCACCTCCAGCTCATAGCGCCCCGACAGCACGAAATCCGCATCCACCCCCTCGGGCCGCCGCACATAGCCCAGGCCGATCGACCTGCCGACCGTATGGCCAAAACCGCCCGACGACAGCCAGCCCACCCGCTGCCCGTCACGATAGATCGTCTCGCGGCCCAAAAGCACCACCTCCGGCGCCGCCGCAAAGGTCGCCAGCATCTTTTTCACCCCGCCGTCCAGCTGCGCCTGCACCGCCGCGCGCCCGATGAAATCCTGGTTCGAACGCATCTTCACCGCCCAGCCCAGCCCGGCCTCGACCGGCGTATGGTCCGGCCCGATATCGGCCCCCCAGGCGCGATAGCCCTTTTCCAGCCGCAGGGTCTCGATCGCGCGATAGCCGGCATTGACCAGCCCCAGCCCGGCGCCGGCCCTGCGCAACGCCTCATAGACCGTCACCGCATGCTCGACCGGGATATGCAACTCCCAGCCCAGTTCGCCCACAGGTCACCCGCAGCGCCAGCACCGGGCATTTCGCCACGCCGATCCACCGCGCCTGCCCGAAACGGAACCCCTCGTTCGTCAGGTCGTCCGCCGAGACCCGGCTCAGGATGTCGCGCGCCCGCGGCCCCATCAGCGACAGCACCGCATGTCCCGAGGTCACGTCGGACAGCTGGCAATCGCCCGACAGGTGCCTGGAAATCCAGTCGAAATCATGGGTGGCGAACCCGGTGCCGGTAACGATGTAGAATTCGTCCTCCGCCACCCGCGCCACCGTCAGGTCGCATTCGATGCCGCCCTTGCGGTTCAGCATCTGGGTATAGACCAGGCTGCCCACCGGCCGCGCCACATTGCCCGCCGCGATCCGGTTCAGGTCGCGCAGCGCCCCTGGCCCCTTCAGCCGGAACTTGGCGAAAGAGGTCTGGTCGATCAGCACCGCCGCCTCGCGCGCCGCGCGATGTTCGCGCCCCACCGCCTGAAACCATCCGGGCCGGCCATAGGAATAGCGGTCCTCGGCCACTTCACCCGCCGCCAGGTCGGCAAACCAGTTCGGCCGTTCCCAGCCCATCTTCTCGCCGAACGCGGCACCTTCCGCCTGCAGATGCGCGTATAGCGGGCTGCGCCGCAGCGGCCGGCAGGACCGCATCTCCTCGGACGGCCAGGCGATGGTGTAATGCTTGCCATAGGCCTCGACCGTCCGCTCGCGCACCCATTGCAGGTCACGATGCACCCGGCCGAACCGGCGGATGTCCACCGGCCACAGGTCAAACGGCGGCTCGCCCTTGGCCACCCATTCCGCCAGCGCCATGCCCGCGCCGCCGCCCGACGCGATGCCAAAGGCGTTGAACCCCGCGCCGACATAGAAATTCCGCAACTCGGGCGCCTCGCCCAGGATGAAATTGCCGTCCGGCGTGAAACTCTCGGGCCCGTTCAGCAGCTGCTTCACCCCCGCATCCGCCAGGGCCGGCACCCGCGCGATGGCGTTGTCCATGAACTGCTCGTAATGCTCGAAATCCGGGGTCAGCGTCTCGAAATGGAACCCTTCGGGAATCCCCCCCGTGGCCCAGAGCTTGGGGTTCGGCTCATAGCCGCCCCAGACCAGCCCGCCCACCTCTTCCTTCCAGTAGGTCAGCCGGTCGGGGTCGCGCAGCGTGGGCAGGCCGGGCGTCACCCCCTCGATCCGCTCGGTGATCATGTACTGGTGTTCCACCGAGACCAGCGGCACGTTCACCCCCACCGAGGCCGCCAGCGCCCGCGTCCACTGCCCGGCGCAGACCACCACCTTCTCGCATTCCACCGTGCCAAGGGGCGTCTCCACCCCGCGGATGCGGCCGTCCTCGACGATCACCCGGCTGACCGGCGTATCCTCGAAGATCTTCACCCCCGCCATCCGCGCGCCACGGGCCAGGCTCTGCGTGATGTCCGACGGATTGGCCTGCCCGTCGGTCGGCAGATAGGCCGCGCCCACCAGATCGTCGATCGTCATCAGGGGCCACAGCTCCTGCGCCTCCTTCGGGGTCAGCAGGTGCATCTCCAGCCCAAAGGAATGCGCCGTGGTCGCCTGTCGCTTCACCTCGGTCCACCGTTCGGCATTGCAGGCCAGCCGCAGCCCGCCGTTCATCTTCCAGCCGGTCTGCAGGCCCGTCTCCTGCTCCAGCGTCCGGTAAAGCGCCACCGAATGCCCCAGCAACTGGGTGATGTTGGCCGATGTGCGCAACTGCCCCACCAGCCCCGCGGCATGAAAGGTCGTCCCCGAGGTCAGCTTCTTGCGCTCCAAGAGCACCGTGTCGGTCCAGCCCAGCTTGCCCAGGTGATAGGCCACCGAACAGCCGACGATCCCGCCGCCGATGATCACCGCCTTCGCGGTCGTGGGAAGCTCAGCCATCACTGTCGTCCTCGTAGGCGGCCCATGCCGCGCGATAGGTGTCCAGGTTCGTGGCCGTATAGGCCGCGAAATCGAAATCGAGGTCGGAATGGATCTCCGACACCATGCTCCACAGCGCCTCGCGCAGCGCGGCGGCGGCCTTCATCGCCCGATAGGCCCGCCACAGGCCCGCATCCGGCGCCCGGCCGAAATAGGCGCCCAGCATCCAGCCCTCATCCGCCGGCGACAGCCCGTTGTTGGCCGCCAGCCCCCCCAGGTCGAACAGCGGAGAGTTGAACCCGGCATAGTCCCAGTCGATCAGCCACAGCCGGTCGCCGTCATGCAGGAAATTCGCCGGCAACAGGTCGTTGTGGCCAAAGACCAGGTCGACCGGCCCCACCGCCGCCTCCAGCTGCCCGGCCTGCGCCAGCAACTGCGGCACCAGCGGCAGGTGGCGCGACCCCGCGTCCCGCAGCGTGCCGGCATAGTCGCGCAGCACATGGAATACCCAGAACACCAGCGCCGGACCGCGCAGGGGCCGCGGAATCTCACGATGCGCCCGCGCCACCAGCGCCAGCGCCTCTTCCAGCATGCCGCGCTGGCGCAGGTCCTCGGCCGCCAGCGTGCGGCCCTCGACAAAGTCGATCACCAGCGCGCCGGGTTCGTGGTGCAGGACCGCCGGCGACACCCCGGCCGCATGCGCCGCCCGGCTGGCCGCCAGTTCGTTGAACCGCATGATCTGATGCACCGGGATATCGTCGCCGATGCGCACCACCACCCGGCGCCCGCCGTCCCGCACCAGGAAATTGCGGTTGGTGATGCCGCCGCCCAAGGGCTCTGCCGTGATCGGCCCGCGCCAGCAGGACAGCGCGCGCAGCCTGTCTTCGGGGGTCATCTCCGGCCCTCCTCGGGCATTTCATGCCTCGTCGGCGCCCGCCGCGAAGAGCGCACGAAGTGCGACGATGAGCCCGCCTTCATGCCCCGCCCTCCAGCCTTTCGCGCGCGCCCTTCGCCGCCGCGCCGATCAGCCGGTCGGCCAGGATGGCCAGCGCCGCCACCGCCAGCCCCGCCACCAGCCCGCGCCCGACATCCGCCTTGGCCAGCGCCGAATAGACCTCCTGCCCCAGGTCGCGGGTGCCGACCAGCGCGGTGATCACCAGCATCGACAGCGCCAGCAATATGGTCTGGTTCAGGCCCAGCAGGATCATCGGCACCGCCATCGGCAGCCGCACCTTGCGCAGGATCTGCCCCGGCGTGCAGCCGCTGACCACCCCGGCCTCGACCAGTTCCGCCGGCACCGACCGCAGCCCATGCGCGGTATATTTCACCGCCGGCACCAGCGAGAACAGCACCACCGCGATCAGCGCGGTGAAATCGCCCACCCGGAACAGCATCACCACCGGGATCAGATAGACGAAACTCGGCAGCGTCTGCAGCGTGTCGACCACCGCGCCGATCACCTTGCCTGCCGTCTCGCTGCTGGCCGCCCAGATCCCCAGCGGCACGCCGATCAGCATGGCGATCACCACCGACACGCCGCAGAGATAGACCGTGGTCATCGCCATTTCCCACAGCCCCGTCACCGCCAGGAACAGCACCAGCGCCGCCGCCAGCCCGGCCAGCCGCAACCCGCCCAGCCGCCAGCCCGCCAACGCCACCACCGCCAGCACGAATGGCCAGGGCAGGCCCAGGAAGAACCGCTTCACCGGCAACAGCAGGTGTTCCAGCGCCCAGACCCGCACCGCCTCCAGCTGGTCGAAATAATTGACGTTGATCCAGCTCATCAGGTCCGACCAGAACGCCTTGGTCGTCACCGTCCAGCCCTTGGGCCAGTCCTGCACCGCCGGCACCAGGAACCCCAGCGCGCCCGTCGCCAGCGTCACCGCCAGCACCAGCGCCGTCCGCGGATGCCGCCGCAGCCAGCCGCCCTGCCGCACCGCGCCGCCGCCCGTCTGCGCCGCCATCGCCTGGCCCAGCCGGTCCAGCACCACCGCCAGCGCGGTGATCGCCAGCCCCGCCTCGATCCCCGCGCCGATGTTCAGCCGCCGCAGGCTTTCCAGCACATCCGCCCCCAGCCCGCCGGCCCCGATCATCGAGGCGATGATCACCATGTTCAGGCTCAGCATGATGACCTGGTTCACCCCCACCATCAGGTCGGGCAGCGCCACCGGCAGCATCACCTTGCGCATCCGCTGCGCCGGCGTGCAGCCCGCCATATTGGCGAAATCGACGATCTCGGGTGGCACCGCCCGCAGCGCCACCAGCGTCACCCGCACCATCGGCGGCATCGCATAGATCACCGTCGCCAACAGCGCCGCCACCGGGCCAAAGCCGAACAGCACCAGGACCGGCACCAGATAGGCGAATGTCGGCACCGTCTGCATCAGGTCCAATAGCGGAGAGATCACCCGCTCGGCCCAGCGCCAGCGCCAGGCCGCCATGCCCAGCGCCAGCCCGCCCGCCACGCCCAAGGGCACCGCGATCGCGATCGAGGCCAGCGTGACCATGGCGCTTTCCCACTGGCCGAATACCGCCAGGTAGATCATCAGCGCACCTGCCAGCAGGCCTGTGGCCCAGGTCGCGGGCATAATGGCCCAGCGCCACCGCCGCCACCGTCACCGCCACCCAGCTCATCGGCGGCACCAGCGTGGTGGCCCGCCGCCCCTTGCCCCCGGTGATGCCGTCGACCAGGCCAGCACCCGGGGCGCCGCGTCATAGGGCGCCTCGATCACCGCCGCCAGGCCGCGGGTCAGGTCCTTGAAACTGACCGGCCCCAGTGGCGCTGTCGGTCAGCCAGGCGGTGAACCGGCTGATCGCCGGCCCCATCGGCAGCACCATCGCCTCGGCGGCCACAGCCGCCTCGGGCAGCGCCGGCCACAGCGCCAGCGCCAAGGCCACGGCGGCCAGCACCGCCCACATGATGCGCCGGGGGTCATCCGTCGCGGCCGATCAGCACGCCGATCACCGCCTGCGGGGTGACATGGCCGATCACCTGCCCGTCCCGCGCCACCGCAAAGGGCAGGCCGGCGTCAACCACCTGCTCCGCCACCGCCTCGACCCGCGCCTCGGCCGGCAGCGGGCTTTGCGGTTCCTCGGGCACGCCCGGCACCGCCAGTTGCCCAGCGTCACCACCTTGGCCCGCGCCACATGGGCGGTAAAGGCGCGCACGTAATCGTCGGCCGGCGCCAGCACCAGTTCCTCGGGGCTGGCCACCTGCACCAGCGCGCCGTCCTTCATGATGGCGATGCGGTCGGCCAGCCGGATCGCCTCGTCGAAATCATGGGTGATGAAGACGATCGTCTTCTGCAACTGGCGCTGGATGCGCAGGAATTCGTCCTGCATCTCGCGCTGATCAGCGGGTCCAGCGCGCTGAACGGCTCGTCCAGGAACCACAGGTCCGGCTCGACCGCCAGCGACCGCGCGATGCCCACCCGTTGCTGCTGCCCGCCCGACAGCTGCCGCGGGTAATGCCCCTCGCGGCCCTGCAACCCGACCAGCGCGATCACCTCGCGCGCCCGCGCCTCGCGCGCCGCCCGGTCGATCCCCTGCACCTCCAGCGGAAAGGCCACGTTCTCCAGCACCGTCAGATGCGGCAGCAGGGCGAAATGCTGGAACACCATGCCCATGATGCTGGCGGATCTCGATCATCCGCGCCGGGCTGGCCTTCAGCAGGTCCTCTTCGCCGTCATACAGGATCTCGCCCCCCGTCGGCTCGATCAGCCGGCTGAGACAGCGCACCAGCGTCGACTTGCCCGACCCCGACAGGCCCATGATGACAAAGATCTCGCCCTGCCCCACCTCCAGCGAGACATCGCGCACCGCGCCGACATGCCGCTGGCGCGGATCGTCTCCAGCGTCGCCTCCCGCACCAGGCGCTCGATGGGGGCCATACAGCTTCCACACATGGCGGCAAGCCAGCTTGACGGGGCGCGTCATCGGTTATCGGTCTTCCGGGTCTGGATCAGGGGAAAGGCGGGGAACCCCGGCCCCGCGCGGCGGCGCGGCCGGGAACAGCAAAGGGGGCAGGCAAGGGTGCGGGGGCGGGCGGAGGAGGGGACTCGCCCCGCCCGCACCCCGCCAGAGGCATCACTGGGCGATCCACGCCGACCAGGTCGCCTCGTTCGCATCCATCCATTCGTCGACCACGTCCTCGATCGACATGCCGTCGACATCGACCTTGCCGACCATCGCGCCCATGTCCTCGTTGGTCAGGGTAAAGGCGCGGATCGCCTTGGCCGCGCCGGGCCATTTGGTGTCGACCCCATCCCAGGCGGCCTTGTAGATGCCGCCGGTCGGCTTGCCGCAATCATAGGCCATGTCCGGGTTGGTGCCCCAGGCCGCGTCGGTATAACAGGCCGGCTCATAGGCCGGGAACTCGACCCATTCGCCCTCGTATTTGATCGGCGCCCAATGCGGCGCATAGATCCACAGCAGGATCGGGTCCTGGCGCTGATAGGCCGATTCCAGCTCGGCGAACATCGCCGCGTCGGTGCCGGCGTGGATCACCTCATAGTTCAGCCCCAGCGACGCGATGCGTTCCTCGTCATAGCCGCCCCAGGTCACCGGGCCGCCCAGATAGCGCCCCTTTGGCGCGGTGTCGGCGGTGGCGAACACCGCCGCACAATCGTTCAGCGCCTTCCAGTCGGGCAGGCCGGGGCACTTTTCCTTCATGTAAAGCGGATACCACCACTCTTCCTTGGCCTGCATCCCGGTCTCGCCCATGACGACCACGCCGCCCTCGGCCACGGCCGCATCCAGCGCGTCCTGCGCCGTGGTCGCCCACAGCTCCATCGCCACATCCAGATCGCCCGTCTTCAGCCCGGCGAACTGCGCCAGGTAATCGGCCTGCACCAATTCGACGTTGTAACCCGCCTCTTCCAGCACGGCGGCCATGATGTTCGTCGTGATCAGCTGGCCGGTCCAGTCATGCAGCGTCAGCTTGATCGGGTCTTCGCTTTCCACCTCGGCCAGCGCCGGGCCGGCGGCAAACCCCGCCAAGGCGGTCGATACCGCCAGGGCCGCAAGGGTGGTCAGGACATTGCGCGTCATTCGGTCATCCTCTCCTGATGGTGATTCCGGCCTCTTGCCGGGGGCTGTCACCCCGCCGCCGGGCCATTGCGCCAAGGCTGCGTCCGAATCTCCACCCCTGTCAAAGAATTTGTGGGGTTTTGTGGGTTCCTGTTGGAATAGCGTGGATTTCAACGTAACTTCTCAACAAAATCCACAAAAACAGGCGCGATAATGCTCCCCAGCCAGCGCGAACGCGCAATTCTTCAGCTTTTGCAGGAAACCGGCTCGGCCCGGATCGAGGATCTGGCCGCCCGGCTTCGCGTCAGCGACGAAACCATCCGCCGCAACCTGAAACGGCTCCAGGCCCAGGGTCTGGTCAATCGCGTCCACGGCGGCGTGCATCTGAAGGACTGGGGCCCCGAGGCCAGCTTTGCCCAGCGCATGGTGCAGAACCCCGGCGCGAAACGCCGCATCGCCGAGGCGGTGGCGCGGATGCTGCCCGACGGCGCCTCGCTCTTTCTCGATGTCGGCTCGACCACCGCCTACGTGGCCCAGGCCCTGCGCGCCCGGCGCGAATTGCTGGTGGTCACCAATTCGCTGGCGGTGGCGCAGGCGCTGACCGGGGTGAACGGCAACCAGGTCTTCATGGCGGGCGGCGAATTGCGCAGCCACGACGGCGGCGCCTTCGGCTCCGAGGCCCAGGCCTTCGTCCAGCAATTCCGCGTCAGCTATGCCGTCCTGTCGGTCGCCGCCATCGCCCGCCCCGCCGGCTTCCTGCTGCAAGACCTGCGCGAGGCCGAATTCTCCCGCCTGCTGATCGACCGGGCCGAGGAAAGCATCGTCGCCGCCGACGCCTCGAAATTCGGCCGCCACGCGCCGATCGCCATCGCCCCGCCCGACCGCTTTGCCCAGCTTGTCACCGACACCGCCCCCGATGCCGCGCTGTCCGGCTGGCTGCGCGATCAGGGCGTCAGGATTACCCTCGCACCGGCCTGATCACGCCGAGGCCGGAATGTCGCGTTGCGCCACGGCGCTAAACTTTCTAGATAGAACAGGTCAACTTGCAGTAGTCAGTCTTCGCCCCGAATTCCTTTAACGATTGTGCCGCACCATCCGTAGGGTAACGACTGTGACCAAGGGTCAGAAGAAGATGTACCTTGCCTACCAGACCCACCTCCAGTGGCGCGCCGATGCGCTGATGGCTGGCCAATATGAGGATCTGGCCCGCCATACCGCCACCCCGATCGACGTCTGGTTGCAGGACCGCTGCATGCGGATGAACCGCCGCGACGATGTCCTGTTGCAGTTGCACCGCCTGCGGGTGGCGCTGACGGCCAAGGGCGTGACGCGGCTGACGGCCCGGGTTGTGGCGGTGGAATTGCCGCAGCGGACCCGGCGGGTCTGGGTGCATCTCGACGAGATCCTGGGCGACGGCGCCACCGGCGACCGGGCCGACGTGATCTACCACATGCAGGGCGCCGAGGGCTGGATGCGGACGGTCGGGGTGGAATACCGCACCCTGCTGGTGCCCGAACTGGCGCGGCCCTCGTTCCGCGAAAGGCTGGCCCGCTCGCGCGGCTGAACCCGCGCGGCCCGCTTGCGTCACAACCTGTCCGGCCGAAGGCCTCGGCACCCTGTCGCGCCCCTCCAGCAGCAGATCCGCCATCGCCTCGGCCGCGCCCGGCGCCATGCCAAAGCCGATCTTGAACCCGCCATTGGCAATGTAATGGCCCTGCCGCCCCGGCCATGCCCCCAGCACCAGTTGCCGGCTGATCGCCCGTGGCCGCACCCCGCCCAGCGTTCCACCACCTCGGTAACCGCCGCCAGCGCCGGCATCACCGCCCTTGCCCGCGCGATCAGGTCTTCAACCTGCCCGTCCGCGCCGTCCTGCACCCAGGTCGTCTCGCTGGTCGACCCCACCGCCACCGTCCCGTCGGCATGCGGCACCAGATGCAGCCCGCCGGCATAGACCTGCGGCGCCTGCCTTGCGTCGAACCGCAGCACCGCCGCCTGCCCCTTGACCCCGCCGCCCAGCCTGCGGCCCAGATCCGCCGACAGCGCCTCCAGCCCCGCCGCACCCGTCGCATGCACCACCAGCCCGGCATCGCCCGCCTCGGCCACCACCTCGCCACCCCGCGCGCGGATTGCCGCCGCCAGCGCCGCACAGCCGCCCCGAGGCGACAGCCGCGCGCTCAGCGTGTCGCGCAGCAGGAACCCCGATCCCGCCGCCGGCTCCCAGCCCGCGCCGGTCGCCGGCACCACCTCCCACAGCGCTGCGCGGCCCCAATGCGCCGCCGCCCCCGCGGCCCGCGCCCGGGCAGTGGCAACCGCCGCCGCATCGGCCAGGGGCTGCACCCGGCCAGACCGCAGATAGCCCGGATCGACACCCCCCGCCCCGGCCACCCCGGCCCACCACGCCTCTGCCATCAGCAGGCTGTCCAGCTGGAACTGCTTCAGCGTTCCGTGCCTCTGGCACATGCGGCGCCAGCGCCCACCACCCCGCCCGAGGCCCCCGCGCCCAGGCCGGACGGATCGACCACCCGCACCCGCGCCCCGCGCCGCGCGCAGGCCCAGGCCACGCCCAGCCCGAACACCCCCGCCCCGCGCACCGTCACATCCACGCTTGCCATCGGCCCGTCCCTTCGTCATCACGGCGCAAAGGACTACGCCCCATGCCGCACCCGCCGCAAGACGCCCTTCTCGACTGGCGCGACGCCATCCCGGTCTCGCGCCGCTTCGACGACCCCTATTTCTCGCTCGCCGGCGGCCTTGCCGAAACCCGCCATGTCTTTCTGGCCGGCAACGCGCTGCCTACGCGCCTGCGCGACGGGTTCCACATTGCCGAACTGGGCTTTGGCACCGGGCTCAACCTGCTGGCCACCGCGCTCCTGTGGCAGGGGATGGGCGCCCCCGGCACCCTGCGCTTCACCAGTTTCGAGGCCTTCCCCCTGACCCCGCCCGACATGGAGCGCGCCCTCGCCGCCTTCCCCGAACTGGCCGGCCCCGCCGCCGCCCTCCTGTCGCAATGGTCCACCGGCGCGCGTGAAATCCACCTTCCCGGCCTTGTCGCCACCATCATCGAAGGCGACGCGCGCCAGACCCTTCCCGCCTGGGCCGGCCGCGCCGACGCCTGGTTCCTCGACGGCTTCTCCCCCGCCCGGAACCCCGAACTCTGGTCGCCCGAACTGATGGATCAGGTCGCCCGCCACACCGCCCCCGGCGGCAGCTTCGCCACCTACACCGCCGCCGGCCACGTCCGCCGCGCCCTGACCGAGGCCGGCTTCACCGTCACCCGCACCCCCGGCTACGCCAACAAGCGCCACATGACGACGGGATGGCTCCTGCCCGCCGAATCGTAATCCCGCATCCAGTTCTGGTGCAAGCCGCTCTCCGACTGGTACGACTGGCCGGGGAAGCGGTTGTCCGGCAGGGCGCCGGCTGCGGAATCTACGTCACCGAAGGGCTGGTAGTTCGCACTCTAAGCGTTTGTGCCGCCCTCCTTCATCTTTGTGGCGAGCAAAACACAGCCAGCAGTAAAAGTGCGCTACTTTCTACCAACCGGTAGCTCAAATCTTCTAGATACGTCGATCGCAGATTGAATTTTTTCCTGCTTGTCCGAATGAAATATTATGTTTCCCTCCCAGAATTCTATGTGTTCACGACCGTCGCACCCGATTAACTTTGCTCCCCAATCCGCCACGGTCACTATACACAAAAGGCTTAGCAATAAGTCAAGCTCGACCGAGGAGTCTGGCGTGATGTTCTGATTGAATGCCTCCTGTATGTCAATTGGATCGAAATAAAAACCAGGCCACTCTTCAACAGGAAGCGACTTATCACGGCCCCCAAGGTTTGCGTGGAATGCATCGTTCATCGAAAGAAAACCATACTCGCAGGTCTGAATCCATAGCAATTTTGCCGAATCTTGCGATACCCATCTTGTCAAGAAAAGCAACAAAGCTGGTAGAGACGACGCCAGCAAAACCGGACGAATATCAAATGTAATAAGCCCGTAAGTTTCTCGTCTCTCAAGAAAAATCTCCTGCCGGGAGTCTGATCGAGAGACGCGAAATCCCAAATTGGTGATGGCAGCTGGAACGTTGTCAGCTCTAATCCTTTGCACGTCAACTCCACTGAGTAGATACCATGCGTTCTAGTGCAGAAGCATTGGTAGATTGCGAAACACATGATTTTCGTAATCACGCTCGACTTGGTCTAACTGGGCCGCCAAAGGGCAAATCGTACAAATCAGGACTCAGCATGAACAGGGGTACCCGTGGAACAAAAAGCCTTGGCCAGGTCGGGAAATCACAACCACAAGGTTCATCGCTTGGAGGGTTCCCCGGATGGGCCTGTTCAGCTGTTATCGGCTCGCCTTCCAGGTTGTACCTCTGCCAATCTTTGTCTCCTGGCTTCTTCGTTTTCCAATAAGGCTCTGGAGCATCTCTTCCTTCCGGAACCCATTGGCACTCAGTTCGGGGCCCATTAGACTGCTTTGGTCCGAGAAATGTTCCGGGACGCGCTCCCGGTTTAGGACCGTAGGGGCCACCAGGAATGAAATCAGGCACTGACTCGGGCACAGGGTCCTCACCCCTCGGATCCACCCACCTCCCCGGGTTCTGCCTCACATACCCATAGACACTCGCCCCATCCACGAACCCCAGCGGATCGGCCTGCAGATACCGCCCCGTGGTGGGATCGTAATCCCGCATCCAGTTCTGGTGCAAGCCGCTCTCCGACTGGTACCACTGGCCGGGGAAGCGGTTGTCCGGCAGAGCGCCGGTTGCGACTTGCAACTCGCCGAAGGGCAGGTAACTCGCGCTCCACACCTTCACCCCGCTGGCGTTGGTCGCGAAGACCGGCCTTCCGATGTGATCGGCGCGGACGAAATACACCACCCCGGCCTCGATCAGCGCCACCGGCTCCCAGCCGTTCCAGACATATTCCCGGATCAGCGCGCCGGAGGTTTCGTTATACTCGGCGATGCGCCGGCCCTGGCTGTCGAAGACCGAGTGGATCGTCACCGGGCCGGTGGTCAGCGTGCGGATCGCCTGGCGGCCCATCGCGCCGCACTTGCAGGATGCCCGCAGAGGGCCAAAGCTCGAAAAGCTCTCCATCCGCCCGGCGGTGGCGCACCTGCGGGGAACAAGCCTGGCTGCCGGCTTCCCCAAAAGTTAACAGAGTCCTAAATTGACCTTCTTAACCCATTGATATTAAAAGGGCGCCTTTGCGTCCCGGCGTGGGACGCCCCGTCGATCCCCCCTACCGCCCGCCTGCCGCCCGTGTTATCTGCCCGCCGCGCCGCCCCAGATCCCGAGTGCCCCATGACCCCCAGAACACCCGCGCCGGCATCTGGCTGATGATCTTCACCAGCGCGATCTTCTCGGTCCAGGACGGCATCTCGCGCCACCTGGCCGAAACCTACAATGTCTGGATGGTGGTGATGATCCGGTTCTGGGTCTTCGCCGCGGTGGTCGCGGCCCTGGCCCTGCGCGCGCCCCATGGACCGCGCGCCGCGATCCGCAGCGGCTATCCGCTGCTGCAACTGACCCGCGGCCTGATCCTGATCGGCGAGATCTGCGTCATGGTCTTTTCCTTCACCCGCCTCGGCCTGATCGAAAGCCACGCGGTCTTCACCGTCTTCCCCCTGCTGGTCGCCGCCCTCTCCGGCCCCATCCTGGGCGAGCAGGTCGGCTGGCGGCGCTGGACCGCCGTCGCGGCCGGTTTCGCCGGGGTGCTGGTCATCCTGCAACCCGGCCAGGGCGTGCTGTCCGCCTGGGCGCTGGTGCCCCTGGCCGCCGCCTTTCTCTATGCGCTCTACAACCTCCTGACCCGATACGTCGCCCGCCGCGACAGCGCCGAGGTCAGCTTTTTCTGGACCGGAACGGTCTGTGCCGTGGCGATCACGCCCATGGGCCTGTGGCACTGGCAGGCGATGTCGGGGCCGGACTGGGCGCTGATGGCGACCCTGTGCTGCACCGCGCTTCTGGGGCATTACACCCTGATCCGCGCCTATGCGGTGGCCGAGGCCAGCGCGATCCAGCCCTTTGCCTATTTCCAGCTGGTCATCGTCGCGCTGATCGGCATCCTGCTGTTTGACGAGGTGCTGCGGCCCAACGTTGCCATCGGCGCGGCGATCGTGGTTGCGGCGGGGATCTTTACCCTGTGGCGCCAGCATCAGCGGGAAAAGGCCGCGCGGCGCCGGGCGGCGGCGGCCCCCCCTCGCTGAGCGGCCACCCCGGCCGGGGCTTCGCCGCCATCCCCGGTTGCCGCCGCGACCTGCGGCGCGTAAAACCCGGTCACACCGCCGAGGAGACCGCCATGCCCGCCCCGAAACCCGTCGTCCTGTGCATCCTTGACGGCTGGGGCATCGGTCCCGACCCGGCGACCAGCGCGCCGGCGCAGGCGCGGGTTCCCACCTTTAACCGGCTCTGGGCCAGCTGCCCGCATTCCACCCTGACCACCTTTGGCCCCGATGTCGGCCTGCCGCGCGGCCAGATGGGCAATTCCGAGGTCGGCCATACCAACATCGGCGCCGGCCGCGTGGTGGCGATGGACCTGGGCCAGATCGACCTGGCGATCGAGGAGGGCAGCTTTGCCACGCAGGCCCCGCTGCGCGCCTTTATCGCCGCCCTGCAGGCCAGCGGCGGCACCGCGCATCTGGCGGGCCTGACCTCGCCCGGCGGGGTGCATGCCCATCAGGCCCACATGCTGGAGGCCGCCCGCATCATCGCCGCCGAGGGCGTGCCGGTCGTGATCCATGTCATCACCGACGGCCGCGACGTGGCGCCGAAATCCGGCGCCGGCCAGGTGGCCGCGCTGCAATCCGCCCTGCCCGCGGGCGCCCGCATCGCCACCGTCACCGGCCGCTACTATGCCATGGACCGCGACAACCGCTGGGAAAGGGTGGAACAGGCCTACCGCGCCATCGTCGAGGCCAAAGGCGACCGCGCCGCCACGGCAGAGGCGGCCATCGCCGCCGCCTATGCCGCCGACAAGACCGACGAATTCATCCCCGCCACCGTGCTGGACGGCTATGCCGGAATGCGCGACGGCGACGGCCTGTTCTTCCTGAACTTTCGCGCCGACCGCGCGCGAGAGATCCTGGCCGCCATCGGCGACCCGGCCTTTGCCGAGTTTCCCACCGCGCCGCGCCCGAAGCTGGCCGCGCTGCTGGGGATGGTGGATTATTCCAAATCCCACGACACCTACATGACCACGGTCTTTCCCAAGCAGGACATCGTCAACACCCTGGGCGAATGGGTGGCGAAACGGGGCCTGACCCAGTTCCGCCTGGCCGAGACCGAGAAATACCCCCATGTCACGTTTTTCCTGAACGGCGGCCGCGAGGCGCCCTTTCCCGGCGAAGACCGCGCCATGCCGAAATCGCCCAAGGTCGCCACCTATGACCTGCAACCCGAGATGAGCGCCGCCGAGGTCAGCGACCATTTCGTTGCCGCCATCGAAAAGGGCTATGACCTGATCGTGGTGAATTACGCCAATCCCGACATGGTCGGCCATACCGGCAGCCTGCCGGCCGCGATCCGCGCGGTCGAGGCGGTGGATGCCGGCCTGACCCGCGCCGTCGCCGCGCGGGAAAAGGCGGGGGGCGCGATGGTGGTCTGCGCCGACCACGGCAATTGCGAAACCATGGTCGATCCGGCGACCGGCGGGCCGCATACCGCCCATACCACCAATCCGGTGCCGGTGATCCTGTTCGGCGGACCGGCCGGGGCGACCCTGCGTCAGGGCGGCCGCCTGGCCGATCTGGCGCCGACGCTGCTGGCGCTGATGGGCCTGCCGCAACCGCCCGAGATGACCGGCCAAAGCCTGCTGCAATGACCCTGCGCGCCGCCGTCCTTTGCCTGTTGCTGGCCCTGCCCGCGCCCGCCGGGGCCGAAACGGTGGCCGAACAGGCGGCGGCGGCTTCGGCCGACCTGGCCGCCGCGGTCGAGGCGCTGCAATCGGCCGGCAAGTCGCGCGAAAGGGTGGCGGCGCTGACCCAGACGATCCGCGCCTATGAACAGGGCCTGGCCATCCTGCGCGAGGCGCTGCGCCAGGCCGAGTTGCGGCAGGCCACGCTGACGATGAACTTCAACGCCAAGCGCGCCCGCATCGGCCAGTTGCTGGGCGTGCTGGCCCGGATGGAGGCCGACCCCGGCCCGCTCTTGCTGTTGCATCCCGATGGGCCGCTGGGCACGGCGCGTTCGGGGATGATCCTGGCCGAGGTTACCCCGGCGCTGCAGGCCGAGGCCAGCCAGCTGAAGGCCGAATTGCAGGAACTGGCGCAGTTGCAGGCGCTGCAAGAGGCCGCCGGGGAAACCCTTGCCGCCGGGCTGAAGGCCGCGCAAGAGGCCCGCTCGGCGCTGAGCCAGGCGATCTCGGAGCGGACCGAACTGCCGCGGCGCTTTACCGAAGACCCCGAGACCCTGCGCCAGTTGCTGGAATCGGCCGATACGATGGAATCCTTTGCCTCGGGCCTGTCGCTGGCCGACGGGGCCGGCGCTGGCCCGGCCTTTGCCGCGGCCAGGGGAACGCTGCAATTGCCGGTGCTGGGCAGGCTGCTGCGCCGCCCCGACGAGGCGGACGCGGCCGGCACCCGCCGCCCCGGCCTGACGCTGGCCACCCGCCCCGCCGCGCTGGTCACAGCACCCTGGGCCGCGACCATCCGCTATCGCGGGCCCTTGCTGGACTACGGAAATGTGATCGTGCTGGAGCCCGGAGACGGCTATCTTCTCGTTCTCGCCGGGTTGGCGACGGTTTATGGCGAGGTGGGCGAGGTCATCGCCGCCGGGGCGCCCCTGGGCCTGATGGGCGGGGCAGAGGCGAAAGGCGACGAATTCACCACCGCGTCCGAGGATGGCACTGGCGCCCGGGGCTCGGAAACGCTTTATTTGGAACTGAGGCTTGGCGCAGAGCCGGTGGACCCGATGCCATGGTTCGCCGCCACCGCCACGACAGGAGAGTGAGAGACCGATGAAGAAGCTGATCTTGGCCGCGGCGGGCGGCACCATTGCCGGGGTGCTGATGACCACGCAGGTCGCCGGCCCGCTGATCGCCGAAAGCGCCGCGCACGAAAGCTCGGTCTATGAACAGCTGGACCTGTTCGGCGACATCTTCGAACGCATCCGCGGGCAATATGTCGAACCGGTCGAGACCGAAAAGCTGGTCGAGGCGGCGATCAACGGCATGCTGACCTCGCTCGACCCGCATTCCAGCTATCTGTCCGCCAAGGACTTTGAGGACATGCAGGTGCAGACCAAGGGCGAATTCGGCGGCCTGGGCATCGAGGTCACGCAGGAAGAAGGCTTCGTCAAGGTCATCTCGCCGATGGACGACACGCCGGCGGCGGATGCCGGTATCCAGGCCGGCGACTTCATCACCCATGTCAACGGCGAGCCGATCTCGGGCCTGACGCTGGACCAGGCGGTTGACATGATGCGCGGCCCGATCGGGTCGGAAATCATCATCACCGTGGTCCGCCAGGGCACGCCGGAACCCTTTGACGTGTCGATCATCCGCGACACCATCAAGCTGACGGCGGTCAAGGGCCGCGTCGTCGGCAAGGCCGTGGTGCTGCGCATCACCACCTTCAACGACCAGACCACCCCCGGCCTGAAGTCGGAACTGGAAAAGGGCATCAAGGAACTGGGCGGGGCGGAAAACCTGGAAGGCGTGGTCATCGACCTGCGCAACAACCCCGGCGGCCTCTTGAACGAGGCGGTCTCGGTTTCGGACGCCTTCCTGGAAACCGGCGAGATCGTCTCGACCCGCGGCCGCAACCCGCAGGACGGCGAGCGCTACAATGCCGCGCCGGGCGACGTGATCAACGGCAAGCCGGTGGTGATCCTGATCAACGGCGGCTCGGCCTCGGCCTCCGAGATCGTGACCGGCGCCCTGCAGGACCACCATCGCGCCATCGTCGTCGGCACCAAGAGCTTTGGCAAGGGCTCGGTCCAGACGCTGATCCCGCTGAAGGGCGACGGCGCCATGCGGCTGACCACGGCGCGCTATTACACGCCGTCGGGCCGCTCGATCCAGGCCTTGGGCATCTCGCCCGACATCGTGGTGCAGCAGCCGCAGCCCAAACCCGCCGACCCCGAGGCCGACAAGGCCAAGGCCGACCGCAGGCTGACCTCCGAAGCCGACCTGCGCGGCGCGATCACCAACGATTCGATGACCGAGGACGAAAAGAAGCTGTATCTCGAAGAGCAGACCAAGGCCGAGGACTCCGCCAAGCTGCGCGACGAGGATTATCAGCTTGCCTATGCGGTCGACATCCTGAAGGGCCTGTCCACCGTGGCCATGGCCGAACAGCCCTGAGGCCAGCGCGATGAGCCGGAGCAAGCAGAAGACCGGGCCGGGCGGCCTGCCCTACCGGCCCTGCGTCGGCGTGATGCTGATCAACCCCGGCGGGCTGATCTTTGCCGGCCAGCGCAAGGACAGCCCGGTGCCGGCCTGGCAGATGCCGCAGGGCGGCATCGACGAGGGCGAGAAACCCCGCGCCGCCGCCTATCGCGAGCTGTGGGAAGAAACCGGCGTCACCCGCGACCTGGTCGAATTCGTCGGCAAGACGCACGGCTGGGTCACCTATGACCTGCCGCCCGACCTCTTGGGCAAGGTCTGGGGCGGCAAGTACGGCGGGCAGCGGCAGAAATGGTTCCTGTTCCGCTTTACCGGCACGGATGAACAGGTCAACATCGCCACCATTCACCCGGAATTCGAAAGCTGGCGCTGGATCGCCGCCGACGAGATGCTGGCCTCGATCGTGCCGTTCAAGCGCGCGGTCTATGACGAGGTCATCCGCAGCTTCCGCGCCTATCTGGCCTGATCCCCCCGCGGCGCAGCCCCGCCGGCCCCCGCCGGCAAACACCGGCCCCGCCGGCCCCCGCCGGCAAACGCTGGCCCCGCCGACCCTTGCCGGCAAACACTGGCCCCCACCGGCCCTTGCCTTGCGCCTGCGGGGCGTCATACATCTTTGACGATGAACGACAGCCCGATCACCGCCAGCTGGATTGCCGCCGATTGGGGCACCTCGAACCTTCGCGTGATGGCGATGGGGCCGGATGGCGGCGTCCTGGCCCAGGCCGGTTCGGCCGACGGCATGGGCAGCCTTGCGCCCGACGGGTTCGAGCCGGCGCTGCTGCGCCTGGTTGCCCCCTGGCTGGGGCCGGGCGTCACGCCGGTGCTGGCCGCCGGCATGGTCGGCGCCCGGCAGGGCTGGACCGAGGCCGCCTATCGCGCCGTGCCCTGCCCGCCGCTGGCACCGGGGCAACTGACCCGCGCGCCCACACGCGACCCTCGCCTGGCGGTCTGGATCGCGCCGGGCCTGTCGCAGGCCAGACCCGCCGACGTGATGCGGGGCGAGGAAACCCAGATCGCCGGCGCGCTGGCGCTGCGGCCCGGTTTCGACGGCGTGATCTGCCTGCCCGGCACCCATTCGAAATGGGCACATCTCTCCGCCGGCGAGGTCGTGTCGTTCCAGACCTTCCTGACCGGAGAGCTGTACGCCCTGCTGGCCGGCCAGTCGGTGCTGCGCCATTCGCTGACCGGCGATGAACCCGACGACATGGCCGCCTTCGACGAGGCCCTGTCCGAGGCGCTGTCGCGGCCCGAACGGGGGGCGGCGCGGCTGTTTTCCATTCGCGCCGAGTCGCTGCTGGCGGGCCTGCCCGCCGCCGCGGCGCGGGGCCGGCTGTCGGGCCTGCTGATCGGCATGGAACTGGCCGGGGCACGGCCCTACTGGCTGGGCCAGCCGGTCCTGCTGGTCGGCTCGCCCGCGCTCTGCGACCGCTATGCCCGCGCGCTGGCCGCGCAGGGCCTGCAGGCCGACACGCTTTCCGCCGCCGACTGCACCCGCGCCGGCCTGACCACCCTTCTGCCCGGAACCCTTGCATGACCCATCGCCCGCTGATCGCCATCCTGCGCGGCCTGACCCCGCCCGAGGCCCTTCCGGTGGCCGAGGCGCTGGTCGACGCCGGCATCACCCGCATAGAGGTGCCGCTGAACTCGCCGCATCCGATGACCTCGATCGCCACCATGGCCCGCGCCCTGGGCCGGCATGCCCAGATCGGCGCCGGCACCGTCCTGACCGTCCAGGACGTGCGCGAACTGGCCGAGGCGGGCGGCAGGCTGGTGGTCTCGCCCGACATGAACCCCGAGGTCATCGCCGAAACTCGCCGCCTTGGCCTGGAAAGCTGGCCGGGGTGATGACCCCCACCGAGTGCTTTGCCGCGCTCCGCGCCGGCGCGACGGGGCTAAAGCTCTTTCCCGGCAGCCTGATCGGCCCCGACGGGCTCAGGGCCATCCGCGCCGTCCTGCCGAAATCGACCCCGGTCTATGCCGTGGGGGGCGCCGGCCCCTCGAACTTCGCCGCCTGGATCGCGGCCGGCGCCGACGGCTTTGGCATCGGCACCGCACTTTACACCCCCGGCCTGACCCCGGCCGAAGTCGCCGCCCGCGCCCGCAGCATCGTTTCCGCCTGGGAGGCCGCCAGATGATCTTCGACGCCCGCCCCTGCGATCTCGGCGAAGGCGCGTTCTGGCACCCCGAACGCCGGCAGTTCTTCTGGTTCGACATCCTGAACAAGAAACTGCTGTCGGTCACCGAAGCCGGCCCCGAGGAATGGACCTTTCCCGAAATGGTCTCGGCCGCCGGCTGGGTCACCGCTGACGAGATGGTGCTGGCCTGCGAAAGCGGGCTGATCCTGTTCAACCTGGCCAATGGCCGGCGCAAACCCCTGGCCACCGTCCAGGCCGGCCAGCCGGCGACGCGCTCGAACGACGGCCGGGCCGACCGGCAGGGCGGGTTCTGGTGGGGCACCATGGGCCGGCGCGGCGAAGATGACCCCGGCCTGGGCGCCATCTGGCGCTGGTATCGCGGCGAGGCGCGCTGCCTCTTTCCCGGCCTCACCATTCCGAACGCCATCTGCTTTGCCCCCGACGGGCGCGCGGCCTTCTTCACCGACACGCCCACGCAACGGGTGATGCGCGTCGGGCTGGACGCCCAGGGCTGGCCCGCGACCGCGCCCGAGGTCTTCCTCGACCTCGCCGCCGACGGGCTCTACCCCGACGGTGCGGTGATCGACGCGGACGGCGTGCTGTGGCTGGCGCAATGGGGCGCCGCGCGGGTGGCGGCCTATGGGCCGGACGGCCGGCTCCTGCGCGCGGTCGAGGTATCGGCGCCGCATTCCTCCTGCCCCGCCTTTGGCGGCGACGACCTGCAGACGCTGTTCGTCACCTCTGCCCGGCAGGGCATGACCGAGGCCGCGCTGCTGGCCTGCCCCGATGCCGGCAAGACCTTTGCCTTCCCCCGCACATCACCCGGCCTGCCCGAACCCCGCGTGGTGCTGTAACCCCGCCCCGCCCTTTCCCTTCGCCAAATATCCCACGGGGGAAGGGCGGCCCTGGCCGCCCGCGGGGGTGTGAAACCCCCGTCCACCGCTGCCCCAGGCTATACCCGGTCGATCCGCACCTCCGCGCCCGCGGCCAGGAACGCCACCGCGTTCGGCCCCAGTGTCAGGCGATCGGCCTCGCCACTGACCGCCAGCGATGGCCCCAGCGCCGCGCCCGCGCCCCGCACCCGCAGGGCCTGCGGCTCGGGCGACAGGTTGAACAGGCACAGCACCGCCGCCTCTCCCGCGCCGCGCACAAAGGCCAGCACCGGCCCCGGCGCCGCCAGAAACCGCGTCGCGCCCAGGCGCAACGCCGCCGATCCGCGCCGAAAGGCCAGCATGGCCCGGTACAGCTCCAGCACCGACCCCGCCTCGCCCGTCTGCGCCGCCACGTTGCGCGCCCGCTGCGGCGGCTTGACCGGCAGCCAGGGCCGGCCGGTGGTGAAACCGGCAGTCTCGGACCCGTCCCAGGTCATCGGCGTGCGCGTGCCGTCGCGCCCCACCGGCGCCGGCCAGAACGCAATCCCCTGCGGGTCGGTCAGCTCGTCGAACGCCAGTTCGGTATCGACCTGCCCCAGCTCGTCGCCCTGCCACAGGCAGATCGAGCCCTGAAACGACAACAGCAGGCACCCCGCCTGTTTCGCCACCGCCTCGACCGAGACGCCATGCCCGGCCCAGCGCCCCGCGTGGCGGCGCACGTCATGGTTGGAAAAGGCCCACATCGGCCAGCCCTGCGGCGCACCGGCAAAGAACCCCTCGATCCGGTCGCGGAAGAACGCCGGCGAGAATTCGTCGCCCAGCATCTCGAAACTGTAGCACTGCTGCAACCGGCCCGGCGCGGTATAGTCCCCCATCATGCGGATGGCATGATGCGCCTCGCCCATCTCGCCCACCGCCGCGGCACCGTATTCGTCCAGCACGCCACGGATCCGCTCCATCCAGGCCAGGTTCTCGGGGCGGTTCTTGTCATAAAGGTGATACTGCATCCCGTAGGGATTGGCCTCGGGCCGGTTCTTGGGCACATGGTCCGGCGGGTTGTCGCGCAATTGCCGGTCGTGAAAGAAGTAATTCACCGTATCGAACCGGAAGCCGTCCACCCCGCGCTCCAGCCAGAACCGCAGCACCGACAGCGCCCAGTCCTGCACCTCGGCGTTGTGATAGTTGAAATCCGGCTGCGAGGTCAGAAAGTTGTGCAGGTAGAACTGGAACCGCCGCGCGTCCCAGGCCCAGGCCGAGCCGCCAAAGACCGACAGCCAGTTGTTGGGCGGCGTGCCGTCGGGCCGGGGATCGGCCCAGACATACCAATCGGCCTTTTCGCCGGTCCGGCTGCTGCGGCTCTGTTCAAAGAACGGATGCGCGTCTGACGAATGCGACAGGACCTGGTCGATGATGACCCTCAGGCCCAGGTCATGCGCCCGCGCCACCAGCGCATCGAAATCGGCCAGGGTGCCAAAGACCGGGTCGACGTCGCGGTAATCGCTGACGTCATAGCCCATGTCCTTCATCGGGCTGCAAAAGAATGGCGACAGCCAGATGCAGTCCACCCCCAGCCCGGCCAGATAAGGCAGCCGCCGGGTGATCCCCTTCAGGTCGCCCACGCCATCGCCGTCGCTGTCCTGAAAGCTGCGCGGATAGACCTGATAGGTCACCGCGCCGCGCCACCATTCCGCCCCGTCGCCCACGCTGTCCGCCCCCTCTCCGCCCCCTGTCCACCTAGCCCCAGATCTAGGGTCAGGATCCATTCCTATTCCCCGCCAGTTGGCCGGATTTGACCGCTGACAAGGCGCAAGGCTGCAGGAATAGTGGGCCTATTTCAAGGCCTGCAACGCAGGCAGAGGTCAAATCCGGCCAACCCTCCGGGCGTGGAGAAATCGGGCGCTCACCGGGCTGCGCCCCTTGCCCGGGGGATCCACCCGCGCAGCGGGGCGCAACCCGTTGATCATCCCGATTTTTCCACGCTGGCGGGGAATAGGAATGGGTCCTGACCCTAGCCGGAACCCCGCGGCCGCCTAGGCATGGCGGCCCGCCGCGCCCCTGCCGCGCCCGATCTGACGCGCGGATGCATCATTTGCCGCCATTGTATGCGTCACAAATCGGCGTTTGACCTTGGCGGCGGCGCGGCGCAATTTCCCCCGCGCAACAGGAGACCCCGAGATGCAAGCCAAGGCCCCATTGATCACGCCCGTGCTGGTTGCCGGTTCGATCATCCTGATGCTGGGCTTTGCCATCCGCGCCAGCTTTGGCGTGTTCCAGATCCCGGTGGCCGAGGAGTTCGGCTGGGCGCGGTCCGAGTTCTCGCTGGCCATCGCCATCCAGAACCTGGCCTGGGGCATCGGCCAGCCGCTCTTTGGCATGCTGGCCGAGCGGTTCGGCGACCGCAAGGCCATCATCGCCGGCGCGCTGATGTATGCGCTGGGGCTGGTGCTGTCGGCCTATGCGGTGACGCCGGGCCAGCATCAGATGCTGGCGATCCTGGTCGGCTTTGGCATCGCCGGCACCGGTTTCGGCGTCATCCTGGCCATCGTCGGCCGGGCCGCGGCGCCCGAGCATCGCTCGATGGCGCTGGGCATCGGTACCGCCGCCGGGTCGGCCGGTCAGGTCTTTGGCGCCCCCACGGCCGAGTTCCTGCTGCAATTCATGACCTGGCATTCGGTCTTCCTGGTCTTTGCCGTGGTCATCCTGGCCTCGCTCTTCGCGCTGCCCTTCATCCGCTCGCCCAGACTGGCCAGCCGGGCCGAGCTGGAGGAATCGATGGGCCAGGTGCTGGTCCGCGCGATCAAGGACCCGTCCTATACGCTGATCTTCCTGGGCTTTTTCTCCTGCGGCTATCAGCTGGCCTTCATCACCGCGCATTTCCCCGCCTTCGTGACCGAGCTTTGCGGCGCGCCGGCGCCCGGCGGGCTCTTGTCCTCGATCGGCATCACCACCTCGTCGGCGCTGGGCGCCGTGTCGATTGCGGTGATCGGGCTGTTCAACATCGTCGGCACCATCACCGCCGGCTGGCTGGGCAAGCGCTATACCAAGAAATACCTGCTGGCGGCGATCTACACCGGCCGCACCCTGGCCGCGGCAGTCTTCATCCTGCTGCCGATCACGCCGGCCTCGGTGCTGATCTTCTCGGCGGTGATGGGGGCGCTGTGGCTGGCCACCGTGCCCTTGACCTCGGGGCTGGTCGCGCATCTCTACGGGCTGCGCTACATGGGCACGCTTTACGGCTTTGTCTTCCTTTCCCACCAGATCGGCGGTTTCCTGGGGGTCTGGCTGGGCGGCAAGATGTATGACCTGAACGGCAGCTACACCCTGGTCTGGTGGATCGGCGTCGGCGTCGGCGCCTTTTCGGCGCTGGTCCATCTGCCGGTGCGCGAGCCGCGGCCCCTGGCCCAGCCCGCCTGAGGCCCCCGCATCGCCGGGCGCCCTCACTCCTCCAGCGGCAGCACCACCAGAACCTCCAGGTCGCGCTCGGGCGTGTAGTCGGTCTTTTCCACCACAAAGGTGGTCGGCCCGGTCTTTTTCACCCCTTCGGCGCAGAGCGAGATCACGTTCCTTGCATCGCCCTTGTCCAGCGTCAGGCGGAACCGGCCGATCGGGCCGGCCCAGCTGTTGGCGGTGCGCAGCACATAGGCGATGTTGTAGGCGGTGCCGTAATCGCCGAATTCGCCGCCCGATGGCCGGTGCAGCGCCTTGACGATCGCCTTCGAGGTGCCAGAGTCGATGCAGTACATGTCCTTGATATACTGCTGATAATCCTCTGGCGGATCGCTCCAGTAGAACAGCCCGCCGGGCGGGCGGCTGTCGTATTCGTGATGCACCTTCACCACCGCCCCGGCCGGAAAGGTCTGGGTCCAGTGATAGCGCAGCACGATGGAATAGCTGGCATAGGCCTCTTCCGGAATGCCGTTGGCCGGGTCCGCCGGATAGAAATCGGCAAGGCCCGCGGCCTGTGCCTTGGCCTTCTCCTCTGGCGTCATCGCCAATAGCCGCGGCAGGATCGCCTGGGGGTCCACCACCAGCGGCAGGCCCAGCGCCAGCACCTGTGCCGTCACGTCCTCTCCGGGCGTGTCGTATTGCGCCGACAGCGGCCGCCCTTCCTGCCACGGCGGTTCCAGCACCGCGATCCGGTCCAGCGCCACCGCGACCGGAACGCCGTCGACCGTGACCGAGAAATCCACCAGATCCTTGCCCGGCGCATCCTCGGGCAGGTTCATCGCCGAATCCCAGCCGGACCAGACATGCACCGGCGGCACGGGAAAGATCACCTCGCCGGTCACGTCATGGTCGGTCAGGTTGCGAAAGCTGTAGTCGACCACCACCCGGTCCAGCCCGATGTAGAGATCCTCGGTCTCCATCGCCACCGCCCCGGTCTGGCCAAAGGTCAGCCCGGTGGCCGACAGCCCGCCGAACCCGTCATTGGCATATCCCGGCGGGGGCAAGGCGATCAGGGTGGCAAGGGCCAGGGGCAGGGATCGGGGCAGCAGGCGGGGCGGGGGCAGGCGCATGGCAAATCTCCGGCGCGGGTTCGCCGCCATCTGACGCCCCGGCCCCCAATCACGCAAGTCCCGCCGCGCAAGTCCCCGCCGCTTCCTCCCCTTCCCCCGCTCCCGCCCCCTTGCGCCTGCCCGCCACCCCTGACAGTGTCGCGCGACTTGCAGGAGATCCCATGCGCGCCGGCATCACCACCCTGGTCATCAGCTATATCCTCAGCCAGTTCTACCGCGCCTTTCTGGCGGTGCTGGCCCCTGTGCTGGAGGCCGACATCGGCGCCTCCAAGGCCGACCTGGCCAATGCCTCGGGCGCCTGGTTCCTGGCCTTTGCGGTGATGCAACTGCCGGTGGGCAGCGCGCTTGACCGCATCGGGCCACGGCTGACAACCACCGTCTGCCTGGCAATCGGCGCGGTCGGCGCGGCGCTGTTCGCCACGGCGACCTCGGCCCTGGCCATAACCCTTGCCATGGCGCTGATCGGCATCGGCTGTTCGCCGGTGCTGATGGCCAGCTATTACATCTTCGCCCGCGAATTCTCGCCCGCCGTCTTTGGCACGCTGGCCTCGATCACCATCGCGGTCGGCAGCATGGGCAACATCGGCGCCTCGCTGCCGCTGACCATGGCGGCCGAGACCTTTGGCTGGCGCCCCACCGTCTGGGCGCTGGCGGCGATCACCGCGCTGGCCGCGCTAGCCGTGGCCCTGCTGGTGCGCGATCCGGCGCCGGCGCCGCGGGGGGCCAGGGGGTCGGTGCTGACGCTGCTGGCCATGCCGGCGATCTGGCCGGTGCTGATCATGATGTTCGTCTGCTATGTCCCGGCGGCCGGGCTGCGCGGGCTGTGGCTTGGCCCATATTTCACCGATGTCTGGGGCTATACCCGCCCCGAGGTCGGGCAGGCCAGCCTGTGGATGGGGCTGGCCATGGTGGCCGGCAGCTTCTTTTACGGCCCGCTGGACCGCTGGCTGGGCACCCGCAAATGGGTGATCTTTGCCGGCAACCTGGCGCTGCTGGCCTGTCTGGTCGGGCTCTGGCTCTGGCCGGGCCTCTCACCTGTGCTGTCGATCTGGCTGATGGCCGGGGCGGGGTTCTTCGGGGCGACCTTTCCCATCGTCGTCGCCCATGCCCGCGCCTTCTTTCCCGCGCATCTGATCGGCCGGGGGGTCACGCTGGTGAACCTGTTCGGCATCGCCTCGGTCGGCATCGCCCAGGTCGTCACCGGCCGCCTGCATGCCGCGACCGCGACACCCCCCGCCGCGGCCCCCTTTGCCAGCGTCTTCGCGCTTTTCGCCATCGCCCTGGCGATCGGGCTGGTTGCATATCTTTTGTCACAAGACCGCACCGACTGACGCCCCGGCAGATTCCGCCCTTTTCCCCCGGCCGCTTTCACGCTAAGGGCCGCGCGTCCCCGGCTGTCGGGGGCACCTTACCAGGAGAACCCCGATGGGCTACAAGGTCGTCGTCGCGGGTGCCACGGGCAACGTGGGCCGCGAAATGCTGAACATCCTCGCCGAGCGCGAGTTCCCGGTCGACGAGATCGCCGCGCTGGCGTCGCGCAAATCTCTGGGCACCGAAGTCAGCTTTGGCGACAAGACTATCAAGACCAGGGACCTGGCCACCTTTGATTTCACCGGCTGGGACATCGCGCTGTTCGCGGTGGGCTCGGGCCCGACCAAGGAATACGCCCCCAAGGCGGCGGCCGCCGGCTGCATCGTGATCGACAACTCGTCGCTCTATCGCTACGACCCGGAAATCCCGCTGATCGTGCCGGAAGTGAACGCCGACGCGATCATGGGCTACAAGAACCGCAACATCATCGCCAACCCCAATTGCTCGACCGCGCAGATGGTGGTGGCGCTGAAGCCCCTGCACGACCGCGCGAAAATCAAGCGGGTGGTGGTGTCCACCTACCAGTCGGTGTCCGGCGCCGGCAAGGAAGGCATGGACGAGCTGTGGGACCAGACCAAGGCGGTCTACAACCCGGTTCAGGAAGTGCCGCCGAAAAAGTTCACCAAGCAGATCGCCTTCAACGTGATCCCGCATATCGACGTCTTCCTTGATTCCGGCGAGACCAAGGAAGAATGGAAGATGGTCGCCGAGACCAAGAAGATCCTCGATCCCTCGATCAAGGTCACGGCGACCTGCGTGCGCGTGCCGGTCTTTGTCGGCCATTCCGAGGCGGTGAACATCGAGACCGAGGAATTCCTCGACTGGCAAGAGGCGCAGGACATCCTGCGCGAGGCGCCGGGCATCATGCTGGTCGACAAGCGCGAGGCCGGCGGCTACGTCACCCCGGTCGAATGCGTGGGGGAATATGCCACCTATGTTTCCCGCGTGCGGCAGGATTCGACCGTCGAGAACGGCCTGAACCTGTGGTGCGTCAGCGACAACCTGCGCAAGGGCGCCGCGCTGAACGCGGTGCAGATCGCCGAGGTGCTGGGGCAGCGGGTGCTGAAAAAGGGGTAAGTCTTTCTTAACCCCGATCTGAAAGGGTCTTGGCCATGGCCGAGACCCTTTTTCATTGCGACGACGCGCTGTGGCGCCGGTTCACCGACCTCTGCCGCGCCCGCGATGAAACGCCGGGCGCCGTGCTGCGCGACCTGGTCCGGCTGGAGGTCAAGCGCCACGACGCCCGCCGCGCGAGGAGTGACGAAGTCATCGACGAGCAGCTCCTCGTTCGACTTCGTCTCCTCGTCGCGCAATCCCTCGCCCGGGCGGAAAGCTGGGGCCAGTTGCAGGCCGCCCTGCGCGACCGCGGCCTGCGCTTTGCCCCGTCCGGCGGCGGTCTCTTGCTGGTCGACCTCGCCAGCGACCGGCCGCTGGCCAAGTCCAGCCAGGTCGGCCCCGCCTATCTTGCCCTGGTCCGCCGCTTTGGCGCGGGCTTTCCCGGCCACCCCCGCCCCGGCCTTGCCGCCCAGGCGCTGGCCCGCGCCTGACTGCCCTTGCACTTTGCGCCCCATGGCGCTTTCCTGTGCGCCTGCCAGGAAAGGCCCGCCGATGACCCAACCCTTCCTCACCCTCAACGACGGCCGCAAGATGCCCCAGCTTGGCTTCGGCCTCTGGCAGGTGCCCGCCGCCGCCACGGCGGAAACCACCGCCACCGCGCTCGGCCTGGGCTACCGGCTGGTCGACGGCGCCGCCGCCTATGGCAACGAACAGGGCCAGGGTGAGGGGCTGCGCGCATCGGGCCTGCCCCGCGACCAGGTCTTCGTCACCACCAAGGTCTGGAACAGCGACCACGGCCATGACGCCGCCCTGCGCGCGGCCGAGGCCAGCCTGGCGCGGCTCGGGCTCGACCATGTCGACCTGTTGCTGATCCACTGGCCCTGCCCCCGGCGCGACCTCTACCTCGACACCTGGCGCGCCCTGATCCGGCTGCGCGATGAGGGGCGGGCGCTGTCCATCGGGGTTTCCAACTTCAACCCGCCGCACCTGCAACGGCTGATCGACGAAACCGGCGTTGCCCCGGCGGTGAACCAGGTCGAGATCAACCCGCGCCTGCAACAGCCCGCCCTGCGCGCCTTTCACCGCACCCACGGCATCGTCACCCAGAGCTGGACGCCCCTGGGCCAGGGCCGCAGCTTTGACGCGGGGCCCATCCGGGCCGCCGCCGCCCGCACCGGCCGCAGCCCGGCCCAGGTGATCCTGCGCTGGCATATCCAGATCGGCGCCTCGGTCATCCCGCGCTCGACCCGGCCCGAGGGGCTGGCCGAGAACCTCGCGCTTTTCGACTTTGCACTGACCGGGGCCGAGATGGACGCCATCGCCACGCTGGACGAAGGCCAGCGCTGCGGCCCCGATCCCGAGGTCTTCGACAGCATGTGACGCGCGCGGCGGCCTGATCCTTGGGCCGGTTCCGCCTTGCCGCCCCCCGGCGGCGGGCCTACCCTGGGCGCAGTTCACAGCCACAGGTTACGCCATGCGCCCTTTCCTTGCCCTTCTCCTGGCGACCACCGCCCTGCCGGCGCTGGCCGATACCATCCCGGCCACCTCGACCATCACCGCCGTCACCGTCTATCCCCAGGGGGCCCGCATCACCCGGCAGGTCAGCTTTACCGCCCCGTCCGCCGGCGCGCATGAGCTGCTGGTCACCGACCTGCCCGCCGCGACCGAGGCCGGGCTGCTGCAGATCGCCGCCCCGGACGGCACCGGCTTTGGCGCATTCTCGCTGCGCGAAGACCGCCTGCCGCCGCGCGACGACGCCCTCACCCCCGCGCAAGAGGCCGCCCAGGCCGAGGTTGACCGGCTGGAGGCCGCCGAGCGCGAGGCCTTTGCCGCGGTCGAATCGGTGCAGGCCCGGATCGACGCCGCCAATGCCCGCGCCGCCTTCCTGACCTCGTTCTCGGGCGCGATGCCCGACAGCGCCACGCCCGACAGCCTGAAGGCCACCGCCGCCATGATCGGCGCCGAGACCCTTGCCGCCCGGCAAGAGCCGCCGCCGCGCGCAAGGACTCTGGCCGGCGCAGCAGGCCCTGACCGAGGTGCAGGAAGACCTGGTCAAGGCCCAGGCGGCGCTGGCAGCCCTGCCCGCGCGCGACGCCGACTATACCGCGCTGTCCATCGCCATCGACAGCGCCCAGGCCGGCGAGACCACGCTGACCGTCACCCACTACATCTCTGACGCCGGCTGGCGGCCGTTCTACGAACTCGACCTGACCCGGCGGCCCGACCCCGCGCTGCGCCTCGACCGCAGCGTGCTTGTCACCCAGTATTCCGGCGAGGACTGGGCCGGCGTCGACCTGACCCTGTCGACCTCGCGCCCGTCGGATCAGGCGGCCCCTTCCCCGCTCTGGCCGGAACTGCGCAGCATCGCCCCAGAGGAACCGCCCGTCGCCTATGACACCGCCATGACCGAGGAACGCATGGCCGCCGGCGCCGCCCCGGTGATGGAGGCCGCCCCCGCCCCGATCACCGCCGCCGCCGCGATCGAAGGCGATACCGTCGTCTACATCTACCCCCGCAAGGTCGACGTCGCCTCGGGCGTCGAGGACCTGCGCCTGCCGCTCGACCGGCTGGACCTGACCCCCACGGTCGAGGCCCGCGCCGTGCCCCGCTGGGACGACAGCGCCTTTGTCATGGCACGCTTCGTCAACGCCGACGAACCCATCCTGCCCGGGCAGGCGCTGATCTTCCGCGAGGGCGTTCTGGTCGGCGGCGCCGATCTGCCGCTGATCGCGCCGGGCGAGGAAACCGAACTGGCCTTTGGCGCGCTCGACAGCCTGCGGATCCGCCGCGACATGCCGGTGCGCACGGGCGGAGAGACCGGCATCCTGACCACCTCGAACGAACAGTCCGAACAGGTGGTGATCACCGTGGAAAACCTGGGCGACGAAAGCTGGCCGCTCAGGGTTCTGGACCAGGTGCCCTACAGCGAGCAGACCGATCTCGAGGTCGAGGTCACCGCCAGCCCCGAACCCTCGGAACGCGATGTCGAGGCGCGGCGCGGCATCCTGGCCTGGGACATGACACTGGCCGCGGGCGAAAAGCAGACGATCACGCTGGGCTATACGCTGACCTGGCCCGAAGGCATGGTCCTGCGCTAAAAGGGCGCGGTCGCCATCGCCTGACGCCCGCTCAGCCGGGCGTCAGGTCCAGCTCCATCATCACCAGGTCATGCGGCACCTGCCGCCCCTCTGGCGTCTGCCGGTGGCGCAGGGCCGGGATCAGCCGCAGCACCGTGCGAAAGCCCAGCTTTTCGTAGAACGGCCCCGCCGTCTGCGTGCCCAGATGAACCTTTGCCACGCCCGCGCGCCGCAGCACCGCGACCAGCGCCGCCGCCAGCCGCGTTCCGGTGCCGGGCGGCAGCCCACCGGCCAGCGTCATGGTCGCCAGATAGGCATATGGCCGGCCGTCGCGGGCATGGATCGAACCGCAGGCCCCGCCTTGCAACGCGCCCGTCTCGTCCAGCAGGCGCAGCACGAAATTCGGCCGGATCTTCGGGTCGGCCTCGTCCACCGCCTCGACATACAGCACCCGGCCCGCGGCGGCCTCTTCCACCGGCGGCCAGAGAAAGGCCGCGGTGCCATCCGGCCCGGCCGGCATGTCGATCGGTCGGGCCAGAAAGCCCAGCGCCTCCAGCGCCGCCCCGACACGCGGCGCCAGGGTGGTCAGCACCACGACCCTGTCGACCGGCGCCCCCGCCGCATCGCGCCGCGCCGCCACATATCCCGCCGGATCGGCAAGAAACGCCCCCCCGGCCGCGATATCGGGGTAGTCGACCACCACATCCGGGTTGAACCCGAATTCCGCCTCGCGCGACAGGAACAGGCCGAACAGCTCGGCCGCGCCGGCATCCAGCCGGTCCTGCGCCGCGGTATCCGCCGTCAGGATCTCCAGCGTGAACCGCCGGTCCTGCACCACCAGACTGTCATGCGCCACGCTCTGCCCCCCTCATATCGGGGCAAAGCCGCCCCTGGCCGCGTCGAACTGTTCCAGCCCGCCCTCGCCGGTGTTCGACCACAGCCCGTGCAGCGTCAACCGGTCATTCTCGACCGCGGTCTGCACAAAGGGAAAGGTCATCAGGTTCTCCAGCGACACCAGCACCGCCTGCTTTTCCAGCGCCGTCAGGATCTGGTCCTGCGGCAGGCCGGCCACCCGTTCAAAGCCGGGGCGCAGGATATCCATCCAGCGGCCGACAAAGCTGGTCTTGTCCTCCAGCTCGGGCGCATGGCCGGTACACATGTCATGGCACCCCTTGACCCCGCCGCAACTGGAATGGCCCATCACCACGATATGCGCCACCCCCAGCGAGGTGACGGCATATTCCACCGCCGCCGATGTACCATGATTCTTGCCGTCGGGCGTATAGGGCGGCACCAGGCCGGCGATGTTGCGGTAGGATGAAGAACTCTCCCTCGTCCGCGCCAAAGATCGAGGTGACGTGAACCCGGCTGTCGCAGCAGGAAATCACCATCGCCCGCGGGTAGCTGCCCGCTTTCCGCCAGCCGGCGGAACCAGGCGCGGTTGTCCTTGTAGGTCGTCGCCTGCCAGCCGTGGAAACGCTGGACCAGATAGCTGGGCAAAGGCGGCATACCATCAGGGCGTCCTTTGCAATCTCGCCGATAACTAGGCCGCATTCGCACAAAATTCGAGAGGCAAATTGCCCGGCCCGCCCCCCGTTCCGTAAGGAAGCATAAAGCACGCAACGGCATGATGGCCCCGGGTGTGAAATGTAGCGGGTGGTGACATCATGGAAAACGTAACGATCCTGCATCCGCGGGAACGTGTGCCAGGACGGCGAGGCGAGGCGATGATCTATCGCAATCTCGGCACCTCGGCGGCCGAACAGATGGTGGCGCGCGCGCTGGGGGAACTGGCCCTTGCCATGGCCGGCATCGCGGCACAGGTAAAGGGCCGCGAACTGGCCGATCTGGCCCGGCAGCTGCGCAAACTGCAACGCATGGCGGAAAACCTGGGCATGGTCAGCCTGGGGCTGGTCTCGCAGGATGCCCGCACCTGTCTGGAACGCTGCGACAGCACCGCCTTTGCCGCCGTCCGGGCGCGGCTCCTGCGGGTCGCGGAACGCTCGCTGGCCAGCGACAAGGGCTTTGCCGACCTCCGCTAGGCCGGCGCCCTTCCGCGCAGTGGCGCCCCCTCGCGCAAGGGGCGTGGCGCCCCGGCACCGGCTGCGCTAGGGTCTGGCCAGATTTCCTCGAACGGACCCCGCCATGCGCCCTGCCTGCCGACCTGACCGCCGCCTCGCTGCCCTTGCACCTCGTCACGCCGGACCGGCTCGATGCCTTTCTCGCCGGCCCCGGCGCCGCCCGATGCCGCTCCTCGGCTGGGCGCCAGCGGCTTTGACGCCGCGTTGGGCGAGATGTGGCTTGCCCGGCCCCGACGGCATCGCCGGCGCCGTCGCCGGCCTCGGCACCGAAAAGACCCGCCGTCGGCAACGCTTTGGTGTGGCCCGGCCTTTGCCGCCCTGCCCGCCCTCGACTGGCATATCGCGCCCTCCACCGACCTGGCGCCCGACCTGATCGACGAAACCGCCCGCCGCGCTGCTTCGTCCTATCGCTTCTCCCGCTACCGCCCCGCCGCGGCTGCTAAGCCCGGCCCGCGGCTCAAGGCCCCCGCCGGCGTCGACGCCGCCCGCCTGACCGCCATGGCCGAAGGCGAGTTCCTGACCCGCGACCTGAACACCCCGGGCCCGGTGATGGGCCCGGCCGAACTGAACAGGCCGCCCGCGACCTTGCCGCAGCCCACGGCGCCCACAGTCACCGTCGGCGACGCCCTCCTTCGACCGCAACTTCCCGATGATCCACGCCGTCGGCCGCGCCTCGCCCCGCGCGCCCCGCCTGATCGACCTGCGCTGGGGCAGCACCGGGCCGCGGCTGACCCTGGTCGGCAAGGGCGTCTGCTTCGACACCGGCGGGTTGAACCTGACACCCTCGACCGGCATGAACCTGATGAAAAAGGACATGGGCGGCGCCGCCACGGTCCTGGGGCTGGCACAGATGATCATGGCGCTGGACCTGCCCCTGCGGCTGCGCGTCCTGATCCCGGCGGTGGAAAACGTCATCTCGGGCAATGCGCTGAAACCCAAGGACATCCTGACCAGCCGCAAGGGCCTGACGGTCGAGGTCAACGACACCGACGCCGAGGGCAGGCTGGTCCTGGCCGATGCGCTGGCCTTCGCCTGCGAGGAAGAGACCGAGGCGCTGGTCTCGATGGCCACGCTGACCGGCGCGGCGCGGGTGGCGGTGGGGCCGGACCTTGCGCCCTATTACACCGACGATGCCGCCATGGCCGCGGCGCTCGAGACCGGCGCGCGGCAGGGCTGCGACCCGGTCTGGCGCATGCCGTTCCACGATGCCTATGAACCGGTGATCGAACCGGGCATCGCCGATCTCGACAATGCCCCCGGCTTCGGCTTTGCCGGCTCGATCACCGCGGCCCTGTTCCTGCGCCGCTTTGCCGATCACCCGCGCTACATGCATTTCGACATCTACGGCCACACCCCGACCGAGGCCCCGGCCCGGCCAAAGGGCGGCGCCGGACAGGGCGCGCGCGCCATCCTGAACGCCCTGCCCGCGATTCTCGGCCTCTGACCGATGGACCGCCGGCTGACCCCCTTTTCCGGCCGCGTCGCCCATGCCTCGCTGGCCGGCCGCATCGACGCCCCGCTGACCCAGGGCACCCCGGCCGCGATCGCCACCCCGCTGGCCGACCTGCTGGCCCGCCCGCATGGCCCGCGCGACCGCCAGCTGATCCAGGGCGAGGCGGTCACGGTGATCGACCGCGACCAGGACCAGGCCTTCGTCATGGCGGCGAAAGACGGCTATTGCGGCTGGCTGGACCAGGCGGCCCTTGGCCCGGCCTTCACCGCCAGCCACCGCGTCAGCAGCCCCAAGACCCACCTCTACAGCGCACCAAAGGCCCAGGCGCCGGATCCGCGGCCGCTCTACATGGGCGCCCGCGTCCAGGTCACCGGCACCCAGGGCAAATGGGCCACCACCCCCCAGGGCCATATCCCCGCCTGCCATCTTGCCCCCCTGGACCAGCCCGCCGCCGACCCGGTCGCCGTGGCCGAACTGTTTCTGCATGCCCCCTACCTCTGGGGCGGCAATTCCGTGGGTGGCATCGACTGCTCCGGCCTCGCCCAGATCGCACTCCACGCCGCCGGCATCGCCTGCCCCGGCGACAGCGACCTGCAACAGCAGGTCGGCCAGCCCCTTGCCGAGACCGCCGCCCTGCAACGTGGCGACCTGATCTTCTGGAAAGGCCACGTCGCCCTGCTGACCGGCCCCGACCGCATCATCCATGCCAACGGCGCCACCATGTCGGTCGCCTGCGAAGACCTCGCCACCGCCATCGCCCGCATCCAGGCCCAGGGCGAGGGCCCGCCCGTCGCCCGCCGCCGCCCGCTCCTCCCGGCCTGAGCTTTCCCTTCGACAAATATCCTCGGGGGGAAGGGGGAATGCCCGCATTCCCCCGCGGGGGGCGAAGCGCCCCCGATGCCGCACCCGGCCTCAGTCGACCGGGCGGATCAGCTTGCGTTCCAGCACCTTCAGCACGGCCGCCAGGTCGGCGCCACGGCGCAGCACCTGACCCTCGGCCCCGACCACGGCATAGATGCCCTGCCGCCCCCGCAGCTTCGGCCGCTTCTCGATACGATAAAGCGGCACCTCCGCCGTGCGCCGGAACACCGCGAAGACCGCCGCCTCGCGCCCGTGCGATATGCCATAGTCGCGCCATTCGCCCGCGGCCACCATCAGGCCATACAGCCGCAGGATCACCGACAGTTCCCGCCGGTCAAAAGCCACCTGCTCGGGCAGGCGCTCGCCCAGCGGAATGGGCACGGGCGCTTCCATGTTCATGGGCAAAGCTTGCCGTGCCCGGCCCCGCAAATCAAGCGCGCCGTCGCCCTGCCGGCGTTACGCGGCGAAACCCGGCGCCACCCGGATCTCGCCGGTGACCAGCCCGCGCCAGTTCTTCTGCACCGGATTCAGCCGCCGCTGCGTCGCCGGATGCCCTGCCGCCAGCACGCCCAGCCGCACCAGCAGCGCGGCGATCGCGGCCTCAGACGCGCGGGAATTGCCGTCCAGCACCTTCAGTGCGACACCCAGGCCCTTTTCGGGAATGATCGCCACGAACACCCCCTCGGCCCCGGTCTTGATCGCCACCCGGCCGTCCATCGCCCGCATCAGCTCGGTGCAGGCCCGGCCCTCGCCGGCCACCAGTTCCGGATAGGCGCCCATCGCCCGGGCCAGCCGCGCCATCGCATCCTGCCGCGCGCCCTGCCCCTCGCGCGCGGTGGCAAAGGCCGCCATCGCCCGCGCCAGCCCGCCCAGCGTCATGGCAAAGTTCGGCGCCGAACAGCCGTCGATACCCCAGCCGGCGACCGTCTCTCCGGTCACTTCCTCGGTCGCGGCCCGGATCGCCCTTTGCAGCGGATGGTCCAGTTCCACATATTCCGGCCCCGCCTTCAGATGCTGCACCACCGTCAGGAAACCGGAATGCTTGCCAGAACAATTGTTGTGCAACTGGCAGGGCGCCTCATGCGCCAGGATCAGCCGGTCGCGTTCCTCGCGGTCCATCGGCTCATGCGCGCCACAGCGCAGGTCGGCCTCGCCCAGACCCAGGTCGGCCAGCCAGCGCCCGGCCATGTCGACGTGCAGATGCGCGCCCTGATGGCTGGCACAGGCCAGCGCCAGATGCGCCGGCGTCAGCCCCCGCGCCGCGGCGGCGCCGGTCTCCAGCAGCGGCAGCGCCTGGATCATCTTGCAGGACGACCGGGGAAACACCACCGCATCGGCCTTGCCCCAGACCTGCACCGGCCCCCGGGCGTCGCAGATCACCGCATGGCCCAGATGCGTGCTTTCCAGCACCCCGCCGCGCCACAGCTCGGCCATCGGCACCGCACCATCACTCACCTGCGCCATGGCTCCCCCCAAGACTCCCCCCACGACCCTCTCCCTCAATAACAGATGTGCGATTTTACGCCCATGGGGCTTTCGCGCATTGGCCTTTTTGCGTAAAAGCGGGTTATCGGGTTCAGATCGTCTCTGCCAGATCAAAAAGGGTGCGGGCCGGCATGGCCCAGGGCCAGGGCAGGGACAAAGAGGCACAAGACAGCTTGGAGGCTGCGTCAGACATGACTTCCAACCTTAGCCGCGCGTTCGGCGCCGCAGCAATCGCCGCGGCAATCGCCCTGCCTGCCGGAATGGCCGGGGCACAGGAATCCACCAATCGCGTCGCCACCATGACCGACTGGAACGTGTTCACCGAGGAAAGCCCCAAGGAATGCTGGGGCGTGTCCAAACCCAAGGAAACGGTGAATTCCCGCGACGGCAAGCCGGTCTCGGTGCGGCGCGGCGACATCCTGCTGGTCGTCACCTTCCGCCCCGGCAAGCCGGGCGAGATCAGCTTTACCGGCGGCTCTCCCTTTGCCGGCGGCTCGACCGTCGACGTGAACGTGGACGGCAACAGCTTTCAGCTTTTCACCGACGGCGAATGGGCCTGGCCGGGCAGCGCCGCCGACGATGCCGCCCTGCTTGCCGCGCTCAAGGCCGGGGGCTCGGCCACGCTGACCGCCCGTTCCGGCAAGGGCACCCAGACCAAGGACACCTTCTCGCTGCGCGGCTTTACCGCCGCGATGGAAGACGC
>JAWKWU010000016.1:0-39333 GCA_041397345.1 Paracoccaceae bacterium
CGCATTGGTCTCGACCGGGCCAAGGTCGTTGATGGCGACCACATCGATATCGCTCCGCCCCGATTCCACCACGGCGCGCAGAATGTTCCTTCCAATACGGCCAAAGCCGTTTATTGCAACTTTCACAGTCATTTCAATCCCTTGTCTTAACGTGTCAGCTTGCGGGCAGCGTCAGCGGCGGCCTCGGCGGTGATGCCGAAATGGGCGTATAGCGCGGGCGCCGGGGCACTGGCGCCAAAGCCGGTCATGCCGATGAAGGCGTCGTCCGGCCGCAGGACGGCATCCCACCCCTGCCGGATCGCCGCCTCGATCCCCACCCGTGGTGCAGCACCCAGAACAGCCGTTCGGTAATTTTCCGGCTGCACCGCGAACAGCTCGAACGAGGGTGCGGAAACCACGGCGGCACGGATGCCCTCGGCACCCAGCAGGTCGGCCGCGGCCAGCGCGATCTCCACCTCGGACCCGGTGGCGATCAGCGTCACCTGCCGGTCCGGGGCATCGCGCAGCACATAGGCGCCCCGTGCCGTCAGGTTCACATCGGCCGACGCGCGGACCGTGGGCAGGTTCTGCCGGCTCAGCGCCAACAGCGTCGGCGTAGAGGCAGAGGTCAGCGCGATTTCCCAGGCCTCGGCGGTTTCCACCGCATCGCAGGGGCGGATCACCACCAGGTTGGGGATGGCCCGCAACCCGGCCAGCGTTTCCACCGGCTGATGCGTCGGCCCGTCTTCACCCAGGCCGATGCTGTCATGCGTCATCACATAGGTCACCGGCACGCCCATCAACGCCGCCAGGCGGATCGCGGGCCGGCAGTAATCGGCAAAGGCCAGAAAGGTGCCGCCATAGGCGCGAAAGCCGCCATGCAGCGCGATGCCGTTCATCGCCGCCGCCATGCCATGTTCCCGGATGCCATAGTGGAGATAGCTGCCCGAATAATCGTTCGCATTGACTGTCCGCTGACCCTTGGCCCGCGTCAGGTTTGATCCGGTCAGGTCGGCCGAGCCACCCACGACAAAGGGCAGGGCCTCTGCCACCACCTGCAACGCCATCTCGCTGGACTTGCGGGTTGCCACCTTGGGCCGGTCGGCCAGCAACCGCGCCTTGTGCCGCGCCATCGGCTCGGTCAATGCCGCCCCATCCGCGGCCTGCGCCGCCAAAAAGGCCGGTCGATCCGGCGATGAGGCCAGCCGCGCCTCCCAATCGGCACGGGCAGCGGCCCCTCGCGCGGCAATTCCGGCCCAGGCCGCGCGGATGGGTTCCGGCACCTCGAACGGCCCGGAATTCCAGCCCAGATGCGTCCGCGCCGCGGCAATCTCGGCCTCTCCCAGCGGCGCGCCATGCACGTCATGCCCGCCCTGCTTGTTCGGCGCGCCATAGCCGATCACCGACCGGCAGGCGATCATCGAGGGCCGCGCATCCGCCCTGGCCGCCGCGATTGCCGCCGCAATCGACTCGGCGTCATGCGCGTCGCAGTCGGCCACATGCCAGCCGCTGGCCGCAAACCGCGCCTTCTGGTCGGTCGAGGTCGACAAGGCGGTGTCGCCGTCAATGGTGATCCGGTTGTCATCCCACAGCACGATCAGCCGACCCAGGCCAAGATGCCCTGCCAGATCAATGGCTTCGTGGCTGATCCCTTCCATCAGGCAGCCGTCGCCGGCAATCACCCAGGTCCAGTGGTCCACCAGCCCCGGAAACCGCGCCGCCGCCATGCGTTCGGCCAGCGCCATGCCGACCGCGGTGGCGATGCCCTGGCCCAGCGGGCCGGTGGTCACCTCTATCCCCTGCGCATGGCCGTATTCCGGGTGCCCCGCCGTCCGCGCGCCCAGTTGCCGAAAGGCCTGCACCTGGTCCACCCCCATGTCGGCATAGCCCAGGAGGTGGTTCACCGCATATAGCAGCATCGAGCCATGGCCGGCCGACAGCACGAAACGGTCCCGGTCCGGCCAGCGGTGGGCCGCGGGGTCCAGCGTGATGAACCGGTTGAACAGCACCGCCGCCACATCCGCCATGCCCATCGGCATGCCCGGATGGCCCGAGTTCGCCTTTTGCACCGCATCCATCGCCAGCGCCCGGATCGCATTGGCCATGTCCCGATCTGTTACCGTTTGTGAGTAAGCGTTCATGTTTACCTCTCAGGCGCGCTTGCTGTCGCGGATCAGCCGCTCGATCAACGGGGTCAGGATCAGCTGCATCGCCAGATCCTGCTTGTTTCCGGGGATCACGATGGAATTCGCGCGGCTCATCCACGACCCCTGGATCATCGAGACGAGATAGGAAAAGTCGATGCCGCGCGGGTTCTTGAACCGGATCACCACCAGGCTTTCGTCCGGCGTCGGGATCCAGCGGGCGATAAAGGGGTTTGAGGTGTCGACCACCGGAACCCGCTGGAAATTGATATCGGTTTCAGTGAATTGCGGGGTGATGCAATGCACATAGGCATGCATCCGCCGCAGGATCGTGTCGGTCACCGCCTCGGTGGAATAGCCGCGATGCGCGCGGTCGCGGTGGATCTTCTGGATCCATTCCAGGTTGATCACCGGCACGACGCCGATCTTCAGGTCAGCCAGCGCTGCCAGGTTCACCGTGCTGTTGACCACCGCGCCATGCAGGCCTTCGTAGAACAGCAGGTCCGAGACTTCGGCAAAGGGCGCCCAGGCGGTGAAATTGCCCGGCGCAACCCCGGTCTTGGCGGCCTCCACCTCATCATGAACATATGTTCTGGTTCGTCCCTTGCCGGTGGCGCCATAGTCGCGGAACACCCGCTCCAGCTCTTCCAGCTCATTCGCCTCATAGGAAAAATGCGAGAACGTCTGGTCGCCGCCGGCGCTGCGCCGGGCCAGTTCGGCCTTCATGTCGGCGCGGTTGTAGCGGTGGAACGCATCGCCCTCGATGGTGACGGCCGAGATGCCCTCGCGGCGAAAGATCTGCTCGAACGTGTGCTTGACGGTCGAGGTGCCGGCGCCGGACGAGCCGGTAACCGAAATGATCGGGTGTTTCTTGCTCATCTCTCAGCTCCGGAACAGGCCGCGTTTGCCGAACAGGGCGGCTTCGGTCTCTGGCATGTCGTGATAGGCGGCAACGCGGGCGACCTTGCCCAGGCTGCCAAAGACAAAGGGCGTGCGCTGGTGCAGCGCCCGGGCGGTCTGGCCGAGGATCGGGTCGGTGCCGTCGGTGGCACCGCCGCCGGCCTGCAAGACCAGGAAGGCGATCGGCGCGCATTCGTAGACCAGCCGCAACCTGCCGGTTTCATAGCCTTTTCTGGCATCGGCCGGGTAAAGGAAGATGCCGCCCCGCGTCATGATGCGGTGAACCTCGGCCACCAGGCTGGCGATCCAGCGCATGTTGAAATTCTTGCCGCGCGGCCCGTCGACGCCGGCAACCGCATCATCCACCCAGGCCCGCACCGGCGCCTGCCAGTGGCGATAGTTCGAGGCGTTGATGGCGAACTCGCTCGATTCGACCGGGATCGTCACCTGCTGCTCGACCAGCACGAACCGCCCGGCCGCCGCATCCAGCACATAGCGTTGCACACCCTGGCCAAAGCTCAGCAGCATCGCGGTCTGCGGGCCGTAGATCACATAGCCGGCACCCAGTTGCTGGTTCACCGGGCGCAGAAAGCTGGCATCGGGGGTCTCGGCGGCGGGGTAGATCGAAAAGATCGTGCCGACCGAAACATTGGTGTCGATATTCGACGATCCGTCCAGCGGGTCGATCGCCAGCGCCAGCGCGGCCGTGTCCAGCAACTCGACCACCGTATCCTGCTCCTCGGAGGCATAGTGCCGCACGCCGCCGCGCCGCGCCGCGGTCAGGAACAGGTCGTCGGCCAGCACGTCCAGCGCCTTTTGCGCGTCGCCGTCGCTGTTGGTGCCTGCCGCGGCGCCCAGCGCCTGCTCCAGCCCGTTGCGCCCGATCAGCCGCGACAGCGCCAGCGCGGCCGACGCGATTTCCTGCATCAGCGGGCGCAAGGCCAGCGGCACATGCGAGTCGGGCAGCATGCCCTCGGCGCGGTTCATTCCGATCTCTCCCGGTATTGGCGTTTCTTGCGGACAAGATTGACTTGCCACGGCCTGCTGGAAAATTTAAAAAACTAAAGACAATGTTCAGAAAAATCTAATGCCCCGCAGCGATGCCCTGACCCTGCGCCAGTTGCGCGCCCTTGCCGCCGTGGCCCGGCTGGGCTCGCTGACGGCCGCGGGCAAGGAACTGGGGCTGACCGCACCGGCAATTCACAGCCAGATCAAGGTGTTGGAGGATGCGGTCGGCGCGCCGGTCCTGATGCGCCATGCCGACGGGTCTGGCTCGGGGCTGACGCAGGTGGGCCGGGTGCTGCTGGAAGGGGCCGACCGGATCGAGGTCGCTTTGTCGCAGTCGCTGGGCCGGATCGCCGCGCTTCAGGCCGGCAAGGCGGGGCGCGTGGTGCTGGGCGTGGTCTCGACCGCGAAATATTTCGCGCCGCGCCTGGTGCGTCACCTGCGGCAGTTGCACCCCGAGATCGAGGTGGCGCTGCAGGTCGGCAACCGCGAAGAGATCCTGCGCGACCTGGCGCAGGGGCGGTCTGACCTGACCATCATGGGCCGGCCGCCCCGCGTGCCGCCGGTCGACGCCCAGCCCATCGGGCCGCATCCGCACGGGTTGATCGCGCCGGCCGGGCACCGGCTGGCCGGCCAGCACGCGCTTTCCGCCGCCGATCTGGCGGGCGAAACCTTTCTGTCGCGCGAGGAAGGCTCGGGCACCCGCATCCTGATGACGCGCTATCTCGACCGGCTGGGCGATGGCGCGCCCTACGATCTGGTCGAGATGGGGTCGAACGAGACCATCAAGCAGGCGGTGATGGCCGGGCTGGGCATCGCCTTTCTGTCGCTGCACACCGTGGCCGACGAATTGCACAGCGGCGCGCTGGTCACGCTGGACGCGCCGGGCCTGCCGATCGAACGGCACTGGTTTTTGGTGCGGCCGATGGCCCAGGCCGAATTGCCGGCGGCGCGGGAACTGGCCAGGACGATCCTGGGGCTGAAGGGGGCCTATCTGCCGCAGGTCTGACGGGCTTGGCCTTGGCGGCGAATTCGGCAATCCTTGCCCCGATGCGGCGGCGATGCAGCGGAGAGACGGATGAAGATCGACGGCACCCCCTATCGCAGCATCTGGTGCGACGCCGGTGGCACCGTGCGGGTGATCGACCAGCGTTGGCTGCCGCATGAACTGCGCATCGTGCCGCTGCAATCTCGCGCCGATTTTGCCGCCGCGATCAGCGACATGTGGGTGCGGGGCGCGCCGCTGATCGGGGCCACCGCCGCCTGGGGCATCGCGGTGGACATGGCCCGCGACCCTTCGGACGCCAACCTGCGGACCGCCCATGCCGAGCTGAACGCCACCCGCCCCACCGCGATCAACCTGCGCTGGGCGCTGGACCGGATGCAGGCCGCGCTGTTGCCGCTGCCCGCCGCAACCCGCGCCAATGCCGCCGCCGATCTGGCCCGCGCGATCTGCGATGAAGATGTCGAGATCAACCGCCGCATCGGCGCGCATGGCCTGCCGCTCTTGCGCCGGATCGCCGCCGAAAGGGGCCGGGTCAACGTCTTGACCCATTGCAACGCCGGCTGGCTGGCAACCGTCGACTGGGGCACCGCCACCTCGCCGATCTACCAGGCCCAGGCCGAGGGCCTGCCGGTCCACGTCTTTGTCGACGAGACCCGCCCGCGCAATCAGGGCGCCCAGCTGACGGCCTGGGAACTGGCCAGCCACGGCATCCCGCATGACCTGATCACCGACAATGCCGGCGGCCACCTGATGCAGCGCGGCGAGGTCGACCTGGTGATCGTCGGCACCGACCGCACCACGGCCCAGGGGGATGTGGCCAACAAGATCGGCACCTATCTCAAGGCGCTGGCCGCCCGTGCCAATGGCGTGCCCTTCTACGTCGCGCTGCCCTCGCCCACCATCGACTGGACCATCCGCGACGGCCTGACCGAAATCCCCATCGAGGAACGCTCGGCCCAGGAGGTGACCCATGTCCAGGGCCGCGACCCCGATGGCCGTATCACCCAGGTCCGCATCGCGCCCGAAGCCACCGGCGCCCGCAACCCGGCCTTTGACGTGACGCCGGCCGAACTGGTGACCGGCCTGATCACCGAACGCGGCATCTGCCCGGCCACGACGCAGGGGCTGGCGGCGCTGTTCGCGGATATTGCCCCGTGATCCGCCCCGTGATCCCTACCGCGATCCGCCCCGACTTCGCTTATGAAGAAGCCGCCTTCCGGGCCGGCGCGCGCTGCGTCGTCGGCGTGGACGAGGTTGGCCGCGGCCCCCTTGCCGGCCCGGTCACCGCCGCGGCGGTGCGGCTGGACCCCGGTCACCTGCCCGACGGGCTGCGTGACAGCAAGGCGCTGTCCGCCGCCGCCCGCAACCGCCTGCATGACTGGCTGCTGGACCATGCCCAGGTTTCCGTCGCCCATGCCACGGTCGAGGAAATCGACGCGCTGAACATCCTGCGCGCCAGCCATCTGGCGATGGAACGCGCCATTGCCGCCCTGACCCCGGCGCAGGGCCCGCACCCCGACCACGCGCTGATCGACGGCAACCTGATCCCGCGCGGCCTGACCTGCCCGGCGCAGGCCATCGTCAAGGGCGACGCCTATTGCATGTCGATCGCCGCCGCCTCGATCGTGGCAAAAGTGGCACGCGACCGGATCATGGTGGATTTGGCGCAACAGCACCCCCAGTACGGCTGGGACAGGAACGCCGGCTATCCGACAAAGGCGCATTTCCAGGCGCTTCTAGATTTTGGTGTAACCCCCTTTCATAGACGTTCCTTCGGCCCCGTCCACAAGATATTGTGCCAAGCAAATTCTGTAACCCCTTGATTCAAAAAAGAATTTGACGGCGAATCGGCTCTGACTCATGATTCATCCCAACAGCGGTCCACCAGAGACCGGGGACAGAGGCAGAGACATGACGACCAGAACGACCGCGGCGGAAGCGGCGCTTCCGCTGAACCAGATCCTTGCCGGCGACTGCATCGAGGCGATGAACGCGCTTCCTGCGGGCTCTGTCGACCTGATCTTTGCCGACCCGCCCTACAACCTGCAGCTTCGCGGCGAATTGCACCGGCCCGACAATTCCAGGGTCGACGCGGTGGACGAACACTGGGACCAGTTCACCAGCTTTCAGGCCTATGACGAATTCACCCGTGCCTGGCTGATGGCGGCCAAGCGGCTGTTGAAACCGAATGGCGCCATCTGGGTGATCGGCAGCTATCACAACATCTTTCGCCTGGGCGCCGAGTTGCAGAACCAGGGTTTCTGGCTGTTGAACGATGTCGTCTGGCGCAAGTCGAACCCGATGCCGAACTTCAAGGGCAAGCGGCTGACCAACGCGCATGAAACGCTGATCTGGGCCAGCCGCGACGAATCCGCCCGCTACACCTTCAACTACGAGGCGTTGAAGGCGATGAACGATGGCGTGCAGATGCGGTCGGACTGGGTCCTGCCGATCTGCACCGGCCATGAGCGGCTGAAGGACGAGGCCGGCGACAAGGCCCACCCGACGCAAAAGCCGGAAAGCCTGCTGCACCGGATCATCGTGGCGACCACCAACCCCGGCGACGTGGTGCTGGACCCGTTCTTCGGCACCGGCACCACCGGCGCGGTCGCCAAGATGCTGGGCCGCGACTACATCGGCATCGAGCGCGAGGAAGCCTATCGCCGCGCCGCCGCCGCCCGTCTGGCGCGGGTGCGCAAGTTTGACGCCTCGGCGCTGGAAGTGACCGGCTCGAAACGCGCCGAACCGCGGGTGCCCTTTGGCCAGGTGGTCGAACGCGGCATGTTGCGGCCGGGCGAAGAGCTGTTCTCGATCGGCAAGCGTTACAAGGCCAAGGTGCGGGCCGATGGCACGCTGGTCGGCAATGACGTCAAGGGCTCGATCCACCAGGTCGGCGCGGCCTATGAAAAGGCGCCTTCCTGCAACGGCTGGACCTACTGGCACTTCCTGCGCGACGGCAAGATGGTGCCGATCGACATCCTGCGCCAGCAGATCAGGGCCGAGATGGAAGCCGACGGCACCCGGCCGAACTGACCCGGGGCGGCGCCCCGTTCCCACGATCTTACCGAACGCCTGTGCCCCGGACCGCCTGGGGTGCCACTGCCCCGCCATGTCCGCATGGCGGGGCCTTTTCCGTTACGTCCCGCCCCGATGCCCCCGCTCAGGGCGCCCCCGCCGGCATCGGCGTGCGGCCCTTGTTATAGTCGGTCCAATCGGTGATCCCCGGATAGAACCGCTTGCGCCAGGCCCGCACCCTGGGGTTCATCACCCGCCGCCAGACCGGCGGCACCAGCGCGGCCATCGTCATCAGCGGATAGCCGTGCGGCAGTTGCGGCGCCTCGTCCTCGTCATAGGTCTGCAACAGCGGAAAGCGGCGGTCGGGCTTGTAATGGTGGTCGGAATGGCGCTGCAGGTTGATCAACAGCCAGTTGGTCGCGCGATGCGCCGCGTTCCAGGAATGCCGGGGCAGCGCATGTTCATAGCGGCCCTCGCCCAGATGCTGCCGGGTCAGGCCGTAATGCTCGACGTAATTCGTCAGTTCCAGCTGCCAGACCGCGACAAAGGCCTGCAGGATGAACAGCGCCAGCCCCAGCCAGCCCCCCAGCGCCAGCGCCAGCAGGATCATCGCCCCCTGCAACGCCCAATAGCGCCAGAACGGATTGCCGGGATTGTGCCAGGCCAGCCCCTTGCGGGCCAGCATGGCCTTTTCCGCCCGAAAGGCCGAGATCCAGCTTTCCCGCAGCACCCGCGGAAAGAAGCGGTGAAAGTTCTCGTTATAGCGCGCCGTCACCGCATCGCGCGGCGTCCCGACATAGAGGTGATGCACCCGCAGATGCTCGGTCCGGAAATGCGAATACAGCACCGTCGCCAGCAACAGGTCGGCCAGCCAGCGTTCCCCGCGCGGTTTCTGGTGCATCAGCTCATGCGCATAGTTTATCCCGATCGTCCCCGACATCACCCCCATGCCAATGAACATGCAGATCTTTTCGACCAGGTTCAGGTGCCCCGCCTGCGGCACGAACCACAGCATGAAGCACAGCACCGCGAACTGCACCGGAAACCAGATCATCGTCAGCAGCCGGTACAGATACAGCTCGTCCTCGGGCGTGTCGGGATCGGGGTTGTCATGGTTCTGCCCGGTCAGCGCATCCAGCACCGTGAACAGCGTCCAGGAATACAGCGGCAGCGCCAGCACCCAGGCCCCGCCCAGCCCCAGCCCCAGAAAGGCCATCGGCACGGTGCCCAGCGACAGCCAGAACGGCAGGGCCTGACGGGGCGAAGACATCTGTTCGGGCGGGATCATGGTCATGTTCGGTCTCCTGTCGCGCCATTCTACGGGCGCGGATCAGGCCGTTCAACGCGGCGAAATCACGCTCTGCGCCAGGTCATGTGCCTTGCGCATCACCGTGGGCAGGCTGGCCGGTGCCACCCGCCGGAATGTGCCGCGCACCGGCTGCGCGCCGGTCTCGGCCACCAGCACCCGCAGGATCAGGTGGAAATGGGTAAAGGTATGGCGCACCTCGCCGGCCTCTTGCCAGCCCGCCACGACCGGCGCATCGCCGCCCGCCCCGTCCCAGCCATCGCCCGGAAAGCCCAGCATCCCGCCCAGCAGGCCCTTTTCCGGCCGGGTCTCGACCAGCCATTCGCCCCCCCGCCGCACCAGCCACAGGGTGCCGCGCCGCACCGGCTTGGCCGGTTTCGGGTCCTTGCGCGGCAGGCTGGCCTGAATGCCCCCGGCCCGCGCCGCGCATTCCCCGGCCAGCGGGCAGATGCCGCAGGCCGGCGATTTCGGCGTGCAGATCGTGGCACCCAGATCCATCATCGCCTGCGCATGGTCGCCGGGCCGCGCCTCCGGGGTCAGCGCCTCGGCCAGCGCCACCAGTTCCGGCTTGGCGCGGGGCAGGGGCGTTTCCACCGCATATAGCCGCGCCATCACCCGCTCGACATTGCCATCCACCACCGTCGCCGGCTGGTCAAAGGCGATGGCCGCGATCGCGCTGGCGGTATAGGGGCCGATCCCCGGCAATTGCAGCAACCCCTCGCGCGATTGCGGAAACCCGCCCCGGTCGGCCACCGCACGGGCGCATTTCATCAGGTTGCGGGCGCGGGCGTAATAGCCCAACCCCGCCCATTCCGCCATCACCTCGGCATCCTCGGCGGCGGCCAGCGCCCGCACGTCCGGCCAGCGCGCGGTGAACCGGCGGAAATAGTCGCGCACCGCCGCCACCGTGGTCTGTTGCAGCATCACTTCCGACAGCCAGACCGCATAGGGATCGGGCCGCACCCCCGCCGCCCGGTCCTGCGGCGACACCCGCCAGGGCATCACCCGCGCATGCCGGTCATACCAGTTCCGCAGCAAGGATGAGACCACAGGGCCGGCGTCACGCAATCTTTATGCTCCGTCAGGGCAAGGGCTCTGGCAGGGGGGGCCAGTTCGGCTAAGATAGTCATCGAACCAGTGAAGGCCAGATGCGACGCAGCACACCCCCCCTTTCGCCCGACCGGCGCCTGCGCGGCTTTGAGCCCGCCTTCGGCCTGATGTCGCGGCAATTGCGCTCGGCCGGCGAATCGCGCGGCTTTGCCGTGGCGAAACTGCTGACCCATTGGGAAGAGGTCGCCGGGCCAGAGCTTGCCGCCGTCACCCGCCCGGTCAAGGTGGGCTACGGCCGCGAAGGCATGGGCGCCTCGCTGACCTTGCTGGTGCAGGGCGCCCACGCCCCCGTGGTCGAGATGCAGAAGGACCGGCTGCGCGAACGGGTCAACGCCGTCTACGGTTATAACGCCATCTCGCGCATCCTGCTGACCCAGACCGCGCCGGTCGGCTTTGCCGAGGGCCAGGCCCAGTTCGCGCCGGCCCCTGCGGCGCCGGCCGCCGCCGCCGACCCCGCCGTGCTGGCCCGTGCCAGCGAAACCGCGCGGGACGTGGCCGATGACGGCCTGCGCGCCGCCCTTGAACGGCTGGCGCAAAACATCTTAACTCGCCGCAAGGCTGAAGAGGGCAACAAATGATCAAGATGAACCGCCGGGCGATGATCGCCCTTGCCGCCGCCATGGCGGCCTCGCCCGCGCTGGGCCAGGAAACCGCGACGACCGAGGCGCCGGCCACCCCGCCCTGCCCGAGATCAAGGATTTCTCGATCGGCAGCCCCGACGCGCCGGTGAAGATCGTCGAATACGCCAGCTTTACCTGCCCGCATTGCGCCCATTTCGCCGAGACGGTGCTGAAGCCGCTCAAGACCGACTACATCGACACCGGCAAGGTCCACTTCACCCTGCGCGAGGTCTATTTCGACCGCTACGGCCTCTGGGCGGCGATGATGGCCCGCTGCGGCGGCGAGCTGAAATATTTCCCGGTGGCCGACATGCTGTTTGCGACCCAGCAGGAATGGGCCGCATCCGACAACCCCACCGAGGTGGTGAACAACATCAAGCAGATCGGCCTTTCCGCCGGCATGACGCAGGATGCGCTCGACGCCTGCATGCAGGACGCCGGCACCGCCGAGGCGCTGGTCAAGCGGTTCGAGGCGAACATGCAGGCCGATGGCGTCGAGGGCACCCCGACCCTGTTCATCAACGGCGTGAAACACGGCAACATGGGCTATGACGACCTCAAGGCCCTGGTCGACGCGGCACTGGCGGGCTGATCCATGACCGCACCGCTGGAAGGTATCCGCGTCATCGAACTGGCGCGGATTCTCGCAGGCCCCTGGGCCGGCCAGACCCTTGCCGACCTGGGCGCCGAGGTGATCAAGGTCGAGGCGCCCGAGGGCGACGACACCCGCCGCTGGGGCCCCCCCTTCATCGAACGCCCCCGCCCCGATGGCGGGACAGACCGCACGGCGGCCTATTTCCACGCCTGCAACCGCGGCAAAAAGGGCATCACCTGCGATTTCCGCACCCCCGAGGGGCAGGAAACCGTGCGCCGGCTGGTGGCCGGTGCCGATGTGGTGATCGAGAATTTCAAGGTCGGCGGGCTGGCGAAATACGGGCTCGACTATGCCTCGCTGCGGCAGGTGAACCCGCGTCTGGTCTATTGCTCGATCACCGGCTTTGGCCAGACCGGGCCTTACGCCCACCGCGCCGGCTATGACTTCATCATCCAGGGCATGGCCGGATTGATGAGCGTGACCGGAGAGGCCGACGGCCAGCCGCAAAAGGTGGGCGTGGCGGTCACCGATGTCTTTACCGGCGTCTATTCCGCCACCGCGATCCTGGCCGCACTGGTGCAGCGCGGCCGCACCGGCCAGGGCCAGCACATCGACATGGCGCTGATGGACGTGGCGACCAGCGTCATGGCCAACCAGGCGCTGAACTACCTGGCCACCGGCACCGCGCCGAAGAAGATGGGCAACGCCCACCCCAACCTGGCGCCCTATGCGGTCTTCGACTGCGCCGACGGCTGGATCATCCTGGCCACCGGCAACGACAGCCAGTATCGCAAGCTCTGCGCCATTCTCGGGCTGGATGCCATGGCCGAGGCGCCCGACTTCCTGACCAATGCCGACCGCATCGCCCATCGCGGCGACATGACGGCGCGGCTGACCGAACGCACCCGGGGCTGGAAGATGGCCGACCTTCTGGCCGCCTGTGAGGCCGCCGGCGTTCCCGCCGGCCCGATCAACGACATGGGCCAGGTCTTCGCCGATCCGCAGGTCATCGCCCGCGCCATGCAGATCGCGCCGCAGGGCGTGCCCGGTGTCCGCAGCCCGATGGGCTTTTCCGGCGCCGAGCTGTCGCTTGACCGGCCCTCGCCGATGCTGGGGAACACCAGGCCGAAATCCTGGGCTGAACCACCGCGTCCCGACCGGGCGGGCCGCCTAGCGCGCCCGGTCCATCGCCCGCACCAGCGCCTCGCTGATCGCCGGCTCGGACAGGGCATGGCCCGCCATGCCCACCATCTGCAACTGGCACCCCGCCCAGCCCTGCGCCAGCCGCCAGGCCGATTGCGGCGGGCAGACCATGTCATAGCGCCCCTGCACGATGACCGCCGGAATATGCTCTATCCGCCTGCGTTCCCGCAGGATCCAGCCATCCGCCTCCAGAAAGCCGCCATTGATGAAATAATGGTTCTCCAGCCGGGAAAAGGCGCGGGCGTAATCCGCCGGGCTTTCGCCGAACCCGCCGTCGTTCTGGATAGAGGCCAGCGCGTTTTCCCACTGCGCCCAGGTCCGGCCGAACCGGGTCTCCTCGACCAGGTTGCCGGAAAACAGCCGCCGGTGATAGGCGGCGATCATGTCGCCGCGTTCCTCTTCGGGAATGGGCGCCACGAACCGCGCCCACAGGTCGGGAAAGAACGCCGCCGCCCCGCCGCCGTAGAACCAGTCCAGCTCGGCCCGCGTCATCAGGAATACCCCGCGCAGCACCAGCCGCGACACCCGTTCCGGATGGGTGATCGCCGTGATCAGCGCCAGCGTCGCGCCCCAGCTGCCGCCAAAGGCCACGAACTGCCCGATCCCCAGCGCCGCCCGGATCCGCTCGACATCGGCCACCAGATCCCAGGTCGTGTTCGCCTCGACCGTCGCATGCGGCTGCGACCGGCCACAGCCGCGCTGGTCGAACAGCACCACCCGGTAATGCGCCGGGTCGAAATAGCGCCGCATCGCCGGGGAACAGCCGCCCCCCGGCCCGCCGTGAAACACGATCACCGGCACCCCGGCCGGATTGCCGCATTGCTCGACATAGATCCGGTGCCCGTCGCCCATGTCCATCATCCGCTGATCGAACGGTTCGATCGGCGGATAAAGGAACTCGGCTGCGCGCTTTTGGCCTGATCTATGGTCCATCATGGCCCTATATAACGCCTGCAGGCCCCGAGTCGAAAGCTAACTGATTGCTGCCGGCCCCGCCGGGCGCCACCGAAGGAGAAGTCATGGAAACCACCGTCGATGCCGCAGAGGTCGCCAAGTTCGAGGCCATGGCCGCCGAATGGTGGGACCCCGCCGGCAAGTTCCGCCCCCTGCACCAGATGAACCCCTGCCGGCTGGACTATATCACCGCCCAGATCGCCGCCGAGTTTTCCCGCGACCTTGCCGGGCCGCTGCCGTTCAAGGGGCTGCGCCTGCTGGATATCGGCTGCGGCGGCGGGCTCCTGTCGGAACCCATGGCCCGGCTGGGCGCGACCGTGGTGGGCGCCGATGCGGCGCCGCGCAACATTCCCGTCGCCCGGCTGCATGCCGAACAGTCGGGCCTGTCCATCGACTACCGCAACACCACGGCCGAGGCGCTGGCCGCCGCGGGCGAGCGTTTCGACGTGGTCCTGAACATGGAAGTCGTCGAGCATGTCGCCGACCCGCTGGCCTACCTGACCGCCTGCCACGACCTGCTGAACCCCGGCGGGCTGATGGTCTGCTCGACCCTCAACCGCAATCCGAAAAGTTTCGCCATGGCCATTGTCGGCGCCGAATATGTCATGCGCTGGCTGCCCAGGGGCACGCATGACTGGCAGAAATTCATCACCCCGGACGAACTTTACGACCTGATCCGCCGCGCCGGGCTGGACCCGGTCGACCGCAAGGGCATGGTGTTCAACCCGCTGTCCTGGCGCTGGGCCCTGTCGGACCGCGACCTGTCGGTGAACTACGTCACCGCCTCGGTGCGCCGGGACTGAAGGGGCGTGAAATCGGCGTGAAACCCCGCGCCGGGGCGATTTCCCGCTTTGCCCCCAGCCGCGGCCTTGGCACCATGCCCGCATTGACTGGCGGCATTGCAGGGGGCAGGGGACATGGCATTGGCATGGCAGGCGGTGACTGCGGGGCTGGACCACGGCGGCTATGCCGCATGGGAGGCGGCGGTGGAACAGGCCGCCGGCGGCCCGCCGCGTCTGGTGCCGATCCTGGCCCGGCTGGTGGCGCCGCCGGGCAGCCCGATGGACCTGGCCGGCGCCATTGCCGCGACGCTTGCCCTGCCGGGGATCGACCTGTCGCGCCACGAACGCGATCTTCTCTTGACCGAACAGGCCCACGCCGGCCCCGGCTGGCCGCATGAGGTGCGGCTGGTCGCCTATGCGCCGCGCAGCCTGCTGGCCGCGCCGCCCGCCTTCTGGCAGGTGCTGGGCGTCGGCCCCGGCCTTTCCCCGGCCGAGACCGCGCCGCCGCCCCTGCCGGCACAGGACCTGACCGCGCTGCCCGGCCCGCTGGCGCCCGATGTCCCGGTCATGGCGATCATCGACGAAGGCATCGCCCATCTGAACGCCCGCTTTCGCGCCGGTCCGCGGCAAACCCGCTTTCTGTCCTTGTGGCTGCAGGCCGACGAACGCCGCGCTCAGGGCCCCGTCGGCCCCTGGGGCGATATCCGCCTGGGCCGGGTGCTGACCCGGGCCGAGATCGACGCCCAGCTTGCCTCGGGCCTGACCGAGGCCGAAACCTATGCGCAGATCAACCGCGCGCTTTATCCCGTGCCCACCCGCGCCGCCACCGGCCAGCGGCTGGGCCATGGCACCCATGTCCTCGACCTCGCCTGCGGGGCGGGCTTTGCCGAGCCGATGGCGGCCAGCCCGATCCTGGCGGTGCAACTGCCGCCCGCCTCGATCCGCGACACCGCCGGCCGGCGCATGGAATCGCATCTGATCCAGGGCCTGCGCTGGATCCTGGCCGAGGTGCTGCGGCATTCCAATGGCACGCGGGTGCCGCCGCTGGTGCTGAACCTGTCCCTGGGCGCGCTGGCCGGGCCGGGCGATGCCAGCGAATTCCTGGCCGACTGGCTGGATTACGAACTGACCCGCCACGCCCGCATGGCGCCGGGCGCGCAGGTCCGCATCGCCGGCGCCTTCGGCAATGCCCGGCTGTCGCGGCTGGCCGCAAGGGCCGAGGCGCGGCTGCAACGCCCCGTCACCCTGGACTGGCGCGTCCTGCCCGACGACCGCACCGCCAGCTTTCTGGAACTGCGCGTCGACCGGGCGCTGTCGGACGGGCTGAGCCTGACCCTGACGCCGCCGCCGGGCTCGGGCCTGCCGCCCCTGCATCTGGACTGGCCGCAGCGCCTGGCCGGCAGCCGGCTGGAGCAGTCGGGGCCAGAATCGGGGCCGATCGCCGCCGTCACCTTCATGCCTGAACCCGGCGGTCAGGCGCTGTGCCACATCGCCCTTGCCCCCAGCCGCCCGGCCCCCGGCGCGGCCCGCGCCGCACCGGGCCTGTGGCGGCTGGTGCTGGGCACTTCGGTCAACGAACCGGTGCGGCTGGTCGCCCGCGTCCAGCGTGACGACACGCCGATGGGCCATGCCAGCTATGGCCGGCAAAGCTGGCTGGACCATCCCGAAGGCTGGACCTGGGACAGCGAGCTGCGCGATTTCACCCGGCCGCGCCCGGCCCAGGGCGGCACCCCGCCTTGCCCTGTCACGCGCGAGGGAACGGCGGTCAGCTATGCCGGAACCGCCCGCGACGACATCTACCTGGTCGGCGCCACGCGCCCCGGCCCCCTCTCTGCGCCTGCGTCCCCCGCGGACTGGCGCCCGTCGCTCTTTTCGTCCGAAGGGGCCGACCACATGGCCCGCCCCGGCGAAACCGCCGGCCCCGCGCTGGCCGCCCCCGGCGAGGCCGGCCCGATGCTGGGCGGATTGCGCGCCGCCGGCATCCTCAGCGGCAGCAGCGAACGGCTGGCCGGAACCTCGATGGCCGCCCCCGCCGTCGCCCGCCGCCTGCTGGACTATTTCCGCGCCACCCCGCCGGCCGACCGCAACCTGACGGCCGAACACGCGGCGCTGACCCGGCCCGGCCCCTGGAACGCGACCCGCGACCGCCGGCTGGGCCATGGCATCCTGATCCCGGCGCCGGCCTGATCAGGCCAGCACCGGCCCCGCGCCCCATTCCTGCACCGCCGCCCGCCACAGCTGCGGCAGCACGCTCCAGCCCTTTGCCTCGGCGACCTTGGCCTTGCCCTGCCGCCAGCCGGTCGTCGTGCCGACCCCCAGCGCCGCCACCCATTTCGACAGGGTGAAATCGCCCGACCAGTCGTCGCCCCGCGCGGCGAATTCCGGCACCGGATAGCCCGCCCCGCCGCCCAGGCAATGCGCCACGAAACCCAGCGCCACCGACAGGCCCAGCAACCCGCCATGGGCGCTGTCCACCGGGTAATGCACCCCGGCCACCGTGCGGTTGTCGGCAATCCTCTGCGCCAGCCGGAACAGCAGCACCGTCTCGTCCACCGCCGGCGCGGCCTCGGCCGCCGGGGTCAGCCGGTTCAGGATCGCCTCGACCAGCGCCTTGTCCGCCGTGCCCCCGCCCGACAGCCGCAGCGCCGCGATCGTGGTGGCCAGCGCGAACCCCTCGGTCGCGTGACCCGAAGGATAGGCCGAATGGCCCGGCGTCTCGATCACCGGCTGGATCTGCGGCGACAGGTCAAACGGCCGCAGCACGGAACAGAAATGCTTCATCCGCTGTTCCTGCCAGACCACCGTATCCAGCATCGCCTGCAACAAGAGCCAGGTATAAGGCCGGCGGTTGTAGGACAGCCCGTGCTGGGCGGCAAAGAACGGCAGCAACCCGTCGGTCTGCGCCAGGATCTCGGCCATGCGGTCGCCGCGCAGGTCCATCGCCGTGCGCAACTCGGTCATCTGCTCGGCGATCTTTTCCGCCCCCGGCGGGGTCAGCGACAGCATCTCATCGGCCCCGAACAGCGAATAGCCGGTATCGTTCGGCACCACGTCGAACAGGCGCATCCCCTCATGCGCCAGCACGGCGGCGCGCGGGAAATCCGCCTGCCGCATCAGCCGGTCCAGATCGCCGGCCCGCGGCACATGCGGCACCGGCACAGAGCCGTCCCAATAGCCCATCAGCCCCTCGGCGGTCAGCGCCAGCGCCGCCGCCGGCGCCCCCGATCCGCCCCCGCCATGCGAGTTGTGGGAATTGTGGCTGTTATGGCTGTTGTGGCTGTTATGCGAGTTGTGGCTGTTGTGCGAATTATGGCTGTTGTGGGAATTCAGGACCGACATTATCGACCTCCAGGACAAATTCCCCGCAGTCTGCCGCGCTTTTCGCGGCTAGAAAAGCCGCCCGCCCGGCGGTCCCCGCATTTGACGCTGTTTTCACGGTGGTTGAACCCCCGCGGCGCAACGTCTAACTTCCGCTTAAATCGCGGGGTTTTGATGCGTATTCGCCTGGTCGGCGTTTTCGAGGTGACCGATGACGCGGGGCGCGATTGCACGCCGCGCGGCAGCAAGGCCTGCGCGCTGCTGGCCATGCTGTGCCAGACCCCCGACCGCCGCCGCCCGCGCCGCTGGCTCGAGGGCAAGCTCTGGTCCGACCGCGGGGCCGAACAGGCCTCGGGCAGCCTGCGCCAGGCCCTGATGGAACTGCGCAAGGCGCTGGGCCCGCTGGCCGACCGGCTGGTGGCCGACCGCAGCTCGGTGGCGCTGGGTCCGGTGACCACCGATCTGGATACCGCCCCGGCCGAGGCGGCCGAGGCGCTGCGCAGCGGCCGCGAATTCCTGGAAGGCATCGACATCGTCGACGCCGCCTTCCTCGACTGGCTGCGCGAGGAACGCCAGCGGGTCGCCGCCCAGCTTGGCCTTGCCGCCGTCCTGCCCGCGCCGCCCCAGGCCGACGTGCCGCGCCGCACGCCCTTTGTGCTGCGGCAGGGGTCGCTGCCGGACGGGCCGGGCGCCTTCATCGCCCGCGACCTGGCCCAGGCCATCGCCCGGCTGGCGGCGGAATTCCTGCATCTCGACCTCTACGACGCCACCGGCGGCGCCGAGGCCGACAGCCTGCCGCGCGAAGGGCTCGACCTGCATATCGAAGGCGCCTGGATCCAGAACCGCGCCGCGCTGATGGTCAGCCTGATCGCCCGCGCCAGCCAGCAGACGGTGTGGAGCCAGCGCCTGACCGCCGCCAGCGTCGAGGAGGTGGCCGAGGGGCAGGGCGACGTGCCTTCGGTGGTGTTCGAGGCGGTCGAGGCCGCGATGATGCAGATGCCCCGGCTGGCCGAGACCGAACCCGGCGCCGCGGTGCAGGTCAACGCCCGCATCGCCCGCGCCATGGCCGAGATGTTCAGCTATGATGCCGCCCGCCTGCGCCTGGCCGATCAGTTGCTGCAAGAGGCCGCCGCGCTGATGCCTTCCGACCGGATCTGCGCCTGGCGCAGCCTGGTGCGGCAGATCATGTTCGTCGAACGCACCGAACCCGACCCCGAGGCCCTGCGCGACCAGTCGGACGCGCTGGCCCGCACCGCGCTGGAAATGACCGACGGCACGCCGCTGGTGCTGGCGCTGATCAGCCTGACGCGGGTGATGGTCGACGAAAACCCCGAGGCCGGCACCGTCCTGGCCCAGGACGCCACCCGGCGCTCGCCGTTCAATCCCTTCGGCTTCTGGGCGATGGCCGCCGCCAACATCCGCCACGGCCTGGACGAACAGGCGTTGGCTTCGGCCCGGCGCGGGGTCGAGATCGCCTCGCGCACGCCGATCGTGCATTCCTGGGAGGGGCTGGCCGGCCTTGCGGCCCTGCGCGCGGGCCACCCCTCAGCCGCCATCGCGCATTACGAGGCCGCGCATTACCGCGCGCCGAACTTCCGCGCCGGGATGCGGCATCTGGTCTATCTCTACCTCGAGGACGGCGCCCGGACCAAGGCCGCCCGCGTCCTCAAGGCGCTGTTGCGGGCCGAACCCGATTTCTCGCCGGCAGCACTGCTCGACCCGGATTACCCCGCCCATACCCTGCGCCGCGCCGGCCTGGCCCAGCGTCATGCCGAAACCCTGCAAGAGATGATCGGCCAGCTGGCCGTCCCCTGACCCTTCCCCCTGACCTGCCGCCGGCAGTTGCGCCCGGCGCCAAAGCGGTAAAGACTGGCCCGATGCGGATTCTGCGGCACATATGGCGCTTTGTCCTGGCGGTCTGGACCAGGGTCGGAGACGGCCATTTCGGCCTTGTCGCCGCCGGCGTTGCCTTCTTTGCCATGTTCGCCGTCTTTCCCGGCCTGGGCGCCGTCGTCGCCGTCTGGAGCCTGATGGCCGACCCCGGCGTGATCGCCGGCTACATGCAGGTGGCCGAACGCTTCCTGCCGCCCGAGGCGGGGCAACTGGTGCATGACCAGGTCATGGGCCTGCTGACCGCGCCCCGGGCGACGCTGGGCTGGGCCACCTTCCTGTCGCTGATGCTGGCGCTCTATTCGGCGCGGGCCGGGGTCTCGGCGCTGATCCAGGGGCTGGACGTGGTGCATCGCGCCCGGCCGCGGTCCTGGCTGCGCGGCTATCTGGTCGACTTCCTGCTGACGCTGGCGCTGATCGTGGCGCTGATCGTGGCGCTGGGCACGGTGGTCATCGTGCCGGTCCTGCTGAACCATGTGCCCTTCACGCCCCTCAACGCCTGGCTGGGGCAGGTGCTGCCCTTCGGGGCGATGTTCCTGTTCGTCCTCACCTGCCTGTCGATCCTCTACCGCTACGGGCCGAACGTCCCCGGCGGGTTCCGCTCGCCCTGGATCAGCATCGGCGTGATCTTCGCGGCGCTGGCCTGGTCGGGCGTCTCGATCGGCTTTTCGCTCTACCTGACGAATTTCAACAGCTACAACCGCATCTACGGCTCGATCGGCGCGGTGGTGATCCTGATGATGTGGCTCTACCTCTCGGTCTGGGCCATCCTGGTCGGCGGCGCGATCAATGCCGAACTGGACGAACGCGCCCGCCTGTTCCGCGCCCTGGGCCGCAGCCGCTAGCCGGGCCGCTCATCCTGCGCCTCCGGCGCGTCTTCGCTCGTCCGAGGAGCAGCCGAAGGCTGACGACGAGGGGGCCTCAGAAGGATCCCCTCACCGCTCAGACATAGCGGTTCCACAGGTTCTCCAGCCGTTCCTGCCGGCCCGACCTGGGCTGCGGCTCGATCGCTTCGGCCACCACCCGCGCCGCAGCCGCCTCCAGGCTGCCCTTCAGCATCGCCTGCGCCGCCGGGCTTTCCCAGCCGGCATAGCGCGCCGCCTTTGCCGCCTCGATCTCGCCGCCCTCCAGCATCGCCGCCGCCGCCTTCAGCGCCCGCGCGCAGGTGTCCATCCCGCCCACATGCGCCAGGATCAGGTCCTCCGGGTCCAGGCTCTGCCGCCGCAGCTTGGCGTCGAAATTGGTGCCGCCGGTGGTATAGCCGCCCGCCTTCAGGATCTCGTAGAAGGCCAGCGCCTTTTCCGCATGGTTGTTCGGAAACTGGTCGGTGTCCCAGCCCGACTGGTAATCGTTCCGGTTCATGTCGATCGAGCCAAAGATGCCCAGCGCCGCCGCCAGCGCGATCTCATGCTCAAAGCTGTGGCCGGCCAGGATGGCATGGCCCTGCTCGATATTGGTGCGGACCTCGCCCTCCAGCCCGAATTCCTTCAGGAACCCGTAGACCGTCGCCACGTCGTAATCATACTGGTGCTTCGACGGCTCCTGCGGCTTGGGCTCGATCAGGATCGTGCCCTTGAACCCGATCCGGTGCTTGTACTCCACCACCTGCTGCAGGAACCGCCCGGCGTGCTGGCGCTCGGCCTTCAGGTCGGTGTTCAGCAGGGTCTCATAGCCTTCGCGCCCGCCCCACAGCACATAGTTCTGCCCGCCCAGCCGGTGCGTCGCATCCATGTTCGCCTTCACCGTCGCCGCCGCATAGGCATAGACATCCGGATCCGGGTTGGTCGCCGCCCCCGCCATCCAGCGCCGGTGGCTGAACAGGTTCGAGGTGCCCCAGAGCAGCTTCGCCTTGTGGCTGGCCTGCTTTTCCTCCAGGTAATCGACGATGGCGTTCAGGTTCTTCAGGCTTTCCGCGAAAGTCGCGCCTTCGGGCCGCACGTCGGCATCGTGAAAGCAGTAGAACGGCACGCCCAGGATATCGAACATCTCAAAGGCGACATCCGCCTTCAGCCGCGCCAGCTCCATCCCGTCGCCGAACCAGGGTCGCTCGAAGGTCTGGCCGCCGAACGGGTCGCCGCCCGGCCAGGCAAAGCTGTGCCAATAGGCCACGGCAAAGCGCAGATGATCCTCCATCCGCTTGCCCAGCACCACCTCGTCGGGGTTGTAATGCCGAAAGGCGAATTCATTGGCCGAGGACGGGCCTTCATAGGCGATCCGGGGGATACCCTTGAAAAAGTCGGTCATGTCAGATCCTTGATGGCAGATTGGGCGGCGCGGAACCGGGCATGGCCGGCGTCATAGGCCGCGGTCAGGGCGGGGTCGGGTGCGATCACCCGGGCGATCTTCGGCAGGGTGGCGATCTCGGCCCCGGCGCCGGTCGCGGCCATCAGCGCCAGCCGCGCCGCGCCAAAGGCACCGCCGAAATCGCCGGCGACCGGCAGCGAGACCTCGACATCCAGCGCGGTGGCGATGGCCTGCAACCAATAGTCCGACCGCGACCCGCCGCCCACCGCCAGCAGCCGCTCGATCCGCGTGCCGGTCGCCGCCAGCGCGTCGCGGCTGTCGCGGATGGCAAAGGTCACGCCCTCCAGCACCGCCCGCGTCGCCGCGGCCCGGTCGGTGGCATGTTCCAGCCCGGTAAAGGCGCCGCGGACTGACGCCGAATTCAGCGGCGTCCGCTCGCCGCCCAGATAGGGCAGGAAACAGGTCTTTCCCGGCGCCTGCAACGCGCCCAGCTCTCCGGTCAGCCGGGCCGCATCGGCCCCCACCAGCCGCGCGTACCAGTTCAGCGCATCGCTGGCCGCCAGGATCACCCCCATCTGGTGCCAGGCCCCCGGCAACGCATGGCAAAAGGTATGCACCGCCGTCGCCGGATCGGGCTGATAGCCGTCATTGGCCGCGAACAGCACGCCGCTGGTGCCCAGCGACACAAAGGCCTCGCCCGCCCGCACCACGCCCACACCCACGCCCGAGGCCGCATTGTCGCCGCCGCCCCCCGCGATCACCACGCCCTTCGGCAGGCCCCAGCGCGCCGCCAGCGCATCGCGCAACTGCCCCGACACCGCCGATCCCTCGACCAGCCGCGGCATCTCGGCCCGGCTCAGCCCCGTCGCCGCCAGCAAAGCGTCCGACCAGTCCCGCGCCCCGGTGTCCAGCCAGGCGGTGCCGGCGGCATCCGACATCTCGGCCACATGTTCCCCGCTCAGCCACAGCCGCAGATAGTCTTTCGGCAGCAGCACCTTTGCCACCCGCGCCCGCACCGCCGGCTCATGCCGGGCCACCCAGACCAGCTTGGGCGCGGTAAAGCCCGGAAACACGATATTGCCGCTGATGCGCCGGAACATCGGGTCGCCGTCCAGCTCGGCCGCTTCCTCGTGGCTGCGGGTGTCGTTCCACAGGATGCAGGGCCGCAGCACCTCGTCCTTGGCGTCCAACAGCGTTGCGCCATGCATCTGCCCCGACAGGCCGATGCCCCTGACCGCGCCCAGCCCGCGCGCGGCCAGCGCATCCATCACCGCCTCGGCCGCGGCGATCCAGGCGGCGGGCGACTGCTCGCTCCAGCCCTCGGCGGGGCGCTGCACGCCCAGCGGCGCGCTGGCCTCGGCCAGCACCCCTGCGCCTCGTCGATCAGCACACCCTTCAGCCCCGAGGTGCCCAGATCCAGCCCGATATACATCACGCCGCCCTGGCCGGGGGCTTGCCCAGGATGATCATGCCCAGGATGTCGTCATCGGTGACCTCGTTCACGTCCACCGTGCCGACCAGCTCGCCGTTCTTCATCACGCTGGCCCGGTCGCACAGCTTCATCACGTTGTGAATGTCATGCTCGATCAGAAAGATCCCCAGGCCCTGCGCCTTCAGCTCCTGGATCAGCTCGGCCACCATCTGCGTCTCATGCGGGCCCAGCGCCGCCGTCGGCTCGTCCATGATCAGGATCTTGGCGTTGAAATAGACCGCCCGCGCGATGGCCACCGATTGCCGCTGCCCGCCCGACAGGGCCGAAACCGGCACGTTGAACTTGCGGAAATTCGGGTTCAGCCGCCCCATGATCTTGCGGGTCTCGGCCTCCATCTTGCGCTCGTCGACGAAGCCCAGCGGCGTCACCAGCTCGCGCCCCAGGAACAGGTTCGAGGCCGCGTCCAGGTTGTCGGCCAGCGCCAGCGTCTGATAGATCGTCTCGATGTTCAGCGCCCGCGCGTCGCGGGGGTCGTCGATCTCGACTGCCTCGCCGTTGATCAGGATCTGCCCGGTGTCCTTCTTGTAGGCCCCCGACAGGCACTTGATCAGCGTCGACTTGCCGGCGCCGTTGTGGCCCAACAGGCCCACCACCTCGCCGGGATAAAGGTCGATCGACACATGATCCACCGCCATGATGCCGCCAAAGGAAATCGAGATGTCGCGCAACTCGACAAGCGGGGTTCCGGTTCTGTCCACCATGGTCTTTCCCCTTACTTGATGCGTTTGCGGTAGACGATGTCCAGCCACACGGCCAGCACCAGCGCGACGCCGATCACGATCCGCTGGTAGGACCCGTCGCCAAAGCCGATCAGCACCATGCCGGTCTGCAGGCTGGTCAGGATCAGCGCGCCGATGATGGCGCCATAGATCGTGCCCACGCCCCCGGCCAGCGAGGTGCCGCCCACCACCGCCGCGGCGATGACATACAGCTCGTCCAGGTTGCCCATGGCGTTGGTGGCGCTGTTCTGCCGCGCCGCGCCGATCACCGCCGCGATGCCGGCCAGCCCGCCCATCAGCGCAAAGATCTTGACCGTCATCGCCCGGGTGTTGATCCCCGACAGCGCCGCCGCCTCGGGGTTGCCGCCGATGGCAAAGACATAGCGCCCGAACCGGGTGCTGGTCATCAGGATCGTCATCACGATGGCCACCGCGATCAGGATCAGCACCGGATAGGCAAAGCCATGGCCAAAGCCGGCGCAGACATCGCTATAGATCGTGTCGTTGCTCTTGGCGCATTCCGGCAGGTCCTGCCCGACCGAGGCATAGTATTTCTGGATATTGCCGCGCGGCCAGATATAGGAATTGACCATCGCCGTCGCACCCAGGATCACCGCGCAGACCAGCCCGACCACAAAGGTCTCGGCCCAGGCCGGGCGCAGCGAGAAGCCGTGCGACCGGCGCGCATTGCGGGCGTTGAAAAAGATCCAGACCACCGCGACGCAGGCGATGACGCCAAAGATCCAGCTGCCGGTGCGTCCCAGTGCGCCGAATGACCCGCCCCCGATCAGCGAGAAGGTGTCGTCCAGCGGCGCGATGGTCTTGCCGCCGGCCACCAGAAAGGCCGCGCCGCGCCAGACCAGCAACCCGCCCAGCGTGACGATAAAGGCCGGAATGCCCAGAAAGGCGATCAGCACGCCCTGGAACGCCCCGATCAGCGTGCCCATGGCAATGCCGAAGATCACGGTCAGGATCCAGATCGCCGGATGGCCCAGCCCCAGCGCCGGCGTCAGGTATTCCACCTGCAACAGGCCCATGTACATGCCGACCATGCCCATGATCGACCCCACCGACAGGTCGATGTTGCGGGTGATGATCACCAGCACCATCCCCGTCGCCATGATGCCGATATAGGCCGTCTGCACCGACAGGTTCCACAGGTTGCGCGGCGTCAGGAACCCGTTCGCCTCGGCCTGGCTGGCGCCCAGCAGCATCGAGGGCCGGCCCAGCACCAGCGCGGAATAGGCCTCGAAGGCCAGCCAGATCAGCAGCAGCGCCCCCACCATGCCCAACAGGCGCGGGTCGATTTCCGTGGCGCGCAGGAAACGGGCAAAGCCGCTTTCGCGCGGGGCCCGTGGCGTGGCGGAATGGGATGTGTCGGTCATGTCCTCGTCCAGCATGAGAGAGGGGGCCCGCCGCCGCCGCGCGCGGAGGGACCGCGCGCCGGCCGCAGTGGCCGCAAGGCACCCCGGCCGGGGCACCGCAGGACTGGGAAACCGGCGCCGCCCCTTGCGGACGGCGCCGGATGGCCGGCCCGGATTACTGGCAGGCGGCCACGTCGGCCGCAGCACCCTCGCAGGCCTGTTCCTTCGAGATGTGGCCCGCCTCGATCGCCACGCCGATGGTGTCCTTGGTGATCGGCGTCGGGCTCAGCAGGATGGCGTTCATCTCGACGCCCTTCTCGCCGCCCGAGAACTTGGTCGCGCCCGCAACCGCGTCCAGCGCCGCCCCGTCGGCCAGCGCCGAGGCGATCTCGCCCGCGGCCTTGCCCAGCTGGCGGGCGTCCTTCCAGACCGAGACGGTCTGGGTGCCGCGCGCCACGCGGTTGATCGCGGCCAGGTCGCCGTCCTGCCCGCCCAGCGGCACGTTCAGGCCCTGCGCGGCCAGCGCCGCGGCGGCCGGCCATGCCGTCGTTCTGGCTCAGCACCGCATCGACCGCGTTGTTGTTGGCGGTCAGGATCTGCTCCATGTTCTTCTGGGCGTTCTCGGGCTTCCAGCCGTCCGAGTTGGCCTCGCCGACGATGACGATATCGCCCGCCGCCACGGCCGCGCCGATCACCTCTTCCATGCCCTGACGCAGGAAGCCGACGTTCGGATCGCCCGGATCGCCCTTGATGATGGCGTAGTTGCCCTTGGGCGCCACCTTGAACACTTCCTCCGCGATGATCCGGCCCACGCCGACGTTGTCGAAGGTCAAGTAGAAGGTGCGGTCGTCCTCGATCAGGCGGTCATAGCCGACCACCGGAATGCCCTCGGCCGCGGCCTTCTCGATCGCCGGCCCGATGGCGTCCTTGTCCCAGGCGTTGATGATCAGCGCGTCCACGCCCTGCGCGATCAGCGCGTCGATGTCGGACAGCTGCTTTTCGGCCGAGGATTGCGCGTCGGCCGAGACATATTCGTTGCCGCCCGCCTCGATCGCGGCCTTCATCGCGGCCTCGTCGATCTTCCAGCGTTCTTCCTGGAACTGCGCCCAGCTGACCCCGATCTTCTTGCCCTCTGCCAGGGCGGCCGACGAAAAGCCGGCCACCGCGACGACTGCGGCGATAAACACCTTGTTCATTGGTTTCCTCCCGTTGATACGGCCCCAGAACAGACCGGTCCGGCAGATTCGCCGGTACAGGAGGGAACGTGCCGCTAATAATTTCAGTTGTCAAAATAAAAATCATCGGCAAAGCTGCGTTCCTCACCCGTTCACCCGGAATTTCGCCGCGATGCAGCGAGTTTTCGGGAAGTTGCCCCGATTTCCCGGCGTTTTTAGTTCGGAGGCCGAAAAAATGATGCTGCATGTGCCACAGGATCCGACGTCCGGCGGCCGCAAGGGTGTCGGCCCGCTGATTCCCCCGCTGTCCGAGGCGCAGCGCCCCCTGCGCCAGCAGGTCTTTGAACGCATCCGCGCCGCCGGCCTGATCCCCCGCGTCCAGCTTGCCCGCGAACTGGCCGTCTCGCCCGCTTCCGTCACCACCATCACCCAGGAACTGATCGAGGCCGGGCTGATCGAGGAAACCACCGCCCCGCGCGAGACCGAGGCCGGGCGCGGCCGCCCCGCCGTGGCGCTGGGGGTGCGCGCCGGCGCCTGCCACGTCGCCGGGATGAAGCTGTCAGACCGCGAACACACCTGCGTGGTGGTCGATTTCGCCGGCAACCTGATCGCCGACGACGTCATCCCCCGCCGCCCCGGCCCCATGGCCGCCCAGGACCTGCTGGACGCGGTCGAGACCCTGCTCGACCGGGTCTGCGCCAAGGCCGGCATGTCGCGCGGCGACCTGGCCGGCATCGGCATCGGCCTGCCCGGCTTTGTCGACGTGGCCGAGGGCGTGGTGCTGTGGTCCTCGGTGCTGACCGAACGCGGCCTGCCGCTGGCCCGCACCGCCAGCGCCAGGCTGGGCATGCCGGTCGCCATCGACAACGACGCCAACCTGGTCGCCCTGGCCGAACTGTGGTTCGGCGCCGGCCGCGGCCTGTCGGATTTCGCCGTCGTCACCATCGAACACGGCGTCGGCATGGGCTTTGTGATGAACCACCGCATCTATCGCGGCGCCCAGCGGCTGGGCATGGAGCTTGGCCACACCAAGGTGCAGCTCGACGGCGCGCTCTGCCGTTGCGGCCAGCGCGGCTGCCTCGAGGCCTATGTCGCCGACTACGCCCTCGCGCGCGAGGCGACGACCGCGCTGAACTGGGGCCACAAGGAAGGCCAGTCCATCGCCGTTCTGCTGGAAAGCCTCTATGACCATGCCAAGGCCGGCAATGCCACCGCCCGCAGCATCTTTCGCCGCGCCGGGCGCTATCTTGCCGTGGGCCTTGCCAATGTCGTCAACCTGTTCGACCCCGCCCTGATCATCCTCTCGGGCGAACGGATGCGCTATGACTATCTCTACGCCGCCGAAACCCTGGCCGAGATGGACAACCTGGCCATCGAGACCGGCCGCCCCCGCGCGCCGATCGAGATTCACGCCTGGGGCGACCTGCTCTGGGCGCATGGCGCGGCGGCGCTGGCCCTGTCCGAGGTCACCGAGAACGTGCTGGGCGGCCAGGCGCTGAACGCCGCACCGCTGACCCCGCCAGACCGCGAATTCGCCGCGCAATAGGCCTTAGGGTCCTGACCCTAGCTTCCCGGCGTCGCATCCTGCATCAGCGCCGCCAGACCGGCCCGATAGTCGGGATAGATCAGCCGCACGCCCAGTTCGTCGCGCAGCCGGTCGTTCCGCACCCGCTTGTTCTCGGCATAGAAGCTGCGCGCCATCGGCGTCATTTCGGCCTGGTCGAAATCCACCGCCGGCGGTTCCGGCAGCCCCAACAGCCGCGCGGCATGGCTCAGCACGTCCTGCGGCGGCGCCGGGTCATCGTCGCAGACATTGTAGACCGCGCCGGGGTTGGGCCGGGCGATGCTGGCCTCCAGCACCTGGGCGATGTCCTCGACATGGATGCGCGAAAACACCTGTCCGGGCCGGATGATCCGCCGCGCCTGCCCCTTGCGCACCTTCTCGAACGGCCCGCGCCCCGGCCCGTAGATGCCCGCCAGCCGAAAGATGTGCAGCGGCAGGCCGGTGGCCCGCCACTGGTCCTCGGCCTTCACCCGCCAGATGCCGCGCGGAATCATCGGCGTGACCGGCGTGGTCTCGTCGACCCAGGCCCCGCCATGATCGCCATAGACCGCCGTCGTCGACAGGTATCCCACCCAGTCCGGTCGCGCCGCCGCGATGGCCGGCACCGCCCGCAGGAACGGGTCGCCCCCGGCATCGGGCGCGCCGGACACCAGGATATGGCTGGCCTGCGCCAACGCCCGCGCCAGGTCGCCGGGCCAGAGCAGCGGCTCCACCCCCTCGTCGCGCAGCACGTCGGCCTTGGCCGGGTCGCGGGTGGTGCCGATGATGCGCCAGCCCTGCGGCAACAGCCGGCGGGCAAGGGCGCGGGCGGAATAGCCGTGGCCAAGGGAAAGCAGCGTCTTCATGGCCGCGACTATCGCGGCAAGGGGGCCGGGCATCAAGTGGCGCCGGCACGTCCCCGCCCGATCAACCTTGATTTGCATCCCGCAGGCTGTACCCTGTGCCAGCAACAGGAAGGACGGACCGGCCATGTCTCTCAAGTTTGCATTCAAGTGGGATCTCGACCGCGAAACCGGCCAGACGATCCAGGTCAACGGCGCGCCCTTCGGCTTTGCCCAGGCGCGCACGGTCATCAAGAACGCCCTGGCCCTGACCGGCGGCACAGGCCTGCGCCAATGGATCGACCAGCATGAGGCGCGCGTCATCAACGGCCCGCACCGGTCGGCCGACGGCAGGATGCACATGACCGTGCTGTGCCGCAACGCCCAGGGCGGCGAGGCCTGCTTCCACGTCTACGTGTCGCGGCAGGGCAATGCCTCGGGCGTGTCCCAGGAACCCACCGTCAGGATCAAGGGCCACGCCCTCGACGACCGCAACGCGCCCGCCATCGCCAATTCGGCCGCCCTCTAGGGCCCGGCCCCATTCCTGTTCCGCCGCCGGTTGGTTGGGCTTGACCCCGGCCAACTGGCGGGCATGGCGAAATCGGGCACCCACCGGCCCGCGCGCCCCGCCGCCTTTGCGTCCGCGGCGCCTTGCCGGCCGGGCCGTCATCAACCCGTCACTTGAAATGGCCCCCCGGTTTCGGCTTATATGCCGGATCAATCTGACGGACAGTGCCATGCAGGACGACGCCCAAGGCTATCTTCTCCCCCCCGACCGCCGCCCCGAGAGCTTTACCGACGCCGAGGCCGCGGTGGTGCGGCTGGAACAGATCTATGCCGAGGCGACCGCGCACCTGGCCTTCCACTTCAACCAGGCCATCTCGCAGGGGCGCCCGGCGACGCGGGTCCGCGCCTGCTATCCGGAAATCCGCCTGGTGGTCAGCACCTTCGGCCATGTCGACAGCCGCCTGTCCTTTGGCCATGTCTCGGCGCCCGGCACCTATGCCACCACCATCACCCGGCCAGACCTGTTCCGCCAGTATCTGGTGCAGCAGATCGCGCTTCTGATCCAGAACCACGGCGTGCCGGTGCAGGTCGGCCAGTCCACCACCCCGATCCCGGTGCATTTCGCCGTGGCCGGCAATTCCAGCGTCTCGATCCCGCAAGAGGGCGTGCTGGACTTTTCCCTGCGCGATGTCTTTGACGTGCCGGACCTGGCCACCACCAACGACGACATCGTGAACGGCACCCTGACCCGCCATGCCGACGGCTCGGTGCCGCTGGCGCCCTTTACCGCGCAGCGGGTCGATTACAGCCTGGCCCGGCTGTCGCATTACACCGCCACCGACCCGACGCATTTCCAGAACCACGTCCTCTTTACCAACTACCAGTTCTACGTCGACGAATTCGAATCCTTTGCCCGTGCCATGCTGGCCGATCCGGCCTCGGGCTACACCGGCTTTGTCGCCACCGGGAACGCGGAAATCTCCACCCCCGACGGCATCCTGCCCGCCTCGGGCAAGACGCCGCAAATGCCGACCTATCACCTGAAACGCGCCGACGGGCAGGGCATCACCCTGGTCAACATCGGCGTCGGCCCCTCGAACGCCAAGACCGCGACCGACCATATCGCCGTCCTGCGCCCGCATGCCTGGCTGATGGTCGGCCACTGCGCCGGCCTGCGCAACACCCAGGCCCTGGGCGATTTCGTCCTGGCCCACGCCTACCTGCGTGAGGATCACGTCCTTGACGACGATCTGCCGGTCTGGGTGCCGATCCCCGCCCTGGCCGAGATCCAGATCGCGCTGGAAAAGGCGGTGGCCGAGGTCACCCGGCTCGAAGGGTTCGAGCTGAAACGCATCATGCGCACCGGCACCGTGGCCACCATCGACAACCGCAACTGGGAACTGCGCGACCAGTCCGGCCCGGTGCGCCGGCTGTCGCAATCCCGCGCCGTCGCGCTGGATATGGAAAGCGCCACGATCGCCGCCAACGGCTTCCGCTTCCGCGTGCCCTACGGCACCCTGCTCTGCGTCTCGGACAAGCCGCTGCACGGCGAATTGAAACTGCCCGGCATGGCCTCTGATTTCTACAAGACCCAGGTCAGCCGCCATTTGCAGATCGGCATCCGCGCCATGGAACGTTTGCGCGAAATGCCTCTGGAACGGATCCACAGCCGCAAATTGCGCAGTTTCGAGGAAACCGCGTTCCTTTAAGCGTGAAATTAGCATGAAAATATCCGCCGACGCATGAACTGGTACTTGATTTCAGCGGCGAAAGCGGGGTTTGGGCTACGGCCCGCCCAGGCGGGCGGCCCGAGGGAAGACGGGTCAAGACAAGCAAACAACAAATCAAGGGATAGACCCATGTCCAAGCCGATGACCAAGACCCAACTCGTAGCTGCGATTGCCGACGCCATGGGCGGTGACAAGAAGACCGCTTCTTCCGCGCTGGACGCGATCGCCGCCGTGGTGTCGAAGGAAGTTGCCGCTGGTGGTTCCGTTACTCTGCCCGGCCTGGGCAAGGTTGCCTGCCGCGCCCGTCCCGAACGTCAGGTCCGCAACCCGGCCACCGGCGAAACCATGACCAAACCGGCCGACAAGACCGTGAAATTCGCCATCGCCAAGGCGCTGAAAGACATCGTCAACGGCTGATCCCCTGCGGGACGCCGGTTCGGGCCGCCACTCAGGGCGGCCCTTTTTATGGCCCCCAACCTGCAAGCCCCCCAACCTGCAAGCGCCCCAACCTGCAAGCGCCCCGGAGGCAGGATGACGCCCCGCCATCTGATCGTCGGCATTCTTTCGTGGCGCTCTGGTCCTCGGCCTTTGCCACCGCGCGGGTCATCGTGGCCCATGCCCCGCCGCTGGCCGCGCTGTCGGCGCGATTTGCCATTTCCGGCCTTCTGGCGTTGGCCCTTGCCGCCGCGCTGGGGCAACTGACGGGCGGGGGCAGGGCGCGTCTGGGCCGGGCGCAATGGCGGGCGGTGGTGGTGTTCGGCCTGTGCCAGAACGCGGCCTACCTGGGGTTGAACTTCATCGCCCTGCAATGGGTCGAGGCGTCGCTGGGCGTGATCATCGCCGCCGCCATGCCGCTCCTGGTGGCGGCGCTGGGCTGGGCCTTCCGGGGCGAGCGGTGTCGCGCCAGGGTCTGGCCGGGCCTGGCGGTGGGGTTCCCGGGCGTGGCGCTGATCATGGGCACGCGGCTCTCGGGCGGGGCGGCGCCGCTGGGCGTCCTGCTTTGCGTCCTGGGCGCGCTGGCGCTGGCGGTGGCCACGCTGACCATCGGCGGGGCGGCGGCGGGCGGCATGCTCTTGCCGGTGGTGGGGTTGCAGATGCTGGTCGGCGCGGTGGCGCTGGGGCTGATGTCGGTGCTGGCCGAGGGTTGGTGGTTCGACCCGACGCCCGCCTTCTGGGGCGCCTTTGCCTGGCAGATCCTGGGGCCGGGGCTGGCGGCGACGCTGTTGTGGTTCTGGCTGGTGGCCAGATCGGCGCCGTGCGGGCCAGCGTGTTCCACTTTTCAACCTCGCCTCGGCGTCATCGTGGGGCGGTGCTGCTGCATGAACACCTGCAGATCTGGGATGCGATCGGCGTGGCGGTGACCATGCTGGGCATCCTCCTGGTGCAGCGCGCCCGCATCTCGGCCCCCATTTCGACAGTCTCCGGCCCGGCGATGGTGCCGGGCCGGTAAGGCGCCTCTTGCGGGCGGCCGTCACGCCGCCTGCGGCATCAGCTCCGCATCGCGTTCCAGCGCGCGCAGCCGGGCCGGGCGGGCCTTGCACCGCTCCACCCAGTCGCGGATCACCGGATCGTCCGGGGTGGCCTCTTGGAACCAGGCATAGGGGCTGTGGATCAGCAGGTCGGCGGCGCTGTAGTCCTGCCCCATCAGCCGGGGCCCCGGTCCAGCGCCGCGCGGATGCGGGCCGCCGCCTCCCTGTGGCCGCGGAAGGTGCGGCCCAGCCAGTCATGGCTCAGCCCTGCCGCCTCCAGGATCAGCACCGGCTCCAGCACGCCCTGATACCAGGTCATCCAGGTGGCAAAGACGCCCCAATCCGGCGTTGCGGGGGTGGGCGACAGCCCGCTGTCGGGGAACAGGCCGCACAGGTGCAGGATGACCGCGCCGCGCTCGGTGATCAGCCGGCCGTCATGCACCAGCGCCGGCACCTTGCCTTCGGGATGCGGGTTCGCCGGATCGCGGCGCCCGCTGCCATCCACGCGCGGGATCGAGACCACCCGGGTCTCGACCCGGTCGGAAATGCCCATCTCGTCGATCAGCGCCGCGATGGCGGTCGAGCGGCTGTTGGGGGAATGATAGAAGGTCAGCATGGCGTGGTCCTTTGCCTTGGTCGGTTGCGATGGCCATGGTATAGCCGGGGCCTCCTGTCAGAACCTGTCAGCATCGCAATGTCCCGATCCGACCGCCTGTTCCGCCTGCTTTCCGCCCTGCGCAGCCTGCCCGCCCCCGTCACCGCCGCGCGGCTGGCCGCCGAAACCGGCGTGTCGCCGCGTCAGCTCTACCGCGACATCCAGGCGCTACGGGCCGGGGGCGCGCTGATCGACGGCGCGGCGGGCTATGGCTATACCCTGGCCGAGGATCCCGCCCTGCCGCCGCAGATGCTGACCCGGCTCGAGGTCGAGGCCCTGTCCCTGGGCCTGGCCGAGATCCGTCTGGCCGGCGACCCCGCGCTGGCCCGGGCCGCCGATACCGCGCTGGCAAAGATCGTCGCCACCCTGCCCGACCGGGTGCAGCGCCAGGCCCTGCATACCGCCCATCAGCTCTACCGGTTCGAGCGGCGCGACCCGGCCCCGGCGCATCTGGCCCAGCTGCGCGAGGCGATCTGGGACGAACGCGCGCTGGACATCTCCTATTGCGACAAGGCCGGCGCCCGCACCAGTCGCCGCATCTGGCCGCTCTCGGTGGTCTTCCTCGACCGGTCGCTGCTTTGCCTCGCCTTCTGCCACCTGCGCCAGGATTTCCGCCGCTTTCACGTCGCCAAGATCGACCGCATCACCCCCGTCGACGAAAGTTTTCGCCCCCGACGTGTGTCGCTTTTGCGCCAGATGCTGGCCGAGATCCGCGCCGCCACCGCCGGCACGGCTTGATCTGGATCAAAACAAAGTTAGTCATTGAGGGGTACCAAATGTATCATTTGTTAACGAGGGGCCCATGAGACTGACGACACGAACCAACCTGGCCGCCAGGGTCCTGATGTCATGCGCCTCGAATCCCGGCCGCACCCTGCGCGCCTCCGACATCGCCGAGACCTGCAATGCCTCGGGCAATCATCTGGCCCAGGTCATCCACCAGCTGCAACTCTATGGCTTCGTCACCACCCAGCGCGGCCGCGCCGGCGGGCTTAGCCTGGCCAGGGACCCGGCCGAAATCTCCATCGGCCGCGTCTTCCGCCTGTTCGAGGCCGGAACCCCCTTTGCCGAATGCTTCGACAAGGACAACACCTGCCCGCTGGTGTCCGACTGCCGCCTGCGCAACTTCATCGCCCGCGCGGTCGAGGCGTTCTACCACGAGCTTGACCTCGTCACCCTGGACGACCTGACCCGCGGCAACTGCGGCCTGAGCCAGATCCTGGCCATCGCGCCCGACGCGCGCACCATCGGGTGCAGCATGGCCGCCAGCTAGGGCCCGGTCGCACCGCTTACCCGTCCTTAACCGTTCCCCCGGCCTCCTTTCCCCTGAAAGGAGCCGCCCATGGACGCCATCCACCAGATCCCGATCGACCAGATCGACCCGCAGGCCCTGTTGCGCGACCGTATCGCGCTGGACCCTGCCGGGCTTGCCGCCCTGCAACATTCCATCGCCACCGAGGGCCTGCGCCTTCCGGTCGAGGTCTGGCGCCTGTCTACGCCGCGCCCGCCCCACCGCTATGGGCTGATTTCCGGCCTGCGCCGGCTGACCGCCTGCCGCGCCCTTGGTCACGGCACCGTCGCCGCCTTCCTGCGCAACCCCGCCACCATCGCCACCGCCATGGCCGCCATGGTGTCGGAAAACGAAATCCGCGCCCAGGTCAGCCCCTGGGAAAAGGGCCGGCTGATCATGGCCACCGTCTGGGACGGGGTGTTCGACACCCCCGACGCCGCCATCGCCGCGCTTTACCCGGCACTTGCCCGTCAGGCGCGCGGCCGCCTGCGCAGCCATGCCACGGTGGTCGAGGCGCTGGACGGCGCCTTCACCGCCCCCGAAACCCTGACCGCCGCGCGGATGGAACGCCTCGCCGCCGCCATCCGCAGCGGCGCCGAAGACCTGCTCCGCGCCCGGCTCGCCCCTCTGGGCGGCCTGTCCGCCGACACGCAATGGAATGCCATCGCCCCCTTGCTCGCCGAACGCCTCGCCCCGGCCGATCCAGAGGCCGCAGCCGGCGCCACCCGGCCCCGCCGCCTCTTGCGGCTGAAACAGGGCCTCGTCATCACGCGCGAGAAATGCCGGATGGGCTATATCCTGCGCTTCACCGGCCCCGAGGCCCGCAACGGCGGCCTGATCGACGATGTCCTCGATGCGGTAGAGCGGATGTTCCAGGCAGACCAGGCCCCGCGCTCTTAGGGTCCTGACCCTAACCGATGCGGCCGCGCACACCGCCGGTCTGGCCCCGGTCCAGCAGCAGGTGATCCAGCAGCACGGCGGCCATCATCGCCTCGCCCACCGGCACCGCGCGGATGCCCACGCAGGGGTCGTGCCGGCCCTTGGTCACCACCTGCACCGGCTCTCCCGCCACATTCACCGACCGGCGCGGCGTCAGGATCGACGAGGTCGGCTTGACCGCGAACCGGCAGACCACGTCCTGCCCGGTCGACAGCCCGCCCAGGATGCCCCCGGCGTGGTTCGACCCGAAGGCCAGCCGCCCGTCTTCCATCGTCATCTCGTCGGCGTTTTCCACCCCGGTCAGCGCCGCCGCCGCCATCCCCGCGCCGATCTCGACGCCCTTGACCGCGTTGATCGACATCATCGCCGCGGCCAGGTCGGCGTCCAGCTTGCCGTATAGCGGCGCGCCCAGGCCCGCCGGCACGCCCGCCGCCACCACCTCGATCACCGCGCCCACCGAATTATGCTCCAGCCGCAGCGCATCCAGATAGCTGGCCCATTCCGCCGCCATCGCCGCATCCGGGCACCAGAACGGATTGCGCTCTGCCTCGGCCAGATCGAACCGCGCCCGGTCGATTGGCTTTGTTCCCATCTGGACCATGTATCCCGTGATGCGGATCCCGGGCGCCAGCACCGCCAGCGCCGCCCGCGCCACCGCCCCGGCGGCCACCCGGCTGGCGGTTTCACGCGCGCTCGACCTTCCGCCGCCGCGCGGATCGCGGATGCCGTATTTCAGGTGATAGGTCACGTCCGCATGGCCGGGCCGGAACTGCTGGGCGATGTCGCCATAGTCCTTCGACCGCTGGTCGGTGTTCTCGATCATCAGCTGGATCGGCGTTCCCGTGGTGACGCCCTGATACACCCCCGACAGGATGCGCACCTCGTCGGGTTCCTTGCGCTGGGTGGTGAACTTCGAGGTTCCGGGCTTGCGCCGGTCCAGCCAGGGCTGGATCGCCGCCTCGTCCAGCGGAATGCCGGGCGGGCAGCCGTCGACCGTGCAGCCGATGGCCGGCCCGTGGCTCTCGCCCCAGGTCGTCACGCGAAAGAGGTGGCCATAGCTGTTCAGGCTCATGTGCGGCTCCGGGGCAATGCTGATCGGGGATAGCCTTGCTTGCGACCCGGCATCAAGCCCTTTCCCGGCGGTCTCGGTCTCGGTCTCGGTCACGGCAGCGGCCTGCCCCTCTCGGTGCCTCCCCCGGCCCTTTGCGGCCGGGGCGCAGCCCAGACGGGGCAGGGACGGGCAGGGGGCGGGCTGGGGGCGGGCAGGGGGCAGCACGGCCCCGGCGCGGGACAAAGGTTAACAAACCCTTAAAATGGCCCCGTCAACCCATTGAAATCATTGCATCCGTCAGGCGTCCCACGCCGGGACACCCCTCATTCCAGCCCCAGCGCGTCCTTGACGATCCCGCTCAGCAGCGCCCCCACCGGCGCCATCGACCCCCCATAGGCCCGGTGCCCCACCAGGATCTTTCCCGGCGCCTCGGGGGTCTCATAGACAAAGATCCCATAGGGGCAGTGCTGGATATTGGCCAGATCCGCCTCCATCACCGCCCGGCTGACCGTGGACGAGCAGAACGAGAACACGTCCGCCTGGGTGAACAGCACCCGCTCAGACCCCACATCGGCGCGGGTCCGCTCCAGCATCTCGCCGGTATGGCTGACATGGTCCACCACCAGCCCCGCATCGACGATGGCACTCTCGACCGCAAAGGCCACGTTGTCGAACGTATCCTCCACCTCATAGGTGACCGGCGCCTCCTCCGCGCCCGCCATGCCCGCCATCATCGCCGCGGCCAGTATCCCGATGATCCGCATTCCCTGTTCTCCCTGTCGCATCCGGCCCAACTTGCCCGCAAAATCCGCGCGCCTGAATAGCCATTTCGGTCGCAGCCCCCCCAACACCCGCACAGATGCGTGAACGGCCGCAACTTTTCCCGCCCGGCCCGCGTAGTGCGATAGACTGCCGCAAAGGAGATGACATGACGCCCCGCTTCCGCTCGCCGCTCCGCTGGTCCGACGTGACCCCCAGGGCCGCCTTCCTGAACCGCCGCCAACTGATCGCCGGCGCCGCCGCGCTGGCGGGCACTCCGGCCATCGCTCGGATCCAGGCCGCGGCCAGCGCCTTTTCCACCGACGAGGCCCCGAACAGCCTGGAAGACATCACCACCTACAACAACTTCTACGAATTCGGCTGGAACAAGGGCGACCCCAGCGCCTATGCCGACCGGCTGACCACCGACCCCTGGTCCATCACCATCGACGGCATGATCGACAAGCCCGGCACCTATGATCTGGCCGACGTCCTGCAAGGCCAGCCGCTCGAGGAACGCATCTACCGTTTCCGCTGCGTCGAGGCCTGGAGCATGGTCATCCCCTGGATCGGCTTTGAGCTTGCCGGCCTGCTGGGCCGCCTCGGCGTCCAGCCGGGCGCGAAATACGTCGCCTTCGAAACCCTGCTCCGTCCCGAAGAGATGCCGGCACAGGCCGACGGCAGTTTCCCCTGGCCCTATGTCGAGGGCCTGCGCCTGGACGAGGCGATGAACCCGCTGACCATCCTGGCCACGGGTCTTTATGGAGAGCCGATGCCGAACCAGAACGGCGCCCCGATCCGGCTGGTGGTGCCGTGGAAATACGGCTTCAAGTCGATCAAGTCGATCGTCCGCATCACCCTGACCGACCGCCAGCCGCCGACCACCTGGAACATCCTGCAACCGCAGGAATACGGCTTCCATGCCAATGTGAACCCCGAGGTCGACCACCCCCGCTGGTCCCAGGCCAGCGAACGACGCATCGGCGCCGGCCTGTTCGGCGGCCGCACCGACACGCTGATGTTCAACGGCTATGGCGAACAGGTCGCCGGTCTTTACGCCGGCATGGACCTGAAGGCGAACTACTGATGCAGGGGCCGATCGACCGCCTGAACGGCCTTGCCCGCCGGCTGCCGACCTGGCCGGTCTGGCTGATCGGCCTGGTGCCGCTGGCCTTGCTGATCCTTGCCGCCGCGACCGATGGCCTGGGCCCCGACCCGGTCAAGGGGCTGGAACGCCCGCTGGGGGAATGGGGCCTGCGGTTGCTGATCGCCTCGCTGGCGGTCTCGCCGCTGATGCGGGCGGGCCTGCGGCTGGTCCGGTTCCGCCGGGCGCTGGGGGTGCTGGGCTTTGGCTATGTCGCGCTGCATTTCGCCACCTGGATCGCGCTGGACATGAGCCTGCGCTGGGCCCAGATCGCCGGAGACCTGGTCAAGCGCCCCTATATAGTCGTCGGATTCGCCGCCCTGCTGCTGCTGGTGCCGCTGGCGGTCACCTCGACCAACGGCTGGCTGCGCCGCCTGGGCGCGCCGCGCTGGCGCCGGCTGCACCGGCTGGCCTATCCGGCGATTCTGCTGGGCGCGGTGCATTTCGTGATGATCGGCAAGGTCTGGACCGGCGAGTCGCTGGTCTATCTGGCGCTGACGGCCACGCTTCTGGCGCTGCGGCTGTGGCCCGCGCGGGCAAAACCGGGCCGGGCTGGCGCGGCAACCCCCGCAACCCCCTGAC
>JAWKWU010000017.1:0-32407 GCA_041397345.1 Paracoccaceae bacterium
TCCAAGGCAGCCGGCAAGACCCTGGGCGGGGGCGGGCTGAAGGGCGGCAACTGCGCCATGCAGGGCGCCCGCAAGGTCTGTGGCGGCGGCGACACGGCGGAAGAGTGACGCGCCGGGGCGTTTGCACCCGGCGCGGCCCGTGTCATTGCGCTGATTTCAGGAAAGCGCCCGCTTCAGCGCCGGGATCGGCGACAGAACCAGCAGGTCCAGCGCCAGCATGGCCAGCAGGGTCAGCCCCAGCACAGGGAAGGCCAGCGCCAGCGCCAGCGTGATCAGGATCGCGCCGCGGGCAAAGGGCACCTCGTCGGGCCGGGGCGGGGCCACCAGCCGCGCTGCGCCCGAGGGGCGGCGTTGCCACCACATCGCCACCGACGACAGCGCGACGACGATCAGCACCAGGCAGATGCCGATGTTCAACACCGCGTTCCAGGTGCCCATCAGGCCCATGTGCAGCGGAATGCCCACGGACATCGCCTTGCCATAGGCGCTGTAGTCGGCAAAGCCCACGTCGGCCAGGATGCGGCCGCTGTACTGGTCGACATGCACGGTGCGGTCGCTGGTCGGGTCGGTGCTGTCCCAGCTCATGCTGTCGCGGCTGATCGTCCAGACCCCGGTTTCACCCGCCGGCACCGCCAGCTGGAAGCGTCCGTCAAAGCCGATGCTGCGGGCCAGCGCGGCAACGGTTTCCAGCGAGACCGGCTGGCCCTCCGCTATGCCGGCCACCCCGGCGGCGGACCCGGATGCCGGCAGCGGCGTCTGTTCCATCGCCCAGGGAACCACCTCTTTCGCCGTATGGTTCATGCTGGCATGGGTCAGGTCCGACAGGGGCACGTTGTCCCATTTCTCGGCCGGAAAGGTGGACCAGGCCTGCACGAACTTGCCGCCCCAGATGCCGGCCCAGGACAGGCCCGAGATCAGGAAGAACACCAGTATGAGGCTGATCCAGGCACCAAGCGCGGTGTGCAGCGATTTCCACAGGGCGCGGCCCTGCAGCCGCAGGTCGGGAAGCAGCATGGCGCGCAGCCCGCGGTCGCGCGGCCAGGCCATGTAAAGGCCGGTCGCCACCAGCAGAAGGGCAAGCGAGGCTGCGACCTCGATCAGGAAATCGCCATAGGGCTTGGCCGGGCCGGTCTGCATCAGTTGACCATGCAGCAGATCGGCCCATTCTTCCCAGGTCGCGCCGTGTTCCATGTCGCGCAGCACGGTGCCGTCATAGGGGTTGATGGCCAGCATCCGCGATGGCCCTTCGGCCGGCGTCACCCGGAACAGCGCAGGGTTTTCCGGGCCCCAGGGCGCCACATAGGTCGTGACGGTTCCGCCGGGATAGGCGGCAAGCGCGGCATCGGCCTGGGCCTGAACCCCCAGCGGCGCGGGGCCGGCGGCGATGGTCAGCCTTTCGCCGTATTCGGGGGCGATCGCGCTAAACCAGACCATGATGGTTCCGGTCACGGCCAGAAGCAGCAGGAAGGGAATGACGTATAGCCCGGCATAGAAATGCCAGCGCCAGGCGGCGAAATACAGTTTGCGTGCAGCCAGGGCTGCCGGGGCCCCGGCCCCGGGTGTTGTCTCGGTCATGGTGTCTTGTCCGTTGTCTGATGTTTCGATCTGAGGCGAAGCGTCAGATGGCGGCAGGCGGGCCGGTGGCGGGCGGCAGGCCGGTCGCATGGCTCAGGGCAAGCAGAACCGTGGCGGGCGGCGGGGTGGCGGGACGGACCCGCAGGACGATGGGAGCCGGTGCCTCGGCCCACAGCAGGCTGGCCACCGACCAATGACCGGCGGCCCAGTCGCAGCGGTCGCGGCTGTCGGCGGGGGCCTTTTCGACCGGCTTGCCCGTGGCCAGGTCGATCACCAGTTCCGTCACCTCGCCGTCGGTACACAGGACCAGCGTCAGGGTGCCGTCGGCGGCGCGCGCCGGCATGACGGCGGGTGACAGGAGCGACAGCAGCAGGAAGGGCGCAAGAAGCACCCAAAGCCAGAAGGTGCGAAGGTTCCGTCGGCCCATGGATGTCATGGCGATATCGCTAGCCCGGTGCAAAGCGCGGGGTCGGGATGCGACAGGCGCGCGCATGTCGTTTTCGGATGCGAAGGGTCGGGCCGGCTTGCCCGGTCCGTCCGGCGTCTGTCAGATATGTCGCAAACATAAGCCCTGGGGGAGTCGCCCGATGAAAACGCATGTCAAAGCCCTGGTCGTCGGCGGCGGGGCCGTCGGAACCGGGATCGCCTATCACCTGGCCAAGGCGGGCTGGGACACGATGCTGGTGGAACGCGACGAGCTGACCAGCGGTTCGACCTGGCACGCGGCGGGGCTGCTGCCGCTGTTCAACATGAGCTATGCCACGACCCATATCCACAAGTATTCGGTGGATTTCTACAAGGGGCTGGAGGCCGAGACCGGGCTGGACGCCGGCTTCTATGTGGTGGGCAACCTGCGCATGGCGCAGCGGCAGGAACGGATGGACGAATACATGCTGTATTCGTCGGTCGCGGAAACCGCCGGGGTCTATCACGAATTCCTGACGCCGGCGCAGATCAAGGAACGCTGGCCGCTGGTGCGGACCGAGGATCTGGTCGGCGCGCTCTATCACCCGCAGGACGGCTATATCAACCCGGCCGACGTGACCCAGGCCATGGCCAAGGGCGCCCGCCAGCGCGGCGTGACGATCGAGCGCCGGATCCAGGTCGACGGCTATCGCTGGACCGGTTCGGAGTGGATCGTATCGGTCACCCGGATGGAAGAGCGGGGCGGCATGCTGGTCGCCGGCGACGACAAGCATGAGATTCACGCCGAGCATGTGGTGACCGCGACCGGCAACCATGCCCAGCGCACCGCGCGGCTGTTGGGAATCAAGATCCCGGCGATCCCGGTGGAACACCAGTATATCGTGACCGAGCCGGACCCGATGCTGGTGGAATACCGCAAGACCCATCCGCAACACCCGGTGCTGCGCGATGCCGATGCCAAGTGGTATGTGCGTGAAGAACGCGGCGGCTGGATCCTGGGGCCGTATGAATACGGTGCGCCGGCGCGGTTCGAATATGACGTGCCCGACAGCTTCCGCGCCGACCTGTTCCCGCTGGACCTGGAGCGGATCGAGGCGGAATACATGTCGATGATCCACCGGATCCCGTCTTCGGAAACCGTGGGCCTGAAAGACGACTTCAACGGCCCGATCTGCTATACCCCCGATGGCAACCCGCTGGTCGGCCCCGCACCCGGCCTGCGCAACATGTGGCTGGCCGAGGGCTTCTCCTTCGGCATCACCGCCGCCGGCGGCACCGGGCATTACCTGGCGCAGCTGATGACCGAAGGCGAGGCCGAGATCGACATGGCCAGCCTGGACCCCAAGCGCTACGGCAACTGGATGACCACGGAATATGCCGCGCGCAAGAACGAGGAATGCTACAACCACGTCTTCATCCTGCACCACCCGGATGAGGAACGCGAAGCCTGCCGCCCGCTGCGCACCGCGCCGGCCTATGACCGCCAGATCGGGATGGGCGCCCAGATGGGCCAGGTGAACGGCTGGGAACGGCCGAACTATTACGGGCCGAAGGATGCCCCCGCCTCCTTTGACCATGACAGCCGCAGTTTCCGCCGCGGCGCCTGGTGGCCCTTTGCCAAGGCCGAGGCCGAGGCCGTGCGCGACACGGTGGGCATCATCGATGCCAGCGCCTTTACCAAGCACCTGCTGCGCGGCCCCGGCGCGACGGCCTTCCTGGACCACTTCACCTGCAACAAGCTGCCGAACGTCGGCCGGATCAACCTGACCTATGCGCTGACCGACCATGGCACCACGCGGACGGAATATACCATCGTCCGGTTGAAGGAGAACGAATACTACCTGATCTCGGCCGGGGCCTGGACGGCCTATGACGCCGATTTCCTGATGAAGGCCGCCGAAGATTTCATGGCGGCCGGTGGCGGGCAGATCGACATCCATGACATCACCACGCAATGGGGTGTCTATGCGCTGGCCGGGCCGAATGCCCGCGCCCTGCTGAAGGACATCGTCAAGGACCGCGATCCGGCGACGGTGCTGGGCAACAAGCGTTTCCCCTGGCTCAGCTACCGCGACATCGAGCTGGGCATGTGCCCGGTGCGGGCGGTGCGCGTGGCCTATACCGGCGAGCTGGGCTGGGAGCTGCATTACCCGATCGAGTTCGGCCGCTATCTGTGGGACCTGATCTGGTCGGTGGGCGAAAAGCACGGGTTGAAGGGCGTCGGCGCGCGGGCGCAGAACTGGCTGCGGCAGGAGAAGAGCTATCGCGCCTTCGGCAACGAACTGGGCCGCGACGCGACACCGCTGGAGGCGGCGCTGGACCGTTTCGTCGACCTGTCGAAAGAGTTTCGCGGCAAGGCGAAGATGCTGGAAACCGGCATCCGCTCGAAATGCGTGACGCTGCTGATCGACGGGCCGGCGGACGCCGATCCCTGGGGCAAGGAGGCGCTGATCCACAATGGCGAAAAGATCGGCCGACTGACCTCGGGCGGGTATTCGGTCGCCTTTGGCAAGCAGATCGGCATGGGCTATGTCCGCCCCGACCTGGCCGAGGTGGGCACCCGGCTGAAGGTGAAGATGCAGCTGAAGGAATGGGATGCCGTGGTGGTCGAGGACAGCCCCTTTGACCCGTCCAACGCGCGCATCCGCGTGGACGGCTGAGCGGGTTCGGCCGGAAAACCGGGCCGGGGCCTGCAATGGCCCCGGTGCGGGAGCTGTCCTCCGTCAGGGCGCGGCCCTGCGGCCCGGCCCGCTGGGCGGGGCTTTCCTTTTCCGGCGGCGCGGGCAACAAGGTGGCATGACCTCTGCGCCCCGTCCCCTGTGGCTGCTGGCTGCCCCGGCGATCTTTCTGGTCCTGTGGTCGGCCGGTTTCGCCGTGGCCAAGATCGCCATCGAACACAACGCGCCGCTGACGGTGCTGGCGCTGCGCTACCTCATGCTGGTGGCGGTGCTGGCGCCGCTGGCGCTGATCCTGCGGCCGCGCTGGCCGTCGCGGCGGGCTGTGCTGGATGTGGCCGTGGTCGGCTTTCTGATCCAGGTGGTCTATTTCGGCCTGTGCTACCTGGCCTTTCGCCTGGGCGTTTCGACCGGGGCGGTGGCGATCGTGGTCTGCCTGCAACCGATCCTAGTGGCGCTGGCCGCCCCGCATTGGGTGGGCGAACGGATCGGGCGGCGCGGCTGGATCGGGCTGGCGCTGGGGCTGGCCGGGGCGGCGCTGGTGATCACCGCGCAATCCCGCGTGCAGGCGGGCAGCCTGGCCGGGCTGGGGCTGACGCTGGTGGCGCTGTTCGGCATCACCGGTGGCACGCTTTATGAAAAGCGGTTCGGCGCAAGCTGCCATCCGGTGATCGCCAACCTGATCCAGTATGTCGTCGGCGCGGCCTTCTGCCTGCCGCTGGCGCTGATGGCCGAGGGCATGCAGGTCAGCTGGGACGCCCGGTTCATTGCCGCCATGGCCTATCTGGTGCTGGCCAATTCGCTTCTGGCGATGACGCTGCTCCTGGCGATGATCCGCGCCGGAGAGGTCGCGCGGGTCTCGGCGCTGTTCTACCTGGTGCCGGCGCTGGCGGCGCTGTTTGCCTGGCCGATGTTGGGCGAGGCTCTGCCGGCCCAGGGCTGGGCGGGCATGGCGCTGGCCGCGACGGGGGTGGCGCTGGTCAGCCGGAAACCGCCACAGGCGGCAAGGGCAGGCTGAGCCGCGCCGCCAGCGCGGCGAGCGCCGGCCCCGCGCCCGACCAGTCGGCATTGCGGGCGGCGAACAGCGTCGCCTGGCTCTGGTGGATCGGCCCGTCGGACAGGATCTTCAGGTGGTTGGCCCGCAGCGTCTCGCCGGTCGAGGTGATGTCGGCGATCGCCTCGGCGGTCAGGTTCTTGACCGTGCCTTCGGTCGCGCCCTGGCTGTCGACCAGCTGATAGTCGGCCACGCCGTTCGCGGTCAGGTATTCGCGCACCAGCCGGTGATATTTGGTGGCGATGCGCAGCCGGTGGCCATGGGCGGCGCGAAAGGCCGCCGCCGCCGCGTCCAGGTCGTCCAGCGTGTCGACGTCGATCCAGGCCGCCGGCACCGCCAGCACCAGATCGGCATGGCCAAAGCCCATGCGGGCCCATTCCGCCACCTGCCGGTCCCAGTCGGCCAGCTTGTCGCGCACCAGGTCCGAACCGGTCACGCCCAGGTGGATGCGCCCCGCGGCCAGTTCGCGCGGGATCTCTCCGGCCGACAGCAGCACCAGTTCGACGCCCTCGACCCCTGCACGGCGCCGGAATATCTCTGTTCGTTGCCGGCAGGGCCATGGTCACGCCCCGGTTGCCGAACCAGTCGAAGGTCTTTTCCATCAGCCGTCCCTTTGACGGCACGCCGATCTTCAGCATCAGAGTTTCCTTCAGTTGCGTTGCCACCAGGCCGGGCCTTATGATGCCGCCTACCGCCGGGATCGACCGGCCCGCCCCCAGGACCGCGGTCAGCGCGTCATAGCGGCCGCCGCTGGCCACCGCCGGCATCTCGCCCGATGCGTGGAAGGTGAAGACGAAGCCATCGTAGTATTCCAGCGCGGCGGCCGTGGCTGGCCTCGAAGGGCAGGGTGGCCACGTCGATGCCGCGCGGCCAGCGCATCCAGCCGCGCCGCAAAGGACCTGACCGCGGGGGCGATGGCGGGCAGCAGGGGCGTGATGCCGCAGATGGGTTGCGGCCGCCTGCGACGGCGCCTCGAGCGTCAGCAGGTCATAAAGCAGCGCCGCCTCGGGCGCGGCCAGGGGCGGTGTCCGGGCATCTTCCAGCAACGCCTCGGCGCGGGCGGCGATATCCTCGGCCGACCGCAGGCCGACCAGCGGGCCCGGCGGCGGCGATCAGCGCCTGCGGCGCATCTGCCGCCAGCCGCTGCAACAGCGCGGCGCGGGCCGGCGGCACCGGCGCCCGGCCGGCGAACCGGTCGAGCAGGGCGCGAAACCGCTGCGGCCGCCAGATGTGGCGCAACAGCGCGGCCTTGCGCCGGTCGCTGGTCGACAGCCCGCGCACCGCCGCCATCAGGATGCCGATGTCGCCGGTCGCCGGGCGCAGCGCCAGATCGGCCAGAAGGTCGGCAAACAGCGCGAAAACCTCGGCGTCGGCGGCGGGGGCGGCGCGGTCGAACACCTCATAGCCGACCTGCAGATATTCGCGCGCGCGGCCATCCAGATGTTCCTGCCGGCGGAACACCTCGCCCATAGGCATAGCGCGGGTTCGGCGCCGCCGACATATGGGCCTGCACCACCGGCACGGTGAAATCGGGGCGCAGCATCATCTCGCCGTTCAGCGGGTCGGCGGCGATATAGGCGCGGGCGCGGATATCCTCGCCGTAGAGGTCCAGCAGGGTGTCGGCGGGCAGGATGTCGGCCTGACGGTCGCCGGCGGCGAGAAAGGTGCGTGCAGCCGCTCGGCCTTGGCGCGGATGATGGCCTTGTCGGTCATTGCCCCAGCATCTTTTGCACGGCCTGGACCAGACTCGCGCGGCACCTCGATCTGGGCGGGGCGGTCCTTCCATTCCTCCAGCGTGGCGCTTGGCGATCCTGGCGCCCAGCACCAGGTCCTTGAGGATCACCGTGCCCGCCGCGGCCTCGTTGCCCCCCTGGATGACGGCGACGGGGCTGCCGCGCTTGTCGGCGTATTTCAACTGGTTGCCAAAGTTCTTGGGGTTGCCCAGATAGACCTCGGCGCGCAGGCCGGCCCGGCGCAGATCGCCCACCATGGCCATGTAATCGGCCATCCGGTCGCGGTCCATCACGGTGACGACGACCGGCCCGGCGGTGTCGCCACCGGCGCGCCCCTTGGCCCGCAGCGCGGCCAAGAGGCGGTCGACCCCGATGGAAACCCCGGTCGCCGGCACGTCCTGCCCGGTAAAGCGCTTCACCAGCCCGTCATAGCGCCCGCCGCCCGCAACCGAGCCGAACTGCCGCTTGCGGCCCTTTTCGTCGAGGATTTCAAAGGTCAGCTCGGCCTCGAACACCGGACCGGTGTAGTAGCCAAGGCCGCGCACGACGCCGGGGTCAATGACAATGCGGTCGGGGCCATAGCCTTGGGCGTGAAGCAGGGCCGCGATCGACTCCAGCTCCTCGACGCCCGAGGCGCCCACGGTCGAGGCGCCGACCAGTTCACGCAGCCGCGCCACCGTCGCCGCGCCGGTGTCACGCTTGGCCGACACGAACCCCATCACCACTTCGGCCTGTTCCGCCGACAGCCCCGCGCCCTTGGTGAAATCGCCGGACTCATCCTTGCGGCCCTCGCCCAGAAGGGCGCGGACGCCCTCCGGCCCCAGCCGGTCGATCTTGTCGATGGCGCGCAGGACGACGCCGCGTTCGGCCTCCTTGTCCTCGCCCGCCAGCCCCGCGACCTCCATCACCCCGTTCAGGACCTTGCGGTTGTTCACCTTTACCACATAGTCGCCGCGCGGGATGCCCACCTCTTCCAGCGCGTCGGCCAGCATGGCGCAGATCTCGGCATCGGCCGCGACCGAGCCCGAGCCGACGGTATCGGCATCGCATTGATAGAACTGGCGGAACCGCCCCGGCCCCGGCTTTTCGTTGCGCCAGACCGGGCCCATCGCATAGCGGCGGTAGGGGCTGGGCAAGTCGTTGCGGTATTGCGCGGCGACCCGGGCCAGGGGCGCGGTCAGGTCGTAGCGCAGGGCCAGCCAGTCCATGTCCTCGTCCTGCCAGGCAAAGACGCCCTCGTTCGGGCGGTCGACATCGGGCAGGAACTTGCCCAGCGCCTCGACCGTCTCGACCGCGCTGGTTTCCAGAGGGTCAAAGCCATAGCGATGATAGACGCCGGTGATCGCATCCAGCATCGCCTTGCGCTCGGCCACCTCGGCGCCGAAATAGTCGCGAAAGCCTTTCGGCGTCTCGGCGCGTGGACGGCGGACTTTTCCTTCGGACATGGGCGGAACCCCTTGCATCGCTTGCGCCTTCCCTTATCGGAGGGACAGGGACAAAGGCAAGCGGGGCGCGCGGCGGCGATGGATCGGATCGAGGCCTATGAGGAAAAGCTGGCGCATCTGATGCGCGCGGTGGACGACCTGTCCGAAGTGGTGGCACGCCAGTCGCGCGAGATCGACGTGCTGACACGGCGGGTCCACATGCTGATGGAGCGCGAGGCCGAACGCGAGGCGGACCTGGCCGAGGCGCCAGCCGCCAACGTGCGACCGCCGCATTGGTGAGGCAGGCCTTGGGGCGAGGGCGTATCGCCTGAGGCGTTGCCGAACTTCGGGCGGAATGGCTGATATTGCGGCCAAGGGCGGGAATATCGCCCGACAATGGGCTACCCGACGGCGTATTCGCCTGCGATCTGCCCGTGACCAGGCTGGCAGTCAGACCTCTTCCACCATGACCACGCCCTGCATCGCCTTGATCGCGCCGCGGATCTGGGGGTTGACCGGGTAGGGCTGCGGCAGGGTCAGGTCGATTTCGCGGCCCTGGTCGTCGGGCACGCAAAGGGTGACCTGGGCGCGGGTCTTGCCGGTGACGGTGGAGAGGAGGGCGGCCAGCGAGGGCACCGCCTCGGCCCGGTTCAGGTGAATGCGGATCGCCTGCGCGCCGGCCTGGTCGGCGACGCTGTCAATCGGGGCGACGGCATTGGCCAAGAGCTTTACCCCGTCGCCATCGGGATCGGCGCGGACGGTCAGCACCACGTTGCGCCCCGGTTCCAGCAGGTCGCGGGCCACCTCCAGCACGTCGGAGAAGACGGTCACCTCGTACAGCCCGGTGGGATCGGACAGCGAGACAAAGGCAAAGCGGTTGCCCTTGGCCGATTTGCGTTCCTGTTTCGCCGCGACCGACCCCGCCAGCCGCAGCACCATCGGCGAATTGCGCGCGGTGACCTGGGCCGTCACCTCGGCCAGGGTCTTTACGTCCTTGCGTTTCAGCGCCGACATGTAGTCGTCGAGCGGATGGCCCGAGAGATAGAAGCCGACCGCCAGATGTTCGTTGCCCAGCCGTTCGACCGGCAGCCAGTCGTCGCGCCAGGCCAGGCGGGGTTCGGGAATGTCGGTGCCCGAATCGCCGAACAGCGACACCTGGTTCGAGGATTTCGCGTCATGGATGGCGGCGGAATAGGCCACCAGCCCGTCCAGCGCCTCGAACACCCGGGCGCGGTTGGGGTCAAGCTGGTCGAAGGCCCCGGCGCGGGCCAGCATTTCCAGCGGGCGCTTGCCGATCCGCTTCAGGTCGGCGCGGCGGGCAAAGTCGAACAGGCTGGCAAAGGGCGCCTGCCCGCGCGCCTCGACGATCAGGCGCATCGCCTCGACGCCCACGTTCTTCAGCGCGCCAAGGGCATAGATCACCCGGCCCTCCCCAGTGTCAAAGGTGGCCAGGCTGCGGTTGACGCAGGGTGGCACCACCTCGATGCCCAGCTTGTCCAGCTCGCGCTTGTAGACGGCCAGCTTGTCGGTCAGGTGGATATCGCAATTCATCACCCCGGCCATGAATTCGACCGGGTGGTTGGCCTTGAGCCAGGCGGTCTGGTAGCTGACCACCGCATAGGCGGCGGCGTGGCTCTTGTTGAAGCCGTAGTTGGCGAATTTCTCCAGGAGGTCGAAGACCTCGCCCGATTTCTTGGGGTCGATGCCGTGGGTCTTGGTGCAGCCCTCGATGAACTTGGGCCGTTCCTTGGCCATTTCCTCGGCGATCTTCTTGCCCATGGCGCGGCGCAGCAGGTCGGCCCCGCCCAGCGAATAGCCGGCCATGACCTGCGCGATCTGCATCACCTGTTCCTGATAGACGATAATCCCTTGGGTTTCCTTCAGGATATGGTCGATCGTCGGGTGGATCGATTCAATCTCCTTCTGGCCGTTCTTGACCTCGCAATAGGTGGGGATGTTCTCCATCGGGCCGGGGCGATACAGCGCCACCAGGGCGACGATATCCTCGATGCAGGTGGGCTTCATCCGCCGCAGCGCGTCCATCATGCCCGAGCTTTCCACCTGGAACACCGCCACGGTCTTGGCGGCGGCGTAAAGGTCATAGCTGGCCTTGTCGTCCAGCGGGATATGGCCGATGTCGTTCTCGGCCCCCGCCTTGGGGTCGTAAAGCCGGGTGCCATCCTGCGACACATGCAGCGGCCGGCCGGATTTCAGGATCAGGCCGATGGCGTTCTGGATCACGGTCAGCGTCTTCAGCCCGAGGAAGTCGAACTTGACCAGGCCCGCCGCCTCGACCCATTTCATGTTGAACTGGGTCGCCGGCATGTCGGAGCGCGGGTCCTGATAGAGCGGCACCAGCTCATCCAGCGGGCGGTCGCCGATCACCACGCCGGCGGCATGGGTCGAGGCGTTGCGGTATAGCCCCTCGATCTGTTCGGCATAGGACAGCAGGCGGCCGACCACCTCTTCCCTTGCCGCCTCGCGCAGGCGGGGTTCATCGGCCAGCGCCTTGGTGATCGAGACCGGTTTCACCCCCTCGACCGGGATCATCTTGGACAGCCGGTCCACCTGGCCATAGCTGAGTTGCAGCACCCGACCAACGTCGCGCACCGCCGCCTTGGACAGAAGCGCGCCAAAGGTGATGATCTGGGCAACCTTGTCGCGGCCATAGTGGTCCTGCACATAGCGGATCACCTCTTCGCGGCGGTCCATGCAGAAGTCGATGTCGAAGTCGGGCATCGATACCCGCTCGGGGTTCAGGAAGCGTTCGAACAGCAGCGCATAGCGCAGCGGGTCAAGGTCGGTGATGGTCAGCGCATAGGCGACCAGGCTGCCCGCGCCCGACCCGCGCCCCGGCCCGACCGGAATATCATGCGCCTTGGCCCATTTGATAAAGTCGGACACGATCAGGAAATAGCCGGGGAAGCCCATCTTCTCGATGATGTCCAGCTCGAAATCCAGCCGGGCCTGATACTCGTCCGGGCTGACCGCGTGGGGAATAACGGCCAGCCGCGCCTGCAACCCGGCATTGGCCTGCCGGCGCAGTTCCTGCACCTCGTCATCAGCGAACCGCGGCAGGATCGGCTTGCGCTTGGCCGCCATATAGGCGCAGCGCCGGGCGATCTCGACGGTGTTTTCCAGCGCCTCGGGCAGGTCGGCGAACAGCGCGCACATCTCGGCTTCGGACTTGAAATAGTGCTGCGGCGTCAGCTTGCGGCGCGGCTCCATCTGGTCGACATAGGCGCCCTCGGCGATGCAGATCAGCGCGTCATGCGCCTCGTACATCTTGGCCTCGGGGAAATAGACGTCGTTGGTGGCAACCAGCGGCAGGCCCTTTTCATAGGCCAGTTCGACATGGCCGCGCTCGCTGGCCGCCTCGGCCTCGGGCAGGGCGCCGCCTTCGCCGGGATGGCGCTGCAACTCGATATAGAACCGGCCCGGATAGATCGCCGCCAGCCGGTCGGTCAGCGCCCGCGCCTTTGGCATCTGCCCGGCCCGCAGGAACCGGCCCAAGGGCCCGTCCGGCCCGCCGGACAGGCAGATCAGCCCCTCGGCATGGCTCGCCAGATCCTCGGGCGTGACATGCGGCAACTGGCCGTCGCCACGCAGGTAAAGGCATGAATTCAGCTTCATCAGGTTCATGTAGCCGGCCTCGGACTGGGCCAGCAGCACGATGGGCGCAGGCAGCCGCGGCTTTTCGCCCGGCGCGGCGGGGTCATGCGCCAGGCTGACCTGACAGCCCAGGATGGGCTGCAAGCCGGCATCCTTGGCATGGCTGGAAAATTCCAGCGCACAGAACATGTTGTTGGTATCGGTGACGGCAATGGCCGGCATCCGCGCCCCCGCCGCCAGCTTGACCAGTTTCTTCACCGGAACGGCGCCTTCCAGAAGGCTGTGTTCGGTGTGGGTTCGCAGGTGGATGAATCGGGGCGCGCCAGACATGCGGCCAGCCTAACAGCCGTGCAGGCACCCGCAAGAGCCGCCCGACTTTCAGGCAAACCAGAAAGGTGCTTCGCGCTGTGCCGGAAAAATTCCACTTGCCTTGAATCGGCGGCGCCGTCTTGATGAAAGGACAACAACAAGGGGCGCGTGGATCGCTTTACGCCGCATCGGGCGACCACGCAGACTGCCTCCAACGGGGAGACCGCGGCGGACTGACATATGACCGGGCACAAGGATGGGCTGGGGTCTGGGATCACGTTCCTGCTGAACGGAGCGCCGGTCCGCGTCACGGGGCAAAGCCCGACGCGGACGCTGCTCGACTGGCTGCGCGAGACGCGCGGGCTGGCCGGCACCAAGGAAGGCTGCAACGAGGGCGATTGCGGGGCCTGCACGGTGATGGTCACCGATGCGCGCGGCAGCCGGGCGCTGAACGCCTGCATCCTGTTCCTGCCGCAACTGCACGGCAAGGCGGTGCGCACGGTCGAGGGGCTGGCCGGGCCGGACGGCGCGCTGCATCCGGTGCAGCAGGCAATGGTCGACCACCACGGCAGCCAGTGCGGCTTCTGCACGCCGGGCTTCGTGGTCTCGATGGCCACGGCGCATCTGAACGGGGCCACCGACCATGACGACCAGCTGGCCGGCAACCTGTGCCGCTGCACCGGCTATGCGCCGATCGTCCGCGCCGCCCAGGCCGCCGCCACCGCCCCGGTGCCAGACTGGATGCGGGCAGATGCCCTTTCCCTTCGACAAATATCCCAGGAGGGGTCCGGGGAGGCAGGCAGCCTCCCCGGCGGGTTCCACCCCGCGGACAGCGACGATCTGGCCGAATGGTATCTGGCCAATCCCGGTGCGGTCCTGGTGGCCGGCGCCACCGATGTCGGCCTGTGGGTGACCAAACAGCTGCGCGACCTGGGGCCGGTGGCCTTTATCGCCGGCCTGCCCGACCTGAGCCAGATCGAGCGGCGCGGCGACGAGTTGCACGTCGGCGCCTGCGTCACCATCGCCGAGTTGCGCGCGGCGGTGGCGGGCGACCTGCCGTCCCTGGCCGAGTTGCTGCGCCGGTTCGCCAGCCAGCAGGTGCGCGGCGCGGCAACGATCGGCGGCAATATCGCCAATGGCTCGCCCATCGGCGACGGCCCGCCGGCGCTGATCGCGCTGGGCGCCAGCCTGCACCTGCGGCGGGGCGACGAGATGCGGCGGATCCCGCTGGAGGATTTCTTCCTGGACTACCGCAAGCAGGATCGCCGGCCCGGCGAATTCGTCGCCGGGATCACCCTGCCCGCCAAGGCGCCGGCGCTGCGCTGCTACAAGCTGTCGAAACGGTTCGACCAGGACATCTCGGCGGTCTGCGGCTGTTTCAACGTCGCGGTCGAGGCTGGCCGGGTGACGGCGGCCCGCATCGCCTTTGGCGGCATGGCCGGCACCCCCCGGCGCGCCCGCGCGGCCGAGGCCGCACTGGTCGGGCAGGCCTGGACCGAGGACGGGGTGCGGGTGGCGATGGCGGCGATGGCCGAGGATTTCCAGCCGATGACCGACATGCGCGCCAGCGCGGCCTATCGGATGCGCGCGGCGCAGAACATGGCCTTGCGCTATTTCCACGATCTTGGCGGGGTGCCGGTCTCGGTGCTGGAGGTGGGGAAATGAGCCTGGGAAAACCCCTGCCGCATGATTCCGCGCCGCTGCATGTGACCGGTGCCGCGCGGTATCTGGACGACATTCCGCTGCCCGCGGGCGCGCTGCACCTGGCCTTTGGCCGGCAAGCGAGGCCCATGCCGATCTGCTGTCGGTCGACCTGGCGGCGGTGCGTGCAGCCCCCGGTGTGGTGCTGGCGCTGGCGGCGGCGGATCTGGGCGAGGTGCCCGATTGCAGCCCCTCGGCGCAGGACGAGCCGCTGCTGGCGCTGGACCGGGTGCATTATCACGGCCAGCCGGTGTTTCTGGTGGTGGCCGACAGCCATCTGGCAGCGCGGCGCGGCGCGGCTGGGCAAGGTGGGCTATCGCCCGCTGACGCCGATCCTGACGGTGGAAGAGGCGCTGGCGGCGGACAGCCGGTTCGAGGGCGGCCCGGTGGTCTGGGCGCGGGGCGATGCGGCCGCGGCGCTCGGTCGTGCGGCACATGTCGTCGAGGGGGAATTCCCGGTCGGCGGGCAGGAGCATTTCTACCTGGAAGGCCAGATCGCCGCCGCCGTGCCGCAGGAAGACGGGATGCTGGTCTATTCCTCGACCCAGCACCCGACCGAGGTGCAGCACAAGGTGGCCCATGCGCTGCATCTGCCGATGTCGGCGGTCCGGGTGGAAACCCGGCGGATGGGCGGCGGCTTTGGCGGCAAGGAAAGCCAGGGCAACTGGCTGGCGATCGCCTGCGCGCTGGCCGCCCGGGCGACCGGGCGGCCCTGCAAGATGCGCTATGACCGTGACGACGACATGGTGGTGACGGGCAAGCGGCACGACCTGAAGATCCGCTATCGCGCCGGCTTTGACGGGCGCGGCCGGGTGCAGGGCTGGAGTTCACCCATCTGTTCCGCTGCGGCTGGAGCCGGACCTGTCGCTGCCGGTCGCCGACCGGGCGATGCTGCATGCCGACAACTGCTATTTCCTGCCCGATATCCGGATCGAGAGCCACCGGCTGCGCACCAATACCGCCAGCGCCACCGCCTATCGCGGGTTCGGCGGTCCGCAGGGGATGATCGGCATCGAGCGGGTGATGGATCACATCGCCTTTGCCTTGGGACGCGAGCCCTGGAGGTGCGGCGGGCGAATTTCTACCGTCCGGCGGCGGGGGCTTCGCGCCCCCGCACCCCCGCGGAGTATTTGGGCCAAGATGAAGGCGAAGGGTGCAGACCACGCCCTATCTGATGCCAGTCGAGGATTTCATCGGCGACCGGATCGTGGCCGACCTGGAGGCGCGGGCGGATTACCGGGCGCGCAAGGCGGAGATCGCGGCCTGGAATGCGGCCAGCCCGGTGATCAAGCGCGGCATCGCCCTGACGCCGGTGAAGTTCGGCATCTCGTTCACGCTGACCTGGCTGAACCAGGCCGGGGCCTTGGTGCATGTCTATCAGGATGGCTCGGTCCACCTGAACCATGGCGGCACCGAGATGGGCCAGGGGCTGAACCAGAAGGTGGCACAGGTGACGGCGGCGGTCTTCGGGCTGGAGGCCGCGGCGGTGAAGATCACCGCGACCGATACCGGCAAGGTGCCCAATACCTCGGCCACGGCGGCCAGTTCCGGGTCGGACCTGAACGGGATGGCGGCGCAGGCGGCGGCCACGACGATCCGCGACCGGGTGGCGGCGTTTCTGGGCGAACGGCATCAGGCGGCGCCGGAGACGGTGGTCTTTGCCGACGGGCGGGTGCGGGTCGGGGGCGCGGACCTTGGCTTTGCCGAGGTTGCAGCACAGGCCTATCAGGCGCGGGTCTCGCTGTCGTCCACGGGCTATTACGCCACGCCGAAGATCGAGTGGGACCGGGTGAAGGGGCAGGGGCGGCCGTTCCTCTATTTCGCCTATGGCGCGGCGGTGACCGAGGTGGCGATCGACACCCTGACCGGCGAGAACCGGATCCTGCGGGCCGATTTGCTGCATGACACCGGCAGCAGCCTGAACCCGGCGCTGGACATCGGCCAGATCGAGGGCGCCTATGTGCAGGGCGCGGGCTGGCTGACCACCGAAGAACTGGTCTGGGACGGCAGGGGACGGCTGGCGACGCATGCGCCCAGCACCTACAAGATTCCGGCCTGTTCCGACCGTCCGGCGGTGTTCAACGTGGCGCTGTGGGGCGAGGCGAACCGCGAGGCGACGGTGGGCAAGTCCAAGGCGGTGGGCGAGCCGCCCTTCATGCTGGGGATCTCGGCGTTCCTGGCGCTGTCGGATGCGGTGGCGGCCTGCGGCGATGGAAAGGTCTATCCCGACCTGCGCGCGCCGGCCACGGCCGAGGCGGTGCTGGAGGCGGTGGCCCGGGTGCGCGGCGATGCGTGAGGCCGGGTTCGATCTGGGCGCGCTGGAGGCGGCGGTGGCAGCGCATGGCCGGGTGGCGCGGGTGGTCGTGGCCGCGGTCGAGGGGTCGGCCCCGCGCGAGGTCGGGGCGGCGATGCTGGTCTGGCCGGGCGGGCAGTCGGGCACCATCGGCGGCGGCGCGCTGGAATACGAGGCGGCGGCGCGGGCGCTGGCGGCCGGGGCGTTCCGGGCAGAGCGGGTTCCGCTGGGGCCGGCGCTGGGCCAGTGCTGCGGCGGGGCGGTCACGCTGGTGACCGAGGTGTTCGAGGCGGCACCGGTGCCGGTCGCGGGTGTCGTGGCGCGCGGGCCGGGGCCGATGCCGCTGGCGGTCAGGCGGGTTCTGGCCGCGGCGCGGGGGCAGGGGCCGTGCCGGCGGCCGGGCTGGTGCAGGGCTGGATGGTCGAGCCGGTCGCGGCGGCGCGGCGGCCGGTCTGGATCTGGGGCGCGGGCCATGTCGGCCGGGCGCTGGTGGGGGTGTTGGCGCCCTTGCCGGGGCTGGCGCTGACCTGGGTCGATGTGGAGGCCGGCCGGTTTCCCGCCGAGGTGCCCCTGGGCGTGACGGTGCTGCCGGCGGCCGATCCCGCGATCCTGGCCGGGCATGCGCCGCAGGCGGCCGAACACCTGATCCTGACCTATTCGCATGCGCTGGACCTGGAACTGTGCCACCGGCTGCTGCTGCGCGGGTTCGCGGCCTGCGGGCTGATCGGGTCGGCGACGAAATGGGCGCGGTTCCGGTCGCGGCTGCGGGACCTGGGCCATGCGCCGCAGGACATCGCGCGGATCCGCTGCCCGATCGGGGCGCCGGATCTGGGCAAGCATCCGCAGGAAATAGCGGTGGGCGTGGCGGCAGAGCTGCTGGCGGCGCGGCGCAACGGCGCCCGGAGGGAGGCGATATGACGGAACTTCTGCGTGTCGAGGGGGTCACCAAGGCCTATCCGGGGGTGGTGGCGAACAGCGATGTGTCCTTCTCGATCCAGGAGGGCGAGGTGCATGCGCTCCTGGGCGAGAACGGCGCCGGGAAATCGACGCTGGTCAAGATGATCTACGGTCTGGTGCGCCCGGATTCCGGCTCGATGACGCTGCGGGGCGCGGCCTATCAGCCGGGCAAGCCGGCCGAGGCGCGGCGGCTGGGCGTGGCGATGGTGTTCCAGCATTTCAGCCTGTTCGAGGCGTTGGACGTGGCCGAGAACGTGGCGCTGGGCATGGAAAACCCGCCGCCGATGCGCGAACTGGCCGGGCGGATCCGCGCGGTCAGCGAGGAATACGGCCTGCCGCTGGACCCTGGGCGGATGGTGGGCGACCTGTCGGCGGGCGAAAGGCAGCGGGTCGAGATCATCCGTTGCCTGTTGCAGGACCCCCGGCTGCTGATCATGGACGAGCCGACCAGCGTGCTGACGCCGCAGGAGGTGGAGATCCTGTTCAAGACCCTGCGCAAGCTGTCGTCCGAGGGGACTGCGATCCTGTATATCAGCCACAAGCTGGAAGAGATCCGGGCGCTCTGCGACGAGGCGACGATCCTGCGGCGGGGCAAGGTGGTGGCAAGCTGCACCCCGCGCGAGCGGACGGCGCGCGAGATGGCCGAGCTGATGGTGGGGGCGACGCTGACCCCGCCCGAGCGGCATCCGGGCGAGAAGGGTGCGGTGGCGCTGGGGGTGTCCGACCTGTCGGTGGCCAGCCCGATCCCGTTCGGGACCAGCCTGAAGAACGTGAGCTTTACCGTGGCAAAGGGCGAGGTGCTGGGCATTGCCGGCGTGGCCGGCAACGGGCAGGACGAATTGCTGCTGGCGCTGTCGGGCGAGTTGAAGGTGGCGCCCGACCGGCTGCGGATCGACGGCAATGCCGTGGGCGACCTGGGCCCGGTCGAGCGGCGGCGCGCCGGGCTGGTGGCGGCGCCCGAGGACCGCTATGGCCATGCGGCGGCGCCGGACATGAGCCTGATCGAGAATGCCTTCCTGACGGCGGGCGTGCGCAAGGGCCTGACCCGGCACGGCTTTATCGACTGGGGCGGGACGCGCGCCTTTGCCGAGGAGGTGATCGCACAATATGACGTGCGGACGCCGGGGCCAGGGGTGGCGGCGCGGGCGCTGTCGGGGGGCAACCTGCAGAAGTTCCTGGTGGGGCGCGAGCTGAACCAGGCGCCGGGGGTGATCGTGATCAACCAGCCGACCTGGGGTGTCGATGCGGCCGCCGCGGCGGCGATCCGGCAGGCGATCCTGGACCGGGCGGCCGGCGGGGCGGCGGTGGTGGTGATCAGCCAGGACCTGGATGAGCTGTTGGAGATTTCGGACAGTTTCGCCGTGCTGAACGAGGGGCGCATGACCAGGCCCGTGCCGGTGCAGGGGCTGAGCATGGACCAGATCGGGCTGATGATGGGCGGCGCCCATGGCATGGAGGTGGCGCATCATGGGGCATGAGGCAGCGGCCAGGGCCGGCGGCGCGGGCGGGGGCCAGCCCCCGCACCCCCGGAGTATTTTCACCAAGATGAAGGGGGCCGGCATGATCAGGCTTGAAAAGCGGCCATCGCCCAGCCGGTTCTGGCTTTATGCCACGCCGGCGGCGGCGGTGGCTCTGACGATGATCGTGGGTGGCATCCTGTTTGCGGTGCTGGGCAAGAATCCGGTCGAGGTGATCCGGACCATCTTCTGGGACCCGGTCTTTGGCGAGTTCGCGTTCTATCTGCGCGGGCAACTGCTGGTGAAGGCGGGGCCCTTGATCCTGATCGCCACCGGGCTGGCGCTGGGGTTCCGGGCCGGGATCTGGAACATCGGTGCCGAGGGGCAGTACATCATGGGCGCCATTTGCGGCGCGGCGGTGGGGCTGGCCTTCTATCCGACGGAGAGCCGCTGGATCTATCCGCTGATGGTGATTGCCGGGGCGTTCGGTGGCTGGGCCTGGGGGATGATCCCGGCACTGTTGAAGACCCGGTTCAACACCAACGAGATCCTGGTGTCGCTGATGCTGGTCTATGTGGCCGAGAAGATCCGGCCATGGCCGCGACCGGGTTCCTGCGCAATCCCGAGGGCATGGGGTTCCCCGGCAGCCGGAATTTCCGGCAGTTTCCGGCGGCCTCGAACCCCGAGCTGATCGCGGGGTCGGGGCTGCACTGGGGGGCGTGGCGGCGCTGGTGGCGGCGGTGGTGGCCTGGGTGATCCTGAGCCGGCACCTGCTGGGCTTTCAGATCCGGCTGGCGGGGCAGGCGCCCCGGGCGGCGCGGTTCCACGGGGTCAGCCCGTCGCGGCTGGTGGTGCTGTGCATGGGGATTTCCGGCGCGCTGGCCGGCCTGGCGGGGCTGTTCGAGGTGACGGGGCCTGCGGGGCAGATCAGCATCGATTTCAACACCGGCTACGGTTTTACCGCGATCATCGTCGCCTTCCTGGGCCGGCTGAACCCGCTGGGCATCGTGTTGGCCGGGTTCCTGATGGCGCTGACCTATGTGGGGGCGAGATGGCCTCGACCAACCTGGCCTGCCTTCGGCCGCGATCCAGGTGTTCCAGGGGATGCTGCTGTTCTTCCTGCTGGCGGTGGATGTGCTGACCAACTACCGGTTCCGGCTGCAACTTGGCGCGAGGGTCTGAGATGGATTTCGGAGGTATCAACCCGGCCGTGCTGATTGCCAGCCTGATGGTCTCGGCGGTGCCGATCCTTCTGGCGGCGCTGGGCGAGCTGGTGGTGGAAAAGTCGGGCGTGCTGAACCTGGGCGTCGAGGGCATGATGATCATGGGCGCGATCTGCGGCTTCATGGTCGCGGTGAATACCGGCAGCCCGCTGCTGGGGTTCGCCGGCGGCGCGCTGGGCGGCGCGGGGCTGAGCCTGATCTTTGCGCTGCTGACCCAGCTGTTCCTGGCCAACCAGGTGGCGACGGGCCTGGCGCTGACGCTGTTCGGGCTGGGGCTGTCCAGCCTGATGGGGCAGAACTACAACGGCATCAAGCCGCCGCCGACCGGCACCCTGCCCTTTGGCCCGCTGGCCGACATCCCGTTCCTGGGCACGGTGCTGTTCCGGCACGATTGGGTGGTCTACGCCTCGGTCGCGCTGGTGGCGCTGGTCTGGTGGGTGCTGAAGGCGACGCGGATCGGCCTGGTCATCCGGGCGGTGGGCGAAAGCCACGAGGCGGCGCATGCGCTGGGCTACAAGGTCAACCGGATCCGGCTGGCCTGCATCGCCTTTGGCGGCGCGATGGCGGGGCTGGGCGGGGCCTATGTGGCGCTGGTGCGGGTGCCGCAATGGGTGGACGGGATCACCGCCGGCGCCGGCTGGATCGCGCTGGCCATCGTGGTCTTTGCCAGCTGGCGGCCCTGGCGCGTGCTGGTCGGCGCCTATCTTTTCGGCGGCATCACGGTGCTGCAACTGAACCTGCAGGCGGCCGGTTCCGCCATTCCGGTCGAGTACTTGTCCATGGCCCCCTATCTGATAACCATTCTGGTGCTGGTCATCATGTCCGCGGGTCGCAAGGGCAAGGCCTCGCTGGCCGCCCCGGCAAGCCTGGGACAGAATTTTCACGCCTCGCGCTGAGGCTACAACATGCGGGGCCAGGCAAGGCCCCGCCACAACGGGGAGATACCGAATGAAGCGCAGAAATCTGCTGGCGACCGCGGCGATGGGGCTGACGCTGGCCCTGGGGGGCGGCGCCTTTGCCCAGGGGCTGGAGAAGGCGAAGGCCTGTTTCGTCTATGTCGGGCCGATCGGCGACGGCGGCTGGACGTTCCAGCATCACCAGGGCGCGCTGGCGGTGCAGGCCGCCTATGGCGACAAGGTCGAGATCGCCTGGCAGGAAAGCGTGCCCGAGGGCGCGGATGCCGAGCGGGTGCTGACCCAGATGGCGCTGTCGGGCTGCAACATCATCTTCACCACCTCGTTCGGCTACATGGATGCCACCAACGCGGTGGCGGCCAAGTTTCCCGACGTCAAGTTTGAACATGCCGCCGGCTTCAAACGCGACCATGACAACGTGTCGACCTACAACGCCCGCTTCTACGAAGGCCGCGCGGTGCAGGGCACGATCGCCGGGATGATGACCAAGTCGAACAAGATCGGCTATATCGGGTCTTTCCCGATCCCCGAGGTGATGAACGGCATCAACTCCTACTACCTGGCCGCCAAGAAGGTGAACCCGGATGTCCAGCTTTCGGTGGTCTGGGCCTTTACCTGGTTCGATCCGGCCAAAGAGGCGGATTCCGCCAAGGCGCTGATCGATCAGGGCGTCGACGTCATCGCGGCCCATACCGATTCGACCGCGCCGCTGGCCGAACTGGCCAAGACGCCGGGGCTGGTCGGCTTTGGCCAGGCCTCTGACATGGAGGCCTACAAGCCCAGCCCGCGGGTGTCGTCGATCATCGACAACTGGGCGCCCTATTACGTCGAACGGGTCGGCGCGCTTCTGGATGGCAGCTATGCCCAGTCCGACACCTGGGCCGGCATCGCCGGCGGCGAGGTGCTGATCGGTGACATCACCGAGGCGGTTCCGGCCGAGGTCAAGGCCGCGGCGGAAAAGGTGCGCGACGAAATCGCCGCCGGCACGCTGCATCCCTTTACCGGGCCGATCAAGAAGCAGGACGGCAGCGACTGGCTGGCCGAGGGCCAGACCGCGCCGGATGGCGATCTTCTGGGCATGAACTTCTACGTCGAAGGCATCACCGGCGACATCCCGCAGTGAGCCGCGACACGATCTGACGGTCAAAGGCCCGCTTTGGCGGGCCTTTTTCCTTTTGGCGCTGCGGATTGTCGCAGGGGATGACATTTCCACGAATTCATGTATACGAATGTATTCTGGAGTGACGTCGAGTCCCGGGGACGGGCCGCGCGTCGGGCAAAGGGGAGGGAAGACGAATGGCACATGTCGTGGTTCTGGGGGCCGGCCTGGGCGGGGCCATCATGGCCTATGAGATGAAAGACCAGCTTCGGCCGGAAGATACGATCACCGTGATCACCAGGGATCCGACCTATCACTTCGTGCCCTCGAATCCCTGGATCGCCGTGGGCTGGCGCGAACGCGACGACATCACCATCGACCTGGCGCCGACGATGGCCAAAAAGGGCATCGCCTTCAAGGCGGTGCCGGCCCGCAAGGTGCATGCCGATGAAAACCGGGTCGAGCTGGAAGACGGCTCTTCGGTGTCCTACGACTACCTGATCATCGCCACCGGCCCCGACCTGGCCTTTGACGAGATCGAGGGCTTTGGCCCGCATGGCGGCTATACCCAGTCGGTCTGCCATGTCGATCATGCGCTGAAGGCGCGCGAGGTGTTCGAGAAACTGCTGAAGAACCCCGGCCCGGTGATCATCGGCGCGGCCCAGGGGGCCAGCTGCTTTGGCCCGGCCTATGAATTCCTGTTCATCCTGGAAACCGCGCTGCGCAAGGCAAAGATCCGCGACAAGGTGCCGATGACCTTCGTCACCGCCGAACCCTATGTCGGCCACCTGGGCCTGGACGGGGTGGGCGACACCAAGGGCCTGCTCGAAAGCCAGATGCGCGAAAAGCACATCAAGTGGATCACCTCGGCCAAGGTCAAGAAGGTGGAAGACGGCAAGATGACCGTCGAGGAGATCGCCGACGACGGCAGCGTCAAGGCGACGCGCGAGATGCCCTTTGCCTTTTCCATGATGCTGCCGGCCTTCCGCGGCATTCCGGCGGTGTCCGGCATCGAGGGGCTGAGCAATCCGCGTGGCTTTACCATCGTCGACCAGCACCAGCAGAACCCGAAGTACAGGAATGTCTTCGCCGTCGGCGTCTGCGTGGCGATCCCGCCCATGGGGCCGACGCCGGTGCCCTGCGGCGTGCCGAAGACCGGCTTCATGATCGAAAGCATGGTCACGGCGACGGCGCATAACCTGGGCAACATCCTGCGCGGCAAGGAACCCGATCAGGTCGGCACCTGGAACGCGGTCTGCCTGGCCGATTTCGGCGACGGGGGCATCGCCTTTGTCGCCCAGCCGCAGATCCCGCCGCGCAACGTCAACTGGTCGTCCAGCGGCAAATGGGTGCATCTGGCCAAGGTGGGCTTCGAGAAATACTTCATGCGCAAGCTGAAGAAGGGCACCTCCGAGCCGTTCTACGAGGCGCTGGCGATGAAGGCGATGGGGATCGCCAAGCTGAAGGAAACGAAAAAAGGCTGACCGGTTCCTCCTCGGGCGACTGCGTCGCCTCGTCGGAGCGACGCCCCCGACGAGGAGACGAAGTCGAACGAGGAGGGGTTTCCGGCGCCCGGGCGGCATGGCAGTCTGTCGCCATGTTGCGCCCCGATCCCGCCCTGGCCTTTGGCTGCATGCAGTTCGGCACCACGGCCGATGCCGACGCAAGCGCGGCGCTGTTCGACGCCTGCCTTGCCGCCGGCATCCGGCATTTCGACACCGCACATGTCTATGGCGGCGGGGAATCCGAGCGGATCCTGGGCCGGCTTGCGCGGGGGCGCGACGGGCTCTGCATCGCCACCAAGATCGGCTACAGCGGCGGGGCCGGGCGCGCCAACCTGCTGGCGCAGTTCGACGAAAGCCGGCGCCGGCTGGGCCGCGACCGGGTCGACCTGCTCTACCTGCATCGCCCCGATCCGTCGGTTCCGCTGGAAGATGTGGTCGAGACCCTGGCCGGCCTGCAGGCGGGCGGCCAGGTGCGGGCGCTGGGCCTGTCGAACATGGCCGCCTGGCAGGTGATGAAGGCGCAGGCGATCGCCGCCCGCCTTGGCACCCGGATCGCCGCGATCCAGCCGATGTACTCGCTGGTCAAGCGGCAGGCCGAGGTCGAACTGCTGCCCATGGCCGCCGATCAGGGGATGGTCGCCTTTACCTATTCGCCGCTGGGCGCGGGGTTGCTGAGCGGCAAGTATGCCGCCGGCGGATCGGGCCGGCTGAGCGAGGATCCCCGTTACGCCGCCCGCTATGCGCCCCCGGCCATGGCGGCGGCCGCGCAGGGGCTGGCCGCGCTGGCGGCGGAACTGGGGCTGCCTCCGGCGACGCTGGCGGTGGCCTGGGTCATGGCGCATCCGGCGCGGCCGGTGCCACTGATCAGCGCCCGCAATTGCGAACAGCTCGCGCCCTCGCTTGCCGCGCTTCACCTTGCGCCCGATCCGGGCTTATATGCGCGCATCGCGGCCCTGTCCCCGGCGCCGCCCCCCGCAACCGACCGACTGGAAGAAGCCCCATGATCGCCGATTTCGCCCCCGACATCATCATCATCGGCGGCGGCATCGCCGGGATATCGGCCGGGGCGCGGCTGGCGCCAGATGCGCGGGTGCTGGTTCTCGAGGCCGAAGAGGCGCTGGGCCACCATGCCTCGGGGCGGTCCGCTGCACTTTATGAACCACGCTACGGCGCGCCGGCGGTGGTCGAACTGTCGATGGCCTCGGGCGATTATTTCCGGTCGATCCCCGGCCTGCTGTCGCCGCGCGGCATGCTGCTGGTTGCCCGCGACGACCAGAAGGCCGATTTCGACCACGACATGAAGGCGATGGACTTTACCCCGGTCAGCATCGACCGCGCGCTGGACCTGGTGCCGATCCTGAACCCCGGCGTGGTAAAGCTGGCGGCGCATGCCGACCATGCCGAAGATATCGACACCGACCTGCTGTTGCAGGGCTTTGCCCGCACGATCCGCGCCCATGGCGGGCAGATCGCGCAAAAGGCGCGGGTCAGCGGAATCGCCCGGACTGCGACCGGCTGGCGGATCACCTGGCCGGGGGGCGAGGCCGAGGCGCCGCTATTGATCAACGCCGCCGGGGCCTGGGTGGACGAGGTGGCGCGAATGGCCGGGGTGCAGCCGCTGGGGTTTCAGCCCAACCGCCGCTCGATGGCGCGGATCCCCGCGCCCGGCGGACATGACGTCTCGACCTGGCCGATGCTGTTCGGCCCCGGCGAGGACTGGTATGCCAAGCCCGATGCCGGCGCGCTGATCGTCAGCCCGGCCGAGGAACACCCGATGGACCCGCACGACGCCTGGGCCGACGACATGGTTCTGGCCGAGGGGCTGGCGCGCTATGAGGAATTCGTGACCGAACCGGTGACGCGGCTGATTTCCAACTGGGCGGGCCTGCGCACCTTTGCCCCCGACCGGGTGCTGGTGATCGGGCGCGACAGCCGCGATCCGGGGTTTTTCTGGCTGGGCGGGCAGGGCGGTTACGGGTTTCAGTCGTCGGGCGGAGCCAGCCGGCTGGTCGCCGACCTGATCCTGGGCCGCAGCCCCGAACTGGCGCCGGCCCTGGTCGCCGCCCTGTCGCCCGCGCGCTTCGGATGAGCCTGCGCCTGCCCGACAGCGGCGCCGAGACCGGGGCGGACGGGCGCCGCCACGCGCCGTCGGCGGCGCGCAACGCCGGGCCGATCCTGCGGGTGCTGCGCCGCGTGGTGCGGCCGGGCTACCGGGTGCTGGAACTGGCCTCTGGCACCGGCCAGCACGCGGCGGAATTCGCGCCGGCGCTGGCCGCCGACTGGCAGCCCAGCGACCTGACCGAGGCCAATTTCCCCTCGATTTCCGCCTGGTCGGGCGCGGTGGCGCGGCCGCCCCTGCGGCTGGACGCCTGCGCGCCGGGCTGGGCCGCGGCGGGCGCCTGGGATGTGATCCTGGCGGTGAACCTCTTGCACCTGATCCCCGCGCCGGGGGCAGAGGTGCTGGTCGATCAGGCCGCGCGCGCCCTGGCCACGGGCGGGCGGCTGGCGGTCTATGGCCCCTTCCTGCGCGACGGCAGGGCGACTTCGGCCGGCGATGCCGCCTTTGACGCCGACCTGCGGTCGCAGGACGCCCGGCTGGGTTACAAGGACCTGGGCTGGGTGATGGCGCGGATGGGCGCGGCCGGGCTGGGCGTCCAGGTGGTGCCGATGCCCGCGAACAACATGATGCTGATCGCATTCAAGATTTGATATGTGTATTTGACATGTGTCAAGGCACGCGCCGCGCAGCCCGTGCCATGCCGCCGCCTGACAAGGTCAGGAGCGACAAGACATGAGCTACAAGGCAAAGATTTCCGACATGCGCGGCGAGCTGCGCGGGATGAACAAGCTGATCCCGCAGGTGGCGGCCGATTTCGCCACCCTGTCCAAGACGGTCAAGGACAGCCCGGCGCTGTCGGTCAAGGAAAAGGAATATGTCGCGCTGGGCATCTCGATCTCGCAGCGCTGCGAGCCCTGCATCAACTTTCACGTCGAGGCGCTGATGAAGGCGGGCGGAACCCGCGAGGAGCTGGGCGACGTGCTGGGCATGTGCATCCAGATGGGCGGCGGGCCGGCCCTGATGTATGCGGCGCATGCGCTGGCCTGCTGGGATGAACTGGCCGCGGGCTGATCGAACGGGCGACGGAAAGGGGCGGCGACGGAAAAGGGCGGCGACGGAAAGGGGCGGTTGGGGCGTTCATATAACAGAAGCGGAATGTGAAAGGAAAAGCCATGAAACCCGCACTCGCAGCCATTCTTGCATTCGGTCTCGCCGCCCCCGCCGCCGCCCCCGTCTTGGCGCAGGACGTCGGCCCGGGCCAGTATTTCGTCTACTACTGGGACATCAACGAAGACGGCGCGGTGTCGCTGGCCGAGGCGACCGAACGGCGCGACCTGTTCTTTGTCGCCTTCGACGCCGATGAGGACGGCTATCTGTCCGACGACGAATACGCGCTCTTGCAGGAAATGCGCGAGATCGACCGGGCCACGGTGAGGGAAGAGATGACCGCCGCGGCCAGGGAACAGGGCTTCGGCAAGCAAAAGGGCAAGCAGCGCCACCTCCGGATGGGCAGGGGCTTTGACGACGAGCGCGACGGCCTGGACCGCCGCTACAACGATTCGGACGGCGATGGCCGCATCAGCCATGACGAATTCGTCGGCCGCACGGCGGATTGGTTCGCCCGGATGGACCGCGACGGCGACGGCGTGATCACCACGGCGGATTTCGGCCGAAACTAGGGTCGGCGCGGCACGAAGCGGGGGTGACAGGGGCGCGTTGTGCGGTCAGATTGCCCGCATGACCCGTCTCTTGCCGATTGCCCTTTGTCTTGTGCTGGCCGCCTGTGGCGGCGCCCCGCGTCATGCCGCCAGCCGCGCGCCCGATGCGCGGCCGGCGGCCTCGGTTCCCGAAGGCACGGTCGTTTCGGCCAATTTCGCCGATGCCGACCCGGTCGACCGCTGGAACGGCAAGCCGCCGCCCGCCTATGCGGTGCATGGCATCGACGTCGCCCGGTTCCAGACCCAGGTCGACTGGCGGACAGCCCGGGCCAATGGCGTCAACTTCGCCTTCATCAAGGCCACCGAGGGCGGCGACCGCGTGGACGAGATGTACCGTGATCACTGGCGCGACGCCGGCCGCGCCGGGGTGGCGCGCGGGGCCTACCACTTCTTCTACCACTGCCGCCCGGCGATCGAGCAGGCGCGCTGGTACATGCGGCATGTGCCAAGGACCGCCGGCGCGCTGCCGCCCGTCCTCGACATGGAATGGACGCCATTCTCGCCCACCTGCACCATCCGCCGCACGCCCGAGGAAATCCGCCGCGACGCCGATATCTTCATCGCTGCCGTGGCCCGGCATTACGGGCAAAGGCCGATCCTCTACACCTCGATCGACTTCTTCCGCGACAACGAGATGTGGAAGGTGAAGGGCGCCGACTTCTGGCTGCGGGCGGTGGCGAAACACCCGCAAGACCTCTATGACGGCCACCCCTGGACCTTCTGGCAATATACCTCGACCGGGCTGGTGCCGGGGGTGACGGGCAAGGTCGACATCAACGTGTTCTCCGGGTCCGAGGCCGCCTGGGGCCAGTGGCTGGCTGCCCGGGCGCAATAAGGCGCCGCCAGCCCGCCCGCGACAATTTTCGTCAAAGAAAATTGGCAAATTCCTTCAAAGGAATTTGGCCCCGGCCCGGCAGCGACACGCCTCAGCGCAGGCCTATGTCGGCCAGCGCGCGGGCCAGTTCGGGCGGCAGCGCGTCGTCACTGGCGCGGCCGCGCGGCAGGTCGCGCGGCGCATCCTCGGGCGCAAGAGAGCGCCAGCCCTGGAACGGGCGGCGCGGGGCGGCCTCGGTGCGGATCACCTCGCGGTCCATCACCAGCGCGCAGCGGGTGATGCCGTCGGCGCCCTCGACCCGCTCCAGCCCGACCAGCCGCTGCCGGCACAGCACGACGCCCTTGATCACCCAGTAAAGCGAGCCGCCATCCAGCACTTCGGCCTCGCGTTTCGGCCACATGCGGGTGACATGGACGGCGCGGCCCTGCGGCCAGCGGCCCTGCTGGCTTTCCTGCCAGTGTTCCAGATCCTCGACGCTTTCGGCGCCGACGCAGAGCTTCAGGATATGCAGCTTGGACATGCGCCAAGAATAGCCAAACAGCAGGCGGCTTCAAGTTGACCCTGCGGGGGTAGTTCAAGTTGACCCTGCGGGGGCAGGGGCGTATCTTGGGTCCTCCGCCCACCTTATCCACAAGTTCAAGGAAGACTCAGCCGATGGCTCGGTTCAAGACCCCTATTGCCGAACAGATCTGGGACATGAAGTACCGCTTCAAGTCTGCCGATGGCACCGCCATCGACGGCACGGTCGAGGACAGCTGGCGCCGCATCGCGCGCGCGTTGGCCGAGGTAGAGGCGGACCCCGCCGCCTGGGAAGCGGAATTCTATGCAGCGCTAGAGGATTTCAGGTTCCTGCCGGCGGGCCGCATCACCGCCGGGGCCGGCACCGGCCGGGCGGTGACGCTGTTCAACTGCTTTGTCATGGGCACCATCCCCGACACGATGTCGGGCATCTTCGATTCGCTGAAAGAGGCCGCGCTGACCATGCAGCAGGGCGGCGGCATCGGCTATGACTTCTCGACCATCCGCCCGCGCGGGGCCGAGGTAAAGGGCGTGGCCGCGGATGCCTCGGGGCCGCTTTCGTTCATGGATGTCTGGGATGCGATGTGCCGCACCATCATGTCGGCCGGGTCGCGCCGTGGCGCGATGATGGCGACGATGCGCTGCGACCACCCCGATATCGAGTCCTTCATCGACGCCAAGAAAGACCCGGCCCGGCTGCGGATGTTCAACCTGTCGGTGCTGGTGACCGATCCGTTCATGGCGGCGGTCAAGGCGGACGGGCCCTGGGATCTGGTCTTTGCCGGCCGGGTCTATCGCACGGTCCAGGCGCGCGACCTGTGGAACCGGATCATGCGGTCGACCTTTGATTTCGCCGAGCCGGGCGTGATCTTCATCGACCGGATCAACGCGATGAACAACCTCGGTTATGTCGAGACCATCGCGGCGACCAACCCCTGCGGCGAACAGCCCCTGCCGCCCTATGGCGCCTGTCTCCTGGGCTCGATCAATCTGGCGGCGCTGGTCAAGGATGCCTTCGACCCGCATTCCAGCATGGACATGGCGGGGCTGGACCGGCTGGTGCGCACTGCGGTGCGGATGATGGACAATGTGGTGGACGCCAGCCGCTTTCCCTTGCCGCAACAGGCGCAGGAGGCGGCGGGCAAGCGGCGGATCGGGCTGGGCGTCACCGGGCTGGCCGACGCGCTTTTGATGCTGGGCCTGCGCTATGGCAGCGACGAGGCGGCCAAGGTGACCGGGATCTGGATGCATGCCATCGCGCGGTCGGCCTATCTGGCCTCGGTCGACCTGGCCAAGGAGAAGGGCGCCTTTCCGCTGTTCGATGCCGAGGGCTATCTGGCCAGCGGCAACATGCAGCACATGGACGAAGAGGTGCGCGCGGCGATCCGGGCGCATGGCATCCGCAATGCCCTGCTGACCAGCGTGGCGCCGACCGGGACGATCAGCCTCTATGCCGGCAACGTCAGTTCGGGGATCGAGCCGGTCTTTGCCTATGCCTATACCCGCAAGGTGCTGCAAAAGGATGGCAGCCGGACCGAGGAAGAGGTGGTCGATTACGCTGTGCGGCTGTGGCGCGAGAGGTTCGGCGACGCGCCCCTGCCCGAGCATTTCGTCAACGCCCAGACCCTGCCGCCGCTGGACCATGTGCGGATGCAGGCGGCGGCGCAGGAATGGGTCGACAGCTCGATTTCCAAGACGATCAACTGCCCGGCCGACATTTCCTTTGACGATTTCAAGGAGGTCTACATGGCCGCCTGGGATCAGGGCTGCAAGGGCTGTACCACCTATCGGCCGAATGACGTGACCGGTTCGGTGCTGACGGTCAGCGAGGCCAGCGACAAGACACCGGCCGAGGCGCCGCAAGTGGTGCAGGGCGGCGAGGTGGTCTATCTGAGCGAGCCGCTGGACCGGCCCGCGGCGCTGGAGGGGCAGACCTACAAGGTGAAATGGCCGGGCAGCGAGCATGCGCTTTACATCACTATCAATGACATCGTGATTTCGGGGCATCGGCGGCCTTTCGAGGTGTTCATCAACTCGAAGAACATGGAGCATTTTGCCTGGACCGTGGCGCTGACGCGGATGATCAGCGCGGTGTTCCGGCGGGGGGGCGACATTTCCTTCGTGGTCGAGGAGCTGAAGGCGGTGTTCGATCCGCGCGGCGGGGCGTGGATGGGGGGGAAATACGTGCCCTCTATCCTGGCCGCGATCGGCGGGGTGATCGAGCGGCACCTGATCGATATCGGCTTTATCGAGGGCGAGGGGTTGGGGCTGAAGTCGGACCCCAAGGCCGAGATGATGGTGGTCGGCGGCGCGCCCAGGGGCAAGGCCTGCCCCAGCTGCGGCGCCTATGAGATGCGGATGGTCGAGGGCTGCATGACCTGTGGATCCTGCGGCCATTCGAAATGCGGCTGAGGGGGCGTCCCGGCGTGGGACGCTTTGGGACGCAAAGGATTCCAATGGGTTAGTCTGGCGGGATTCAGGATTTGTTAACCTTTGGCCCCGGCGTGGGGTCGGGAATGGGCGCGCGGGGAGGCAGCCGGGGACGGGGGCGCTGCCCCCGCGGGCTTTGCCCTTCCCCCGGAGTATTTTGGCCAAGATGAAGGGGCGGGGGGCAGGAGCGGTCGGGCAGGGGCGGTTGGGCCGGTCTGGCTAGCCGCCGCTTTTCCGGCCGCGGCGCAGGAAGGCCCTGAGTTCGGCCAGGCCCATGGCGCCGGTCAGGGCGGCGGTGGCGAAATAGGTGGCGGCGCCCAGCAGCACCAGTGCGGCCAGGGCCGGCGTGCGGGTGCCCCTGGCATAGAGCGCGTCGCCCATCGCCCAGGCCAGCGCCCAGAGGACGAGGCCCATCACCGCGGCCGAGAGCAGGATCAGGGGCACGCGCTGGCGGAAGCGGGCGTCGATGCGGGCCGAGGCGCCCATGCGGCGGGTGCCGCGCCAGAGTTGCGCCACCATCATCCAGGACGACAGCGTGGTGCCGACGGCGGCGGCGAGATAGCCGAAGACCGGCGCCAGGCCAAAGGCGGCCACCGCATTCACCACCATGGACAGGACGGCGAAGTTGAACGGCCGGCGGGTGTCTTCGCGGGCGTAGTAGAGCGGCTGCAACACCTTGTGCAGGACAAAGGCGGGCAGGCCCAGCGAATAGACCGCCAGCGCCACCGCGGTTTCCTGCGAATCCGCGGCAGTGAAGGCGCCGCGCTGGAACAGGACGGTGATGATGGGCAGCGCGATCACCATCAGCGCCACGGCGGCGGGGATGGTCAGGAACAGCGCGAATTCGGCGCCGCGATTGAAGCTTTCGCGGCCGCCGGTTTCGTCGCCG
>JAWKWU010000018.1:0-30214 GCA_041397345.1 Paracoccaceae bacterium
TCGCCGGCGCGCAACTGCACCAGCGCGCCAGGGCGGTCGCTCAGGGGGCCGTCGCCCAGCCGGATATCGGTGATGGTGGCGGGCAGGATGTTGAGCGCCGAGATGCCGGTGGGCCGGTCGCGCGCCAGCATCACATCCTGCGCCAGGATGCGCAGGCGCAGGGGCGTGCCGGGCGCGCGGTTGACACGCGGCAGCCAGAGCGGGCCGGCGGGCGTGTCCAGCCGGGTCAGGCCGTCGTCTTCCTGCGCGGCCACGGTGGCGGCAAGGATGGCGCCGGCATCGCGCAGGCCAAAGCCGGGAGCGGTGGCCGGGTCGGACAGGATCTGGTCGGCCGGGCCGCAGGCGACGATGCGGCCGGCCTCGAGCAGCACCAGGGTGGTGGCCAGCCGGGCGACCTCGGCGGCGGAGTGGCTGACGTAAAGGATCGGCAGCCGCAGTTCATCGCGCAGGCGTTCGAGATAGGGCAGGATCTCGGCCTTGCGGGGTTCGTCCAGCGCGGCCAGCGGTTCGTCCATCAACAGCAGGCGCGGGTTCGACAGGATGGCCCGGCCAAGGGCGACGCGCTGGCGTTCGCCGCCCGAGAGCGCGCCGGGCCGGCGGTCGAGCAGGGGGGTGAGGCCCAGGAGGTCGGCGATCTGCGGCAGCGGCGGGCCGGGGGCGCGGTTAAACCAGCGGCCATAGGACAGGTTCTGACGGACGGTCAGGTGCGGAAAAAGCCGCGCGTCCTGAAAGACATAGCCGATCCGTCGCCGCTGCGGTGGCAGGTGGATGCGGGCGGCGGTGTCGGTCAGGGTCTGGCCGTCGAGGTTGATCAGGGCATGGTCGGGGTGGAACAGGCCGGCGACGGCATTGACCAGCGTGGTCTTGCCCGAGCCGGAGCGGCCGAAAAGTGCGGTCACGCCCGGCGGCGCGGTGAAATCGACATCGAGCGCAAAGCCGGCAAAGCCATGGCGCAGGGTAACCGACAGCGTCATGTGCCGGCGATCCTGCGGGCGACGGCGCGGCTGATCCATTCCGACAGGACAAGGGCCGCCATGGCCACGCCGACCGCGATCAGCACCAGCCGCAGCGCCTGGGTTTCGCCGCCGGGCACCTGGAGGGCGGCGTAGATGGCGGATGGCAGGGTCTGGGTCTGGCCGGGAATGTTCGACACGAAGGTGATGGTGGCGCCGAATTCGCCCATCGCCTTGGCAAAGGCCAGGATGGCGCCGGCGATGATGCCGGGCAGGATCAGGGGCAGGGTGACGGTGGCAAAGATGGCGGCGCGCGGGGCACCCAGGGTGGCGGCGGCCTGTTCCAGTTTCGGGTCGACCGCCTCGATCGCCAGGCGGATGGCGCGGACCATCAGCGGAAAGGCCATGATCCCGGCGGCCAGCGCCGCGCCGGTCCAGCGGAAGGCGAAGGTGAAGCCGAGCGTCTGGTCGAGTAAGGCGCCCACCGGCCCGCGGCGCCCGAAGGTCAGCAAGAGCAGGTAGCCGGTGACGACCGGGGGCAGGATCAGCGGCAGGTGGACGAGGCCGTTCAGCAACTGCTTGCCGGGAAACTGGCGCCGGGCCAGCAGGTGGGCGGTAAGGATGCCAAGCGGCAGGCTGACCAGCGTGGCGACGGTGGCGACGCGCAGGCTGAGCCAGACGGCGCGCCAGTCGTCGGGGGAAAGCCAGTCCTGAGGGGAAAGCCAGTCGGGCATCCGGGCCTTTCGTCGCGGGTCAGTCCAGGACCCTGAAGCCCTGCGCGGCAAAGATCGCATCCGCCGCGTCGGCGGACAAGGCCTGAAGGAATGCGCGGTCGGCCGGGTCGGCGGCCCCGGTCAGGAGCGCGGCCGGGTAGGTCGCGGGCGGGTAGCTGTCGGCGGGGAAGGTGCCGATGGTTGTGACATTGGCATCGGCGGCGGCATCGGTGGCGTAGACGATGCCAAGGGGCGCCTCGCCGGTGGAGACCAGCGCCAGGGCGGCGCGGACGTTGTCGGCCTGGGCGACGTCGGCCTGCACCGCGTCCCAGAGGCCGAGCGATTGCAGCGCCGCCTTGCCGTATTGGCCGGCGGGGACGGAAGAGACCAGCGCCATCGCCAGTTTGCCGCCGTCGAGGAGCGCGTGCAGGTCGAGGTCGGGGCCGATCTGGACGGGTGGGGTGTCTGGGTTGTGGGCAATCAGGACCAGGGTGTTGCCCAGGATGTCGGCGCGGGTGTCGGTGGTGATGAGGCCGGCCTTTTCCACCTCGTCCATCCAGGCCTGGTTGGCCGAGATGAAGATGTCGGCGGGGGCGCCGTCGATGATCTGCCGGGCCAGCGCGTTCGAGCCGGCATAGCTGAAGACGACGCTGTGGCCCGTGGCGGTCTGGAAATCGGCGGCGACCTGGTCGAGCGCGGTTTTCAGCGAGGCGGCGGCAAAGACCATCACCTGATCGGCCCGCGCCGGGGCGGCGAGGGCGAGCGTGAGGGCAAGGATGGAGGCAAGGCGGGGCATTGCGGGTCTCGCGTTATGTTTCGTCGGACATAACACCAGACGGGGGATGGACTGGCAAGCGCTATTTCTGGCTGGACATATCGCCGGGGGCGGCCAGCAGCGCCTGCAGCGCCGCGATGTCGGGGGCGCCGGCGGCAAGGGTTGCGGCCTCGACCGCCCGGAAATGCCGCAGCACCCGTTGCCCGGTTTCGGTCAGCCGCGCCCCGCCGCCGCCGGCGCCGCCACGGGCGCTGGCCACCAGCGGTTCGGCAAAGGCGGCGTTCATGTCCTCGACCAGGGACCAGGCGCGCTTGTAGCTCATCCCCATCTGGCGGCCGGCGGCGGAAATCGAGCCGGTGTCGCGGATCCGCTCGAGCAGGTCCGCCTTGCCGGGGCCGAACTTGAAGGCACCGAAGAAAAGGCGGAGGTGAAGGCGGGGCGCGGCGGGCATCGGCCGATCATCGGGCGGTGCGCCGCGGATGGCAAGGGGATTGGGGGGACGGAAAAGCGCACAGCCCCGGCGGGCGGGGCTGTGGCTGGCGGGCGGGCAAGGGTGGCCGGCCTAGTGGTCGGCCATGGCGGCGGCGGTCTTGGCCTCTTCGGCGGAGCCGGAGGCGCCGTTGAAGAAGGCGTTCAGCGCCACGGCGGTGATCGAGGCCAGCAGGATGCCGGATTCGATCAGCGGGTGGATGTCATGCCAGATCCACTGCTTGAAGTTCGGCGCGATCAGCGGGATCATCCCCATGCCCAGCGACACCGCGACGATGAACAGGTTGTTGCGGTTCGAGGTGAAGTTGACCGAGGACAGGATGCGGATGCCGGTGGCCGCGACCATGCCGAACATCACCAGCCCGGCGCCGCCCAGCACCATGGTGGGGATCGATTCCACCAGCGCGCCTATTTTCGGCACCAGCCCCAGCACGATCAGGATGATGCCGCCCGCCACGCAGACAAAGCGCGAGCGGATGCCGGTCACGCCGACCAGGCCGACATTCTGGCTGAACGAGGTATAGGGGAAGGTGTTGAAGATGCCGCCGATCAGCGTGCCGAGGCCATCGGTGCGCAGGCCGGCCGAGAGCATCGGCTGGGTGACCTTCTTGCCGGTCATCTCTCCCAGCGCCAGGAACATGCCGGTGGATTCGATCATCACCACGATCATCACCAGCGTCATGGTGACGATGGGCACCAGTTCGAACACCGGGGCGCCGAAGTGGAAGGGGGTGATCAGGCCGAACCAGCTGGCGTCCGCGACCTTGCCGAAGGACATGGCGCCGGTCAACGTGGCGATGACGCCGCCGATGACGATGCCCAGCAGCACCGAGATATTGGCGACGAAGCCGCGGCCGAAGCGGGCGATCAGCAGGATGGACCCCAGGACGATGGCCGAGACCAGGATATTGCCCAGGGGCGCATAGGCCGGGTTGGTCAGCCTGGGCGCCAGCGTCAGGCCGGGGGGCAGTTCGGGCAGGCCGGTGACGGTGCCGGCGGCCGCGCCTTCCGGTCACCGCCTTGAGCCAGTCGGCATGGGCGGGGTCGACGACCTGCGGCGCGGTGGGGCCGAAGGGATTGCCGAAGATCCAGTTGATGCGATCCGCATCAGCGACACGCCGATCACCAGGATGATCGAGCCGGTGACCACCGGCGGGAAAAAGCGGATCATCCGCGAGACGAAGGGGGCGATCAGCATCGAGATCACGCCGGCGGCCATGATGGCGCCAAAGATGGCGCGGGCGCCTTCGGGCCCGCCGTTGGCGCCGGCCATGGCCTGCATCGGCCCGACGGCGGCGAAGGTCACGCCCATCATCACCGGCAGCTTGATGCCGAACCATTGCGTCGCGCCGAAGGACTGGATCAGCGTGGCGAGGCCGCAGACGAAGAGATCGGCCGAGACCAGGAAAGCCACGTCGGCGGGGTCGAGTTTCAGCGCGCGGCCGATGATCAGCGGCACGGCGACGGCGCCGGCATACATCACCAGGACGTGCTGCAAGCCCAGCGTGAACAGCTTGGGTGGGGCGAGAACCTCGTCCACCGGGTGGGTCTGAGTGGTCATTCGTTATCCTTTTCCCTCGGGGCTTTGTTTTTCGCGCCGTCTGCACCTGCCCCGAGGGAGCGCATCCGGTTAAGGGGCCTTGCGGCCGCAGGCGCGGTCACGCAGGGGCCGATGTCGGGAGCCCGGCCGAGGGGGCCGACGGGGGCCACCCCTCAGGGAGCGGTCACCGTCGAGGGCTGGCCGTAGCGGTGTTCTTCCAGGTTGGCGGTTGGTCCGATGCGGTCGACGACGGCAAAGATGCCGGGAGCGACAAGCGGTGTCAGCACGCCGTGCCAGGTGCCGCGGGCAAGATTGATGCCCTGGGCGCCGTTTGTCCGGGAAAGCGCGCGGGTCTGCGGATCAGGCGCCGATGACGAGAAGAGGCCGCGGTCATCGGGATGAAGAGCGGCTGCCGTCGGGGTGACGCTCGATCAGGTCGAAGCTGTAGGGCAGCGCGCGGGGTTCGGCGTGAAAGACCGAGATGCCGGCGCGGCCGGGCGGATCGGTCTCGGCGCCGAAGTCGACCAGGCGCGGTCATGGTGGCGGCGGCGAGGCCGGCGTTGATCGAGCGGAAATCGCCGGTCGCCTCGGCACTTCGCCGAAGGGGGCGAAGGCGGCGGCGGTCAGGGGCTGGGGGCGGATCAGGCGCATCGGCGCCCCCGGCCCGGCGGCGGCGAGGGCCAGCCCGCGGGGCGACTGCAGACGCGCCCCACCGAGATATTTCCGGACAGATGAGAAAGGATTTGCGCGGTCATGGGGGCGGGCCGAAGCGCCCGGGGCCACGCAGGGCAGCGTGGCGGTTCACATCCTTGTAGAGCAGGTATGCGGAACGGGCCGGGGCCGGCGGCATAGCAGGCCTGCGGGCAATAGGCGCGCAGCCACATGAAGTCGCCGGCCTCGACCTCGACCCAGTCCTGGTTCAGCTTGTAGACCGCCTTGCCCTGCAGCACGTAGAGGCCGTGTTCCATGACGTGGGTTTCCTCGAAGGGATCACGCCGCCGGGCTGGAAGGTGACGATGTTGACATGGGCATCGTAGCGCAGGTCGTCGGGTTCGACGAAGCGGGTGGTGCCCAGCGGTCGCCGGTGTCAAAGGCATCCAGCGCGGGAACGTCGGTTTCGTTGATGACGAAGGCGGGCGGAGCGGAGAGGCCAGGGCGGGCTGCCAGATCTTGCGCAGCCAGTGGAAGCGGGTGGGGGCGCTGCCCTCGGCCCGAGATCTTCCAGCGGGCGCCGGCGGGGATATAGGCGTAGGAGCCGGCCTCGACCTCGTATCCGGTGCCGTCGATGGTCAGGTGGCAAGGCCGCCGGTGAAGAACAGCCAGTGTTGGGCGCCGGTTTCGGCATCGGGGGCGTCGGAGCCGCCGCCGGGGGCGATTTCCATCACATACTGGCTGAAGGTTTCGGCAAAGCCGGACATCGGGCGGGCGATGATCCAGAGGCGGGTATCGGTCCAGCCGGGCGGGGAAGCTGAGTGACGATGTCGGAAAAGCAGCCGCGGGGGATGAAGGCGTAGGCGGTGGTGAATACGGCGCGGCCGGTCATCAGGCTGGTCTGCGGGGGCAGGCCGCCGGGCGGGGCGTAGTAGCCGGGGCTTTTCTTGGTCATGGCAGGATGTCTTTCAGTCGGAGTTCGGCGATGCGTTCCCTGGGCGCAGGCGGTGGCGAATTCGGTTTCGGTGTCCTGGGCGATCCGGGTGCGGAAGGCGGCGAGGATGGTGTCCCTGGTGTGGTCGCGGACGGCGATGATGAAGGGGAAGCCGTGGCGCGCGACGTAATCGGCGTTCAGCTGCTGGAAGGTGGCGCGCTGGGCGTCGGTCAGCGCATCCAGCGCGGCGCTGGCCTGTTCGGCGGTGGATTCGGCGGTCAGCCGTTTCGCGGCGGCCAGTTTGCCGGCGAGGTCGGGGTGGGCGCGCAGCACGCCCAGGCGTTCGTCGCGGCTGGCAGAGCGGAACGCGCGGCAGAGCGCGTTGTGCAGGCCGGCGGCGCAGTCATGTGCCGGGCCGAGTTCCAGGTCAAAGGCGCGGTCGGCGATCCAGGGGGAATGTTCGAAGATCGAGCCGAAGCGTTCGACGAACCGGGACCGGGCCATCTGCGAGGGACGCTCGAACCGCTGGTGCGGGTGGGTCCGGCGCCAGTGGTCGGCGATGTCGATGCGGCGGGGGAACCAGACGCCCTGATGCGACTGGGCGTAGTCGAGGAACCGCTTGAGGCCGGCGATCTTGCCGGGGCGGCCGATCAGCCGGTTGTGCAGGCCGATCGAGAACATCCGGGCGGCGCCGGACTGGCCCTCGGCGTAGAGGGTGTCAAAGCTGTCGCGGAGATATTGATAGAACTGTTCGCCGGTGATGTAGCCGGGCGCCGTGGCAAAGCGCATGTCGTTGGCTTCGAGCGTGTAGGGGATCACCAGCTGGTCGTGGTCGCCGTATTCGCGCCAGTAGGGCAGGTCGTCGTCATAGGTGTCGGAGATCCAGGCCAGCCGCCGGGTTTCGGCGGTCAGGCGCACGGTGTTCATGGAACAGCGCCCGGTATACCAGCCCTGCGGGGCCTGGCCGACCACCTCTTGGTGCAGGCGGAAGCTCTCGGCGATCTGGGCGGCCTCGACCTCTGCGGGCATGTCGCGGTGGTCGACCCATTTCAGGCCGTGGCTGGCGATTTCCCAGCCGGCGGATTTCATCGCGGCCACCTGTTCGGGGTTGCGCGCCAGCGCGGTGGTGACGCCATAGATGGTGACGGGCAGGCCGCGTTCGGTGAACAGCCGGTGCAGCCGCCAGAACCCGGCGCGGGCGCCGTAGTCGTAGATCGATTCCATGTTCCAGTGCCGCATCCCCGGCCAGGGTGCCGCGCCGGCGATGTCGGACAGAAAGGCCTCGCACTGGCCATCGCCATGCAGGATGTTGTTTTCGCCGCCTTCCTCGTAGTTCAGGACCAGCGAAATGGCGATGCGCGCGCCGCCCGGCCAGGCCGCATCGGGGGGCGTGGGGCCGTGGCCTCGGAAATCGCGGGGGTAACGCTGCATCGGGGTCTCCTGCATCTGCGGCCAGACTAGTGCCGGATCGGAGAATATTCTTTCAAGAAATGGCTGAAAGACCTTTCTTCCCCGCAGATACTCGTCAGGCCGGCGCAACTGTGCTGTGATCGGGGGCGAAGAGACAGGAGCGGGCGATGGCGGGCGGACGGTTGACGACACATGTTCTGGACACGGCGCGGGGCAAGCCGGCGGCCGGGGTCAGGATCACGCTTTTCCGGATCACGGAGGGCGGCCATAGCAAGGTCGCGGAAACCGTGACCAATGCCGACGGGCGGACCGATGCGCCGATGCTGGAAGGCGCGGCGCTGACCGAGGGCAGCTATGAGCTGGTGTTCGGCGCCGGCGCCTATCTGCGCGCCAGCGGGCAGGCGAGTGGCGGGGTGCTGTTCCTGGATGAAATTCCGATCCGCTTTGGCGTGCCGGATGCGGGGCAGCATTATCATGTGCCGCTGCTGATTTCGCCCTTTGCCTATTCGACCTATCGCGGCAGCTGATCGGCCAGCCGCTGACGCAGGCGGCCGCCGGCGCTGGCGGCGATGCGCAAGAGGCGGCGGCGATCGCCGGCCAGGGCTGCGTCGATCAGCCCCGGCAGGACGCCGCGCGCCCTGAGATGCGGCGCCAGGCCGGAATGGGTGAGGCCGGGAAACAGGACGTGGTCGGTGCCCGGTTGCAGCGCAAAGCGCAGGGCCTGGGCGCTGTCGTCGGCCAGGCCGTGCATCAGGGTGATGCGGGCGCCCGGCGGCAGGGGGGCCGTGGGATAGCGGAAGTGTTCCAGCCGCGCGGTCCATTCCGGCCAGCGGGTTTCGCCGGCCCAGGGCGCCACCGCGTATTGCGGCGAGAGGGCAAGCACGGCCTCGACCGGGGCAAGGCTGGCCGGGGCAAGGCTGGCGGCGACCAGCGCCAGAAAGCCGCCCATGGATTGGCCGAGGGTCAGGATGCGGGTGACGGGCTGGCGTTCGCGCACCGCCGCCAGGGCCTGGTCCAGCATGGCGGCGAAATCCCCGGCATCGCCCCAGGACCGGCTGGCGTCAGAGATGAAGAGGCCCGCACGCCCCCCCGCGGTGGCCGAGCCGATGAATTCGGGCGAGGGCGGCCGGGCCGGATCATGGCCGATCGAGGCGAAGGCGATCACCAGGCTGTCGCTGGCGCCGGGCAGGTAACAGGCGTGGTAGGGCGGGGCCGACGGCAGGCGGAGCAGGGGCTGGCGGGGCTGGCGGGGCAGGGCAGGATGATGCAATATCAGGGAATCCACATCTTGCGGTTGCCGGACGAATAGCGTTCTATCCGCGCGCCCAAGAGTGCGAGTAAAAGGAGAGCGCGATGTTTCACTTCAAATCAATTTATGCGGCCCCCGCAATCGTATTCCTCATGGGGGGAACGGCCCATGCCGCGCTGACCGCGGATCAGGTCTGGCAATCGTGGAAGGATGGCGCGGCGCTGGCCGGTCTGACCGTCACCGCCGCGACCGAGGCCAATTCCGGCGGCGTGCTGACGCTGAACGGCGTGTCGATCCAGCCCGAGGGCGCGCCGGCCGCCTTTACCATTTCCGACATGACGCTGACCGAGCAAGGCGATGGTTCGGTCGTCATCCGCCCCGGTGCGGCCATGGGCGTGGATTACGCCATGGACAAGAACACCGCCAAGGTTGCGGTGGTGCATGACGGGTTGAACATCGTTGCCCGGCAGGAAGGCGATGCGCTGCTGTATGATTTCAGCGCCGACAAGCTGGATGTCGATGTCGACATCGCCTATCCGGGCTATTCCTGGGATGAGACGGTCAAGGATCCGATGGTCTCGACGGCGGTCAAGGTCTGGTTCGTGGACCTGGCCGGTTCCTATTCCGATGCCGCCGGCGCCAACCGGGCCTTTGGCCTGGATATCAAGGCAAGCGAGCTGGCCTATGATATGGATACCGAAGACCAGGGCTTGAAGATGAAGAACCGGGGCCACAGTCAGACCAGCGACGTGGTGATGGGGCTGAAGGTCACCCTGCCCTCGACCACGCCGATGGCCTCGATCGAGCGGCCGGCGGATTTCCGCAAGGTCACGGAAGAGGGCTTTGCCGTCGACATGACCTATCAGCAGGGCGGCAATTCCGGGACGGTTGTGCAGGAAGATGAGTTCTTCCCCTATGAGATGACGTTGACGGGCGATCCCAGCTACGGGACGATGCTGTTCAACAAGGATGTCTTTGACCTGAAGTCGTCGGGCGATGGCATCAAGATGGTGATGACCAGCCCGGCGATCCCGACCCCGGTCGAGGTTTCGGTGGGCGAAGTGGTCATGAACATGGTGCTGCCGGTGATGGCCACGACCCCGGCGGACCTGGGCCTGCAGATGAAGCTGACGCAACTGACGCTGAACGATGGCGTCTGGGGCCTGTTCGACCCCGGTGCGGCGCTGAAGCGCGAGCCGCTGGATCTGAACGTCGATGTCACGGGGCGGTCGACGCTGGACCTGATCGGCATGGCCGAGGCCGACGAAACCGGGGCCATGCCGCCCATCCCGGCGCCCGAGAAGCTGGACATCACCGACATCACGCTGAAGGTTGCGGGGGCGGCGCTGAACGCGACCGGGGCCTTCACCTTTGACAACGCGATGGGCATGCCGATGCCGCTGGGCGAGGCCAATGTCAACGTGACCGGCGCCAATGCGCTGATCGACGGGCTGATCAAGACCGGGCTGTTGGCGGAAGAGGATGCGATGGGCGCCCGGATGATGATGGGCATGTTCATGACGCCGACGGGCGACGACGCGCTGACCTCGAAGATCGAGGCCAAGGAAGGCTTTGCCATCTTTGTGAACGGCCAGCAGATCCAGTAAACGGCTGCGAAGAACAAGGGGCGGGGCGCCGGGGCAGACCCTGGCGCCCCGATGCCGTTTCAGGCGGTGCCGGCGGTGGCGCGGCGCATTTCGTCCTTGATGCGGGCGGCCATGAAATCGGTGAAGAGCTGCACCTTGGGGTCCTTGAGCCGGCGGTGCTGCGACAGGCTGGACAATTGGGTGGCCAGGGGCGGCGTCGCGGTGGCCACCGGCACCAGCCGCCCCTCGCGCAGGTGTTCGGCCACGTCGAACAGGGGTTTCAGCACGATGCCGCGCCCGTCCAGCGCCCAGCCGGTCAGCACATCGCCATCGTCGCTTTCAAACGGGCCGGAAATCTCGAACCGGCGCGGGCCTTCGGGGGTTTGCAGGGTCCACTGGAATTCCTTGGCGCCGGGAAAGCGCAGGTTCAGGCAGTCGTGGCGGTCGGATACCAGCGCCGCCCCGTCGGCCGGCATGCCGCGGCGCGCGACATAGGCCGGCGAGGCGCAGAGCAGGCGCGGGCAATCGGCGATCAGCCGGACCTTGAGGGTGCTGTCGTCCAGGAGCCCGAGATGGAAGGCGACGTCGATGCCTTCGCTGACCACGTCGATCGAGCGGTCGGAGAGCCGCAGCCGCACCTCGATCTGGGGGTAGAGATCCTTGAACGCCGGGACATGCGGCGCGATCAGCCGCCGGCCAAGGCCCAGGGGGGCTGCGACAAAGATGGTGCCGCGCGGGTTCTGGGTCACGTCCATCACGGCGGCCTCGGCCTCGTCTATGGCGTCGAGGATGCGCTTGGCGCCTTCGAGAAAGATGCGGCCGTTCTCGGTCGGTTGCAGGCTGCGGGTGGTGCGGTTGAAGAGCCGCACGCCCAGGTGCTTTTCCAGCTCGGAGATTCGCGCCGAGGCGACGGCGGGCGAAGTGCGCTGATCGCGCGCCGCCGCAGACATGTTGCCCAATTCGTAGACACGGACGAACATGCGGATGTTGTTCACATAGCTCATGCGCTGGGCCTGCGGATTATCCTGCGGGATTTGAAAGTGATCCGGTATTTGACAGGATTAACAGCAAAACCCGGTTGGGTATAGCGTTTCGGGATCGAAACACGGGGGGCGGCAGATGTATGACTGGGTGGTTCTGGGAGAATGGGTCGAGGTGGCGGCGCGGTGGCTGCATGTGATCACCGCCATCGCCTGGATCGGATCGTCGTTCTATTTCATCGCGCTGGACCTGGGGCTGCACCGCGACCGCGACCTGGCCAGCGGCGCCGATGGCGAGGAATGGCAGGTTCACGGCGGCGGGTTCTATCACATCCAGAAATACCTGGTGGCCCCGGCGGCGATGCCCGAGCATCTGGTCTGGTTCAAATGGGAAAGCTATGCCACCTGGCTGTCGGGTTTCGCCATGCTGGTGCTGGTCTATTACCTGGGGGCCGAACTGTTCCTGATCGACCCGCAGGTGATGGAGTTGCAGACCTGGCAGGCGGTGGCGATCTCGCTGGCATCGCTGGCCTTTGGCTGGGCGGCCTACAACACGCTGTGCAAGGTCTTTGTCAACGCCAACCAGACGGTGCTGATGCTGGCGCTGTTCGTGGTGCTGGTGGGGATGAGCTGGTTCTATGCCCATGTGTTCAGCGGCCGGGCGGCGATGCTGCACCTGGGCGCCTTTACCGCCAGCATCATGAGCGGGAACGTCTTTTTCATCATCATGCCCAACCAGCGCGTGGTGGTGGCGGACCTGAAGGCCGGGCGCAAGCCGGATCCGAAATACGGCAAGATCGCCAAGCAGCGCAGCACGCATAACAACTATCTGACGCTGCCGGTGATCTTTCTGATGCTGTCGAACCATTACCCGCTGATCTTTGCGACGCAGTGGAACTGGGTGATCGCCAGCCTGGTGTTCCTGATGGGGGTGACCATCCGGCACTGGTTCAACACGCGCCACGCCCGCAAGGGCAGCCCGCACTGGACCTGGGCGGCCACGGCGCTGTTGTTCCTGGCCATCGCCTGGCTGTCGACCGCGCCGATGCGGACGGTGCCCGAGCCCGAGGCGCGGCTGCAGGGCGCGGCGCTGGTCTATGCCAGCGCGCCGGGGTTCGGGGACGTTGTCTCGATCGTGCAGGGGCGGTGCAGCATGTGCCACGCCGCCGAGCCGGGCTGGGAGGGGCTGCACTGGCCGCCCAAGGGCGTGGTGCTGGAGACCGAGGCGCAGATCGCGCATGAGGCGCGGCGGATCGCCATGCAGGCGGGATATTCCCACGCGATGCCGCCCGGCAACCTGAGCTACATGGAGCCGGCCGAGCGGCAGCAGATCGTGAACTGGTTCCGCGCGGCGGGCGCCGGCGACGGGGTCTGAGGGGGCTCGTCGATGACTTCGTCACTCCTCGCCGGAGTGTCCGACGAGGAGACGAAGTCGAACGAGGAGGGGCCGGTCAGTCGCCCAGCTTGGCGTGAACCTCGTCGAGGTCGATCTCGCCCTTGGGCATCTTGTTGGCCGGGTTGTCGAAATCGTATTTGAACAGCTGGAAGTCGCGCTTGTAGATTTCCCAGACCAGGTGCATCGACAGGTCGTCGAAATAATCCTCGACCGGGTGGGCCCGGGCCGGCCCGTGCCCTTCGCTTTCGTTGAAGCGGGGGATCTTTTTCAGGTCGACCCGGTGGCGGACCTTGATGTTGTCCAAGACGGTCTGCATGCCGTCGTTGAAATCCTCGGTAAAGAGGATGTGGTCGTAGCGGCCGCCGTTGACGATGAAGGTGCTGATATGCCCGGCCATCGCCGACCAGTGGATGTCGGGTTCCATCGGTTTCTTGAAGCGGATGGTGTCGCGGGCAAAGAGCAGGAAGCGGCGGAAGCTCTGGATCTGGTCAAACTCCTGCTTGCCGTCCTCGCCGCCGACCTCGATGCCGTATTTCTGCACCAGGAGCGGCACCAGGTTGCCGCGATAGCGTTTGCCGTTGCGCTGGATGCCGCAGATCTTGTCGAAGAACGACGACAGGATGCGGGTATAGGGGTTGCGCACGCAGGTGAAGGCATAAGATTTGTGCGCCTTGACGTTCTTTTCGATCAGGGGCTGGCTGGCCTCCATCGCCCATTTGTGCATGCCTTGCATGGCGTCGTGGATGTCGCCGTCAAAGAACTTGCCATGGTCGGAATAGAACATGATCTGACCGATGGTCGAGCAGGCGCATTTCGGCACCACGCGGTAGACCACACTTTCGCTTTCCGTCATCCAGGTGCCGGGGAAACCCATTCTTACTCACTCCTGCCCGTTCTGGCGATTATTTCTGCTCTGGAACCAGTTGATGGCAAAAAAGCAAAGAAACTTTGGCATTTCAAGGAAGCATAAAGCACTTTAAGGAAACACTGAGCAGACAGAGGCGCGACCGACACCCCCGATGGCAAAGATCGCCTATATTCTACTGTGCCACAAGGATCCGGCAGGGATCATCGCCCAGGCCGAGCGGCTGACGGCGGCGGGCGACTTCATCGCCATCCACTTTGACGCCAATGCCCGGCGCGAGGATTTCGACAGCATCCGCAAGGCGCTGGCCGACAACCCGTCGGTGGCCTTTGCCCGGCGGCGGGTCAAATGCGGCTGGGGCGAGTGGAGCCTGGTCGAGGCGACGTTGCAGGCGGTGAGGGCCGCGGTCGAGGCCTTTCCGCGGGCGACGCATTTCTACATGCTGTCGGGCGACTGCATGCCGATCAAATCGGCGGAATATGCCCGGGCCTTCCTGGAGCGCGAGGACGTCGACTATATCGAGAGCTTTGATTTCTACAATTCCGACTGGATCAAGACCGGGATCAAGGACGAGCGGCTGATCTACCGCCACTGGTTCAACGAACGCAAGAGCAAGGCGTGGTTCTACCGGTCGATGGAATGGCAGAAGAAGCTGGGCCTGCAACGCAAGGTGCCGGCCGATCTGGTGATGCAGATCGGCAGCCAATGGTGGTGCCTGCGGCGGCGGACGGTGGAATGGGTGCTGGAGTTCATCCGCAAACGGCCCGATGTGATGCGGTTCTTTCGCACCACCTGGATTCCGGACGAGACCTTCTTTCAGACCATCGTGCGCCATCTGGTGCGGGAATCGGAAATCCGCACCCGGCCGCTGACCTTTCTGATGTTCACCGACTATGGCATGCCGGTGACCTTCTACAACGATCACTATGACCTGCTGTTGAGCCAGGATTACCTGTTCGCCCGCAAGATCAGCCCCGATGCGATGGAACTGAAGGACAGGCTGGGGCAGCTTTATTCGGCGACGGGCAAGAAGTTCCAGATCTCGAACGAGGGGCGCAGCCTGTTCAAGTTCCTGACCGGGCGGGGCCGCATCGGGCGGCGGTTCGCGCCGCGGTTCTGGGAGACCGAGACCTCGATCGGGCGGGAACGCACGCTGATGATGGTGACGTGCAAGAAATGGCATGTCGCCAAGCGCCTGGTCGAGCGGGTGCGGCAGGTCACCAACCTGCCGGCGATGGACTACCTGTTCAACGAGGCCGATACCGCGCTGCCGGACCTGGGGGGCATCCAGTCGAACCTGGAAAAACGGACGCGGCACCGGCGGGCGCTGGTGCGGATGTTGTTCGATTACTGGCAGACGGACCGGATGCTGTTCTGCATCGACCCGGCCTCGACCGAGCTGATGCAGGATTTCTACAACGACCGGGCAAGGGTGCGGCTCCTGGAGATCGAATGCGATTTTACCGACGACTATCTGGTGGGGCACGCGCGGCGGGTGGGGCTGGCCGGCGACCGCACGCCGCAAGAGACCATCGACCGGCTATTGCCGACGATCCGCTATGACGTGCGGTTCGAAAGCGACCGGATCCGCGAGTTCAACTTTCCCGGCTTTCACCGCATCCGCCAGTCGGCGACGGTGGATGAAAACACCCTTCCCCTGGCCGAATTCCTTGACATTCCGGTGGAAAAGGCGCGGGAAATCGTTTCGACCGACTACCTGTTCGTGGATTGAGACATGTCAGACGCAGCAAGCCCCTGGACCTATGACGATTCGAACATCTTTGCCCGCATCCTGCGCGGCGAGATTCCGAACAGGACGGTGATGGACAGCGCGTATACGCTTGCCTTCCATGACATTGCCCCGCAGGCGCCGGTGCATGTGCTGGTGATCCCGAAAGGCGCCTATGTCGATTTCGCACATTTCGCCGCCCGCGCCTCGGATGCGGAGATCGCCGATTTCCACCGCACCTGCGCCAGGCTGTGCGAGGAGCTGGGCCTGACCGCGCCGGGCTATCGGGCGATCACCAATTCCGGCGCGCATGGACACCAGGATGTGCCGCATTCCACCTGCACCTGCTGGGCGGGCGGCCGCTGGGGCCGTTGCTGGTGAGGGGCTGAGCGATGGGCTGACCGGCCGGCACTGACTGGCCGGCAGCGGGGGCCAGCCCCCGCACCCCCGGGTATTTTAGCCAAGATGAAGGGCGGGGCGCCCGCGATCCGGAGGTTGGGCCGGTGCGCCGCAGCCGCGTTCGCGGGGCGGTGACCGGTCAATGCGCCTCGGCCCAGTTGGCGCCCTGTCCGGCGTCGACGGTCAGCGGCACCTTCAGCGCCACGGCGGGGTGGTGGGCGTTTTCCATCACCTGCCGCGCGGCGGCGATCAGGTCGGGGACGGCGGCTTCGTCCACCTCGAACAGCAGTTCGTCATGGACCTGGAGCAGCATTTTTGCCGGCAGGTTCTGAATCGCCTCGGGCATGCGGATCATGGCGCGGCGGATCACGTCGGCGGCGGTGCCCTGAATGGGGGCGTTGATCGCCGCGCGCTTGGCGAAACCGGCGCCGGGGCCCTTGGCGTTGATATCGGGCGTGTTGATTTTCCGGCCGAACAGGGTTTGGACATGGCCGTTCGCCTGGGCGAACTTGACGGTTTCGGACATGTATTCGCGGATGCCGGGGAAGCGTTCGAAATAGCGGTCGATGAAGCCCTGGGCCTCGGCGCGGGGGATGCGCAGGTTGCGGGCCAGGCCAAAGCCTGAGATGCCGTAGATGACGCCGAAGTTGATCGCCTTGGCCTTGCGGCGGACATCGGGTGTCATCTGGTCCAAGGGCACGTTGAACATTTCGGAGGCGGTCATGGCGTGGATGTCGATGCCGTCGCGGAAGGCCTGTTGCAGGGCCGGTATGTCGGCGACATGGGCCAGGATGCGCAGCTCGATCTGGGAATAGTCGAGGCTGACCAGACGCTTGCCGGGCGGGGCGACGAAGGCCTCGCGGATGCGGCGGCCCTCTTCGGTGCGGACGGGGATGTTCTGCAGGTTGGGGTCTGTCGAGGCCAGGCGCCCGGTATTGGCACCGGCGATGGAATAAGAGGTGTGGACGCGCCCGGTTTCGGGGTTGATCGCCTGTTGCAGGGCGTCGGTATAGGTGGATTTCAGCTTGGCGATCTGGCGCCAGTCCAGCACCTTGGCGGCCAGGCGCGCGCCCTGGGGATGGCTGTCTTCCAGCGTGGTGATGTCCTCGAGGATATCGGCGCCGGTGCCATAGGCGCCGGTCTTGCCCTTTTCGCCGCCCGGCACGGCCATGCGGTCGAACAGCACCTCGCCCAGTTGCTTGGGCGAGCCGACGTTGAATTTCTCGCCGGCGATTTCCTGGATCTCGTCTTCATACTGCGCCAGTTTCTGCGCGAAGGCATTGGACATGCGCGACAGGGTCTGCTGGTCGACGGTGATGCCGGTCATCTCCATTTCGGCCAGCACCGGCACCAGCGGGCGTTCCAGCGTCTCGTAGACGGTGGTGACGCGGGCGCGGTGCAGTTGCGGCTTGAACAATTGCCAGAGCCGCAGGGTGATGTCGGCATCTTCGGCGGCGTATTTCACCGCATCCTCGATGCCGACCCGGTCGAAGGTGATCTGCGACTTGCCGCTGCCCAGCAGCGACTTGATCGGGATGGGCTGGTGGCCCAGGTAGAGGTCGGACAGCGCGTCCATGCCGTGGCTGTTCAGGCCGGCGTGCATCGCGTAGCTCATCAGCATGGTGTCGTCGAAGGGGGCGATGCGGATGCCGTGGCGGGCCAGGATCTTCCAGTCGTATTTCATGTTCTGGCCGATCTTGAGGATGGCCGGATCCTCAAGCACGGGTTTCAGCGCGCTGAGCGTGGTGTCGAGGTCAAGCTGGCCTTCGATCAGTTCGGTCGAGCCGAAGAGGTCGCCGCCGCCCTGGCGGTGCCCCAGCGGGATATAGGCGGCCTGGCCGGCGTCGACGCAAAGCGAGATCCCCACCAGTTCGGCCCGCATCTCGTCAAGGCTGGTGGTCTCGGTGTCGACGGCGACATGGCCGATGTCCTGGATATGGGCGATCCAGCGGGCCAGCGTGTCGGTGTCGCGGATGGCGACATAGGCGGCGTGGTCGAAGGGCAGGCGTTCCGCTGCGGCCGGGGGCTGGTCCTGCTGCGGCGCGACCTGGAGTTGCGAGGTGTCGGGCAGGGCGGGCGGCTCGATGCCCAGCTTGTCGGCGACGCGCCGGGTCAGGGTGCGGAATTCCATGCGGGTCAGGAACCCCATGATCGCCTCTGGCTCTGGCAGGCGGATTTCCAGGTCGGCCAGCGCGACATCCAGCGGCGTGTCGGTCCGAAGGGTGACCAGGTCGCGCGACAGCCGGATCCGGTCGGCGTGGTCGATCAGCGCCTCGCGCCGCTTGGGCTGTTTGATTTCGGTGGCGCGGGCGAGAAGGCTGTCGAGATCGCCGTATTCGTTGATCAGGAGCGCCGCGGTCTTCAGCCCGATGCCGGGCGCGCCGGGGACGTTGTCGACGCTGTCGCCGGCCAGCGACTGCACGTCGATCACCCGCTCGGGCGGGACGCCGAATTTCTCGATCACCTCGTCGGGGCCGATGGTCCGGGTCTTCATCGGGTCGAACATGTCGACGCCGGGGCGGACCAGTTGCATCAGGTCCTTGTCCGAGGAAATGATGGTGCAGGTGCCGCCGGCCTCGACCGCGCGCCGGGCCAGGGTGGCGATGATGTCGTCGGCCTCAAACCCCTGGGTTTCCAGGCAGGCGACGTTGAAGGCGCGGGTGGCCTCGCGGGTCAGGGGGAATTGCGGGCGCAGGTCCTCGGGCAGGTCGGGGCGGTTGGCCTTGTAGTCGGGGTAGATCTGGTTGCGGAACGTGTCAGAGGAATGGTCGAAGACCACGGCCAGGTGGGTGGCGGCCCTGGCCCCGGCGTTGCGCGACAGTTCGTTCCACAGGATGTTGCAGAACCCGGCCACGGCGCCGACCGGCAGGCCGTCGGATTTGCGGGTCAGCGGCGGCAGCGCGTGATAGGCGCGAAAGATATAGGCCGATCCGTCGATCAGGTGCAGGTGATGGCCCTTGCCAAAGGTCATGCGCGTGTTCCCCCAATGCCCCCCCGGTGTCGGCGGGATCCTGTCGGGGGAAGGTATCGCACGAAGGGCAGGGCGGTTCCACCCCGCGGGGCCTGCATTCCGGCCGAGATGGGGCGTCGCGCTGGCCGGGCCTGGTGATCGGCTCTAGTGGTCGTCGTGGGCGTGGTCGCGGTCGATCACATAGCGGGTGTCGCAATAGCCGCATTCGACAAAGCCGGTGTCCTGCGGGATCGACAGCCAGACGCGCGGATGCCCCAGGGCGCCTTCGCCGCCGTCGCAGGCCACTTTCCAGGTGGTGACGGTCTTGGTCTCGGGGGCGGTGGCGGTCATGTCCGGGGTCCTGTCAGGGTCGTTTCAGGGGCGTTGTCGCGCCATATTACGGATGCGCCGCGCCGGGGCAAGGGCGGGCGGGCATCGGCGCCGGGGCCGGGGTGGGGCAGATTGTCCGGGGTGGGCAGGTCGTTGGGGGTGGGCAGGTCATCGGGGGGGGCGGGCTAGCCCGCCTGGCCGCCGATCAGCGCGCCGCGCGATTTCAGCGCGGCCAGCCAGCCAAGCCCCTGCGCGGTGCCCCTGGACGGCCGGTATTCCGCGGCGATCCAGACCCCCGGCATCGCGTCCACCGCGTCGCAGAGCTGCGGCAGGGAAAAGCCGCCGCCGCCCGGTTCGTGCCGCAGCGGAAAGCCGGCGATCTGCACATGGCTGACCCGCGCCCGGTGCCTGTCCCAGACGGCGGTGGCATCGCCGTGCAGCCGCGCGGCATGCCAGAGGTCGAACTGCAACCCGATCCGGTCCTGCGCCAGATCGTCGAGGATCCGCGCCGCCTGGTCGAAATCGTTCAGGAAATAGCCGGGCATGTCATCGGGGTTCAGCGGCTCGATGCACAGTCGCAGGTCGGGCACCTGCGCCGCGGCCCAGGCCAGGTTCTCGACATAGGCCGCCTCGGCCTGCGGCCCCTTGGCGACGCCGGCCATGACATGGATGCGCCCCGCCCCCAGCCGCGTGGCATAATCCGCCGCCCGCAGGAAACTGTCGCGGAAGGCGGTCTCATAGCCCGGCCGCGCGGCAAAGCCGCGGTCGCCGCTGGCCCAGTCGCCCGGCGGGGTGTTGATCAGCGCCAGCGGCATGCCGGCCAGCGCCCGTTCCCAGTCGGCCACCGCATGATCATAGGGAAACAGCACCTCGACCCCGTCGAACCCGGTGCGCCTGGCCCAGTCGGGCCGGTCCAGCATCGGGACCTCGGTGAAGAGAAGCGTCAGATTGGCGGCGAAACGGGGCATTCAGGGCTGCATCAGGGCAAGTCGGACGAGGGGATCACCGGAAAGAACACCCCCTGCGACCAGAGGCCGAACCAGCTATCCCCGTCGTGCGGCTCGTGGCAACCCATTTCGACAAGCCGGTAGAAGGATTTCCGGTCGATCAGCGCCCAGAGGTCGGCCCGCACCAGCACATAGGGCGAAGGCTCGCCCGTGTCCGACCGCTCGACCCGGATCGGATGGTCGGGCCCGGCGGTGACCACGTCCTCGGTCCGGGTGACAAAGGTCAGCGCCTGGTCGCGGCCCTGGCCGGCCGCGTCGAAATCCACCGCCAGCAGCGGCGCGTCGTCGACGGTGATGCCCACCTTCTCGACCGGGGTCACCAGGAAATAGCGGTCGCCCTCGCGCTTGAGGATCGAGGAAAACAGCTTGACCAGCGGCGCCCGGCCGATCGGCGTGCCAAGGTAATACCAGGTGCCGTCGCGGGCGATGCGCATGTCGATGTCGCCGCAGAACGGCGGGTTCCACAGATGCACCGGCGGCGGCCCCTTCTTTCCGGAAGCGGCCCTGGCGGCGGCGGCAAGCGTATCGGCGTCGGGTGTCGTCATGGCGCCAATGTGGGGCATTCCGCCGCGACGGCAAGGGGTTTCACACATCGCCCCGACGGCCATGGCCTTCATCTTGGACCAAATACTCCGGGAGTTTGAGGGGCGCGCCCCCCATCTGCCGCGGCTTGGCCCCACGCGACAGCCCGGCCACTGGCGGGGTTTCACGATCATTTGTGTCAAGTGCCCTTTTGCCATTTGTGCCCGGCGGCAAGTTTCGCTCTAATATCGCCAAAGCAACGGGATGGAGCCCTGTCATGGCTGGTGAAGACGCGCTGGTGGCCGAGATCGAACGCCTGGGGGCCACGCTCGGGCAGGCCAAGGCCTCGATCAACCGGCGCTTCATCGGTCAGGAAAAGGTGGTCGATCTGGTGCTGGCCAGCATGTTGTGCGGCGGCCATGCGCTGCTGGTCGGCCTGCCCGGCCTGGGCAAGACCCGGCTGGTCGACACGCTGGGCACGGTCATGGGCCTGAAGGCCAACCGCGTGCAGTTCACGCCAGACCTGATGCCGGCCGACATCCTGGGGTCGGAAGTGCTGGAAACCGCCAAGGACGGCAGCCGCGCCTTTCGCTTCGTCGAGGGGCCGGTGTTCTGCCAGCTGTTGATGGCCGACGAGATCAACCGCGCCAGCCCGCGGACGCAATCGGCGCTGTTGCAGGCCATGCAGGAAAAGGAAGTGACCATCGCCGGCCAGCACCGCCCGCTGGGCCGGCCCTTTCACGTTCTGGCGACGCAGAACCCGATCGAACAGGAGGGCACCTATCCGCTGCCCGAGGCGCAGCTGGACCGTTTCCTGGTGCAGGCCGATGTCGACTATCCCACCCGCGCGGTCGAGCGTGACATCCTGATCGCCACGACCGGGGCCGAGGAAGCCGAGAGCCATCAGGTCTTTACCGCCGAGGCGCTGATCGCCGCGCAGAACGTGGTGCGGCGGATGCCGGTGGGCGAACAGGTGGTCGAATCGATCCTGGACCTGGTGCGGGCCTGCCGCCCCGGCGAGGCCGAGGGCCGCGACCTGGCGGATGCGCTGGCCTGGGGGCCGGGGCCGCGGGCGGCGCAGGCGCTGATGCTGACGGTGCGGGCGCGGGCGCTGCTGCAGGGCCGGCTTGCCCCTTCAGTCGAGGATGTGGCCGCGCTGGCGCCGGCCTGCCTGACGCATCGCATGGCGCTGTCCTTTGCCGCGCGGGCGCGGGGCGAGACGCTGGCGGGCATCATCGACCGCGTGTCGGGGCGGGTGCTGGGGCTTGGGGCCGCGGCGTGACCCCTGCCACCGATAAGGCCGATCTGCGATCGCGCGCCGAGGCCCTGGGCCAGACCCTGCCACCGCTTCTGGCCGAGGCCGAGATGCTGGCCCAGACGGTGATGCTGGGCGAACATGGCCGGCGGCGTGCCGGGATGGGCGACGAGTTCTGGCAATACCGCCCGGCCCATGCCGGCGATCCGGCGCGGTCGATCGACTGGCGCCGCTCGGCCCGGTCGGATTCGCATTTCGTGCGCGAACGCGAATGGCAGGCGGCGCAATCGGTGACGGTCTGGGTGGACCCGTCGAAAAGCATGGGGTTCGCCGGCGCCCGGACCCGCGCGACCAAGGGCGACCGGGCGCGGCTGCTGGCGCTGGCGCTGGCGGTGTTGCTGTTGCGCGGGGGCGAGCGGGTGGGGCTGGCCGGGCTGGCGCAGCCGCGGGCCGGGCGGGCGCAGATCATGCGGCTGGCGGCGCGGCTGGCCGGCGAGGATGACGGTTCCGACTACGGCCTGCCCGGGACCGAGGGCATGGTCAGCCATGGCCGCGCGGTGTTCCTGTCGGATTTCATGGGCGATATCGCCGGGGTCGAGGCGGCGCTGGCCCGCGCCTCGGATCGGGGCGTCAAGGGCGCCTTGTTGCAGGTTCTGGACCCGGCGGAAGAGGAATTTCCCTTTGACGGCCGCACCATATTCGAATCGATGGGCGGCAGTCTCAGCCACGAGACCCGCAAGGCCGGCGACCTGCGCGACCGCTATCTGGCGCGGCTGGCCGAGCGCAAGGACCGGCTGACCCGGCTGGCCCGCGCCGTCGGCTGGCATTTCTCGACCCATCACACCGGCCAGCCGGCGCGATCGGCGCTGCTCTGGCTGTTCCGGGCGCTGGAGGGCGGGCAGTAGATGTTCACCATCGGCCCCATCGGCTTTCTCAGCCCCATGTTGCTGGTGGCGCTGGTGGCGCTGCCGATCCTGTGGCTGCTGTTGCGGGCAGTGCCGCCGGCGCCGATCCGGCGGCGGTTCCCGGGCGTCGCGCTGCTGTTGGGGCTGACCGACGACGATGCCGAGACCGACAAGACGCCCTGGTGGCTGCTGCTGCTGCGGATGCTGGCGGTGGCGGCGGCGATCGTGGGCTTTGCCGGGCCGGTCCTGAACCCCGAGGGGCGGCAGGTCGGCTCTGGCCCGCTGCTGGTGGTGCTGGACGGCGGCTGGGCCGAGGCGCGCGACTGGGCGCGGCGGGTGGAACGCGCGGGACAACTGGTCGAGGAGGCGGGGCGCGACGGGCGCACGGTCGCGGTGATCCGGCTGACCGACCAGCCGCAGGAGGTGGTGTTCCAGACCGCCGAGGCCTGGAGCCGGCCGGCTGGCCGGGATGGAGCCGGCGCCCTTTGCGCCGCAGGGTCTGGAGGACTGGGCCGAAATGCTGCCGGCCGAGGGGTTCGACACCGTCTGGCTGGCCGATGGCCTGGCGCATCCCGGCCGCGAGGCGCTGGCGGCGGTGTTTCAGGACAAGGGCGGGCTGACGGTGATCGAGAGCCCGCGGCCGGTTTTCGCGCTGCATCCGCCGGCGTTCCGCGAGGGCAAGGTGGTGGTGGCGGTCAGCCGCGCGCCGCTGGCCGATGGCGTCACGGTCGAGGTGGCGGCGCGCGGCCCCGATCCGGCCGGGATCGAGCGCGAACTGGCGCGGGCGGTGCTGACCTTTCGCCCCGGCGAGGCGCGGGCCGAGGCCGAGATCGACCTGCCGCCGGAAATGCGCAACCGGGTGACCCGGTTCGAGATTCCGGGCCTGCGCAGCGCCGGCGCCGTCAGCCTGACGGATGACAGCCTGAAGCGGCGCAAGGTGGCGATCATCGGGGCCGGCCCGGACCAGGAGGGGCTGCAACTGCTGTCGCCGACGCATTACCTGCATCAGGCGCTGGCGCCGGTGGCCGACCTGATCGAGGGCAGCCTGTCCGAGGTGCTGGTGGCGAAGCCGGATGTGATCATCCTGGCCGATGTGGCGCGGGTGACGCAGGGAGAAGAGGACGCGACGCTGGACTGGCTGGAGGAGGGGGGGCTGCTGTTGCGGTTCGCCGGCCCGCGCCTTGCGGCCAGCGATGTCAGCCGGTTCGAGGAAGACCCGCTGATGCCGGTGCGCCTGCGCGAGGGCGGCCGCACGGTCGGCGGCGCGATGAGCTGGGGCGAGCCCAAGACCCTGGCGCCCTTTGCCGAGGGCAGCCCGTTCCTTGGGCTGGCCGTGCCGGCGGATGTGCAGGTTTCGGCGCAGGTGCTGGCCCAGCCCGACCCGGATCTGGCCGAACGCACCATCGCCGCGCTGGAAGACGGCACGCCCCTGGTGACGCGCAAGGCGGTGGGCGAGGGGCAGGTGGTGCTGGTGCATGTGACGGCCAATGCCGAATGGTCCAGCCTGCCGCTGTCGGGCCTGTTCGTGCAGATGCTGGAACGGCTGGCGGTGTCGACCCGGCCGGTCCTGCCCGAGGCGGCGGATCTGGAAGGGCAGATCTGGGTGCCCGAAGTGGTGCTGGATGCCTGGGGCGCCGAAAAGGACGCGGGCGAGATCGCCGGGATCGAGGGCGCCGACCTGGCCGATGCGATCGCGGCAGGGCCGGGCGCGGGGCGGCTGCCGGGGCTTTATGCCGGGCTGGACCGGCGGGTGGCGCTGAACGTCATCGGGCCGGAGACCGAACTGGCGGCGGCGGACTGGCCGGCGGGCGTGGCGGTCGAGACGCTGGAGGTTGCGGCCGAGCGGTCGCTGAAGGGCGGGTTCCTGACCGCGGCGCTGTCGCTGTTGCTGCTGGACATTCTGGCCGCGCTGCTGGTGTCGGGGCGGCTGGGCGGGCTACGCCGGGGGGCGGCGGCGGTGGCGCTGGCGGTGCTGGCGCTGGCGGCGACGGGCGAGGGCCGCGCCTGGGCGCAAGAGGCGCCGCAGCCGGGCGACGATTTCGCCATCGAGGCCACCGGATCGGTGGTGCTGGCGCATGTCCTGACCGGCGATGCCGAGGTGGACGAATTGGCGCAACAGGGTCTGGCGGGCCTGGGCGACCGGCTGTGGGAGCGGACCTCGATCGAGCCGGCGCTGCCGATGGGGGTGGATATCGAACGCGACGAACTGGCGTTCTTTCCGTTCCTTTACTGGCCGGTGACGGCCGACATGCCGACGCCGTCGGGCAAGGCCTATGACAAGCTGAACCAGTATCTGCGGACCGGCGGCATGATCCTGTTCGACACGCGCGATGCCGATGTGGCCGGGTTCGGTGGCGGCACGCCCGAGGGCGAGGCGTTGCAGCGCATCGCCGCGGGGCTGGACATTCCGCCGCTCGAGGCGATTCCGCTGGACCATGTGCTGACCCGGACCTTCTATCTGTTGCAGGATTTCCCCGGCCGCTTTGCCCGCGGCACGCTGTGGGTAGAGGCGGCGCCCGCCGATGCCGAACTGGCCGAGGGAATGCCGTTTCGCAACCTGAACGACGGGGTGACGCCGGTGGTGATCGGCGGCAATGACTGGGCCGCGGCCTGGGCGACCGACGCCAATGGCGTGCCGGTGCTGCCGGTCGGCCGCGGCTTTGCCGGCGAAAGGCAGAGGGAAATCGCCTATCGCTTCGGGATCAACCTGATCATGCATGTCCTGACCGGGAATTATAAGTCGGACCAGGTGCATGTGCCGGCGCTGCTGGAAAGGCTGGGGCAATGACGCTGGTGTTCGATCCGCTGGTGGCCTGGCCGCTGATCTGGGCGCTGGGCGGGGGCGCGCTGCTGTTCCTGGCGCTGGCGCTGTTCAGGGGGCTGGCGGGATGGGCGCTGCGCGGGCTGTCGGTGGCGGCGCTGCTGGCGGCGCTGGCCAACCCTTCGTTGCAGGAGGAGGATCGCGCCTCGCTGAACGATATCGTCATCCTGATCGTCGATGACAGCGCCAGCCAGACGCTGGGGCGGCGGCCCGAGCAGGTTGCCGATGCCGTGGCGCGGGTGACGGCCGAGGTGGCGGCCATACCCGGCACCGAGTTGCGGGTGCGCCGCTTCGCCGATGGCGAGGAGGACGCGGGCAGCCTGGCGATGACGGCGATGGCCGAGGCCCTGGCCGAGGAACCCAGGGCGCGGGTGGCGGGTGTCCTGCTGATCAGCGACGGGCGGGTGCATGACCTGGAGATGACGCCCAGCCTGCCGGCGCCGCTGCATGTGCTGCTGACCGGCGAAGAGGCCGACTGGGACCGCCGGCTGGCCATCCGCAACGCGCCGGCCTTTGCGATCATCGGCGAGGAATTCACCCTGAAGCTGGAGGTCGAGGACCTGGGCGCGGTGCCGGCCCGGGCGGGGACCGAGGCCGAGCTGACGATCTCGGTCGATGCCGAGCCGCCGCAGACCTATTCGGTGCCGGTGGGGGTGGAACTGGAACTGCCGGTCACGCTGCCGCACGGTGGGATGAACGTGCTGCAATTCAGCCTGGCCGGTGTGGCGGGCGAGTTGACCGACCGCAACAATGCCCAGGTGGTGCAGGTGAACGGGGTGCGCGACCGGCTGCGGGTGCTGCTGGTGTCTGGCGAGCCGCATGCCGGTGAGCGGGTCTGGCGCAACCTGCTGAAATCCGATGCCTCGGTGGATCTGGTGCATTTCACCATCCTGCGGCCGCCGGAAAAGCAGGATGGCGTGCCGGTGGACGAATTGTCGCTGATCGCCTTTCCCACGCGCGAGCTGTTCGTCGAGAAGATCGAGGAATTCGACCTGATCATCTTTGACCGCTACCGGATGCGGGGCATCCTGCCGATGTCCTATATCGACAACGTGGTGCAATATGTCCGGAACGGCGGCACCGTGCTGGTGGCGGCGGGGCCGGAATTCGGGGTGGTGGATTCGCTTTATCGGTCGCCCCTGGCCGAGATCCTGCCGGTGGCGCCGACGGCGCAGGTGATCGAGGGCGGGTTCAAGCCGCAGGTCACCGACCTGGGCAAGCGCCATCCGGTGACCGAGGGGCTGGAGAAGTTCGCGCCCGAGGGCGAGGATGGCCAGCCGGGCTGGGGCCGCTGGTTCCGCATCGCCGAGGTCGAGAAGCTGTCGGGCCAGACGGTGATGGAGGGGCCGCAGGGCCTGCCGCTGCTGGTGCTGGACCGGGTGGACGAGGGGCGCATCGCGGTCCTGGCCAGCGACCAGGCCTGGCTCTGGGGGCGGGGCTATGAGGGCGGCGGCCCGCAGCTGGAACTGTTGCGGCGGCTGGCGCACTGGATGCTGAAGGAACCCGAGCTGGAGGAGGAGACGCTGACCGCCACCGCCCGCGGGCAGGACCTGACCATCGTGCGGCGGTCGATCGCCGAGGAACCGCCGGGGCCGTTGACGGTGACCGGGCCGGACGGGGCGGAGGTGGTGTTGCAGATGACGCAGACGGCGCCGGGGCGGCATGAGGTGGAATGGCACGCGCCGCTGTTGGGCCTGTACCGGCTGGAGCAGGAAGACCTGGTCCGGGTGATCGGTGTCGGCCCGGCCGCGCCGCGGGAATTCGTCGAGACCATCGCTTCGGCCGAGGTGCTGGCCCCCGCGGTCGAGGCGGCGGGCGGCAACCTGGCCCGGCTGGAGGAGGGCATGCCGGATATCCGCACCGTGGCCGAGGGGCGGCCTGCCCATGGGCGCGGCTGGATCGGGATCACCCCGCGGCATGCCTATGAGACCGAGCAGGTGCAGGTCGCGGCGCTGCTGCCGGGCTGGGCCTGGCTGATGCTGGCGGCGGTTCTGGCGGTGGCCGCCTGGCTGATCGAGGGGCGGCGGGGCGCCAGGGCCTGAGGGCGGCGAGCGGTCAGGACATTGTGCGCCTGCCGGCGCAGGCCTTGGGTCTGGCTGGGGGCGGCGCGCCTGTCTGGCGGGGGCTGATGAGGGGCGCTGCCCCTCCCATGCCGCCGGTTTCTCGAACCGGTGGCAAAACCGTCGGCATACCCCGGAGTATTTGGACCAAGATGAAGGGGCAGGGGCAGCGCGGTCGGTGTTGATTTGGCTTTGCGGTGGGGCGGTTCGGGCGCATGCTGTTGGCATTTCAGGGTGGATTTTGCGGGAGATTGGCATGGGCGATGTGGATGTGGTGATTGTCGGTGCCGGTTGTGCGGGGCTGGCGGCGGCCAAGGTCCTGCGCGGGCTGGGGCGGTCCTTTGCCGTGGTCGAGGCGATGGACCGGATCGGCGGGCGGGCCTGGACGACGGACCGCGACTTTGGCCTGCCCTTTGACATCGGATGCGCCTGGCTGCATGCCGCCGACCGCAACCCGTTCTTTCCCGAGGCGCAGGCGGCGGGCTGGACGCTCTATCATCACGACATGGGGCTGGATCACCTGTATTTCGGCAGTCGCAAGGCCAGCGACGACGAAATGGCGCGAGTGAAGGCGGCGGATGCGGCGCTGGAGGCCTGTCTGGCGACGCATGAGGGTGCCGAGGACCGGCTGGCGGCGCTGATCGGCGATTGCCATTGCCTGCGGGCCAATTCCACCTTTGCCGGGCCGATGGATTTCGGCGCCGACGACGACGAGATCTCGATCGCGGATTTCCGGGCGGCGGCGGATCTGGACCCGAACTACTTTACCCGCGAGGGCTATGGCGCGCTGATCCATCGCTGGGGGGCCGATGTGCCGGTGGTGACGGGCTGCGCCGTCAGCCGCATCCGCTGGGACGGGCCGGGGGTCGAGGTCGAGACGGCGCGGGGCACGCTGCGGGGGCGGGCGGTGATCGTGACCGTCTCGACCGGGGTGTTGCAGTTCGAGGACATCGGCTTCACCCCCGCCCTGCCCGAGGCGCATCAGGAGGCGATCTTCGATCTGCCGATGGGGTTGCTGACCAAGATCCCGTTGCAGGTGTCGGGGGCGCGGCTGGGGTTGCGGCCGTTCGACGACCTGCTGATCGAGCGGCGGGCGCGGCATGACCTGTTCTTCCTGTGCTTTCCGTTCGACCTGGACCTGATGGTGGGCTTTGTCGGCGGCGATTTCGCCTGGGAGATCGAGGCGGCGGGCACGGCGGCGGCGGTGGATTTCGCCACCGACCGGCTGGTGGACCTGTTCGGCGCGGAGGTGCGGCGGCAGGTCGGGCATGGGACCATGACGCATTGGGGCGGCGAGCGGCATGTGCGCGGCGCCTATGCGGCGGCGCGGCCAGGGCGGGCGGGCGCGCGGGCGGCGTTGCGGCGCCCGGTGGGAGGGCGCATCTGGTTTGCCGGCGAGGCGCTGGCCGAGGGGTTGAAGCAGACCGCGGCCGGGGCGCGGCTGTCAGGCGAGGCGGTGGCTGCCGAGGTGCATGGGGCGCTGGGCTGAGGGTTTCCGGGGCAGGGCAGGCCCGGGGTTCAGGGCCGGTTCAGCATCACGTCGCGCGACTGCGACCAGAACTCGCGCCGCAGCAGCACGCCGGTGGTGGCCAGGGCCGCGGCCAGCAAGGCCCAGGGGCCGAGCAGCCAGGCCAGCGAGGCCAGGGCGAAATAGATCGAGCGGAGGCCGCGGTTGAAGCTCTTGGCGGCGGTGATGTTGATTTCGGCCGCCTGCAGGGCGCGGGGGCGCGCGCCCTGGTCCGCCGGATCGTTCGGCACCGCGGCCATCAGGATCGAGCAATAGCCGAACAGCCGGTGCGCCCAGATGAACTTCAGCAGGGCATTGGCCAGGAAGGCCAGCGTCAGGATCATCTTGAGCGGCAGGTCGGTGCCCGCCTCGACCGGCAGGTCGGCGGCCAGCCGCGTGATCGTGGGGGTGTTGCCGATCAGCGCCACGCCGCCGCCGATGGCGATCATCGAGGCCGAGGCGAAGAAGGCGGTGCTTTGGCGCAGCGAGTCGATCAGCGTGGCGTCGAAGATGCGAGGCTGCCGGGTCAGGAAGGCCAGCATCCAGTCGCGGCGGTAATCCTGCATGATCAGATGCACCGAGGGCCAGCGGGCCGGCGGGTGTTCGATCAGCCAGCCGGCCAGTGCCCAGCCGAGGAGGGTGAGGCCCAGGGCGAAAAGGTCGAGCGGCAGGAAATGCCCGAGCATCGGCTAGAACGGCTTGACCACGACGACCCAGAGGATCGCGATGGTGGCAAGGACGCTGATTTCGTTGAAGACGCGCAGGTAGAGGTCGGACTGGGCGAAGCGGCCCTGGCGGGCGCGGGCGACCAGAACGCCGGTCCAGATGTAATGCGCGGCCAGCAGGGCGACCAGCGCCAGCTTGACATGGACCCAGGGCGCAAAGTCCCAGACCGCGATGGCCAGCCAGAGCCCGGTGATCAGGGCAATGACGGCAAGGCCGGCCGAAAAGCGGTAGAGGCGCAGGGTCAGGTCGCCCAGCGGGCCGAACCGGCCCAGCTGGTCCCATTCGCGGCGCCAGTAGATCAGCGCGCGGGGCACGGCGAAGATCGAGGTCATCCAGCCCATGACGCAGAGAATGTGAATGATCTTGAGCCAGTCCATGCGACAGGATGTGCCATCGCTTTCCCGCGGGGCGCAAGCGGAAACCGTCGGGACGGGGGCAGGGGGGACCGCTCGCCGGTGGTGG
>JAWKWU010000019.1:0-22340 GCA_041397345.1 Paracoccaceae bacterium
CAGTTTCGAGGATCGCGTTGCCCTGCGGGCGATGGAGGTATTCCGCGACAGGTCTCTGGAATACGGGGTCATTGCGGCCTGGTTCCGGCTGGCCTTGATGACCCTGGCGGGGACGCTGCCGGTCATCCTGATCGGCGGGACATTGCTGCTATGGCAACGCGGCGCTGCCACGCCCGGCGATATCGCCGCGGCTGGCGCCATTTCGATGCGGATCGCGCAGATGACGGGCTGGGTCAGCTTTACCCTGATGACGATCTACACCTCTGTGGGCGAGGTCGAGGATGGCATGCGCACCCTGGCCGCGCCGCACAGTCTGGCCGATGCGCCGGATGCCCACGACCTGCCCCGCGTGAGAGGAGAGATCCGCTTTGATCACGCCAGTTTTGCCTACGGCCGTCAGCGGGGCGGGGTGGAACATATCGACCTGACCATCGCGGCGGGGGAAAAGCTGGGCATCGTCGGGGCCTCGGGTGCGGGGAAATCCAGCCTGGTTGCCCTGCTTTTGCGGCTCTATGACTGCGAAAATGGCCGGGTTCTGGTCGATGGCCACGATGTGCGCGATGTCACCCAGGAAAGCCTGCGGCGGCAGATCGGCATGGTCACGCAGGAAACCGCGATGTTCAACCGGTCGGCGCGCGACAACATCGCCTATGGCCGCCCCGAGGCGACCGAGGCCGAGATCCTGGCCGCCGCAAAGGCGGCAGAAGCGGATGAGTTCATTTCCGGCATGATCGACCACAATGGCCGCACCGGCTATGACGCCTTTCTCGGGGAACGCGGGGTGAAACTTTCGGGCGGGCAAAGGCAGCGGATCGCACTGGCGCGCGCCTTCCTGAAGGATGCGCCGATCCTGGTGCTGGACGAGGCGACCAGCGCGCTGGACAGCGAGGTAGAAGCCAGCATCCAGGAGGCACTGGGGCGGGTGATGCAGGGCAAGACCGTGCTGGCCATCGCCCACCGGCTGTCGACCATCGCGGCCATGGACCGGATCATCGTGATGGAACGCGGCCGCATCGTCGAAATCGGCAGTCACGATGCCCTTCTGGCGAAGGATGGGCTTTACGCGCGCTACTGGAAGCGGCAATCCGGCGGCTTCATCGGCACAGAAGACGGACAGGATTCGTGACCTTCATCATTGATCGGCTGGGCCATCTGGGCCATGGCATCGCTGCCGGCCCCGAGGGCACGCTGTATGTGCCTGGGGTGTTGCCCGGAGAAGAGGTTTCCGGCGACCCGTCGGGCGACCGGCTGGAGAACCTGCGGATCGTCACGCCCAGCCCGCAGCGCGTAAGGCCGCCTTGCGCCCATGCCCGCGCCTGTGGCGGTTGCCAACTGCAACATGCGGCCGATTCTTTCGTGGCGGACTGGAAGCGCGACGTGGTGCGTCAGGCGCTGGCGGCGCAGGCGCTGTCGCCCGACACGGTGCGCGAAACCGTGCTGACCTCTGCTCCGCGGTCGCGGCGGCGGGCAACGCTGGCGGCGCGCAAGACCAAGGGCGGGGCCTTGGTCGGATTTCACGCCCGTGGGTCCGATGTCATCATTCCGGTGCCGGGCTGCATCCTGCTGGACCCGGCGCTTGTCGCGCTTTTGCCGGCGGTCGAGGCGATGGCCGTGCTGGGCGGGTCGCGCAGCCAGGAACTGGCCGTGACCCTGACCGCCACCCTGACCGGGCCGGATGTGCGGGTCGAGAACGGCAAACCGCTGGATGCCATCCTGCGGATGGAGCTTGCCCGTGCCGCGGAACGGCATGGGCTGGCGCGACTGACCTGGGGCGATGAAACGGTGGCGCTGCGGGCCGTGCCGGAACTCGCCTTCGGTTCGGTGCGGGTGCAGATGCCGCCCGCCGCCTTCCTTCAGGCCACGGCCGAGGGTGAACTGGCGTTGGTTACGCTGGTGAAACAGGCTCTCGGGCCGCAGAAACGCCTGGCCGATCTGTTTGCGGGCCTTGGCACCTTTGCGCTGCCACTGGCTGCCGAAGCCGAGGTGCAGGCCTACGAGGGCGAGGCCGCAATGGTTGCCGCGCTGGACAAGGCGGCGCGCAATGCGCAGGGGCTGAAGCGAGTCAGCGCCGAAAAGCGCGACCTGTTCCGTCGCCCGCTGGAGCCCGAGGAAATGAAGGGCCTGACCGGCGTCGTGATCGACCCGCCACGCGCCGGGGCCGAGGCCCAGGCGGACCGACTTGCCGCCGGACCGGTGCCGGTCATTGCGATGGTGTCCTGCAACCCCGCCAGCTTTGCCCGTGACGCCCGGATATTGGCAAATGGCGGCTATATGCTCGACTGGGTGCAGGTCGTCGACCAGTTCCGATGGTCGCACCATGTCGAGCTTGTCGCCCGTTTCCGGCGTGCGTGACGCCGGCAGATGACGAATCCGTGAGAGGGCGCGGCCCAAGTCCTGCTGGCATGCAGGTGGATTTTTCGCTATCTCCGCCTGAAAAAAGCGATCCTTGAAACCGGGCGGCGGTACGATGCGGGCAGTGAAACTTGTTCTGATGCTGGTTTTGGCGCTGGGCCTTTCGGCCTGTGCCTCGAAATTCCGTACCTACAACGGCCCGGAAGTGACCTCGATCCAGATCCACAAGGGCGATCGCAAGATGTATCTGCTGCACAACGAAGAAGTGTTGAAAAGCTACGACATCGCGCTGGGCTTTGCCCCCCAGGGGCACAAGCAGTTCGAGGGTGATGGCAAGACGCCCGAAGGCACCTATACGATCAGCCACAAGAACCCGAATTCCAACTATCACCTGTCGCTGCGGATCAACTATCCGAACAACCAGGACAGGGAATATGCCGCCAGCCTGGGCAAGCAGCCGGGTGGCGACATATTCATCCATGGCGGGCCGACGCAGAAAATCTACCAGCGCGACTGGACCGCGGGCTGCGTTTCCGTGACGGACCGCCAGATGGAAGTGATCTATTCCATGGTCAAGCCGGGCACGCCGATCCACATCCTGCCCTGACGAACGGGGGGCCATCCGGCCCCCGGCCCGCTGCGGTGTCAGGCGCCGGTGACCATCGTCCACCAGATCTTGCCGTTTTCTTCCTGGAACCAGGCGAAGCCCAACTGGTGTGCCTGCGGGTCCAAGATGACGGCGCGGGTATCGGGTTGTGCCATCCAGGCCGACAGGGTTTCCAGTTCGGTCTGGTATGTCTCGGAAATGTTCTCGCCCACAAGGCGGCCGGAATATCCGACACGCTGGACGCGCACCAGGGGCGAGGACCCGTCCGAGCCAGTGCCAGGGCCGGTTCTGAACCGACATGTCGCGCGAATGTCGTCTCGGCGGCTGCGTTCAGTTGCGAGTTATAGGCCAGCGCCTGCAATCCCTTGCCGAACGCAGGGTGTTGACCGGATCAAGGAAGCGGAACGGGATCTGCGCAGAGACCGCAGGAGTGATCCGGTAGGACCGCGCAGGGTTTGCCGTCGGGGCCCAGCTGATACTCGCCGCCGCCGGTGCCGATCGGCATCCCGTCACCAGCGAAGCCGCCCTAAGCAGCAGAAGACTGCGTCTGTCCATTCAAATCACCACGATTTTAATCCCGTTCGCGGGATGACCGGCGCCAGCTTTTCGAAAGGGTCCAAGGTTCAAACCCATCTCTGCGGGTCTTCGCTGCTGACGGGTGTTTGAATTGCGGATTTTCGCTGGAAAAGCTATGAAGCGGGCAAAACAGCACACAGACGGACATACAGGAGTCCACCATGACTGCCGACAAGTTTACCCGCCGTGCCCTTCTGGGTGGGGCCGCTGCGGCGTTGGGGGCGGCGACCATGCCCGCCTTTGCCCAGGACGGCAGCACCGAGATGACGCCGCCGGCCTCAAGCACGATCCGCAACAACATCTCCAGCTTCCGGATGCTGGATTGGCGCGGCTACTTCGAAAACACCCGCAAGGGGGCGATCCTGGTGGATACCACCTCGCGCGCGCTGCATTTCTGGTCAGAGGATCAGTCGATCTACCGCCTCTACCCCACCTCGGTGCCGCTGTCGGAAGAGCTTACCCGCCTGGGCCGCACCGAAGTGGTTCAGAAAGTGGTCAATCCGACCTGGCGGCCGACCCCCTCGATGCGCGAACGCAACCCGGAATGGCCCGACGTGGTCCAGGGCGGCGCGCCGGACAACCCCTTGGGAACCCGCGCGCTTTACCTTAGCTGGACATATTTCCGGATCCACGGCACCCACGACACCCGCAAGATCGGGCGCCGGTCGTCGAACGGCTGCATCGGTCTGTACAACGAGCATATCGAAGAGCTTTTCGGAATGGCGCAAGTTGGCACGCAGGTGTTGCTAATTTGACGACATGCACCGCGTGCGTTACCGCAACGCTTGTGTCCGATTGCATTTTCCCGGCGGTGCTGGTTAGACAGATGTACGAGGAACAGTCTTGGGTGCATGCCGTCGCCACGGCAACAATTGACGGTATGCGATAACTGGAGGTTAACATGATGAAACTCGCGCTCGCTGCTGCGCTGACCGTTGCTGCCACCACCGCTTTCGCCGGTGGCATGGCTGAGCCGGTGATGGAACCGGAAGTCGTTGAAGCGGCGACCTCGTCGTCGTCGGGCGGCCTGATCGTTCCGCTGCTGCTCCTGCTGGTCATCGCCGCGGTTGCCTCGAACTAAGTTCGAACAAAAAACTAAGAAAGGACGGCAGCTTGGCTGCCGTCCTTTTCTTTTGCGCGCCTGCCACGCATGGGGCACGGCGGCACCCCGGCTTTTGGCCGCCGAGTGCTTTTGGCTGCCGTGTCAGGCCTTTACCCAACCCGCCAGGTTTTCCTCGACCACTGCCGCCAGCGCGCTGATATGGGCATCGTCGTCGTTCAGGCAGGGGATATAGGTAAAGCTCTCTCCCCCCGCATGTTCAAAGGATTCGCGGATCTCGCCGTTGATCTCTTCCAGCGTCTCGATGCAATCGGCCGAGAAGGCCGGCGCGATGACGGCGATTCGTTTCCTGCCCTGCCTGGCCAGTTCGGCCACGTGGTTCACCGTATAGGGCTTTAGCCATTCTTCCGGGCCAAAGACCGACTGGAACGAGGTGTCGATTGATCCTTCGGCCCAGCCCAGCCGCTCTCGCAACAGGCGAGACGTCTTTTGGCATTGGCAATGATAGGGGTCACCCTCCATCAGGTAGCGGATCGGCATGCCGTGATAGCTGGCCACCAACACATCGGGCTTTACCTCCAGCGCGGCATAGGCACGCTCGACCGATTGGGCCAGCGCCTCGATGTAAAGCGGATGCTCGAAATATTCCGGCACGGTCCGTACCGCCGGCTGGCGCTTTCCTTCATCAAGGCGCGAAGAACTGATCGTTCGCGGTTGCCGAAGTGGCCCCAGCATATTGCGGATACAGCGGAAAGAACACGATCTTCTCGCAGCCGGCCGCCACCATGGCCCGCACCTTTGCTTCGGTCGACGGATTGCCATAGCGCATGCAGAAATCGACCAGAACCCCGTCGCCGTGCCGGACAACACGGCCGCCAGCTTGGCGGTCTGCGCCTTGGTGATGGTCATCAGCGGGCTTTCGTCAGCTCGTGATTCCAGATCAACTTGTAGTTTGCGCCCGAGGTAAAGGGGCGCTTGCCCAGGATCACGGTCTGCACAGCGGCTGCCATTTCCAGGCAGGGTAATCGATCACCCTCTTGTCCGACAGGAATTCCGAGAGATACCGGCGCATCGGCCAATAGTCATAACCGTCCGGCGTGCCCAGATTGGCCAGCAGCACCCCGATCCGCGCCGGGCGGGTCGGCGGATGGTCGCCGGGCGCGTGGGTCAGGCGGCCGGTTCCGGGCTGGTCCGCGGCGGGGCTGTCCTTGGGCATCGGTAATCCTTTCCGTCTGGCTCTGGCCCAGATAGCGGCTTTGGTGGGGTGGTCAACCGTCCTGCGGCGCTTTGCCCAAGGGATGCTCGGGCACCCGCAGGGCATCGGCCAGCCGCGCCTTGGCGGAACCGGGGCGCAGCGGTTGCTGCTGGCTTTCGTGCGGGGCCCAGCCGGTCAGGCAGATGATTTCGAAAGTCGCCGGAATGCGGCCGTCGCTGTTGCCATGCACCTGGGCATAGATCTCGGCGGCGCGCAGCAGCACTGCCCGGCGGGTCGGGCGGCGCAGCCGGCGGGCCAGCGCATTGCCCTCGCCCATGGCGCGCAGGTCGGCCATCAGGTGAAACGCATCGCGGTACAGCACGGTCTGGCAAAAGCTGTCCGCGACCGGCAGCGCCAGCCCGGCACGTTGCAGCAGCCCACCCAGATCACGGATCTCGGCCATGGGCAGGACGCGGGGCGACAGGCCGCCCGTCACCTCGGCTTCGGCCTCGGCCAGGGCGGCGCGCAACTCATGCAGCGTCTGGCCGCCGAACATCAGCCCCAGGAACAGCCCGTCGGGGCGCAGGGCGCGCCTGCATTGCACGATCTGGCCGACAGGATCATTGGCCCAGTGCAGCGCCAGGGCGTGAACCACCAGATCCTGGCTGGCCGGCGACAGGTCCAGCACCTCGCCATCCGCCAAGAGGCGGGCAGCGGGCAACACGCCCCGCCACAGATGCGGAAATCCCGTCACGACGGCCGCATCGGTAAAGGTTCTGTTAACCGTTTCGAGTCTCTCCTGAACCTCGCCGATCGCCGCCATCTGCAGGAACGTGGCGGGCGCGTCCATCGCATTCGCGCGGGCGCGGTTGCGGAGCAGGGCGGTGCGGTCGGTCAGGGTTGGGGCTTGCGTCATGGCGGCAGACCATAGGAGGCGGCACGAATGTTGCAAAGGGCGATCAGGGCGATCTACCCGCCGCAATGCATGACCTGCAACGCCCTGGTGGCCAGCGACTTCGGCCTTTGCGCCCAGTGCTGGCGCGAAACGCCGTTCATCACCGGCCTGGTTTGCTGCAAATGCGGCTCACCCCTGCCGGGCGAGGCGGCGGATGCCGACGCCATCTGCGACGAATGCCTGCAAACGGCACGGCCATGGGCGCAGGGGCGGGCGGCAATGCTCTACGGTGGCAATGCCCGCAAGATGATCCTGGCGCTAAAGCATGGCGACCGGATGGAACTGGCCCGGCCCGCAGGTGGCTGGTTGCGGCAGGCGGCCCTTCCGTTGCTGCGGCCCACCACCCTGCTGGTGCCGGTGCCGCTGCACTGGACGCGGATGCTGCGGCGCAAATACAACCAGTCGGCCCTTCTGGCGGCGGCGCTGGCCGCTGCGGCCGGGGTAGAACATTGCCCCGACGCCCTGCGCCGCCACCGCAATACTGGCAGCCAGGAAGGCCGCGACCGCGATGCCCGTTTTCATAATGTTACCGGCGCATTCTCGGTGCATCCCGGTCGCGCCGCGCGGGTCAGGGATCGATCAGTGCTGCTGGTCGACGATGTCATGACCTCGGGTGCCACATTGGCGGCCGCGGCCGAGGCCTGCTTGGCGGGCGGCGCGGCAGAAGTTTCGGTGCTGGCGCTGGCGCGCGTTGCGAAGGAGGCCTAAATCCCTATAGTCCGCCACGGACACGGGATTGACCGATGAAGACAGTCGAAATCTATACCACCCCCTATTGCCCCTATTGCCACGCCGCCAAGCGGCTCCTGGATCGCAAGGGCATCAGCTATCGGGAAACCGATGTCAGCCGCGATCCGGCCCTGCGCGCCGCGATGGTGCAGCGCGCCAACGGCCGGCGCACCGTGCCGCAGATCTTCATCGGCGACTTGCACGTCGGTGGCAGTGACGATCTGCATGCGCTGGATCATCAGGGGCGGCTCGACCCGCTCTTGGCCGAATGATGCGGGCGGCGCTGGTCCAGGTGCCGGCCTTGACGCATGACCGCGATTTCAGCGGGCCGCAGGCATAGCAACATGGCATCAGAGCGCACAGATGAGATTGCCGTTTCGCTGTTTGGCGAGCTGTTCATGGCCGATCAGCTGGCGCGGAACCGCATCTCCAGGGTCCTGCCCAAGGGCATGGAGCTGTCGCATTTTTCGGTGCTGAACCATTTGGCGCGCATCGGGGACGAACGCACGCCGGCGCAACTGGCCAAGGCGTTTCACGTGACCCGCGGCGCCATGACCAATACGCTGGCCAAGCTGGAATGGGCCGGCCACGTGCATATCCGTCCCGACTGGGACGATGCGCGCCGCAAGTTCGTGGCGATCAGTCCCGCCGGCCGCGCCGCCCGCGATGCGGCGGTGCAGGCGGTGGTTCCCCTGATCGGCGAAGTGGTCGAGGCGCTGGGCTATGACCGGGTCAAGACCGTCCTGCCGGTCCTGCGGGAATTGCGCCTGCGGCTGGAAGGCGAAGGGTGATCCCCGCCCGGCCGGCATCAGTTATCGGCTATCACCTGCGCCGACCTCGACACACCGATGACCGAGCCCAGCATGGCAAGGATCGAGTGGGTCGAATTCAGCCGGCTTTCCGCGATCAGAACGACGTCGCCGGATTGAACCAGGAACTCGCCCGCGCTGAACAGCCCGTCGGCGGTGGTCAGGTCGATGACAAAGATCATCCGTTCCCGTGACGGTCCGGACCCGTCGGACCGCAATGCGGAATCGGGGTAATCCCGCAGGATCAGGATACCCTTGGCGTCGGCACGCTGGTCATTCAGCCCGCCGATCTGGGCCAGCGCGTCCAGCGCGGTGATGCGTTCCTGGTTGAACGGCACCTGCGTTTCCTTGCCGGCGGCGCCGAGGGACAGGAAATAGCGTTCATCCGATTCGACATAGACCTTGTCGCCGCCGCGCAGCGTGGTGTCCAACGCAGGATCCTTCAACAGCCGGTCGGCGGAAATGCTGAACAATTTGCCGTCGCGCATCAGCCGGACATAGGGGTTATGCAGGGTTTCGGGAATGCCGCCGCCCAGTGCCAGCAGGCTGAGGATGGTAAAGTCGCGGTCGGGCAGCGGGAAGGAGCCGGGGTTCGGCACCCCCGACACCAGATCCACGGTCGACTTGCGGCCGGGCGAATGCGCGATCAGGACCTGCGCCGCCGGGGCGACGGGCTGCAATTTTGCCTGAACCGCCTCTCGCGCCTGGTCCGGGGTCATCCGGGCGACATAGACCTTTTCGGCATAGGGCAGATAAACCGTCCCGTCGGGCGAAACCGTCAGACCCTGCAGCGCGATGACCTTCTGGCCGGGCATGGTCAGCAACGTCCCTTCGCCGGTTTCCCAAACGGTCACATCCAGCTTGTCGCCGGCCGAGATCAGATTGCTGGCCGGCCCGTCCTTATGCGAAATCCATCCGGTCCCGGCCAGCCCGCCGCGCCCCGTGCCGGGCCAGTCGGCGACCTTTCCCGCGGTCGAACGTGTGATCGGATAAACGGCGAAATCGGCGTTTTCCTCTTCCGCGCCGGCCAGGATCTGCCGGGTCTCGCCCGCGCCGCGCGGCAGGCTGCAAGCGCCAAGCAAAGCAACGATTGTCAGCGCCAATATGGCAGGGGACAGGAAGGCAGACTTCATAACACACTCCGGCTGCCGCAATATCCGGCAGATGGACATTGCAGCCGCGGACACAATAATCTGTGGTTGATCGGGGTCAATCGCACTACAGATGGCAGTTGCATAAAGTCTGGGGGTAATTCTGGGGATATCTACCTTGGTCGTCACCGGTGCGGGCGGAAAGCTGGGCCGCCTGCTGCGCGCCGCCTGGAGGGAGGCGCCGCCTGCGGGCGTGCGGCCGATCTGGGCCGGGCGCGGCCAGTGTGTTGATCTGCATTGGGATCTGTTGCAGGACCCGCCGCCCCGCCTGCCGCCGGGTTGTCAGGTGCTGCACCTTGCCGGGGTGGTGCGGGGCGACGACCCGGCGCTCGCGCGGAACCTTGCCATGGTGGACCCGCTCTTGCAGGTCTGCCGGGATGCCCAGGTGACCCGGCTGTTTTTTGCCTCGACCGCCGCCGTCTACCGACCCGGCATCCGGCCCGGCCGGGAAGACGACGTGGCAGCGCCGGTATCGGCCTATGGCCGTTCCAAGCTGGCCGCAGAGGAGCGGTTGCTCCGGCAGGATGCGATCGCGGTTACGGCATTGCGGATCGGCAATGTCGCCGGCGCCGATGCCTTGCTGGGTCGCCGGCCCGAGGGCGCGGAGATCGTGCTGGATCCGGTGGCCAGGCAGCCGGATGGCCCGCTGCGATCATGGCTTGGCGGGTTGCACCTGGCCGATATCCTGCCGCGCCTGCTGCAGATGCCGGATCTGCCGCCGCGGCTCAACCTGGCGGTCGGGCCGCCGTTCGGCATGGCCGACCTGTTGCGGGCCAGTGGCCTGCCCTGGCGTTTCGGCCCGCCCAACCCTGCTGTCATCCCCGTGGCGGTGATGGACACGCAACGGCTGTCGCGGCTGTTGCCGCCGATGGAAACCACCGCCCGCCAACTGGCCGAACAGGCGGCATGGGCGCGGGGGGTTCTGGCATGACCCCGGCCAAGCGATTGTTCGACATCACGCTGGGAACGCTGTTGGCCGTGCTTCTGGCGCTGCCGTTCTGCGCGATCGCGGTCTGGCTGTTGTTGGCCGAGGGCCGGCCGCTGTTTTATGTGTCCGAACGGATGAGCGGGCCAAAACGCGCCTTTCGGTTGTGGAAATTCCGCACAATGACGCTGGATCCGCAGGATTCCGGCGTTTCCGGCGGTGACAAACGGCAGCGCATCACCCGCGCCGGGCGGTTCCTGCGCAGGACGCGGCTGGATGAGATGCCCCAGTTGTGGAATGTCCTGCGGGGCGACATGAGCTTTGTCGGCCCCCGCCCGCCGCTGCGCCGCTATGTCGAGCAATTTCCAGAGCTTTATGCCCAGGTTCTGCGGTCGCGCCCCGGTCTGACCGGTCTGGCCACGCTGGTTTTCCGACGCCGCGAGGAACGCCTGCTTTCCGCCTGCCGCACGGCGCAGGAAACCGAGGCGGTCTATGTCCGCCGTTGCGTGCCCCGCAAGGCGCGGCTGGATCTTTTTTATCAGAACCGGCGCAATATGTGCCTCGATGTCGCAATTATCATCAAAACTCTTGGCCAGGTTGTATTGCGGCGATAGTGTTCGCGTAAAATCTGGATGCGGTTTCGCAGGGCAATGGCACTTTACTTGCCAATGATCGCTGCCCGTGGCGCCGTTTCTCGGTAACTTGTGTATGGGTAAGACAGAATGAAGTCCTTGCGATCGCGGCTGCTGGCTTTTGAACGCCGGATGTCCAGAGGGCAAAAGCAGGCCTTGATCCTGCTGGCCGATACCATCGCCGCGCCGCTGTCCTTGCTGTTGACGACGCAACTGGTTTATGCCGCGATCTGGCCGCAGGACCAATTGGAACGGCTTGCAATCCTGTTTCCTGCGGTGGCCATGCTGGGGGCGCTGACCTCGCTGGCGGCGGGCCTGCCCCGGATCAAGCTGAAGACCTATGCCTCGCTGGCCGGGGAAGGAATCGGCCTTTTGCGATCACGGTCGGGTGCGGCACCCTGCTATTGACCCTGCTGCCCGGCCTGCGCTTTCCGTCGTCGGAACCATCACCTTTGCGATGATGCTTTTCCTGCTGGCGATCCTGCTACGGGTGGCAATGCTGCAGGTGCTGATCTGGGTGCTGACATGCGACAGCCCGCAGATCCGCGTGCTGATCTATGGCGCCGGCAAGACCGGGCTGCAGCTGGCCTCTGCGCTCAGGTCGCATGACTCCATCGCTGTGGTGGCCTTCATTGACGATGATCCCGCAACCCATTCGCAGCGGCTCTTGGGCAAGCCGATCCTGCCGGCCTGGCAGGTCGAGCGGTTGGTCCGGCGCCATGATATCGACCGGATCCTTCTGGCGATGCCCTCGGTTTCGGCGCCAAAGCAGGCGCAGATTTCACGAAAATTGCAGGCGCTGGGCCTGACGGTGCAGGCCTTGCCGTCCTTTGCGCAACTGGCCGGCACCGAACAGCTGGTCGACGCGCTGACCCCGGTTCCCGTGGGCCGTTTTCTTGGCCGCACCCATCTGGACGAGGCGCTGGCCGAAAGCACGCTGGGCTATGGCGGCAGCGCGGTGCTGGTTTCGGGGGCGGGTGGTTCCGTGGGGTCGGAACTGTGCCGCCAGCTTCTGGCGCAGCAGCCGAAAAGGCTGGTGCTGTACGATGTGAGCGAACTGGCGCTCTACAATATCGACCGGGAACTGCGCGATTTGCCAGAGGCCGGCGCCACCGAGATCGTTCCGGTTCTCGGCTCGGTCACCGACGCGCGGCTGACCCGGATGGTGCTGGCACAGCATGGTATCGACACGGTGTTTCACGCCGCCGCCTACAAGCATGTCCCGCTGGTCGAACGGAATCCCGTCATCGGTATCACCAACAATGTCTTTGGCACCCGGACCCTGGCCGATGCCTGCATTGCCGAGGGTGTCCACCGTTTCATCCTGATATCGACGGACAAGGCGGTGCGGCCGCTCAACCTGATGGGGGCGTCAAAGCGGCTGGCCGAACTGGTGGTTCAGGACCGCGCCAGCCGCAGCAGGACCACGCTGTTTTCCATCGTGCGCTTTGGCAATGTGCTGGGCTCGTCCGGGTCGGTGATCCCGCTGTTCCGCGAACAGATCAGCAGGGGCGGCCCGGTGACCCTGACACATGAAGACGTGACCCGCTATTTCATGACGATCTCCGAGGCATCCAAACTGGTGCTGATGGCGGGGTCGCTGCTGGGGTCGCAGGGACCGGACAGGCCCGCCTATCCTGCATCGGCCGATGTCTTCGTTCTGGATATGGGCAAGCCGGTCCGGATCCGGCAGCTTGCCGAACAGATGATCCAGGGGGCCGGCTACACCCTGCGCGATGAACGCAACCCCGACGGGGATATCGAGATCAAGATCATCGGCCTGCGCCCCGGTGAAAAGCTGCACGAGGAATTGCTGATCGACGAGGGCCTGTTGACCACGCCGCACCCAAAGATCCTGCGCGCCGCCGAAGAAAGCCTCAGCGAGCTGGAGATGGCGCATGCCTTGCGTGAATTGGGCATTCAGGTGGCCAATGGCGATGCCGAGGGGATCCGCCAACTTGCAATGCAACTGGTTACTCCGCGCGGCGTCCGGCGGCTGACTGCGGCACAGGCGACATAGGTCCAGCATAGTTCTGCCACAGGTTGCGGGACGGCTTGCCCGACCGGGTCTTTGCGAGGATAGAGTAAGGAAAAAGAAAAACGGGACCATTTGGCAGGATGAACCGGCAAGGACGGATCACGCTGGCAGCCGCGTTGCTGTCCAGCCTCAGCTTTGGCGCAATGCTGGCGGTGGCGGAAACGCGGCCCTCGCTGTCGTTCTACGGCGTGCCCGGTCTGATCGACATGCCCTCGGGCGAGGCTTTGCCCGACGGCGCGCTGGGCGTCACCGTTGCGGGCTTTGGCTCTCAATACCGGACCACGCTGACCTTCCAGATCACACCGCGGATCAGCGGCAGCTACAGGTTCATCTCGACGCGGAACTGGAACGACAATATCCCGCCGGGCGACCCGCTGGATGACGGCTACAGCACCTACAACGACCGCAGCTTCGACCTGCGGTTCCTGGTTCTGGAGGAAAGCAGATACCTGCCCTCGCTGACCGTTGGCCTGCAGGATTTCGCCGGGACCGGCGTTTTCGGGGCCGAATACGTTGCCGCAACCAAGACCTTTGGCGACCGGTTCAAGGTGACCGCCGGCCTGGGCTGGGGCCGTTTCGGATCGTATAACGACATCGGCTCTCCGTTCGGGGCCCGGCCCGAGATCGATCTGGGCATGGGTGGCAAGCCCTCGCCGGATCAGTGGTTCCGCGGCCCGGCCGCGCCCTTTGCCGGCATCGAATGGGCGGTGAACGACCGCTGGACCGTCAAGGCGGAATACTCCTCGGACGCCTACGACGTGGAATCCGGCCAGCGCGGCCTGTTCGAGCGCGACAGCCCCTTCAACTTTGGCATCGAATATCAGCGCGGCGACCTGATGCGCGTGGGGCTCTATTCGCTTTACGGCTCCGAGATCGGCTTGTCCTTCAACATGGTGCTGGACCCAAAGAAGCGCAGCAACCATGGCATCGTCTCGACGGCGCCCACCGCCGTTACCACCCGCCCGTCGCGCGGGGCCAACCCGGCACTTTATGACGGTGGCTGGGTGAACCAGCCCGAAGTGCCCAACCTGATCTACGCCGAACTCGCCAGGCGGCTGGCGGTGGACGGCATGACGATCGAGCACCTGTCCTATACGTCCGGCTCGGTTCATCTGCGCCTCCGCAACAACCAGATCGACGCCGGTCCGCAGGCGATCGGTCGCGCTGCCCGCGCGCTCAGCCAGGTCATGCCGGCCTCGGTCGAGGTGTTCGAGATCGTGCCCGTGGTGCGTGGCATGGGCGCGTCCAAGGTCACGCTGCGCCGGTCGGATCTTGAGTCGCTGGAACATGCACCAGGCAACGATCTGGTGTTGCATGACCGCGTCACGATCACCGATGCCGGCCCGGTGCCAGAGGGCGGCATGGGGGCGGCAGGAACCTATCCCAAGCTGACCTGGGGCCTGATGCCTGGCTTCCGTCTCGTTCAGCCGATGCGCGGCGACATCGGCCTGCGGTTCAAGGCCAGCTATGAATTGCGCCCCGGCCTGATCCTCTCGGGGACGGTCTACAAGCGTCTGGCCGACAATTTCGACAAGATCACCCCGGTCGCGCCCCGGTCGCCCGAGGAAATTCCCTATCACGTCCGCAGCGACGTCGAGAAGTATGTGAAGAACGGCGATCCTGCCGTCGAGCGGCTGACCCTGGCCTGGTATGCCAAGCCGGCCGACAATCTCTATTCCCGCGTCACGCTGGGTTATCTGGAACGGATGCACGCCGGTGTGTCCGGGGAACTGCTGTGGAAACCGGTGGACAGCCGCCTGGCCCTGGGGGTTGAGGTCAACTATTCCATGCAGCGCGATACCGATGGCGGTTTCGGGTTCGGCGAATACGACTATGGCATCGCCAGCGGCCATGTCTCTGCCTACTACGATTTCGGCGGTGGCTATCTTGGCCAGGTGGATGTCGGCCGCTATCTGGCCGGCGATGCCGGCGCCACCTTCTCGTTCGACCGGGAATTCGCCAATGGCGTCAAGATCGGCGTCTATGCCGCCCTTACATCGGCCAGCGCCGAGGAATTCGGCGAAGGATCGTTTGACAAGGGCATCCGGCTGACCGTGCCGATGAACTGGGTGCTGGGCCAGCCCAGCCGGGCCGAAAACACCATCGACCTGCGCCATCTGCAGCGCGACGGGGCGGTGCGGCTGGATGTCGAGGGCCGGCTGTACGACCCGATCCGCGATTACCACAAGGGGCAGCTCGACAGCCAATGGGGGCGGAGTATGGCAATGACGCGGCGGTGGTTCGGCCTGCCGGTGCGTCGCTTGCGGCGGCGCTGGTCGTCGCCGTCCTGGCGTCCTGTTCGGCTGGCGGCGTGGGCCGGTTGATCCCTGGTCTTGGCGACAAGGAAGAGGTCGACCTGAATAAGATCTCGCGCGCCACGATCGAGAAATTCGGCGCGCCGATCATGCGCGCCACGGTGCCTGCGCGGGGGCTGGACATGTTGCTGTCGATCCGCGAACAGCACGGCAACCTGGTCACCTGGAGGCGCGGCAGGATTACCTTTACCTTCAGGGACGGCGTGCTGATCGAATCGCGCGGTCTCGGGCCTGACCTGATGTCGGCCAAGGCGCCGGCCGCCGCGGCATTGGCGAAGATTCGGCGTCACCTGGAAAAGATCCCTGCTACTACCTGTGGGACAACGATCAGACCGAACGCCGGGACTACACCTGCCGCCGCGCAGGTCACCGGAATCAGAGCGAATCGCGTCATTTACAAGCCCGCAGCCACGCCGCGCCGTGGATTGCCAGCCCCATGGCCGCTGACCAACAGAATTCTGGTTCGAAGGCGGCAAAAAGGTCGTCAATCAGGCAATGGATCAGCCCCGTGAACGATGCCGATTTCAATGTGACCGGCTGAATTGGCGAAAATAGGCGCCGCCAATCGTTAACCTTTATTAACAAATGGCGGAATGCTGTCGAATTGGCAACAGATTGCATGGCATTGATGGTGTTTGTCTTTTCATGCTGGGCCGGGAATGCTATCCATTAGGTTGAGTAATCCATGGAGAGCTCCGATGAAGAAAGCTTTTGTTGTCGCCGCCGCCCTGACTTTGTCCGGCTCGGTCGCCTTTGCCGGTGGTCCGGTGGTGATCCAGGATGAGGGTGAGCCCGTCGCCATCGTCACCCAGGATTCGTCCAGCAGCGGTGGCGCCATGCTGCCGCTCATTCTGGGCGTGCTGGTGGTCGGTGCCGTCGCCGGTGGCAGCGGTACCTGATTTCCCGCGTCTGACGCCGGAAACCTGAACGCAATTCAAAAGCCCCCGACAGGGGGCTTTTGGCTTTCTGGTCCGGCGCGTTCCCCAGCAAGGGCTCAGTAGTCGCGCTCCAGAAAGATGCCGATCCCGCCCTGCCCGTCCGACCCGACCCGGCCCTTGACGGTGACACCCTGGCGCAGGTCCAGGTTCAGGTTGATCTTCGACTGGCCATTCTGGTCGATCTCGATCCCGGTATAGATGTTCTTGCCGATGTATTTCCCCGCCGCGACCGAGGCCGTGCCATCTTCGGACGTGGTGATGTCCAGATCGTCAAACCCAAAACCACGGCGCAGTTTGGACACGATGCCCTCGCCGCCGCGCCCGGCCAGCACGGCAACGGCATTGGCCAGCTGGGCGGCCTGGAACACCGAGATGTTCTGCAATCCGCGCCCGAACAGCAGCCAGGCCAGCACTTCCTCTTGTGGCATTTCCGGCGATGAGGTGAACTTGACTTCGGGCGCATCGGCGCGGCCTTCGATCGACACCATGCTGACGATGCCCTCGGTCTCGTTCGAGGCGACGACGGTGATATAGGGCACCAGATCGCCCTCCAGCACCAGGCTGGCATCCGACAGCACCAGCCGCTTGCCCAGCAGGTCCAGCCGTCCGCGGATCAACCCGATCTCGCCCGAGGCGACGACCGACCGCAGGCTGCCGCCCAGATGGATCGAGCCGCCCAGTTCCGCGTCCAGCCCGCGCCCACGCAGAAAGATGCGCCTCGGCGCATCGACGGTGACATCCAGCCCCCAATCCGGCCCGGAAATTGCGCCCCCGCCACCCTGGCCCGCCCCCGCCGCAGCCCCCAGGCCTGCGCGGGCGCGGGTTGCGCGCACCGCGGGGCTGTCGTTGACATGCCGCACCGCCTCCAGATCGCTGGCCGAGGCGTAGCCGGTCGAAGGCACCTGCAATTCCGTCTCGCCGATGCGGACGCGGCCCACCAGCCGGGCGCGGCCCAGCAGCGGCCCGGTCAGGTTCAACGCGCCATTCACCGTGGTGTCGAACAATTCCGGGTCGCGCAGGTGCAGGTTGTCCAGTTGCACGTCCAGCGCGCCGTCGAAGGGTGCCGACAACCCGATCGAACCGCCGACGCGCAGCCTGCCGCCCGAGGTCAACTCGGACGTCGCCGAGATACGCGCCCGGCCTTGCGCCAGATCGGCCACCATCTCTGTCCGTGTCAGCGACAGCCCCTGATAGGGATAGGCGATCCGGCCGCCCGACAGCGTGACACGGCCGCTCAGCGACGACAGCGCCGGTTGTCCGCGCAGCGCCAGATCCAGCCGCAGGGCGCCGGCAAGGGTGGCCGGATCGGCAACCACGTTCAGCAGCGCCGCGTCACTGCTGCCTTGCACCGTCAGGTCGGCCTGACCATTGGTAAACCGGCCGGCAACGCGCGTGTCTATTCCCGCCGGCCCCTGTATCCGCAGATCCATCGACGCGCCCCCGGCCAGCGGGGTCAGCCGCCCGCCCAGGGTGACCGGGCCGGAATAGCCGCTGGCCAGCAAGCCCAGATCGCGGATGCGTCCCTGCACCTCCAGCTCGTCGCTCTGGCCGGTGCCCAGGGCAGAGACTGTCAGGTTCGTCCCGTCCAGCTGCGCCGAGGACAGCAGCAGCACCCCCGCCCGGACCGCCAGTTCCAGGTCCAGCCGCATCGCTCCGGCCAGCAACTTGTCGACCTCTGCCTGTCCGACCGACAGGCGGTCGCCATCACCCGACAGCGAGAGTTTTCCCGCTTCGGGGGTGCCGGCGAAACGCGCGTCCGCCGTCAGGCTGCCCGACCAGGCCGGGTCCAGTTCCCCAGGTCCGTCCAGCGTCAACCGGCCCGACAGGTCGCTGCCCTGGGTTGCGATCCTGCCGCTGCCCGACAGGCTCAGCCCCCGGCCGTTGCGTCCAGCGCCCGCAGCGTGATGCCGGTCTCGTCGCGCCGTGCCGCAGCGGTCAGCCGGACCGTGCCGCGGGCCAGCCGGTCGGCCTGGGCGATCCCGGTTTTCAGTCCGGTCGCCACCATCTCGGCGGCCATGTCAAAGGCGCCGGTCAGCCCGCTGGCCTCGCCCTCCGCCCGCAGGGTCGCGGCCCCGCTCAGGTCCTGCCCAGCCAGGCCGGAAAACCGCGCCAGGTCTTCGGCAGTCAGCGTGATGATACCGCTGGTATTCAGCCCGCTGTCCAGCCCCTCGATCCGCAGGCTGGCCTCCAGCCCGTAATCGTCGCCCCTCAGGGTCAGTTTCGGCAGCCGCAGCGTTTCCAGCCCCTCACGCCAGTAAAGGATTGCGCTGCCGCTCAGGCTCTGGCCCAGCGCGGCTTGCAGATCCGGGCTCTGCGGCGTTACCCCCTCGGCGGCAAAGTCCAGCGTGGCGCCTATGCCGCTGCGCCCGTTCGCCCGGTCGATCCGCCCCGATCCGCTCAGCTGTGCCCGGCCCAGCCGCAAGTCTGCCCGCTCCAGTCCGATCAGCGCCGCGGTGCCGCGCCAGCCGTTTCCCCTGGTCGAATCAAAGGCCAACGAAATCTCGCCGCGCCGCAGCCGGGTTTCACCCTGCCCCGGCAGCGGCAACAGCACGGGCAACCCGTCGTCAGATCCGACGATGGCCCGCAGGTCAAAGGATTCCGGCAGGCCGTCGCCCGCCACGACCAGCGCGCCCTGCAGATCCAGCGCCCGTGCGTCCAGCCCCAGCCGGTCCAGCGCCAGCCTTCCGCCGGGCCAGTGCCGGCCCGACAGGTCCAGCGCCACCCGGTCGCCCAGAAAGGCCGCGTAATCCGGCAGGAACAACGGGGCCAGGTTGCCGGCAACCTGCGCCGTGAACCGATAGGCGCCGTCCTGGTCCAGCGTGATCGCAACCGGCCCCGCCAGGCGCTCGACACCGTCGCTGGCAAGCCGGATATCGGCGGCAAAATCGCTCAGCGCGCCCGTGCCGGCAATCGTCAGGTTGACCGAGGGCGCACCGGGCAGGTCCAGCAGGCGCGCCGCGATGCCCCCGGCTTCTTCCTTGGCCTGCAGGTCCAGCGCAAGAACCCCGGTCGCGTTGGAAAACGCGGCGTCCAGCGCGATCCGGCTGACCGGGCCATCGGTGCGCTCCAGCACCAGGTCGGCCTTGCCTTCTCCGCCGGCCAGGGTCAGCGCGGCCTGAAACCGGCCCTCGACCGGCTCGCCCAGCACGGTTTCGCCCAGGATGATCCGCGTGGCCTCGATCTGGCCGATATCCACCGATACCGGCAGTTCCGGCAGCGCAAAGCCGCCGGCCTCGGGCGCAGGGGCGGTATCGCCTTCGGGCAGGGCCGGCAGGCGGTTCACCGTGATCGTCGCCGCCGACAGCTCATTCACCTCCACCGCGCCGGACAGCAGCGACGACCGCGACCAGTCCAGCACGACATCGTCCAGCGCGATCCAGACGCCGGCATCATCGGCGATCTCGATCCGGTCCATGGTCGCCCGCGACGACAGCGCGCCCTCAAAGCCGGTGATCGTGACCTTGCGGCCGGCGTCCGACAGGTTGTCCTCGAGAAAGGCGGTCAGATAGCCCCGGTCATCCTCTTGTGCCCAGGCCATCGGCGCGGGCAGCAACAGCAAGGCAAGGGCAACCGCGGCGCGCATCAAAAGCTCTGCCCCAGGCCGATATAGATCTGCACGCCGTCGCCGGTGTCGCCATGGACGGGGGCCGCAACGTCCAGCCGGATCGGGCCAAAGCCGGTTTCATAGCGCAGGCCCAGACCCGCGCCCGCCTGCCAGCCGCCCAGATCGTCAAAGAACCCGTCCACGCCGATCCGGCCGGCATCGACGAACCCGACGACGCCGATCTTTTCCGTCACCCTTGTCCTGACCTCGGCAGAGGCCGCCAGCATATAGGCCCCGCCGATCAGGAATTCGTCGCCCACGGCGCGCCGCACGGCGATGCCCAGCGACTTGTAGGGGTGGCCGCGCACCGTGCCGCCGCCGCCGGAAAAGAACAGGTCGTCGCGCGGCGTCTCCAGCAGGTCCGACCCAAGGATCGCGCCGCCCTGCAGCCGCCCGGCCAATGTCACCCGGTCATCCTGGCCAAAGCTGCGATAGGCGCGGGCGTCAAAGGTCAGGCGCGCGCCCGATCCGGTGTCGCCAAACCCGGTAAAGGGTTTCAGCGTCGCGTCGAGGTAAAACCCCTTGCGGGCGTCCACCGCATTGTCGCGCCGGTCCCAGGTGACGCCCATGGGCAGCGACAGGCTGCGGAACCGGAAATCGCCACCCGGATCTCTGCCCTGGGCGTATTCATAGGACAGCCCGACCCGCGCGCTCAGCTCTTCCGAGAAATAGTGCCGGAACGACAGGCCAATCTCGGCGACATCGGCGGCATAGTCGATCTCGTCCAGGTGGCCAAAGGTCAGCGACAGGCTGGCCGTGGTATCCGGCGACAGGGTGGCCGGGCGATCCAGCGTCACGCCCAGCGAATAGTCGATACCGCTTTCGCCTGAGCCGATGTTGGTAATCGCCCCGTCGATCTTCAGCCTTTCACCGCCCCCCATCAGGTTGCGGTGCAGCCAGTAGCCCGACAGCGACAGGCCATCCAGGCTGGCGATCTCGGCGCCGATGGAATAGCGGCGCGGCTTTGCCTCGGCGACGGCGATGCCGATCGGCAGCAGGTCGCCCGCCACCGGAAACTCGGCCTCGGTCAGGGTGACCGACCGAAAGATGCCGGTCCGCCGCAACCGGGCTGCGGCGCGGTCCAACTCGCTCTGGCTGAAGGCCTCGCCCTCGCGCAATCCGGCGATCTTGGCGATCCGCTTCACCCGCATCCGTTCGGCGCCCGAGACTGTCACCGGGCCAAACCGCAGCCTTGGCCCGGGGTCCAGCCGGATCTCGGCGGCCAGCGTCGCCCGGGCATGATCGGCAACGATATCGTCGGACGCGGTGGCCACCTTGGCGTGGCCCGCCTCGCGCCAGGACAATACCGCCGCGTCCACGGCCTCGGTGATCACGGCGCCCTGGGCGGGCTGACCGGCCCGAAACCCCTCGGGCAGGCGCGTCTCGGGCGCCAGGGGCGCGATGGCCGCCCGCGAAAACCGGAACGCCGGGCCGGGATCGACCGTCACCTGAACCGTTCCGATCCGGGCCGGCGCGTTCAGCGGGGCGATGGACGCCGCCTCGCGCCCGTCGATACGAATGGAAATGACCGCGGAATAATGTCCCTCGGCATACAGCGCGCCAAGGATCCGGGCATAATCGGCGCGCGCGGCGGCAAACAGATCCTGGGCGCTGGTCGATCCGTCGGCCTGTTGCGTCAACAGCAGCGAGGCGGCGCGCAGGGTCTTGGTCAGGGTCTCGTCCCCGCCCGCCACTGTGAAATCCAGCCGGTCCAGCGCGGTCAGGGGGGCCGGCACCAGGCCCAACACCACGATCACGGCCGCCACCAGGCCTGTTTTACCCCACCCTGGCCGCGTCACGTCTTTCTCCTGCCACATGCCTTCCGGATTATGGTCCACCGGGCGGGAAAGGCAACCGGCCAAAGGGGTAATGCCGATCACGACTTGCGTCTATGTCATGCGATGAATCGGCGCAGAATCAATGTTTTGCGACCCGTCCCCGCGCGGGCATTCCACGGCGGCCGAATTTATCCAGCCAGCGCGCAGGCTTGCGCATAACGGGCCGGTTTCCCCGCGCCGGCGGCAATCCGCCGGTGGTGGCATCGGCGGGCGCGGGCGACAGCGGAATCCGGGGCGCGGCCGCACCGCGTCTGGCCTCTTGCAGACTCGGCCCTCATTGCGTATATGACCGGCAACAGCGGTTTCGGGGTCCACACCCGAAGCTACCGAAAGTCGCAAGCGGGCCGCTCTGGTCCGCTTTTTGTTTTCCTGTGGGAGTCGCATGACCGACCTCATCGCCAAGACCGCCATCGACCGCCGCCTGGCCGACATCGTCGCCCCGGTGATCGAGGGCTTGGGCTTCGAACTGATCCGCCTGCGCCTGATGGGCGGCCATGGCAAGGTGCAGCGCACGCTGCAGATCATGGCCGACCGGCCCGAGGGCGGCATCGGCGTGGAAGATTGCAGCAAGATCTCTACCGCCGTCTCGGCCGTGCTGGACGTCGAAGACCCGATC
>JAWKWU010000020.1:0-21504 GCA_041397345.1 Paracoccaceae bacterium
AATACCATTGCGTATGGTTTCGGTATCGAGGGGGGCCGGCAGAACGGTGAAAACCTCGTTCCGGGCGGTCAGTGGCTGGCCCAGCCGGGCCGGGGCGGCCATGATCGAGGACACGCCGGGAATGACCTGGACCGTATGATCGGGCGCCAGCCGGGCGTGGACATACATGAACGAGCCATAGAAGAACGGATCGCCTTCGCAGAGGAAGGCGACATCCTGGCCGAGCGCGAGGGCCTCGGCGATGCGCCGGGCGCCAAGGTCATAGGCGGCCTGCGCCGGGGCGCGGTCGCGGGTCATCGGGATGTCGAGGCGAATTTCATGCGTGCCGGGGGCGATCTGGCCAGCGGCGATGGCGCGGGCGAAGCTTTCGGTGCCGGGCAGGGCCGGATAGGCGACGACCGGGCAGGCGGCAATCAGGCGCGCGGCCTTCAGGGTCATCAGATCCGGGTCGCCGGGGCCGAGGCCGACGCCGTAGAGAGTGCCGCTCATCGCTTGATCAGGCTCCACTGGGTGACCGGGCGGAACGGGCGCCAGCCGGTGCGCGGGCCGATGGGCTCGGCCCGCGAGATGGCAAGCTGGACCAGTTGTCCGCCGTGTTTCTTGTGCAGTTCCAGCAGGATAGCTTGGGATTCCAGCGTCACCGCATTGGCGACCAGCCGGCCCAGCGGGCGCAGCGCGGCCCAGGCGGCCTCGAACGTGTCATGCGACAGGCCGCCGCCGATGAAGATCGCATCCGGGGCGTCGAGGCCGTCGAGCGCGGCCGGGACGGTGCCGTCGATCAGCTCGAGCCGCGGCGTGCCCAGCGCCAGGGCGTTGGCGGCGGCAAGGGCGCGGCGGTCGGGGCGCGGCTCGATGCCGATGGCACGGGCATAGCGGGCGCCGCGCATCCATTCGATGGCGACCGAGCCCGAGCCGCAGCCGATATCCCACAGGAGCGCGCCGCGCATCGGCATCAGCTTGGCCAGGGTCACCGCGCGGATTTCCTGCTTGGTCATGGTGCCGTCGGACTGGAACATCTCGTCCGGCAGGCCGGGGACACGGGGCAGCAGGGCGGCGTCGGGCGCGGCGATGCAATCGACCGCGAGGGTGTTGAAGGCGGGTACCTCATGCGACCAGCTTTCGGCGATGCCGTCGAAGCGCTGTTCGTCGGCGCCGCCCATACTGGCAAGAACGGTCATGGGCGATTTGCCGAAGCCGCGCTCGGTCAGGAAGCGGGCGATCTGGGCCGGGGTGTCTTCGCCGGTGGTCAGGATCATGAGCCGCGCATCGGGCTGGATGAAGGCGATCATCTGCTCGACCGGGCGACCGTGGACGGTGAGGGTTTCCAGATCGGCCATCGACCAGCCCATCCGGGCGGAAGCCAGCTGGAAGGCCGAGAGTTGCGGGTGATAGGTGATATCCGCCGGCGCGATGCTGCGTCCGATGCGGGCGCCGACCGAGAACCACAGCGGATCGCCGGTGGCCAGCACGACGACGCGGCGGCCCTTGTAGGACAGCAGCGTGTCGATCAGCGCGTCGAAGGGCGACGGCCAGGCGATGCGCTCGGCGGCAATACCATCCGACAGCGTATGGTGGCGGTCGCCGCCGATGATGATCTCGGCCGTCTCGACCACGGTGCGGGTGGCGGGGGTGAGCCCGGAAAGGCCGTCTTCGCCGATGCCGACGATATGGAGCCAGGGTTGGGTCATGATGTCTCCTCGGGGAGGCCGGCGGCGAGGGCGTTGACGGCGGCCGAGGCCATGGCCGAACCGCCGCGGCGGCCGCGCAGCGCCAAGAAATCGCAGCCGCGCGGATTGGCGGCAAGCTCGGCCTTCGATTCGGCGGCGCCGACGAAGCCGACCGGGAAACCGAGGATGACGGCCGGTTTCGGCGCGCCGTCATCGAGCAGTTCCAGCAGGTGGAAGAGCGCGGTCGGCGCGTTGCCGATGGCGACGACGGCGCCGTCGAGGTGGTCGAGCCAGAGGTCCACGGCGGCGGCCGAGCGGGTGTTGCCGATACCGGCGGCGATGGCCGGGGTCTTCGGGTGATTGAGGGTGCAGATCACCCGATTGTCGGCAGGAAGGTGGCGGCGGATGATGCCCGAGGCGACCATTTCGCAATCGCACAGGATCGGCGCACCGGACTGCAGTGCCGTGTGGCCCGCGTCGTAGGCGAGGGGGGAAAAGGCCAGGCGGTCGGCGACCTCGACCATGCCGCAGGCGTGGATCAGGCGGATGGCCAGCGATTGCAGGCCCGGCGGAAAGCGGTCGAGCCGGGCTTCGCGCCGGACGGTGGCGAAGCTTTCGGCATAGATCGCGCTGGGGTTCTTCTCGTAGGGGCGCAAGGCGGCGGTGTCCTTGGGGTCTGTGGCAGGAGCCGGGGGGCCAGCCCCCCGGACCCCCCGGGATATTTTCGGTCAGATGAAGGGGCCGGATCAGGGTTTGGGACGGCGGGCGCTTTCGGGGCCGTGGGGGTGTCTGGCGTGCGGATAGGCCGGGTGGTGGTGCGAGCGATCGTGCGAATGGTCGTGATCGTGGTGATGATCGTGGCCGTGGTGGTGATGGTGATCATGATCATGATGGTGATGATCGTGGTGGTGGTCATGATCGTGATGATGGTGGTGATGGCCGAGGTCGAGGCGGCATTCGCCGGTGCAGAACGTGTCGCAGAGCGGGCAGTCGGCCACGTTCGAGCCCGGCGCGCTGGCGCCCTGGCCTTCGACATGGTGGTGGTGGCTTTCCTGCACGGCGCCGAGCTCGGCCTCGAAGCCCAGAACCTCGGTGCGGTACTTGCACATCACGCAGGTGGGCGGCGGCAGGTCGCCGAAGGCGGGGTGGGCGGCACGATCCTTGGCGGCGATCTTCAGCGTCTCGCCGTTTTCCAGCGCCAGGACCTGGGTGCGATAGGGGCAGGTGCCGCAGTTGGGCGGCGGGGTTTGCGACAGCTGTTCGGTGATCCGTTCGGCGAAGGTTTCCAGCACCTTGGGGTGGTCGTTCAGGTAACCGGCCTTGACGAACTGGATCGCGGGGTTGCGTGCCGCGACCCGGTCGGTGAAGCCATAGATGCGGTCGATCAGGATGCCGGTGAATAGGAAATAGGGGAAGACGACGATGCGCTTGTAGCCGAGGCGCGCGGCATGGGTCAGGCAGGGTTCCACGAGCGGAAAGGTGACGCCGGAATAGCCCGTTTCGAGCCAGCCGAAGCCCATCCCCTCTTGCAGCAGGCGGGCGATCTTGGCGACGTTGCCATTGGCATCGGGATCGGACGAGCCGCGGCCGATGACGACGAGGCAGGTCTCTTCCGGCGCGACCTTGCCCTGGGTGGCGTCGGCCTGGGCCATGGCGTCGCGGATGCGGTCGCCGGCGGCGGCGATCATCTTGGGGTCGACGCCCAGCTCGCGTCCGTAGGAGACCGGCAGGCCGTTCTGCGCGGCATAGGTATTGAGCACGGTGGGAATGTCGTTCTTGGTGTGCATCGCGGCGAACAGCATTCCCGGCACGGCGACGATCCGGTCGCAGCCGGCATCGCGCAGCCGGTCGAGCCCGGCGCGGATCACCGGGTTGGCAAATTCGAGATAGCCGTAATCGAGCAACCAGTCGGCGGGCAGGTAGGCCGGCAGTTTTTCGGCCAGGACCGCGAATTCGTCCACCGCGGCCTGGCTACGCGAGCCGTGGCCGCAGATCATCACACCGATCTTCGTCATGGCTCAGGCTTCCTTCGGCTCGGCTTCGGGGTCGGCCGCGTCGGCGGTGTCGGGCTCGTCCTTGGCGGCGGCGTCCTTGCGGGCCTTGGCGGCCTGCCACAGGCCGATGGCGATGGCCGCCCCCAGAGCGGCGGCGCCCAGCCAGTGATCGTGGCCGGCGGCCTCGGACAGGTGGCCGAGATGGGCCTCGGCGGTGGTGGCAGCCAGGGTGGCAGCGGTGCTGGCGAGAAGGATGCGCATGTCGGTCCCCTTTGCGGTGTGCCTGGGCCCGAAATGCCGAAAAACCGGACCCGCCCCCTTGGATGGGCGGCTGCGATCCTGACGACGCCCTGTCGGGCCCCCTGTCTGGGTCGGCCTTCGGTGGCACATCTTTCCGGCCCTTGGCGGGCTTCGTCGAAGGCAGGTATAGGCAAGCGGCACGAGAGTCGCAATCGCCAAAGCCGGCCTGGGCGACGCCGATTGCGACATGGGTCCGGAATCAGCGCGGTTTGCTGGCGTGGTGATGCGCCAACGCGGCGATGTCCTCGGGCGGGCTGTCGGCCTGAATGAAGGCGCAGGCATTGGGATAGAGCCTGAAGATCGAGCCATCCGAGAAGAAGCTGGTATTGGTGACGAAGATCACCCGCGCATTGGGCTGTCGGAAACTGGCGAAATCGGCCACGGCCAGAGCGTTGCTTCGATCGAGCACCAGATCCACGATCAGCACGTCGACCTCGATGTCCCGCAAATGCGTCACGGCCTCGGCTTCGTTGGCTGCCAGCGTGGTCTCGATCCCCTGACGTTCGAGATGCGAGGCCCAGATCCGGCCCAGTTCGGCTTTGCTTTCGACAATGAGCGCTTTCATGCTTCCCCGGTTCGCGCCCACGCGCATTTTGGGTGATTAATAGGTGTTAGCATATCGGGATACCGGAAAATATGATTAAAATTTTAATCTTTTGCAGTGGGGCGACCAGCGGCTTGTCTCGCAGGTGGAAATCCGCTTGAAGGGGCGGCGAAGGACAAAGCGGAGACGGCGACGTGACCAGCTGGATTACCATATGCGACACCTGCAAGCGCGAGGGCTGGGATGCCGAACGCGGTCTGCCCACGGATGGCGAGACTCTGGCCGGGTTGATCGAGAGCACGGCCGAGGGGCGCGGGGTAAGGACGCGGCGGGTCAGCTGCACCATGGGCTGCGAGCGGGCCTGCAACGTGATCGTGCAGGGGGCGGGCAAGATCGGATACAGCCTGGGCAAGTTCGAAGGTACCGGCGACGATGCCGCGGCCATCGTGGACTTCGCCGAGAAACACGCGGCCAGCGAGACCGGACAGGTGCCGTTCCGCGACTGGCCGCAGGGGGTGAAGGGGCATTTCGTGTCGCGTCAGCTGCCGGTGCCCGAGGGGGCGTCGGAGTGAACGGCGGGCGCGACCACGGCGGCGGGCTCGATGCCGCGGTGGCGCGCTGGGGCGGGGCGCGGGCCGACTGGCTGGACCTGTCGACGGGGATCAACCCGGTGCCCTATCCGGTGGGCGACATCCCGGACGGCGCCTGGACGGCGCTTCCGGACAAGGGGGCGATGGCGCGGCTGTTGCGGGCGGCGCGACGGTTCTGGGAGGTGCCCGAGGCGGCCGGGATCGTGGCGGCGAACGGGGCCAGCGCGGTCATCGCGGCCGTGCCGGGGCTGTGGCCCACGGGCCGGGTGGATATTCCGGGTCCGACCTATAACGAACATGCCGCTGCCTTTCGTGCCAGCGGCTGGGAGGTGGCCGAGGGCGCCTGCGACGCCCGGGTTCTGGTGCATCCCAACAATCCCGACGGGCGCTGGTGGAGCGCGGGCGATCTGGGCGTCCCGGCCGTGGTGATCGACGAGAGCTTTGCCGATATCGCGCCGGAACGGTCGCTGGTCGGCCAGGCCGGCCCGGGCCGGGTGGTGTTGAAGAGTTTCGGCAAGTTCTGGGGGCTGGCCGGGTTGCGGCTGGGCTTCGCCATCGGCGGCGCGGCCGAGATGGCGCGGCTGTGCGACAGGCTGGGGCCGTGGTCGGTCTCGGGGCCGGCGCTGGAAATCGGCGCCCGGGCACTGGAGGATCGCGCCTGGGCCGAGGAGACCCGGATCAGGCTGGCGGGCGATGCAGCGCGGCTGGATCGGCTGATGACGGCGCAGGGGCGGCTGGTCGGTGGCACCGATCTGTTCCGGCTCTATGAGGTGGCCGACGCGGCGGACTTCCAGGCGCGGCTGGCCGAGCGGCATATCTGGAGCCGGATCTTCCCCTATTCCAAGACCTGGGTCAGGCTGGGCCTGCCGGGGCCCGAGGGCTGGGCGCGGCTGGAGGCGGCGTTGTGAGCCGTCCGGCGTGGCAGAGCTGCGCAGAATGCGCACCCTGCGGGATGGGCGCGTGAGCCTGGTTCTGGGCATGATCCTGGACGCCGTCTTCGGCGAGCCGCGGGCGATCTGGAGCCGGGTGCCGCATCCCGCCGTGGCCATGGGGCGGTTGATCGGCTGGGCGGACGGGCGCTTCAACACAGGGCCGGCGCGGCGGGCGAAAGGGGTGGTCCTGGTCGCCGCTCTGGTGCTGGGCGCAATTCTGCTGGGCCGGGCCCTGGCGGCGCCGGGCTGGCCGGTCGAGGCGCTGGTGGTGGCGGTGTTGCTGGCGCAGCGGTCGCTGGTCGATCACGTGCGCGCCGTGGCCGACGGGCTGCGGATGTCGGTCTCGGAAGGGCGCCGCGCGGTGGCGATGATCGTCGGGCGCGACACCAAGGCGATGGACCGGGGCGCCATTGCCCGCGCCGCCATCGAAAGCGCGGCGGAAAACTTCAGCGACGGGGTGCTGGCGCCGATCTTCTGGTATCTGGTGGCGGGCCTGCCGGGGATGCTGGCCTACAAGATCGTCAACACCGCCGACAGCATGATCGGCTATCGCACCGCCCGGCACGAAAGGTTCGGCTGGGCTGCGGCACGGCTCGACGATGTTCTGAACCTGATCCCGGCGCGGCTGACCGCGCTTTTGTTCGCCGTGCTCTACGGTCAATTGCGGCAATGGCCGGCAATCGCGGGCGACGCCCGGCGTCACCGCTCGCCCAATGCCGGCTGGCCCGAGGCGGCGCTGGCGCGGGCGTTGAAGGTGGCGCTGGCCGGGCCGCGCTCGTATGACGGTGAGTTGCGCGAGTTTCCCTGGGTCAATCCGCTGGGCGCACGCGACCCCGGCCCGGCCGGGATCGAGGCCGCCTGCGCCGCGTTGTGGCGGGTCTGGGCCGTGGTTCTGGCGGGCGCCGTTCTGGTCTGCCTTTTGTGACTGGCGCCGAACCCCGAAGCTGTTAACGTTTTTTCAACCCTGTCGAGGACAAGTGATCCCATGTGCCGAATTCTTCACGCCACCGCTCTTGCTCTTTCCCTCGGTCTGGGGGGGCTTTCGGCCCGGGCCGAACCTGCCTGCGGCGGCGATTTCGCCGGTTTCGTCGAGGGCCTGAAGGCCGAGGCCGTGGCGGCGGGCCATGCGCCGGCGACGGTCGGGCGTTTCTTTGCCGGCGTGCAACAGGATCAGAAGGTGCTGAAGGCCGACCGGGCGCAGGGCGTCTTTCAGATGGATTTCACCAGCTTCGCCCGGCGGCTGATCAGCACCGGGCGGTTGGACAAGGGGCGGGCGAATGCCAGGACCTATGCCGGCGTCTTCGACGAGATCGAGCAGCGCTATGGCGTGTCGCGCGGCGTGTTGCTGGCCTTCTGGGCGTTCGAGACCGATTACGGCGGCTATCAGGGCGATTTCAACACGCTGAACGCGCTGGTGACCCTGTCGCACGATTGCCGCCGCCCCGAGCTGTTCCGACCGCAGGTGATGGCGGCGCTGGAGCTTTACGAGCATGGCGATTTCGATCCGGCCAAGACCACCGGCGCCTGGGCGGGCGAGATCGGGCAGGTGCAGATGCTGCCGCGCGACATTCTGGAAAACGGCGTCGACGGCGATGGCGACGGCCATGTGAACCTGAAGGGATCGGCGCCCGATGCGCTGATGTCGGGGGCCAAGATGCTGCAGTCGCTGGGCTGGCGCGCGGGCGAGCCATGGTTGCAGGAGGTGGTGTTGCCCGACACTCTGGACTGGTCCGAGACCGGGCTCGAGACGCAGAAACCGGTCGCAGACTGGGCCAGGCTGGGGGTGAAGCCGACCCATGGGACATTGGCCGAGGGGCTGCCTGCGTCGGTCATCATTCCGCAAGGTCGCAAGGGCCCCGCCTTTCTGGCCTATCCCAATTTCCGGGTCTATTTCGAGTGGAACCAGAGTTTCGTTTATGTCCTGACGGCGGCCTATTTCGCGACGAGGCTGGAGGGCGGGCCGGTCTTCGATGCGCGGTCGCCCGAGCCGGGCCTTTCGGGCCCCGAGATGCAGGATCTGCAGCGCAAGCTGCAGGCGCTGGGTTATGATGTGGGCAAGATCGACGGTATCCTTGGGTCCGGCACCCGCCGCGCGGTGCGCGAGATGCAGGGCAAGCTGGGCCTGCCGGTGGATGGCTGGCCGACGGCGGCGCTGCTGGGACGGTTGTGAGCCTGGCGGTCTTTACGAAATCTTAGGGAAATGATACGATCTTTGGCATCGGAAAGTTTTCGCTCAGTGTATTCACCGACGAAAAGGCCCGGCGAAGGTGCAACTTCGCCGGGCCACTCTTTTTCAGCAGATCATCCGCCGATCCAGAGTTTCAGGACGGTCACCACCAACGTCGCAACGGCGATAGCGACCATCCATTTTCGGAAAGAACGTTCACTCAAGCATATTCACCTCCTTTCACCGCGAAGGGTCGCGGTGAAGGTAAAATTAGAGGTGATTCATTTGGAACTCGTTAATCCTTCGTTCGCCCAACGCGCGCTCGGTCAGCTGACCGCCGCGAACCCGGCGTCGAGCGCGGTCAGGATGGTCTGCACGTCATCGGAGGTCAGCACCAGCGGCGGCGACATGATGATGTTGGGGCCGGACACGCGGACCATGGCGCCGGTCTGATAGGCGACCTCTTGCACCGTGCCGATGGTCTTCTTGTCGATCGCCGTCTTGGCGCCGCGGTCCGAAACCAGTTCCAGCGCGTTCATCAGCCCGTGGCCGCCGCGGACGTCGCCGATCAGGTCATACTTGGCCTGAAGCGCCTGGAGCCCGGCGAACAGCTGGGTCCCCCGCGCGGCGGCGTTTTCGGCGACGTTCAGGCGTTTCGTTTCGGCCAGACAGGCCAGCGCGGCCGCCGCGCCCACCGGGTGGCCGGAATAGGTATAGCCATGGCCGATGGCGGCCTTGCCGGTTTCGTCCCTTTCGAACACCTCGACCACCTTGTCGGCGATCATCACGGCGCCGAAGGGGAAATAGCCGTTGGTGATGGCCTTGGCGGTCGACATCATGTCGGGCTGCACGCCCCAATGGCGGCTGCCGGTCCACGAACCGGTGCGGCCGAAGGCGGTGATGACCTCGTCGGCGATGAGAAGGATGCCGTTGCGGTCGCAGATCTCGCGCACGCCGGGCATGAAGCTCTCGTGCGGGACGATGACGCCGCCGGCGCCCAGGATCGGCTCCATGATGAAGGCGGCGATGGTGCCCGCGCCCTGGAAGGCGATCTCGTCCTCGAGCGCCGACAGGCAGAGTTGCGCCAGCTTGGCCGGGTCGGTTTCGTTGAACGGGTTGCGATAGGTATAGGGCGCAGGGATGTGGAAGCAGCCGGGCAGGAGCGGCTCGTAAGCGGTGCGGAAATTGGCGTTGCCGTTCACGCTGGCGCCGCCGAAATGGGTGCCGTGATAGCCCTTTTTCAGGCTCAGGAACTTGGTGCGGGCGGGTTCGCCCCGAACCTTGTGATATTGCCGGGCCAGCCGCAGTGCGGTTTCCACGGAATCGCTGCCGCCGGACGTATAGAAGGCCCGGGTCAGGCCATCGGGCGCGAAGAACTCGCGCAGTTCCTCGGCCAGCTCGATGACGCAGTCGTTCGAGGTGCCCCGGAAGGTCGAGTAATAGGGCAGCCTGTCGAGCTGGGCCGAGATCGCATCCTTGATCGGCTGGCAGGAAAAGCCGAGGTTCACGTTCCACAGCCCGCCGACGCCGTCCACGACCGTGTGGCCGTCGATATCGGTGATGGTCACGCCCTTCGCCTCGGTCACGATGGTGGGCGGGTTGGCCAGGCTGTCGGCCGGGTGTGCCATCGGGTGCCAGAAGGACCGCGCGTTTTTCTCTTTCAGGAAGTTACCGTCTTTCATTGTCATGTCTCCCGGGGGTTGGGGTGTTTCAGGCGGCGGCACCAACAAGGAAGCCGTCGGGAAGGAAGCCGCCCATCAGCCGGGTGAGGCGCAGGGCATGGTGGCGAAGTTCATGCTGGATCAGGGTCTGGTGGTCGGGCGTCATGCGGGCCGTGGGGGCGGCCACGGCGATGGCGCCGATCACCCGGGCGCGCGCGTCGAACAGCGGCACGGCATGGGAATGCACGTCGGCCTCGAACCCGCCTTCGTTCTGCGCCATGCCGCTGCGGCGGATGTCGGTCAGGGCGGCACGGATGCGGGCGGGGTCGGTTTCGGTCTTGTCGGTGCGTTTTTCCAGCGGCCGGGCCAGGGCACGGTCGGTAAACTCGGCCGGTGCGAAGGCCAGGACGGCCAGCCCGGACGAGGTGTTGTGGAAGGTCAGCACCTCGGCGTCGTCCATGGCCACGCGGGTGCCGTGATGGGCGGAATAGGCGAAGGCCACGGTGATCAGCGTGTCGCCCTGCAAGAGCGAGACATGCGCCGTCTCATGCGTGGCCGCCGACAGGTCGGCCAGCACGCCGGCGGCCAGATCGCGCATCGGCACCGCCGCCTCGCGCAGCGCGGCGAGGCGCAGGAAGGCGGGGCCAAGCCGGTATTCGCGCCCCGAGCCCGTCTGTTCGACGAATCCCTGCGCCTGCAATTCCGTCAGCAGACGATGCACCGTCGCCTTGTTCATGCCCGACAGCCGCGCCATGTCGCTGAGCCCGATGGCGGGCCGGGCGCGATTGAAGAAATCGAGCAGGGACAAGGCTTTGGCAACGGTTCCCATGGGGCCTTTCCGGCGCATGACGGTTACGGATCGAGCGCCCCGTGCACGGGCGGGACGTTCACTTGTTAAAAGTGTTGACAGACTCGAGCCGCCTCTGTCAATCTGTTTTAGAACCGTTGGTTCATATATTGAACCGGTCCCGAGAGGCCGCGAACAGGGAGACGACTGATGAGAACCAAGACGCTGCTGGGCGGGGCGCTGGCCCTGGCAATGGGCGTGATCGGGGGTGCGGCGCTGGCCGAATACCCGGAGAAGCCGGTGAATTTCGTGGTGCCGTGGCCTCCGGGCGATCTGGAAGACGTGCTGACCCGGATGATCGCCGAGGATTTCCAGTCCACCTATGGCGTCGCCGCGGCAGTGGTGAACAAGCCCGGCGGCGGCGGTGGCCCGTTCCCGGGCGCGATCGAGGTGGCCCAGGCGCCGGCCGACGGCTATACCGTGGGGTCGTTCGTGATCGGCGTGCCGGTGGTCGGCCACCAGATCGGCATCGACGAGCTGACGCCCGAGAAGTTCGATCCGCTGGGGATCTTCCTGACCTATCCCTTCGTGATCGCCACCAAGGCCGACGCGCCCTATTCCAACATGGACGAGCTGGCGGCCTATGCGAAGGAAAACGATGTGGCGCTGGGCCATTTCGGCGACCCGCTGACGCCGACGCAGGTGACCAAGGCGCTGGCCAAGAAGAAGGGCTTCGAATGGGGCTCGGACGCGGCCTTCGACGCGCTCGACTGCAACACGCTGGCGAGCGGCGATGCCGATGTGATCAACACCACGCTGCAGCTGATCCTGCCCTGCCTCGACCAGGTGAACGTTCTGGTCTCGATCACCGACTCGCGGATTTCGCTGGTGCCGGACGCACCCACGGTGGGCGAGGTCGATCCCGACCTGAACATCGCCCTGTGGAACGGGTTGTTCGTGCGCAAGGAAACCCCGCAGGACGTGCGCGACAAGATCGTCGCCGTGGCCGAGAAGGCGGTGATGAGCGAGCGCGCCCAGAAGCTGGCGCAGGAAACCGGCGCGCTGGTCTATTGGCAGAACGCGGCCGACTCGGCCGCGCGCATCGCCGCCGACATCGCGACGATGGACCGCATCAAGGAAACGCTGGAGTGATCCGGCCCCGGGGTGGCGCGTGCATCGTGCCACCCCGTTCGTAGGGTGGGTGGCAACCCACCATGCGCCCGTGTAACCCGCACACCCCATCCGCGAGAGCCCCCAGATGAACGCCGACGAGCAAAAGCGTCAGAAATGGCCGATCCGCGGGCAGCTTCTGTTCGCGCTGGTCTTCCTGCTGGCCTCGCTCCTGCTGCTCAGCCAGCTTGGGGTCGAGACCAAGTGGATCAAGAAGGCCAAGCTGGTGGCTCAGCCGCGATTCTGGCCCGCGGTGGGGGTATGCGGCATGGTGCTGTTCTCGGCGCTGCATCTGTGGCGCCTGCCGGTCAAACGCTTTCATACCGCCGATTTCGTGGAATGGAAGGTCTGGTTCTTCGCCATCGAATGGGTGCTGTGGTTCCTGGCCTATGTCTGGCTGGTGCCGCTGGGGGGGTATCTGCCCGTCACGATGATCTTCGTGCCGCTGATGGTGTGGCGGCTGGGCTATCGCGGCTGGCCGATGATGGCGGCCTCGGTCGGCTTCGCGGTGGCTGTGGTGCTGCTGTTCAAGGCCTTCCTGCAGGTCAAGATCCCCGGTGGCGCCGTCTATGACTACCTGCCCGACGCGCTGCGCTCGGCCTTCATCCTGTATTTCTGAGGTCGCAAGATGGACACCTTTCTGGCCGCTGCCGAGATCCTGGCCCGCTGGGACGTGATCCTGGCGCTTCTGGTCGGCTCGGTCGGCGGCGTGCTGATCGGCGCGATCCCGGGCGTGGGGCCGGCGGTGGCCATCGCCATCCTGCTGCCCGCCACGTTCAGCATGGACCCCATCGTCGGCCTGACCGTGCTCTTGGGCATCTATGGCAGCTCGATGTATGGCGGCGCCATTCCGGCGATCCTGATCAACACGCCCGGCACGGCGGTGAACGCGCTGACCACCTATGACGGCTTCCCCATGACCCAGCGGGGCGAGGCGCGGCGCGCGCTCAGCCTGGCCTATTCCGCCTCGTTCTTCGGCGGCATGTTCTCGGTCATCTGCCTGATCCTCTTTGCCCCCGTCCTGGCCCGGGTCGCGCCGATGTTCGGCAGCCGCGAGATTTTCCTGGCCGCGCTTCTGGGCCTCATTCTGGTCGTCGTGGCGCATCGCGGCCAAAGCCTGATCGCCGCCGCGCTGGCCTCGTTCGGGATCTTCCTGAACACCATCGGGCTGGAGCCGGTGAAATACACCAAGCGCTATACCTTCGATCAGGCCTGGCTCAGCTCGGGGATCAACCTGATCGTCGTCGTGCTGGGCCTCTTCGCGCTCAGCCAGGCCTTCTTCCTGCTTCAGGGCAAGGACGAAAAGCTGGAACTGACGCGGCTGAAAGGCGGCATGTTCCAGGGCCTGCGCGAGCTTTCGCGCCACCCGCGCGTCGCCAGCGTCTCGGCGGGTTTTGGCGTGCTGATGGGGATGATCCCCGGTGTCGGCGAGTTCACCGCGCAATTCCTCAGCTACACTTACGCGCAGCGCAGCTCGAAAACGCCCGAAGCCTTCGGCAACGGCGCGCCCGAGGGGCTGATCGCGGCCGAGACGGCGAACAACGCCGTCCCCGCCGCCGCCATGGTGCCGCTTCTGGCGCTGGGCATCCCGGGCGAGGCGCTGACGGCGATGATGCTGAGCGTCTTCTATGTTCATAACGTCGTGCCGGGGCCGCAGCTGTTCCAGAACGACATGCCCTTCGTGGTGGCGCTTTACCTGGCGCTTCTGATCCTGAACCTGCTGGTGCTGGGCTTTCTGCTCTTCGCCACCAACGGGTTGATCAAGGTGGTGAAGATACCCAACCGTTTCCTGGGCGTGGCGATCCTGACGCTGTCCTTCGTCGGGGTCTATTCCCTGCGCAATTCGTTCACCGACTGCCTTGTCGCGGCGGGCTTCGGCATCTTCGGCTTCGTGCTGAAGCGGCTCGACCTGCCGGCGGTGCCCATCGTGCTGGGCATGGTGCTGGGTGGCATCATGGAGGTGAAGCTGCGCGCCGGCATGGCGCGGGTGAAGACACCCTGGGATTTCATCGACCGCCCCGTCGCGATGATCCTGTTCCTGATGATCCTGGGCGTGCTGGCGCTGCATGTGCGCACGCTCTGGAAGGCCCGCAAGCAAAGGCAGACCCGATGACCCTGCAATCCAAGATCGACACGCTGCGCCAGGCCCCGGTGCCGCCGCAGAAGCTTTTCATCGACGGCCAGTGGCAGGCGGGCGAAGGCGACCCGCTCGAGATCGTCTCGCCCATCGACGGCCAGGTGCTGACCACGCTGGAACGGGCCTCGGCCGGGGATGTCGGGCGCGCCGTGGCCGCCGCCCGCACCGCCTTCGACGATGGCCGCTGGTCGCGCGCCGCCCCGGCCGAGCGCAAGCGCGTCATGCACCGCATTGCCGACATCATCGAGGAGCGCGCGCTGGAGTTGACCGTGCTGGGCGTGCGCGACAACGGCACCGAGTTCAACATGGCGATCAAGGCCGAGGCCGGATCGGCCGCCGGCACCTTCCGTTACTACGCCGAGGCGCTGGACAAGGTCTATGGCGAGGTGGCGCCGACAGGCCCGGACGTTCTGGGCCTGGTCCACCGCGAGCCGGTCGGCGTGGTGGGCGCCATCGTGCCGTGGAACTTCCCGCTGATGATCGGGTCGTGGAAGCTGGCCCCGGCGCTGGCGGCGGGCAATTCCGTGGTGCTGAAACCGGCCGAGACGGCCTCGCTCTCGCTGCTGAAACTGGCGGAATACTGCGCCGAGGCTGGGCTGCCCGAGGGCGTGCTGAACGTGGTGACTGGGCAAGGCAGCGTGACGGGCGAGGCGCTGGCGATGTCGATGGATGTCGACGTTCTGGTCTTCACCGGATCGGGCGGGACCGGGCGGCGGTTGCTGGAATATTCGGCGCGCTCGAACCTCAAGCGGGTCTATCTGGAGCTTGGCGGCAAGAGCCCCAACATCGTCTTCGCCGACGCCCCCGACCTGGCCAGGGCGGCGGCCGTTTCGGCCATGGGCATCTTCCGCAATTCCGGGCAGGTCTGTGTCGCCGGATCGCGGCTTCTGGTCGAACGCGCGGTGCATGACGATTTCGTCGCCATGCTGGCCGAGCAAGCGGGCAAGCTGACGGTGGGCGATCCGCTCGACCTCTCGAGCCAGATCGGGGCGGTGAATTCGATGACCCAGCTTCAGGGCAATCTGGGCTTCGTCACCGACGCCACCGCGCAAGGCGCCGAGATTGCCTTGGGCGGCGGGCGCATCCTGGAATCGACCGGCGGCTATTACATGGAGCCCACGGTGCTGACCGGCGTCACGCCGGACAACCGTGTCTTCCGCGAGGAGGTCTTCGGTCCGGTGCTGGCCGTCACCGCCTTCGACAGCGACGACGAGGCGGTGCGCCTGGCCAATGCCACCGATTACGGCCTCGCCGCCGGGGTCTGGACCGGCAGCCTGAGCCGCGCGCATCGCATGGTGCGCGACATCCGCGCCGGGGTGGTGCATGTGAACACCTATGGCGGCTCGGACAACACCGTGCCTCTGGGCGGGGTCAAGCAATCGGGGAATGGCCATGACAAGTCGCTTCATGCGATGGATAAGTATCTCGACCTGAAAACCGCCTGGATACAGCTGTGACCGAAACCCTTCTCGACCGCCGCGAACGCCTGCTGGGCCCGCGCCTGACCACCTTCTATGACGAGCCGGTGCACCTGGTGCGCGGGCTTGGCACCAAGCTTTGGGATGCCGAGGGCCGCGAATACCTCGACTGTTACAACAACGTGCCGCATGTCGGCCATTGCCACCCCAAGGTGGTCGAGGCGATCTGCCGCCAGGCCGGCACGCTGAACACCCATACGCGATACCTGCATGACGGCATCGTCGATTACGCCGAGGCGCTGACCGGCACCTTCGCCGATCCGCTGAATGCCGCGATGTTCACCTGCACCGGGTCCGAGGCAAACGATATCGCGCTGCGCATGGCCCGTGCGGTGACCGGCAATACCGGGGTCATCGCCACCGACCACACCTATCATGGCAATACCGACGCGGTCAGCCAGCTGAGCTGCACCAACCCGCCGCCGAACCGCTGGGACAGCGTCGAATTCGTCCCCGCGCCCGACAGCTTCCGCCCCATCTCGGGCGAGGACTGGGCGGGTCATGTCGAGGCGGCGATTGCCCGTCTGGCCGCGAAGGGCCATCGCCTCGCCGCGCTGATCATCGACCCGTTCTTCGCCAACGAGGGCTTTCCCGATCTGCCCGAAGGCTGGACCCGCCCGGCGATCGAGGCGGTGCGCCGCGCCGGCGGCGTCATCATCGCCGACGAGGTGCAGCCGGGCTTCGGCCGTCTCGGAAGTCATGTCTGGGGCCACGAAAAGGCCGGCTTCCGGCCCGAGATCGCCACCATGGGCAAGCCCATGGGCAACGGTCACCCGGTGGCCGCGGTCGTGACCGAGCGTCGCATCATGGAGGCCTTCCGCGAAACCTTCCGTTATTTCAACACCTTCGGTGGCAACCCCGTCAGCATGGCGGCGGCGCAGGCGGTGCTTCAGGTGATCCGCGACGAAGGCTTGCAGGAAAATGCCCGTGCCGTCGGTGAATATGCCCGCGAAGGCCTGCGCGATCTGGCCACACGGCACGCGGTCATCGGCGATGTGCGCGGCTCGGGCCTGTTCTTCGGGGCCGAACTGGTACTGGACCGCGACAGCAAGGCGCCGGCCACCGACTATACCAAGGCGGTGGCCAATGCGGTGCGCCACAAGGGGGTTCTGATGAACTTCCTCGGCATCCATTACAACGTGCTGAAGATGCGCCCGCCGATGGTGTTCTCGCGCGCCGATGCCGACCGGATGCTGACAGCGGTGGACGAAGCCCTGACCGAGGTGCCGCTTGGATAGGATCGCGGCAGAAGCGGCGGCGCTCTGGGGGCTCGACGGCACGATCCGCCTCGCCGCGCGGCGCGAGAACGTGGTCTATCGCGTTTCGACCGGGGCCGGCGACTTCGCCCTCCGCCTGCATCGCCCGGGCTATCGAAGCGATGCCGAGCTGGCCTCGGAACTGCAATGGATGCACGCGCTGGCGGCGGGCGGGCTCGATGTGCCCGACCCGTTGGCGCGGCCGGACGGCGCGTATCTGGCGACGGTCGCGGACCATCAGGTGGACGTGCTCGGCTGGGTCGCCGGCGCCCCCCTGGGCAAGGCGGGCGAATTGCACGGCGTCGAGGACCGCCCGGGCTTCTGCCGCCGCCTTGGCGCGGCGATGGCGCGGCTGCATGACATCTCGGACGCCTGGGCGCGTCCCGCGGGGTTCACCCGCCCCGCCTGGGACCGCGCGGGCCTCCTGGGCGACGATCCGCTCTGGGGCCGGTTCTGGGAGCACCCGCATCTGACGCGTGACCAGAAGGCGCTGTTGCTCGACATCCGCGCCCGGGCCGATGCCGCATTGGCCGGGATCGAGGCCGGCGCCGATTACGGCCTGGTCCACGCCGATTTGCTGAGCGAAAACATGATGCTGGCCGGTGACCGCCTCTATATGATCGACTTCGACGATGGCGGCTGGGGCTTTCGCGATTTCGAGCTTGCGACGTTCCTGCTGCGCTTCCGCGCCGCCCCCGACTACCCCGTCCTGCAAGACGCGCTGCTGGAGGGCTATGCCGCGAGGCGGTCCGTCAGGATCGACGAGCTTGCGCTTTTCATGCTCTTGCGCGCGCTGACCTATCCCGGCTGGATCGCCGACCGGCTGGGCGAGCCGGGGGCGGAAGAGCGGTCCGACCGCGCCATCGCCACCGCGATCGCCGAGGCGCGGCGCTGGCTCGACACCCAAGGAGGATGACATGAGCGACGACAAGACGATCCTGGTGGTCGGCACCTACGACACCAAGGATGATGAGCTGCATTACCTGGCCGACCGTATCCGCGAACAGGGCGGCCGCGTCCTCAGCATGGATGTCAGCGTGCTGGGCGATCCGTCGCAGCCCACCGATTTCTCCAAACACGACGTGGCCGAAGAGGGCGGGTCGAGCATTCAGGCGGCCATCGACTCGGGCGACGAGAACCACGCGATGCAGATCATGGGCCAGGGCGCGGCGGCGCTCAGCCTGCGGCTCTATCGCGAGGGCCTGATCGACGGGGTGATCGTGCTGGGCGGCTCGATGGGCACCGACCTGGCGCTCGATCTCTGCGCGGCACTGCCTTTGGGTGTGCCGAAATACGTGGTTTCCACCGTCTCTTTCTCGGCTATGCTGCCGCCCGAGCGGCTGGCGCCGGATATCCAGATGATCCTCTGGGCCGGCGGGCTCTATGGCCTCAACTCGGTCTGCAAATCCTCGCTTTCCCAGGCGGCCGGCGCGGTGTTGGGCGCGGCGCGGGCGGTCGAGAAGCCGCGCTTCGAGAAACCCCTCATCGGCATGACCAGCTTCGGGAAAACCGTTCTGCGTTATATGGTTACGCTGAAACCGGCGCTCGAGGAACGCGGCTTCGAAGTGGCCGTTTTCCACGCCACCGGCATGGGTGGGCGCGCCTTCGAGGGGCTGGCGGCCGAGGGCGCCTTTGCCGCCGTGTTCGACTTCGCCCCGCAAGAGGTGGTGAACCACGCCTTCGGCTCGGGCATCACCGCCGGGCCCGACCGGATGACCAATGCCGGACGCGCGGGCATCCCCCAACTGGTGGCGCCGGGCTGCTATGATCTGGTGGATTTCGTCGGCTGGCAGGACCCGCCGGCGCGCCTGAAGGAGCGCGAGACCCACGCCCATAACCGCCTGATCACCTCGGCGGTGATCGGCACCGAGGAGCGCCGCGAGGTGGCGCGGCTGATCTGCGACAAGCTTTCCGGCGCGAGTGCCCCGGTCGCCTTCCTGCTGCCCTTGCAGGGCGGCAACGAATGGGACCGCGAAGGCGCGCCGCTGCACGATGGCGAAGGGCTGGCGGCGTTTTGCGACGAGATGCAGGCCAGTTGCCCGGACAATGTCGCGCTGCATCCGCTGGACTGCCATATCAACGACGCCGAATTCAGCGCCAAGGCGCTTGCGATCTTCGACGCATGGGTCGCGGAAGGGATTGTAAAGGCGTAAGGTTTTCCATTTCCGTCCCATCCGTGGGCGGGGTAATCTGCGTCCATGGACTGGCGTGATCACGGGATCCTTCTGAGCGTTCGGCGGCATGGCGAAACCAGCGCCATCATCGACGTTTTCACCGAACGGCACGGCCGCCATGCCGGCGTGGTTCGCGGCGGCGCCAGCCGCAGGATCGCGCCCGTCCTGCAACCCGGCGCGCAGCTCGATCTGGCCTGGCGGGCGCGGCTCGAGGATCATCTGGGCGCCTTCCAGGTCGAGCCGCTGCGCTCGCGCGCGGCGGCGGTGATGGGCTCGCGCCTGGCGCTGGCCGGGCTGAACGCGGTGACCGGGCTGCTGAGCTTCTGCCTGCCGGAACGCGAGGTCCACGCGGCGCTCTATCGCCGGACCGAGCCGCTGATGGACCTTCTGGGTCAGGACGAGCTGTGGCCGCTGGCCTATCTGCGCTGGGAAATGGCGCTGCTCGACGAGATGGGCTTTGGCCTGGACCTGAGCCGCTGCGCCGTGACGGGCGCGCGCGAAGGGTTGGTCTTCGTCTCGCCCCGGACCGGGCGCGCGGTGTCGCAGGCGGGCGCGGGGGACTGGGCCGACAAGCTGTTGCCGCTGCCGCCGGTGCTGCGCGGGGAAGGCGAGGCACCCGAAGGGGAGATCGTGCAAGGATTTGAAACGACGGGGTATTTCCTGTCGCACAAGCTGGCGGCCGAGCTGGTGCATAAGCCCCTGCCGGTGGCCCGTCAGCGCTTTGTCGAGCTGTTCATTCGCCAGACACGAGACGGGTGAAGACCATCGAGTCGCGGCTGTCCCCGGTCAGGATCAGGATGTCGCCATCGGCCTCGGCCAGGGTCATCCGCCCCAGCGCCTCGAGGAACCGGCTTTCCTCGGCCAGATCCGGGCAGGCGCTGCGGGTGGCGGCGATGGGGCCGGGCTGAAACCACGGATAGGCCGACCACAGCGACGCGCTGAACCGGTTGCAGGGGGCCCGGCCGGCCATGCGTCCGATTTCGGGAAATTCCAGCAAGGCCTTGGCTTTGAAGGGTTTCCCGTCGATTTCGATCAACTGCCACAGGCTGCCGGGATCGTCGAACGGGCTGTGGCCCTCATGGGCCGAAACGGGCATGGCGGCAAGGCCGAGGGCCAGGACCAGAGGCTTCATCGCAGGGCGAGGATCAGGTCGATCAGGGTCGAAAGCGTGGCGTCGGATTTGGCCTTGCCCTTGGGCAGCTGCGCCAGGCCGATGCCGGTGGCATAGAGCGCGCGGGCCAGGTCGGGGTTCGACACGCCGACATCGCGCAGCACGGCCGAGAGCGCGTCGAGCCGGAGCTGGTCGATCTCGGCCACCTCGGCGGCGGCGGCGGGGTTTTCACGGCCCCAGGCCCGCATCGCCGCCTCGCCCGGGGTGGCGGCGCCGATCTTCTGCAATCGGATCGCGACCGGCTCGTCGCCCTCCAGCGCACCGACCAGAGCGGTTGCGGCATGGCGTTTCCAGGCGGTCGCAAGCTGCCCGTGGAAATCGTCCAAACCCTTGAAATGCCAATAGAACGACCCCTTCGAGGCGCCCAGCTTGCGGGCCAGAACCTCGGCCCCCAAGGCAGAGGGGCCGCCTTTCGCCAAGGCCTTGAGCCCGGTGTCGATCCAGTTCTCGGCGGAGAGTCGTTTTTTCATCATGGCCGGACCATACGCCTGCGTATTGAAAGGCGCAAGAGGCCGCATCGTCGCATATCGCGGGCCGTTCGGGGCCTTGCAATGCCGCCACTGTAGCCGGATGATCGTTAGTAATTGTTAAAGGGGGAGAGCGGCGATGGGTCATGTTCTGGCCATTGATCAAGGCACCACGTCGAGCCGGGCGATCCTGTTCGACGCGGAGATGCGGGTGGTGGCGGTGGCGCAGGAGGAGTTCGCGCAGCATTTCCCGCGCTCGGGCTGGGTGGAGCACGCGCCCGACGACCTGTGGCAGACGGTGCGGCGGACCTGCCTGCAAGCGGTTGAAAAGGCGGGCGTTCCTGTGGGAGAGATTGCCGCCATCGGGATCACCAACCAGCGCGAGACCACGCTGGTCTGGGACCGGGCGACGGGGGTGCCGCTGTACGATGCCATCGTCTGGCAGGACCGGCGCACCGCCGAGACCTGCCGCAGCTTGCGCGAGGCGGGCCAGGAAGAGACGATCCGCGCGCGGACGGGGCTGGTTCTGGACCCCTATTTTTCGGGCACGAAACTGGCCTGGATATTGGACAATGTGGAGGGCGCCAGGGCCCGCGCCGAGGCCGGGGAATTGGCCTTCGGCACGGTCGACAGCTGGCTGATCTGGCAGCTGACCGGCGGCGCGGTGCACGCCACGGACGCGACCAATGCGTCGCGCACGATGCTGTATAATATCGTGGAGGGGCAGTGGGATAGCGAGATTTGCGGCCTGTTGGGCGTGCCCATGGCGATGTTGCCGGAGGTGCGCGATTGTGCCGCCGATTATGGCGTGACCGAGCTGCTGGGCGCCGAGGTGCCGATCCTGGGCGTGGCGGGCGATCAGCAGGCGGCGACGATCGGGCAGGCGTGTTTCCAGCCCGGGATGATGAAATCGACCTATGGGACCGGGTGTTTCGCGCTGCTGAATACCGGGGACAGGTTGATCCGGTCGCAGAACAAGCTTTTGGGAACAGTGGCTTATCGGCTGAAT
>JAWKWU010000021.1:0-10905 GCA_041397345.1 Paracoccaceae bacterium
TTGCCAGGGGCAAGCCGCCTGCCAGGACCATGCCTTGCGGCGGCAGCCGCGCAATTTCACGGGTCCGCGGCGGGAAGTGAGTTAAGGGATCGTTAAAACAGACAGGCTAACTATTTGAAATTCCTTGCATGACCTGCCGTCCCACGCCGGGACGCCCCCGGCTTGACTCCGCCGCCGCCCCGGTCCATCAGGCCGCATCCCCGCCCGGAGGCCCCCATGCAGCCCGACCTGACCCGCGTCCTGCCCCACGCCCGGATCCCCGAACTGCCGAACCCCTATTTCGGCAAGGTCCGCGACTGCTACGACCTGCCCCCCACCGCGGATTACCCCGAAGGCACCCGCCTGCTGATCTCCTCCGACCGCATCTCGGCCTTCGACCGGATCCTGACCTCGATCCCCTGGAAGGGCCAGGTGCTGACCCAGACCGCCCGCTACTGGTTCGACGCCACCGCCGACCTCTGCCCCAACCACGTCGTCTCCTACCCCGACCCCAACGTGGTGCAGGGCCGCCGCCTCAGCATCCTGCCGGTCGAGGTGGTGGTGCGGGGCTACCTTGCCGGCACCACCTCCACCTCGATCCTGACGCAGTACAAGGCCGGCGCGCGGCAGATGTATGGCCACAGCCTGCCCGAGGGCCTGCGCGACAACCAGGCGCTGCCGCATCCGATCATCACCCCCACCTCCAAGGCCTTCGACGGCGGCCATGACGAACCGCTGACCCCCGACGACATCCTGGCCCAACACCTGCTCACCCCCGCGCAATGGGAGGAGATTTCCGCCCGCGCCCTGGCGCTCTTTGCCCGCGGCCAGAAGATGGCGGCCGAACGCGGCCTGATCCTGGTCGACACCAAGTACGAGTTCGGCACCGATGCCGCCGGCCGCATCTACCTGGCCGACGAGATCCACACCCCCGACAGCAGCCGCTACTGGATCGCCTCGGGCTATGACGCGGCCCTGCGCGACGGCACCCGCCCGCCCAGCTTTGACAAGGACGTGATCCGCGCCTGGGTCGTCGCCCGCTGTGACCCCTACAAGGACCCCATTCCCGAAATTCCCGCCGAGATGATCGCCCAGACCTCGCAGGTCTATATCGACGCCTTCGAGACCATCACCGGCCAGGCCTTCCGCCCCGACATGCGCGGCCCGACCCCGCTGGACCGCATCCGGGCCAACCTGTCGCACTGGATGGCCTGACTCCTGTTTGCGCTAACATGGCGAAACCCGCTATCCTGCACCGACACCCAGGAGGAGCCCCGATGATTCTCAGCTGTGGCGAGGCGCTGATCGACATGCTGCCGCGCACCTCGACCGCGGGCGAGGCCTGCTTTGCCCCCTATGCCGGCGGCGCCGTCTTCAACACCGCCATCGCCCTGGGGCGGCTGGGGGCGCCCTCGGCCTTCTTCTCGGGCGTCTCGACCGACATGCTGGGCGAGATCCTGGCCGATACGCTGACGGCCTCGCAGGTCGATACCCGCTATCTTGCCCGCTCGGCGCGGCCCACCACGGTGGCCTTTGTCAAACTGGTCAACGGGCAGGCCACCTATGCCTTTTATGACGAGGCCACCGCCGGCCGGATGCTGTCGCAAGACCAGCTGCCCGACCTGCCCGACGGCGTGCAGGCGCTGTTCTTCGGCGGCATCAGCCTGGTCAACGACCCCGCCGCCAGCACCTACGAGGCGCTGCAGGCGCGCGAGGCACCGCGCCGCGTCACCATGATCGACCCCAACATCCGGCCCGGTTTCATCGCCGGGCAAGAGGCCCCCTATCGCGCCCGGATCGAACGGATGATCGCCCGCGCCGATCTGGTGAAACTGTCGGACGAGGATCTGCACTGGCTGCGGGGCGCGGGCGAGCTGACCGACCTGGCGCGCGGCATCCTGGCGCTGGGGCCAAAGGCTGTCTTCATCACCGAAGGCGCCCGGGGCGCCCGCGCCGTCACCGCGACGCAAGACCGGTTCGCCGCCGCCACGCCGGTGACGGTGGCCGATACGGTCGGCGCCGGCGACACCTTCAACGCCGGTGTGCTGGCCGCGCTGCACCGCGCCGGCGCGCTGACGAAATCCGGGGTGGCCACCCTGTCGGACGCCACGCTGGACGCCGCCCTGGCGCTGGGCACCCGCGCCGCCGCCGTCACCGTCAGCCGCCCCGGCGCCAACCCGCCCTGGGCGAACGAACTGTGAGGGCGATCCTGCAACGGGTCAGCCGGGCGCAGGTCTCGGTCGAGGGGCAGGTGATCGGCCGCTGCGGCCCCGGCCTGATGATCCTGGTCTGCGCCATGCAGGGCGACGGCGAGGACCAGGCCCGCAAGCTGGCCGCCAAGGTCGCAAAGATGCGGATCTTCAAGGACGCACAGGACAAGATGAACCTGTCGGTCCGCGACATCGGCGGCAGCGCGCTGGTGATCAGCCAGTTCACCCTGGCCGCCGACCTGCGCGGCAACCGGCCGGGGTTCTCGACCGCCGCCGCCCCCGACTTGGGCCGCGCGCTTTACGACTGCTTTGCCGCAGCACTGGCCGGCGAGGGCATTCCGGTGGAAACCGGCCGCTTTGGCGCCGACATGGCGGTAGAGCTGGTCAATGACGGGCCGGTGACGATCTGGGTCGATACCGAGGCGGCGTGACCGTCACTTGAACGGATTGCCGGGGTTCTGCTGGGTGATCACGTTGCCGCATTCGATCAGCGCGTCGATCGATGCGCTGGACCCCGACAGCGAATAGTTCTGCACGTCGCCGCCATCGGCGCTGCGCAGGAACAGCCGGTTGCCGCGGGCCACCTCGACGATGAATTCGACGCCGGCATCGCTGTCGGGCAGGTTGAACAGCACCGAATTGCGATAAAGCTCGGCATTGGTCAGGTTCCACTTCGGCTTGCGGTCGATCTGCACCTGCAGGTCGGCACTGTCGCCCTCGCCGAAATCCCAGGCGGTGGAATAGAACTGCAACTGCACCGAACTGTCCTGGAAGGTCCAGATCGAGAAACTTTCCCCCGGCGAGGAGACCTGCGCCAGACAGCCCAGAACGCCGTCATCCCAGGCGACCAGCTCGACCTGCCAATGCTTGTGCGAGAACAGGACCTCGGATTGCTGGGCCGCTACCGGCGCCGACAGCGATGCGGCGGCACAGGCCGCCAGAACGAATTTGCGAATGAACATGGCAGCTTGCCTTCCCGGTCTTCCTTGATGCCCCGGTCATTCTGGGCCACACCGCGCCGGGATTGCAAATGAATCTTCCCGTCATGCCGTGATGGCGAACCCCCGGCTCTTTCATCTGTCCGCAAATATCTCGGGGAGTTTGAGGGGCAGCGCCCCTCATCAGCCCCGGCTGGCCACCCCGCGCGACATCAGCCATGCCCAAGGCTTGCGGCGGCAGCCGCACAACTGTTTCACGGGTCCGGGTCCGCTCAGCCCTGCCATTCCCAGGGCCGGGTAAAGCCGCCCAGCACCGCCCCGACCGCCGCCTCTCCGGCCGCGGCATCCTCTGGCCCGCCGTCGCGGGCCAGCCGGGCCACCAGGCCGCGCTTCTTGTCCTCGACCACCTCGGCCACATGGGCCGCCACCCCGGCCTTTCGCAGCGCCGCGTCATAGACACGGGTGATCGCCATCCGCCGCAGGTCGGGCTTGAACACCTTGCCCACCGCGGTCTTGGGCAGTTCCGGCAGGATCTCGACATGCTTGGGCAGGGCCGCGCGCTCGGCGATGTGCTTTTCGGCATAGGCCAGCAGCTCCTCGACCGTGACCTCGGCGCCCTTCACCGTCTCGACATAGGCGCAGGGCAATTCGCCGGCATGGGCATCGGGCTGGCCGATCGCGCCCACCATCGCCACGGCGGGATGGCCCATCAGCGCCTCTTCGATCAGCGCCGGGTCGATGTTGTGGCCGCCGCGGATGATCAGGTCCTTGGCCCGCCCGGTGATGAACAGATAGCCGTCGGCGTCGATCCGGCCCAGGTCGCCGGTGCGCAGGAAGCGGCCCTCGGCGAAGAGTTCCTTGTTCTTGTCGGCCTCGGTATAGGTCGAGCCTTCGTAGACGCCGGGGTTCGAGATGCAGATCTCGCCCACCTCGTCGACGCCGCATTCCCGAAAGCCGATGGCGCCCTGGCTGGTCAGGATGCGCACCTGGGTATGCGGGAACGGCAGCCCGACAGAGCCGAGCTTCTTTGCCCCCCCCGGCGGGTTGACCGAGACCAGGCAGGTGCATTCGGTCAGGCCATAGCCCTCGACGATCTCGACGCCGGTTTCCTTGCGGAACCGGTTGTACAGCTCGAGCGGCAGCGGCGCCGAGCCGGAAAAGGCGTTGCGCATCGAGGAGATGTCGGCATTGACCGGCCGCTGCATCAGCGCGGCCAGCGCGGTCGGCACGGTGATCATGTAGGTGCATTTCCAGCGTTCGACCAGCTTCCAGAAATTGTCGAACACGCCGTCGCCGCGATAGCCCTGCGGGGTCGGGAACACCACCTGCGCCCCCGAGGCGATCATCGACATCAGGATCGGATAGGCCGCAAAGACATGGAACAGCGGCAGCGGGCACATCACCACGTCATCGGGCTGGAACAGCAGGCGCTGGCCCAGCCAGCCGTTGTAGACCATGCCCGAGATCTTGTGCTGGGCGACCTTGGGCATGCCGGTGGTGCCGCCGGTATGGAAATAGGCGGCCACCCGGTCCCTGGCCGGGTCGTCAAAGGTCAGCCGGTCGCCGGGCTGGCGCGCCACCTCGGCATGGAAAGACCGCACCACGGCGTGATGGCTGACCGGCATCTTCGGCCGGACCAGCGGCACGATCAGCCGCTTCAGCCCGGTCAGGTAGGTCAGCAGGTCAACCTCCAGCACCGTCCGGACCGAAGGCGCGAATTTCACCGCCTCGGCCACCTTCTGCGCCAGGTCGGTCTTGGGGAAAGGCCGCAGCGTCACCACCACCTTGGCCCCGGTCTCGCGCAGGATGGCGCTGATCTGTTCCGGTTCCAGCAGCGGGTTGATCGGGTTGACGATCCCCGCCACCGCGCCCGCCAACAGCGTGACCACGGTTTCCATGGTGTTGGGCAGGACATAGGCGACCACATCCTTTGGCCCCACGCCCAAGGACCGGAACAGGTTTGCCGCGCGCGTCACCTCGGTGTGCAGCGCCGCCCAGGTCAGGGTGCGGGCGGGGGCATCGGGCGCGGAAAACAACTGGTAGCTGACCGCCGGGCGGTCGCCATGCGCCGCCCTGGCCCGCGACAGGAAGTCGTGCATCGTGCGCGCGACATCGCGTTCGGCCCAGGGGCACTCGGCCTCGATCGCCTGCACATCCGCAAGGGTTGCGAATTCTCCCATCGTCTCCTCCCCTGTCCGCGCCCCTTCATGAACGGAGGCGTCTGGCCGAAGATGGGCACTGGCACCGGCTTTGCCAACCGTTTTCGCGGCGGGATACGCAACGTCGCCGGCTGGAATACCGGACCCTGGCCGGATCGGGACGGAAGGCAGGGGGAATTCCGGGTATCTTTTCCCCTTACGGGGTCAGGCGCCGCCTTCGGTGAATTGCAGCCGTGCCAGCCGGGCATATAGCCCGCCCTGCGCCACCAGGTCGTCATGCCGCCCCTCGGCCACGATCCGCCCGGCCTCGAACACCACGATCCGGTCGGCGCGTTTCACCGTGGCCAGCCGGTGCGCCACCACCAGCGTGGTCCGGCCGCGCGCCAGGGTTTCCACCGCGGCCTGCACCAGACGCTCGCTTTCGGCATCCAGCGCGCTGGTCGCCTCGTCCAGGAGCAGCACCGGCGCATCGCGCAGGATGGCGCGGGCGATGGCGACGCGCTGGCGCTGGCCCCCCGACAGCATCACGCCGCGTTCGCCCAAGGGGCTGTCATAGCCTTGCGGCAGGGCCGACAGGAAATCATGCGCGGCAGCGGCGCGGGCGGCGGCCTCGACCTGGGCATCGCTGGCGTCCGGGCGGCCAAACCTGATGTTTTCCCGCGCAGTCGTGGCAAAAATTACCGGATCCTGCGGAACCAGCGCGATTTCCTGGCGGAAGTCGCTGCGCGCCATTTCGCGCAGGTCGACGCCATCCAGCAGGACGCGGCCCTGTTGCGGGTCGTAGAACCGCAAGAGCAGTTGCAGGATCGTGGTCTTGCCCGCGCCCGAAGGCCCGACCAGCGCTACGGTTTCCCCCGGCTGCACCTCGAGCGTGACGGCGTTCAGCGCCGAGACCTCGGGGCGGGCCGGATAGCGGAAGGTGACATCGTCAAAGCGGATCGCCCCGCGCACCGGGCGCGGCAGCGCCTTGGGCCGGGCCGGGTCCTGCACCGTGTCGTCGGTCTGCAACAGCTCGACCAGGCGTTCGGTCGCGCCGGCGGCGCGCATCAGCTCTCCCCAGATTTCCGACAGCGCGCCGACAGAGCCGGCCACCATCACCGCATAGATGACGAACTGGATCAGCTCGCCCACGCTCATCGTGCCGCCGCGCACGTCGCGTGCGCCGGTCCACAGCACGCCGACGACGCCGGCAAAGACCAGGAAGATCACGATCGCCGTCATCACCGCCCGCGTCGAGATGCGCCGCTTGGCCGAGGTCAGGCTCTTGTCGGTCATGTCGGCAAAGGCGGCGCGGGTCTGCGGTTCGTGGGTAAAGGCCTGCACGGTCTGCACCGCCAGCAGCGCCTCGGAGGCCGAGCCAGAGGACGAGGCGATCCAGTCCTGGTTTTCCCGGCTGAGGTTGCGCAGCCGCCGCCCCAGCACGATGATCGGCACCACCACGGCGGGCACGATCAGCAGCACCAGCCCGGTCAGCTTGGCCGAGGTCAGGAACAGCATCACCAGCCCGCCCAAGAGCATCAGCACATTGCGCAGGGCCACCGATACCGATGAGCCGATCACCGACAGGATCAGCGTGGTGTCGGTGGTGATCCGCGACAGGATCTCGCCGGTCAGCACCCGTTCGAAGAAGGCCGGGCTCATCCCCGTCACCTTGTCGAAGACGGCGCGGCGGATGTCGGCCACCACGCTTTCGCCCAGCCGGGTGACCAGCCAGTAGCGCAGGCCGGTGCCCACCGCCAGCAGGGCCGCAATCGCCAGGAAGGCGGCGAAGTAATCATCCAGCAGGGTGACATTGGCCGCCTGGAACCCGTCGACCACCCGGCGCACCGCCAAGGGCAGCACCAGGCTGACGGTGGCGGTCAGCGTCAGCGCGCCCAGGGCGCCGATGGCCAGGCCACGATAGGGCCGGATGAACGGCGCAAGGCCGCGCAGGGCCCCCACCTTGCGAGAGGTGGGGCGGTTTTCAAGGACGGCGGGGCTGCGGGCCATGGCATTCTCCTGTCGCGCGGCTTGCGGTTTATGGCCTGCGGCGCGGCGGGGCAAGCACCCAGGCTGTCGCGGGCTGTTGCCTTTTCGGCGCCGGGCGTGCCAACCTGCCGCCACGCCCCGGGGAAAGTGCCGATGCCGCGCGATCTTTTCGTCTTCGATGCCTATGGCACATTGTTCGACCTGGCCGGGGCGGCGCGGTCGGTGGCGCAGGGCGATACCCGCGTCGCGCCGCTGTGGCCGGCCCTGGCCGAGGACTGGCGGCGCAAGCAACTGGATACAGCTGGCTGCGCAGCATCATGGGCGCGCATGCCGATTTCGCCCAGGTGACCGCCGATGCGCTGGACTGGGCGCTCGAGGCACGGGGCCTGCGCGACGGCGCCCTGCGCGAGGCGCTGCTGGCGGCGTTTCGCAGCCTGCCCTGTTTCCCCGAGGTGCCGGCCGCGCTGGATGCCCTGCGGGCGCATGGCAAGAAACTGGCGATCCTGTCGAACGGCACGCCGCAGATGCTGGCCGAGGCGGTGGAAAGCGCCGGCCTGTCGGGCCGGTTCGAGGCGGTGATTTCGGTCGAGGCGGCGGGGATCTACAAGCCTTCGGCCCAGGTCTATGCACTGGTGCAGGCCGAAACCGGGGTGCCGCCGCAGCGGGTGGTGTTCGTGTCGGCCAATGGCTGGGATATCGCCGGGGCGGCGCGGTTCGGCCTTGTCACCGCCTGGGTCAACCGCGCCGGCCTGCCGATGGACCGGCTGCCGCATGGCCCGGCGCGGATCATCGCCGACCTGACGCAACTGGAGACGCTTGCATGACCGACGGCCCGTCCTTCTTTGCCGCCGGCGACGGCGCCCGGCTGGCCTATCGTGACCAGGGCCAGGGCCTGCCGGTGCTGTGCCTGAGCGGGCTGACCCGCAACATGGAAGATTTCGACTACGTCCTGCCGCACCTGCCGGGATGCCGGGTGATCCGGATGGATTACCGCGGCCGGGGCGCCAGCGCCTGGACCGGCGCCGCCAGCTATACCGTGCCGATGGAGGCGCAGGACGCGCTGGCGCTGCTGGACCACCTGGGACTGGCGCGGGCGGCGGTGCTGGGCACCTCGCGCGGGGGGCTGATCGGCATGTTCCTGGCGGTGGTCGCGCGCGACCGGCTGGCGGGGCTCTGCCTGAACGACGTGGGCCCGGTGATCCACCGCGCCGGGCTGGAGCGGATCAAGGATTACGTCGGGCGCAACCCCGCCGCGCGCACCCTGCGCGACATGGCGGCCCGGATGCCCAAGGCGATGACCGGGTTCGCCAATGTCCCCGACAGCCGCTGGGCCGAGGAAGTGGCGCATTTCTACACCGAGACGCCAAAGGGCCTGGTGATCCGCTATGACCCGGCGCTGCGCGAGGCGTTCCATGCCGCCTTTTCCGGCCCCGAGGTCGATCTCTGGCCGATGTTCGACGCCTGCGCCGGCCTGCCGCTGGCGCTGATCCGCGGCGCCAATTCCGACCTGCTGTCCGCTGCGGTCGCGGCCGAGATGCGCGCCCGGCGCCCCGACATGATCTGTGCCGAGGTGCCCGACCGCGCCCATGTGCCCTTTCTCGACGAACCGCAATCCATCGCCGCGCTGCGCGACTGGCTGGGACTGATGCAATGACCACACTTGCCGCCATCGAAGCCGCCGCCCACCGGATGCGCGGCCATGTCCGCACCACGCCCCTGTTGAACGCGCCGCTGCTGGACCGGCTGGCCGGGCGGCGGATCTTCGTCAAGGCGGAATGCCTGCAGGTCACCGGCTCGTTCAAGGCGCGCGGCGGCTGGGCGGCGGTCTCGGCGCTGCCGCCGGGGGCGGGCGTGCTGGCGATGTCATCGGGCAACCACGCCCAGGGCGTGGCCTGGGCCGCGGCGGCGCATGGGGTGGCGGCGGTGATCCTGATGCCGTCCGACGCGCCGCAGGTGAAGATCGCCAATACCAGGGCCTATGGCGCCGAAGTGGTGCTGTATGACCGCGCCACCGAGGACCGCGACGCGCTGGCGGCGCGGCTTTCGGCGGAACGCGGCCTGCTGCTGGTGCCGCCATTCGACCACCCCGAGGTCATCGCGGGCCAGGGCACCACCGGGCTGGAGATCGCAGCCCAGGCCGCCGAGGCCGGGATCACCGCGGCCGATGTGCTGGTCTGTTGCGGCGGCGGCGGGCTGGCGGCCGGCATCGCCACCGCGCTGGCCGCCAAGGCACCGGCCCTGCGGGTGCGCACGGCCGAGCCCGAGGGCTTTGACGACATGGCCCGCTCGCTTGCCACCGGCCAGCCGCAGCGCAACGCCGCCGCCACCGGATCGGTCTGCGACGCCATCCTGACGCCCAGCCCCGGCAGGCTGACCCTGCCGGTGTTGCAGCGGCTGGCCGGCCCCGGCGTGGCGGTCAGCGACGATCAGGCCCTGCGCGCCGTGGCGCTGGCCTTCACCCACCTGCGCATCGTGGCGGAACCGGGGGGCGCCGTCGCCCTGGCCGCGGCGCTGTTTGGCGAGGACCTGCCCGACACGGTGATCTGCACCGTCTCGGGCGGCAATGTCGACCCGGCGCTGTTCCGTGACACGCTGGCCCGCCATGCCTGACATTTTCGCGCATTTCGCAGCCGGCGGCCCCGGCATTGCCCCGAAACCCTGCACATAACGAACATGCCCCCGATCTATCTGCCCGACCTTCGCCTGAACGCCGTGCTGCAGGGCCCCGCCGATGCCCCGGCGCTGGTGCTGATACACGCGCTGGGAACCCGGCTGGCGCTGTGGGACGAGGTTGCCGCGCTCTTGCCGCGCCTGCGCATCCTGCGGCTGGACCTGCGCGGCCATGGCGACAGCGACGCCCCCGCCGCCCCCTATGCGATGGGCAGCCTGATCCGCGATGTCGAACGGACGATGGATCACTTTGGCCTGAAAGAGGCCGTGGTCGCCGGCGTCTCGCTGGGCGGCATGATCGCCCAGGGGCTGGCGGTCAAGCGGCTGGATCTGGTGCGCGGGCTGGTGCTGTCGAACACCGCCGCCCGCATCGGCACCGCCGCGCAATGGCAGGACCGCATCGCGCTGGTGCGTGACCAGGGGCTTGGCGCGGTCCTGGCCCCGACGATGGAACGCTGGCTGGGCCGGACCTGGGCCGACAATCCCGCGCTGCCCCGGCTGCAGGCGATGTTTCTTGCCACCGATCCGCAGGGCTGGATGGGCTGTGCCGCCGCCATCGCCGGCACCGATTTCTATGAAACCACCGCCACGCTGCGGCTGCCGACGCTGGCGCTGGCCGGGGCCAATGACGGCTCGACCCCGCCGGATCTGGTGCGCGAGACCGCAGAGCTGATCCCCGGCGCCGAGTTCCGCCTGATCCGGGGCGCGGGCCATTTGCCGATGGCCGAGAAACCGGCGGAATACGCCGCGCTGCTGGCCGGGTTCCTGGACCGCATCGGCCATGGTTGAGGTGCTGCTGGTGCATGGGTCCTGCCACGGCGCCTGGTGCTGGCACCGGGTGATCCCGGCGCTGGCGGCGCTGGGGGTTGCCGCCCGCGCCATCGACCTGCCCGCCCATGGCGCCGACCGGACCCCGGCGGCGGGGGCCAGCCTGTCCGGCTATGGCAGGGCGATCCTTGCGGCGCTGAACGGCCCGACGCT
>JAWKWU010000022.1:0-10083 GCA_041397345.1 Paracoccaceae bacterium
AAATCCTCGCCTGAGGATTTTGGGCACTTCGGGCGGCGCCGGCGTCGCTTCGAAGATCCTCGCCTGATCTGAAAACGGGCCGTCAGGCCTGTCGGGCCGTCCCTTCGGGGGCGGCCCGTTCCGTTTTTTCGGCCTGCCGCCGCAACTGCTTGAAAATGCACAGTAACGGTGCGTTTCGCCTTTTGCGTGCGCTTCTCTCGGGGGCTCACGGCGCCGTGAGCCGGCGGCACCGATTTCCGGGGGTGCCGCGCCCCCAAGGCCGGGGTTTCGGGCGAACCCGCGGGGATTACGCGGAAATTCAGTCCTGATTTCATCACGATAGCCACAAATCCGCGTGATCCGGCGCGAGTCCGTCGTGATTTCCCAATGCCGGTTGCCGGTCCCATCTTGGCCTCACCGGAAGCGAAAACGCTCCGCCAATCGCCGGCCCTGCCGGCCAATCCGTGAAGAAAGGACCAAGACCATGAAACTCATCGCCCTGACCGCTGCCGCCCTGACCGCGCTGGCTCCTGCGGCTTTCGCCTCGTCCGGCGTGGGCCTGACCGATGCCGAGCAGTTCGAGATCCGCAGCCTGGTGCCCTCGGCCGACCTGTCGAACCTGAGCGCGGCGCAGGCCAGCGCCCTGTCCGATGCGGTGCATCACGGCGACAACGCCGATTCGGCGCGGTTGATCCGGCAGATCCTGGGCTGATCTGCTATCAAGGCGGGACCGAGACGAATCCCCCAGAGGTCAACTCCCATGACACGCCCGCTCTTGCCTGCCTTGTTCGTGATACTGACGCTGGTGCCCCCTGCCGTGGCGGGGGGCACGCCGCATCTGACGGCGGCCGAGATCTTCGAGATCCGCCTGCATGTTCCCAATGCCGACCTGTCCGATCTGACCCCCGACCAGGTGCGCGCGCTGTCCGCCCTGCTTTACAACGGCGAGGGGTTCGACCTGTCCTACCGGATCCGGTCGGTGCTGAACGACGGCCGGTCCTGAGGCGCGGGGCAGGCACCCGCACATCGGCCAAGAGAATCCCTTGACCTTGCGCTGCCGCTGCCGTAACCCACACCCCGCGTAGGGGTATAGCTCAGCTGGTAGAGCGACGGTCTCCAAAACCGTAGGTCGCGGGTTCGAGCCCTGCTGCCCCTGCCATCCTCCGCTTTCCCGTCCTTCCCCACATTCCCGGTTCCGGCGCGCCATCCGCTTTGCCGCGGCCCCCGGCCATGGGCGTGCCACAGGCGAAACGGGCCCATGGCGAAAACCGCGCAGGCCGTGGCGGAAACCGCAGCGGCGCCGACCGGGATGCCGCGCTAAACAGGCAGGGAACAGATCGAAAGGGGCGCGCAGCATGCGCTATTCCGGGTTCCGAGTCGTTGCCGAGGCCCTGACGGGGCACAAAGGGTGGAAGCCGGTCTGGCGCGACCCGGTGCCACAGGCCGAATATGACTATATCATCGTCGGTGGCGGCGGGCATGGGCTGGCCACGGCCTATTACCTGGCCAAGGAATTCCGCCAGGCCCGCATCGCGGTCTTGGAAAAGGCCTATCTGGGCGGCGGCAACGTCGGGCGCAACACCACCATCATCCGCTCGAACTACCTCTTGGACGGCAATGAACCCTTCTACGAATTCTCGCTGAAGCTGTGGGAAGGGCTGGAGCAGGACTTCAACTACAATGCCATGGTCAGCCAGCGCGGCATCCTGAACCTGATCCATACCGACGCGCAGCGCGACGCCTTTACCCGGCGCGGCAATGCGATGATCCTGAACGGCGCCGATGCCGAGTTGCTGGACCGCGAACAGATCCGGGCGATGTATCCCTGGCTGAATTTCGACAACGCCCGCTTTCCGATCAAGGGCGGGCTGGCGCAGCGGCGCGGCGGCACGGTGCGGCATGACGCGGTGGCCTGGGGCTATGCCCGCGGCGCCGACCTGCGCGGGGTCGACCTGATCCAGAACTGCGAAGTCACCGGCATGCGGATCGAGAACGGCCGCATCCGCGGGGTCGAGACGACGCGCGGCTATATCGGCGCAAAGAAGGTGGGCGTGGCGGTGGCGGGGTCGTCGTCGCGGCTGATGGCCCATGCCGGCATGCGCCTGCCGATCGAAAGCCATGTCCTGCAGGCCTTTGTCTCCGAGGGGCTGAAGCCGCTGATCGACGGGGTGATGACCTTTGGCGCCGGGCATTTCTACGTCAGCCAGTCGGACAAGGGCGGGCTGGTGTTCGGCGGCGATATCGACGGCTACAATTCCTATGCGCAGCGCGGCAACCTGCCGGTGATCGAGGACGTGGCCGAAGGCGGCATGGCGCTGATGCCGGCGATCGGCCGGGCGCGGCTGTTGCGCACCTGGGGCGGCATCATGGACATGTCGATGGACGGCAGCCCGATCATCGACCGCACCCCGGTCGAGGGGCTCTATTTCAACGGCGGCTGGTGCTATGGCGGGTTCAAGGCCACGCCGGCCTCGGGCTGGTGCTTTGCGCACCTGCTGGCCAGGGACGAGCCGCACAAGGTGGCCACCGCCTATCGCTTCGACCGGTTCCTCAAGGGGCTGATGATCGACGAAAAGGGCCAGGGCGCCCAGCCGAACCTGCATTGAGGCCAGCCAGATGATCATCAATCACCCCATCCTCGGCCCGCGCGACGCGCAGGAATTCGTCTATCTCGGCGACGCCAGCCTGATGAGCCGCCCCGACGGCATGGTTGACGGGATCGAGCCGTTCCACGACTGGCTTTACAACCGCGACAACCCGGCGGGCGAACACCGCGAGCTGTGGTATCACGAACAGGGCGACCGCAGCTGGCTGGTCGTCACCCGCAACACCGTGACGCATGAAATCACCCGGGTCGAACTGGCCCGCGACGTGGCCAAAGCCATGGGGCGCAGCAAATGACCCAGTCCAATCGCATTGATGGCGGACAGATCGACCGCAGCCGGACATTCCGCTTTACCTTTGACGGCCTGTCCTATGAGGGCCACCCCGGCGACACGCTGGCCTCGGCGCTTTTGGCCAACGGCGTCCGCCTGATGGGCCGCAGCTTCAAGTATCACCGGCCGCGCGGGCCGCTTTCCGCCGGGTCCGAGGAACCGAACGCGCTGGTGCAGCTGCGCTCGGGGGCGCGGCAGGAGCCGAACACCCGCGCCACGGTGGCCGAGTTGTTCGACGGCCTTGCCGCGACCAGCCAGAACGCCTGGCCCTCGCTGCGGTTCGATGCCATGGCGGTGAACGACAAGCTGAACACCTTCTTCACCGCCGGCTTCTACTACAAGACCTTCATGTGGCCCGCCGCCTTCTGGGAAAAGGTCTATGAGCCGATCATCCGCCGCGCCGCGGGCCTGGGCGCGCTGACGCGGCAGGAAGACCCGGACGACTATGACAAGGGCTTTCTGCATTGCGACCTGCTGGTGATCGGCGCGGGGCCTGCGGGCCTGTCGGCGGCGCTGACCGCTGGCCGTGCCGGCGCGCGGGTGATCCTTGCGGACGAGGATTTCCGCATGGGCGGGCGGCTGAACGCCGAGACCCTGACCATCGGCGACCAGGCCGGTGCTGCCTGGGCGGCGGCGGCGGTGGCCGAGCTGGCCGGCCTGCCGAATGTGCGGCTGATGCCGCGCACCACGATCATCGGCGCCTTCGACCACGGGATCTATGGCGCCGTGGAGCGGGTATCCGACCATCTGGCCGTGCCGGAAAACGGCAAGCCGCGCCAGACGCTCTGGCGGATCTACAGCCGCCGGGCGCTGCTGGCCGGGGGGGCGACCGAACGCCCGATCGCCTTTGAGAACAACGACCGGCCCGGCGTGATGCTGGCAGGCGCCCTGCGGGCCTATGCCAACCGCTGGGGCGTAGCCGTGGGCGACCGGGTGGCCATCTTTACCAACAACGACGACGGGTTGCGCAGCGCCACCGACCTGCAGGCCAAGGGCGTCGACGTCATCGCCGTGATCGACAGCCGCCCCGATGGCGCATTGCTGCCGGGCATCCGCCACCTGAAAGGTGCCGAGGTGATCGACAGCGCCGGCCGGCTGGGGCTGAAATCCGTCACCCTGCGCCATGCCAATGGCCGGACCGAGACCCTGCGGGTGTCCGCGCTGGGCGTGTCGGGCGGGTGGAACCCCAATGTCAACATCACCTCGCACCACCGGTCCAAGCCGCTCTGGGACGAAGGCATCCAGTCCTTTGTGCCGGGGACGGGCGGTCCTGCCGGCCTGACAGCCGCCGGCGCCGCGGCCGGCGCCCTGTCCACCCATGGCGCGCTGGCGACCGGGCAGGCGCAGGCGATTGCCGCGCTGGCCGATCTGGGCATCACCGCCCGCGCCGACAGCCTGCCCGCCGCCGAGGATGCGCCGGTCTCGATCCTGCCGAAATGGTATGTCGCGGGTGGCAAGGGCCGGGCCTGGATCGACCCGCAGAACGATGTGACGGTCAAGGACGTCAAGCTGGCCCACAAGGAAAACTTTACCTCGGTCGAGCATCTGAAGCGCTATACCACCCTTGGCATGGCCACCGACCAGGGCAAGACCGGCAATGTGCTGGGCCTGGCGATCATGGCGGGCCTCACCGGCCAGTCGATCCCCGAGACCGGCACCACCGTCTATCGCCCGCCCTATTCGCCCGTCGCCATGGGCACGCTGGCGGGCCGGTCGCGCGGCAAGGAGTTCAAGCCGTTCCGCCTGACCCCCAGCCACAAATGGGCCAGCGAACAGGGCGCGGTCTTTGTCGAGGTCGGCATGTGGCTGCGGGCGCAATGGCTGCCCCGCGCCGGCGAAACCCAGTGGCGCGAAAGCGTCGACCGCGAAGTGCTGGCCACGCGCAAGTCGGTGGGCATCTGCGACGTCACCACCCTGGGCAAGATCGACATCCAGGGCACCGATGCCGGCGCCTTCCTCGACCGGGTCTATTGCAACACCTTCTCGACCCTCGCGGTGGGCAAATGCCGCTATGGCCTGATGCTGCGCGAAGACGGCATGGTGTTCGACGACGGCACCACCGCCCGGATGGGCGAGCATGAATATGTCATGACCACCACCACGGCCAATGCGGTGACGGTGTTCCGCCACCTGGAATACTGCCGCCAGGTGCTGTGGCCCGACATGGACGTGCAGCTGATTTCCACCACCGAGGCCTGGGCGCAATATTCCGTCGCCGGCCCCAACGCGCGCAAGCTGCTGGCAAAGCTGGTCGACCAGGACATCTCGGACGCGGCCTTCCCCTACATGGGGGCGGGCAACATCACCATCGGCGGCCTGCGGGCGCGGCTGTTCCGCATCTCGTTCTCGGGCGAGATGGCCTATGAAATCGCCGTTCCCACCCGCTATGGCGATGCGCTGATCCGCGCGCTGGTCGAGGCGGGGCGCGAATTCGATGCCGTGGTCTATGGCACCGAGGCGCTGGGCGTGATGCGGGTCGAAAAGGGCCACGTCGCCGGCAACGAACTGAACGGCCAGTCCAGCGCGCTGAACATGGGCCTGGGCAAGATGGTGTCGAAGAAGAAGGACTCCATCGGCATGGTCCTGTCGCAGCGCGAAGGCATGACGGGTCCGAACGGCTATCGCCTTGTCGGCGTCAAGCCGGTCGACCCCGCGGGCAAGCTGACCGCCGGCAGCCATTTCCTGGAACCCGGCGCCGCGCCGGTGATGGAGAATGACGGCGGCTGGCTGACCTCCAAGGTCTATTCGCCCCACCTGGGCTGCGACATCGCGCTGGGCTACCTGAAGGCCGGCGACCAGAAGATCGGGCGGCGGATGCGGGCGGTGAACCTGCTGGCCAGGACGGAAACCGAGGTCGAGATCGTCTCGCCCCATTTCTTTGACCCGGAAGGGGAGAGACTTCGTGGCTGAACCCTTGCACATGTTGACCGCCCTCGGCCATGCCGAGCCCGAAACCCGGGCGATCGGGTCCTGCCGCATCGTCGAGCGGTTCGACGTCGCGCTGGCCTCTGTCGCCATCCGCCGCGGCAAGGGCGCCGCGTTCGAAAAGGCCGCCAAGGCCGCGGGCATTCCGCTGCCGGCCGCGGCGCGGGCCGAAACCGGAACGCCCTATGGCGCCTTCTGGGTCGCGCCCGAGATGTGGATGGTCGAGGCCCCCTTCGCCAGCCACGAAGACATCGTCGCCCTGCTGAAGCCGGCCTTCGCCGAGGCCGCCTCGATCACCGAACAGACCGACGCCTGGGTGCGTTTCGATCTGTCCGCGCCGGATCTGCGGCCGCTGATGGAAAAGCTGTCGAACCTGGATTTCGCCGCTGCGCCGGATGGCATGGCCAGCCGCACGGTGATCGAACATATCGGCTGCTACCTGATCCGCCGTTCTGCGGACGAGGTCACGATCTACGGCGCGCGGTCTTCCGCGGCCAGCCTGCTGCACTGCCTTGAGGTGACGGCGGCCTCGCTGGGCTGAGCATCGCGGCGCGGCCGCAGGGGGTGGGATGGCCATGGCCCCGCAGGTCAGGGCTCCACAGGGGCCTGGCCGCCAAGGCGGCCGGATGCGCTGTTATGCCCGCTTTGGCCGGGTTGATCCGGAATATGTTTCCTGATAGTGAAATCGTATAGTGTTTACCTTGGGATTGGGCTAATGCAGATGCCAGAAGACGCCCCTTCGCTGCCGCGCAACAAACCCGCTTTCAGCCAGGATCCGCATCGGGTCCGCGAAGTGGCCGAGCGTAATCTCGAGGCGGCAATCGGCCGCGAAGTGCGCAATTTCCGCCGCCAGCAGGGCATGACCGTGGCCGATCTGGCCGCCGTGACCGGCCTGTCCATCGGCATGCTGTCCAAGATCGAGAACGGCAATACCTCGCCCTCGCTGACCACGCTGCAGGTTCTCAGCCATGCGTTTTCCGTGCCGGTGACGGCGTTTTTCCGCAGCTTCGAGGAAAAGCGCGACGCCCAGCACGTCAAGGCCGGCGAACATGTCGAGATCGAGCGCCGCGGCACCCGCGCCGGGCATCAGTACAACCTTCTGGGCCATATCGGCTCGAACAGCTCGGGCGTGGTGGTGGAACCCTATATCATCACGCTGACCACCGAGAGCGACACTTTCCCGGCCTTCCAGCACGAGGGGCTGGAGCTGCTTTACATGCTGGAAGGCGAGGTGGATTACCGCCATGGCGACCAGGTCTATCCGCTGAAGCCGGGCGACAGCCTGTTCTTTGACGCCGATGCGCCGCACGGGCCGGAACTGCTGGTCAAGCTGCCGGCGCGCTATCTCTCGGTGATTTCCTATCCGCAAGGGTGAGCTGGGCGGCTCCTCGTGCGGCTTCGCCTGCTCGTCGCGCGGGGGGGGGGGGCCGCGACGAGGGACGCAGTCACCGAGGAGCGTTGTTGCGGTGGTCCCAGACCGCCTGTCGCACCCGCGCCACCTTGTAGGCGTCAAAGGCCGCCATGGCCCAGACGAACAGCCCGCCCGAGACCTTGCCCACGAAGGAAACCGAAGGGTCGGCGGTTTTCAGGGTAAAGGCGCCCAGCAGCACCACGAAGAACACGAAGATCAGCCCGCGCAGCGGCTGACGGTTCAGCACCTGGCCCATGCCGGGCAGGATCACTGCCACGGCCAGCACCAGACGGGGGTTCAACGGAGCCTTCATCGGGCCTCACTTGCGATGGAGTGCAGATCCTGGGCCAGCCGCGCCAGCCGGTCCAGCAGCGGCGCCACCCGTCCCGGCGCCAGCGGCACCTGGGCCATCTCGGCGTCGCGGAACAACAGATAGCGTCCGCGTTCGGCCTCTTCGGCCAGGATCACCACCCGCAGGCCGCGGGGCGAGATCAGGAGTTCCTTAACCCGCGGGTCGTCGAACAGGTCGGCATGGCGGGCCAGCAGGTATTCCGGCGGGACGGCGGTGGCGTCGTCGCTGCGGATCGCCACGCCCTCGGGCAGGAAGTCCGGCCGGGGCAGCAGCTGCGGCAATTGCGCGAAATGCGAGAACGGCTCTTGCCCGCTGGGCCGCGCCATCAGGTCCAGCGTGGCGCCGACCGGCATGGGCTGCGGCAGGCTGACCATCACCCAGAGCGCCGGCAGCTTGCGAAAGGTCAGGCTGTCGGGCAGGGCCTGCAGGTCATAGGCCAGCGCGCCGCGGCGCCCGGTCATCCGGGGCAGGCCGGTCGGCTGCAACCGCACCTCGGTCGTGTTGAACAGCGGGGCCAGCTTGGCGAAATACCCGGCGCGGGCGGCGCGGCGCAGATGTGCGGCGCGGGCCAGCCGAAAGGCCAGGAACAGCGCCAGCGCGGCGGCCAGGGCGGCCAGGATCGGATAGGTCGGGGGCATCGCGGCCTTTCTTCGGGAAACGGCCCGCCAGGGTGGCGGGCCGTCTGGGTCGTCAGGTGACCCGGTTCAATAGCCCTGCGGTTTCGGCCAGGGCATGGTGAACTGGGTGCCCCGGTTGACGAAACGATAGCGCCAGAAGTGGAACCACAGGCTGACCACGATGTAGACGCCGATCATCGCCACCAGCTGGGTGCCATAGCCCAGGAACACCGCAAAGAAGGTGATGCCGCAGAGGCACAGCAGGGTGATGGCGGGCAGCGGGTGGAACGGATGTTCATAGCCGCGCTTGATCGTCCCCATCGGCCACTTCTTGCGGAAGAGGATGATGTTCAGCGGCATGAAGGTGTATTCCAGCAGCCCCGAGAGGATCGAGAAGGTGATCACCTGGTCCAAGGGCGCCCCCAGCGCAAAGATCAGCGCGATCGGCACCAGGAAGATGATCGACCGGTAGGGCGTGCGATAGCGCGGATGCACCGCGCCGAACCAGCCCGGCAGGTACTTGTCGCGGCCCATGGCGAACCAGGCGCGGCTGGCGTCGTTGATGCAGCCGTTGGCGCTGGCCAGCGTGGCGAACAGCGTGCCAAAGCCCAGGAGCCAGACCAGGCCCGTCGACCCCGACAGCTGCGCGGCCGAGAACAGCGGCGCCACCGCGCCATCGACGCCATCGCCCAGATATTCCCACGGCAGGATGCCCGAGCAGACATACCAGGTCAGCGTCGCCGCGATCAGCAGCGTCATGATGCCGGCCAGCGTGCCAAAGGGCAGGGCGCGGGCAGGGCTGCGCACTTCCTCGGCCGCCTGGGTGGTGCCTTCGATGCCCAGGTAATACCACAGGCCGAAATGCATCGCCGCCAGAACGCCGATCCAGCCGTAGGGCATCTCATGGCCTTCGAACAGCGCCGTATGCTGCATGATGCCGCCGCCCAGAATGCCGCTGGTCGACAGGAACAGCACCAGGATGGCGACAAAGGCGATGGCGGTGATGACCAGGTTGAAGGTCAGCGTTGCCAAGACGCCGCGATAGTTCAGCCAGGCCAGGAACATGATGACCAGGATGATGAAGGGCCGCTGGTCCAGTTCGCCGCCATAGCCCGTCATCCCGGCCACGACCGAGATCAGGTAGCCCGCGGTGATCGCATTCGCGGCCTCGAGCATCGTATAGGCAAAGACCAGATACAGCCCGACGTTAAAGGCCATCAGCGGGCCGACGATATGCTTGGCCTGGGTATATTGCCCGCCGGCCGCGGCGACGGTCGAGGTCACCTCGCTGTCGATCATGGCGACGCAGGTGTAAAGGATGCCGGCGAACCAGCAGGCGATCAGCGCGGCATAGGCGCCGCCCTTGCCGACGGCAAAGTTCCAGCCCATGTATTCGCCGACCAGAACGATGCCCACGCCCAGCGCCCAGACGTGGGCCGGGCCAAGCACGCGCAACAGGCCGACCTTGGTGCCATGCGGCCCCATGCCGTCCATCTTTTCGGATGTGATGTCGATGTCGGTCATGATGCCCCTCAGATCTTGTGTTCTTCGGTCATGGCCTCAAGTTCGCCTTCGCGGGACGAGGTCAGGACGTCTTCGGAGAAACTGCTGTCGACGCGCAGCCAGTCGACCACCATGTAAAGGCCCAGCACCGCCGAGAGGCCCCAGGCGACGTATTCCAGGATGTTCCAGGTTTCCATTTCCGCCCCCTAGTTCCGGCCGAACTTTTCAGCGATGACCTCGCGGTATTCCACTTCGGAAAACCGCAGCATCAGCACGTAATAAAGGATGATGACCGCGACCATCACCACCAGCGCCCCGGTGGTGAAGCTGTAGTCGAACCGCGCCAGGATCAGGTCATGG
>JAWKWU010000023.1:0-2858 GCA_041397345.1 Paracoccaceae bacterium
CATCCAGACGCCTTGGCCCGGCGGCCCTGAGGGATCAGAGCGCCGGGGATATAATTCGAATGATAATGATCGCGAAACCCGTCATCTTGGGCCGCGTTATAGGGCGGCTTGCGGGCGTGGTCCAGAGACAGTTCTGGACCGGCCGCGACAAAGCGGCGCTTTACATGTATCTTTGATATACCATAGGGTCGCGGCGACGACCGAAGCGAGGTTTGCCCATGTCCCCCCTGCCCCCCAAGATCGACCTGACGCGGGACGAGATCACCCGGGTGGTGACCGCCTTCTATGCAAGGGTGCGCGAGCATCCGCAGCTGGGCCGGGTGTTTGCGATGCATGTCGAGAGCTGGCCCGAGCACGAGGCGACGGTGGCGGATTTCTGGGCCAATGCGATCCTGCACGAGAAGGGCTATGACGGCAATCCGATGCTGGTGCATCGCGAGGCGGGCAATGTGCGGCCGGGGATGTTCGGCACCTGGCTCGACCTGTTCGACCGGGTGCTGCGGCAGGAATTGCCGCCCGAAAAGGCCGAGGCCTGGTCGGCGCTGGCGCACAAGATCGGGCGGTCGCTGCGGGCCGGCGTGGTCGAGAAGATGCGCGGGCCGGACGGGGTGCCGATGCTGCGCTGACGAGAGCGGGCAAGCGGTTTCGAAACCGCTTGTTCAACGCGCTTCGAAGCGCGTTTCGGAAGGCGCTTCGAAGCGCCTTTTTCAAGGCCTTTCGAAAGGCCTTGGGCGGCTCAGAACGGCAGCGCGATCTCGGGCCGGGTCAGCATCAGCCAGAGGATCGCCAGAACGGCGGCGAAGGCGGGAAAGCCGCAGGCGAACCACAGGCGGAACAGCCGGTGATAGCGTGGTGGCAACGGCCGGCCCGTCACCACCGCCTGGCGGGCCAGATCGCGCATGTCGCGCTGCATCCGGACCACCGGCAGCCAGAAGGCCCCGGTCAGGACATAGAGCGCAAGGGCGGTCAGAAGCCAGGGTTCGGTCAGGCTCCAGCCCAGCTCGAGGGCCAGCCAGGTGCCGGTGACGGGTTGCGCCAGCACGACCGAGGCGGTGAAGAGCCAGTCGGCCAGCACCACCACCCCGGCGGTATGGGCGATGAGCCGGGCATCGCGGGTGCGATGCGCCATGAGCATGAAGAAGGCGATGCCGGCGCCGGTGCCCAGAAGCACGCAGGCACCGATCACATGCAGCCAGCGCAGCACCTCGGGCAGCATCAGCGGCTTTCCAGCATCGGCACGGCGACCAGCGCCAGCACCATGCCCGGCAGGATCTTCAGGAGCGGGCCCAGCGGATCGGCCCAGAGCGCGGGTGTCAGCACCGTGCCGAGCCCGAGATAGGCGAGGCTGACCGCCACCATGCCCAGCGCCGCGCGCCGCGCCGATGCGCGCCACAAGAGCGCCCCCGCCAGGGCGATATCGACCACCGCCCAGCCGGCGACGGAAAGCTGCGCCAGCCAGAGCGGCCAGCCCGCCCCGGTCAGGATCGCCGCGGAAGCCTGCAACTGCACCAGCCCGATTACGCCCGACAGCGCCCAAAAGAGGCCAGCACCGCGACGGTCAGAGGCATGGCCAGGCGGATGCGGGCGGCCAGCGGTCCTCGCCGCGCGCAGGCATTGCGGCGAGCGTGTCGTGCAGCGAGCCGATGGCGCCTCCGCCCGCCGCGCGCCAGGCGGCGGGATCGCCCAGCACACCGCCTTCCAGCGTGGCCAGCGCCGTGCCGCGCAGCGGACTGCGCCAGCCGAGCCGGCCCAGCGCATCGGCACCCAGCGCCGTCAATCGCAACATCCAGCGCGGCGCGGGCAGCGTTGCACGGGCCGGCTTGAAGCCCAGCCAGGCGCGCATCTCGGCGACGATCCCGGACAGGGGATGGGGCGCATCCTCGACCAGGTCGGCGACGAGGCCGGGCGCCACGGCGCCTTCGACGCAAGCCGCGACGGCGCGCGCCAGATCCTGCGTGCCGATGGTCTGGATCGGGGCATCGGCCAGCGCCAGGGGCTGCACCAGGGGCACCGCCGCCAGCATCCGCAAGAGCGCGGTGCCGCCATAGGCGGTGTCCGACAGGACCAGACCGGGGCGCAGGATCCAGTGCCGCGCGCCCGAGGCCCGCACCGCCGCATCGCCCATGGCCTTCGAGCGGAAGAACTGCGTGCCGGCCTCCGGCGCCACGCCGGCGGCCGAGATCTGCACCAGCGCGGTGCCGTGGGTGGCGCAAGCCTCGGCCAGGGCGGCGATGGCGGTGGCGTGGACGGCGGTCAGATCGTCGCGCGGCCCGTCCTGCAGGGCGCCGGCGGCGTTCACCACCACGTCGATCCCGCGCAGATAGGGCAGCCAGTCGGCCGGCAGGGTCATGCGGGCGATGTCGTGGATATACCAGTCAAGCCCCGGAAAGGCGCGGCGCGCCTCGCGGATGTCACGGCCGAGGCCTGTCACCCGATGGCCCCGCTCCAGCAGGTGCCGGGTGACGGCCCGGCCGATCATGCCATAGGCGCCGAGGACGAGGACGCCCCGGCTCATCCCCCGCCCCCACCGCCGCCGAAGAGTCCCTTCAGCGCCCGGCCCACCGTGGCCGAGACCGAGGGGCGCCGGCCCTTGCCGAAGGGCAGCGGGCGGCAGACCTCGATCGCGGCGATGCCGACGCGGGTGGTGAGCGCGCCGTTCACCACGCCCTCGCCGAAGCGGCGCGAGAGCTTGCCCAGAAGGCCGCCGCCGGCCAGGCTGCCCAGCATGTCGTCGCCGACCGCGACGGCACCCGTGGCGACGAGATGCGAGAAGACGGCGCGGGTCAGCCGCCAGCTGCCCAGGGTGCCCGAGCGGCCGCCATAGATATCGGCCACCCGCCGGATCATCCGCAGGTTGG
>JAWKWU010000024.1:0-2697 GCA_041397345.1 Paracoccaceae bacterium
GCGGCGGCGGCGCAGTTCGGCGGCGCAGGTCTGGACATAGACCATCACCGTCACGCCCGGCACCTCGCGCAAGGTCCGCATGACGGCATCTATGCGGTCGCGGTGGTGGATTTCGGTGCCCGGCGCCAGGTCGCCCTGCCGGAACAGCTCGGGGTGATCCGACAGCAGCACCACACGCGTCACCCGCTCATGATGCACCATGTGGGTGACCTGCTCGGGCGACAACTCGCCATCAATGGGCTGGCCGCCGGTCATCGCCACCGCATCGTTGACCAGGATCTTGTAGGTCACGTTGGCCCCGGCCGAAACCGACTGCCGGATGGCCAGATGGCCGGAATGAAAGAAGGTGCCGTCGCCCATGTTGACGAACCGGTGCCTTTCGTCGGTGAACCGGCTGATCGCGGTCCAGGGCACGCCCTCGCCGCCCATATGGGTAAAGGTCTCGGTCCGCCGGTCCATCCACTGCGCCATGAAATGACAGCCGATCCCCGCCATGGCCCGTGACCCTTCGGGCACCCGGGTCGAGGTATTGTGCGGGCATCCGGCGCAGTAATGCGGCAGGCGCAGCACCGGCGGCAGATGCGCTTCGGCCCGCGCCTCGGCCCGGTGCAGCGCCTCGACCCGGCCCCGCAGATGCGCGGCCAGGCCCTCGGGCAGGTCCAGCCGCAGCAGCCGCTCGGCAATGGCCCCGGCCACGCGCCCCACGGTCAGCCCGGCCGACAGGCCCAGGAAGGGGTGGTCCGCCTCGTCGAACTTGCCGACGATGCGGGGGCGCACATCGGCACGCCAGTTGAACAGCTCCTGCTTGATCTGGTTCTCGATGATCTCGCGGCGTTCCTCGATGATCAGCACTTCCTCGAGACCCTGCGAAAAGGCCCTTATGCCCACCGGCTCCAGCGGCCAGGGCATCCTGACCTTGTAAAGCCGCAGCCCGATGCGCGCCTGCTCTGCCGCGCCCAGGCCCAGTTCCGCCAGCGCCTGCCGGACATCCTCATAGGCCTTGCCCGATGCGACGATGCCGATCCTGTCGCGGTCATGGCGGGTGATGACCCGATCGACGCCATTGGCCCGGGCAAAGGCCAGCGCGGCATAGCCCTTGTGGTCCTGCAGCCTTTCGTCCTGCACCAGCGGCGGGTCGGGCCAGCGCAGGTTCAACCCGTCGGGCGGCAACGGAAAATCCTGCGGCAGCACAAAGCGCCGCGCCTCCTGCGCCAGATCGACGACCGAGGAAATCTCGACCGTCTCCGAGATCACCTTGAAGCCGACCCAGCAACCCGAGAACCGCGACATTGCAATCCCTAGAAGCCCCATCTCCAGGAACTCATGGATCGACGACGGGTAAAGCATCGGCATCAGCGCCGAGATGAAGGCATGGTCCGACTGGTGCGGGATCGACGAGGACTTGCAGGTGTGGTCGTCGCCGGCGATGGCCAGAACCCCGCCATGGCGCGCGGTGCCGGCCGCATTGGCATGCTTGAAGACATCGCCCGACCGGTCGACGCCCGGCCCCTTGCCATACCACAGGCCCAGCACCCCGTCCTTGCGCGCCCCGGGCGACAGGTGCAGCTGCTGGCTGCCCCAGACGGCGGTGGCGGCAAGATCCTCGTTCAGCCCCGGCTGAAAGACCACGTCATGCCTGTCGAGAAACTTCCGCGCCTTGACCAGCTGCTGGTCATAGCCCCCCAGGGGCGAGCCGCGATAGCCCGAGACCAAGGCCGCCGTGTTCAGCCCCTGGGCGCGGTCGCGGCGCATCTGCGTCATCGGCAACCGGACCAGAGCCTGCGTGCCGGTCAGGAACACCGACCCGCTCTCGGCGCTGTATTTGTCATCCAGCGAGATGGCCATGCCGCTCCTCCCACAGGGCAGTGACACCTTGGGGCACCTTAGCCCAGGCTCGCGGAAACAAGGTCGCTATTGCTGACCTTATTGACGGGCCAGGCAATACAATGTACCACAGATATGGCCGGAACCGTTATCCTGTTCTCTTTGCAGCCATCACTTGCCACCCCTGTTGCGAAGGTGCGAAACCCGTGATCGATGAGTCGGACCGAAGGATCCTGCGCGCGCTGCAGGCGCAGCCCGACCTGACCCTGCGGGAACTGGCCGGGGTGACGGGGCTCAGCCACTCGCCCTGCTGGCGCCGGCTGCAACGGCTCCAGGAAACCGCGGCCATCAGCGCCCGGCGGTTCGTCGTCGATCCCGAAGCGGTCGGCTTCGAGATCCTGGTGTTCTGCTTCGTCAAGATTTCGCACCATCAGCGCGACCGCCTGCGCGCCTTTGAAGAGGCGGTGGCGCGGCTGCCCGAGGTGATGCAGTGCTATTCGCTGAGCGGCGAATACGACTATGTGCTGCAGGTCATCGCCACCAGCGTGCGGGACTACGAGGCCACGGTCAAGAATGCCATCGTCGAACTGCCGAACGTGCAGTCGATCAACACCAGCTTCACGCTGAGACGGGTGAAGAACACCCTGAACGTGCCGGTCTGACGCGCCAGCCGCCGGCCGCCACCACGCTTGACCACGCCCGCCACCGCAAGCCTTGCATCTTGACGAAGCGCCGCCGCCATCATAGCTAGCGGTCCTGACGCGGGCGTTGTGTAATGGTAAGACCCCTGCCTTCCAAGCAGGAGACGCGGGTTCGATTCCCGCCGCCCGCTCCACCCCCCTTCCGCGATCACCCCGCTTGCGCCCCATCCGG
>JAWKWU010000025.1:0-1912 GCA_041397345.1 Paracoccaceae bacterium
GTCAAGGCCTATCTGATCGGTCATTCCGCCCGTGATTTTGCCCTGCAGATCGGCAGCACACCGCACGAGATCTGCGAGACGATGGACCGCGCCGTTGCCCGCGCCGCCGCCGAGGCCGAACCGGGCGAGGTGGTCCTGCTGGCGCCGGCCGCCGCCAGCTTCGACCAGTATCCCAACTTCGAAAAGCGCGGCGAGGATTTCACCGCCCGTGTCCAGGCGCTGCCCGGCGGCTGAGACCGCGGCGCGGGCAACGCCGCCGCCCGGCGGAAATTCCCTGCCGCGACGAAGGCCCGGGAAAGCATCTTCATCCTGGCCCAAATACTCCCAGGGGGTTTGGGGGCAGGATGCCCCCATCTGCCGCGACCAGGCCTCCCGCGATCCCGCCTCGCAATCTCTCCTGGCCATCGCCGCTTGACGTTGCCGCAGCCGGCAGCAACCCTGTCGCAGGGCAATGCAGGGGGAAACATGCACGGCCAATGCACCTGCGGCGCGGTTCGCTACCGGTTGACCGACCGGCCATTGTTCACCCATGCCTGCCATTGCACCTGGTGCCAGCGCGAAACCGGGGGGCCGCATGCGCTGAACGCGATGATCGAGACCGACCTTCTGCAGGTCGATGGGGCGGTCGAACTTGTCCTGACGCGCTCGGCCTCGGGCAAGGGGCAGGAAATCGCCCGTTGCCCGCAGTGCCGGGTGGCGATCTACAGCCATTACGCCGGGGCGGGGCGGGCGCTGGCCTTTGTCCGGGTCGGCACCCTGGCCGATCCGGCGCAATGCCCGCCGGACATCCATATCTTCACCTCGACGATGCTGCCCTGGTACCACCTGCCCGAAGGCGCGGTGGCCGTGCCAGACTATTATGACCGCAAGGTTCACTGGCCCGACTGGGCGCTGGAGCGTTATGCCGCGCTGAAGGCCCGGCGCTGACACCCCGCGGCAACCGGCCCCGGCCCGGCAGAAAACCCTGGCCCATGCCGCATTCCCGGTAGCAATCGGCCCCGAATGCCGCTAGAGTTTCGCGCAAGAGCCTGGGGGTAACATCCGGGCCAGAGGCAGAAAATCGAGGCGGTGTTCCCATGACTGAGATGGTCTATGGATCGAATCCTGTTCCGGTAACGGAGCCGGTGATTCCGCGGTGGTGGCGCACCATCGACAAATGGACCATGACCTCGATCTTCGTGCTGTTCGGCATCGGCCTGCTGCTGGGCCTGGCCGCCTCGGTGCCGCTGGCCAGCCGAAACGGGCTGGAGCCCTTCTACTATGTGCAGAAGCAGGCGATGTTCGGCTGCGTTGGCATGGCGGCGATGATTGCCATCTCGATGATGTCGCCGGAAACCGTGCGGCGACTGGGTGTCATCGGGTTTCTTGGCGCGCTGGTCCTGGTGATGATGTTGCCGCTGGTCGGGCAGGACCACGGCAAGGGCGCGATCCGCTGGCTGTCGATCGGCGGCTTCTCGCTGCAACCCTCGGAATTCCTCAAGCCCGCCTTCGTCGTCGTCACCGCCTGGCTGATGGCGGCCGGGCAGCAACTGAACGGCCCGCCCGGCCGGACGCTGTCATTCCTGCTGGCCTGCATCGTCGTCGGCTTCCTTGCCATGCAGCCCGACTTTGGCCAGTCGGCGCTGGTGCTGTTTTCCTGGGGCGTGATCTATTTCGTCGCCGGCGCGCCGATGCTGTTGATCGCCGGTATCGCCGGGCTGGTCGCCACCGGCGGGTTTGTCGCCTATGGCGCATCGGAGCATTTCGCCCGCCGCATCGACGGGTTCCTGTCGCCCGATGTCGACCCGCGCACGCAGCTTGGCTATGCCACCAATGCGATCCAGGAAGGCGGGTTCTTTGGCGTCGGCGTCGGCGAAGGCCAGGTGAAATGGTCGCTGCCCGATGCCCATACCGATTTCATCATCGCCGTCGC
>JAWKWU010000026.1:0-1792 GCA_041397345.1 Paracoccaceae bacterium
GGGCGGCAGGCCGAAGCGGCAGAGGTGCAAGCGCCATCCCATCGGCGTCTTTCCCATCGATATCGTCGAGGGACAGACCGCGGAGGGAAAGCCCGGCATGGTCACAGGCTCCGGGCCATCAGGTTCGCTGTCGCCCGACCCGTTGCCAGAGTTGACAGAAGAAACAGCCGGGGAGTTCCCGCAGCACAGGCGGACGGTCGCGCCTTGCCGGGTCCACCCCACCCTGACCGAAACGGCACGGCTGGCCGCCCTGGGGTGAGCCGATCCGGGGGGCCGGGCCAGGCTGACCAATCCGGGATCGGCCGGACAGGAAGTGCCGGGCAAGAGGGGCACGACCAGACTGACCCTGGCGGAACACACCGGCGGGGCGTGGGCTGCCGCGCATTGGCCTTGGCCCCCTCCGGCCGTCGGGGTGGGGGGGGGGGCGACGGTCGGAGGGGGCCTTTGCGCGGGTGTCGTTGCGAGGCACCGGCCCGACCGGCAGAGGGCGGTGCGGGCCTGCGCCTTCGGGCAGGCCCCGGCCGCGCGCTATTCGGCGGCGGTGGCGGCCGAGGGGTTGTTGGGATGCGTGGTCCAGTTGGCATAACCGCCAACCTTGCGACCGGTGCGCGGGTCCAGCGCGCCCCTGGCCATCGGCACCATGGTGATGCAATCCTCGACCGGGCAGACGTTGACGCAGAGGTTGCAGGCGACGCATTCCTCGTCCTTGACGGTGAAGGTGCGGCCCGGCGCCATGGCGATGGCCTGGTGGCTGGTATCCTCGCAGGCGGCATAGCAGCGGCCGCACTTGATGCAGAGGTCCTGGTCGATCTGCGCCTTGGTGACGTAGTTCAGGTTCAGATACTGCCAGTCGGTGACATTCGGGGTGGCCCGACCGATCAGGTCGCCCAGCGTCATGCCCTTGTCGTCGAGATATTGCGACAGGCCCGAGATCATTTCCTGCACGACCTTGAAGCCATAGGTCATCGCGGCGGTGCAGACCTGCAGGTTGCCGGCACCAAGGGCAAGGAATTCGGCCGCGTCGCGCCAGGTGGTGATGCAGCCGATGCCGGAAATCGGCAGGCCACGGGTGTCGGCGGACCGGGCGATCTCGGCCACCATGTTCATGGCGATGGGCTTCACCGCCGGGCCGCAATAGCCGCCATGCGTGCCCTTGCCGTCGATCATCGGCTCGGGTGCAAAGCTGTCGAGGTTGACGCCGGTGATCGAGTTGATGGTGTTGATCAGCGAAACGGCATCGGCGCCACCGGACTTGGCCGCGCCGGCCGGGGCCAGGATGTTGGTGATGTTGGGCGTCAGCTTGACGATGCAGGGCATGCGGCTGTGCTTTTTCACCCAGCGGGTCACCATCTCGATATATTCCGGCACCTGGCCCACGGCCGAGCCCATGCCGCGTTCGGCCATGCCATGCGGGCAGCCGAAGTTCAGTTCCACGCCGTCGGCCTCGGTATCCTCGATCCGGTGCAGGATGTCCTTCCACGAATCCTCGTCGCAGGGCACCATCAGGCTGATCACCAGGGCACGGTCGCGCCACTTGCGCTTGACCTCCTTGATTTCCTGAAGGTTCACCTCGAGCGGGCGGTCGGTGATCAGTTCGATGTTGTTCAGGCCCAGCAGGCGGCGGTCGGCGCCCCAGATCGCGCCGTAGCGCGGGCCCGAGACGTTGACGACCGGCGGGCCTTCGGCGCCCAGCGTCTTCCACACCACGCCGCCCCAGCCCGCCTCATAGGCGCGCTCGACGTTGTATTTCTTGTCGGTCGGCGGGGCCGAGGCCAGCCAGAACGGGTTCGGG
>JAWKWU010000027.1:0-1674 GCA_041397345.1 Paracoccaceae bacterium
ACGATCAGGATGCCGTTCTTGGCCATGATCCCGACCAGCAGCACCAGCCCGATCTGCGAATAGATGTTCAGCGTGCCGCCGGTCAGCAGCAGGGCAAAGACCGCGCAGGCCAGCCCCAGCGGCACCGTCGCCATGACGATCACCGCCGAGACGAAACTTTCGAACTGCGCCGCCAGCACCAGGAAGACCACCGCCATGGCAATGCCAAAGGTGACGAACAGGCCCGACGAGGTTTCGCCCAGGGTCGCCGCCTCAGCCAGGGGCAGGATGCGCATGTCGGGTTGCAGCAGATCCGGCGCCATGGCCTGCACCTCGGCCAGCGCGTTGCCCAAGGACAGCTCGGGCGTCAGCCCGGCGGTGATCGGCACCGCGCGCATCTGCCCCTCGCGCTGCAATTCGGGCGCGACGGCGCGTTCGGTCAGCGTGACAAAGCTGGAGATCGGCACCATCTGGCCATCGCGGCTGGGCACGAAGATCCGTTCCAGGTCGCCGGGGTCGTTGACCGGATCGGCGGTCGAGATCAGGCGGATGTCAAAGCTGTCGTCGTCGAGGAACAGCGTGCCGACGGTGCGGCCGTCCAGCACCGCCTGCAACGCCTCGCCCATGCCGTCGATGGCCACGCCCAGATCCGCGGCGCGGGCGCGGTCGATCTCGACGAAAAGCTGGGGCTGGGTGGTGTCATAGCCCAGCCGGACCTGACCGAAACGCGGATCGGCCTCGAGCCGGTCGACCAGGGCCTTGGCGGATTCGGCCAGGGTCGCGTAGTTGTCGCCGACCAGCGCAAACGAGAGCCCCTGCCCCGCCCCGCGGATGCCCAGCGAATTCGGCTGGATCGCAAAGGCCCGCACGCCGATCACGTCGCGCAGGCCCTTTTGCAGGTCGGCGACGATCTCTTGCTGGCTGCGGCCCCTGTCTTCCCAGTCGGCCAGCGTCACCACGACGAAACCGCGGTTGTCCCGCCCGCCCATGCCGCTGATGGCAAAGACCGAGCGGACCTCGCCGCTGGCGCGCAGGGGGTCGGTCAGCGCCTCGATCTCGCGCATCTTGCCTTCGGTATAGTCCAGCGACACGCCCTGCGGCGCCTGTACCGACAACAGCGCGACGGCGCGATCTTCGGGCGGGGTCAGTTCCTGGCGCAGCAGCGGATAGCTGGCCGCCGCCAGCGCGGCGATCAGCAGGGCGACGGTCAGCGAGACCAGGGGCGCCGCCAGGCACAGGCGCAGGGTCCAGCCGTAGATGCCGGCCAGCGCCTCGCCCAGGCGCACCACCGGGCCACGGGTTTCCTGGCGCGGCCGCAGCATCCGGGCGGCCAGCACCGGGCACAGGGTCAAGGCCGTGACCGACGACAGCAGCACCGAAATCGCCAGGGTAAAGCCGAATTCGCGGAACAGGCCGCCGGTCTGGCCCGGCAGGAACGACAGCGGCACGAAAACCGCCGCCAGCGTGGTGGTGGTGGCCAGGACGGCAAAGAACACCTCTTCGGTGCCCAGAACGGCGGCGGCGCGGGCGCCCATGCCCTCGGACCGGCGCCGGACAATGTTTTCCAGGACGACGATGGCATCGTCGACCACGATGCCGGTGGCCAGGACCAGCGCCAGCAGGGTCAGGATATTGATGGAAAACCCGACCAGCCAGATCGCCGCCAGCGTGCCGATCAGCGCCACCGGAATCGCG
>JAWKWU010000028.1:0-1620 GCA_041397345.1 Paracoccaceae bacterium
TGGACCGAAGGTCTGTTCTTGCAGCCGCATCATTTCCAGCAGGCCGACCGCTACATGGAAGCGATGGTCGGCGGGCTGGCGCGGCGCGTGCGACCCTATGCCTGGGGCGTCAGCCAGCTGGAAATCGACGACGAGGTGCTGAAGATCGGCCAGTTCGCGCTGAAGAGCATCGGCGGGCTGACCCATGACGGCGCGGTCTTCCGCGTGCCGATGACCGACGATCACCCGCCCGCGCTCGAGGTGCCGACGACGATCAAGGATTGCGTCGTGCTGCTGACGGTGCCGCAGCGGCGGCAGGGCGCGGTGGAGGTGGACCTGTCCGGCGCCGAGATGTCGGCGAGCCGGTTGCGCCCGTCCGAGCTGGAAGTCACCGACACCATGGGCCAGCAGAAGAAGCCCGTGACCATCGGCGTCGGCAAGATGCGCCTGCAATTCGCGTTGGCGGTGGACGATCTGTCGGACAAGCTGGCGATCCCGATCGCGCGCATCATCGAGGTGCGGCCCGACAAGTCGATCATCCTCGACCAGTCGTTCATTCCGTCCGCCGTCGATGTGCGCGCGGCGAACCCGCTAAGCGGCTTCCTGCGCGAGCTGGAGGGATTGCTGTCGCACCGCATGACCGCGCTGGCCGGGCGGCTGTCCGAGGGGGCGGGCGCGCGCGGGGCGGCGGAGATTTCCGACTTCCTGTTGCTGGGCGTGGTCAACCGGACCCTGCCGCTGGTGCGGCACCTGGGCCAGATCGAGAACCTGCACCCCGAGGATCTCTTCCGCACCTTCGTTTCGCTGGCGGGCGAGCTGTCGGTGTTCATGACAACCGACAAGGAGCCGCCGCGGTTTCCAGCCTATCGCCATGACGACCTGACGGCGACCTTCACGCCGGTGATCCGTACGCTGCGGCAATACCTCAGCTCGGTCCTGGAACAGACCGCGATCCCGATCGCGCTGGAACCGCGCAAGTATGGCATCAGCGTCGGCGTGATCGCCGACCGCAAGCTGCTGGGCAACGCCGGGTTCGTGCTGGCGGTGAACGCGGACATCCCGGCGGAAGACGTGCGGCGGCACTTCGCGGGGCAGGCCAAGATCGGCCCGGTCGAGGAAATCCGGCAGCTGGTGAACTCGGCCCTGCCCGGCATCACCATCCGGCCGCTGCCCGTGGCACCGCGCCAGATACCCTATCACGCGGGGGTCGTGTATTTCGAACTGGACGCCGCCAGCCCCTATTGGGGCAAGATGACCACTTCGGGGGGCATCGCCGTCCACGTCTCGGGCCAGTATCCGGGGTTGAAGATGGAGCTGTGGGCGATCCGCAATACCTGACCGGATGGGATGAAGCATGTCTGACGAAGACCCGTTTGCAGAGCCCAACGACACCGACAAGACGGTGATCCGCCCCAATCCGGGCGGTCGGCGGGGCGCGGCCGCGCCGCAGCAATCGCGGGCCTACGATCCGCTGGAAACGCCTGCTCCCCAGGGCGGCGGTGGCGGCATGGACGCCTACGGTGTGCCTCAGGCGGCGGCGCCGCGCCGCGAGGCGCCGCGCGGGGCGCCGAACGCCAGGATGGCGATGACGGGGATGAACGCGCTGATCGCCTGCGCCAGCACGCTCTTCTCGCTGATCTC
>JAWKWU010000029.1:0-1571 GCA_041397345.1 Paracoccaceae bacterium
TAACCTTTGCACCGATGCGCTTTTCCTGCTTGCCCCCGCCCGGAAAACCGCTATGAAGGCGCCCGTGTCGGGCCGTAGCGCAGCCTGGTTAGCGCGTCCGTCTGGGGGGCGGGAGGTCGAGAGTTCGAATCTCTCCGGCCCGACCATTGCAAAACCGCCCGCCTGCCCCGCAGTGCGGGCGGTTTTTCATTCCGGCCAACAAGGGGGCCTCAGGTGACACAGACCGGCGTCCTGCCCGACAGCCAGATCCGCCAGATGATCGACAGCGGCGCCATCGTCGCCACGCCGGCCGTCCTTGACGCCCAGGTGCAACCGGCCAGCCTGGACCTGCGGCTGGGCGATGTCGCCTACCGGGTCCGTGCCTCTTTCCTGGCGGGGCATGATGCCACAGGCCGGGGCCGCAGCGTCGCCAGCCGCCTGCCGGAATTCGAGATGCACCGCGTCGACCTGACCGCCGGGGCGGTCCTGGAAAAGGGCTGCGTCTACCTGATCCCGCTGGCCGAAAGCCTGGCCCTGCCCGCCGGCGTGACGGCGGTGGCCAATGCCAAATCCTCGACCGGGCGGCTGGACCTGCTGACCCGGACGATCACCGACGGCGGCACCGAGTTCGACCGCATTCCCGAGGGCTATCGCGGCCCGCTCTACGCCGAGGTCTGCCCGCGGTCGTTTTCGGTGCTGGTGCGCAGCGGCCAGCGGCTGAACCAGATCCGCTTTCGCCGGGGCCAGGCGACGCTGGACGATGCCGCCCTTGCCGCGCTGCATGCCCGCGATCCGCTGGTCGACGGCACGCCGCTGATTTCCGAGGGCCTGGGCTTTTCCGTCGACCTGCGCCTGCCCGGATCGACCCTGGTCGGCTACCGGGCCAAGCCGCACACCGGCGTCATCGACCTGGACCGCATTGCCCATTATCCCGCCCGCGAATTCTGGGAAGAAGTTCACGCCGAAGATGGCCGCGTCATCCTGGACCCCGGCGCCTTCTACATCCTGGTCAGCCGCGAGGCGGTGACCATCCCCCCCGACTATGCCGCCGAGATGGCGCCCTATCTGGCCATGGTGGGCGAATTCCGCGTGCATTACGCCGGGTTCTTCGATCCCGGCTTTGGCCACGGCCTGGCCGGCGGTCAGGGCAGCCGCGGCGTGCTGGAGGTGCGCTGCCACGAGGCGCCCTTTGTGCTGGAACATGGCCAGGTCGTCGGCCGGCTGGTCTATGAACGCATGTCCGCCCGCCCCGACCGGCTTTACGGCAGCGGCATCGCCTCGAACTACCAGGGCCAGGGCCTGAAACTGGCCAAGCAGTTCCGCGCCTGACCCCGGCGCCCGCGTTTCAGCGGCAGATCACCGCCCCGCTATCACCGCCCCAACCGCCGGGTCAGCTTGGCGGCCTGCCGCGCCCGTTTGGCCAGCGCGCGGCCCTCCTGCGCCTGCGCCCTTTCGCCACGGCCCGTCCCGGCCCCCGACTTGCCGCCGCGCGACAGATGGTTGATGCCGGCATTCACGCCCCGGTTCATCAGCTTGCGCAGCACCTGGTTCAGCACCTGCTTGAGGAAACGCTCCATCCCTTGGCCTCCCGG